>JAFQZK010000001.1 GCA_017405965.1 Muribaculaceae bacterium | reverse complement strand
GAACTCGCCACTTTTCACATTGTCCTCACTGCGGTACACATGCCACATCATTGCACCACTCTTTACCTCGCGCTTGCTTGCTAAAATCAGATTTGCCATAATCGTAAAATTTTGAAAATGAATATATAAGGAATTAAAAACTATCTACATACAGGTAAACATTGCAGTAACTCACCTGCACGCCTGCCGACATCGCCATGTCTGCGGCCAACTCGCTCGCCTCGCTCTCGCTGCGGGCATCCACCTCGAAGGTGTGGCTCTCATTGTCGAAGTCCACCACCTCAACCATGTAATTATTGTACCTGGATGAGCGGTAACCTTTTTTACCTTTTTGGCTCTCAGCTTGTTCGGGAGAACCCAGGAATGATATGTTATAAGAAGCTGTCATAATTAATTGATTTTTAGATGTTAATAATCATTGTCTCTGTTGTCGCGTATAACCTTTTTACGGTGCTACACAAGTAAGGGCTGCTAGTGATACGCCTGCAAGGCTTGACCGAAAAAATCCATCCTGGAAGGACTGGCCAAATTTTATGCGCAGCGTCAAAAAGCGCGCAAGGCGAGAGCAGAACCAAACTCGTTTGGTTTCTGCCAAGGCGCAGCCGATTTTATTAAAATTTTGTGGATTATTTCGAGGCAACTGTGCGTGGCCTTGCAGTATCACGATGCCCGCTAACTTTGCGCCGGAAAAAGTTATACAGCCAGCGACGACGGGGGCAATGTCACATCAGAAAATCACCATGGCGGCTTCCCATGTCAATTCCTCTCCCGACATGTAGAGAGGCAAAATCAAAAACGAAACAAGGAGAGATCGCCCACCACGGGCGTTTCCCTCCTTACCGATGAAAAATCCCCGGAATGCATCTGCGTTTCCGAGGCAAAACTCTAACATGTAAAAGTATTATGGTCTGTATTGATCGCTGAGAATATACACTGCTCTTCTCTTAATGGGGTTCCCATTCATTAACAGTGATGGACATATCGTCCATATTGAATGTCATGATAGCAGACGGAACAAAAACGGTGGATAAAATACAAACCGATTTCATTCCATAGAGGTCGTGCGCATAGAGCAATGCAGTACAAATATCAGTGGGCGTGAAGAACGGATTGTCTACAGTGTGTGAGTGTATCACTTCCAAGACCTGCGTATTTTCGCCGGCCTGTCTAATGTCAATAGGTATGTAAGAATGATGGAAACGATGGAATTCTATCAAGTTGCCATCGCGGTCAATATCCACATAATAATCGTTCCCGAATGGTATCACCCCATTGAGGGTCGTCCCCTGCAGCAGATACGCTCTGAGGTTATCTGTGCCAAGCCAAATCAAGTCAATGTTTATCGACCCATCTTGAATGGTGTAGATGCTGTCTCCATAGGTTTCTATGATGCGGTTAATCATTTCGGATCTAAAGTGAACGGCATCTCGGTCATCTTCGGTCATAGGTCGCACAGTATTATCCCATGACAGAGTAAAATCATTAAGGTCAATAGTGCAACTGAACACCACACTATCTTGTCGGCAATAAAAATGGGTGAGTTTACCGTTGTCATCCAGTTGCACTGCCGAACCACGTATACTCGACAAATCTACTGTAGCATGCTCAGCAAGCAGGTCAGATGCCATCCATGATAATTTCTCGTAGGTGTAAAGTCGCAGACCTTCTTGCAAGATGCTGTCATTGATGGTTGCCAGTTCGTCTCGACTGGGCAACTTGCTGTCTGCTATCCAATCGGGTTGAGCCACACACAACATCGGCAACAACAGAATGAGTGATAATAATTGCTTCATAATGTATCGTGGTGTATTTAGATGTCTTTGTTTTCAGTTGATTCATCGTCGCGGACGTAGATGTGCCAATTTCGGGAAATCCACTCGATATAGCGGGTCTCGATGTTCTGGCCGAATCCCAGATCAAACGCTTTCTCGAAATAGTATTCTTTGGGCCATCCGTTCAAGAAAAACCCGTAATACTCTTTGACAATGACTTCAGCGCCATTGGGCTTCGCGATTTTTAGCGAATCAACAATCTGGTCACGCACCGCTTCCAGGCTGTCATTGGCCATGTCGCTCACGATCATTGACAGCGCGCCGAAGCCAAGGTCCATAACGTCCTCTACAGGAATTGTCGTAGTTGATAGTGTTGAGATGGCATAATCGCCGTCGAAGTCATCCTCCTCGTCCTCGATGGTGGTGTAGCCTATCCTGGCGGATATGTGCTGGGGGTAACCTTGTTCCTCGGTATCTACTTCCTTGTCGCCGAGGTCAAACGTGGAGCCGTGCAGCCCGAAGAGGTTCTCCAATTCCTCGTATGAGTTGCGGATGCCCTCCTCGGTTGAGAAATGGAGCAACAGGATGTTTTCCAGCGACTTTCGGGGCATGATGCTGTCCATATCCGGGATGGTCGCGTACAGCGTGTCACATGTGGCCTTTACACCCTTCTTGAGTTGGTCACGTATCTCGCGCCAGTTGGTGATGCTTTTGAGCAATCCCATCTCATCGGTTGTGAACTCACACACAACCGACTGCATCAACTGGCTCATGGCATTAGTCATCAGGCTGGTAACCGTGTCGGCATCTTGGAGGGTGAAACTCAGCGGAATGTACTTCATCTTGTAACCGTCGCTGGTCGAGTCAGTCACCACTATCATGAATTCTTCCACATAGGACTCGCTGACCGTCGTATCGTTCCCTTGAATTTTGTATTTGTTATGCGTCTGCCTGTAGGTCATCGTGTCGTTCTTGCAGAAGTAACCCACTACCGCAATTTCGTCCTCGGATTCCTCTTGGCTTAACATCAGGTTCTGCGACCATGCCGTCATGGCAACACTGGCCAAGCACAAATTCAATAATAATGATATGAGAAATCGTTTCATATTGTAGTTCGTTTTTTTAATTACGGCAAAGTTAGATAGTTTTACTCATTCTGCAAATAGTTTGCCTCGCTTGAGGCTACTGCGAACGATGTAATAACCTGCGGCGACGGTTGAACCTAACATGGCAAGCGCCATGTCTTTGTGGGCATCCCAAAGGTCACCCTGCTGTCCGTTGTAACCTTCGGCATCCTCGGGTGAAAGCACCAGCGTGAGTCCCCATTCAAATAGCTCGTATATCAGACTTCCGGCCTGTACCAACAACCATGCCACTAGCACTGCCATCACTTGACGCGAGGTAACTCGGAGACGAGAGAATTCTACTAATGCGGGAAATAGAAATACACCAAACAGCAGGTGAACCAGACGATCATAGTGGTTACGAGACGTGTGCAAGCATTCCCAATCGCCCAAGCATTGCAGCCAATCTTGATAAGGCACATAGGAGTAGATGTACCTGGCGCCCACCAAATGCAACATCAAGAATAATGCAATGCCAAGAAATGCCAGGTTACTGAACCAACGTTTACGCAAATCGTATAGCAGAAGTGCGACCAATAGAACAGTGCCAGCCTGTTGCAGGAATTGCTCTCGTGGAAACACGGGATTGATATAGGTGACAATCGCCACTAAGGCCGTTATCGCCAACACCACTATTTTAAACTTGTTGTTCATATATGAATGTTTACATTCTGCCAGCGAGGATTGTTGAGAATTTCTGGGTTGTCACTAGCCAATGCAGCTGCAGCATCGGCGTCATTTGCCAGGAAATGACGAAGCCATGCGGTCATATAAGCATCCCCCTCGTGAAGGACATAACGATGTTCAACACCCTTCAGGCGTCCCAACAACATCGGGGTTGTGTTTGGAAGTTCTTCAGCTAAGAGGAGTAAAGAGTCAAGTGGTGAAATGTGGCGGTCGATCCACTCAGTTCCAGCTACCAGCATCGTTGGGATAGAGATCGTCTTCATGGAGTAGCTCCAGTCCAGTTTCTTTGCAAGGCTTTTTTGTGGGCAACTTGCAGCATATAGCACCTTGAAACGGTCATCTTCAGTTGCTGCATTGATAGCGCCCATGGCACCCTGGGAATGACCGACCACACCAATTCGGTCTAGGTCAATGCGTTGATACAGAGGACTGCTCACTATCGAGTTTTGAAAAATTGCTTTATCAAGCGAGACTAAAGCAGATCGACCATTCCACGCATTGCTGTCATCATTGCCAATGACAACAAATCCCCATGAAGCCAAATGTTCAAACACTGGGCGGTAATGCAGAGCTTTCAAGCCCGTACCGTTGACCATGGCCACTGTCGGCAACGGCGCGTTGTGTATGGTATCAGGAACGAACACATGGATATCGTCGATTGAATGAACGGTGACTTGATATGGCCCGTTTTCATGATATTTCTGCTCGACGGGACACGGATATGTTTTGCTGTTATAGGAGCGAGACACGGCAGGAAAAACGGAGCAATATGCCAGTGTTCCCCAGCGCAACAAGCATTCCCCTATTTTCCACATGATATCCATCTATTGAGTCTTGAAAAGTAACTTGAAGAGGCGATAGCACAGGTAACAGTTCAGCAGTGCTATGACTATCAAAATGCCATCGATAATTATTTCGTCCAGTTTCACATCCATCGTATATTCATTAGACAACAGAAATGGGATGTCTAAAAAATAAAATAGCGCTATTGTCATCAAGATAGAAGAAATCATAAGTGAAACAACAGCCCACTTCTTATCACAAATCAACCTTGGAATACACATCAGAATAATACATATCGGTATGACGATGCCCGTGTGAAATGCTATGCCATAAAGGGCACTTATCACTCCTAACACCAGGAAATAAGTCCCAATTCGACGAATGCTCTTTTCTTTAGCTGCGTTCATTGCCTTTAAAGGTCAGTTCTTTTTCCAAATGAGATATAGTATTGCACCTACACACAAGATGACAGGTACCAATATGCTCAGAATGGTTAACCATGAAGACGAATCAAAGGCAAATATTGCACAGTATGCCCCGATTAACATTACAATAAATGTCAAACAACATTTTAAAAGTGTTTTAATTGTCTCCATCATTCTTATTGTTTATGTTGCAAAGACGCTTTTTACGCAAGAAGAAACTTAATCCCACCAAAAACTCCATACATTGGATGCCTGGTTCATTCTTGCGAGTGTTGTCAAGTTGATATCGTTTTGAAGGATGTCCGGGCAATAGCCCATCTGTTCTTCAGCAAGTGACATTGTATCGACAGAAACCGGTTGTGGCACATAGTATTCTAAGGTGCACGACGATATGTGAGCCACTACGGCATCATACTTTTCATGCCAGTATTTAGCAACGGCCATGTGTTCTGCATCTTCGGGGCAACCATTCCATCCACCAAATGGAATATAGGCAAATATCTGCCATGGCTGTTGGACTGGAACCTCAACGAGCAAGATATTCTCACAATTAAAGTTGAAGTCATGCAACGCTTCAAATTGCAGATCAAGTCCAACAACATTCTCTTCCCATTCTTCCAAACCACCATCAGATACATAGCTTTCCTTCAGGTCTTCTAATTCCAGCCGCAAGAATTCCTTTGCATCTATTAAAGAATCGTTGAGAAGCATATTTTGTCGCTGTCCGAAACTATCGAAATCGTTAATAACCTCAGCAAGACTATCAATAAGATTCTCATCAATCTCCAACAATACAGGGTGGAATCCCTCTAATTTACCTCTTTCATAAGCATCTAACCATGTCTGCATGATGGATTGTGGTGTGGCATCAGCGCTGATGCGACAGGTATTGTAATTCTTCAGCAGAGCCTCCGCGTTGGCTATTAGTTCCTCATTGAATGCTGTGTTTTCATCGATTATTTGCAACACTTTTGCATTCTGCCTTGATAAATAGTAAAGCCTTACCAACGATATAAATCGCCAAGCTACGAAAGCCAATACCACAAGTGACGAATAACGAAACTTGTCGTCATAGAAAAAGGACCATCCCAAGACTAGAATGATTACCAGCAAAGCGGCACCCCATAAGATCAGTTGCTTCATCAATATGCGGCACACTCCTTGCCAGTCGCCAGCATCGATAAGATTCTCCAATTCATTACCCATCTGTTGCTCTTTTCGTTTCTTTTTCTGGTATAAGTAAACGAAAACGACCATCACAATAATTGCTATAGCTATACTCAGTTCCATATTGTTTTTAATTAATTCTTCAACAATTATTTATCTTCATCAGTTCAGATAGATTAAGCATTCTAATTGTTCCTCGCATTCCGAGTTTTGCTGGTCGATTAAACGACATTCTTCCTTGGTTTTCTCCAAAGTAGAATTAGTGATACTACTGCAATGCCCAGATTGATGAACATGAAAATCTCGAGAATCATCACATCACGGTAAATCACCTTTATAGCTGGGTGATCCAAGGGGAGATCCACTAGATAATTCCTCTCGAGGGCAATGCCATGGCACAACAAGCACTCGATTAAAGCCAAAACGGCAATCAAGATGATTAAACATATTCTTTTTGTTGACTTCTTCATAATGATGGTTTTGTCTTAAAAAGTAACTTGAAGAGGCGGTAGCACAAGTAACAGCTTAACGACGCTATTACTGTGACAATAATCAAGAAACTGAAAATGAATCCGTCGAAGACATCTAAATTGGCAATAGTCTGTAAGACAGCAACACCTGTGAAATACAACAGCCATAATGTTGTCAAAATGGCACAAGTCATGAGCAATAGGCTTGCCCAGATCTTGTCATAAAATAGCCTCGGCGCACAAATCAGGATCACGAAAAAAGGCACCGCAAGATCAAAGCCACTATCTTCAAATGGATTGGATAAATAAATCGGAATCAAGCAAGAACAAAGGATGCCTAACACCATGAAATATAGCCCAAATCGCAGTATGCTTTTTTCGTTCTTTGTCATTATTCGGTTAATTCACTGATGGCTCCTCGGGCAAGTTTTTCCATTTCTTCATCACCGCATTCGGACAATAGGCGATAGTACTTCAGTGCATTCTCTTTATCTCCCATCGTCTTAAAGATATAGGCGATGTTTGAGGTCACGATGTTGTCATCGGGGTAGTCCTTGTGGATAGAGAGGAACAGGGGTAATGCCTGGTCATTGTTGCCTGTTAAGGCGAGTAGTGATGCCTTATCGCTACGAAACATGACTTCATCGGGATAGTATTGCAACAGCCATTCCACTAGTTGCATCGCCTTATCGTCAAGTTCTGCGTCAAATAGCCTGCTGAAATAATCTTGCATGCTCGACTTGAACATCGTTTCGCCATCCTCACCTACTGGAGTGTTAAGAGTCCAAGTCCAACGGTTGCAGTTGAGGTGGGAACGCTCTATCACCTGATGGAGCACAGGCATGGCACTGTCGTAATCCTCCAGTCTGAAGAGTACGGCGAGTTTACCGAATGGAAGATCCAACCTATCAGGATAGAGGCTGATAGCCCTGTCTATTTTCTCATGGGCAATTGCTAAAAGTGAATCGTCAAACACCTGTACCTCATACATGTATATTGGTGCACCCGTGCTGTCTTCAAATTCCAAAGCTTGCCTGCCATCTTCTGGAGGAATGGGCGTCATCTGCATGACCTCATCCCGGCTCATCTTGTAATAATAGTTGAACCAAGCAGCATATACATCAGCAGATTCAGGCTCTGCCTGCTCCCATTGCTCAATGACCTGCCTGGTGTATTCAAGGCTGCTGTCATTGATGCATTCGCGGTATCGCTCATACCAAGAGGCTTGGGCGGCAAGATGGCCTGTAATGCCCGCAGTCAAGATGATAAACAATAGTAACCGTTTCATATCGCAGTTTTGTTTACTTCTTGCATAATTGTGATGCTATTTCATTTTGCAGACGATCTTCATCTGTGTCAGTTCGGTGATCCAGTCATCTTTTTTATCCTTGAGGGATTCCATGAAGGGGATGATGTCGTTACCATACGCCCTGCGCGAATAGAAATTGAGCTGTACTGCTTTCTTGCCATTGATGGTTACCGGTTTGTAGTGATGGATGTCAACCTCTACACAATTCAGCTTGCCGTCCGCCCCATCGCTTACCAAGAAATCAAGGACATACTCTCCATCTCTCTCATAGACGAGATAATTGCAGCATTTGTCTGACTTTTTGCGCTCTTCAAGTTCCTGGACCTTGGCTTCAACAGCATCACGAACTGTTAATACCTCAGTGAAGGCCAGCGAGACCGTCAACATCTGCTCATAATTGTCAAACGTCTCCCCTTTGGGCAGCCATTCCTGAAGATAATAAGCCTCAATGGGATGTTGACACCACTTGAGCTCAAACTTCTTGCCTTGAAACTTGAGCGTTTTTCCAACATGGAGATAATCGGTTACCATGTCTTGGGCCAACGAGGCCAAGCAACAGCCTGACAGCAAGACCAGCGACAGCAACCAGCATCTGAGCGGTTGGGAGATGACATATTGGGATTGTGTTCTCATCATGTTTACTGATATTGTGGTTTTATTGTAACATTGGGTTTGTCCCTTGTCGTATAGACCTTAAGCGCTACTGGCCTCGGTTCTTGTATAGATTGGCGAAGGACTCACGCAGGTTGCTGCCGCTCATGGATGCATATTTCTCCAGCACCTCGTTGCTGCCGATGCGGTCCTTGTGGCGCTTATAGTAGTCCACTACCTGTAGCATTACCGTGCAGTACATCGCCTCATCGGTCTGATTGACATTAAACTCCATGCCATGCTCTATCATGGCGGCCAGATAAACCATCGTCAATTCAGCACCACCTTCATTAAGCAAGTCACTGCCGATGACATCAAACTTGAAATCAGGTGTATTGGTCATCCACATAAATAGAAATTGGAAAGCAGTTTTGGTTGTATATCCAATTCCGTCCTCATTATCGTGGATTATCCATTTGGCTATTCTCAGGGCATCGTCGTTGTGGCGTTTGCAGCCGTCGGCGGTCTCAACCTCGTCGATGGGAGGAATGCTCAGCTTGTTTTTCTTGTAAGTGCGGGTTGCCACAGTCGGGGCATCCGATGTTGGCACAAATCGATTGGCATTGCACCAGTTAATGAACCGTTCCATCTGCCCTCTGCCCTCATCGGTTTCATACCATTCGCTGAATTCATCTTCATTGCCTTCGTGCAGCAGCCACATGTTGTAGGCCAGCCAGTTGTCCGACTTGATGAGCCTCCTGTGGAAATCAATGAGTGATACGTCGTAGTAACCAGGCATGATCGAATCGAGAAATTCGATGGCATAGCGCCTGAGATCAGCCATTTGCCGAATGCTCATCCGGTCAAATTTGCCGATTTGCGGCACATTGGCTGTCACTGCAAGTTCATAAGCCAGATCAAAAGGCACGACGATATTGCTGGTGTCTTTATCCATTGTCACGGTATGGTTTTGTGTCAGGGTCACATTGACCGATGTGTCACTGCTCCACTTGATGTTCTCGCGGTACAGTCCACTCATGAGTTCGCTCATCTCAACGGCACGTTCGGATTGGGGGATGAGGTTTCGCACTACCTCGGCATACATGATGGCCCACAGCGGTTCGGTACTGCCTGCATAAAGAAGTGCCGCCCGATAGTAGTTGGACGGAAAAGAGGGTTCGGCTTCGATGCCCCGGGTGTATTCGGTCAGCGCTTCATTATACCGCTTGTGCATATAGTGGATGTTCCCCTTTTCAAGACGCAGGATACCTGATTCAGGGAACTTTTCAAGTCCCTTGTCATACATTTTCACTGCATCATCCGTCTTGCCTATCACATCCAAGGCATTGCCCACCATCTGGTAACATTGTGGCTCTACATCGGGGTTGGACAAGAGCGCTTTGCCATCCTTCACCACACGCTTGTAATCGCCTGCCTTGTAGACGGCATAAAGCCGCTCATACTGGATGGCATAATTGTCTGAGTACTTCTTGCAGAGCCTGTCCAGGATGGTCACAGCTTGCTCCGCGCTGTCATTGTCCATCAGATAGACTGCACGTTCAATATCGGCTCTGTCGGCGTCACTGATGAATTCGAGTGGCGATTGTGCCCCTACCACACAGGGCATCAACAATGTCAGTACCGCTATGATCAATAGACTTTTTTTCATATTTTCTAGTTTTTTGAAGAGTTTCCCCCGATAACGGGCTGTAAAATTGTTATCTGTTGTGGTCAGTTTTCGTCAAAGATACGGCCAAGCAAGGCGTTGATGTCGGCGATGTTGACCTCGCCGTCACCGTTGACGCCCTTGCTATATTCAAACCAACTGTTACCTGTCATGATGGAATCGTTGTCAGCAGTTTCTTTGTCGTACTCATGTTATACTTCAGGCTAGACGATTTCGATATGATACTTACAATTTGAATGTGATGGGGAGGGTGAACCATACGCTCACGGGCTCACCATTCTGACGAGCTGGGATGAAATCGGGAAGCAACTTGCAGACGCGGATGGCTTCGGTGTCCAAATAAATATCCACCGATTTGGCGACCTTGATTTCAGTCACTTTACCCGTCTTGTCAACGACAAAAGTCATAACGACTCTGCCTTGGGTCTTTCTTTTGGCAGCCATCGGCGGGTATTTGACATTCTCTTTGAGGAACTCCATCAGGGCTCTCTCGCCTCCAGGAAACATCGGCGGCTGGAAATCCTCGGGCACATCGGAACCTTCACTCACCGTGAGCGGCTCCATCTCATCGAACAGCTTGAAGGACACTGGTATCGTGTACGGCATGTCGGTGACTTCCCCGTCCTGCTTGGCCGGAATGAAGTCGGGCATCATCTTGACAACCCTGACGGCCTCGTCATCCAGGTCCTTGCGCACCGAACGAAGGACTTTGACATCATCGATATTTCCCGTCTTCTTCACCATAAACTGTACAACGACTTTTCCTTCAACTTTATCCTGGGCCGCTTGTGGTGGATAAACGATGTTTGCATTGAGGAAGTTGATCAACGCAGCATCGCCGCCTGGAAATTGGGGCGGACACGTTTCGTCAATCACTGTATCTTGAGCACTCACAGTCATGCATGCCAGCATCGCCAGCAGCAGGGTCATCAGTTTCTTAGTCATGTTATCAATAGTCTTAGGTTAGTGATTTGCTGCAAAGTTAATAGCAATAACCAAAACCTGCAAATAATCACATTTGCCTTGTTATAATCTCCAGCCAAAGCTCACGTAGGGGTAGTACCACTTGCGGTGAATGCCATATTGGTCACCGAAATTGAACGACGGTGTGAAGCCGGCCCGGAATAAAAAGCCGCGGTTGGTTTGCAGTCGGTATCCGATGTTGCCGAACACGAAATAACCAAACGAGTTGTGGGTCACTTTCTTATAGTAATACGAATACCCAAAATTTGGTACTCCATCACCCATATTTGGACTAGGGCCGACAGAGGTCCACACATGGCATTTCTCGTAATAATAGCCCAAACTGGTTCCCAAGCCCAGTTCTAGCTTGTGTCTGTCTTTACCGAACAGATAGTTGATCTCGATGGGAACGGCAATTCCCTGCAAAGCATAGGAACTGCTTGCGATTGTGCTGGTCTCACTATAGCCATAGCCAACGCCCACACGGCAACCCAGGCCATGGTTACCCTTGAAACGACTGTCGTAGTTGATGCCGACAGTGTTTTGCGCTCCAAAAAGTTCCAGCGACAGACTGCGCTCGGGAGCATCCTGTGCCTGAGCGACAAAACCTCCCATTAGGCACATCGCCAGCAGCAGTGTCAATAGTTTCTTTGTCGTTTTCATGATTTATTATTGAGTTAATATCATTTCGATGATGGCGTTGACGTCGGCCATGTTTACCTCGCCGTCACCGTTCACGTCGCCAACGATGGGCCCGTCTTCAGGACTGGGAGCATGGCCATGACCGCTTCCGCCGCCGTTGACGATAATATGAATCACATTGTTGGCATCGGCGATGTTGATTTCACCGTCGCCGTTCACGTCGGCGGGGTTGGGCAGGTCGCCATAGATGCGTGAGAAGCGTTTCCATCCGTCGGCAGCCCTGTACTTCTCGACACAGCCCACGGGCACATGCAACGTCCCACCCTCATAGGCCATGCTTTCAAACACATTCTCATTGATGACCAGCGGCTCAGCAAGGTAAACCTTCACGTTCCTGAGTTGTCGGCAATTGCAAAAAGCCTTATCACCGATGTGTGTCAACGAGGCAGGAAGGGTGAGCGATGTGAGCGATTGGCAAAGCTCAAAGGCAGATTCCCCAATCCATTGAGTTGACTCAGGTAGCTCAAGGTTGATTATGCCAAAACCGTGGAACGCGTGGTTTCCGATGCTTATAATAGTATTGGGGATTAAAAATGTTTCAGGGATGTCTATTCCCCAGAAAGCATTGTCGCCAATGGCGGTAACGCGCTCGGGAATGACGGCGGCGGGAGAACCGGTGATCAATTTGTTCTCACTGGTGAGGATGATGGCGTTGCAATCACTGCGCGAGTCGTAGGTGGGGTTCTCGGGGTCAACGACAAGCGACATCAGGCTGTCGCTGCCATTAATGAAACCAGAGGCAATGGAATCGACACCACGGGGAATGAACAGTTCCTTGAGTCGATGGCACTCAGCGAATGCGTGTTCTTTGATGGTCGTGAGTGTTTCGGGCAACGACACCGACTCCAAAGAATCACAACAAGCGAAGGCCGCCCACTCAATTGATTTCAGCCCATTAGGCAGCGTGATGTGCCTGAGGGCGGACGAAGCAAATGCATCACGCCCAATCGAGGTCACTGTTCCTGGCAACTCGACGGTTTCCAAGTTTAGGCAGGTTTCAAATGTCTCCTCTCCAATCTCGTTAATAGATGTGCCGCTCAAATCAAGGTGAGTCAAATGCCAGCAAGTGGCAAAGGCCCGCTTTCCAAGGCTGGTAACCGTACCGGGTATCGTTATGCTATCCATTACCCAGCATTTTTCAAAGGCTGAAGCACCGATGGTGACGATGGAGTCGCCCAGTTCAATGCTTCGTAGTTTCAGGGCATCCTTGAACGCTTCGTCCTCGATGGTCTTGACGGTGTTGGGCAGCGAAACATGAACAGTTTTACACCATTCATAATTATGTAAATATGGATTATAGAAATCCCTGATGCATGTCACCGTATAGGTTTTCCCCTCATAGGTCACATGAGACGGGATCCTCACTGTGTCATTATCAACGCAGTCGGAGACAGCGGCTGTGAGATCATCAAAAAAAATGTACTCGATGCCGTCAACCACAAATGCCTTGCTGACCGACGGCACAGCCAGCATCACCACCGCGAGCAGGAAACGTATGATTCTCGATTTCTTCATGTTCATGTCAATTGTTGCAGTGTCTCAGTATTATTTGGAAAGTTCCATGACGAGCCTGAAGCCCAGGAGGTTGCCGCCTTCAAAAGGAAATTCGTAAGTGTGGCCTCGACTAGCGCAGCAGCAGTCGCCACTTTGGTCGGCAAAACTTCCTCCCCTGGTGACACGTTTGTCTCCTGTTTCAGGTCCAGTCGGATTGGTCTGCGGCTCGTCACTGTAGGGACCATACCAGTCCTGGCACAATTCCCTGACGTTGCCGCTCATGTCAAAGAGACCCAGTTCGTTGGGTAACAGCAGGGCAACGGTCTGCGGTCCAAACACACCACCGCCTTGCCAGTGGTCGGCATTGTCCTCGTACCATCCCACCTCATTAAGGTATCGGCTGCCGGAATAGCGGTAAACCATGCTGCGGTTACCGCCACGGGCGGCAAATTCCCATTCGGCCTCGGTGGGCAGGCGGAAGTGCAGGCCTGTCATCTCGTTCAGTCGGGCGATGAACTCCATGCATTCGTCCCAAGTCATATTCTCAACAGGGCCTTGCGGGTTGATGAAATTTTGCCATTCGTTATGCTCACTGGGGTTATTGCCCATAACGGCCGTCCACAGTTCCTGCGTCACCTCGGTCTGGCCGATGCTATAGCTTGACAATGTCACCTCATGAACTGTGTATGCATAGTCACCATCGCCGTAGCCCGGCGCTTGTTCCCAGGTGTTGCCCATCATGAATGTGCCGCCCTCGACAGGCATCATCTTGAAGGTGACCCCGCCCACGCTGCATTCCTTCCCCACTCTCACGAGAACCTCGGCCTTCAAGTCGCTCTGGTCGTCCCAAATGGTGAAGGTTGCGGTGCCCGACCACATAGCAACGATGTACAACTTTGAATCCTCGATATAGCCAACTGCGACATTTTGATCGGAGCTTTGTGCGTGATAAGCCCCCTTGCCGTTGATGATGGTCACCGTCGCCACCCCGCCTTCCATCATTTCCACGTTGTTCTCGCTCACACCCAGCGCAACGGGCAGCGAATCCCGTAAAGCCAAGCGCAGCCCGTTGTCGGTTCTGTCATAGTTGCTGTATAAACTGCGCACTGTCACCCTGCATTTAGAGTCAATAGCATAACAACTCCCCCCTCTGATGACACAATCATCATCACCGTCTTCTGTAATTGGCTTTTCGGGGTCAACTTGAGCTTCGCTGCTGTAAGCGCCATACTTGTCTTGACACAACTCCTCAATGTTGCCGCTCATGTCAAAGAGGCCCAACTCATTGGGCAGTTTGGTGGCCACCTCATGTACCCTTGTGCCGCCGGTGTTGCTGTTATCTTTATACCAAGCGACAGACCCGATATCATCACTGCCAGCATACTGGCAGCCTTCACTATCGTTGCCGCCACGTGCCGCAAATTCCCATTGAGCCTCGGTAGGCAAAGAGAAGTGATAGCCTGTCAGCACATTTAGCCTTTTGATAAAATCTTGACATTCAACGAATACCACATCATTCACCGGCAGTTTGCTGCCCTTGTAATGGCTGCGATTGCGGCATCCAGTGGCTTTCCATAGCTCTTGTGTGACCTCGGTCTGTCCGATATAATAAGGAGAAAGCGTCACTTCATGGACAGGTTTCTCATTGTTTGCCCCATTGTTGCTCCCCATCATGAAGGTGCCGCCATCGACCCTTATCATCTTGAACGACGCGTTGCCCACATTGAACACTAGATGATCATCATGGTGCACATCGCCCAGAATCCTGTCAACCAAGTTATTGATGTCGCCGATGTTCACTTCGCCATCGCGGTTCACATCGTGACTTGAATCCTCAATACCGCCGAGAATGGCATGAATGACAGCATTGATATCGGCAATGTTCACTTCCCCGTCAAGGTTGACATCGTAGTCGCGACTTTGGGCAACTGCCATCTGGAACGTCAGCCCACACAGGAGACTCAGGAAAAAGACCAATCGTTTCATCTCGCTATTGATTATTGAAGATATAGTTAATGACGGCGTTGATGTCGGCAATGTTGACCTCGCCGTCGCCGTTGACGTCGCCCAGGATGGTCCAACCGTCACCATCAGGGTCAGGCACACGGGTGTGACCACTGCTGCTGCCACCATTGATGATAATGATCACCGTGTTGGCATCGGCAATGGTGACTTCGCCGTCGCCGTTCACGTCGCCTGGGATGGTGAACTTAACGCCATAGATCTGGTGGAACTGTTGCCAGCCATTGTGGCTCATGTAGTCTTCGAGTGATTGAGAAGGCACATAGAGTGTAGCCAACTCATAGGGGAAAGAGGGTTCCTGCACAAACTGTGGTGGTGTCGTCGCCTTGCAGATGACTGTGGACAACGAATCACACTGGTAAAAAGACTTATTACCAACCGAGATCACATGCTCTTGAATAGTCAGTTTCTTCATGCTGCTACAAGCGATAAACGCCTCTTCTCCAATCATGGTCAAAGACTGCGGCAGAATAACCTCTTCCAGACTGCGGCAAGCCGCAAAAGCGGCATAGCCGATTTGAGTCACTGCGTCGGGAATTCGCAAATCTTTAAGTTTGTAACAATACAGGAATGCATAGTCGCCAATGGTCTTGAGTGAGTCAGGTAACGTGATGTGAGTCAGATTGACACAATTATAAAATGTGCTTTCATCCAAAACCTCAACCGACTTGCCAAGCACCACCTCGGCCAATTCATAACATTTGTGAAATGCAGCAACTCCAATGGTCCTTACCTTGTCAGGGATAACGACATTGGTCAAATTTGAACATTCGCCAAAAGCTTGTGGCCCAATAAATACGAGAGAGTCTGACAAGTGGAGCTCGACGAGTGATGTGTCGCTGAGAAACGCGCTCCTACCTATTGAATCCACCGAATTTCCAAGGTCAACAAACGACAACATGGGGCAATTCTCAAAAGCGGCATCACCGATATATGTCGATGCGTTATCGATGGTTACTGTCTTAAGGCGCTGGCAGTCGGCAAAAGCACTGAATCTCACCTGCTTCACCGTGTTGGGAATGGTTACTGCTGGCAACATCCAGCATGACCTAAACGCCCAGCGGCCAATAGTTGTAAGCGATTCAGACAGATGAAGGTCAGTCAGTTCGATGCAGTTAGCGAAGGCATACTCGCCAAGGGTCGTAACACCATCACCCATATTGACACGCGCTAAATGCCTGAGTTCAAAGAAAGCACTTGAGCCGATGGTGGTCACTGAGTTAGGAAGATCAATTTCCCTGAGATTGTCACACCAGTGGAATGCATAATCTCCAATGGATGTTACATGGGGAGGAATATTGACTGACGTGATATCCATGTGTTCAAACGCATTAGGCCCAATCGCAGTGACCACATAGATCTTGCCGTTGATGACCACTTCGTCAGGGATAACCACGTCGCCAGAATAAGCTCCACGCACCACAGTCAATGTGCTCTCACTACTATAGTCGTAGCTGATGCCGTCAACTGTCACGTCAGCAGCATTCAATGCCATAGCCACAAAGAGCACAAGAAACATCAAAATCGAGCGCATAGCTGAATAGCCGATTGTTTTATCTTTTATTCTCATAAGTCTCTCGGATGGTTTACACAACTCATTAGCTTTAATTGTTGAGGATATAGTTAATGACGGCATTGATGTCGGCGATGTTGATCTCGCCGTCACCATTCACATCGGCATTCATTGGCTCGCCGTCAGGGCGGGTGTGGCCACTACTGCCTCCGTTGATGATGATGACCACCACGTTGTTTGCATCGGCGATGTTGATCTCGCCATCGCCATTCACATCCTCAAGAACAGGAATTGTCGCGTCGCCGATGATCTGGAAGAATAATTTCCATACCTCGGCTGACTCATAGGCATCGACCGACTCGGGCAGGACATGCAGTTTGGCATGGTAAAACATGCTACTGTCATCAAACAGGCTGTAATAAGTGATAGCAGGTGGTGTTGCCGCTAAACAGATAAGATCCGTCAGTTTATTGCAATGATAAAAAATTGTTTCCCCCAAACTGGTCATTGCACTACCAATGGTCACGCTGAGCAACTGACTGCAACCATAAAACGCCCAAGCGCCAATGGTGGTCACCGAGTTGGGCAGAACCACGTCGGTCAAGCTGCTGCAACCCCTAAACGCGTATTGGCCAATGGAAGCGACCGACTTGCCGATGGTTACAGACCTGAGCGCACGGCAGTCATTGAACATGTAGTCACCCAGCGAAGTCACCTTGTTGCCGATAACAATACTGTCTATCGCGTAACATTTGTCAAACACATTAGCGCCCATGGTGGTCACAGAATTGGGGACAATCATACTCGTCAATGCAGTGCAACCCTCAAAGGCGCGGGCACCCAGGGTAACTAGCGACTTAGGCAGGACTACACTGGTCAACCCCGTGCAGTTCCTGAAAACACCTTCTCCTATCGTGATGAGCCCCTCGGGAAGTGGCACTTCGTTCAGCCCCGTGCAACCTGAGAAGGCATAGGTGCCAATAGAGGTCACCGAGCTGGGGATGGTCACCTGCTGCAACAACGTCTTGCCATTAGCCAGGCTGTTGCGAATGTGCTGCACCTGCTCGCCGAACGTGATGCACTCGATGGGGCAATTATTGAACAGTTCGGGAGAACCATCCTGGCAATTCACAGCATTATATGCCACCGATTTTAATGCGGTGCAGTTCGTGAAAGCTTCTGTGCCCATCTGGGTCACCGATTCAGGGATGGTGATGCTGGTCAGTGCGGTGCAGTTCTTGAATGCCTCTCTCCCTATCGTTGAAGCATGGCCTAGGGTGATGCTCGTGAGTCCCGTGCATTGTTGAAACGCATAATCACCGATAGTGGTCATGGCATCGGAGAGAACCATCTGCGTAAGACCTTGACAGCCGAGAAACGCACCATTACCGATGGCCGTAACCCCATCGGGCAGCGTGATTTCGGTCAATCCATTGCAGCCACTGAAGGCATAACTGCCGATACTTGTCACCGAACTTGGCAAGTCAACATGAGTGACCAGGGAACCCTTGATGAAATTATCGGGAATCATCTCCACCTCGTCGCCAATCACAACATTTTCAACTTGATAGGGTTGTCCCATCAACGTCGTTGAGCACCGCTTAGCATTGAATATCAGCGTACTCACATGATTGGTATCGTAAAAAACGCCACTGCCAACCGTGGTGAGCGATTTGCCAATGGTCAGGGTGTCCAGTTTGTAGCAGGACGAGAAAGCATAGTTATCGATGGTGGTCACCGAGTCAGGAATGGTGATACTCGTTACCCTGCCGCACAGGTAAAACGCCTGAACACCGATGTGCCGTACCGATTCGGGAATCTTAATGCTCGTTAAGGCGGTGCAGTTGCCAAAGGCAAAGTCGCCGATGTCAGTCACTGTGCCTGGCATGGTCACATGGGTCATGTTGATACAAGACCTGAATGCGTAAGGACCGATAGCGGTCACTGAGTAGGTCGTCCCCTCATGGGTGACAATATTGGGAATCACCACATCACCGCTGTAGCAGCCAGTCTGCCCGTTATTGGTGACCATGGCATGGTCATCCACCACGTTATAGTAGATCCCGTCGGCCATGAAGTCGTAGGCCCCAACCACTGTCGGCAACGACAGCAGCAAGCAGGCAACCAGCAATCGGTACATCATCGTTCGTCCCATAGGCTTTTGCATAGATTTATCGATGGCAAAGTTACTGATAATAATTGTAAAATCAATGAAAACGGGCTTCATTGTGACTTCATTTTGACAGTCTTAAACCATTGATTATCAGATGCACGAAAAATAAAAAGTTCATTTTGGCATAATTCGACCCATTAAGGCTGAAATTTTTGCCCAAAAATGAAGTAATTTTGCCATAGAAAACCAACTCAACGAATAATGAGGTCACGAAATCTTATCATTCCTTTATTACTGTTTTGCCTTGCTCTGGCCTGCTGTGACGGTGGCTCGGATACCGCCGCTATGCGCGAATTGGCTGGCATCGACTCGCTGTTGTCAAAGGCTCGCCAGTATGAACTAGCGCAGCATCGTTTGGATTCTCTCCATCCGGGTGGGTTAAACCAGGGCGAGCGCGCCTACTACAGTCTGCTGCTCACCCAATCGCACTACAAGAACTATATCAACGACACGACCGATGCCGTGATCAACGAGGTGGTGGACTACTATGAACACCACGGCGACCGTGAGAAATACACCCGCGCCCTGCTCTATCGGGGCTGTGTCTATCAGATGATGGGTGATGCTGAAAAGGCGATAGCGTCCTATAAGGATGCCGAGAACGCTGCCGAAGAAGATGACCTGGAGAACAAAGCATTCGCCAAGCTGCGATTGGCAACCCTCTATGCCGACAATTCAAACTATGCCGACCTGAAGATCAGGAAATACAAGGAAGCCCTTGACCTGTACAATCAGTTGGGCGACAAGCACTACCAGATTGTGTGTCTGACCGACATGGGCGGATATTACCGCAGCTTGCCCGATAAACGCGACAGCGCCCTCTACTACATCAATCAAGCCATCCAGCTGTCTGAGACCGAGCACGAGAACTGGTTCCTGTTCCAGAACCTGTATCAACGGGCCGAGATGTACTGCCTGTTGACCAAAGAATATGACAAGGCCCGGGTTGATATCCTGAAAGCCATAGCAGCCGGCAAAGATGAGATTGACCATCCCCGCGCACACTATGTCGCTGCCGAGACCTATCTGAACCTGGGGCGGCCCGATTCGGCCCTTTACTATCTGAACCATGTGCCCGCCAGCGGCATGATGAGCAACCACACCAGTGACACGGTCATGTATTGTCGGCTCATGAGTGAAATCGCCAAAGCCAACAAGGACTGGGATCAATACACCACCTACTATGATCGGGCCAACGAGATGGCCGACTCGATACTAGTGACCAACATCAACAAGAACTACTTGGCCATCGAGAAGAAATATGACATCCAGCTGGAAGAACTCAAGAAGGTGAAGAGCGAGTCACGCACGAGGGGTGCCATCCTGCTGGCTGCGTTGCTGGCCCTATTGGCGCTGGGCGTGACCTTCCTGGCATGGCGCTACCGCAGCCGCCTGAAGCAGAAGGAGACCGAGTATGAATTGCTGCGAACCGACCTCGATGCGTCGCTGGCAAGCCTGGAGCAGATGAGAGCGACCATCAGCACTCAGGAACAGGAACTGAAGGCCGCACAGGACGAGTTGCGAGGTAACGAGACGCGCATGGGCGAGGAACTTGCGGCCCTGGAAGCCAAGCAACGCAAGAGTGACGAGATGCGTTCCATCGTCGATAACCAGATACAGGTGATTCGCCAGCTGCTGGAGTTGTCCTATCAGCCCAACGAGACGAATTTTACCCGCAAGTTCAACGAAGTGATGACACTGCCCGTCGAGGGTGCCATCCCCACCGACTCCTACTGGAACAACCTGCACAGCCTGACCAATGAGTTGCACAGCGGCGTGCTCGACGAGGCACAGCGCATCGCCGGGGGCACGCTCAACGAGAGCGAGATGAACTTCTTGGCCCTGTACTGCTACGGCTTCTCCCGCACGGTCATCATGATCTGCATGAAATACAGCAGCCTTGGCACCGTCTCCAACAAGAAAATCCAGATAGCCAAGAAACTCGGCGTCAACAACCTCGACGACTTCGTCAACAACTACCGTTGACAAAATTAAAAAGGAAGACAATAAGTACAATAAAAACAATAGCTTTCGCGCTGTTGAACTTGTTGTACTTATTGCCTTCCCTTAGTGTCGTTGGGTATCAGAAGCGGTAACCCACGCCTACGCAGAAGAGTACCCAGTCGGCATTCTTGAGGTACTCATACTTGATTTCGCCGTTGAGCATCAGGTGATCGCCGATGAGGTAGTCGATACCGCCACCCACATTGAAGCCAATCTTCATTTCGCTGTCACCATCGACCTTGATGTGGACATCACCCACGTTGGCATTGATGTCATCGACTTTCCAGAAAGCGGCACGGATGCCGGCCAAAGGATAGAGACGAATCTTGTCACCCAACTCAAACAGGTAGTGCTGCTCGGCGTTGAGGTCAAAGCAGGACACGCCGTTCTTCTTGAAGTAGTAATTGCCCGAAACGGCCGAACGCCAAGCGTGGGAATAGTTGCTCTGGAACTTCAAACCCACACCAGGCATGCTGCCCTCGGTGCCAAACACAAACTGTCCGCCCAGGGACCACTCGCCCACGTCGGCACTTGCCATCATCGAAGTGACGGCCATCAGCATAATCAATAAAACCTTTTTCATTGTAACTGAGTTTTTTAAGATTTATAAAAAAATTATAGCACAGAAATCGTCTTTTCAGAATCGCCAAGTTACCCCAATGCTGAAAAGCCCTTGGGTCTTGTCTCCATTATAGTGGCACTTTGACTTGACGTCAAGCATCAGGTGCTCACCGATGAGGTATTCCGCGCCAAGGCCAGCGAAGGCGGTCATGTGCTCATCGCTATCCGTTTCCCTGCCACCTAAGCCCTCAAAGGTGATATGATCGATTTGTAATCCTAATCCAGCCAACGGGAACAGCCTCACCTTATCGCCCAAATAAATGAGGTAGTTATGCTCCAGGGCAAAATCAGTGCTCCACACGTCATTTTTCTTAAAGTAAAAGTCGGCAAGCAGGTTGATGCGCCAGTGATAGAAGAAATTATACTTCAGTGACACACCAGCCGCCACCGCTTTCTTATGGGTCCCATAGGTGGCCTGCGTTCCCAGGGCAAATTCGCCCATGTCGGCTCTTGCCACAAGCGCGCTCAAGAGCACGAGTAATGTAATGAATGTCTTTTTCATCATCTTATCTTTATTATGTCGGTTTATTTCTTGAATACGACTTGACGGGTGGTGAATTCGTCGGCTGCATCAATGATTTGCAGCAGATCCTGCCACTGCGATGCTGGATAGTCACCCTTGTTGTAACGCATATTGACCGCCAGCGTCAGCCGATTGCCCTCGATGCTAGCCGTGGCGTTGAATTCGCCTGCCGAGTTCTTTACCTGCTGTTGCAGTTTGGCCAGGCTCTCTTGTGACACCTGATAGCCGCTGGGCACATTGATGGTGATATTCCAGCTGACCAACGCTGGGCAGCGCCTGTTCACATCGAAGGTGCGGCGGCGGTCACTGCCCTCGACCTTGCTTTGGGCACCAATCAGTTTACCTGCGCTCACCACCAGGTTGGAACCGGCGCGTTTTACCCAGCCGTCCATCGTGTAACGGGTCTTATAGACGAATGCAGGCTCACTGGGGTTGATGCCGGTATTGAGTATCTCGCTACTGATGACGCTGGCAGCGGCCTGATCATGATAGGCCTTGATTTCTTCCTTGAAATCGTCCTGCTGTTCCTCACGCTCCTTGGCAAACTTCTGCGCCGTACCTTTTTTCGCACCCCCTGCAATACGCTCCATGTAGGGTTTCTTGCGTCCCAGATATTGGTCATAGGCGTCAAACTCTTGCTCATCGGTCATGATGGTGGCGATAGACTCCTTCATGGCGCCAGTGAGCGACTCGGTACGCTCAATGTCCATAGCCATCCCGTCGATGCTGGCATTCACGGTCACCTGGTTGACGTTGTCGTCGGCAGTGGACTGCGGCAGGGTTACCATGTCGCTTTGGGACTTGTCGCCCTTGAGCTTGTTCACCACTGCAGCACGGCGCCCTTGGAAACAGGCGGGTAACAGTCCTGCTGTGGTCCCCTGGTAGGTGGGCGGAGCGAAGTAGGTGCCGCCCTCGGTCTTGATGAGCCAGCTCGTGTTGCCGCTGTAGATGAGCTGATCGAGCGGTTCATTCTCATAGTCGGTGGTGACGACAAACTGGTAGGGAATGTCCCGCATGTCCAGCATCTCGCTCATCATCAGCATCAAGCGGAATGGCGAATAGGTGTCATATTTGTCAAACGCCCTGTAAGTGTACACCAGGCCGCTGTAGATGAGTTTGGCGGCCTCCTCTTTGTCTACCAGTTTTTTAGCGGTAGCGAGCTCGTCTTTCATCTGCTTCTTGTTCTCGGGCCAGTCCAGATACTCCTTGATGATTTTCTTGTCGGCCTTCATGAAGTTGAGGTCATCGGCCAGGATGCTGCTGAAGTCAGGGTTGGCCTGCACATCACGATTCTTGACGCTTTTCATCTGCTTTTTGGTCACGCTCTTGTCAAAGATATAGAGCAGGGTGACGGGTGACTGCTCGATGGGATTGTACCACAGCGTGGGTTCTACCTTGTTCATATTGTTGACTTCGGCCTCGAGCACGGTGTTGCCCTCGTCGTCAAGGCTGCTGGCAAAGTCGGGAGCGCCGTTGAGGGTGCGGTACTGCACCGTAAACTTCTTGTCGATGACACATCTCACCTTTTGCTTGAGGATAGGATACTCCTCCAGGAACCAGAACCTAAAGTGCGGCACGTTGCGGTCATGGACAACGAGTTCGTCATAGGTAAAGATGTCCAGAATATCGCCCACCTCGAGGCCCGGGACTGCCAACTTGTGGCTCACGTCCTTATCCTTCTTGCCCTCGCGGGTGGTCATGTAGTCATCGGTGTTGACATCAACGATGCGCCCGTCGGGCTTGATCACGCGCACACCCAGCACCTGCTGGCGCTTGTCTTCCATGCCTTTGTAGTAGGACTTCTTGAAGGTCGTGTAATCAAACTCCGAGAATTTCTTCAGGGCAGCGGCATCGTTCAGCTTGATGAGCATGCGGTTGAGTTCGTGGCGTCCCAGTTTCTTGTTGTTGTCAAACATCAGAAGGCCCGTCATGCGGATGAACGACTTGCGGGTAACCTCGGCATCAGTGCAGCTGGCCAGGATGACCGCCGAGCACACGTCAGGGTCACTGTACTGCTGCGGGCAGGTGTAGTTCTTGAACATCGGGTCGTCATCACTCCATACCTTCTCGCGCAGCTCAGCTGCAAATTTCAGATACTTTTTCTCGTCATCAGCATGTGCTGGGGTCAGCGACAGCAGCATCACCAGCAATGCCAAGCATTTAATCATTGATTGTCTCATATCGTTTTGCAATTGGTTGTATTATGGTCTCAACTATTCTCCACTAGTTCTTGACAAGCACAATCTGCTCGTGGGCATGCTCGTTCCACTGCTTGAGCTGTGCATTCCATGCCATGATCTTATCAAGCAGCACACGGGGATGGTGCAATGATATCACCTTGCGGTAAATGATCGTGTTGCCTTCCTGCCTGAAGGTGCATGACAGGTCCGCTACATCGGTATGGCGGTCATAGTCATCAGGCAGTTGTTCGCACCTGTAGCCTACAGGCAGGGTCAACGCCACTTCTCTCACCTGGCGGCACGGGAACGGCAGCACATAGTCGTTCTTGCGGTCGGTGGTGTCGATGGGATTGGTCATCAGCATGTTATCGGGATCCAGTTCGACAAACAGTTCATTCTCGACCTGCTCGACCGAGTGACCGTCGGTCATGGTCGCGGCAACGACTGCCCACTCGCTGCGGCAGTCCTTATCTTGCCAAGCGGCACCTTCAATCTTGTTGGCGTGATCCTTATCATTAAGGGCATTGTTCATGAACTGCATGCGGTCGGCAGCCTCATTGTCGTCAAGCATGCTCAGCATCATCTCCTTCATGTCGCCCTTGAACCAGCGTGAGGCCTTTCCTGTCAGCTGGAACTGACGGTTCATTGACAGGTCGATTCTCACGCTGTCACAGTTAGCTTCAACGGGGAAAACGGGCACGGTGCGCAACGAGGGGGCGCCTCCCGGCTCCTCGACCATGACTTCCATGCCCTGCACATTGCTGGGGATGTGGCCCAGCGGAATATGGTTGCAGGTGGCGTCCAGGTAATAGGTTTTCCCCTGCCACTCTAGCGTACAGATGGCATGGTTGATAGCAGCGAGTGTGGGAATCTCGCTCATCAGGCACGAGGCCTCACGGGTGCCCACGTCGGTCAAGCGGGCATCAAAGCCTTGGGCCACGAGAAGCGTTTTTAGCAACAATGCCATGCCCTTACAATCGCCGTAACGCTTGCGCACAACCTCGGCAGGGGTATCAGGTTGGTGCTTGCTCACACCTGCCTCAAAAGCGACATAGCGGATATTGTTTTGCACCCAGGCATAAGTGTTCTTGATCTTGTCCAGGTCGCTATGGCATTCACGATTAATATCAGCCAGGATATCGCTCAATGACGGAATGGTGGTATCGACGTCCGACAGCTGCCGTCCCCAGGCAAACA
Source organism: Muribaculaceae bacterium (assembly GCA_017405965.1). Classification (GTDB taxonomy): domain Bacteria; phylum Bacteroidota; class Bacteroidia; order Bacteroidales; family Muribaculaceae; genus Sodaliphilus. The sequence continues at coordinate 226,041 of JAFQZK010000001.1, read as the reverse complement.
TGTCGGCGGCATCCTTGAAGGAACCTACGACGAACACCGTGGGATAGACGCTGGCCACGGTTGGCATGGCTTCTTCCTGCTTGATGGGCGCCATGTCATTGATTGTGTAGGTCACTACCCTACTTCCGCCCTTGTCTTTGTGCTCGATGGTAACTGCCGGGGACATATTCTTGTCGATCAGCCGGTAATGCTCAAATTCCTTGGGCAGGATGAATGTCACTGTCTTGTGCTTGACAAAGTATTGTTCGCCCAGCACGATGCGCGTGAAGTAGTGCAGGTCGGTGAATGTGCGCTCATAGGTCATCCTGCGCTTTCGGCCCCATTTGCCCAAGGTCACGTCGAAATAGCACACGCGGGAGTCGTCAAAGAACACATTCTCAGGCGTCGCCGACCGATAGTTCGCGCTGAAGCCGTCACAACGTGCCTCATCGAGCTTGATGTTGTCCCCATAGAAGACCGCGGGCTGGATCTTCACGTCATACTGTCGCAAGGACTCATACTCAATAACGGTCTTGTTCTTGACAATAGGCTGGCCTCCTTTCATCTTGAACTCATACACCTCGCTGCATTTGCTCACCATCACCTCGTCGTCCTGCGACTGGGCAGCAAGCGGAATAGATGGCAAGACCATGGCACACACCAGCGACACCATGTGCAGGTGCCTGTAAAATGTCTGTATCATTGTTTATATCGTGTTGATGATGTCTTCGGGAAGATCTGTCAAGAACTTGACACCGCGAAGTTACTCAAAAACCATCAAACAATCACAACATCCGACTTCATTTAACAAATCCTAATCCATTGATTTTCAGCACCCATAAAAATAAAAAGTTCATTCTGCATAAATTCAGGTTCATCCCCATACCCACAATACCCCAAACGCGTGCTTTTCTGCCACGAATTGCCCGTTTTTCCCATCTGAGGCATGATGCAACGAAAAGCCCACCGAGGTCATCGGTGAGCCAACAAGACTGTAATAAAAAATTATGGTTTAGAAACGGAAGCCGAAAGCAAGTTGGGCGTTGCTGTTCTTGCGGTAGTCCTCTATTCTAACCCAGTATTCTGCTATCGGTTCGAATACTCTAGTGAGTCCCAGGGTGTAGCGCAGCTGAATAAAGACATTCTTATCAAGGTTATAGGTACACCCAAGGCCCAACCCGAAATCAACGGCTTTGGTCTTGTCTTTGTAATTTGTGGCTTCGTGTTTGCCCATCGTGTACTTGCTATACACGTTGAAACCCACTTGCGGGCCGAAGTCGATGCTGAAGTCTTGGGTCGGATAATACTTGAGCATCACGGGCACGTTGATGTAGTTGGTATGATAGTGTTTATCACTCCTGATGAAACCACCCATTTCACTTCCATCATCAGCCTTTTCCTGTCCGCCCTGGGCCGCAAACACGACTTCAGGACTAATGCCGAAGTGGGGATGGAACTTGTACTCCATCAGCAAGCCTGCCTGATAATTAAGCACAATCTGGTGTCCGCATTCCTTTCCCCAAAAGTTGGTCAAGTCAAGACCCACCTTGGCACCGAATTTCACTTGTGCGCTTGCACTCATGCAAGCCAGCATCGCAAGCAACAGCATCATCAGTTTCTTTGTCGTGTTCATATTGAATTCTCGTTTTAAATTGACAACTAATGTATCATTTCTCTATTGGACGGTCCACAACCACGAAGTCCTTATACTCGTTGTTGGACAATGAAATCATGTCCGTCAGGTACCAGGGATTAGGGATGCCCGCGTTAACTTCTATGGGTTCCAAATTCTTGAAGATGCATGAGTAGTTGTTTCCAGTGGCGAGGATATAAACGTCATCGCCATGCTGTAACATCTTCACGCCGTTTACCAGGTCTTTGGGCAGGAAATCGGTCCTGAGTATCGTCTCCTCGCCGTCAATCACCACGACAGGCTCACGGGTGGCACCACTCCCCGTCTGCTTGGTGGCCTTGCTGCCCAGAACGTAGGGCTTGCGGTCAAACACGCGCACTTGAGTGGGAATGAAACCGAGTTCGCGCTTCTCGTCATTCCATGAGTAAATGTTCTTGTTGGTATCCCAGTCCTCGTAGCAGTAGATGAATCCGCCTGGTGTAAAGTCACAAGACGTGACATAGCCATAGACCAAATCTATTGGGTCTATTGTTGTGGTCTCATAATTATAGTATTTACCAAGCATTCTGGAACCATTTTCCTCGTTGAATTCTAAAAAGAAGTAGTAACTCTGGCCCGTGTAAAGCAGTTCAGATCCTTCGCTATAGACCATCAGGTTACGGTAAGAATAGAACTTGTCTTCAGACAGCTGAATGAGAGGCTTGTTGTCCTCCCCGAAACCCCACTGGTAGGTATCATCGCCAAGCTTTACGCGCTGCAAGGTGAAAATCTTGCCATTGCCGACGCCAAACTCAGTGATTTCATGCGTGGTAGACATGACGTATTTGCCATTCTTGATAATTTCATTGGACTGGTTGTCATATTTGACCAGGGCATACCAGTCGCCGCCCTCGGCTTGTAGCGAGGCAATGTGGCTTCCCTCGGGGCTGCTGTAGATGACATCACCATCCAGGTTATAGACGAAGTCACGGTCATGGGAGCCAACCAGCACATAAACCTCACCATCTACTTTGCCGTCAGGCGTAGGCTCGTCCTTGCTCTCCTTGCATCCCGTCAGTGCCAGCATCGCCAACAACAGGCTCATCAGTTTCTTTGTTGCTTTCATCGTGATCATTACATGTGTGGTTAAAATTAATGTAAATGTATTGGCATATACATACTGGCCTCGGCCCATGTCACATCGTCACGCCTGTAGAGCTTGTCTGCCAAGTTCATTACCTGTTCCGACGTCTTAAGAGAGCAATCAAACCGATAGAGGTAGTCTCCATTCCAAGTGACATGACCTTGTTCTGAATTAGTTGATTCAGTTAGTTTCCCTCGGTAGGCTTTCAGGATTTTATCTTTGGTCTTGGGGTCTGGAACGCTAACTGTGATTCCAGGGCCTATCATAAGAAATTCTGGCTCGTTTTCATAATAACCCACAAAATAACGGTCACTGACATAGTCATTGTCGGTAATGAGGTCACGGGCGCCGGTAACAAGAAAGTAATACCCGATTTGCTGTATTTGATATCCCTCTTGTTGAGACAGTTGTGCCAATTGCTGGGTTCTTGCCTCGGTCCTGGGGAAGATGCAATACTGCCCCGCTGCACGGTAGGCAAATTCAATACGTGTGAGGTCAACACCTTTATCACCGTAATAGTAACCGACATTGGTCTCGAGTCTCTCGAGCGCAGGATCGTTTTCAGGTGGTGTGTGGACTATGGTTTCTTCGGGCTCGTCAAAGACCGTATCCGAGCCACATCCTGCAAGTGCCAGAGCACACACTACCATTCCAAATAAAATCTTTTTCATACTCACTGTTGTTATGGATCTGTTGATGGTTTAGCGGACCACAATTTTGTTGCCGTGGTGGATGTAGATGCCGGGGGCGGTGGGAACGTCCTTGCCCACGGGCTGGCCCATCAGGTTGTAGTAGTTGTCGTCCATCGGGTAGCGTGCCTTGTCGGTGACCACCTCGTCGATGCCGTCAAATGCTCCTTCACGATAGCGCATTCCTTTGTAGATAATCTGGCCATTTTTCACCACGTGACTCAACCCGCACCACTCTTGATGGTCGGCATTGGGATCAGGCTTGCGGGTAAACGGAGTGAGCAGGTCACCCATATCATAGCTGTCAAAGCCGATGCCTTGAACTACATAGGCCAACGTATCACCTTGCTCTCCTATATAGGCAAAACGGTGACATTTAATCCCCTCGATAATTAATGGATCTACCTCAATAAGATTCTCTCGGTTAAGGAAATCTTCCTTTTGACGATAGATATACCAGTTTGGAGTATAGCCGGATTCAATGTCAGTGGCATAATTTTGGAAATGATACATTTCCAAAAATCCAAAGCCCATAGAACTGCCAAAGTACATCATGTCTTTACGTTCACCTCTCACCTTATTAAACGGAATATTATCCTTAATCATACCATTGCTCGTATCTAGGCCATACTCCCAGCTTTGATATTTCGCCCAAACACTTTTGTCTGGAGAACTGTTCAGTGTCTCGCCAGTATAATGATAGCATAGGGCGAAACCTTGCGAATCGTAGCCACGAAATTCGTATTTGTAGTAATAGCTAGTAGTGTCGCCATTGTCAACGGAAACACGTTCATTCACCCATTGAACCCCTTGGCGAGGAATCGGCAATTCTCTGTTATAGTCTTCGTCATCGATTCCAGTATCCCAAGGTATTTCTAAACTCTTGGAAGTATATATGGTATCACCTTTCTCTATGACATAACAAAGCATTTGACTCAAGGCAGAAAGAGGATAGCCATGGTTTACGCCATCACAACCGATGCCTTCGATAATACACGAAGCATCATACATATAGCGATTCACTTTCTTTCCGGCTACCACTATCTGGTCAGGAATAACGTCATATACATAGTATCCATTAGGACTACCCTGAATCGGATATTTAATGTTGTCTTTGATGAAATTAATCGGATCATTGAAATCATACAGGATAAATTCCTGACCACTTTGTACGACTTCACGAGCTTCGGGCCACCAGTTCATACCCACAGGGCATTCATCATAGGTTTTTCCATCAGGAACGATACCATACACCACCTTATCTTCTTCTCTCAGATAAACAGGAATTGTATCATTCATTTCATTGATGGCATCACCGCTATACTTATGCATCGCTTTATAGGTCTTTCCGTCAATGACGGTATCTCCAGCGAGTTCCAGAGTATAATAGTTGTGCCACATTTGCATCCACTCCAGATAAGGTGCGTCACACACCCACTTGACGCCCTCGCGCACGAAGGGGACGTACTCGTACTCTTGTGCCACTGCCTGGGTCATGCCCAGCTGGGCCAAAATCAAAATAAGTAATGTCTTTTTCATATCTGTAATTGATTAATCGGTTTTAGTAATATTCTGGTTTGCAAAGATACATAATATTTTCGGAAAACATTTACCCCCCCAATTTTAACATTTCGTTAACACTTCTTGGGCTAGTATCACAAGATGCGGCCTGCAAGGCGGATGGTGATGACGGGATAGACCGTGTTGCGGCCGAAGGAGGCTTGGCTCTTATACGCTACTTGGGTAAGGCGTTTGCCCGTTATTCCGTCATAGAGCCTGGGCCTATCCCAAAACTGCACACCGAGGTCAAGTTGAACGTTCAGGCGGCGAGCGCCGGGAACCGCACGGCCAAAGCCGATACCCAGGTAGGGACGGAAACAGTTCGTTAGCATGTAGGCACTAAACGTTCCTTCGGCGGTGGTGGGGACCAGATAGCCATAATACCCAATCGTCGCAGGGCCCATTTCTGCTGGGACGTCAGCATAGTCACCACGGCGAGCGTTGAAGTCGGCAATCTTTCTCCAAGCCCAGTTATCTTCATTCTTAAGAGATTCCACTTGCCGATGCCATGCCAGATAAGCACCCACGGTCACATGGAAACCCGATTTTGACGGTTTGAAGGGGTAATAGTCCAGCAACAGGTGTCCCGATGAATTAGTGAGATGGGTATCGGCATCTTGCCCGGGCAATGGCTCAAGGTCAGAGTCAAGCAGATAAAGCTTCTTGTTGAGATCCTCATAGTCCTCATAGCCATGGAAATAGATTCCCAACAGGTCCACACCGGCCCTCAGGCCAAAATGGTCGGTCATCATCGTGCCCATGTCAATGGTGAGGCCTGTAGAACCAAAACCTCCCGACAGGCTGAAGTGCTGAAACACATTGCCCTCCTGCCCCAGGCAGGAGAGACTGCACAACCCTAATACCGCTAGAAATAGTTTTGCTTTCATTGTTGATTACTCATGCATGACAAAGCCATAGTAGTATTGACGATCAGGAGAGAATGCAAAGGGGTACTCGTTCTTGTCCTGCAGGATGAGCGCCAAGCAATAGATGCGGAACTTCACGGTCATGCCGGGTTTTAGAACCTGCCCAGGGAAGTCGTTGCGTTGAAAGTATAGATAATTTCCATTGACAGGAGCGCCCTTGGCCTTGGCATCCTCGGGGGCTTTGGTGATTTCACACCACACCCACAAATCAGGATCATACCATTCCACGACCGCATCGGACTTTAAAGGCACTTCAACGATTGTTGCCTCGTAAATGCCCTTGGTGCGACACTCTTGCAGGGACTCGGGACCGGTTGTCACCTCTTCCTTGCAACCAGTGAACAAGCCAGCAACAAATAGCATCATCAAATAAAATGATATCTTCTTCATGATTGTTCTCCTTTCTTTTTCTTATCTGTCACTGCATGACTGCTCGCCAAACCATTCGGATATAGGTCGTTTTAGAATAGTCGCTTTTACCATATCCTTTGGGAGCGATGCGGTCAATGATCATTCTGCCAGCGCTTTCATTCAAATCAAGCGATACGACTTTCATAGCATCTATTGAGTAGTAGGAGTCAGACCAGGCTTCAGGCTCGCCAGTAACATAGATGTGTTTATCCCTAACAACGTAATGGCTTGTGCTTGCTTCGCCTGAAAGGGATTCCAATTCAATGGTTCCATCAGGATGCATGACAGTGGGCAAACCTTTGACTTCATACCTGTTTGATATTGTTTGATTGTCATAGTAGAAACTGTATTCCCGTTCCCACTTGTAAGTACTCAGAGCTTGCTCTAATTCAGCCTCAGAGAAACTGAGGTTGGCATCCACGAGTGTTCCTGTCTCGAGAAACACCTTGCCATTGCCGTCTTGAACACGCGTGATTTCAGGTTCATCATCGCCACACGAGGTAAGCATACCGGCAGCGAGGATCATCAATAAATAAAATGATATCTTCTTCATGATGTTATAAAATGATTAGGTTAGTCTTTAGTTATTGCTTGTCATTCTTTACAACAGCGATGGCGATGATGCCCAGATTAATCAATGTGGTGGTAGCGCCATCGTCATCAAGGCTTTGGGCATAGTATTTCCTCAAATTTTCGGGAACGACAATGTTATTGGGCAGATCCATGCACTGCAAATTCTTGTAAATCAGCGACCAATTAGAGCGCCCACTGACATCGCTCACAAGAATATAAGTGTCCATGCCGTCGGCAACAACTTGTTTCGCTGCAAAATCATATTCATCACTCAATATGGTTACCATCCCGTCGATAATAACTGCAGGGACATAATGGGCACCACCAACGCCCATTGTCCTATTTATTGCCCCCAAGATGAAGGCATGTCCATTAATAAGGCGTGATGTCGAAGGGAAAAACATTTCAGGCATGTCATAATTCTTCCCGTTCCACCAGTACATGTATTTCCCATCATTTAGAGCACCCTCGTAAGTGATTAAGACATCATAACCGCTGCGGTCACAGCCAAAGGTGTGTCCGAAGCCCTCCTCTAGTCCTGAGTCTGGGCCTCCAAACTCGACTGTCCTTCCGTTGATCCAGGTATAAGGCTTGCTGGCAAAGACTGTGAAAGAGACAATGTCGTTGCTGACACAGATTGTGTTGAAGTTTACATTCCTGTCTAATTCATACAGTCGTTCAAAATCCTTATAGACCCAGTAAGTATTGTCGGTTGTGTTTTCCTGGACAGTATAAACGATACCGTTTTCAACGGCCATGCACCAGATGGTCTCCTGGGTCGTGCACACTGTCGTGCCATCCTTGACCACACTATAGGAGCCATCTTGATTGGCAATTGAAGCATACCAGTCGCTGCCTTCGCCCAACAGCTCAAGGATGCGACCATCTTCAGCGCATTGATAAATCGTATCACCATCTAGGTTATAAATCATTTCAGGATAGCCTGGAAACCCTGGCGTGGCGAAATAGAGGTCCTCGCCTCCGGCGGGATTGGGCCTGGGTTCGTCACCTTCGTTGGTGCAGGATACCAGTGCCAGCAATCCGATAAGGAATAATAAATAATTCTTCATGATAGTTGTGTTATTGATTGTGATGATTAGTTGTCTTGGGTACGGCGCAAGGGTGCGTCGTTGCCACTGCGCTTCTTGAACGGGTTGCTGATGGAATTGAACGTCCAACGCACCATCAGCGAGAGGCCCCGTGTGTAGTGATAGCTATAGGTCTCATTATAAGCGTTCCTGTAGCGTGTTTCACTCCATGACGGCGTGCTACGATGGAAGATGTCGCAAGCGGTCACACCCAGCAGCAGGCGGTCCTTGAAAAAGGTGGCCATAGCGCTCAGGTTCACACCGAGGGTTGAGCCGTTTCTCGTGAGTCCGCTGGTCCACGGTGTGCTATAGAGCGCATTGCAACCCAGCAGGAACTTGCGCGCCACGGTGAACTGGGCATTGAGCGAGAGAACGGCATAGGGCCTGTCCTCGATTCTAGTGCCATCCAGATAGGGATAGGCGACATGGGGCAGTGTCATACTCGACTGCACGCCCAGGTTAACCCATGAATTGCTGTAGTTGTAGCCCAAGTCCAGCGACCAGGCATGTGAATGCTTGATGTTGATGGGATGCTCACTGATGATGCCCGATGGCATATACTCCACAATGCGTTGGATGGCATTGTCCATGAGCCGATAGCTCAGCGAGGAGGTGAAGCCCTTGTAGTTGGCATTCAGGGCCAACCGATGGGTCACCGACGGCTGCAACATGGGGTTGCCTGTCGTTTCCTGATAGGTGTTGATGTAATAGGACGTGGGGCGCAGTTCGTTGTAGGTGGGGCGCCTCAATATGCGGCCGTAGTACAGCACCAGGTCAACATCATGCGACGGCTTGAATCCCACGCTGGCACTGGGCAGCACGTTGTGATATGTCTTGTTGAGGACAAAGCCCTTGCTATCGGTGCGGGTGTGGTCATACTCATAGCGCAGTCCCGCATTCAGGCGCCACCTGCCCCAAGTTTTAGCCAGGGTGTAATAGACGCCGAGCCAGTCATTGTCACGTTTGCTGGTCTGCGTGAGGTCGTTCTGATGAATTACCGCATTGCTCGCAGTATAACCCCATTCGATGCCCGTGTGATTATTCCACCCGTCGGAAACAAAGTCATATTTGGCCGAAGCCGTCACGATATTATAATCATTGGTGTCGACGATAAAATATTGTTTAATGATTGTAGTGGACTCGCCGCCGGGATTAAGAGTAGGTTTAATATACTCGTAGAGATTCTGGTCGTCTCGCTGTCGTGATGTCGCATAGTCGGCTATCAGCAGCAGTTGTGAGTGGTCATTGCGTTGCCACAGGTAGCTGGCCGATGTGCTATTGCGCTTGATGATGTCTTCAGTAATAGCGAATCCGTGAAGGTATTGGGCGGTCTTCAGCCTTGAGAATTGATCGATGCTCAATTTGCGGTAATTGCCATTGAACTGCAAGCCGAAGACGCTCCTGGGTGTGAAGGCGTAATTCAAACCAGCAAAAAACTGGAAATCATCCCCGCTGCTTTGGTAGGATGTCGAGTCGGTTTTTGTATAACTCCACGGTTCTGCACCATTTCCTGCGATTTCTGTCAACCCCTGAGTAAAAGCGACCGTGTTTAAATGGCCATAGGAGAATGAGGCGTTGCCCGACAACTTATCGCGCTTGCCGTCGATGGTGACGGTAGTAGTGTTGGATTTGGTGTGTTTAATGTCGAGCACATTCATCAGGCTGGCGCCCAGGTTGTCTTTGTAAGGGCTGTGGGTGTACAGCTTGACGACGGCGGCCACATTTGAGGCATATTGGGCATCAGGCTCGCGGATGATCTCTACGCGCTTGATATTTTGCGAGGTGACGGCTTTCAGCTCTACGTTGTTGGTGATGCGGCGGTCATTGATATAGACCTCGGTCTTGCCGTCGCGGCCGATGAGGGAGATGTCCTCGTTCATGTTCACGATAACACCGGGCGTCCAACGCAGCAGATCGAGTGCGTTGCCGGCATTGCCCATGATGGTGCCGCCCAGGTTGCGCAGGGTGTAATTGGCGCCGTCGTGTTCAATCTGCATCTTGGCAGCAGTAACCACGGTTTCCTTGAGGGCGGTAATGTCGGGGTGCATCTTGATGGTGCCCACGTTGTCGCGGCTGCACAGGCGATAGGCGGGTTTGTAGCCCACGTAGGAGACACGGGCGATGACCTTGCCATGCTCGATGGGAATGACGAAACGGCCGCTCTCATTGGTCACACCGCCTCCCACCATCGCCGAGTCGGCAGGGCTGAGCAGTGTGACATTGGCATAGGGCATCGGCAGGTTGTGCTCATCGACCACCACGCCCTTGAGGCGGCGCTCGGTCTTGAGGATGGCTTCAACGTAGATTTCGCGGTTTTCCTTCCTGGTCATCTTGATGGGATAGAAACCGATCATCTGGCGGATGGCGTCGGGCACGGACTTGTTCTTGACCGTGGTCGTCACCTTGTAGTCCTCCAGGTCGTCATAGATGAAGACGATCTTGTAGCGGCTGGTGTGTTGCTGCAGGTACTTGAGGGCATCGCTCATCGACACGTCACTGAAGGTGTGCGTGATACTTTGTGCAACGGCCGTGAGCAGCAGGGCAAACGCCATGCACATGAGCAATGTGATGGTTCGCTTCATGGGTAGGGTTACTTCGGGTCTTTCGATTCTACAACCAGCTGGTTACCCTCGTGCCGGATGGAGATGGCCTCGAAGTTGTTGAGCATCTCGACCACCTTGTCCAGCGAGTATTCCGGTTCCCATTGATAGAACAGGCGCAGTGAGCGCACATCGTCCGAGCGGTATTCCACCTCCACGCCATAGTGGGCAGCGAGTTCAGCGAGCACCTGCTCCAGAGGAACTTCCTCAAACAGGCGGGGCCCGGCAGCCATCGACAAGGTGTCGGGCATAGGCGACAGCGCTTCATCGGTGACGGTATTATCTAGGTTATTGTCTTGCTGGACGACCTTCTCGGGTTGGTCTTCGCTGGGCCTGAGGCCGAAAAAGCCGGTATGCACCGCTGCAATGGCGATGCCCACACAAGCGATTACCACAACGGCCGCAGCGGCAATCTTGCGCCACAGGGGCACGATGACGGCCCGCTCATGCTGCTCCCCAGCCAAGCGTTGCCACTGCGCGTCAATCATCTCGTCGCTCAGCCTCTCGTCGGCCTGCTCGCTGGCAAGGGCGCTGCGGGTTTTGGCCATCAACGAGTAGAGTTCGCGGCACTCATCGTCGGCAAGGATGTCCTGCCACTGCCGCTCGGTGTATTGCTCGGGACGCTCAAGCATCTTCAACAGTTGTTCGGTCTTGTTCATCGCTCTGGTGGTGTTAATGTTAAACGAAGTTGGTCGAGTGCGCTGCGCAGATGCTTGTAAACGGTGGTCTCGCTCACGCTCAACCGTTCGGCAATCTCGCGGAAGGTGAGCCCGTAACGGTAATGCAACACGATGACCTCGCGACACACAGGCGGCTCCAGGTTGGCGACACCTTGATGCAGCGCACTGATTTCGGCCTCGATGCCTTCGGCTTCACGGCTGGAAACCTCACTCTCCAGCAGCAGGAGCTGTCGGGCCCGTTCATCGATCTTGCGGTCACGCATCACATTCAAGCACTGGTTGCGCACGCAAGACAGCAGGAACGCTTCGGCAGTCGCCTCTTGCAGCGGACGGCGGTCGGCAAGCAGCCTGGCAAAGACATCATGCACGATGTCCATGCTCTCCTCATCGTCATGCAAGAGGATGCTGGCCAGCCTGTACATGGCCCGGTAATGCTGCCTGAACAGCCGTTCGATTTGTCGTTTCCTGTCTGTCATACACTCTATATACACACTCAGGTCGATTTACTAAACCCTTTTCAGCAACTTTTTTTTAATCACGCGACAAAATTACCCATCAATCCCCACACCCACAACCCCCAAATGGGTGCTTTTAGTGAACAATTAATGCTTACGACTTTAATTTGGACACATAGTGTAAAGTGTATGGAAATAGATGTAAAATAACGATTAATCAGTAAGTGTCAGTTCTGTATTTTCTGTTAACAAGTATAAATTTTTGCAAGCTCGTGAAATTCCAACATAAAAATTTCTCTTATCAGGAATCAAATGAGCACTAAGTATCACTACTGTATCAAATTCAAGTCCTTTTGTCAAGAGAGTAGTTCCGATATAACGCCCTTCTATTTTTCTACCAATCATGCGTATTTCATTCTTAAGTTGGCATTGGTTTTTGTAAACAGTGTCTCCATTTTGATGGCTTCTCTGTAAGCTCCTCTTTATTGAAGTCAATAGTTCGGGACGCCGACTTGACAGTTTGATTATCTCAGTGACCACAGATAAAATCGACAAAAGAGTTCCCGCGTGTGGAGTACTAATAAACATTTGACACACTTCTCTAAGTTTATTTGATGGTCCCGTATATGGAGCACGTTTATACTTGATTCTGTTATTACTAAACCATTCGTTTAAATCCGTTTTGTTGATTCTCAACTTCACAAGATAATCATATATACGATCTATTTTTTTTCGAGCTCGACTTATCGATGAAAACAATTCATCAGCATCTTTTGCTAATGAATAGAACGACCTATCATCAATGGCCTCAATTAGATTATAGTGATGATTTAAAACAAGCTGTTTCCGAAGAAGAGCTCTGTCATCTATACCACCTCGCATTATACCTTTTCTGCGATCAATATAAGTTGGTATAATGACTAAGATACTATTACCCTCTAAGGAGCGTAAGAACTCACCAATCCTTTTATAGTAAATGCTATCTTGCACTGATGAAATTGTGAAAACACGAAAATGGCTTTTTTCATCATCAATCAATTTAATACTAGATTTATTGGAAAGAAGAGTCTTTCTTATATCAAGTATCTTATTGCCCAATTCAGGAGTGTTTCCCTCAATGTTCCATCGCCAAGGAATATTGAGAATATCGAACTTAGTAAAACCGACAAGGTCTTTGTCAAAATCAACTCGTTCTCCATCAAAATCGTAAATTGCTTGTAACGGATCTCCAAATAAGTGCGTGGGAAGTATTTCTGATAGATTCATAATCAAGCAATGTTGAATCTTGTTGCAATCTTGATACTCATCAACAAATAGTCCACAATATGAAACCCTTAATACAGACTGGACTGATGTTTTGCTAAACAATTCAATACATTTTTGCAAAATTGCATTAAAATAGTTCTGGTCCTCTTGATGTACTTCTATTCTACTCAAACCATAGAAAGCAGATACTATTCGTTGAGCGAAACCAGTAATAGTAGCAACCTCAAATCTATTTTCTTCAACCTTTAGTTTATGGAGTTTTTGCTTAATAGAGGAAATGCCTGCGTGGGTATGAGTTAACACTAATTGCTTGTCACCACTTGGACACAAATTGATACATGATGCAATTGCAAAGGTCTTTCCATGACCAGCAGGCGCAATAAGTAATGATTTTGGTTCTGTTATGAAATCAGTTAATGTCATCACCTATCCAAGTTCTTATTTCATTGTATTCTTTTCTTAATATGGAATCTGTTTCCATTTGATTTAGATATTTCAACCATGTTCTTCCTAAGAATTCACCATGATTAATATTTTTGAACCATGCCTGCTTGCTTTTTGCCATATTTCCAAATTGAACTCTCAATTCTGTCTGACGGTCAGGTGTGGCTGTTTCAATCTTGTCAAACTCATCAAAACCATTATTTTTTAATATGGTTTCTTCTCCATATTCTTCAACTGCGTATTTAATAAGATCACATACGCCTTCCCAAGGCAAGTCATTGAATAATTGTTGCTCAATAGCATTACCTTTTTCACATAGAACAACTTTGACACCAGCCTTAATAGCAGCATCTTTATCTTCATCAATGCTACGATTATCATCGTCACAGAAGACCAGAGTCTTAATACCTATATCGTTAAAAGTTATAGCATATTTATAGAATTTATTGTGGCCAGAACCATCAATGTGAACTATACCTTGAACTGCAATACCATATCCTCGGGTTGCTTGCAAGTCATCACTAAAAGCTCTGATAATACCTTCTTCAGTTGCACCTTCACAGCTTATTATTTTCTTCGCAAAAAAAGCTTCAGGTTTTGCACGTAATGTTCCTTGGAGAGTTTCGTCAAAAGGTTGAATATGTGATGCTCCTTTTCGCATTAGAAATAACTGATTTGCTTTAGGCTCAAGAATAACATCTTTTGAATGGGTCGTAATAAATACTTGACCAGATGTGGATCTCGCTAACAATCTTGCAAGATTCCTTGCTCGATCAGATTCTAGACCTTGTTCTATTTCGTCAATCAGTACAATGCCTCCTTCTTCGGCTAAGCCATATTGTATAGCTATGCTAAGAAGGCGTTTTGACCCTTTGCCGCGAAGTCTAAATGGAATATCTCCAGAATGCAGAGAAAGACTACTCTCACTATATGCATTTTCTTTGAACTCTAAGATGGTTTTCAAATCTTCAAGTGTCAAACCAAGCTTTTGTGCATTCTCCTTTATTTTATTTGTAGCTTCATCAAACTCCTCGAAAACATTAGAACCTTTAATTTGTTCATAAGCAGAACGTACAATTTCAGTGATTCTTTTATCTGGAGTATTGCGATTATCTTTGTCCAAACTTTTTCGCAATGTAGAATATAGTGGAGATCCTTTTGAGTAGGCAAAATGATTGTCAACATAATCTGAAATCATGAACATATTTAGTTTTGCCCTATCTCCATGAGCAAATATTTTTTCTCCAATTTCCCTATCACTGACCACCATCCATTGGGGCATTAACGAATCAACTACAAACAAACGTACTTTCAGAACCTTTTTGCTTTGGTCTGCATTTTCGTCTTCAATGTCGGAGGTGAGAGAGCCATCCCTTAACAACTGATAATACTCTCCATATTTATTTAATGCAAATAATTCTTCAGGCGCATCTAATATGACGGCCTCAATAAGAATGGGGGTTGACGTATCTCTATTCGTAAAATCCAAATCTGTGAAGGTCGTATTCCAAACAGGCGACAGGACAACAGAAATCGCTTTTAGAATTGTTGTTTTTCCCGAATCGCCACGACCTATCAGAACGACACAATTTTGGTCACCAAATGTCTGTTCGAAATTAGATATTCCTCTGAAGTGATTTATTTTTAGACTGTATATTTTTGACATGGTCGTACAATTTAAGTGATACAACTTAAATACTCTTTTATCTAAACAACTCCTCCATTGTAATCGGGACAGGTGATATCTCTGAATACATGTTCTCGTGAAGTCCGTATGTGGTAACTATGCTCACTTGTACTCCTCCCTTGTGCCCAGTTTCTTTTTGGAAGGTTTCCATGCGACGAATGATGTTTCTATACTCTTTCTCACTAAGAGTATAGTCATCCTTTGAGTATTTCATTTCGCAGATGGTTACAATACCGTCAGCACGATCTATCACCAAGTCTATTTGAACGGATGGTTGGCTGTGTTGACTACGCCATGCATAGTATTCATGTCTGATGGCATCAAGACGCAAACCATGTACGATCTGTCTCACATGCCAGAGACATACACGTTCAAAAGTCAGTCCATACCAATTGTTTTGTTCTGGGGTGCCGAGCGTATTACGCCAAAAATGCTCATCCGTCACCCTGCGAATACCAAACCGATAGTGGAATAGAGAAAAGAAATCTACCAACTGATAAATACCATTCTTCAGCAATGTACCGTTATTATATCTGCGAACAAAGTCACAATGCTCAAGGTCGCCCAACATATCACTAAGATGACCATTATCCGCAATCCTCAATTCATTAGCTATTTCTGTTCGAGTGTATCCGTCACGTCGTGTACTGAGCAAACGTACAATTTCCATATATGACTCAGCATTTTTAAACAATGAGTTGAAAAGTCTTTGGTATTCATTTTCCAATTCTGGCTCAGCGGAAAAGAAGAGCGTGTCTATGTTGTCTGGAACATTCTTCTTTGGATCTAAGAGACTCAGGTAATACGGGATACCACCAAGAACCATGTATGCTTGTAAAACGGCTATCTTCGGCCAGCGAAACTTCCGGCTTTTAAGATACTCCTCTGTTTGACCAAGAGAGAAGGGGCGTAAGTGCATGGTGTGTGTAGCTCGTTTATGAAGTCCAGCTTTATTGTTAACGATATTCCGCATCATCCATGATGTGGCAGATCCACAGACAACAAAGAATATATTATCAATCCACGATGCTCGACTATTCCAGAACAAGTCTAATGCTGACAGGAATCCTGAGCGATGGGTGTCAAAACACGGCAGTTCGTCAATGAACACGACCAATCGACGTTTGCGATTCCTGTTCTTGCGTTCCAACAACTCTGCAAGTTGCGTAAATGCCCCAATCCAAGATGTGGCTCTGCCACCTTTGTGTCCGTATCGCATCAACGCATTATGGAAAGCTTCCATCTCTGTCTCGCGTGAACCGTCGATGACACCTGTTGCATAGAAATCAAACTTATCCTTAAAGAAACTTCGGATTAGGAAGGTCTTGCCAACACGGCGGCGACCATACAATGCGATAAATTCACTCTTATCCGACTCCAGATAGTCGTTAAGTTTACTAAATTCTGCTTCTCTGCCAATAATCTTTTCCATCAGCTTCTGCTTTTGTTAATGATCCATATATAAATGTAAGAAGAATTCCAAATCTTACCTATTTTGCAGTTGCAAAGATACAAACAACAACTGAAAACAAAAAATATTTCGGGCGGAAACTTGATTATTTTTAATGTTCCCGCCCGAAATAGAATACCAAAGTGATATTTATGTCGCTTTCATCATCTTTTGTGCCTTTGAAATTTTGACAATTTTTCAAGTGCAAAGTTAGCAATAATAATTTATACGGCAGCAGATTTATGTTTTTATCTTTATTTAACCGAACTTTTACATAAAAGGGAGATTTCACGAGCCAGCCGAGGATGTGACATCACCCTTGGCTGAACTCAGTATTGAAGCTATTTCTGTTCGTTAGTTTTTACAGGCGGTTGCGCTCGTCTTGATCGGCGTGGCTGCCTTTGTAGTATCGGTTGGTCAATGAATGTCTTTAATTTCTTCGTAGTTTTGTGAGCCGCTATTTACTACATTATACTTTTGGTTCTTGCCGCCTGAGAATTTCCAATGCAGCGAGATTCCAACACTTTGGACCGGCGTGGTATAGTCATACGTGATCTTGCAGCCATTAGCCTGCCTGTCATACTTGCGACGATCTCCGAGAGCATTGAAAGTAAGCGTCAACTGTAACTTGTCTTTGCACATGGACTTATATATTTGTCCGCTGACATCCCAGACGGTATAATAAGTGCGGTCGTAATTTTTGTATGTCGGCTCATAATTGATGTTCAGCATGCCGCCCCAACCGTGATCAAAACTGAAGGTGTTATACATGTGATAGTACTGGCGGAACCTTGTCTTGCCATAGTAAACGCCACCTAAGGTTAGATCTTCAGGGCAAATCTCATAGCGTCCTGACAAATTCATCGTCCATGGCTTTACCGGACTCCAATTCACCTCAACTCCTGCTCCATACCAATTCTGAGCCGGCAGATTGACAGGGGTTGTATAGAACGCATCGGGGACAGTTGGGCTTTGCTTGGTCTCCCAATGAATAATATTCCTTGCCCTTGCACAAATTGCATCCAGGCTTAACAGATTGTGGAACATCGACACGCCAGCCATGACCATAAATCCTGTAGAAGCCTTCAAATCAGGATTACCGACAGTGTAATTATATGGATCAGACCAACGAATGGTTGAAGAAATGGCGGAATAAGGAATGTTCTTAAGTATCCGCTTGTAGTTAAGCATAAGAGCGTGCTTCTCATTGCTCCCTAATGGCATCATTAACTGCACTGTGGGGTTGATGCCCCATTGTGTGTCTGTAGATGTTTCGCCGTCATCCAAGGTCTCATACCAAATCCTATTCAACTGAAAATTGGCACCTGCACTATATTGGATTTTCCAAATCTGTCCCGTAGCTGATGCATATACCAGTGGAGTCAGGCCGCTCGTGCGTGTTGCCTCTTGGCTGGTTTGGAATCGGTCAGAGACATCAACCGCACCAACAATTGGAGTATATTTTGACGTAATGTATTGTAACGATGCGCCATATTTCCAAACCAACTTTTGGCTGCGGGGGTCAGTCAAATCCACCGAAAACTTGTACATACTCACCGTGGTCTTATCCTCCGACATGCTGGACGGATTCTGGGCATAAGTATAGTTTGACTTGTTATCAGACTGGCGGTTATAATAGTCGCCGATTATATCCAATGTCGTTCCACGTTGGCTAAGGGACGACGAATTGTACTTTAATGTCGCTTCCTGAAAAAGATAACTGCTTCTGCCTTCTACACTGGACAGACCGGTCGCGTCCTTGTCCAAAGTAGTGCCCTTGGCCTTGTTGGTCGAGATGTAGTAACTTCCTCCCAAATAGCTCTTATCGTTGATGTTGTGGGTAAGACTCAAACGGTTACTGAAAGTTTGCCACTTGAATTTTACTTCTTCATCGATTTCTGTAAGCAAATCCTCAGCCTGATCCCAGATTGACTGCTTTGCAGTCTCTTGTGGCTGGTATAAAGACAATGAGAGGTTATCATAGATGCTCAGGTTTTTGTACCGATAGTAAATTAAAGCACCAAGATTCTCATCTCTGAAACCGTATGAAGGTTGATATTCAGCACCACCCCACAATGATCCGTAATAGCTGCCCTCTGAAGGTTTGCGTAATGTAATCTCAATAGTTCCTCCTGCATTTGCAGCATCTTGATTGACTCCCGCGAAATATTTAACCTTCACTTTATCTATCATGTCCGCAGGGATGTTCTTGAGTTCATCTATAGATGGGAGTTTTACTCCATCCACATAGATTTCACTTACCGTCAAACCATTGATACTGTAAATGCCTTCTTTTTGCGTGACGCCAGGAAGAAAAGCCAGCATATCTGATGCCTGTTTGCCTTTGGCAATATCTGATGAACGGAGGTTAATAGTGTATCCAGTGGCCTCGTGGTGGATTCTTGAGCCTTCAATGATGACGTTATTGAGAGCGAACTGGTCGGGTTGCATCTTGATGGTGCCGATGTTGTCGCGGGAGCACTGGCGATAGGCGGTTTTGTAGCCGACGTAGGTGATGCGGGCGATGACCTTGCCGTGGTCGTTGGGGATGACGAAACGGCCGCTCTCGTTGGTCACACCGCCGCCCACCATCGTCGAGTCGGCAGGGTTGAGCAGGGTGACGTTGGCATAGGGCAGCGGCTGGTTGTTCTCGTCCACGACCAAGCCCTTCAAGTGGTGCTCAGTCTTGTGAATGCATTCCACATAGATATCGTTGTTATCACCCATGATCATCTGGATGGGATAGAAACCTATGATCTGGCGAATGGCATCAGGAACAGGTTTGTTCTTGACGTTGGTGGTAATAGTAAAATCCTCCAGTTCGTTGTAGATAAACACAATCTTGTGGTTGCCTGTATGCTGCTGGATATACTTCAACGCATCGCTCATCGACACGTTCTGGAAGTTGCGGGTGATGCGCTGAGCGTGTGCTATGCCTGCCAAGGAGCACAGCAATAGTATCATGGTAAAAAGTCTGTTCATTACTTGCCCTCCTGTGCTGATTCAACAATGAGTTTGCCATCCTCACGAGAGATGCTGAGCGACTCGAAGTGGGACAGCATGTCCACGACCATGTCGAGGGAATAGTCCGGCTCCCACTCATAATAGAGACGCAACGAGCGCACATCGTCGCTGCGGTATTCCACGTCAACATGGTAATAGGCAGCGAGTTCGGCCAGCATCTGCTCCAGCGGCACGTTGTCATATAGCCTGGGCTCGGCCATGACTGTTAGCGTGTCGGTTGCTTGCTCAATAGCCTCTGGAGTCGCATCGGCGGTGACGGCAGGGGCTTCAGTCTTGACAGCAACTGTCTCCTCTGTTGTTGGCTTTTGCAGGCCGAAGAAACCGGTCGTAACTGCGGCATATCCTATACCGAATAGAGTTATAGCGATAGCTGCGGTCGCTGCCACCTTGCGCCACATGGGGATGATGGTGGCGCGAGGACGTTGCGACTGGGCCAGACGTTGCCATTCGGCATCGATGGTCTCGCCGCTCACCTCGGGCGACGGGGCGGTGCTCTTGACTTTCGCCATCAGGGTATAAAGTTCACGGCACTCGTCATCGGCAAGGATCTCTTGCCATTGTGCCTCGCTGTAACGCTCGGGGTGTTCCAGCATCTGGAATAGTAAATCGGTCTTGTTCATTGCTCAATAGTCTTTAAGCGTTTGACGTAATTGACGGAGTGCGCTGTGCAGGTGCTTGTAGATGGTGGTATGGCTCACGCCCAGGCGCCGAGCGACCTCGGTCAAGGCTACTCCTTCATGGAAATGCAGGCGTATCACCTCTCGGCACACAGGCGGCACCAGAGCATCGATGCCCTTGCTGAGCACTTCAATTTCGCGCTCAAGGTCCTCGGGCGATGTCTGTTCCGCTACAGTGTCGGGAATGATGTACCGCTGCAGCTGGGCATGCAGCCGGCGGTCACGCATCACGTTCAGGCACTGGTTGCGCACGCATGACAACAGATAAGACAGGACGGTCGTTTCACGCAGTTCCGTTTGTTCCACAAGCAACTTGGCAAAGACGTCGTGCACAACGTCCTTGCTGTCGTCATCGTCGTGCAACAGCAGGTAAGCCAGCCGATGCATCGCACTGTAATGCTGCCTGAACAGCCCCTCGATATGTCTTTCTCTGTCTGTCATACATTCTATATACACACAGAAACCGATTTTTTAAACCCCAAACGGAGTTTTTCTCATTTTTTTCGCTATCAGTTTTGACGTTGCAAAAATACTTGAATATTACACTAAACGCCAATACCTAAATGGGTGTTTTGGGATTTATGCAAGAACTTCATCGTTGAAACGCGAATACCAGCACGAGAAGTGCGCACCTCATTAAGCATCAATACGAGGACTTTTGCGGCTTGACTCTGACTTGCTGACGAAGTAGTCGGCAATGTCGGCAGTCGGGGCGATGGCAGTAAGCAGAGACTCGTAATCGGGGATGAGCAGAGAGGCATCGTGCCAGTGGTGCTGCTGGGCGATTTTGCGCCAATCGGCAATGGCGTCGGCATCAGGATAGAGTGTTACATCACGGCCATTCAGCACGCTGCGCTCACTCAGTGCATTGAGGTTGCTTTTTGAGCCTGTAGCCAGCCAACTCACGCCGTGAATCACCATCGAGGCAATGAGGGCGGTTTTCTCGCTCTCTACGACGGCTACTGGAAAGTCGGGGTGCCGCGAAAGCAGGTGCTCCCCAAAGTAAACCAATTCGGCACGCTGGCCCTCTTGAGGCTGTTTGCGATAAATGAGCGGATATATCGATTTGTCTCGGTGTCCGTCGCTGCAATAAGCCATCGCCTTGATTTGGCGCAGACGATGGTTGACGTCCAGGTAGCGGAACATCGTGCGGCGGCCGTCATACCCCACTTCGTAGCGCTTGAACGCTTCATGAGTGCCAGGATAAAGGCTCTTGAGAAATCTGTACAGATTGGACATTTCAATCACATTAGGCCGAGTCGTGCGTTGGTAATCCTCCCATCTCTCTTCGTAGTAGATCGGCTCCGGTCGTGATTGCACTACTGGTGCAACACGACGTGGAATATAGGGAAGCGAGTGGTGACCTCGTGTCATCGTCACACCATTCGCCCGCAGATGGGCAATGATGGTGCCTGGGGAGATTCGTGACGGTGTGCGGCAGCTGCGCCATTGCGTCATCACGTCACGGTCGCCCTTATAGCCGCCACTATTACGGCTCAACGAGAGCCACAGCTCCCGCAAGGTTTCCTCATCGGCTGGTGACTCGATGGCTGCTGCACGCAGCGACAAGCAGGCCCGGTACCATGTCTCGTGGTCATCCAGGCCACCAACCTGCATCACGTCCACCTGACGCAGGATGTCGTTCCAGTCATAATCGCTGGCAGTGTGAGAAGAAAAAGTGCGTTTCATTGGTTTCTGTTATTTTAGAGTTGTTGGTGCAACGGTAATTATGATTACTTCACTACTTGTGCAATCGCTCCGGTGTCGTGGGGTGGTGCAGTTTATATATTACACCCCCTTTATAGGGGGTGATATAAATTGCACCTCACCTACGTAGCTTCACCATCGGTTGCATAATACAGACCATTGTCGCGCTTGACAATCAGGCCAGCTTCCATGGTCTGTTTGATATCTTCCTTGGCAGTGCGATCGCTCTTGTCGAACGCTCGTTTAACCTCCTTTATCAAGTCGGCATAGCGGCAACCATTGGGAAACTTGCGGCAGTAGTTAGCGATTGCATCATAACGTATTTGCTGGCGCATCGAGGGGCCATCGTCCTGCTGTGGCGCGCCCACCACCTCGGGCAAGCCCTGGTCGTTCACTTTGAAACAAAAGTCCTCAGGACGTTTACCACGGGCTTTCTCGAAGGAGACTTTCGTTATCTCGCCATCGGCGTTGAAGACCATGGCCGTTTCTGTTTTGCGGTACAGGTTAGAGCCGGCATGGCCACGCGGACGCAGCACCTTTCCCCCGCTCATCACGTCATTCAGATTGGCGTGGATGACAGTGAGGATGTGGCAGTTGTAGTGTGAAGAGAACTTCATCACAAACTGCTGGATGATGGCTCCCTCAACAATGTGGTTGGGATCATTGCACAAGTCGGCGATGCCATCGATGACCACGAGAGACGGACGATACTGCTCGATAGCCAGTGCACACGCCATCAGGCGCTTGGGCGGGTCTATTTCGCGCAGGTCGAATACTTCAAGCAAAGCGGCATCAGAGTCAAGAATACGCCTCATGCGGCGTTTGATGCGTCGTGCCCTGCCTCTGCCTTGCTCCGTGTCAATCCACAGCACACGGCCCGGCTCGGCATCGGCTCGAATGAAATAGTTGGAGCGTGGGCGGGTACACGCACTCAGATATTCGGCCACCAGCAGTAGGCAGCCGAATGTCTTGCGTGTACCTGGCACACCGATGATGACCGAGAAGTTTTGCAGAGTCATCATCGGCGATTCTTTACTGCCGGCATACAGGATGGGCACCTCGTCGCAGTCATCGTTGTCCACTTCCTCGGGCGTGATGCGCCCAGCATCAAGGATGTCCTTTACAGCGCCGGGGTCAATCTGGTCTGCCTCACTTTCATAGGCCGTTGCGGCAGTGATAACGTCATGCAGCATGCGCAGCGATTCGGGCACGAGCTGGCCATTAGCGGCATACTGGTCAGCCGTTGGACGGTCTTTTCCGTTTTTAGCGGCTAACATCGCCGCACTCATCGGGTCAATGACATTGCCCGTGGTTGAGTTTTCAGAAAAATCATTCATGGTACAAGAATATTAAGATTATTCTGCAAAGTACGCATATGAGGACACCTCTCCGCAATGTTAAAAAGCAGAGAGGTATCATCAATTCGCTAATCATGGCATTGGCCTGCTCCTGCTAGGCGATTGATGTCTTCACGACGATAGGCCACGCGACGCCCAACATGGCGTTTGGGCAGATAGCCACTCTTGTCCCATCGGATAAGCGTGCGCAGGCTTACCTTGAGTAATTTAGCAGCTTCTTCCTGAAAAACGAAGCCGTCATCAGACTTGGGTTGTTCAACATTGTGTGTTTTTCCTTGCAATTGTTGGATGACGCGATTAGCAATCGTTTCTGCCAACTGATTGTAATCGTCCTCCGTAAGCAAGATTAGATTTGTCGCTTTCATAATGTTTAAATTTTAATGCCTTGACTCCGTTGTCATCGGCATTGCAAAGTTCACACCCAAATGTATAATCAAAACGAATGATTTTATAAGAAAAACGGACAATGAAGCCAATCAAGAAAAGTCCCGTAATCACTTGGATTACAGGACTTAACTGCATGTATTCAGAAAAATAATTTTATAAGAAATATAACTTATATATAATTCACGTACCTTTTAAGGGGAAGTCACGTAGCCATTGTGCCTCAATTTTGGGTGGAACGTGGGAAATGGCAGAACTCAGCGTGCTCCATTGTCCATCTGTCAAGACTGACGTTTTCCAGGCCTTGAACTCATCAATGATAAGTGATGAAATTTGTTGCATGGCATAGTAGAACTTTACTTTCTTTTTTACCTGAATGATGTCTGCAGGGAAATAGGCATGTTTGACGCAAATGAAGAAATTCTCATAGTCACATGGCTCGATAACACCGGTATCGACCAGGTAGGCATGGATCTTCTTTACCCTCTCCTTATTGGAGCAATTGAACGTTTTCTGACTCTCAGGCTGGATCTCAGGCTGGATCTCGGGCTGGATCTTAGGCTGGATCTCGGGTTGGATCTCGGGTTGGATCTCGGGTTGTCTGTCGTTCTTTTCAGACGGCGACACACTTATGTCAATAGCGTGGGGAATGCCCAGCTGTTCCAGTCGGTGTGACAGTTCTTTGACAGCAAATTGATAAATAGGCGACGAATTGACGATCGCCTGGCCACTGGAAATGGGCTTCTCAAGATAATATATCTGAGGAATATCACCATGATAGTTTGGAGAGAGCTTGATGCATTTGAGCACATAATCGAATGCATTCTGCATCGTTTCTTGGTTGATCTGCTGCAATAGGTCAATCAACATTTGCATCATCATAGGGTTAAACCCTGCAGTGGCGTCGCTAAGGCGCTTAAGCTCGTCCTCATCCCCGCCAAACGGCCTGCCAAACTCCTCTATTTTCAATTCTATGCCTCTTTCACTAGTAGTGACATGTGGCGTGACCTTCACATAAGCGTAATTAACGTAAGTCTCCAAACGATCATTGATTTCCTCCTCGGTGAGTTTTCTCTTATTGGGTTCTTCTTTTGCCATTGTTTCTCGATGTATTATGTCATGCTATTGTTGTCCATTGTCAAAGAATTTGAAGAATGACTCGATTTGGTGTTTTCTTAGTTCCTCGGGATCTTTCTCGATATAAATCCTAAACACCTCCTCTGTCTCATGGCCGGTGATGCCCATGATGATTTGTGTCGGCCAGTTGCGTTCAAACATATTAGTAGCGAAACTGCGGCGGCCGCTGTGAGAAGTCACGAGATTATAGAATTTCTCGCTTAACGTGGTCTTCTCGGCATTCAATGTCCGTTCCAACTCCACAGTCTCACCAAAACCCGCATCTTGGCCATCATCAGTTTCTGAGATAGTCTTGCAGACATCTTTGATGAAGTTATTGAACTTCTGATTACTGATAGGAGCAGGGAAACCATCCTTGTATTTTTCCAGCAATGGCTCAACTTCAGGCAATACCGGAATATAAACGAGTGCACCCGTTTTCGTTTGCTTAACTTTGAAAAAGCGGTGCTTCCCGTCATCTGTTGTATCGATATTGTCCGGAATAAGTTGACCCAAATCACTATATCGTTGGCCGGTCCAACACAACAACAAGAATTGGTCCCTTACACGATCCATGTAACCGTTTAATTGTGCATTAGCCATCACGTGAAGCTTGTTCTCATCCAGATATACATTCTTCACTCGCTCGTGCAGCACCTTGCACTTGCCACGAACAATGAAGGCACACTTGGCAGCCTGCTCGGGATCGTCAATTCGCTTGCGCAGAACAGTCTTCAAGCTCTTGATATGCTTCCCTACACTATTTTTACGCAGTCCCTGGTCGTACAGGAATTTCACGAACGCGGCATACCAACGCTCATTGAGCTCATCTGTTTCATAATCGGCCACGGAAGAATGTTTGCAAAACTTCTTGAGCCAGCCCTCAACCTGGGCATAGACACGGACGGAACTCGGCTTGAGGCGTTCTCCGTTATCATTCAGCAATCTTCCTTCCTTGCCATCCAAGCAGAATTCATGCACAATTTGCATGAGTGTCTTGCTTTTCTTCTTTTTAGTTTCTGATTTTTTAGGATGCAGGAAATTGTTCGTCTCCTCCAAGAGCCATAATTTCAGTTCTTCTGAACTCCTTCCGTTGAGACCGCCCTGCGCGGTATAGGCTTCAAGCAGGTGGGCTTTAAGGTTGGTTATTCTTTTGTTGATTTTCGCGTTCCGCTCACGTTGATCATCATCAGGCACCTGTTTGATTGACGTACTCAGTTTTTGCGTCTTGGGCGACCAGTACTCCCTAATGATATGGATGCCAGTAGAGAAAAAAGGCTTTATGGTCTGCGTCGCGCTAAAGCGGAAGCGCACTTCTGCTTCTGCTCCACCACCTTTGCTGATAGAAATTTGTATGCCTGCCATTTTTATTGTAATTTTGTTCTGCAAAGATACAAAAGAAATTTATTCCGTTGTCATTCTGTTGTCATAAAAATGGTAAAATAATGTCAACACATTGTCAGGCTATGGCTGATTGGTTTGAATTATCTATCAGACATTCAGTAATTTATGATGAAATTATCATGACATATCATATCCATGGATGGAGTCCGCTATGCTCCACAACTCAAGAATAAGCGACTGAACTTCAGCCGCTTATTCTTTGTTTTGAGGATATTTCTTATTACTCTTCTTACTTGAGATTATTGATGTGTTAGTGTTCGGCTTGCACAAATTTTGGATAAATTTGGCGGCGCCTCAACTTAAAAAAGAATAAATTCTTTTGTTCAGTGTTCGGCTTGCACAAATTTTGTGTAATTTTGCCGATTGGTTGCAATGACAGGCCTTTGGGGCTTGATGCACTAAATCGACAAATAAAGAAATGACGAACAAACGGAACATAGCGGTGCTGGGCAGCACCGGTTCGATTGGCAAGCAGACGCTTGACATCATCACCGAGTATCCTGACCTGTTTGAGGTTGGGCTGCTGGTGGCCCGCAGCAGTGCAGATCTGCTGATTGCCCAAGCACGACTCATGCGCCCGCGCATGGTCATTATCGCCGATGAACAGTATTATGAGTACGTGAGTGACGCGCTACAAGATACGGGCATCGAGGTGGCTACAGGTAGTGCCGCCATTGCTCAGGCTGTCACTGCCCCTGAAATTGACACGGTGGTCACCGCCATGGTGGGTTACAGTGGTCTAGAATCTACGATTGCTGCCATCAATGCGGGTAAATGTATCGCCCTGGCCAATAAAGAGACTCTGGTTGTAGCCGGTGAATTGATAGACGGGTTGTTGATGGATTCCTCGAGTGTGCTCTACCCTGTGGATAGTGAACACGGTGCCTTTTATCAGTGTCTGGTGGGCGAGCGCCACGAGGACATCGACAAACTGTGGCTCACCGCATCGGGAGGCCCCTTCCGCACCTTGCCTAAGGAACAACTGGTCAATGTCACTGCTGCCGATGCCCTGAAGCATCCCAACTGGTCGATGGGCGCCAAGATCACCATTGACTCGGCCACGATGATGAACAAGGGTTTCGAGATGATTGAAGCCCGTTGGCTGTTCGGTGTAATGCCCGACGACATCGAGATCATGGTGCATCCGCAGAGTATAGTCCACTCGATGGTCGCTTTTAAGGACGGTTCGGTGAAGGCTCAACTGGGTTTGCCCGATATGCACCTGCCCATACGTTATGCTCTGGGTCTGCCAGACCGTCGCCTTGCCAGTGAGTGCCGCAAGATGACCTTGGAGGACATGGCAACGCTGACGTTTGAACGTCCCGACTTCGACAAGTTTCCGCTGCTGGGTACGGCCTATTCGGCTGCACGCAAGGGCGGAACGGCACCCTGTGTCATGAATGCCGCCAACGAAATCGCTGTGGCATCGTTTTTGCAGAACAGAATCCGATTTACAGACATATATAATATAATAGAGAAAACCATGGAGCAGGCGCCCTTTATTGAGCATCCCACCTACGACGACTATGTCGCAAGCAATGCCGACGCCCGTGCTCGAGCCGAAGAAATTGTTAACAGATTAGAAAACAGAGATTAATATCATAAAATGGAACTATCATTAATATTATTGGCATCAACATTCTGGATCAAAACCTTCGAGATGCTCTTGGCATTGAGTATCTTGGTTGTTTTTCATGAGTTTGGACACTATTTCTTTGCCCGCATCTTTGGAGTATGGGTCGAGAAGTTCTATATGTTCTTCAATTACAAAGTCAGCATCCTGAAGTGGAAACCGGGTAAATACCTCAAATGGTTCTCCACGGGCAACGAGATGGGTGCCATGGAAGTTCCAGTGGAGAGTCAAATCGAAGCTCGCGAAGTGAAGCAAATTGAATCCACCAAAGCAAAGAAGGCAAAACAAGCTGTAGCCGACGCTGATAATGAAAACAAGAATTCGTGGCGTGCCACCGAATATGGTATCGGCTGGATTCCCCTGGGTGGATATTGTGCCATTTCCGGCATGATCGACGAGTCGATGAATACCGAGGCCATGAAACAGCCGGCCAAGCCCTATGAATTCCGCAGCAAGCCCGCATGGCAGCGCTTGTTGATCATGCTGGGCGGCGTGCTGTTCAATCTGTTGCTGGCCATGATCATCTATGCCGGCATCGTGTATGCTGTAGGCGAGCAGTTTGTCAAGTTCACCGATGCCACCGAGGGCATGGAGTATTGTGATAGTGCCCACAATGTGGGTTTTGTGGATGGAGACATCCCCCTTGCAGCCGACGGTCACAAGCTGGAATACCTGAACTCCGATGATCTGCAGAGCTTGTTGTCGGCCAAACAGGTTACGGTATTGCGCAACCATAAGGATACAGTATCCATCGACCTCCCCAAGGATTTCATTTTCCGAGCCAACGATGATGCCCAGAAGGGTCAACCTTTCATGGCCTATCGTTTACCGGTTGTCGTTTCCCAGACTCAGCCCAGAATGGGCGGCGAGAAAGCCGGTCTGCAGGATGGCGACCGCATGATGGCCGTCAATGGTGTGCCCACACCCAGTTATACCGAGTTCACCACTGAGTTGGAGAAAAACAAGGGCAAAAGCATAACCCTGGATTATCAACGTAACGGCAAGACGTTGACAGCCGTAAATGTGCCTATCGATGATGCCGGAAAGTTGGGTATCCTGCTCACCGACCCCACCAAGATTTACAAAACCACTGTCATCCATTACAACATCCTGCAATCGATACCCCGCGGTATCGAGATGGGTTGGACCAAGATGGTGAATTACGTCAAGCAGCTGAAGCTTATTTTCACTCCTGAAGGAGCTCAAAGCTTGGGTGGCTTCGGCACCATCGGCAGTATTTTCCCTGCCAGTTGGAATTGGGTGGACTTCTGGAACATTACCGCATTCATCTCGGTTATCCTGGCCGTGATGAACGTGTTGCCGATTCCTGCCCTCGACGGTGGTCACGTGATGTTCTTGCTCTATGAGATCATCACCCGCCGCCAGCCCAGCGTGAAATTTCTCGAGAGGGCTCAATATGTGGGCATGGCCTTGCTGCTGGCTCTGTTGTTGTTCGCAAATGGAAATGACATCTACAGATTCTTGTTCAAATGACCTATAAAACTGTAACTCTCAAGCGCGGCAAGGAAGAATCGCTGTTGCGCTTACATCCCTGGGTGTTCTCGGGTGCCATCGCTGCAGCCGACGAGACTATTGAGGAGGGCGATCTGGTGACGGTCTATGCCCACGACGGCACCCTCATCGGTAACGGCCATTCTCAGATCGGGAGCATCGCCGTGAGAATGCTCACCTTCGATGACACCGCCATCGACGAGGCTTTCTACGAGCAACGGCTGAACGATGCTTATCGCATGCGCCAAGCATTAGGCCTCCAGCGCGAGGACAACAACGCTTATCGTCTCGTGCATGGCGAGGGCGATTTCCTGCCCGGACTGGTGGTTGACATCTATGGACCTACCGCTGTGATGCAGGCACATTCTCCAGGCATGCACTTTGCCCGCAACATGATTGCCCAGGCATTGACTAAACTGCCCGGAGGCATCATTCGCAACGTCTATTACAAGAGCGAGACCACCCTACCCTATAAGGCCCATCTTGACCCGATGAACGATTACATCATCGGTGGTATGGAGACTGATGAGGCTTTGGAGAACGGCTTGCGCTTCCACGTTGATTGGCTTAAGGGCCAGAAGACCGGTTTCTTTGTGGATCAACGCGAGAACCGCCGTCTGTTGGAGCACTACAGCCACGGTCGCAAGGTGTTGAACATGTTCTGTTATACGGGCGGTTTCTCGGTATATGCCCTGCGAGGCGGTGCTCAGCTCGTCCACTCGGTCGACAGTTCGGCCAAAGCCGTGCGTCTGACCGATGACAACGTGACCCTGAATTTCGCACCCGACGATACGCGTCATAAGTCCTTTGCCGAGGATGCCTTTAAGTTCCTTGACAATATGGAGGCAGGGGCTTACGACCTTATTATCCTGGATCCGCCAGCCTTTGCCAAGCACAAGAGTGCCTTGCGAAATGCCCTGGTGGGTTACCGTCGCTTGAATGCCAAGGCGCTGGAGAAAATCGCTCCGGGCAGCATTCTGTTCACCTTCTCCTGCTCACAGGCAGTAAGCAAGGAACAGTTCAGGTTGGCTGTCTTCAGTGCAGCGGCCCAGACTAAGCGCAAGGTTCGCATCCTGCACCAACTGACCCAGCCCGCCGACCATCCCATCAACATTTATCACCCTGAGGGTGAGTATCTGAAGGGTCTGGTACTCTATGTCGAATAATCATTAAATAACAACCATAAAACATTAAAAACAATGAAGAAGTATTTTTTCTTTATCGCAGCTGTGGCGCTGATGGCCATGTCCTCATGTAACGAGAAGCCTGCCAAAACCACCGACGATGCAAGCAATGCCCCTGCCACCGAGCAGGTTGACACTAACAAAGATGCCTCCAAACCCAAGATTGACGTTGAGAAGGCAAAACCCACCGAAGACGGTAAAGACCATATCGTGGGTGAGTTCAACACCAAGGAGTATCAGGTGCGTATCGAGAATCTTGCTGATGGCACCTACCGCGTGAGCATGTGGAAGCCCGGTCAGGACAAGAGCGGCAAGCCCGATCAGGTTGCCGAATCCAAGAAGTGTGTGATGAAAGACGGTGCCTACCTGATGCAGACCGCCGATGGCAAGAATTACATCATCAGCACCAAGGCCGGCACTGAGAGCCTCATCATCATGGATGACAAGGGTGTGATTTACAACGGCAAAGGCGTCAAATGACCAAGAACACGATGAAAAATACCGTTCTTATCATTTCTCTCCTTGCCTTGCTACTGGCCTCTTGCTCCAAGCTGGAACGCAACGAGAAGAAATTCTTTAAAGGGATGCAGGACGAGGACTACGAGGTCTCGGTTCAGGCATTCAACGAGTTTACCGACTGGATGCAGCGTGATAGATCCACGATGACCTATGATTTCAAATTGATGCGTGAGAAAATGGGCATGAAGATTGCCACCAGCGAGGACGGCAAGTTGCGCTGCTACAGCTGGCCTACCAATGTCAACGACACGATACAGGTCTATGCCAACATTATTCAATGGGTGGCTGGAGACAATTTTGTCGGTTTCAATGGTCCCATCGACAAGCTGCTTGCAGGTCGTAATGCCAATATCAAAAAGGAATCGACCATGGCTCACAGCATTGACACGATATTTGAGCTCAAGGCTACAAACCCCACGGTCTATCTGATCATGCAGTCCTACAGGAACATGTACGGCAGGAACAGGGCTTATGTGTCGGCAGCTTTTGTCGATGGCGTTGTCCTCAGGTTGCTGCCCTTCTTCTTCGACGGTACAGAGATTGCCGGCAATTATGAGTTCAATGGAGCTGCCAAGCCCAGTATCGATGATTTGTTCAAGTGGGATGAGAAGACCCTTCAGTTCAAGGCTTATCAAACCGATGACAACTATAACATCATCCCGGGCAAATATGCCGTTTATCAGCTTGACAAGCATCGCTTTGTGCGTCTCGCTGAACAGGATCAACCTACGATTAACAACTAACCATATCAACTTAACTGTTTCTCTATGAAGAATACAATTATTGCCGTCCTCGCAGCGACGGCGTTATCATTCACTGCTATGGCACAGAACAGCAATTTCAACTACTCGGTCGACCGCTTTGCCGACATCGAGGTGCTCCGCTACCAAGTGCCCGGATTCGAGGACCTCTCGCTCCAGCAGAAGGAGCTCGTTTATTACCTTACCGAGGCTGCCCTTAACGGCCGTGACATCCTTTTTGACCAGAACTGCAAGTACAACCTGATGGTGCGTCAGACTCTTGAGGAAATCTACCGCAACTACAAGGGTAACAAGACGGACAAGAATTTCATCGCTTTCGAGAAGTACCTCAAGCAGGTATGGTTCGGCAACGGTATCCATCACCATTACTCGATGGACAAGTTTATCCCCGAATTCTCTAAGGATTTCTTTGACAAGCAGTTTGCTGCACTGCCCGGTGCCAAGAAGCGTGTCGATGAGAAGAAGGTGCTCGATCGCATCCTCTTTGACCCCGGCTTCATGGCTAAGCGCGTCAACCAGGCTGACGGTGAGGACCTGATTCTCACTTCGGCCTGCAACATGTATGAGGGCGTTACCCAGCAGGAAGTCGAGAACTTCTACAACAACCTCAAGGACACTACCGACCTCACCCCCATCTCCTGGGGTCTGAACTGCAAGGTGGTCAAGAAGAATGGTAAGGTCGTAGAGGAGCCCTATAAAGTAGGCGGTCTTTACAGCAAGGCCATCGAGAAGATTGTCTATTGGCTCCAGAAGGCTGCTACTGTAGCCGAGAACGAGGGCCAGCGCGCCTATATCAATGAACTGATCAAGTTCTACCAGACCGGTTCGCTCAAGACCTTTGACGATTACAGTATCATGTGGGCCGAGGAGACCAAGAGTGATGTGGACTTCATCAACGGCTTTATCGAGAGCTACGGCGATCCCCTGGGCATGACCGGTTCATGGGAGGGTATGGTCAATTTCAAGGACAAGGCCGCTTCGCGCCGTTCCAAGCTCATCAGCGACAATGCTCAGTACTTCGAGAGCAATTCACCCGTTGACAACCGCTTCAAGAAGAAAAACGTGAAGGGCGTGAGCGCCAAGGTCATCACCGCCGCTATCCTGGCAGGTGACAGCTATCCCTCGACCCCGATCGGCATCAACCTGCCCAACAGCAACTGGATTCGTGCCGCTCACGGTTCCAAGTCGGTATCCATCGACAACATCACCGATGCCTATAACAAGGTGGCTGCAGGAACCGGTTTCAACGAGGAGTTTGCCTACAGCAACGAGGAGGTTGAGCTGATGAAGAAATATCTCGACATCGCCGACGCTTTGCACACCGACCTGCACGAGTGTCTGGGTCATGCTTCGGGACAATTGCTGCCCGGTGTTGACCCTGATGCCCTCAAGGCCTATGGCTCATCGCTTGAGGAAGGCCGTGCCGACCTGTTCGCCCTGTATTACCTGGCCGATCCCAAGCTCGTTGAGCTGGGCATCTTCCCCAACAACGATGTTTATAAGGCCGAGTACTACAAGTACATCATGAATGGCTTGATGACCCAGTTGACCCGTATCGTGCCCGGTAAGGACATCGAGGAGGCTCACATGCGCAACCGCAAATTCATCAGCGAGTGGTGCTACCAGCATGGCAAGAAGGACAATGTCATCGAGTATGTGAAGCGCGATGGCAAGACCTACATCCGCATTAACGACTACGAGAAGCTCCGTGGCCTCTTTGCTCAGCTCCTTGCCGAAGTGCAGCGCATCAAGAGCGAGGGTGACTACGAGGCTGGACGTCAGCTCGTCGAGACCTACGGTGTGAAGGTTGATCCCGAGATCCACAAAGAGGTGCTCGCCCGTTACGAGGGTCTGAACATCGCCCCCTACAAGGGCTTTGTCAACCCTATCTACACTCCCGTGTATGACAAGAACGGCAAGCTCGTTGACGTGAAGGTATCTTATACCGAGGGCTACATCGACCAGATGATGCGCTACGGCCGCGACTACTCGCCGCTGACGCATTGAACCCTGATTCGGGACGTGGAATAACCCACTGATGTGGGAATCTGTGGAAGTGGGGCTTGTGAATCGACACAAGCCTCACTTTCTATTTCTGTTGCTGGCGAGAAAAACCGGGTTCATCAGCGCGTGGAACAGCAAACTTTGTATTATCTTTGTGCCGCTAACCCAATGAATGAAACAATGAAAAGAATATTGTTCTCGCTATTGTTGATGTTGTCGCTCATCAACGCCGTGTCCCAAGAGTCACCTCAGGTCGCTGCCTTGCGCTCTCCCAACCTGTCTACAGTGCAAATGAGTGAACAAGAGGCTGAGTTCATGCGCTTCCTGTATGCCTATATGCCGATGGCCGATGTGACCGACTATACTGTTGAGTTCCATCTTGAGAACGTGCGCGCCACGCTGGAAGCCCGTGAGCAGATGCCGTGGGGCAAGACGGTGCCCGAACTGCTGTTCAAGCATTTCGTACTTCCTTTACGCGTCAACAACGAGGCGTTGGACATGTCTCGACCCGTATTCTACCGTGAGTTAAAAGAGCGAGTCCAGGGCATGACCATGGAAGAAGCCATTCTCGAGGTTAACCATTGGTGCCATGAGCACGTGACCTATCAGCCCAGCGATTCCCGTACCTTATCGCCGTTGGCCTGCATGAACACAGCAATCGGGCGCTGTGGTGAGGAATCGACCTTCACCGTCGCCGCCTTGCGTTCAATCGGTATTCCAGCTCGTCAGGTCTATACCCCGCGTTGGGCCCATACCGACGACAACCACGCGTGGGTCGAAGCTTGGGCTGATGGCCGTTGGCACTTCATGGGCGCTTGTGAGCCCGAGGCTGTACTCGACCTGGGTTGGTTCAATGCCCCCGCATCAAGGGCCCTGTTGATGCACACTCGGGCCTTCGGTGATTATCAGGGTCCTGAAGAGGTCATGTCACGCACCCGCAATTTCACTGAAATCAACCTTATCGGCAATTATGCGGCTACAGCCCGTGTTCAGGTTCAAGTGCTGGATCGAAATGGCACCCCGGTTCCTGAAGCCAGAGTTGAGTTCCGCATCTACAATTACGCTGAATTTTATCCCGCTGCCACCAAGACGGCCGACGGCAAAGGCAAGACATCGCTTACTGCTGGCCGAGGCGACATGCTCGTGTGGGCCAGCAAGGATGGGTGGTATGGCTACCGTAAGGTGACTTTTGGCCAAGATTCCAAGGTGGAGATCACCCTTAACAAGAGCAACAGCATCAAGAGTGGACCCACCTACGAGACAATTGATATCACACCTCCTGTCGAGAAAGCTGTCATACCGACGCTCAGCCCCGAAATGATCGCAGTCAACAAGAACCGTTTGGCCCGTGAAGATTCCATTCGCAAAGCCTACGAGGCCACCTTCCTGAATACCGAGAAGGCCCAAGAACTCTCTCCTGCAGCTGCTGTCTATCTTGTGAAGGCTCGCGGCAACTGGAAAACCATTTTGGAGTTTGTGAACAAGCACAGCGATAACATGGACCGAGCCCTCGGTGTCCTGAAGGGATTGAACGACAAGGATATGCGCGACGTGCCGATGGCGATACTTGAGGACGCTTTCAATGCCCGCAGCAGCCAGCTGAGTCAACGCGTGGAATATGAGATGATCACTTCTCCGTTCAAAACCGAGTTGCAGGATGCCTTTGATGCCGTAACCGCGACACAATTCCGCAACGACCCGTCACGTCTTGCATCTTGGGTGCGTGACAATATCGCCTTGCACCCCGAGGAGAATGCATTGCACATTGCCCAAACCCCAATGGGCGTGTGGCGTTCGCGCGTGACCGATGAACGTGGTCGCGACATCTTCTTTGTGGATCTGGCTCGTTCTCTCGATATCGAGGCCCGCCAAGACCCCGTGACCAGCAAGGTGCAGTATCGCCAGGGAGGTGAGTGGAAAGACGTCAACTTTGAGGGTGTGGAGCAGCAGAATGCCCCAACAGGCACACTCAAGTTGCGTTACACCCCCACCACAACCCTTGATGATCCGAAGTATTACCACCATTTCACCCTTTCTCGTATCCTCGACGACGGCACAACCAGGTTGCTGAATTACGATGAAGGGGATTCTGGCCTGGAGGACGGATCGTCGTGGAGCAACACATTCCAAAACGGAACCACGCTCGATGCCGGTACCTATATGCTCACCAGCGGCACTCGCGCCGCGAGTGGCAAGGTGCTTGTCGCCAACCGCATCTTCACAGTAAAACCCGGTGAAACCACGACCATCAACCTGACCATGCGCCAGAGCGACGATATCGTGGCTGTGATAGGAAATTTCGATTCCGAATCCAAGTTCCGGCTCCTTGACAGCGACTTCAAGCCCGCTGCCATCGACGAGGTCAGCATCCTGTCTCAGACGGGGCGCGGGTATTTCATCGTCGGTTTGCTGGGCATTGGACAAGAACCCACCAATCATGCCATGCGTGACATCTCGATGAAGAACAAAGAGTTCGATAAATGGGGCCGTCCGCTGGTACTGCTGTTCGAGAGTGAAGCCGAGGCCTTGAAATACCGCCAGGAGAATTATGGCACACTGCCTCGCAACATCATCTACGGCATTGATACCGAGGGAAGCATTCGCCGCCAGATAGTTCAGGCGATGAAACTCAACAGCGAGACTCAATTACCCATCTTCGTACTCGCCGACACTTTCAATCGTGTGATGTTCTGTTCTCAAGGATACACCATCGGCTTGGGAGAACAGTTCACCAAGGTAATCAACAATCTTGAAAAGTGATGAACAGAGACCTGGTTGACAGATTGCGTCAGTTTCATGAGTTGACGGCTGGCGAATTTAGGGCTTTGCTCACCATGCGAGACCCGCTGGACGTCAAATACTTGATGGAGCAAGCCCGCGAGGTGGCCCAGAAACAATTCGGCACGAAGATTTTCCTGCGAGGCCTTGTCGAGTTGTCTAATGTGTGCCGCAACGATTGCCTGTATTGCGGCATTCGCCAAAGCAATACTCATGTTTCCCGTTACACCCTCTCGCGTGAGCAGGTGTTGCAATGCTGTGAACTGGGCTATCAAACCGGATTCCGCACCTTTGTTCTGCAGGGTGGCGAATGGGGTGAGCAGCGCTCTCCATGGATTGCCGATCTCATATCCGCAATCAGGCTTCGCTGGCCCGACTGCGCCATCACCCTCTCCTTGGGCGAACACCCTCGCGAGACCTATGCCCTGTGGCGTGAAGCCGGGGCCGATCGTTACCTGTTGCGCCACGAGACACACAACGAGCGGCTTTATAGTCTGCTGCATCCGCAGGGCATGACAATCGGGCACCGTCTGCAATGCCTTGACTGGCTCAAGGAATTGGGCTATCAAACAGGAGCTGGCATCATGGTGGGAGCACCCTATCAGTCGCTGGGCAGCATTGTAGAGGATATTCAATACCTCATTGATTTCAAGCCCCACATGATTGGCATCGGCCCCTTCATTCCCCAGCACGACACACCGTTTGCCCGTTTTCCTGCAGGCAGTGCCGACTTGACTGCACGGCTGTATGCCATCCTGCGACTGGCCCTTCCCCAGACCTTGATTCCCAGTACCACCGCCATGGCCACAGTGGCACCTGACGGCCGCTTGCGAGGCATCCTGGCCGGAGCCAACGTGGTGATGCCCAATCTGTCGCCCGAGGATAACCGCAAGCAGTATGCCCTGTATGACAACAAGGCAGCGCTGGGTGCCGAATCGGCCCAGGGCATCAAGCAACTGGCCGATGAACTGGCAACGATCGGCTATGCCATCGATTGGTCTCGTGGCGATTCCCCCAATGCATGAACAAAGCGGGTGCACTGCAAATCAGCACACCCGCTTGTGAAGCGACTTTTGCCTTGATCCTTTTTACAGCAGGGCGTCAATCTTGGCGCACAGGGCGTCGCGTGTGATGGTACCCACGTGCTTGTCCACCATCTTGCCTTCCTTGTCAAAGAAGAGCATCGTGGGGATGTTGCGGATGCCGAATTCAAAGCTGAGCTCATCACCCTCGTCCACATTGTACTTGCCGATGATGGCACGATCCTCATAGGCCGTAGCCAACTCCTCGACGATGGGGGCGATGCTGCGGCAGGGACCGCACCAGGGAGCCCAGAAATCAATCACTACGGGTTTGCCCGATTCCAGTAAACTCTTGTAATTAGCGTCGTTAATTTCGATTGCCATTGCTTTCTAGTTTTTTTTGGTTAATAATATATAGTATTGTTGTTGTTGAAGTCACAGTCAGTTTTTTCAGCAAAAATGATGCCAACCAAGTTGGTTTCAAGCCATGACTAAATCCTTGCATTGATTTTGAACTGGATGCCTGCTTCGTTCATGGCCTCCAGCAGGTGTTTATCAAGCGAAATCAGCCGTTTGGAGCGCAACATGACATAATTGCCGTTAACATGGTCCCGCATCCTGAAGTAGAGCTCACAGCAATTGTCACCCTTGACACCCAGGTTCTGCTTCAAGAAATTCACGTTACCCAGATCCTCGTCGGGCAAATTGATGAGCAGATTCCTCACCATCTTGCCCTTGAGGTTCTCCAGCAGGTCGATATTGCGCACATTGAACCGCACTTTATCGCCATAGCCCTTCTCATAGGCGCCACGCACGACAATCGAGAGTCCGGGAACGCCGAATTTCTGGTAATCCACAAATTTGTTGCCGAACAGCATGAACTCGAACGAGCCTGTGTAGTCCTCGATCTTGAGGATGCCGAATTGTCCGCCCTTCTTGCCCATGCGTGTCTGGAAATCGACCACGATGCCACCCATGGTGAGTTCCTTGTCCAACTCATCGGAACGCTTGTTCACCTCGGCCAGCGGCGTGTCGCAGCCATAATTCACTTCGATGAAATAAGGGTCTAGCGGATGGGCCGACAGATACATGCCCACCAGGTCGCGCTCGCGGTTCAGACGCTCAAGCTGTGACCACGGCTCGGCTTTCGGAATCTCAGGAGTGGCCACCTCGATGGCTCCAAAGGCTCCGAACAGAGAATTCTGCATCTCCTGCTGGCTGGCCTGGTAACGCGCTCCGAATTTCATGAGCGTGTCGCTGAAGACCTCGCCACGAGGATTTACCTCGAAGAAGTCCTCACGCTTGATTTCCTTGAAGTCATCGAAGGCACCGGCCAGAGCCATCGACTCCAGGGCCTTGCGGTTGCAGGCGCCCTGGTTGACGCGCTGCACAAAGTCAAAGATGTCCTTGTAGTTGCCGTTCTTGTCACGCTCGGCGACGATGGCATCAACGCAGCTCACGCCCACACCCTTGATGCCAGCCAGGCCGAAGCGGATGCGGCCGTCGCGGGTGGCGCTGAAGCTCTTGTAGCTCTCGTTGATGTTGGGTCCCAGCACCTCGATGCCCATCGAGCGACACTCGTCCATGTATTTGGACAATTTATCCACGTCGTTGAGGTTGCTGCTCAGCACGGCAGCCATATACTCGCTGGGGTAATTGGCCTTGAGGTAAGCGGTCTGATAGGCCACCCAGCTGTAGCATGTGGCGTGCGACTTGTTGAAGGCGTAGGAAGCGAATTTCTTCCAGTCTTCCCAGATCTTGTTGAGCACCTTCTTGTCGTGTCCGTTCTTCTCGCCTCCCTCATAGAACAGAGCCTCGAGCTCGTTCATCTTGTCGATCTGCTTCTTGCCCATCGCCTTACGCAAGGTGTCGCTCTGGCCTCGTGTGAAGCCCGCCAGCTGTCGTGACAGCAGCATGACCTGCTCCTGATAGACGGTGATGCCGTAGGTCTCCTTGAGGTATTGCTCCATGCAGGGGATATCGTACTCGATGGGCTCATCGCCATGCTTGCGCTTGATGAACGACGGGATGTAGTCCATGGGGCCCGGGCGATAAAGAGCATTCATGGCAATCAGGTCCTCGAAGCAAGTGGGATGCAGGTCAATCAGATGCTTCTGCATACCCGCCGACTCGAACTGGAATGTGGCCGACGTCTGGCCTTTGCAATACAGCTCGTAGGTCTTGGGATCATCGATGGGGATTTTCTCGATATCGATGTCGATGCCGTGGTTGAGCTTGATGTTGGCCAGTGCCTCCTTGATGATGGAAAGGTTCTTCAGTCCCAGGAAGTCCATCTTGATCAGGCCGGTGCTTTCAATTACGCCGCCCTCATATTGGGTGACGATGATGCGCTCGCCGTCGCTGTCGTTGGCGGTGCTCACGGGCACCCAGTCGGTGATGTCATCGCGTCCGATGATCACGCCGCAGGCGTGGACGCCGGTGCTGCGGATGCTGCCCTCAAGCTTCTCGGCGAACTTGATGGTCTCGACCACGCGCGGATCCTCGTTCTCGAGTTCGGCCTTGAAGTCGTTAAAACATTCCAGGCAGTTCTTCACCGTGATCTTGTATTTCTTGCCGTTCTCGTCCTCTGGCATCTCGTTGGGCGACGAGGGGATGAATTTGGCCAGACGGTTGCTCTCGGCCAGAGGCAAATCCTCGACGCGGGCAACGTCCTTGATGGCGCTCTTGGCGGCCATCGTGCCGTAGGTCACGATGTGGGCCACCTTCTCGGCACCGTATTTCTCGGTAACATAATTGAGCACGGCGGCACGACCGTCATCGTCGAAGTCGGTGTCGATATCGGGTAATGAGATGCGGTCGGGGTTCAAGAAACGCTCGAACAGCAGGTCATATTTCATCGGGTCGATCTTGGTGATGCCCAGACAATAGGCTACTGCCGAACCTGCGGCCGATCCTCGGCCGGGGCCCACCGAGCAGCCCAATTTGGGCGCCATCCTGATGTAATCTTGCACGATGAGGAAGTAGCCGGGGAAACCCATGTTCTTGATGGTCTCCAACTCAAAGTCGATGCGCTCGCGGTGCTCGTCATCGAGGTCG
This sequence comes from Muribaculaceae bacterium, assembly GCA_017405965.1. Lineage (GTDB taxonomy): Bacteria > Bacteroidota > Bacteroidia > Bacteroidales > Muribaculaceae > Sodaliphilus. Next base: position 185,337 of record JAFQZK010000001.1, on the reverse strand, counting down.
GGCCAACGTTCCTTAGCACCCTCATAGACCAGATAACGCAGGTATTCGTCCTCGTCCTTGAAACCTTCGGGCAAGGGGAAATCGGGCAGGATGGGCTTATGGTCGATGCTGTAGATTTCTACCTTGTCGAGGATTTCATTAGTGTTCTGCAGGGCCTCGGGGACGTCGGCAAACACCTGGTTCATCTCCTCGGTGGTCTTGAACCACTCCTGCTTGCTGTAGTGCATCGAGGTTTCGTCCTTAAGGGTGCGGCCTGTCGAGACGCAAATCAAGCGCTCGTGGGCATCAGCGTCATCCTCGTTGACAAAGTGGGAGTCGTTGGTGCACACCAGCTTCACGTCCAGCTCACGAGCCAGCTGCATGAGCACCGCGTTCACCTCGCACTGCCGCTCATAGGTCTCGTGGTTGGCATTGGCGACGGTGGCTTTGTGGCGCTGCAACTCCAGGTAGTAGTCGTCGCCGAATACGCTCTTGAACCACTGCACCGTCTCGCGCGCCTGGTTCAGACGGCCGTTCATGATGTGCTGCGGTACCTCGCCGCCCAGGCAGGCTGAGCAGCAGATGATGCCCTCGTGGTATTTCTCCAGCTCGCTGTGGTCGGTGCGCGGATGGTAATACATGCCCTCGGTCCAGCCGTGAGACACGATTTTGATCAGGTTCTTGTAGCCTTGCAGATTCTTGGCCAGCAGGATCAGGTGGTTGCCCTTGTCATTCTTGTCGTTGCGGTCGTGACGGTCGTGGTTGGCGACATATACCTCGCAGCCGAAGATGGGCTTGAATTTCTCGTCATCACTGCGCTTTTTGTTCAGCTTGGCGACGTAGTCGTGCAGTTCCTTAATGCCATACATGTTGCCATGGTCGGTCAACGCCATGCCGCGCATGCCGTCGGCCATGGCCTTGTCAACCAGCGCTTTAACAGGCGCCATGCCGTCAAGGATGGAATATTGTGAGTGTACGTGCAGATGTACAAATGGTATCATAGTTTGATGTCCGTTTTTTTAATTCAGATAGGGAATGTAAAATTACACCATTTTTTGCAATCACCAAAATAAAGTTATTAACAACAAATCATATCATTGATCTCTTCGTCTCAAAAATCCCAAATAGTGCCTATTATTTGAAAATAAAACCGTCTTGTTTGAATTTTTTATATTATTTTTGCAAAAACTCAAAAACTGAATCTTATGGATATGGACAACCAAATCTTAGACAAAGAAAATCCCTCGAATCAAGACCCAATGAACCAGCCGAAAATTGAAATTACGGTTAAACGGCACAAGCAACTTTTCGACCTGCTTAACGAACCGGCGAAAATGTGGCGTGTACTGGTTTCATTATTCTTATTGATTATCATCCTGTTTATAGGTCTTGCTTTTGTGGTTATATCCATTAAGAAGTTCTACCCATATAACATCATTGAAACTAACGTTCAAGGAGCGACAATAGTAAAAAACGAAGACAAAGATGTCATCTATTGGCTATTCAATACAGCGGACCTTTGGGCTAATTCTGGCATTGAAGTACAAGAAGGCGACATCTTGACTATTAGGGCCTCAGGCAGCTCGTTTACTGCAATTCATCACCTTGTTGATGCTTCAGAAAAGAATAGAATACCTCAAGACAAATGGGTTGGTACTGAAGGGCAACCTAAAGATAAAGATAACCCTCGAGACTTGGCTAGGTCAAAGTATAGGTTGTGCCATGAAGCACCCGAGGGAATCCTCTTAATGAAAATCATCGATCATAAAAACGCTCAACAATCCTTTTCTGATTGGGGCGATGAACTTCTATACCAAGACATAGAAGTGATTGGTAAAGAACGCACTCTGTACATCAGCAAGTCTGGAATACTCCATTTTGCAGTCAATGATATTGTTCTGACTGACTCTATATTGGACTTGATGTATCATGATTATATATATTCTATTTCTGTTGATAAAAACATTTCGAACGGTCTGGCTGAACAAAGAGATACAATCATTAACTCTTTCAAAAAAATTAATCAGAAAGAACAAAGCATACCCACTACCGACTTGATTGGTTTTCTTGTGAAGAATAATAGTCTTATACCAGACTCATTATCTAAATTAAAAGCCGAAAAAACAGGAATTGCACCAGGGAGATTTCCTAAAACCGATAGCTTGGATTACGAAAGTGCATATCCCCTAGTTAATGAGCTTGTATACTATAAGCAAAAGAAGTTTAAAGATGCTTGGTATGTGGACAATCTCGGGTCATTCCTCATTGTCATTGAACGAAAAAGAAAGTGATAGGCAATGAATATCAATTCAATCATAGAAAAAATCTTGGGCAATAGTATTATTGGTACCAAGGGCAATATCGAACTCATTGAAGAGACCCGTCTTTTGGATTTGCTCAAGGACGGGCGACACAATGGTGAACAGTTTCATATAGGCGACCACATCAAAGCGAGGTTCAGGGCAGCCAAAACAGGAAATCATAGATTCCCTGTCACCTACTTCTTGTATTCAATGGTTGTTTATGTAGCTAAACTATTGATTTTTGCATTTTATTGGATTGCTTCTTTCATCAAAAGAGTTATCACTGGAAAGAAATGTGATTTGAGTCAATCACCACGATTCAATTTCATCATTTTCTTTTCATCCTTCATGCTCTTCGTCATGTTGATTGTTGCAGTACTTGTTTTTTTCATTAAGAGTGTACTGTTTTCTCCCCCCGATCTCCAAGTTAATGAATATGGTGCTATAACAATGCCTCAATCATGTGAACGTGAAAGCTATATGTATCTGCTCAATACAGCTCGTTGTTGGGAGAATTCAGGCATAAAAGTATTAGAAGGCGACGAAGTGAACATTACTGTGTCAGGCTCATTCTTCAGTGATATTGATAGAATGTGCGCCGCAGCTCTCAATAACAATGTGCCCAATTATAATAGAACATATGTCTCCTTTGATAGGAACTGGAAAGAGACACCAGACAGTACCAAAGATGCAGAATTGCTAATGACCAATCTCAACAAAAGTCAGAACAGGAAAACTAACAACAGATTCGGTCTCCTTCTAGTCCTAATCAGGTATCCTTCCCTAAGCACACCACCCTACCTTGACAATATAATCACCCAAGACGAATCCGATACAACTCTCAGCGCATTGCATTTCAACGTAAAGGAATCCGGTTATCTTCACTTTGCTGTCAATGATGAATATATCACTGAATCATGGTTTAATCGTATCAAGTACGACTCAAAATTACGGGATTCTTTAGGAATCTATAATTTCGCTAAATTACCAATAAAAGTTTATAATAAACTTGATAGCGCTATTAAGCATAATAATCCACAGAATGACAGCACCATAGTTCTATACAATTACAAAACTGGAAAAGAGGCGTTCATTTCTAAAACATGTTTTGACATTATCAAAAGCGATAAGAAGTATCAAGAATTAATAGGATGGACTAAAGATGATATTGATACTCTTACTGCTTGGGGCGATTGGGACGAGGATTTGGCCACCATGTGGTATAATGATAATGTAGGAGATGTCTTGATCAATGTAAAGATTAACAGGGCTGTTCATGGAAGTGTATTTGCACCCAGCATTTTAACAAAATCTTACCGACGACTTGAAGAGTTTTTTCTATCTCCGAGTTTTTGGGAAAACGAGATTTGGATTCTTCTTAAACTCTTATCTCTAGTTGCACTTTGGTTTGTTTTGGACTGGAGTCTTGGATATTTCAATGCCAGATGTAAGAAAAAACACCACAAGCTCATCGAAGAACCCAATGATACATAGGGCATGTGCCTTATCAATCTTGTGATGGGCTATTTTTTAATGAGGTCGCATTAGGTATTTTGGGGGATTGTTTAGAAGTTGAAGTGGAGTTGGACGCGGATGCCATGGCGGTCGGTGCCGGCATGGTCGCGGTAGGTAAGGCGCCAGACGTAGTCCACGCGCAGAATGGTGAGGATGTTGTCAAGGCCCACACCTGCCTCGATATAGGGCTTGTCGCCCATGGGCTGACAGGGCGCATCGGTTGGGAAAAGGAACACGCGCGTGTCCTTGGCGGGATTGTTCTTGTCGCTCAGATTGCCCCAGATGCCACGCAGGGTAATCACCTCGCGCAGGCGCAGCCGCTTGATGAGCGGCAAACGGTTCATCAGGATGCCGTTTCCCCAATAGGTGAGATCCCACGATAGTGCCTGGTCGTTGACAAACTCCATGGGTTTCATCAGGGCAAAACTTTCGGGCTGAACGGTGTATGACAGGTTCACGTTGGGCAGGAGCAGGTCGGGGTAAGCCACCTGACTCCACACCTTCTCACCCTTGAGTATGACATCAGCGTAGCCGAAGGCCGAGAACCAGAAGCGCTTTTGCAACCCCAGCTCAGTCTTGTTGACCTCGTGCAGACTGCCCAGGAAGCCCTTAGGCATATAGGTATGGGAGAGCGTGATGATCGGGGCATCCATGTTGATGGGAATGCGAATGGAGCGCGCCTGATAGAAGGTCTCACCGGGGGCGAAGCGCAGCCGGGCGGTGAAGCCGGCCTGGGTATAGCGGGCGCGGTCGCTGCCGTCGGCATACTGGAATGGGACATATTGCGTGGCCTCGTGGATGTGGTGCACAAAGCCCAGCTCCACCGAGAAATGGTTATACCACTCGTGGCGGTACTCGAGGCGCGTAGTGCGCAGGTATTGCATCCTCACGTCCTTGTGTCGCCTGAGGGTGAGGAAGACGTTGTCGGCATTGGTGTAAAGGTAGTGTTGGGCGAGACGGTCCACGTCGTATTTGTGGGTGAGGCGTAGGCTGTGGATGGGGAATTCCTGATCCAAGGTCTTCTTGGGCGTGAACGAGTACTCGAGCGAGCCCATGTACTTGAATCGGCGGTCACGCGTACCGTAGGCCACATAGGCCCTTGCAAACCAATGGCGACTGAGGTTCACCGTCGTCATGCCACCCAAACGCAACCTCAGGCCCTCGAACGAGTTGCCGCTGATTGTGGTGTTGAGCGGTCCAAGATCAAACTTGCTCTCTTTGGCTGTCGGAATATAGCCGTTGACCAGGACGACAACGACCTGCTCGGCCCAATAAAACCACTTGGAGCCTCTCAAGCGCTGCATCAGATTCTTCATTGTCGTCGTTGTGGTACGCACGTTGGCAGGCCGGTATTCACGCCAGAACTCGTCGGGCATGAAGGCGGCGCTGCTCTCGACGGTTTGCTCGGCTTTGGCGCTGAACACGCCCGCTTCGGGACGCAGGAAATTGTGGTCGCGATAGGTGGTCTCACGACGGGCGAACATCACGGGCAGGCCAGGCATGAGTTTGAGGCTCACTTCGACATAGTCTTTGGTCTTGAGCCTGGCCCCATTGGGCGCGCGTTCAAATACCTGCTCGATGCTCATGCGCTCCACATAGTTGAGGTTGATGTCATGGGGCACTCCCATCGACACGCGCTTGATGAACATAGTGCTGTCCTCGAGCGAAACATACAGGCGGCCCAGGAACCCAAAGGTCTGTGGCGTGAAGGGCACGAAGCTCAACACGGCGCAGCGTTCGCCGTCAACCATCACGGTGTCGTTGAGGTAATACTTGTAGAAGTCCACGGCGATGCGCGACAGCGGACTCACAAAGCGGTTGGTGAGCAGCGTCACGTCGTTCTGGAAGATGTCCACCTCGCCCATGAAGTCCTCTAGCACTTTCCTGATGTTTTCCTGGTCGATATGCTCGTCGATGCCGGCATTCTTCATGCCCAGGATGACTTGTCGGTGGACATCGGGGTCATGGCTGTAGTAGTCGCGGGCCACGGTTTCCTTGATCGAAACGGGCAACACGCGCTTTCCCGTGAGCAACGAGGTGTCGGCATACTCGCTGATCCACTGCTGCTCTTCGGGCTTGGTCACCAAGTTGTCGAGGTCGCCCAGGCCTACCATCATACGCTCATACTGTGAATAGCTATAGTGCGGGAATCGTCGAGGATCGCCGTCGTCGCGGCGGGCGCGCAGCCGCTTGATCATCTCAACGGCAGGGTTGTTCTTCTTGGAGTACTTTTCTTTGCCACGGTGCACCACTACCTCTTCCAACTCCACGCCTGTGGCCACAAGGTCGATAAGCACGACACTCCCCTGCCCCGTTCGCACAGCGACCTCCTTGGGGCGGTAGCCCAGCGCTGTGACGCGCAGTCGCGAGAACGAGGCGCGGCTGTTGATGGTGAAGCCGCCCGATTCGCCCGCCAGGGTGCCCTCGCTGGTGCCGACCAGCGTGATTGAGGCATGCGAGATGCCCTCGTGGGACAGCGAGTCGCGTACCAGACCCGTAATCTGAGTCACCGGTCCGGTCTGTCCTGTTGCAGCCAATGCCAGTGACAGCATCACGAGCAACAGGAGCAAGCTATGTCGCACTGCGTTTTTCATCACGAGGTGCAAAATTACGTTTTTTTTCGTTAGGAAGCAGCCCACAGCCCACAGTTTCTTGGTTTTTGTTACTTCTTAGCACCCGGCAGGAAGTGTGGTGTTTGACCAAACAATAAAGAGCGCCGTGTCACGTTATTTATATATGGCAACCGAGATTGAACGCAAATTCCTGGTAACAGGCGACAGTTATAGGCAGGACGCTTGCAAGACGAGCGAAATCATGCAGGGCTTCCTGTCACGCGATCCCTTGCGGACCGTGCGCGTGAGGCTTCGCGACGGCAAGGGATTCATCACTGTCAAGGGAAAAGGTGACGGGGCCGCGCACCCCGAGTTCGAGTATGAAATTCCGGCAAGCGACGCCGAGCAAATGCTCGCCCTGTGCGAACCGCCTGTCATCGTGAAGACGCGCTACATCGTCAACCATGAGGGCAACCAGTGGGAAGTGGACGAGTTCCACGGTGATCTGGAAGGCCTGGTCATCGCCGAACTCGAGGTCCCGACCGAGGACTACGAGTTCTCGAAACCCGCTTTTGTGGGCCAAGAGGTCACCGGCGACCCGCGGTACTATAATTCGCAGTTGGGAATTAACAGTGAACAGTTAACAGTGAACAGTTAACAGTGAACAGTGAATAGTTGACAGTTGGCTGGAGTCTGTATTCGGCTAATTGCTGAAAGCTGATTGCTAATTGCTAAAAAAATAGTATTTTTGCAGCCGTTAAAAGACGATGCATAGCGATGTTTAAGATTAAACGGCTCTATACGTTCATGTTGTCCAGGTTCCTACCCCGGTTCCTGATGACTTTTTGCATCTGCTTGTTTATCGTGATCATGCAGTTCCTGTGGCGCTACATCGACGAGTTGGTGGGCAAGGGACTGAGTATCGGCCTGATCGGCGAACTGTTCTTCCATGCCGCCCTGTCGTTGTTGCCGTTGGCGTTGCCGTTGAGTATTCTGCTGGCGGCGCTGATGACATTCGGCGACTTGGGCGAACACATTGAATTGACGGCACTGAAGTCGTCGGGTATTTCACTGACAACCATCATGAAGCCCATCGCCGCGCTCATCGTGTTGGTGGCTATCGGAGCCTTTTTCTTCATGAATAACGCGTTGCCACGGTCACAGGTCAAGATGTGGACCCTGCTGTTCTCGATGCGACAGACGTCGCCCACACTCGACATCCCCGAAGGCACCGTCTATAGCCAGATTCCTGGTTATAACATCTATGTCAAGCGCAAGGACAAGGAGCGTGACATGCTGTATAACGTGCTCATCTATGACGTGTCGGTGGGAACGATGTTCCCGCGAATCGTCGCTGCCGACTCAGGTCGCCTGAGCATGACTGAGGACAAGCGGCACCTGGTGCTTACGCTGTACAAGGGCGCGTGGTATGAGGAGATGAAAGGCGGTGGCGGCGTGAACGGCATGAGCGGCGAACTGTACCGTCGCGAGACTTTCCATGACAAGGAAATCTTGATCCCCTATGACGCCAATTTCACCCGCATGGACGATGAAACGATGAAATCGCAATATGTGGGCAAGAATATCGCCGAACTGCAGCAGACCATCGACTCGGTGCGACTGAAAGTGGATTCGGCGGCCAACCTGATTGTCGCTAAAATGCGGTCCCAACCCGAGTGCGGCGTGCCGCTGCAGCGCACCGTTCACAAGGACGGTAAAACCGTCACCGAGCCGGTAAAGGAAGTGAAACTGGACCGCACCATCGATGTCAATGACCTGATCAAGGCCATGCCCGAGACCGAGCAGCAGATGCTTGTCAACCAGGCGCTGATGCGCGCCACCACGGCCATGCAGGATGTCCAGTTCCAGGGCTATCCCGTCAACGATAACAACTTTGTCATCCGTCGCCACCAGATCGAGTTGATGAAGAAATTCACCCTGTCGCTGGCCTGCCTGATCTTCTTTTTCATCGGTGCCCCGCTGGGTGCCATCATTCGCAAGGGCGGCTTGGGAATGCCCATCGTGGTGAGCGTGTTGCTGTTCATTGTTTATTACATCATCGACAACATGGGCTATAAGCTGGCCCGTGACGGTCGCTGGGAAGTGTGGCAGGGCATGTGGCTCAGTTCAGCGGTATTGTTGCCGCTGGGCGTGTTCCTGACCAAGAAGGCTGTCAACGACTCGGCGGTGTTCAACCCCGATGCCTGGCTCAACTTCCTGCGCCGCTTCACCGGATTGCACCAGACGCGTAAACTCGAGGCCAAAGAGGTCATCATCAACGAGGTTGACGAGGCCCAGGCCATCACTATGGCCACTGAGCTCAAGGCTGCAGCCCAGGCCTTCCTGGACCGCTACCCTGGCCGTCAACGCTATATCGACTATTGGCAACAAGGATATGACAGAGCAGCCATCAAGGCGCTGGCCGAGCAGGTTGACGGCGTGGTGGACTATCTGTCAAACTCGCGCGACCAGATGGTGCTCAACAAGGCCATGGACTATCCCGTCATTCGCCAACTGCTCACCTACGGCCCGGTGGGCAACAAGACGATCGGCACTGTGCTGGCTGCCTTGTTCCCAATCGGTTTGCCGGTATGGCTCATCGGATTGAGGCATCAGCGTAACCTGAAGCGTGATATCCAGCTCACCATCAAGACCAGCGATCAGCTCATGGCCATCCTCAACGGCGAGTACAGCCGTGAGATGGAGTATAAATAGACTTGACATGGGCCTGTCATCGCTTTGCAATCAAGTAACGAAAGAAAAAATGGAAGAAATCAAACTGAATACTATTGACGAGGCCGTTGAGCAATTGCGCCGCGGCGAGTTTGTCATCGTAGTCGATGACGAGGATCGTGAAAATGAGGGCGATTTTATCATCGCTGCCGAGAAAATCACCGAGGAAAAGGTTAATTTTATGCTGCGTGAAGGACGTGGCGTGCTCTGCGCCCCAATTACTGCCGAGCGCTGCCATGAACTGGAACTGAACATGCAGGTCGATGATAACACATCGATGCTGGGCACTCCGTTCACGGTAACCATCGATTTGCTGGACGGTTGCACCACCGGCGTTTCGATGCACGATCGCGCAATGACCATCCGAGCACTGGCCAATCCCCACAGCAAGCCTCAGGACTTCGGGCGCCCGGGTCACATCAATCCCCTGCGCGCCGTTGATAAGGGAGTGCTCAAGCGTGCTGGCCACACCGAGGCCTCCATCGACCTGATGCGCATCGCCGGTCTCTACCCTGCTGCCGCCCTGATCGAGATTATCAATCCCGACGGCACCATGGCCCGCTTGCCGCAGTTGGTCGAGGTGGCCAAGAAATTCGATATGCCCATCATCACCATCAAGGATCTGATTGCCTATCGCCTGCGCACCGAGAAGGTTGTCGAGGTGGGCGACGAAGTCGATTTGCCCACACAATACGGCCATTTCAAGCTCATTCCTTTCCGCCAGATCAACAACGGGCTGGAGCACATTGCCCTGATCAAGGGCGAATGGAGAGCCGATGAACCCGTCCTGGTGCGCGTGCATTCGTCGTGCGCCACGGGCGACATCTTCGGGTCGATGCGCTGCGAGTGCGGCGAGCAACTGCACTTGGCGATGCAGATGATTGAGCAGGAAGGCAAGGGTGTGCTCGTTTACATGAACCAGGAGGGACGCGGCATAGGCCTGATGAATAAAATCAAGGCTTACAAGCTGCAGGAGCACGGCTACGACACCGTGGATGCCAATGTGCACCTGGGTTTCAAGCCCGATGAGCGCGACTACGGCGTGGGAGCCAACATCCTGCGCATCCTGGGCATCACCAAAATGAGGCTGATGACCAACAATCCCGTTAAGCGAGTTGGCTTGGAAAGCTATGGACTCGAGGTGGTAGAGAATGTTCCCATCGAGGTGACGCCCAACCGCTACAACGAGTTCTACATGCACACCAAGAAGTCACGCATGGGCCACGATCTGCACAAGGTTGATTAAAGCAGGCGTTTGCCCGCTGGATAATGATTCATATGATTAATGAGGGAGATTGAGGAGATACGGAGTTTTATCGAGCGGGAGATAGTTCCCCGTTACGATGACTTTGATGCGGGACATGGCCGCGATCATGTCCTGACAGTGATGGCTCAAGCCTTGAGTCTGGCTCAATACTACCCCGAGGTTGACCAAAGCCTGCTACTTACGGCAGCGGCCTACCACGACCTGGGCCTGATCAACGGCCGTGAGCACCATCACACTGATAGCGCCCTCATCGTGCGCGAGGACGAGCGATTGAGGCAATGGTTTGACGAGGCCGAAATCAACACGATTGCCGATGCTGCTGAGGACCACCGAGCCTCGAGTGACCATGAGCCGCGCACCATCTATGGCCGCATCGTGGCCGAGGCCGACCGCATCATCGACGGTGAGACTATTGTGCGCCGAGCCTTGCTGTACGGCATGAAACATGAGCCGGGTCTGGATCGCGAGGGACAGTATCGCCGCCTGATGGAGCACATGCGCGAGAAATATGACTACGGCGGTTACCTCAAACTATGGATTCCTCATGGCGAGAATGCGCGCCGACTGGAGGAATTCCGTCAGGTTCTCGCCGACCCCGTGGCCTTTCGCAACCTGTTTGACACCATTTATGATTCAATTAACCAATAAACCAGATAAACGATGAAAAGAATTACCTCTTTTTTATTATTGTGCACACTGATGGCATCAACAGCCCTGGCCGACATTCCTAACGGCTACTACACCAATGCCATCGGCATGAAAGACGAAGCGTTGATGACCGCCCTCGAGGGCATCATCTTCAACCACAGCTTGCTAGGATACAACCCCTTGTGGGACTACTATCCCACGACCGATGGCGGCAGCGACGGCTACTACATCGACATGTATTCCACTTGCAAGTACAATCACGATTCGCCCCACCCCAGCACGGCCTCCTATGTGGGCCAGGGCCTGAACCGTGAGCACTCGTTCCCCAAGAGCTGGTTTGGTGGGGAGGTGTATCCCATGTTCACCGACCTGACCATGATTATTCCCACCGATGCCTATGTGAACCAGCGCCGCAGTAACAACCCCTACGGCGTGTGTGCCAATGGTATCACCTATACCAACGACGAGCTGGGCGTGTCGATGCGCGGCAAATTGGGTGCAAGTACCTACGACGGCTACACAGCCACCGTGTTTGAGCCCGACGACGAATACAAGGGCGACTTTGCCCGCATCTATTTCTATATGGTCACCTGCTACAAGGATTCGGTGGATCATTGGCCTGGCAGCGGCCAGTTGGACAAGAACAACGGCTACAAGGCGTTCTCCACCTGGTCGATGCAGATGCTCATGGAGTGGCACCGTGCCGATCCCGTGAGCCCCAAGGAGATACAACGCAACGAAGCGGTCTATGAATTCCAGGGCAACCGCAACCCCTTTGTGGATTGTCCCGTGCTGGCCGAGCACATCTGGGGCACCAAGCAGCACGTCAGCTGGAACGGCGAGGGCACGCCTGACAATCCCATCAACAAGGAGGTTCCCGTCATGCTCCCCGTTGACACGACGACGGTGACAGGCACATCGTTCCGTGCCGACTGGACCAGCGGCGGCGACGTCTCGAGCTACACCCTCAAGGTCAACCGCACCGAGGAGCCGCAGGTTACCCTGCTGTTGACCGAAACCTTTGGCAACGTGGTGGCTTACTCCGATGGCTATACCGACATCAGCGGTTCGCTCGATGAATACACCGACAATCCTGGCTGGACCGGCTCAAAACTTTATACCGCTGCCGGGCATAGCCTCAAGGGGGGCACAGCCGAAGTGGCTGGCACACTCATCAGCCCTGAACTGGACCTTTCAAGCTCAATCAGTGTGAAATTCAATGCCAGGAGTTGGAAGAACAAGAACGGTGTGAGCGATAAGAGTTCGGTGATTGTATCTTGCGGAGACATCAAGCAGACTATCGCTCTGACCGATGATGCAGCCGATTATACCGTCGTGCTGACCGGATGCAGCGACAGCAGCATCAAGATTGCGGGAACAGGAGCCAAGAGCCGCTTCTATATCTCTAATGTAGAGATTTACAACGGTGACCTCACTGCAGCGCCGATGCTGCGTGCCGTTGTCGAGGAGGGCGACTCCACCTGGCGCACCGTGAGCGGTATCCCGACCGAGCAATACACCGTGCAGGCTTTGGGCGAAGGACTCTACAAGTATATGGTCAAGGCTGTCTATCTCGACGGTACCGAGAGCGTATGGTCCAACATCCGATTTGTTTCGCTCACCGGAGAGGGTGATGACCTGCTTATCGGCGACGTGAACGGCGACGGCGAGGTCAACATCGGTGACGTGACCGCCATGATCAACTATATCTTGACCAATAGCGGCGGCAACTACATCGATATGGATCAGGCCGATATCAACCATGACGGCGAGGTCAACATCAGCGATGTCACCGCCCTCATCAGCTTGATTATTTCATTGTGATGCAGCATTGTTAATAACGTTATCATGGCTTGGGGGCAACACTAGATGTGATTGCCCCCAAGTTTTTTGTCTTGATGTCATGTGAGTGGCACGGTGTTTGCTGAATGTTGACATGACAAGCTAATTTTTGATTATAACAGAACGAAACATATATTGAAATGATACACAACCAGCACGAACTGCAACAACAGTACTGGAGACAGGACGTTATCGCCCCGCGTGCAGGCGCCGATTTCCCTGACGAGGACGACGATGAGGATGACGAATTGCCCGGCGGCAGCAACCATCCTGGCGATAGTGAGGGCGACAATCCGTCGTCCTACCGTGAGACACGACAGCGACGAAATGTCAGTCGGGGTGACAATTCGGCCACTCCCGTCATCGATAAGTATGGCAAGGATATTACGCGTGAGGCCGCCGAGGGTCGCCTTGACCCCGTCGTGGGCCGCGAGAGCGAAATCGAACGTCTGGCCCAGATTCTGAGCCGCCGCAAGAAGAACAACCCCGTGATGATCGGTGAGCCCGGTGTGGGCAAGAGTGCGATCATCGAGGGGCTGGCGCGTCGCATCGTCGAGCGCAAGGTGGCACGCACACTGCTCGACAAACGCATCATCTCGCTCGACATGGCCGCCATCGTGGCCGGCACCAAATACCGCGGCCAGTTTGAGGAACGCCTCAAGGCGGTCATCGATGAGGTGAGCCAGAACAAGAACATCATCATGTTCATCGACGAGATCCACAACATCGTGGGTGCAGGCAACGCCAGCGGATCTATGGACGCCGCCAACCTGTTGAAACCCGCCCTGGCAAGGGGCGAGTTCCAGTGCATCGGCGCCACCACTCTCGACGAGTACCGCAAGAGCATCGAGAAAGACGGTGCCCTGGAACGTCGTTTCCAGAAAGTGCTTGTCGAGCCCACCACTCCCGAGCAGACGCTTGAAATCCTGCACAACATCAAGCCGATGTATGAGAAACATCACGGCGTGAGCTATACCGACGAGGCCCTCAGGGCTTGTGTAACCCTGACCGAGCGTTACATCAGTGACCGCTTCTTCCCCGACAAGGCCATCGATGCAATGGACGAGGCTGGATCGCGCGTGCATATCACTAAGGTAGATACACCCAAGGAGATCGAGGAGCTGGAGCAACGCATCGCCGAGGCCCAAGAAAACAAATTCAAGGCCGTTCAAGCCCAGAACTTTGAGAGTGCAGCGGGCTACCGTGACCAGCAGGAGAAACTTAAAGAGGAACTGCAGTTGGCCAAGGAGCGTTGGGAAGCTGAACTCGACAGCCGCCGCGTGACCGTGAACGAGGGACACATCGCCGAGGTGGTCGCCATGATGACCGGCGTGCCCACGCAACGCATTGCCCAGAGTGAGGGCCTGCGCCTGCTGGGTATGACCGACGAACTGAAAAAGCAGGTCATCGGTCAGGACGAGGCCATCGACAAGATTGCCCGCAGCATCCGTCGCAATCGTGCCGGCCTGCGTGATCCCAAGCGCCCCATCGGCTCGTTCATGTTCCTGGGACCGACGGGTGTGGGTAAGACCTTGCTGGCCAAGAAACTCGCCCAATTCCTGTTCAACAGCGACGAGGCCCTGATTCGCGTCGATATGAGCGAATACATGGAGAAATTCAACGTGTCGCGACTCGTAGGTGCGCCTCCGGGCTACGTGGGCTATGAGGAGGGCGGACAGCTCACCGAGAAAGTGCGCCGTCACCCCTATAGTGTGGTGCTGCTCGACGAGATCGAGAAGGCTCACCCCGACGTGTTCAACATGCTGCTGCAAGTGCTCGACGAGGGCAACTTGACCGACGGACTGGGACGCAAGGTGGACTTCAAGAACACCATCATCATCATGACCAGCAACATCGGCACCAGGGAACTCAAGGACTTTGGCACGGGTGTCGGCTTCAACACCGGCGAACTGACCAAGGAGCGCAGCGATTCGGTCATCCGCAAGGCATTGAACCGCCAGTTCTCACCCGAATTCCTGAACCGCGTGGATGACATCGTTACCTTCGGGTCGCTGAATCACGACAACATCGTCAAGATCGTTGACATCGAGCTGGCAACGTTCTATAAGCGCGTCGAGGAAAACGGCCTGAAGTTGGAAATCACCGAGGCCGCCAAGAATCTGGTAGCCGACCACGGCTTTGACATCCAGTATGGTGCCCGTCCCCTGAAGCGCGCCATCCAGAGCGAAATCGAGGACCCCTTGAGCGAAATGCTGCTGCGCGAGGAGGCCAAGACCGGCGACACCATCGTCATCGATGCCAAGGACGGCAAAATTGCCACCCGCATCAAGAAAGCAAGGTCTAGCCGAACCGCGGAAAAGGAGGAGAAAACGGACATAACAGAGAATTGATGGAGTCATGGCTCCACAATCAATACTGAAAATAAAAAATCACCCGTGCGGGTGATTTTTTATTATAGTTGGCTAGAACGGGTAGCCGATGGCGAGGTGGAAGGCGTAGCCTTTCTTGAAACTGGGGATGTTGAAATAGCCGCTCTTGCCCGTGTCATACGGGGCATGGATGGCAATACCCAAGTCGGCTCGCACGACGAGCATCGACATGTCGAAACGCAGACCTACACCAGTACCCAGTGCCAGTTCGTTAAAGAAATTCTTCATCTTCAACTTAGCGCCAGGGCGATTCACATCATTTTTCAGCAACCATATATTGCCGGCATCCAGGAATACTGCACCCTTGAAGTAGCCGATAATGGGGAAACGGTATTCGGCATTGGCCTCAAACTTGAAGGTACCGGTCTGATCATAGAACGGGATGCTCACACTGTCTTCGGCGTGGTGATAACTGCCAGGTCCCAAAGAACGCACATTGAATGCCCTCACCGAATTTGAGCCACCGACATAGAACTGCTCCCTGTAGGGCAACTCATCCATGTTGCCATAGGCATGGGCGGCCCCCAAGAAGACTCTTGTCGCCAGGGCTGACTCATAGCTGAAGTGACGCGTCCAGATCAATTGTCCCTGCACCTTTACGAATTGGGAAAACGGCGTTCCCAACAACTTCTTGGTTCCCTTGACTCCACACAAGGACCAGATGCCGGAAGCGATATTGCCTGCCTCGGCAAAACTTGCAGTGAAATTAATGTGGTCGCGTGGCGTGATGTCACGGTCATAGGTATAGGTGTATTCAATCTTGGGGATAAACACATTCGAGAAACTCTGGTACAGTGCCACGTTAGTCGAGTCGTTCATGATAGAGTCAAACCTCTCGCTGGTGCTCAACATGCGGTTGTAGGTGAGCTTGAACGGCGTTAGCATGTGACTGGAATAACGATTAGCATGCCATTCCCATGTGGCGGCTACAGATAGCTGCGACATCTTGAACCAGTGCGGGCGATTCATCAGGTTGGCACTCAACGAAAAACGGGTCCAGTTGGTGTAACGGCGCGAAGGATACAGGAATTTGGGTGCCAACAATCGGGGGAAATCCAATTTGGACTCAATACCGAATTCATAAGAGTTGAATTCAGATCCCTTTAGACCGCTTGAGCCTCCAGTCTGCCACTCATAGTCACCATACAGGTCAACCGAAAACTTCTCGCCTGCCCCAAAGGCGTTCTTGTGACTTGCTCCGATCTCGACACCCGGGCCGATGTGGCTGTTGGTGGAAGTGCCACGCATCTCGAAGGTCACCTCCCACGGCTTGTCCAACTGGCAGTTGATGGCCAGATCGAGCAGACCATCCCCCTCGGGTGTGACGCTGTCCAGCGGCGTGACCTGAATGTCAACTGTGCTGAAAATGCCCAATCGAGACAAGGCCACTTGTGTACGGTCGATGCTGTTGATGCGGAACAGACTACCCTTGCGGGCTCGAATACATGACGGGATGACATTGTCCTTGATATAGACCGGCTCATACTTGATGAGGGTGCAGCGCGGGGATTCGATGGTATCGGGCTCACCCACCCCATCGTCATTGACCACCGTAGCCACAATATCATTGGTCCGGTAGCGCATCATGGCGATATTGGGGATGTCGTTGGCCTCAATCAGGCGCATGTGGATGATGCCTTGGTCTTGAACGCTGTCGGCAAGATACTGGATATATTCGGGCCTGAAGAAGTAATAACCACGGTTGCGCACGAAGTTGGTGATATCGATGCGCACGGCACTCAGCGAGTCCAAGCAATAGCGATTGCCCGTCTGCAGATACTGGTTGGTTCGTGCCAGCGAGTCGATCATCTGGATTAAGGGCTCCTTGCCACCGATATATTCTATGTTGCCGATAGTGTAAGGCGCATGAACGTCGACATCGTAGGATATCTTGGCCTTCTTGGGGTTGCTGGCAGGATGAAGCGTGTAGGATGCTGAGGATGTGAAATAGCCGTTGTTGCGCAGGATGGTGTTGATCATATCGACACGAGCCTGTGGATTCACCCGCTTGATGAGCACCGGCTTCGCGGCAAAGTGCTTGTACAACCATCCCTTGAAGCCCTTCGCATCCTCGTCGATGTTGTTGTAGATCATCAGTCCGAAGGGGAACGGCGTGCGGTAATAGGGCGAGTAGAGCGGATTGTTGGGACGGACGTTGATGGTCGTGAAGATGTCGGCCTTCACGCCCTCATCAATCTTGACACTGTCCTCGTGATACTTGAGGTGCTTCACTCCCGTGTAGAGCACATCGCCCTCGCCCAGTTTCTTGGTCGTTGAGCAAGACGTCGCCAACAATGCGAACACCGCAGCTAGCACAAGGCTCATCATCAGGTATGTCCTATTCATTGTTCTCATCATCTTTCTTTCGTGTTACAACGGGTTTATTGATATCCTCGCTGTCAAGGGGCACAGTGAAATTGCGCTCCTCTTCCTTAGATTCGGATATGGCGTTGATGGCATTCTCCAGCAGCTTCAACTCGGCCTTACGGGCCTTCTCGAGCGAGTCACGCAACAGATATTCGCGAGAGTGCTTGAAGGTGAAGAGGTTCTTCAGGTTGGTGAGTTTGCGCTTGAGTACATAGGCGACACCGGTCTCGGCCACCCTGTCTTCCAACACATTTTTGTAGCTCATGTGGCGGAAGAGCTTGAGGTAACGGCTGCCGACATCGTTAAGGTAGTATTCCAGCGACACTTCGTTAAAGAGATTGCTGGCGATATTCTCTTCCTGGGCAGCGGCGGTGTTATACTCACCGCCAACGACGATCTTGAAGCGGTCGTTGAACAGTGACTTGGCCAGACGGTAGCTATAGCTGGTTTCGGTGCCGGAGCCTTGGCCTCCCACATACTGATTAATACCGAAGGACAGGTCGATACCAGGCAGGGTCTGTGCTGCCCAAGCATTAAGCTTGGACTGCAGGAATGAGAAGAGGGCCGTTGTGGCCGATGTCTCCAAGAAGTTATTTCCACCTGCACTTGTACCCTTGTAAGTGTTATACAGCAGCAGACTGATGGCTTCCTCTGAACGCTTGTTCTCGCCTAAGGTCTGCAGTTCATCCTGCACATAGGGGTTGTTCTCGCAACTCAAGTCAAATTTCAAGTCGATGCCGTTGAGCGTGCCGGCCACATTGGCATAAATGATGAAATCAACAAGATTCTGTTGGCCTTGCACACTGGCCCTGACGTGCTCTGTTCCCTTGAGGTTAAGCTGGGGGTTGAGCATCTCTCCAGTCCAGGTAATTGAGCTGCCAGGAGTGATATTAAAGTTTTTCTGTGAAATCATCGGAGGCGTGTAGCGCAGATTGCCGCTGGAAATTGTGTAGGTGCCCGTCAGATTGTCTTTTCCTGCAAAATCAAGGGTGTATTTCAGGCGACCACTACCATCGATTGTCGCACGGTTCTGGCCGTCCTCCGACAAGAATGCATTAATTATGGCGCCCTGTTGTACAGTAATATTAGCCAGGATATTGGTTGCACTGCTGCCCTTTCCGGTGACAAGGATAGCAGTGGAGGCAGGATGGTTGAAGTCGGTAAATGTTACCATGTTCTCGTCAACCGTCTTGGAGAGCTGAGAGATGTCGTTCTTCATCACATAGGTGATATTGGAGCCTGTCAGCAGCGTGGCATCGGCGCGCACACTCATGATGTCACCGTGGCCTTTGACGGTGGCGCTGATGTCGGCAAGACCCTTGCCGAAGATTTGCGTCACATCATCCTGCTTACTGTCCATGAACTGCACCTCACGACCATCGGCTTTGAGATCAATCACCATATTGTTCAGGTCTCGCAGGTCCACTGTGCCGTTGATCGTCACAGGACTGAAGTTAGAACCGATGAGCTTGTAGTCTTTGAAGGTGATGACATTATCGTCAATGGGAATGCGGTCAGGAGTGAACTTCAGCGAACTGCCATAGCGCGGCAGATTGACCGTTGCCGAGTCGGCAGTGAAATAGCCGTGTACATGAGGATTATCCATCGTGCCGGACACTGCCATCGTGCCCAAGGCGTAGCCGTCAAGCCAAATGTAGTCACCGGGAATGAATGCATTGGCACGTATCAGCGGGAAGCGTTCGAAGCTGGCTTCCAGATTAAGCGGCGTGTCGGCTGTGGCATCGTTGAGCGAGCCGCGCAAGGTGACTGAGCGCTTGCCGTCAAGAATGAGGTCGGCTGTAAGTGTCGTGGCGGCAGTCGCGGGGTCGAAATCAAAGTCGGCGTTGAGCGTCACGTCGCCCTCAGGCTTGCCGTTATAGACAAAGTCCTTGATGTCGATGACACCGTCGCCGTCAGCATTGGCACCGTCCCAGTTGACATCGACGTTGGCATTGAGCGTGCCACTGGTCTTGTCAAGCATGGGTACGATACGGGTCCACTCCTCAAGCAGCAGGTTGTCGATGTTAAGCTGGATATTCTCGGTTAACTCTCCAGGCAGGCGCGTGGTCAACAACTCCACACTGCTGCTGTCACTCTGCAGCTTCAGGTTGGCATCAAGCATGCGGGTACGGTAATCCACATTCACATAGTTGTCCTCATTGACGGTCCAGTCGCGATATCCGATAACCATATTGTCCTTGCCGAACAGCCGCATGCGCACCTCGTCATCGGTCAAACGTGCATTGCAGCCCAAGTGGTAACCGGTTTCATGCTTGATGTTATGCTGGTGCAGCAAGAAGTCTACGGCGGGTCCCTTTAAGCCTCCCTCAATGTCAACCGAGGCAAACTCGTCCCAAGTACCCGGACGGTTGCCCATGTGGGCGTTGAAGGCGAGGTATTCGTTCTGCAATTCGTTGGCGTGGATGGTGATGGTGTCGATATTGGTCTCTCCGATGCTGATGCCGTGAGCACGGCCATCGATATAGATGCTGGTGTCGCGGCTCATCTCGCAACTGATGTCACGGAAGTCAATCTCCTTTTGCTGCAGATAACGCTGCACCAGACCATCGGTACCCATGTGCATGTCAAAGTCAAAATAAGGCATCGGCTCTTTCAAGCGCTCCACATCGAGCCATCGCTCGTTGTACTGACGCTTGAACTCGTCGGCTGTATTGCC
Source organism: Muribaculaceae bacterium (assembly GCA_017405965.1). Taxonomy (GTDB): domain Bacteria; phylum Bacteroidota; class Bacteroidia; order Bacteroidales; family Muribaculaceae; genus Sodaliphilus. The sequence continues at coordinate 165,064 of JAFQZK010000001.1, read as the reverse complement.
GAATTTCTTGGCCAACTCCATCATACCCATCGGTGAGTTCAGGTGAGCGTAGGTATCCTCGTTCTCAACCATGATACAGGTGAGCCACGGTGTGCTGTGTAATGTGGCGTGAGCCTCATCGGTCACGAGCAGGCTGCTGTCCAACTGCCAGTCGATATCAAGGAGCGTGAGGTCGGCATCCCACTCCTGGGTGCGCAGGTTGATGTCACCCTTGGCATGCAGTTTGGTCTTGCCGTTGCAGATGCCGTCGTACATGCCCAGGCGGTTCAAGTCCAGGTCACGCACGTCGCCATTGGCCGTGAACACGTAGTGATCGTTACAGATGGTGCCGTGGGCATTGACGTCCAGGTCTGCCCCCTTATTGGCGCTCGAGGCATACACGTCGGCATAGCCGCCGCGCAGCTTGCCGCGGGCCTTGAGGTTGCCATAATGGTTGCCGTTATAGCGCACGCTGGCCAGATTCACTGTAGCATCGGTCCATGTGGAGCCGCAGTCGGTGAAGTCAAAGCCGTGTCCACGGGCATTGACACTACCCGTGAGGTTCTTGACGTCATAATCGGGCAAGAACGAGTTGACGGGGAAGTTGTTGAAAGAGGCATCTACATCGTAGTTCTCGTTGCACACGTCATAGTAACCGTCGCCACGCATCGAGCCGCCGCCGGTCGAGATGCGCAGGTTGCGAGCCACCCACTTGCAGCCTTCCTTGTTGATTTTGCCGCTCATCTTCATGGGTGGCAGTTTCACGTCTTTAAGGCCCAGCATCTTGTTCAGCATTCTGGGGTCCTTGAGGTCCACCTCGGTGTCGAGGTCGGCCTTCATTCGGTCCATATCGGTGGGATTATAGATGGTGCCCTTGCCGCGCACGCGACCCAGTCCGGGAACATCGGCATCCAGCGAGTGGATGTCAACGCGCTTATCGTTGCCACGGGCTTTGGCCTTTATCTTGACGGGTTTGTTGTGTGGCAGATCTTTCAATGCCTTGCGGGCATCGGGCACGAGCTTCTCCACCTCGTTGAGGTCGATTTTGCTGTCGGTATCGATAGATGCTTTCCCGTTGGGTTTGCCATCGAGCATATCCTGATCGACATGGGCATTCATCTTGATGTCGCTGCCCTTGGTCTTCAGCTTCACGTCATTGAGGTCAAGACCGTTCTTGTTCTTGTTGACCGTGCCGCTGGCATCCTTGACTTGCAGACCGCTACGCTCCTTACCGCTCAAGCTCTTGACGGGCACCTTGAGGTTTTCGCCGTCATACTCAAAGTCATCGATGGCGGCATTCACGTCCTCGACCTCAATATTGTCAGGGTCGAGCGTTGTGCCAGGCTTATTGGGCTTTTTCCCGGTCTGGCCGTATTTTCCCTTACTGTCCTTGACGCGCACCTTACCGGCCTTGACTTTCCAGGGCTTGTCATCTGCCTTGTCTTTCTTGGGAGTCTCAGGCATGGGATGGTCTTTGCTGTATTGCTTGGCGTCCTTCTCGCTGGGATGCTCGTATTTCACATCAGCCTTGTCGATGTCGAGTTCACCAACATCGACGGTCTGTTCGCCGGTATCGACTTTCACATCCTTAGCTTCGGCATGGCCCACCTTGGCATCCAGGTTGTCGATGGTGGGTTTCATGTCCATCTTGAAGTCGACGTCATCAGCCGTTACCTTGTCGGCATTCACCTTCCAAGGTTTAGAGGGTTCCTTGTCGGGTTCGGGCTTCTTCTTCTCTGGCTTGTAGCTCATCTTGGCTTTGCCGCCCTTGAGGGCTGCGTTGCCCACGTCCACCTTGTTGTTGTTCAGATCCACCTGGGCTTTATCGACCGTGGCCTCATCCACATCAACGTCAAGATCTGTCGAGCCGTCCTCGGTCTTGATTTGGCTCTTGGCGCCCTTGAGCGAGACGTTATCGGCATCGATTTTCTTGTCCAGCAGCGGGCCGGGTTTGACGTTGGCCTTCACCTCGTCGGCCTTGAACAGCGTGTCACCGTTCTCGTCGATGACCTGCACGTCGGTAGCCGATACGTCCAGGGGGAAACGAACCCTCACGTCGCCCACGCTGATATCCTTGCCTGTCTTCTTGCTGGCATACTCGGCAGCCACGTCAGCAGCTTTGTTCTGTACCCACGGGATATAGGCAGCGAACGGTAGTGCCGCCACCAGGCCAAGTACACCGGCCGATAACCAGCCAGCCAGCTTGGAGAACATATTTCCCTTTTTGCCAAACATTTAGCTTACCCTTAAGGGTATAACTAGCCATTTTAATCTAGCAAAGTTACAAAACAATTGTAAACAACAAACAAAAATCCAATGATTTTTAATAAAAAATCATAACCTCCAAAATCATGAAAACTACAAAATAACAGAAACAACACAAAACATAGAAACCCTATGCCCCCAAACCGTGATGCCCTATGTCCTCAATCTGTAGAGACGCAAAATTTTGCGTCTCAAGGGCTGCATCTCGGTAATATCCATCAGTCGGAGACGCAAAATTTTGCGTCTCTACAAGCCATCGACTCATTGACAAAAAATGATTAAAAGCAAAAGCCCCCTATCTTCTAAACCCTAAACCGCTGCATAGCAGCATAAAAAACGGGAACGACGCATTAACGTGTCGTTCCCGTTTAAATTTTGCAGTCAGACCTCAGAAGCCGAGTCTCTAAACTCTAAGATCTAAACTCTAAACTGCTGCGTAGCAGCATCTGTCTTAGAACCACTTGAGGTAGGCGAAGTCCTGACGGTGAGGCAGGTTCTTGTTCCAGGGGTAAGCGCGGTAGGCAAAGCGGAACAGGCCGTTCTCGTGGAAGGGCACCTTGCAGTTATAGGTGAGGATACCGCCGTCGCGCTCAATCACCTCGAAAGGTGCCGATCGGAAGAACTTGGTCTGCCCGTCGTCGTCACGGTAAACGACGAGTTCGAGCTTCACGTCATCGCCTAGACCAGCGGTGTCGAGGCGCATGGTGACGTCGATATCGGCCATGCCGTTGGCAATGGCATCACGGTTGCCCATGATCTCGCCGACAAGGTGTACGTTGTCCCAAACTGCAGCGACTTTCTCTTTCCATGCCACGATGTCCTTGGCGAGAGCATACTTGTGGGCCATAAGCTTGTGGGCGCGTTCGGCCTGGGGCTTATAGAACTTGACGAAGTAGTCACGCATCATGCGGGACATGGTGTAGTTGGGAGCGATGTGAACCATCGAGTTCTTGATGTACTGGATCCACTCGGGAGAATAACCCTTGCTGTTCTTGGCGAAATACAGGGGGATGATCTCGTTCTCGAGCATCGAGTAGATGGTAGCCGAGTCGAGCTTATCCTGCTGAGCCTGATCGGTGTAGGTGCGCTTGCTGGTAAGAGCCCAGCCAGCACCCTCACGATAGCCTTCGTACCACCAGCCGTCGAGTACCGAGAAGTTGAGCAGACCGTTCATCTCGGCCTTCTCGCCTGATGTACCAGAGGCCTCGAGGGGACGCGTCGGGGTGTTCAACCACACGTCAACACCGGTGATGAGGCGCTTGGAAAGCGTCATGTCGTAGTTCTCAAGGAAGATGATCTTACCCAGGAACTCGGGCATCTTGCTGATCTCGATGATGCGCTTGATCAGACCCTGGCCAGCACCGTCGGCGGGATGTGCCTTACCGGCGAAAATGAACTGAACGGGATAGCGCTCATCGTTGACAATCTTCTTGAGGCGGTCCAGATCGTTAAAGATGAGGTGGGCACGCTTGTAGGTGGCAAAACGACGAGCAAAGCCGATGAGCAGTGCATCGGGGTTGATCTTGTCCACGATATTGGCGATGCGGGTGGGATCGCCCTGGTTCTTGAGCCAGCTCTCCTTGAAGTCGCGCTTGACGAAGCGGATGAACTTTTGCTTCATTGTCATGCGCATCTCCCAAATCTTCTCATCGGGGACATTCATCAAGGGTGCCCACGACGATTCAAGCTCCTGATGCTCAAGGAAGTCATCACCCAGCACCTGCCTGTAGAAGATCTTCCACTCGCTGGCGGCCCAAGTGGGCATGTGCACGCCATTGGTGACGTAACCCACGTGAGACTCCTCGGGTGCAAAGCCTTTCCAAATGCCGGCGAACATCTTCTTGCTCACCTCGCCGTGCAACCAGCTCACGCCGTTACTCTCCTGACAGGTGTTCAAGGCGAAGGTGCTCATGCAGAAGCGCTCGTCGCTGCCAGGGTTCTCACGGCCCATGTCCATGAGTTCCTGCCAGCTGATGCCCAGGCGCTCAGGGTATTCACCCATGTACTTGCCGAAGAGTTCCTCGTCAAAGTAGTCGTGGCCGGCAGGCACGGGGGTGTGAACAGTATAGAGCGAAGTGGCGCGAACAACCTCGAGTGCCTCGTTGATGTTCAGTCCCTCTTCCTGTACATAATCCACCAGACGCTGCAGGTTCAACAGTGCTGCATGGCCCTCGTTGCAGTGATAGATGTCGGCCTTGATGCCCAGGCGCTTGAGCAGCAGCACGCCGCCGATGCCCAGCAGATACTCCTGCTTGATGCGGTTCTCCCAGTCGCCACCATAGAGCTTGTGGGTGATTTCGCGATCGTAGTCGCTGTTCTGGTCCACATCGGTGTCGAGCAGATAAAGCGTCACACGGCCCACATTGGCCTTCCACACGTTGGCATAGATCGTGCGGCCGGGATAAGGCACCTCGTGCACGAGTTGTTTGCCGTCCTTGTCGAGCACCGGCTCGATAGGCAACTCATGGAAGTTCTGTGCCTCGTAGTTGGCAATCTGTTGGCCATCCATCGAGAGCGTCTGGGTAAAGTAACCATAACGATACAGGAAGCCGACGGCGGTCATGTTGACACAACGGTCACTAGCCTCCTTGACATAGTCACCGGCGAGGATACCCAAGCCACCCGAATAAATCTTGATGGCGTTGCACAGACCGTACTCCATGCTGAAGTAGGCAATCGAGGGGATATCGCTGCGCAGGGGCTTTTTCATGTATTCCTTGTAGAGTTCGTAGGTGCTATCGATGCGAGCCATCATGACCGAGTCGGTCTGGATGGCTTTGATCTTCTCATTAGTGAGGCGCGCAAGCGTCTTCACGGGATTCTCGCTGGTGGCACGCCAAGTGTCACGGTCCAGGTCGTGGAACAGGGTCTTGCCCTCGGTGTTCCATGCCCACCACAGGTTGCGAGACAGTTCATTCAGTTTCTGGAGCTTGCCAGGTAACTGAGACTTCACAGTGATACTTCTCCACTGCGGGTCATTGCTGTTGCTTACTTGAAATTTCATAAAAAATATTGAGTAGTTATGATTTTAATTGTTTTCGTTAATATTCTTTTCATTGCGTTCGGCGGCCTTGTCGAGGGCATAGCTGTAGGCCTCGTCATAGCAGCCGATGAAGTTGTCCCAAGAGGCAGCCTTGCTGGTCGTGCGGTTGGCATTGCGGATAGCGCGGTTCATCTTATCGCTCATCACATACAGATTCATCATACTCATTGCGATCGACCTGTAGGTCTCCTCGTAGTTGCCGTCGGTGCGGTGAAGCACCTTCACACCGTAGCGGTCTGAGTCGTCGCCAAAACGGTCCAGCACCCACTGGCCAAAGCCAGCCAGGTCGGTAGTGATCGTGGGAACTCCAAAGGCTGCACTCTCGAGCGGCGTATAGCCCCACGGCTCGTAATAGGACGGGAATACTGCCGCATCAAGGCCAGGCAACAGGTCATAATAAGACATGTTGAAGATGCCGTCGGTACCGTTCAGATAGCAAGGCACATCGATGATGGTCAGTTTGTCCTTGGGATCGTTGTGGAACCCCAACATATTAATCCTGTTATAGATGGGATCGCAGTCCTGATTATGCAGATGATGGGTGATTACCGGATCGAACAGGAGATGAGGCTTGGTGGCATGGAGATTCTCAATCAGGTCGGCACGGGGTGATTTCATCCACGCGGGTACCAGCACCAAGGCAATTACCTTGCGCTTACTGGACACAAAGCCAAGGGATTTGCGCAGTGAGGCAACGGCATCCAGATAGATGTCGATGCCCTTGTTGCGCACCTCAAGGCGACCCGAGGTGGCGACAATGAGCGTGTCGTCGGCATAGTGCTGTCCCGTGAGACAAGCAGCCACCTTCAACATGCACTGGCGTGCAGCCGTCCGCATGGCCGTGAACTTGCTGCCCTTGGGGACATAGTTCTGCTCAAAGCCGTTGGGCGTTACCAAGGGATAACGTTCCAGCAACTGATGGCACTCGCGGGCCGTGACATTGCTAACGGTGGTGAAAGCATCGGCAGCATGGGCTGCGGCTTTCTCAAGCGAGTGCTTGGATTGCATGTTGAGTTCGCCGGCCATCTGGTCGCCGTGGTAACCCTCCATGTAGTCATACAAGGGTTTGCCGTTGCCGCAGATGCTGCGGCCGATGCTTGTGGCATGGGTCGTGAACACTGTGGCCACCTGTGGCAGATGAGCCTTGAGGTAGAGCAGTCCCATGCCGGTCGTCCACTCATCGAAGTGGGCTACGATCTTAAGCTCAGGGTTGTCTTTCCACTTGACAATGCTCTCGATCACAAGGGCGGAGGCGTAAGCGAACATGCATGACTCGTCATAGTCGCCGTAGGCATGCAGCGAATCCACGCGATAGCGGTTCCACATCTCGGTGTAGAGTGCGTCTTTGTATCGGTACAGGGTGTCATAGGTCACCAGCAAAGCAACAGGCTTGCCAGGGACATCCCAGCGCCCTACCCTCACGCGCATGCCCTCGGGCAGCTGTGCCTGAGCAAGCCAAGCCGACAGCGGCGACTTGCCCTCGAGGAAATAAGGCGATGGCGTATCCTCGCTCCACAGGTCAGGACCAATAAAGATCAGGTTGTCTTTATATCGTTTTTGAAGGGTCTTAGCCTTGGTCGACAGCACCGCATAGATGCCTCCAACCTTGTTACAGACCTCCCAACTGGTTTCAAACAGTAAGTCCAACATTACTCAGTAGTTAAACATTGAAAATTTGGGCACAAAGGTACAAAAAAAACCTCAATTTTCAACTAAAAACGCACCACTATATACATCTATATATCATAAAGTGCTAAAAATCAAGAGCATAAGGACACCATTAAAAACAACTACAAAACAACCTTATCGCCTGATTCACAACTAAATACCCAACAATGCAATCGTTTGACAAAAGAAAAAAGCGTGCTGTAACTGGTACAACACGCTTTTTCTCAAATTATTAACTCTTCTATGAAATTTACTTTACTTCTTCGTAGGTGGTGTCCTCGACGTTGTCACCGCCTTGGCTCTGGGAACCTCCCTGCTGGGGACCGCCCTGGAAGCCACCCATGTTATTGGGGTCGAAGCCTGCGCCGGGCTGACCTTGTGCGCCACCTGCCTGCTGATACATCTTCTCGAACAGCGAGTTGAGTTCGGCCGATGCGGTGTCGATGGCTGCGAGGTCTTGGCTCTTGTGAGCATCTTTCAGCTTGTTCAAGGCGCCTTCAATCTGGCTCTTGATGTCGGCGGGCAGCTTGTCGCCGCTGTCCTTGAGCACTTTCTCGGTTTGGAAGATCAGGGCGTCAGCGCCGTTGATCTTGTCGATGCGCTCCTTCTCGGCAGCATCGGCGGCAGCGTTGGCCTCGGCCTCGTCCTTCATGCGCTGGATCTCGGCGTCGCTCAGGCCGCTCGAAGCCTCGATGCGGATGCTCTGCTCCTTACCGGTAGCCTTGTCCTTGGCGCTCACGTTCATGATACCGTTGGCATCCACCTCAAAGGTTACCTCGATCTGAGGAATACCACGGGGAGCGGGAGCAATGCCATCCAGGTGGAAACGACCCAGGGTCTTGCAGTCCTTAGCCATGGGACGCTCGCCCTGCAGGACGTGGATCTCTACCTCGGGCTGGTTGTCGGCAGCGGTCGAGAAGACCTGACTGCGACGGGCGGGGATGGTGGTGTTGGCCTCAATCAGCTTGGTCATCACGCCACCCAGCGTCTCGATACCCACACTCAGGGGCACTACATCGAGCAGGAGGACGTCCTTGACATCACCGGTGAGCACACCGCCCTGAATAGCGGCACCCACAGCGACCACCTCGTCGGGGTTGACACCCTTGGACGGAGCCTTGCCGAAGAACTTCTCCACGATCTGCTGAACAGCGGGGATACGGGTCGAACCGCCCACGAGGATGACCTCGTTGATGTCGCTGGTGTTCAGACCGGCATCGGCAAGCGCCTTGCGGCAGGGTTCGATAGTGCTCTGAATCAGGTCGTCGCACAGTTGCTCAAACTTAGCACGCGTCAGCGTCTTTACCAAGTGCTTGGGCATGCCATCGAGCTGAGTGATGTAAGGCAGGTTGATCTCGGTGCTGGTCGAGCTGGAGAGCTCGATCTTGGCCTTCTCGGCAGCCTCTTTCAGGCGCTGCAGGGCCATGGGATCCTTGCGCAGGTCCATGTTGTTCTCCTGTTGGAACTCATCAGCCAGCCAGGTGATGATGCGCTGGTCGAAATCGTCACCGCCCAGGTGGGTGTCACCGTTGGTGGCCTTCACCTCGAACACGCCGTCGCCCAATTCCAGGATCGAAATATCGAATGTACCGCCACCCAAGTCAAACACGGCAATCTTCTTGTCGCTGTTGTCCTTGTCAAGACCATAGGCCAGAGCGGCTGCGGTGGGCTCGTTGACAATGCGCTGCACCTTCAGACCGGCAACCTCACCGGCCTCCTTGGTGGCCTTGCGCTGAGCATCGTTGAAGTAGGCAGGCACGGTGATGACAGCCTCGTCAACGGTGGTGCCCAGGTAATCCTCGGCAGTCTTCTTCATCTTCTGAAGAATCATGGCCGAAATCTCTTGCGGGGTGTACTGGCGGCCGGCAATCTCAACGCGGGGCTGGTTGCTGCCGTTGTTCACCACCTTGTAGGGCATGCGCTCCACATCTTTCAGGACGTGGTCATACTGCTCGCCCATGAAACGCTTGATAGAAAATACGGTACCCGTGGGATTCATGATGGCCTGACGCTTAGCGGGGTCGCCCACAATGCGCTCGCCACCATCCTTGAAAGCAACTACCGAAGGCGTAGTATTACGGCCTTCGCTGTTGGGGATAACAACAGGCTTGGAGCCTTCCAGAACCGAAACACACGAGTTCGTTGTACCTAAATCGATACCAATAATCTTACCCATAATTAAATCTCTCTTTCTTTGTTTTTATGTTTTTAATGTTTGTTTGATTCTAAATTCTGTTTTTCAGCCCTTAGCCTCGTGACGGATGACGCTTGAGGACTAAAGTCTGACGTCGGTGACCATTTGATACAGGTTACCGCCCAACAAATATGCAAACCGTGTGCCAAAAGCAGCGGGGTGACACTTTGTCAGCAAATGTGACATGTCAAATCCATCTTGATTCAACAAAAAAACACAGTTTTGACAAGTTTTCTCAAAAAACTTCATCGGTTTGTCGCAAATTGACTATCTTTGTATGTTTGAATTGTGACTTAAGGCCGCAATCCAGCATTTACAATGACCTCTAAAAAGAACTTAATGTTATGATTATCATCGGTATTGCCGGCGGTACCGGCTCAGGTAAAACCACTGTGGTTCGCAAAATTATGGAACGCTTGCCCGCGGGCGAGGTTGGTGTTATTTCACAAGACTCCTACTACAAGGACTCGAGCCATGTGCCTGTCGAGGAGCGTCAGAACATCAACTTTGATGAGCCGGCAGCCTTCGACTGGAACTTGCTGCTCGAGCACGTGAAGATGCTCAAGCGTGGTGAGTCAATCGAGATGCCCACCTACAGTTACTTGACTTGCTCCCGCCAAAAGGAGACGGTTCCCATGGGTCCGCATGACGTGGTGCTCATCGAGGGCATTATGGCCCTGAGCGACGCCCGACTGAGGAAGATGATGGACATCAAGGTGTTTGTCGATGCCGACGGCGATGATCGCCTGATCCGCGTCATTTCCCGTGATTGCATCGAACGTGGTCGCACGGCCGAGGCTGTCATCGACCGCTATCAGCGCGTCTTGAAGCCCATGCACCAGTTGCACATTGAACCGACCAAGAAGTTTGCGAACATCATCATCCCCGAGGGCGGCAACAACGAGGTGGCCATCAACCTCATCACCGACTATATCAAGGGTCGCCTGACCACCAACAAGAAGAAATGAAACTGCCCTGGCAACACAACGGCAACAAATCCAACGAGGAAAACAAGGTTTCGGCCAAACCCGGTGACAAGGCGACTGCCGAGAGGCTCAATGCCTCGGGTGAAGCCGGTACGCTCGTGCTGAGCACCGACAACCTGGTGAAGAAATATCGCCAGCGCACGGTGGTCAACCACGTTTCCATCAATGTGCATCAGGGTGAGATCGTGGGACTGCTGGGGCCTAACGGTGCGGGCAAGACCACGACTTTCTACATGACAACGGGCCTGGTGACACCCAACGAGGGCCGTGTCTTCCTCAACGATGTGGACATCACCACCCTACCCGTTTATCGCCGCGCTCAGCTGGGTATCGGATACTTGCCGCAGGAGGCCTCGGTGTTCCGCACGTTGAGTGTCGAAGACAACATTCGCACGGTGCTCGAGATGACCGACCTCACGCCCGCCGAACAGAAGGACCGCCTTGAGCAACTCATCAGCGAGTTCCACCTGCAGAAGGTGCGCAAGAACCTGGGTAACCGCCTGTCGGGTGGCGAGCGCCGCCGCACCGAGATTGCCCGTGGCCTGGCCATCAACCCGCGTTTCATCATGCTCGATGAGCCGTTTGCCGGTGTCGATCCCATTGCCGTTGAAGATATCCAGAGCATTGTCTACAGCCTCAAGAGCAAGAATATCGGCATTCTTATTACCGACCACAACGCTCCCGAGACGTTGAGCATCACCGACAGGGCCTATCTGCTGTTCGAGGGCAAAATCCTGTTCCAGGGCACCAGCGAGGAACTGGCCGACAACCCGACCGTGCGCGACAAGTACCTGGGTCACAATTTCATCTTCCGCCGCAAGCACTTCGATTGAGTTCGTTTCTTTACGAGCTGGTAGCTCGCAATACTACAACAGAACAGTCGCTCAAAAAGCGGCTGTTTTTTGTTTTCACCTCTTATGGGTTTTGATAAGAATATTCTTGATATTATTTTCTTCAAAATAATTGCCGTTTATCACATTATTTAGTATATTTGCGGCAAAATAAACTTGATGGGTTCTAATCTCGCATTTTATTGTATCATATTGTGCGATTAGACGATTGTAAATCAGATAATTATACTCTTTTTAATTAACTCTTTATTAACCATTAAATTTACGCTTATGAAGTATCTGAATTTTAAACTACTATTCTTCTTAGCGGCCCTGGTTCTAGCGATACCGCCAGCCTGGGCCGAAACAGTGACTCTAACTCAATCAACTCTTGAACTCACAGGAAGTTATACGACAAATACGGAAAAAACGATAGATGGTATAACTTATGTGTACACTGACTTAATGAAAAACAGTGATAACATTCAAGCCAAAGCAAACACTGGAGTTATTTATAACACGACGGCCTATCCTGGTAACATTCAAAGTGTTAAAATTACCCATTCTGGAACGGCAAGGTCTACCACCATATTTGGTAGTTCTGATGGTAATGAATGGAATCAGGTAACAACAGGCTCCGGTTCAATTACTGGAGACTTTAGTGGAAAAGGCTATAAGTATTTTAAAATCACAAGAGGTTCCAATGCTGCTTATTGGGTCAAAATTGAAATCACTTACGTAACTGGTGGTGACACGCCTCAAAAGGTAGAGACTCCCGCATTCTCACCTGCAGCGGGAACCTTCTACTCAGCACAGAGTGTGACAATTACTTGTGCGACCGAGGAGGCTACAATCCACTATACGACTAATGGTGATACTCCTAACGAGAATAGTGCTGTTTACAGCACTCCTATCACGGTCGATGAGACGATGACCATCAAGGCCATCGCCGTCAAGAGCGGCATGACGAACAGCGAAGTTGCAGAGGCAACTTATACCATCAGTAATCCTAGTTCTCTTACGCGATACCGCAAAATCACCAGCTCTTCACAGCTCACTGCAGGTGATTATCTGATTGTTTGTGAGGATCAGAGTGTTGCTTTTGATGGTAGCCTGAGTTCACTTGATGTCGCAAACAATAATTTTGCTGTTGAGATTAATGATGGAGTCATTCAAACCGACAAAGAAGCATATTTCACTGCAAAAAAACTTGAAGGCAGCAAATATTCTCTGAAGAGTGCTAGCGGTATATCAATCGGCAGGTCAGCCGCTACAAGTGGAATGGATGTTGAGAGCGGATCAATACTTCTTCAAAATACCATTTCATTTGATGATGAGGGCAACGCAGTTATCGCTGGTACTGGTGGTTTTGTATTACGATATAATAAAGCGTCAAATCAAAACCGTTTCCGCTATTATAATGGAACCCAGCAGCCTGTTGCTCTGTACAAGAAAGTGAGTGATGAGCCTGTTACTCCCGAGATTTTTGTTACTCCGTCATCGGTAACTATTACTGATGAAACGGGTGACGACAAGACTGGTACGATCAGTGCAACGGTTGATCCGGCTGGCACTGTAAACGCTACGGCTTCCGATGGCTGGAGCGCAACCACCAGCTCGGTGACCTATCAGGGATTGGCCCTGCATGCCGAGGGTACTGCTACCTTTAGCAGCGAGGGTGCTACCGATGTTACCGCCAGCCTGGAATACAACTACGCTGGCCCGCTCTACATCCTGGGTACTGTGAACAACGGTGGTTGGGCACCCAACAACTATGTTGCTATGACCAGGGGCGCTGACGGTCTCTACACCGTCAGGGTGACAACCAACGCCGGCAATGAAGGCATGTCCTGGATTTCGTTCACCAAGCGCGTTGCTAACGACGCTGACGGGGTCGCATGGAACTATATCGCTCCTTACCGTTTTGTTCCTTACAGCGAGAACGGCGATGCATGGTGGTTGACCGATGCTACCGTCAATCAGTTCAAGGCTCTTGACTTTAACACGGGCCATGTTGATGCTCAGCCCGTCAGGATGGCACCCGGCACCTACGACATCACGATCAATGCCAACGACAACACGTTCAAGATTGAACCTTATGTCGTGACCGTTGAGACGCCGACGTTTGATCCCGAAGCTGGAAGCTACAAGACCTTCCAGAGCGTGACCATCAACTGTGATACCGAGGATGCCACCATCCACTACACCGTTGATGGCAGCGAGCCCACTGCCGACAGTCCCGTTTACGGCGAGGCCATTGCTGTTGATTCGACGATGACCATCAAGGCCATCGCCATGAAGGACGGCATGGCCAACAGCGCTGTTGCCGAGGCTACCTACACACTGCCCCAAACCGTGGCTACTGTGGCTGCAGCCAATACAGTAGATGCTAACAGCTACTTCCTGTTCACTGGCGATGCTGTTGTGACTTATGCCGGACAGAGCACCATCAACAGCAATTATCACTATATCTTCATCCGTGACAAGGGTGCTGAAAATGGTGGTGGCGTTATCTATTATAACGCCAACAATAGTAATGTGACTGTTCCCAATGTTCAAGCCACTAACGTCCTCAAGCGCGGCTGGTATGCCCAGCTGAGGCCTTATAATAACTGGAAAGAATTCCAAAAGGCTGAGTTCGTTGAGGCCAGCAATGAGACCGCTACTGCCGCTCCGTTTGACCGCACTGGCATGGAGTTGAAGTTTGATGACAACGTTAACGAGTATGTCAAGATTGACGATGTCACCTACAATGACGGCAATATCACCTATGCAGGTCAAAATCGCGATGAAGTGACTTACACCTACAAGGTGGTTAATCACTTTAATGTTGCTCTCGAGGATGGCAATCACTATAACATCGAGGGTGTTGTAACCAGAAACAACAACGCTATCGAATTCTATCCTACTGCTGCCACGCTGGCCAAGCAGGCACCTGAGTTGTCGTTCGACCCGGCAAGTGTTTCGGTTTATGAGGGTGTTCAGGACTTCCCCGAGCCCGAGTTGACCGCTCCTGATGGTGTTACTGTCCAGAGCTACTCGAGCAGCAATCCCGCCGTTGTCACTGTTGACAACGAGGGCACTGTGGCCATCGTCGGTGTCGGCACTGCCGTCATCACCGCTACGACTGCCGAGAATGACTATTATCTGTCAGGCACCGCAACCTATAACGTTGAGATCAAGGCCAAGGAGGCTGCCGGTCTGAGCTTCGACAAGCCGTCTGTCAACGCAACATTTGGTGACCAGAACGTTGAGGAGCCCACGCTGACCTACCCCGCCGGTCTGACTGTAACCTACAGCTGCGAGCCCGATAGTGTGGCCACCGTTGACGAGAATGGTAACGTGACCATCGTGGGCGCCGGTACTGCTACTGTTACCGCTACCACCGAGGGTGACGAATCACACAATGGCGGTTCGGTAAGCTACACCCTCGTTGTGGCAAAGGCTGACGCCACCTTGAGTTTCGCTAAGCCGTCCATCGAGGCCACCTTTGGCGGAGAGCCTGAGGCCAACGCACTGACCAACCTGGCTGGCCTGACCGTTACCTACAGCATCGATCCTGAAGGCGTGGCCACTATTGACCCCGAAACCGGTGCATTGGAGATCGTCGGTGTAGGTACCGCCACTGTTACCGCTACCGGTGCTGCCAACGACAACTACAACGGCGCCACCGCCACCTACACCTTGACCGTGGCAAAGGCCGACGCCACTCTGAGCTTTAGTCCTGATCATGTTACCATCGTTGAGGGTCAAGCGTTCACCGCTCCTACCCTGACCAACGAGGCTAATCTGGATGTAACTTACGAGAGCAGCAATGTGAACGTTGCCACTGTTGATAACAACGGTAACGTGACCATCGTTGGTGTTGGTGAGACCACCATTACCGCTACCGGTGCTGCCAACGACAACTACAACGGCGCCAACGCTTCCTACATCATCACTGTTGAGGCCAAGCCCGTTGTTGCCGCTCCGACGTTCACGCCTGCCGCTGGTTATTACAACAGCGTTCAGAACGTGACCATCGCTTGTGAGACCGCTGGTGCTGACATCTATTACACCACCGACGGCACCGTTCCCACTACCGAGAGCACGAAGTACACCGCAGCCATCGCCGTAGGCGAGAACATGACCATCAAGGCCATCGCCGTTAAGGACGGTTACACCAACAGCGAGGTTGTCGAGGCCGAGTATGTCATCGACCTGCCCGTGCAGATTGCTGCTCCGACATTCATGCCTGGCAGCGGTCATTACACCGAGGCTAAGGAAGTGGCTATTGCCTGCGCTACCCCTGGCGCATTGATCTCCTACAAGATTGGTGACGGCGAATTCCAGCCCTACACCGGTCCGTTCGTTGTTGACCATAGCTGCACCGTAACCGCTAAGGTCACCATGGGCAACAGGACCGTTTGGGCCGAGAACCAGGCAAGCGCAACCTACACCATCAACACGCTGAATCCCGTTCAGATTGCTGATGGTTACTACAAGATTATGAACAACGGCAGTGGCCAGTATGCCAACGTACAGGGCCGCAAGACCATGACCTTCACCAACGCTATCGACGAGCAGGCCGGTACCGTGATCCGTGTTCAGACCGCGAACAACGGTCAGGTTAAGGTGCTGCGTTCACAGGGCGCCGACCTTCAGGGCTATGCCGACCGTGCCATGAGGTATGTTCCCGAGGTTGTACAAATGGTTGCCAACAAGCTCCATGCCGAGGGTACCGGTGAGTTGCTCGGTAAGGATGGTTTGGACGCTATCATGGAGAAGTTCAACGAGAGCTTCGACTATCACCTGTATGTAGAAGGCTCGCTTGACAACTGCCGCATCTATGGCAAGACGCCGAGCATGCAGCCTGTTGTTGACTTCTATCTTGAGAATCAGACTAAGGTGGATGCCAAACTGCCGATGCTCGAAGACTTCATCAACGACGCCATCAACAAGGTGCTCGAGAAGACCAACGGCCACGGTAGCAGCATTCTTGTTCCCTTCAGCATCCAGACCATCTGGGAGCGCATGGGCGGCAACCTGACTAAGCCTGTTGATGACGCATCGACCATGGCATTCTATCGTCAGGTACTGACCAACAAGCAGTATGTTTGGGACTTCGCTTACCAGACCGCCACTTTCTACCTCGAGAAGGTGAAAGATAACCCGAACTATGAGTCGTGGAAGAATAAGTTAGGCGAGTTCGGCAACTACATTGACAAGCTCGAGCAGATCCGTCCCGACACCAAGTATTTCATCGTGCAGGAGAATGGCAAGGTGGACTACATCAGTGAGGGCAATGCCGACATCATCAATAATGCTGCCAATACCTATTGGAATGTTCAGCCTCGCGAGACGTTCACCGTGAACTTCTCCGAAGCCAACAAGCTTGGTCTTGAGTATGCCACTACGCTCTATACCGACTTTGCATACGCAGTGCCCGATACCGTAGTAACTGCCTACAAGGTGACTGGAATCAACGAGCAGGGTGTAGCTATTCTCGAAGCCCTGACAGGCAATGTTCCCGCTCAGACTCCCGTGCTGCTCAAGTCTCTGGTTGCTGGTCCCATTGCCTTGACTCTGGATACCAACGACGGTACTGCCCTGACCGACAACCTGCTTGTTGGTCCGGACTACCTGATCAAGGAGTACCAGATCAGAACCCCGCAAGTTGAGTCGGTATTCAATCTGGCTAAAGACTTGTTCGGTGAAACCTTCTACAACAACTATGTTGCGAAGTATGAGCACCTGATGCTCAAGTATGCCGGTATGGTCAACAACAAGTACTTCTGGGGTCTGACTGAAGACGATGTCAAGAAGTGTACCTTCACCAACGATGAAGGCACTGTTGATTGTGTCATCCGCACGCTGAGCGATGGCGATCAGCACCTCGGTTTCTATAACAACTGGGAGGCTAAGACCAACCAGGCATTGCTTGTTACCAAGGACTATGATCCCGTCAGGCTGGCTATCAAGGGTGATGTAACCCGAGACGGTCTTGTGAATATCTCGGACGTTGTGGCATTGATCAACATTGTCATGCAGATGCCTGAGGAGCCCGAGAATTTCCATGTCATCTATGACTATGTCGCTGCTGACTTCTACCAGAACGGCGTAATCGACGTCACCGATGCTACGTCACTGATTCAGTATCTCATCTTCATGCATGTAGATACCGAATTGCCTGATGAGCCTGATGGCGAATAAGACACTATTGAACTCGTGAGCAATTGATGGTTATGAATGTTACACAACATCATAGTCGTGAATTGCTCACGATTTTTTTCATTCATCAATTAAAACATATGCACATCATGAAAAAAACCTTACGAATCTTGTGTGCCATTGCAATGACATCACTCTGCGCCGTTCCCGTTATGGCACAACTCAACGGAACCGGCTATTACCGCTTTCGAAATGCAGATCGCAATACCGAGTACATCTCGATGACCAACGACCTGTTCAATTACACGACTTGCATCGGCAGCGCCTGTGGTGGCTTAAGCAACGCCAGCAGTTCCGCTGGTCAGTCCCGTGCGCTGGAATGTGCCGGCAAATATCTGAGCACCGATATCCACATGGTCAATGATGCCGACATCATCAATGTCGGGTCTATCATTTACGCTCAGAAGTATAGCACCCAAGCTTCCAATCATGACTATAACCTGATTGGCCAGGGTACCAGTCTGCTTACATTAACGACAGGAACCTATCCAGGAACCGTAGAGCTGGAGTTCAAAAACCGTTACATCACCATTGACCCCGTCGGTGGTAGCGGTGCTAACACATTATACACAGCCAAGATTGAGCTGAAATCCGACACCTATGTGTTTTTAGTCGGTTATCCGACATTGGGTGTCCGTTACCTGGTTGACAACAATGGCACATTCGCGATCAACTCATCTAGTTCGGCCCAAAACGCCAAATGGTACATCGAGCCTGTCAATCACTTTAACGTGGTGCCTGAGGTTGAGTTCGAGGGCAAGTATTACACGACCATGTTTGTTCCCTTCAGCTACAAGCTCAGCGGACAGGTGCTCAGAGCCTATGCCGTGAAAGGAATCGGTGATGACGGCACCCTGCAACTCGAGGAAGTGGCTGCCGAAGGCGGTACAGTGCCTGCCCAGACGCCTGTTATCCTGGAATGCGCCTCCAACAATCCTGCGGAATGCCACCTCATACCCCAAGGCAGACCCGTTTTCACTGCACCTGACGTGACCATCAGAGCCAATGCCCCCAGGGCCAACCAAGCAGTCGCCGACGAGACTAACCTGTTGAGAGGCACCTACTACTGCAATACCGACGGCACAATCACTTACACTAGGCCCAACAACGCAACAGGTAACTTCAATGCCAACAATTACACCAAGCCCACCGATCCGCAGAAGTATGTCCTGGGCACCATCAACGACTCCGGTAAACTGGCGCTCGTCAAGGCTACCGGCACAGCCATGCCTGCCAATAAGGCATGGATTGAATATACCGGCGACAAGGAACTCGTGTTCCCGTGGGAACCTGTCAACACCTTGCTCATGGGCGATGTGAATAATGACAAGGTGGTGAACATATCGGATGTGATCATGCTCATCAACTATATCATCCTTAACACGGGTGAGAGCAGCCCCGAGTCGGACAACTTCAATACCGAGGCAGCCGACTTCTATGAGGACGGCATGATCAACGTCACTGATGTAATCATGCTCATCAACTATATCGCTCTTAGCACAGAAGAGCCCAACGACTAGGATGCTCTCATCAGCTGGCAAGGCATGAAGTGCACTCCAAAAGCTTGAACAATGCTTTTGAGGTGCACTTACCTTTCCCACAGACATTTTAAAAAAACGAGAATTCGACAACATCAAGTACTGACAATCATGTAGAGAAACAATACTTTGTGTCGCTACAAACCCATGCAAACTACATCTTCGCATGCAGCAAAGGCAAAATCATGCAATCAAAAAACATCAATTCATGAAAATAATGTACCTTTGCACTATATCACTTAACTCATGTATTTATGAAAAGAATAAAATCACTTTTAACCCTCATTGTTTTTGCTTCCATGATGTCGACAACGGGCTACATGAACGCCCAGAGCCAGACACGTGAAGTGCCCGATTGGAGAAAGCTCCATTACCTGTCCGAAGAAGAAATGCGGACCCCTGTAAGGGCCAGCAACTTCACTGAGACGCCCGCCCCAACCGAAGCACCCCGCTTCGTGGCAGAGTTTGAGCCCATGCAGGGCGTGATGATTCGCTATCCGCTGGGCATACCGGTTTCCTTGGTTAAATCGTTGGCCGAGAATTGCCAGGTCTATTGCATCGTGTCGCAAAGCCAACAGTCAAGCGCACGGTCGAGTTTCAACAACGCGGGGGTAAACATGAATCGTGTCACCTTTGTGATTGCGAACTCAGATTCCTACTGGGTGCGCGATTACGGCCCTTGGTATATCTTTGCCGGCAAGACTCCGGCCATCGTCGACAACGTGTATAATCGTCCCAGGCAGAATGACGATGCGATACCCTCGACTTTTGCCACGTTCTGGGACATCCCCATGTATGGCATGAACCTGAAGCACACTGGTGGCAACATGATGCAGGACGGACGCGGACACGCCGTTAGCGACGTTTTGGTCCTTAACGAGAACAACAATGATGAGGCCGATGTGCGCAAAAAGATGCTTGACTACCTCGGCATTGACAACTACCATATCACCATCGATCCGCAGAACGACTACATTGCCCATGTCGACTGCTGGGGAAAATACCTGGCCCCGGATAAAATCCTGATTGCTAAACTGCCGCAGTCCGACAGCAGATATGAGGACTATGAATCTGTGGCCAACTATTTCGCCACCACCAACTGCTGCTGGGGCTATCCCTACAAGGTGTACCGTGTAGATGAGCCTGGTGGCAGCACTGTTGCTCCCTATACCAACAGCCTCATCCTCAACAAGCACGTCTACGTACCGATGGGCAGCAACAGCACTTACAATGCACGCGCACTCCAGGTCTACAGGGACGCCATGCCCGGCTATGAGGTGGTGGGTGTCTCCAACACATCCTATAGCACCGGATGGCTCAATACCGATGCCCTGCACTGCCGCACACGCGGAGTGATGGACTTCAACATGCTGTATGTCGATCACAGGAACGTGCTCTACGGCACGCAAGAGTGTAAAGACTCCATCGCCGTCACAAGCAAATTCATTGCCTATAGCGGAAAGCCCCTGAAAGAGGACTCGCTCCTGGTTTACTACAGCATTGACAACGGCCCCTACCAGGCTGCACATATGACTGCCACGGGCAATCCCGATGAATATGTGGGCTATATCAAGGGTTATCGCAATGCGTCAGAGGTTGACTACTACGTCTTCGGTGCCGATGAGTCAGGACATCGCTACCAGCAGCCTGTGTTCGGCGAACTGGACCCCCATCACTTCACTGTAAGCATGTCCTTCCTCTTGGGTGACGTGAACGAGGATGGTCATGTAAATGTTGCCGACGTGACTACGCTGATTAATTACCTCATGGGCGCCACTGTTTCGCCGTTCAGCACCGAGGCCGCCGATATGGATGGCAACGGTGAGATCAACGTGACCGATATCACTGCCCTGATTAATTTGGTAATGACGATGACGGAATAATCATCCCCGTTAGCAGGATGAAGCGATCACATGCTTGATGCTGTTGAAAGAGGCTGTTATTGTTTTTCATTAGCATCGGCTAAGATCAAAAAGCAATAATTAACCCGTCAAAACAAACTGTGCCGAGAGCCATCTGCCCCCGGCACAGTTTTTCTTTAATACGGTTTATTCACAGCAGGCCACTTACAGCTTCTCGATGCGGAAGATGGTGCCCTCGATCAGAGAACAGTAGATGTCGCCGTTGTTATCGACCTCAAAGCCGTTGAACTCGCTGCTACCCAACTTGGAGGTGAAGACCAGCTGATGAGTCTTGGCATCGACAACGGCAAGCATGCCACGACGGGAGCCGCAGTAGATGAAGCCGTCATGCTCCAGCACGATGCAGGGGGCATGTTCGTAGCCGAAGCCCAAATCCACTTTCCACAGCAGTTCGTACTGGCCTCCGGTGCTCATGGCAACCAATTCGCCATCCATTGTCTTGGCGTATGCCACCTTGCCGTCGGCACTGCGTCCCAGACTCTCACGCACCTTGTTATCGTTCTTTTCGCGCCATAGTTCAACACCGCTCTTGCGGTCAACCGCCGTTGTGAATCGGTCGGGGGCTACGATGACGACACGCTCGGGAGTGACTACGGGAACGACGTTGCCGGGACTATAGAGGTTGACATTCCTGCCGTTGTTCCACTGCCATTGCAGGGCTCCGGTACGGCGGTCAAGGGAGCGCAAGTAGGTGTCCCAAGCCCCGAAGACCACATCTTTGCCATCAACTACAGGTGCTGCCTGGCAATAGTTATTGATGTTATCATATTGCCAAAGCAATTTGTGTCGCTTCACGTCCCAGGCTTGGAAGGTCTTGTAGCCGCCTTGATAGAGGATGCCGTCACTCACCACGCCGTCGGCGACGTATGGTCCAGATGCGTTGTGTTGCCATTTGGCTTTTCCAGTCTTCTTATCTATCCATACAAGGCGCTTGTCGCTGGTGGGCAAAATCACATATTTGCCACTCACGGCAGGACGCGAGAAAAGCATGGCATCGGTCTTGTACTGCCAGCGCTGTTCGCCCGTCTGCTTGTCTACTGCCTTGCAGTAACCAAGCGAATTGCCGAAATACAGATTCTTCTCGTCAACACCAACGCGGGTGAAGATGGAGGCATTGTCCGCCAGCACACGTTTGATCCTGAACTTCATGCGCTGCTGATACTCATATTCCGACTTGAAATCGTTTTCAGGCAATTGGGGCGTGTAGTAGTCCAGATTGATGTGGTAGGCATACATCTGTTCAGCATCCTTGCCTAACACCTTATTATATATATAAATCCATTGGCGGTCCAGATCGATGGTCATCAACGTGTAGCCGTAGTTGCTGTTGCCCATGTCCAGGGCTCGCACCATCAGGCCGTTGATGCCGTCGGTCTCATACAGACGCCAACTGTGGTAATGGCCGCACTGGTGGGTGATGACAGGATATTTCTTGAGGATGTCGACATAGGCGCGGTAATTGTCCAGGTCGTCGAGAATGGGATAATGGTTCACACTCAGCACGCGCATGCCCGGCTTGACCATCACGTTCAGGGTGCTGTCGAGCCACAGCAGGTCTTCCTGCTTGATGTGTCCGTCGCCCATTTTCATGAACGGGCCGCAATTCATGCCCACGACCACCAACTTATCGACTGTGAAGACAAAGCGGTCACTGCCCCACAAGTCGTTGAAGGTCTTGCAGGCACTTTGACTCCAGTTGTTCTCGTGGTTGCCGGGGATGACATACAGCGGGTGGGAAATTCCGTCAAGCACGCTCTTGACATTAAGCAACTGCTCGTCGCTGCCCTCGTTGGTGAGGTCGCCCGTCATCAGTACGGCATCCACATCGGTAGCGTTGATTTCCTCGACTGCCTCGCGCAGTTTGCCCTCGTTGGCATTGCCCGGGGTCACGTGCACATCACTCAGGATGGCCAGCCTGACCACCCCACCCTGCATGGCAAACACGACCACCGCCGCTGCCATCAACAAAAACAACAATCGTTTCATATCGCTTGATTTTGAATTAATGACTACAAAGATAGGTCAAAAACTCGCAACTGACAACTGAGAACTTACAACTTTTTTACTACTTTTGCACCCAGGAATGAATCACGAATTGTACATAGCACGGCGCATGACATTGAAAGGCGAGCGGCAGAAAGGCTCGCCCAGCTTGACGGTTGCCCTTGTGGGCATCGTGCTGGCCGTGGTCGTGATGATACTTTCCATCGCCATCGTCATGGGTTTCAAGGGCGAGATTTCAGGGAAAATCATGCATCTTGACGCGCACTTGCGGGTGACCAATGCAGCACTGGGCATCGATGACAACTATGCGACCGTCAACGGGCGCGAAGTGCGCGAGGCCATCGCCGCCGATGACTCCTTTGCTCCACTGGTTGAGAGCATCAGCCTGATTGCCGACAAGAGCGCTATCCTCAAGACCGATGACGATTTCATGGGCATCATCATGCGCGGAGTTGACAATGGCTACGACTGGCGTTTCCTTCACAGCAATATGATTGAGGGTACCGAACCCAACGTGAGCGACACCGCCTCGTCAAACCAGATCGCCATTTCCAAGACCGTGGCCGACCGATTGCGTCTTCATGCCGGTGACAAGGTGATGACCTATTTCATCGACGACAAGATCAAAGTGAGGAATCTGGAGATTGCCGGTGTGTTCGAGACCGACCTTGAAGCCTTTGACGCTGCCTATATCGTGGGCGGCATCGGCATTGTGCAGGGTGTGAACGGATGGCATGGTGACACAGGCACCCAGGTGGCCATCAACATGAAGGATACCCGTAATCTGGAAGCCGACAGCTATCAGTTGTATTCTCTGCTTGCCGAGAACACCGTGCAGCACGAGAGCAAATACTTGTTCTTTGTCACGACCACCGAGCAGAACAATCTGCCCTTCTTCGCATGGCTGCAGATGCTCGACATGAATGTGGTCATCATTTTGACACTGATGATGATCGTGGCTGCTTTCACGCTCATCTCGGCCATGCTGATGATCGTGTTGGAGCGCATCCGCATCATCGGCAACTTTAAGGCCATGGGCGCCACCAACGGGTCCATCCGCCGCATCTTCATTTATCTGACAGGCAAACTTATCCTCAAGGCGCTCATCATCGGCAACATCATCGGCATCGGCTTGTGCCTGTTGCAGAAGTATGGCCATGTCGTGCGTCTTGATCCGAGTTCCTACTACATGCCCTATGTGCCCATCTACCTGAGTTTGCCGGCACTGATTATGCTCAATATCGGCATCATCATCGTCTCCTACCTCACCCTGCTGGGAGCCAGCCACATTATCTCGACCATCAAGCCCTCGGCTACGATGCGCTTCGAGTAATTACTGTCATTTATCCAATAAATGCTGATACCGACTAAATAATCAAACTAAAACCCAAATGATATGAAAAATAGCCAAATGAATCTGAGAGATGAAGCAGCCCGTTGTCTGCTGTGTGAGAATGCGCCCTGTAGCCGTGCCTGCGGCAAGGGTGATGTGGCCAGAGCCATCCGTGCCGTGCGTTTCGGCAACGAGGACATTGCCCGCCAATGGCTTGCAGGATGTGATGACAGCGACCTGGAAAAGGCCGAGCAGGCATGCATCCACTACGACCGCCCCATCCGCATCCGCGAGATGGCGAACCAATTGCCCGAGGCGGCTCACGCCGACCTTCCGAGCCTGGCTATCGATTTTTGCGGAATACCCTGCGAGAATCCGTTCTTCCTGGCCTCCTCCTCAATATGCACCAACTATGAGATGGTGGCACGCGCCTTTGATGCCGGTTGGGCGGGCGTCTTCTACAAGACCATCTGCATGGATGACATCAATGAGGTGTCACCCCGATTTGACGTCTTGCACCGCGAGGGTGACAAGGGCGACTTCAACGCTTTGCGCAACATGGAACAGTTGAGCGAGAACCCAGCCGAAGTCGATTTTGACATCCTGCACCGCCTCAAGCAGAATTACCCCAACAAGATTGTGGTGGCCTCCATCATGGGCTCTACCGAGGAGCAATGGATTGAACTGGCTAAAATGGCAGAAGCAGCCGGAGTGGATGCCGTGGAACTGAATTTCTCATGTCCACAGATGCGACTAACAGGTATGGGCAGCGACGTGGGCCAGGACCCCGAGCTGGTAACCTTCTACACCGCCTATGTGAAGCATGCCGTCTCGATTCCCGTGATTCCCAAGATGACGCCCAATATCACTTTGATGAGCAATCCCGCCATGGGCGCCTACTTTGCCGGCGCCGATGCTATCAGCGCCATCAACACCATCAAGAGCGTGACCATGGATGAACGCGCCGAGGTTTCGGGTCAGTGGACTGTCTCAGGCCTTTCGGGCCGTGCTGTCAAGCCCATCGCCCTGCGCTTCATCCTCGAGATGGCCAAGAATCCCGTGATGAACAACCTGAAATTGAGCGGCATCGGCGGCATTGAAACCTGGCGAGATGCACTTGAGTTCATCCAGTTGGGCTGCAGCAACCTGCAGGTGTGCACCGCCGTGATGCAATACGGTTATCGCATCATCGATGACCTGAAGTTGGGTCTTCAGTACTACATGGCGAGCCGAGGCATTACCAAACTCGCCACCCTGGTAGGAGAGCGGCTTCCCAGCTTTGTTACGCCCAACGACCTGGACCGCGATACTGTAGTCTTCCCCATCTTCAACAGCGAGAAGTGCATCGGTTGCGGCAGATGCTATGTATCCTGCAATGATGGTGGACACCAGGCCATCACCTTCGGCGACGACCGCAAGCCCCATCTCATGGGCAGCAAGTGTGTGGGCTGCCACCTGTGCCGCCTCGTCTGCCCCACCGGCGCCATTGGCGTCTCGAAACGCGTTCCCAAACGCAAAAACAATTAAGCGCCCATCAATCCGAACGCAACTATAAAAAAGAAAACAATAAATACAATCAATACAATCAATACAGCTTGTAGCAAGTAATCAAAGACAACTCAAACAAGGATAACAACTTGATCTATAGTCTAAAACCGTTGTTTGAGTTGTCTTTATTTTAAGAGCAGATGCCCTTGTACTTATTGTGTTTATTGTCTTCCCTTTTTTAATTGTGATGATTTTTTTGAAAAAAAGTTGGAATTTTTCTTGGTGGTAACAAAAAAAGCAGTACCTTTGCAGTCGCAATTAGGAATTGTCCTGTGGTGTAATGGTAGCACATCGGATTCTGGTTCCGCTTGCGAGGGTTCGAATCCTTCCAGGACAACAAGCAAAAGTGACCCTTCAACAAGGTCACTTTTTGTGTAAAAACTTTAACAACAATAATTAAAAATTTAAACTGTTTTATTATGGCAACAAAGATCAGATTGCAGCGCCACGGTCACAAGGACTATGCGTTCTATCCCATTGTTATTGCCGATAGCAGGGCACCACGAGATGGTAGATTTATTGAGAGGATTGGTTCTTATAACCCCAACACTAATCCTGCTACCATCAGTTTGAATTTCGAACGTGCACTCTATTGGGTAAACGTAGGTGCAATTCCCACCGACACTGTACGCAACATTCTCTCTCGCGAGGGCGTGATGCTGATGAAGCACCTCCAGGGCGGCGTCAAGAAGGGCGCTTTCACCGAGGAAGAGGCTCAGAAGCGTTTTGAGGCCTGGAAGGCTGAGAAGCAGGCTAAGCTCGACGCTATCCGCAACAAGGAGCGCGACGACAAGAAGGCTGCCAGCAAGAAAGCCATCGCCGAGGAGACCAAGAAGAACGAGGCCAAGGCCGAGGCCGTAGCCAAGAAGAAAGCTGAGATCGCTGCCGCTAAGGCTGCTGAGGAGGCTGAGGCTGCCAAGGCTGCTCAGGAAGAAGCTGCTGCCGAGGCTCCCGCCGAGGAAGCTCCTGCCGCTGAAGAGGCTCCCGCCGCTGAGGCATAAGAAGAACCCCGTTCTTTTTACAATTCATCAAGCCACTGGCTCCCGACCCGCTTGGGTTGAGGGCCAGTGCTTTTTTGTATGGCAGTGCACATCACAAGACGAGAATCAGCGTTATAGGCAACAATACAAAATAAAAATTGAAAAAAGTGTTGTTTCATTTTGTTCTCTCCTTGACTTGCAGTAATTTTGCAAATTGTTTTGAACACAACTGTTAACCGACTAATAATAGACAAAAAATGGGTAAAAAATTGACCGACCGAGTGACTTGGGTAGGTAAAGTGGACTGGGAATTGAAGACCTTCCACGGTGACGAGTTGTCCACCCACCGCGGCTCGAGTTACAACTCTTACTTGATCCGTGACAAGAAGAATGTGTTGATCGACACCGCATGGCTGCCCTACAGCCGTGAGTTTGTGGCCAACCTCAAGAAGGAAATCGACCTGGACAAGATCGACTATATCGTGATGTGCCACAACGAGATCGACCACAGCGGCGCTCTCGTTGACCTCATGCGCGAAATCCCCGACACGCCCATCTATTGCACTGCCAAGGGCGAGGCCATTATCCGCGGCCACTATCACCAGGATTGGAACTTCGTGAATGTCAAGACCGGTGACAAGCTGGAACTGGGTGACACTACGCTGACCTTTATCGAGGCTACGATGCTGCACTGGCCCGACACGATGTTCTGCTACCTGAGCGGCGAGGAAATCCTGTTCAGCAACGACGGATTCGGCCAGCACTATGCCACCGAGTCGCTCTACGACGACCAGGTGAGCATGGACGAGGTCCTGCAGGAGGCCGAGAAATACTATGCCAACATCCTTGCGCCCTTCAGTCCGCTGGTTAACCGCAAGGTGAAGGAAATCCTCGGTATGAATCTGCCGGTGAAGATGATCTGCACCAGTCACGGCATCATCTGGCGCAATAATCCCAATCTGATCATTGAGAAATACCTGCAATGGAGCGATGCCTATCAGGAGGATCAGGTGACCATCGTCTATGACACGATGTGGCAGAGCACCCGCTTGATGGCACAGGCCATTGCCGACGGTATTCGCGAGCAGTCGCCCACGACGACCGTCAAGATCTACAATGCTGCCCTTAACGACAAGAACGACATCCTCACCGAGGTGTTCCACTCTCGTGCCGTGCTCGTGGGCTCGCCCACCATCAACAACGGCTACAGCTATGCCATCGCCGGCATTCTGGAGATGATCAAGGGCATGAAGCTGAAAAAGAAGAAAGGTGCCGCATTCGGCAGCTACGGCTGGAGCGGTGAGGCCGCCAAGCTCATCACCGAGCACCTGAAGGCTGCCGGCATCGAGCCCGTGAACGACGGCATCCGTGCCCAGTGGGTTCCCGAACAGGACATTCAGGCCCAGTGCCGCGAGTTCGGCAAGGAGTTTGCTGCTGCACTCTAATTATAGTAACTATAGATATTATAGTTACTATAGGAAAAATGACAATCAACTAAAAACTAATATATCAACTAATAATTTAAGAACAAATGAACAAAGTCGTTAGTAAAGAGCAGTTTTCTGCTAACGTAACCAAGCTTGTCGTTGAGGCTCCCCTCATCGCCAAGGCACGCCGCGCTGGCCACTTCGTGATTGTTCGCGCCGGCGAAAAAGGCGAACGCATCCCTTTGACCATCGCCGACAGCGACCCCAAGGCCGGCACCATCACACTGGTGATCCAGAGTGTGGGTGACAGCACCCGCAAGATCTGCGCCCTGGAGCCGGGTGAATTCCTGCATGACGTGGTAGGTCCTCTGGGCCAGGCCACTCACATCGAGAAGTATGGCACCGTGCTATGCGCCGGTGGCGGTGTTGGTACCGCTCCCCTACTCCCCATCATCCGCGCGATGAAGGAGGCTGGTAACCGTGTGATCAGCGTTCTGGCTGGACGCACCAAGGACCTCATCATCCTGGAGGACGAGGTTCGTGCATCGAGCGACGAGGTAATCATTATGACCGATGACGGCAGCTATGGCAACCAGGGTGTTGTGACCGTTGGTATGGAAGAGGTGCTCAAGCGTGAGCACGTGGACTACTGCGTGACCATCGGCCCCGCCATCATGATGAAGTTCTGTGCCCTGTTGACCAAGAAGTATGAGGTGCCCACCGAGGCTTCGCTCAACGCCATCATGGTCGACGGTACCGGCATGTGCGGCGCTTGCCGCGTGACCGTGGGCGGCAAGACACGCTTTGTTTGTGTCGAGGGTCCCGAGTTCAATGCCCATGAGATTGATTTTGACGAGTTGATGATGCGCCTGAAAGGTGCGCAATGATAAAAACCACAGTATTGAATTATACCGAAATGGAACAGAATAATATGGAATCGCGTAACGAACAGTGGCGCATCGACTTGCGCAACGCCAAGACTCCTAAGGAGCGTACCGCTATCCCCCGCGTGGAGATGCCGCAGCTTGACCCCAAATACCGCATCACCTGCAACGAGGAGGTGAACCAAGGCATCAGTGCCGAGCAGGCCGTGGTTGAAGCCAGCCGTTGTCTGGACTGTGCTAACCCGCAGTGTGTGACCGGTTGCCCCGTGAACATCAATATTCCCAAGTTCATCAAGAACATCGAGCGTGGTGAGTTCGGCGAAGCTGCCGCTGCGCTCAAGGAGACAAGTTCATTGCCCGCGGTGTGTGGCCGCGTTTGCCCGCAGGAGAAGCAGTGCGAGTCGCGCTGCATCCACACCAAGATGGGTCACCCTGCAGTGGCTATCGGCTATCTGGAGCGCTTTGCCGCTGACTGGCAGCGCGACAACCTGCCTCAAGAGGTGCCTGCCATGGCTCCCGCCAACGGCATCAAGGTGGCTGTTATCGGTAGCGGTCCCTCGGGACTGTCGTTTGCCGGTGACATGGCCAAGAAGGGCTTCAGCGTTACCGTATTTGAAGCACTGCACGAGATTGGCGGTGTGTTGAAGTATGGTATTCCCGAGTTCCGTCTGCCCAACCACATCGTGGACTATGAGATCGAGGGCCTGAGGAAGATGGGCGTTGAGTTCGTTAAAGACTGCCTCGTGGGTAAGACCATCAGTTACGAAGACCTGCACGAGATGGGCTTCAAGGGCGTGTTTGTCGGCTCCGGTGCCGGTTTCCCGCGCTTTATGAACATCCCCGGTGAGAACCTCAACGGCATCATGTCGAGCAACGAATACCTCACCCGCATCAACCTGATGGAAGCCGGTCGCGGCGGTGATACCCCCGTGCTGCGCGGCAAGACCATCGCTGTGATCGGTGGTGGTAACACCGCAATGGACTCGACCCGCACCGCTTTGCGCATGGGCACCGAGCGCGTCATCCTCATCTATCGCCGTAGCGAGGAGGAGATGCCCGCCCGTCGCGAGGAGGTTGGCCACGCCAAGGAGGAAGGCGTCGAGTTCAAGACCTTGCACAACCCCATCGAGTACATCGGTGACGACAAGGGTCGCGTAATCGCCATGCGCGTGCAGAAGATGGAACTGGGCGAGCCCGACGCTTCAGGTCGTCGCAGCCCCGTGCCCATCGAGGGTGCCATCGAGGAAATCCCCGTTGACCTGGTCATCGTGGCTGTGGGTGTATCGCCCAACCAGCTCGTGCCCCGCTCCATTCCCGGTCTGGACATCAGCAAGCGCAACACCATCGTTGTCAACGAGGAGACCATGCAGTCGTCGGTTGGCGACCTCTATGCCGGTGGTGACATCGTGCGTGGCGGCGCTACCGTCATCCTCGCCATGGGCGACGGCCGCCGTGCCGCCCTCAACATGGCCGAGGCCCTCTTAGCCAAGTAATCCCCTAACAGGGTAATACAAATACCGTGGGCGGTAGTCACCAAATGACCACCGCCCACAGTTTATTATTTACCTGTTAACCGTAGAATTCTAGTTTTTCGACGTGATGTTCAACGTGGTCTAGAAAAGATTAGGTCAAGTAATCTCAGAATTGCTAGAGCAGCATGTAAAATCATGCAATAATTTAATTCTATACTCTTATTCCCACAAAGAAACCACATTTCTTCAATTGTAAATTACTAAAATGGAGTTTTTTTTGTAATTTTGCAAGGTATAACCAAAGAGATATTATTCTATTACAAGTTAAATACAGAGTTTTATGTACTATACTAATCCACAACTAGTTGGTCTTGTTCGTATTTTTGATCAGAATGAGAGAAAAGGATATCTTCGACTCGATTTAAATGAGAATCCAGGAGGTCTCCCTCAGGAGTTTGTCAATAAGATACTCAAAGATATCACACCGGATTTCCTATCACAATATCCCGAGACACTTCATTTTTCAGAGACACTGGCCAGTTTCCTAAATACTGATATATCACATATCTGCCTAGTAAATGGCTCAGCCGAAGGAATCCGATATATCATTCAAGCCTTTACATCTGAGAATGGCAGAATTGTTGGTGTAGTTCCTTCATACTTCATGTTTCAAGTCTACTCAGAGATGTATCATCGGAACTTTGTCAAAGTCCCCTATAATGAGGATTTGACAATGAGTGTTGACAACATTATCAAAGCTATGACCGACGACACTCAACTCCTGATTCTACTCAATCCTAATAATCCCATGGGAAATGTATATAGTGAAGAAGAATTCAAGAGAATCTTAGCTGTAGCAAAAGATAAACATATTACAATACTCATAGATGAAGCATACCATTATTATTATAAAAATACGTTTATAAATTACGCTTTGAGTGATGAACATATATTTGTCACTAGAACATTCTCAAAACTGATCTCCTTGGCAGGTTGTCGACTCGGTTATGTTGTAGGTTGGCCCGAGGGAATCAAAATGGTACAAAAGCTATGCACACCTCATAATACTAACGCATTTGCCATGAAGTTTGCTGAAGCTGTCATAACTGACCCTTATATGCTTAATTCATTAATTGATAAATTCATTGAGGGGCGTAACTACCTTATACACACCCTAGATGAAAATGGATATATGCACATCGGGGAAGCTGGCAACTTCATTTTCATCAAGCCGAAGTCGGATGCTAAGTTAATCGTCAAACGGATGAAGGAGGAGAAAAGAATATTAATAAAGTCTTACCCTGACATTGGTGAATATGGAACTTGTTTACGTGTTTCTATCGGTGAAAAGCAATATATGCAACAATTTATTGACGCATTGAAAGAATTAGACGTTGAGTAATCTGTCATCCAATCTATTATAATGTCATGGTAAAAGTAATTACTTATGGAACGTATGACCTGCTACACTACGGTCATATCAGACTCTTGGAGAGGGCAAAAGCATTGGGGGATTACCTTATAGTCGGTGTAACGGCTGACAATTTTGACCGGGCCCGCGGCAAGATAAACGTACAACAATCTCTTATAGAGCGTATTGATGCAGTCAAAGCGACAGGTATTGCTGATGAGATAATCGTTGAAGAGTATGAAGGCCAGAAGATAGATGATATTAAACGCTATAACATTGATATCTTTACTGTCGGTTCGGATTGGGTTGGCAAATTTGATTATCTGAAAGAGTACTGTAAAGTCGTTTATCTAGAACGAACTCAAGGCGTTTCCAGCTCGGAACTGCGTTCTGAGAAACGAGATGTAAAATTGGGTGTAGTTGGTGAATCTTTCCTAGTTAATAAGATTATCCATGAAGGCGGATTTGTAAACGGATTGTCTATCTCTGGAATATATATATCCGATAGATTCTTTCTCTCAGATTCTTTGGCAGATTCAAGTTTAATTACTGACAATTATGATGAGCTATTGAAGAATTCTGATGCGATTTATGTTTTATCTCACCCGAGAGAGCATTTCAGTCTTATAGAACAAGCATTATCACAAAAAAAACATGTCTTGTGTGAGTCCCCTATTGCAACCACCCTCCATGATTGGCAAACGCTTTCCCAAATTGCCACCAAAGAGCATTGTGTCCTAATGGACGGTATAAAAACGGCATATTCTTTGGCATACTATCACTTGATACTTTTGGTAAAAAGTGGAAGAATCGGTGACATAGTATCCATTGATGCTACCTGTACTAGCATGGAAGACCTCAACAAACGCAAACACGAGAAAA
Source organism: Muribaculaceae bacterium (assembly GCA_017405965.1). GTDB lineage: Bacteria > Bacteroidota > Bacteroidia > Bacteroidales > Muribaculaceae > Sodaliphilus. The sequence goes on along the minus strand of JAFQZK010000001.1, from coordinate 132,488 downwards.
TGAGCACAGCATGGAATAGTCTTTGCTCATGGGGTCCTATTGCATTACTTCCTGTTTTCCAATTATTGGGCACAAACTATAAGTATAGGTACATGGCTTCTCGCATGATGGAAAACCATGATGACTTTGATGAATTTACAAATATAGTGTTTGTTTATGACCATGCAGTAGCCAATGTAAAAGTAGGAAAGGCTGTTAAGTCTGAAGGCGAACTAATCATTAGCGGTACAAAAGGATACATCTACGTCCCAGCTCCCTGGTGGAAAACAGACTACTTTGAACTAAGATATGAGAATCCTGCTGACAACAAAAGATATTTCTATCAGCTTGAGGGAGAAGGTATAAGATATGAGTTGGTATCCTTTTTGAAGTCTATTGCAAGCAACAAGTCTTTCTCATACGTTGACCAGAATTATTCTGAGGCAGTCATCAGATTAATCGAAGATTTTTACAAGAAGAAGAATTTAATAATTATCTAGTATTGAAACACTATGATAGTAAAATCAACCCTCGCCGATTCCGAACGCATCAAACGATATATTGGAAAGAACTATGCAGCCTGCCTTTATCTGTACATGGATCTTATCCAATACGGACCAGAAAGCGATTTCACCAAAACTTGGATTCAAGAAGAAACAGGTGAAATCTTGTGCATATTACTATCCTACCACACGGCGATGCACATTTACGCCCAAAATTCTTTTAACGTTCAAGAAGTCGTCAACTTAATTAAAGAACTCAGACCTTCTCAGATCTGCGCAACAAAAACTACAATTCTTGCACTAAAAGATTCACTTTCAATCTTTGGATATGAAATTGAACTTGGTTATGTTGGTAAATTAGAGTATTCTAGTCAGATTAAATACGATTGTATTCAAGAGGCAACTATTGATGATGTTGACGACATTTCTACTCTACTGTTTCATGATGAAGGCATTGGAGCATCTTATACGCTTGAGGACTTGAAGATTCAATTTAGAGAACGATTGAGCCAAGGCTTTGTCAGAAGCTACATAATCAAAGACAATGGCAAAATTGTAGCTCATCTTGGTACAGGTGCTGAGGTCGGCAACGTTTGCATTATTACCTATGTCATAACCGACCAAGAATATCGCGGACACGGTTACGCCAAGATGTTATATCAAGCAGCTTGTCATGACCTTCATCAAGAGGGTAAAGACATTTATGCGGTTTACTACACGGATAATGCAATTCACCTTCATCATAGCGTTGGTTTTAAAGATTGTTGTGAATTTGGCAAGTTATTTCTGAAGACACATTAATAGTCATCAGCAAAAATGGCTTACTATCTACAGCAAATAATATGCGCTTTTTCATTTATAGAATTCTAATATATCTGCATGATGATAGACGTTTTCTAAATCCTCTGGCAATTTCATAAAATCGCCATACATATCTTTCAACATACTTGAACAATTTGAAGGTACAGAGAATTCTGTACCTTCAAAAGAAAGTGTACTCAATGGAAAGACATCTCTCAAATTATATACTCGATGGAAAGGAATGCCCAAGTCACACATGAGAGGTTTTGCCCCTGTTATTCTGCAAAAACCACGCAAAATCGGAAAAGAGATATGTCTGTTGAACCATGTTAGCATTCTTATCTTTCGCATTGTCTTATCGCCACAATTCGTATCGCCCCTGAGAAGTGTAAAAGCATAGCTTTGCAATGGTAAACGCTGTACCCAAGGCCACAACCTATCTAATGGAAATATATCAATAAAAATACCACGTTCCTTAAACGGATGGTCATATAGTCCTTCATCAAGAAATGAATTACGGTCACGTAACTTTGCATAGAAATAATAGTAATTATGATCTGTATCATTATTCTGCAAGACAATACTTGACGGCAATTCGTCGGGCAATATTCTCATCAAACGCTTATAATCATTGCGCAACAAAGCCACATCAAAGTCATCGTCCCAAGGAATAAAACCTTTGTGACGGAAAGCACCCAACAATGAACCAGCATAAAGGAAATAGGGAATGTTGTGTTTCTTGCAGATGCTGTCAAACACCTTGGCCATTTCGAGCATGACCATTTGTTGGCGGCGCAGTGGGGAGCCCTCGGGGTTGAATCTCGCCCTGAGTTCTTCTTGATTGAATGTTGGCTTGTCGCTCATTACAAATCAAGCTTGACGGTTACATGATGCCGCGCTCGCGGAGGCGTTTTTGCCAGTTCCAGGCGCTGAGCATGGTGTCGTCGAGGGAGATTTCGGCGTGCCAGCCGAGCACCTCGTTGGCGCGTTTGGGGTCGGCCCAAATCTGGACGATGTCGCCGGGGCGGCGGGGTGCGATCCTGTGAGGTACCTTCACGCCTGTAGCGCGCTCGAAGGAATGAAGCAGTTCCAGCACAGATGCGCCGTTTCCAGTGCCGATGTTGAAGATTTCCAATGCCTCGTCGCTCTTGTCTTCAAGCATGCGCTCCAGGGCCTTGACATGGGCCTTGGCCAAGTCAACGACGTTGATGAAATCACGGATACATGAGCCGTCACGCGTGGGATAATCGTCGCCAAAAATGCTCAATTCCTTGCGTACGCCGATGGCGGTCTGCGTCAGGTAGGGCACCAGGTTTTGAGGCACACCGTTGGGCAACTCGCCGATCTCGGCACTGGGATGGGCACCGATGGGGTTGAAATACCTCAGCAGAATGGCCTTGATGGGACTGCCGCTGCGGATGACATCGGTGATGATGTCTTCACAAATCTGCTTGGTGGCGCCATAGGGCGAGGTGGCCTTCTTGGTGGGGGCATCCTCGGTGATCGGGTTCTGGTCGGGTTCGCCATAGACGGTGCATGACGATGAGAATACAAAGCCCTTGACTCCGAACTCAGGCATCAACTCCAACAGGTTGAGCAGGATGTTGATGTTGTTACGATAATACATGATGGGCTTCTCAATGCTCTCGCCCACTGCCTTGCTAGCTGCAAAATTGATGATACCGTTGATACCGGGATTATCCTCGAAGAGTTTGCGCACAACAGCACGGTCGGTGCAATCACCCTCGACAAACAAGGGACGCACGCCTGTGATGTGCTCAATGCCGTCGAGCACGTCGATATTACTGTTACTCAGGTTGTCAATAATCACCACCTCGTAGCCTGCCTGCTGCAGTTCCACCGTGGTGTGGGAACCGATAAAACCGGTACCTCCGGTTACTAAAATCTTACCTTTCATTTTTTGATAATTATGATGATTTAATGTTGTTTTTCTTTTTGCGTGAACGCACGAAGTCGATGCACTCCTGGTAGATCTTTGCCTTCAACAACTTCATCGTCAAGGCATAGAGCAGCGCTGCGATAACAATGCGGATCACAAGCAACAGGTAAATGTTGCTGACGGGAAGCGTCACCAGCCAAGTCACGCCCATGACCGACAAGGCTATGACCAGGAACGGCAACAAATCACGCAGCATGCTCATGAAACTGTAGCCGATAAGCCTTGATGCGAACAACTGCCATGCCATCAGCCACACAACATTGACGCAGGCAAAGGCAATAACCATGGTCGTGATGCCAAATGAATGGCAAGCGATTACCGCAGCCAGCATGATGGCAATCTGACCGATTGTGAGCCACATATAGATATCAGATTTGCCCTGGCTCAGGAACAGATTCTGATAAACCGTGTACAACGGGATGAAAGCGCCGCTGATACACAAAATCTGCAACAAGGGGATGCTACCCAACCACTTTTCGCCGATAGTCGTGAGGATGAGTTGAGGTGCCACCAAGGACAATCCGAACATCGCCGGGAAGGCGAGGAATGCAGTGAATCTCAACATCTTGCCGAAGACACGGCGCTGACGCTCGTTGTCGTCGTTGATGCGGGTAAGCACAGGCTGAGCCACCTGGGCGACCGTGTTTGTTACCAGCTGATTGGCCATGTTGTTCCACTTGTTGGCCTGGGTGAAATTGCCGACAGCATGAACGGGGAACAAACGGCCGAAGACAACCGTCAACAAATTGTTATTGATAGTGGTCAACACCGCAGTGATCAATACCTTGTAACTGAATGAGAACATCTGCTTGACAGGGGTGAAATCCACCTTGAATGTGGGACACCAGCGTGTGTAGTAATAACGTCCAAAACAGATGACCATATTATATAAAATCTGCTGCGTCGCCAGACTCCAATAGGAAAAGCCCTTGAAAGCCATCACCACACCCACAGTGCCTGAGATGATCAAGGCCGACAACGAGGTGTAAGCCTTTTCTTTCATCTTCAGGCTCCTTGCCAGCATGGCGTTGGGAGAAATACCCAATGCAGCAAAGATGAACGCCAGGAACAAATACCGTGACAAGGGCACCAACGCGGGCTGATGATAGAAACTGGCAATCAGCGGTGCGCACAGGAACAAAATCAAGTACAGCAACAGGCTCATTGCCGTGTTGAACCAGAATACCGCGTTGTAATCGTTGTGCTTGATGTCCTTGATATTGACAAGCGCCACGCCGAAACCGCTCTCCTGCAAGTTGCCGGCGATGAGCGTGAAAATAGCGAGAACGCCCACAATGCCGTATTCGGCAGGCGAAAGCAAACGAGCGAGAAAAATGCCGATAACCAGATTAAGCAGCTGGATGCCCCCGCTGCTGAGGAAAGACCAGAACAAACCCTGGGCTGTTTTCTCCTTCAAATTCTGATTATTGACCCCCTCGTTCATTGTTTTGCCAATATCATATCAATCCACTCCCGCACACAGGCATCGCCACCGCGACGAGTCAGGATGCGGATGCCGGGAATGGTTTTCACCCGGGCACAGGCATCGGCAGGACATGCAGCCCAGCCCACTGCCGCCAACAGGTCATAACAATTCACATCGTCACCGACATAGGCCACTTGATCGAGCGTGATGCCCATCTCATCGCAGATCTCGCGTGTGGCAGCAAGTTTGCCGCCGTCACGGGCACTCTGCTTGAGGTAGTCAAGTCCCAGTTTGCGGGCACGGTTCACGTTGATGGGCGTATTCTCGCTGGTGACGATTCCCACCTTCACGCCGGTGCGCTGCAACATTTGCAGCCCCATGCCGTCGCGGGTGTTGAACTTCTTGAACTCGGTACCGTCGCTGCCATAGTACATGCCGCCGTCGGTGAGCGTTCCGTCCACGTCGGTCAGGAACAGCTTGATGTCCTCGGGGGTGGGCAGCAAGTCAGACCTGGGAATCAATGTTTCTTTTACAGGCTCGGCCATGTCAGTCATCATTTAAGGTATTTCTCAATGTTATATCTCGGGCGATGCTTCGACTCGGTGTAGATGCGACCGATATATGCGGCAATCACGCTCAAGCAGATCAACACACAACCGCCCACGAACCAGATAGAGAGCATCAACGATGCCCAGCCCTGCACACCGTTACCACGGCACAAGGCCACGATGACATAAATCAGAATCGCTAAGCTGATGAGCAGGAAAACAGAGCCCAGGGCGAAGATCAATCGTAGCGGCTTGACGCTGAACGAGGTGATGCCATCAACGGCAAACGAGAGCATTTTGCTCACGGGATACTTGCTCACACCCGCACGACGCTCCAGCCTGTCGTAATAGACCGAATCGCTCTTGTAACCCAGTAGGGGCACAATGCCGCGCAGGAAAAGGTTGCGTTCCTCGAACTGACACAAAGCATCAACAGCCCGCTTACTCATCAATCTGAAGTCGGCATGGTTATAGACCGATTTCACACCCATACGAGTCATGAACTTGTAGAACATCTGGGCCGTGGTGCGCTTGAACAGCGAATCAGTAGTGCGCTTGCGGCGCACGCCGTAAACGATGTCGCAGCCGTCATCGTATTTCTTCATCATCTCGGGGATGGCATTGGTGTCGTCCTGGAGGTCGGCATCAATCGAGAGTGTCACGTCGGCATCGGCACGAGCAGTCTCAAGTCCCGCCATGAGCGCATTCTGGTGTCCCACGTTGCCCGACAGTTTTAAGCCGCGCACATGGACATCGCCCTCACCATAGCCGGCAATGAGCGACCAAGTGCGGTCACGAGAACCGTCGTCAACGTAGAGGATATAACTCTCCTCCCCTATCAGGCGGTCGCGCATCATGGCATCGAGCAACGCGCGCAACTGCCCGTTGGTCTGCGGCAACACTTCCTCCTCGTTGAAGCAAGGCACCACTATCGCTAAAGTCGTCTGTTCCATTTTTTCTACTCAATGAGAATCCAATTGGACAATCTGCAAAATTACAAGAAAAAATCGGACTTCGCAACACTATCACCTCAATAAGGCTCTTTTTTCGCCAGCTGCCGCCAGCAAATCAGCAATCCAACGAGCCATTTTTGAACACAAGAGAAATGAGAAGGCGCATTTTCGATCAGTATCAGCGATTATACAATATCAAAATAAATCCTGCTTTTGCTATCGTCTTCTACATTTTTTTGTAATTTTGCAGATTGTAGTAAAAAATCTGATAAAAACTATGATACTATCCATGACCGGATTTGGCAAGGCAGCCAAGGTGTATAACAACAAGAAAATCACTGCCGAGGTCAAATCACTGAACAGTAAACAACTGGATTTTGGGGTACGCACACCTCAAAACCACCGCGAGATTGAAATGGAACTGCGCAACAGTGTTTCCAAAGCGTTGATGCGCGGCAAAATAGACCTTTTTATCTACTGTGAGCCCATCGAGGGTGCAACCTCGGGAACCATCAATGTGCCTATGTTGAAACAGTATAAGGCTCAAATCGAGGAGATGGCCAAGGAACTCAATCTGCCTGAGCCCGAGGACTGGTATGCCACCCTGCTGCGCATGCCCGATGCCTTGAAAACAGAGTCCAAATCGACCGAGGTCGATGAGGAAGAGCTGAAAGTCGTGAAAGAGGTAGTGGCCCAAGCCACCGATCAATTGATAGCGTTTCGCCGTCAGGAGGGCGCCCGCCTGGCCTCTTTCTTCGAGGAGAAAATCGCCGCAATCCAGGAACTGCTCAACGAGGTACCGCGCTATGAAGAGCCGCGCACTCAGAAAATTAAAGGTCGCATCCTCGACGCCCTCGGTAAAATCAAAGAGGTGGACTATGACAAGAACCGCTTTGAGCAAGAGCTCATCTACTATATCGAGAAACTTGATATCACCGAGGAAAAAATCCGCCTGCAGAATCACTTGAAGTATTTCTTGGAAACCCTGCATAGCGAGGAACCCGGCCAAGGCAAGAAACTGGGATTCATCAGCCAGGAAATCGGCCGTGAGGTGAACACCATGGGCTCCAAGGCCAATCAAGCCGACCTGCAGAACCTTGTGGTGCGCATGAAGGACCACCTGGAGCAAATCAAGGAGCAAGTGCTCAACGTCCTCTGATCAACCAACAGAAATTCATCAATCATCAATACACTCAAAAAATGAAAAAGTACATCCTCATGGCAATCCTTGCCATTGCCGCCACCATCAACATTCATGCCGAGCAAGCTATCGTCTCGGCCGGAGCTGAATTTGTCTATGCATCCAAGCATTCAATGGCCGGTCTGGGCGCACAGGTTCAGATTGAGCCCATCGCCAACTGGCGTCTCGCTCCCGAATTCATCTACTTCTTTGAGAATGACGGCATGAGTGCCCTCAATCTCAACTTGAATCTGCATTACGTCATCCGCACGAGCGAATCCTTTGCCATCTACCCACTGCTTGGCTTCTCTTACGGTCATTATAAGACCGATTTTGTCCATGGCGATGCTTCTGTTGATCGCTGCGGTGCCAATGTTGGCATGGGCGCCCAATACCGCATAAAAGATCGCTTACACTTCTTTACCGAGGAGCGTTTCCAGATCATGAAGAACTTCAACCAATCGGTGACCGTGCTGGGCCTGAAGTACACCTTCTAAGATTCCGGTCATCAGTTCTAAATCGGCAGTTTCATGGAACAGGGTAAACTCATTATCATCTCGGCGCCGTCGGGATCAGGCAAGTCGACAATCATCTCTCGCATCATGCAAGACGAGTCGTTGAGGCTTGCTTTCTCGGTTTCGGCCACTACCCGACCCCGTCGCGGTCAGGAAGTACATGGCGTGGACTATTACTACAAGACACTCGACGAGTTCAAGGAGATGATCGCCAACGACGAGTTGGTCGAGTATCAGGAAGTGTACGAAGGACGATTCTACGGCACGCCCAAGAGCGAGGTGGAACGCATCACCGGCATGGGGATGAACGTTGTGCTTGACCTTGACGTCTTGGGAGGCGTGAACGTCAAGAATATGTATGGCGATCGCGCCATCAGCATTTTCATCCAGCCACCCAGCGTGGAGGTATTGCGTCAGCGCCTCATCAATCGCGGCACCGACAGCATGGAGGACATCCAGAATCGTGTTGACAAGGCCGAATTCGAAATCTCCATCGGCCCGCAATTTGACCACACCGTCATCAACGACGACCTCGAGACCGCTGTCAACGAAGTCCACGACCTCATCGCCGACTTTGTGGCCAACCCATCTGAGCAATGAGAATCGGGATATTTGGCGGGTCGTTTGACCCGATACATACAGGACATGCGATTATCGCACAGTACATGATCAGCAGCGGTCTGGTTGACCGCTTGTGGTTCATGGTGTCGCCTGTCAATCCGTTGAAAGTTGACAAGGAACGGCAGGTAGCCGATACCGATCGGCTGCGCATGGTCGAAATGGTGTCACATCCGATGGAGGGCGTCGAGACGTCGGCATTTGAATTCACCATGCCCCGCCCGTCTTATACGATTGATACACTCAACGCATTGCAAGCCAAGTTTCCTGACGATGAGTTTTATCTGGTCACTGGCGGAGACAACTGGCAGATATTCAACAAATGGCGTAACAGTGAAGAAATACTTGCCAAATATCATCTGCTTATCTATCCCCGCCTGGGCTATGAAGTGAACATACCCGTTGAATTGCAAGACCGTGTCAAGCTGGTTGACGCTCCCATCATCGAGTTGTCCTCGACCGAGATACGCCAGCGTCTGGCCAACGGGAAGAGCGTGCGCTACTACGTGCCCGACGAGGTGATGGGATATATCGAACGCCATCACCTTTACACCAATAGAAACATTGAAGACTGACGGCCTCGCTAAGGCAAGGCCCTACATAATGTCAAACGAATAATTGATCATGGATAAATTGACACCCAACGAGTTGGCGTTTATCGCCCTTGCCAATGAGTATTGTCACGCGCTGGAGCGAGCCAACGAGAATGAGAGCCGTGACCAGTTTGTGGCCCAGATGCTCAAACTGTTGCCGCGCCTGTACATCACCGTGGGCGACATCGAGGACGATACCTACAGCGAAGAGTTCATCGACCCGGCACTGGAAGAGGACGTCTATGACCTGGTTAGACACCGTATCGAGGAGATCATGGCCGAGGAAGACATGTACCTTGAAGTCTTTCTCGAGGACATGAAATACAGCGATACACCCATTGCGGTCTCCATCTCGGAGAACCTCGCCGACCTGTATCAAGAGTTTTTCAATCTGATTCACTCGATACAAGACGCGCTGACCGAGACTCAGCACGAAATGCTGTGCCAATGCAAAATCAACTTCATCAACTATTGGGGTCAAACCCTGTGCAATGTGTTGAGGGCGTTGAATGCAGTTTATTACGGATTATAAACATTAAAGACACAATCATAATTATGAGCAAAACCAACAATTATGTGAACTCGTTGCTCGAGTTCCTGGATAACAGTCCTTGCAATTTCCTGGCAGTGGACAGCGTGAAGAAAATCCTTACCGCCAACGGCTTCAAGGAGAAAAAGATCGATGACAAGATGACTGCCAAAGCCGGCGAGAAGTTCTTCTTCACCAAGAACGACAGTGCCGTGTTTGCTGTGCAAGTGGGCAAGAAAAAGCCTGCCGATACCGGCTTCAAGATCATCGCCGCCCACAGCGACTCGCCCTGCTTCAGAATCAAGCCTGCAGCCGAGATTCCCGGTGACGGCGGCATCCTGCGCCTGAACACCGAGGTGTATGGCGGCCCGATTCTGTACACCTGGTTTGACCGTCCCCTGTCGCTGGCTGGCCGCGTGCTGCTCAAGGGCAAAGACGCGTTGCATCCTGTCTCCAAACTGCTGAAAATTGACCGTCCGCTGTTGTGCATCTCGCACCTCGCCATCCACTTCAACCGCGCCGTCAACGAGGGCAACCACCTGTCCAAGCAAAAGGACATGCTGCCCATCCTTGCCAAGATCAACAGTGACTTTGAGTGGCGCAACACCCTGTTGAACCTCGTTGCCGATGAGTTGCAGGTCGATGCCGCCGATATCCTGGATTTTGACCTGATGCTCTATGACGTGAGCAAGGCCAGCTTGTTCGGTCTGAACAACGAATTCATCTCGGCCGGCCGTCTCGACGACCTGAGCATGGTGCATGCCGCCATCACCGCCATCACCGAGGCTAAGGATAAAGACGCTACACTGGTAGCCGCCATCTTTGACAACGAGGAGACCGGCAGCGGCACCAAGCAGGGCGCCCATTCACCCGTATTGGGTAACATGCTGCTGAGGCTTGTCATGGCTCTGGGCGGCGACTTCGAGGACTTTGGCCGCGCCGTTCATCGTTCGTTCATGGTATCGGCCGACAATGCCCATGCCTTCCATCCCAATTACCCCGAGAAGTATGACCCGACGAATCATCCCTCGCTGGGCGGTGGCCCGTGTGTCAAGGTTAACGCCAACTGCAAGTACATGAGCGACGCCCACTCGGCAGCCATCTTCAAGAGCCTGTGCGAGAAAGCGGGAGCACCCTTCCAGTACTTCGTGAACCACAGCGATGTGGCCGGCGGCTCAACCCTGGGCAACATCCTTACCGGACAGATGGATATCGAGGGCGTTGACGTGGGCAATCCCGTGCTGGCTATGCACTCGGTGCGCGAGACCGGTTCATGTGACGACCACGTGAACATGATCAAGGTGATGAAACAATTTTTCAGTTGATAAATTGCCGTGGCTGAGCCACGGCCCACGCAACATTTAATAGCATGGTAAGTTATTTGCAGGTCGAGGGACTGAGCAAGGCGTTCGGTGTCGATGTGCTCTTTGAGGACATCACCTTTGGCATTGCCGAGGGTGAGAAAATCGGACTTATCGCCAAGAACGGCACGGGTAAGTCAACGCTGCTCGATATCCTGGCGGGTGTCTCCTCTCAAGACAGCGGCACGGTCATCTATCGCAATGACCTGCGCGTTGGATATTTACCGCAGTTGCCTGACCTGGGCGAGGCCCACACCGTGCTCGATGCCTGTCTGCATGGCGACGACCCTCGTTCTGGTGCCATCCATGCCTATGAGGATGCCCTACGCACCGGCGACAGCGACGCCATGACTGCCGCTATCCAGGCCATGGATGCCAATGCGGCTTGGGGCTATGAGGAGCGTTTCAAGCAAATCCTCACTCAACTCAAAATCACCGAATATGACCAGCCTGTCAAAGAGTTGAGCGGCGGGCAAGTCAAGCGTGTGGCCCTTGCCCGCCTGCTGATCGACGAGCCGCAGATGCTCATCCTGGACGAGCCGACCAACCATCTCGACATCGACATGATCGAGTGGCTGGAAAGTTACTTGCAACGCAGCCGCGTGACCCTGCTGATGGTAACCCATGACCGGTATTTCCTGGACAACATCTGCAACCGCATCATGGAGATGGATCAACACAGCATCTTCTCCTACAACGGCAACTATAACTATTATCTGGAGAAACGGGCCGAGCGCATCGAGGCTCAGAACGCCCAGGTGGAACGGGCCCGCAACTTGCTGCGCACCGAGCTGGACTGGATGCGGCGTCAGCCTCAGGCACGCGCCCACAAGGCGCAATACCGCATCGATGCTTTCTATGATCTGCAGGAACGCGCCCAGCAACGTCGCGACGATGGCGAGGTGGAACTGAACGTCAAGAGTGCCTACATCGGCAAGAAGATCTTCACTGCTCACCATGTGAACAAGCGTTTCGGTGACAAGGTGATTCTCGATGATTTCAATTACACCTTCGCCCGCTACGAGAAGCTGGGCATTGTGGGCGACAACGGCGTGGGTAAGACCACATTCATCAAGCTGTTGCTCGATATCATCAAGCCCGACAGCGGCTACTTTGAAATCGGCGAGACAGTGAAGTTTGCCCACTACAGCCAAGAGGGCATGCAATTTGACGAGGGTAAACGCGTAATCGATGCGGTGCGTGATGTGGCCGAGTACATCTACTTCGACGAGAAGCATCACTACACCGCCATGGCGTGGCTTAACCACTTCCTGTTCACCCCACAGGACCAGCAGAAGTACATCGCCAAGCTGAGCGGTGGAGAGCGTCGTCGCCTCTATCTGGCGATGGTGCTGATGACCAAGCCCAACTTCCTCATCCTGGATGAGCCGACCAACGACCTGGACATCTCCACCCTCGAGATTCTTGAGGAATACCTCTCGCAGTTCAACGGTTGCGTCATCATCGTGAGCCACGACCGTTTCTTCATGGACCGCACGGTGGATCACACCTTCGTGTTCACGGGTAACGGCCATGTCAAGGACTTCCCCGGCAACTACAGCGAGTACCGCGCCTGGAAACAACGGCACGAGCAAGAAACGGCTCTGGCGGCCAAGGAACAAGAAGCACCTAAAGCCAAAGAAAACACATGGGCCAACTGCAGCGAGAAGCGTCTCACCTACAAGGAGCAGCGCGAACTAGAACAACTCAATATCGACATCGAGGCACTCAGCAAAGAGAAAGCCGAACTGGATGCCCTGTTTGCCAGCGGTGAGACCCTTGACGATGTGGCCACCAAGGCTGCCCGCTACCAGGAAGTGAAAGACCTGCTTGACGAGAAAGAACTGCGATGGCTGGAACTTTCTTCTTAATTAGGAATTAGGAATTAGGAGTTAGGAATTAGGAATGGACTAAGGACTAGGGACTAAGGACTAAGGACTAGAAACTAAGGACTAGAAACTAAGGACTAGAAACTAAGGACTAGAAACTAAGGACTAGGGACTAAGGACTAGGGACTAGGGACTAAGGACTAAGGACTAAGGACTAAGGACTAAGGACTAGGGACTAAGGACTAGAAACTAGGGACTAAGGACTAAGGACTAGGGACTAAGGACTAGGGACTAAGGACTAAGGACTAAGGACTAGGGACTAAGGACTAAGGACTAGGGACTAAGGACTAAGGACTAGAAACTAAAAAAATGTACGGGCTGATTGACTGCAATAACTTCTTTGTATCCTGTGAGCGCGTGTTCGACCCGCGGCTTAACGGGAAAAAAGTCGTTGTGCTCTCCAACAACGACGGTTGCGTCATCGCTCGCAGCAACGAGGCTAAGGCAGTTGGTATCCCCATGGGGTGCCCGGCTTTCAAAATCAAGGAATACACCAATCCGCGCGACATTATCCAGCTGTCGGCTCGCCATCTGCTGTACCGCGACCTGTCGGACCGCGTGATGGCGTTACTGGGCCAGGAGGTGGGCAACGTGCAGCAATATTCGGTTGATGAGGCGTTTTTCAGGCTCCCGCACGAGGATGTCGAGACCAGCCACCGTGTGATGGCCGACCTGGTCAAGAAAATACGGCAATACGTCGGCATCCCCGTCAGCGTGGGTTTTGCACCCTCGCGCACGCTCGCCAAGGTCGCCAATCACATCGCCAAGCGCGACCGTCGCATCACCGACGGTGTCTATTGGCTCGTACGCCCCGAGGCCATCGACATCATCCTGCGCCGCACGCCCATCGAGGACGTGTGGGGCATCGGCCGGCGTCTGTCATCGGCCTTGCAGGCTCAAGGCATCAAAACTGCAGCCGACTTTGTGAAGATGCCGCCCTCGCTGGTGCGCTCTCAATACTCGGTGACGCTCGAGCGCACGCAGCGCGAACTCATGGGCCACGACTGCCAAATCGCCAATCCTGTTGACATTGCTCACAAGACCATCATGACCTCGCGCACATTCGGAAAGGTACTTACCGACCGTAACGAGATTGCCGATGCCGTCGTCAGCTTTGCTGAACGCACTGCACGCCAGCTGCGCGACGAGGGCAGCGTGGCCGGCAGCATCATGACCTATGTCAGGGGCGACCGTTTTCGTGAAGACCTGCCATTCTATTCCAACTCATGCCAACTGACACTCGACACCCCGACAAGCGACACGATGACTATCGTGCGTCAAGCCCTTAAAGCGCTGGACCGCATCTGGCGCGACGGCTTCGCTTACCGCAAGGCCGGCGTGATGGCCCTTGACATCCATCACGGCGGCGGCATTCAGCTCAACGTCTTTGACCCCGAGGATCACAGCAAACTGCGCCGTCTGATGACGAGCATCGACGGCATCAACAACATGTACGGCAGCCGCTCGGTCAAGCTTGTCCCCGGACTGCAACGCGGCGAGTGGTTCCCCAACCAGAACCATTTCAACACCACAAGCAAGACGCTCCACTTCTACACCGGCATGATCGACTACTGATGCCACCTGCACCAACAACGAGAACTTCACCGAAAAACCAAATGAGTTCCTACGATTTGCGATTGCAAAACAAACAATAAAGAAACGGATTTAACGTTATTAGAATAGAAGTAATGCAATACACATCAATATGTGAGATTGAGTTCGTTTGCTCATAATAAAGGCTCCTGGTTCATCATGCGATGAAGCATTTACTGACGGTCATATTGTCAATTCTGGCGCTTGTGGCGGTGGTCACGGGCTGTGGCGGTGCACACCGTTACGATGCACGCCTGGTGCGGACCGACAGTCTGATGCGCCCTGACCCTGACAGTGCCCTGGCTATCGTCCAGGCCGTCGATCGCGACAGCCTGACGAGCGATGGCGACCGTGCCTACCGCGACCTGTTGCTTACCCAGGCCCGCTACCGCTGCTACGTCCCCGCCACCAGCGACAGCGACATCAACCGCGCCCTGGCTTACTACCGCGCCCACAGTGGCGAGCGCGAGAAACTCACCCGCGCCCTCATCTACAAAGGCACCGTCATGGACGAACTGGGTCACCCCGACAGCGCCATGCTCTACTACAAACAAGCCGAAGCCACCGCCGCCCCCGACGACTACTTCAACCTGGGCTACTCCAAGATGAGGATAGCGACACTATACCAAGATCAGTTGTCGCAGGATAGCTCCACAATCACCCGCTTGAAGCAAGCCATCAAGTGTTTTGAGATGGTTAACGATACTAATTACCTCATTTCATGCTATGGCCATTTGGGAGGGATCTATGGTGTCAATTTACCCGACTCGACAGAATACTGTTTGACTCGAGCAATTGAACTAGCTCAAGCATATAAACCGACAAAACAATACACCTATAAATCAAAACTTGCGGGCTTATACTACTATCATTACAAAGACTACATGCGTTCCAAAGAATTAGCGATGGATGTTTTTATTAACGGTAGGCAATTTAGTCATGAGAATCAGTTTTATTATTATGCTGCCTTGTCATATATTAGGCTTGGGTTAATAGATTCTGCATTATTTGTCTTTAAATCCTCACCGCTGCCAACTTGCACAGTTGACAGCATGAATTATTATCGGCTCTCAGCAGAACTGGCCGCTGTGCTTAATAGTGGTGATTCAGCGATATACAAAGCAAAAGCCGAGAAGGCTCAACGTGTGCTGACGGAAACGTCATTAAAACCCAATCTTGTAATAGCCGATTTGACCAGTGACCACCAACGAGAAGGAGCCAAACTGAAAAAACAAGGCAGGCTGCATATTGTGATTGTCATTTGCATCATGTTGTTGCTGACAATATCGATACTTTTCATCATTTCGGCTATTGTAAGAAAGCGTATTTCCAGTTATCAACAACTATTGGATGGAGCCAGATCTGATATTGAATCGATGGTGAAAGATACAGAACAAAAACTTAGTGAATTAGAAGAACAACGTCTAGATCTTAAGAATACCCTTGAACAAAAAGACAAGGAATTGTCCGAAATCAGCAAACGGAACACTGCACTTGAATCTCAACGGGATGATTTGAATAAGCAGGTCACAAATGTCATCAGGGATAGACTGGCTATTCTAAATGAGATATACTACAATATTCGTGTCAAAACCAATATAGGGACGAGAAAAGGGAAGCGGATGCTCCCGCTTATAGCTTTGATTAAAGAACTTAATGAAAACAAGCAAACTGCACACCTGATACTGAAAGAATCTTTTTGGGAAAAACTCAAAAAGTCAGTGGACGACGAGTACCACGGTCTCGCAACATTCGTCGAGAGAAAATACCCCGAACTGTCAACTAAAGATTATCGCCTTTTTCTCTTGTCGTGTGCCGATATATCAACGCAAATCATTAAATTGTGTTTGGACTTCTCCAGTGCGGTTACCGTCAGCAATTACAAGAGACGACTGATCAAAGAGAAAATCGGTATTGATGTGAAATTTGATGAATTTATCAATCTTTATTTGGACAACAAGTTGGAATAGTACCAATCTTTTTTCATCAGGCTCTACCTGTTTTAGTGATAAAATGTAGATACAGCTTGCCTAAATCAAGAAACTCTACCATCGAAAAACACCGCCTAAGCGAATGTTAAATATGTTTTTTCGCTTTTTTCTGTAAATCAGCAGATTAACTGCCAAAAATGTTAATCGGTTTTTTGTTTATTTCCCATTTTTTTGTTATAATTTTGCAAAGCGATGCCACGGTTTATTTTTGGTTTTTCTGTGGCTCGTCTTAATCGTTATTAATGTTAAACACTATTTTATTAAGTGAAACTATGAAACTCAATGGATTTGTATTTATCGTCATGTATTTATCGTCATGTCTGCTGTCATGCTTTGCTGACGAAGCGTCTATTAATCTTCAGTATCAAACTCATGATAACCATCTAGAGCACTTTCTTCCAGCTGATATGCCTGGGGCATATTTCGACTCCGACGAGATGGAGATTATCATCGAGGCTGACGGTTTCGCTGATTATTACGTCGTGAACATCATTTCGCAGGTGACGATGCAGTCTGTCATCTACACCCAAATCAGTGGCTATGGCGATACTGTTGACGTGTCCTCACTCCCCGACGGCTACTACAGACTTGTCATCACCTCCTCAAACAACAATGTCTTCGAGGGCTACTTCACCATCGAGACGGAATAGTCGATTTCTTCGATGAAAATGACTATACTTGATATTATTTCACATTAATAAATTTAAAAAACCAAAAAAATGAAGAAAGTTTTAATTCTAATGGCAGTGTTGTTCTGCCTGTTGGCTACCGCCAACCGCGTGAACGCGCAACTGATCATCCGCAACAGCGGCCATGCCGAGATTGGTGTGAATCCGTCAACGGGCACAGTGACACTTCAAGGTGGATTTAGCGTGGAGCAAGGTGCAACTTTCGCCATATATCCATTAAGTTACTGATATATCTTTTTGGAAGTTGAAAAAAAATGATGTATTTTTGTACTATTAAATAAAAGCAGATATCATTATGAAAAGGTTATTATTTCTATCAATCTTGTCTCTTTTAGGTATTCTTCAGTCCTTTTCTCAAGAATATGAGTACATCCCCTTCGTTCGCGAGGGTGTCAAGTGGGTGTACGTTTGTGACAATCCATACTTGGATGACGTTTTGGATATGCCTTTCGGCTTGCACTATTACAGTTTTGAAATGAAAGGAGATGTGCTGATTGGCGACAAGTATTACAAACCTGTTGTCTTGACCCATTATCTTGATAAGACGGGCCAAAACATGGAAGTGGAAATCTTTACTCCGGTCTATCTGCGTGAGGAGGAAAAAGTGGTTTATGCCATTCATCCTGACGGTATTTGGTATGCCCAGTGTCCGGTTGGCTACTGTTGGTGTGTCGAAGCTCCTTATTCCGGCGGTTTACCATTAACCGCAACCAAAGAAGAATTTATTCTATATGATTTCAATGATCCGATGGCGTTATATAATGAAATCGTAGGATTAGGAGTGAATGACTATATCGGGACAAGCATGGTGACTGTTGGTGGCCATGAAAGCAAATGCCATCACTATCAAACCTGGTATAGTACAGATGACGTTATCATTGAGGGCATCGGTTATGATGGATTTATGGGTTTTCCTCTTTTTTACTTTGAATTGCTCACCACTGGACAACAGGTAGCTTATGGTTTCAGTCATGTCGTTGAGGATGACAGCATTATTTATAAAGGGAGGAAGTACGACCCGGGATGCTGTGTTGGCATCGACGAGGCGGTGACCGACCGCACAGGCCGCCCGCTGGACGAGAACTACTACGACTTGATGGGCCGCCCCGTGGGCAAGGACGTCCCCTCCACCCCCGGCATCTACATCCACAACGGCAAAAAGATAGTCGTCCGCTAAAGCCCTTGTGCTGTAATCTTTTGCAAAAAGTACAACTTAAAACAAAGAATTATGAGAAAGTTTTCAACATTTCTGCTGTTCGCTCTGCTGAGTTTGGGTCAGGCGATAGCACAAGATATTGACTCGACAGGTTATCTATCTGTCGTTCGTGAAGGTGTGAAATGGGTCAACGAGAAGGTAATCGTCAACCACGGCGACACCACCCGGTATTATTACAATTATGAGATTAAGGGCGAGGATTGTTGGACAGACTTGGCCGGAGATATTCAGAAAGCCTGTTATTATTTTCTTGGCAATCAGTTGGATGTGGAACAGGACAGCTTGATAGCTGGTTTGCGAGATGATTTAGGATTCGAAATCCTATGTATCAGGAACAATGCCTTAAAAAAAGTTCAAGATGAAGAGAGAGGCATGTTTATTTTTCCCACTTACACCGACGGAGGATCAAGGACTCTATATGATTTTAGCTACCCCTGGAAATGTATCCATTATTATCTTTACCAATGTGAATACTATTGGGTCGAACAAGGGCATGATGAAGAAATTACCGAAGAGAATCTGATTGAGGTTGAACCCGTGATGGTAGAGGGGGTTGAATGTTTTCGCATTGCCTATCTTGATGAGAACGGAGAGCCACTGGCCTACATAGTCGAGGGCATCGGCTTTGACAGCCGTGACATGGGTGACCTGTTGACGCCTTTCACGCGCCAGCCTGACCACGATGCCGATTATCAGGAGTGGTGCGGCCTGAGCCATGTGGTGAAAGACGGCCAGATCATCTACAAGGGCATGCGCTACCGCGAGGGAGCCTTCACCGGCATCGACGAGGCGGTGGCCGACCGCACAAGCCGCCCACAGGACGAGAACTACTACGACCTTATGGGCCGCCCCGTGGGCAAGGACGTCCCCACTGCCCCCGGCATCTACATCCACAACGGCAAAAAGATAGTCGTCCGCTAAAGCCCTTGTGCTGTAATCTTTTGCAAAAAGTACAACTTAAAACAAAGAATTATGAGAAAGTTTTCAATATTTCTGCTGTTCGCTCTGCTGGGCATGACCCAGGCGGTGGCCCAAGAATACGATTATCTTCCTATTGCTCGTGAAGGTGTGAAATGGGTCAACGAGAAGGTCATCGTTAACCACGGCGACACCACCCGGTATTACTATAATTATGAATTTTGTGGTGATGACAGCACCTGGCAAGACATGATAGGCAGTGATGTGTGCAAGGCTTGCTATTATTATACTGGAGAAGTGCTTAATGTGAACACAGACAGCCTGATAGCTGGTTTGGATTCCCGTAGAACTATTACAACATGCGGGAGAAACGAACCCTACTCAAATGCATTGTTTGAGGGCAGACTTTTATTACAAGTCGCTCGGTTTGTCGGAATGGGAGGAGACACTTTTTTGTACGTTTTCAATGACGAGACAACAGCGTCATCTTCTTCTGGACTTTTTTCTAATACAATAGATTATTACCTTATATGCCAAGAGAATACGCATTTTCCTGAGGATAGTCCTCGTCTTTTGACCCGTGAGAATTTCCTGCAAGTTGAACCTATCGAAATTGAGAGCATTCCCTGTCGTCGTTGGGCCATTCTTGGAGAACAAGGCGACACGCTGGCGCTTTTAGTCGAGGGCATCGGCTTTGACAGCCGTGACATGGGTGACCTGTTGACGCCGTTCACGCGCCAGCCTGACCACGATGCCGATTATCAGGAGTGGTGCGGACTTAGCCATGTGGTGAAGGACGGCCAGATCATCTACAAGGGCATGCGCTACCGTGAGGGTGCCTTCACTGGCCTTGACGAGGCAGTGGCCGACCGAACTGCACGCCCGCTGGACGAGAACTACTACGACCTGATGGGCCGCCCCGTGGGCAAGGAAGTCCCCTCCACCCCCGGCATTTACATCCACAACAGCAAAAAAATAGTCGTCCGCTAAAGCCCTTGTGCTGTAATCTTTTGCAAAAAGTACAACTTAAAACAAAGAATTATGAGAAAGTTTTCAACATTTCTGCTGTTCGCTCTGCTGGGCATGACCCAGGCGGTGGCCCAAGAATACGATTATCTTCCTATTGCTCGTGAAGGTGTGAAATGGGTTAACGAGAAGGTCATTGTCAACCATGGCGACACCACTAGTTATTACTATAAATATGAATTTTGTGGTTATGACAGTGCATGGACAGACGTAACTGGTTACGGTCTGTGCAAAGCCTGTTATTATTATACAGGAGATAAACTTGATGTGAATACAGACAGTCTGATAGCAGGATTAGATTCTAATCGATCGCTTACAACGAGTGGAAGAAACTATGCCTACGGAAAAGCCTTATTTCAGGGCAGACTTTTATTACAAGTCGCTCGGTATGTCGGAGTTGGAGGAGACACTTTTTTGTACGTTTTCAATGACGAGACAACAGCGTCATCTTATTCTGGACTTTTTTCTAATACAATAGATTATTACCTTATATGCCAAGAGAATACGCATTTTCCTGAGGATAGTCCTCATCTTTTGACCCGTGAGAATTTCCTGCAAGTCGAACCCGTCGAAATTGAGAGCATTCCCTGTCGTCGTTGGGCCATTCTTGGAGAACAAGGCGACACGCTGGCGCTTTTAGTCGAGGGCATCGGCTTTGACAGCCGTGACATGGGTGACCTGTTGACGCCTTTCACGCGACAGCCCGACCATGATGCCGACTATCAGGAGTGGTGCGGCCTGAGCCATGTGGTCAAGGACGGCCAGATTATCTACAAGGGCATGCGCTACCGCGACGGTGCCTTCCATGGCATTGACGAAGTGGTGGCCGACCGCACAGGCCGCCCACAGGACGAGAACTACTACGACCTGATGGGCCGCCCCGTGGGCAAGGACGTCCCCTCCACCCCCGGCATCTACATCCACAACGGCAAGAAAATCGTCGTGAGATAACCTGCATTCAGTTTAAGGCAAACCCTGCAAGACGCCAGTATGGCTTGTCTTGCGGGGTTTGTCGCATATTATTGGTGCTCGGTAAAAATACGATAGAATGAAATAAACAATTGACTATCAATGTTGCAATGATGGTTTCAAATGAAAGAGGGTGTGTCATAATTCAACTGCTAGAACTATAACCGCCCTGCGGGGCGGGAAATTAATCAAATTAATTATATAATTTTTATTAATATGACAATAGTATCAATTTTAATTTAATAATTTGTTTAATTTCCCGTGCGATAGCACGGTTATATTACCGAGTCGCAATTATGACACATCCTCGTAGGGCTGCAAGTGTATAGGCTGGGTGAACTGTAAAAAGTGACCTGGTCGCCCCTCGCGAGTGCTATTCAATGGTCGCATATATATCGGTGTCCACAGTGCTTGTAGAGGCGCAAAATTTTGCGTTTCTACAGATAATAGTCATTGAATATCAAGGCTTGTTGTTTTTTCAGGACTTTTATTTGTTATTTACATTTTTTTTGATTAACTTTGCCCGCTTAGAGATAGACTAAAAAGATTGTTTTAATAACCACATTATGTTTAACTTAAACCATTTACCATCATGATGAGAAAAATTCTATTCGCAATGGCGTTAGGCTTCTCGATGAGTGCAATGGGCCAGGTGCTGCAAGTGACCTCGATCGAGCGGGTCAACATGCCTGAAAAGGCTGCAGTGGCGGCAATCAGTCCTCAAGGCGATTACCTGCTGCTGACCAGTGCCACAAACCAAGGCCTCACAAAGCTAGACCTGACCAATGGTGAAAGCCAGACGCTGAGCACAGCTCCCAGCGCCGGGCACAACGTGAAGATCTCGCCCGACGGCCAGACGGTCGTCTACCGCGAGGGCTCCTTCAACAAGAAACACCTGCGCATGTCCACACTCAAGAGCGTGAATCTGGCCACCGGTGCCAGTCAGGTGCTTGTGAAACCCACGCGTGACCTGCAAGGCTATGCTGTTGACGCCACCAGCGCCGGTGTTGTCAACAAGGGTAAATTCAGCAAGAAAGCCCTCGGCAATGCCAAGGCTCAGAACGTGCCCGTGCTGTCGATCAACAAGGGCCAGTTGATGATCACCGTGAACGGCAAGACCCGCAAGCTGTCACCTAACGGCGACCAGTTCAGCTACATGTGGGCCTCGCTCTCGCCCGACGGCACCAAGGTGCTGTACTATCAGGCTGCTCACGGCACCTACGTGTGCAACCTTGACGGCAGCAATGTGCGCAAGGTGGGCAAGATGCGCGCCCCTGTATGGTATGACAACAACACCGTTGTGGGCATGCTCGACCTTGACGATGGCGAGTTCATCTATGCCTCGACTATCGTTGCCGCTACGCTCGACGGCATGACACAGACGCTGACCGACGATGCCACCATCGCCATGTATCCCCATGCCGCCGACGGCAAGATTGCCTTCAGCACCCCAGCCGGTGAAGCTTACATTATTAACGTTACCAAATGATGACCGCTATGAAAAAGATATTCTTACTTGCCGTAGCCGCCATCATGGCAGCCGGCGCAATGCAGGCTAATACAGCCGACGACCTGCGTATTTATCTGAATCCCGGTCACGGCAGTTGGGGACCCAACGATCGCCCGATGGCGACCATCTCCTACCCCATGCTGCCCGAGACGGGACGTCCCGACACCAATGGTTTCTACGAGAGTAACACCAACCTGTGGAAATCCATCCAGACGCGCGCCCAGCTCATCAAGATGGGTGTGAAACCCGAGAACATCACCATGTCGAGGTGGTTCAACGGCCCGTACCCCTATGTGAGCGGAGCTGAAGACGCCGAGATCTACAACCGCCCCTTGTCGGAAATCTGCGAGGAGGTTGAAATTGGCAACTATGACATGTTCCTGTCGCATCACTCCAACGCGTTGACCGACGGCACAGCGACCAACTATCCGCTGATGCTCTATCGCGGCAACGACGGTGAAGGCGGCGACCTGGCTCCTGGCAGCCGTGCCATGGGTTTGACCTGCTGGCCCATCTTCTACACCAACGAGATTGACCCGATGACCAACTACAGTCCCACGAGTCCCAACGTGCGTGGCGACATCAACTTCTATGGCAGTTCATCGACCCGTGTCGATCCCAATACCGGCATTGCCTATACCGGCTACCTGGGCGTGTTGAAACACGGTGCTCCCGGCTTCCTGGTAGAAGGTTACTTCCATACCTATCAGCCTGCTCGTCACCGTGCGCTGAACATAGATTATTGCCATCAGGAAGGCATCCGCATCGCTCGCGGTATCGGTGAATACTTCGGCCTGACACCCGATAACAAGGGCTATATCATGGGTACCGTGAAGGATGTCCACACTCATCTCGTCCACAACCTGTACAACTACAACGCAGGCACCATGGACCAGTGGGCTCCCCTGAACGATGCTGTTGTCATCCTGTACAAGAACGGCCAGGAAGTGGCCCGCTACACCACCGACGGCAACTACAACGGTGTGTTCGTGTTCGAGAACCTGGATCCCGGTACCTACACCCTGGCCGTTGAAGCCGAGGGCTACAAGCCCCTGGGTGAATACACCAAGGCCACCGTTGACAGCCAGTGGCAGGAATGGATCGAGAAGGCTACCGGCGACATCGTTGTCGAGGCCAACAAGACCACCTACGAGGTACCCCTGCTCGAGGCTACCGACTATGTAGTTCCCGAAGACCTGTACCAGAACTATCCCGAGCCCGAGCTGCCCGCTTATGTGACTGCTCCCGACAAACTCAATCTGGTTAATGACGGCGGAACCGATTATGAGTTCGACGGCGTGATCAAGCGCATGCTTGTTCGCGGCGACACCACCGTCGTGCTGACCAATGCCGAGGACGGTACTCCTCACCTGTATCTCATCAACAATGTTGATAAGGTGATTGTCAAGGAGCTGAGCATCAACAATATTGCTCCCGTTGAGCCCAACAATGCCGGCTTCTACAGCCGTCTGGCTGACATCTGCTTCACCGCCGACGACCAGCTCGTTGGTATCAACAGTGTACAGACCCAGTACGGTGATGGCCAAGTTAACGCAGGCTTCGAGCGCGGCACGCTGCGCCTGTACAAGTGGGCCGACTTTGACAGTGACCCGATCCAGTGGGTAACTACTCAGAGTTCAGCCAACTTCTACTACTATCGCGCCCAGTCGCTCGCTATCGACGGCGCATCGAACGAGTGCCTGGTAACCATCGTCGGCACCAATGACGCTGCTTCCAGCGCCGGTGGCATGAGGTTCCTGAAACTGTCGATCGTCAGCGACCAGATTACCAGCACGGTTTACACCGAGAAGACCATCAGCTCCACGAGTAACTTCACCAGGGACAAGGTGGGCGTTCCCGTGCTGACCCTGTCGCCTCGCAGCGATGACAACGTGGTTCTTGACGGTGAAAACACCCTGCCTTTCGAGGTCACGACCGCTAAGGCCAACGGCACCGACAGTCAGGTTGCCGGACGCTTCGAGGGCGACGAGGAGGACATTCCCGCTGTAGGCGTATCGTTCTTCAAGTATGCTCAGCACCAGTACATGGTGACCCCGTACATCGCTCCGCAGCGCGCCGAGGCCAATGTGGGCGGTATCAAGCTGTATGACATCACTGCCGGTCTCGACCAGGCCGCTCTGGTGGCTACCACCAATACCGACCTTGAGCCGCTGGCTTGCGAGTTCATGTCGACCGGTGCAGCCGTTATCGGTACCGACATCAACCTGTACCTGATGCAGGACAACAAGATCACCAAGTGGCAGGTTGACGACAGTCAGCCCGGTGTTCCCGGTATCTTCGCCTACGGCTTGCAGTACGAGCGTGACAACGAAAATGCCGTCTTCACGTTCAATGCCAACGACGATGCCAATAATGCCTTCATCACCTTCTATGATGCCGAGGGCAATGAGGTGGGCACCATCGAGGTTCCCGCTGTCAAGGGCGAGAACGTCATCAGCATCCCGTTCAACGAGCTGCCTGGTGAAGCAGGCCAGAACCTGAGCTGGAGCGTGACGCTCGAGGGTGACAACATCAACACCATCCAGCGCATCAACCCGGCCGGCCCGACTTACAGCGGCCAGCTGTTCGTTGCAGTCGATAAGTCGCCCTACAGCCCCAACATGGGTACCATCTATGTTGGTAACCGTGTAGGCAGCGGCAACGCCAGCAACGGTGTTTATGTTTGCGACGAGATGGCTCAGCGCGTGACCGAGGACCTCTATCGTGGCGGACACAGCTGGGGCAGCAACTACCGCATGGCGGTTGACTGTCTGGGTAACCTCTACGTTCCCGACTGGGGTGATGGCGCATCCGGCGTCTTCATCGCTAAGCCCGGTAACATCGACGGCACGTGGACCGAGTTCTTCGTCGGCACACGCAACGGCGATGGCTTGATCAGCAATAATGGTGTGAATGTAGGCTCCTCGACGCCTGGCGTAGGCATCGGCGGACAGGGTGCAGACACCAAGCTGTATGTATATCTTGAGGACTTCGGCAACGGTGTTGGCGTTTACAACATCGGTCAGGAGGACGGCAGCATCGTTGACACCTGGTCAACCGCTCCCAACCAGTACTACGACATCGGCGCATGGCAGCTCAACACCAACGGTAACGTGGTTGCTGATCCCGGCGGCCGTGGCGTTTGGGTATCGCAGTACCGCAGTGCAGGCAACAATGCCGCAGGCGTTCCTTCGCTCATGTTTGTTGACAACGAGGGCAACGTGACCTTCAACTCAGGTCGCGCACCTTACAACAACATGCTCAACGGTAGTGACCGTGCAGGCTTTGCCATCAACGATGCCGGCGATCTGCTCGTCATCAACGACGGTAGCTATGTGCTCCAGTTCTTCGACATCACTTGGGACGGCACCACGCCCGACATCGCACCCAAGTACTCCTATAAGACTGGTCAAGGCTCCATCTACCAGATGGCATTTGACTATGCCGGCAACTTGGTTTGCGCCGGTGGCAACATCGGCATCTACTCACTGCCCACCCAGGAGAACATCAACACGACTCCCGCCTGCGGCGAGTTCGCTGTTGTTCACATCCCCACTGCAGTGAGCGAGACCAAGGTAGCCAAGGAGGTAGTCAGCGAGCGTTACTTCGACATCCGTGGTATCGAGTACAGCCAGCCTGTTGATGGCGTGAACATCATCGTTCGCACCTACAGCGACGGCTCGACCCAGAGCATCAAGGTGATCAAGTAACCCGCAGCGACATCAGTCGCGAATCTCAACTCACGAGCGGCCTGTGGACTTCCATGGGCCGCTTGTTGTGTTATTTTTCCATAAATGATGAATGAGAATAGTCTGCCATCCGCCAGTTTTTTGTAATTTTGGCATCCAATTTGTGTGAACAGTGCTTAAGTATATAGCAAAAGACATTATATGATAGATTTTTTAGACAATATAGATGCCGAGATGAACGATAACGGAGCCCGTGTCGTTCCCATTATCACCGAGATACACGAGGTGGCTGATGGTCTTGGCATTCAGGACACTAAGGCCGACGATATCCCCATTTTGCCTTTGCGCAACATGGTGCTGTATCCCCAGATGACCATGCCCGTATCGGTGGGCAGGGAGAAGTCTTTGCGCCTCATCAAGGATGCCGAGGAAAGCCACAGCACAATCGCCGTTTTCTGCCAATATGACAGCCGTGTCGAGGATCCGGTCGAGAAAGATTTGTACCGCTATGGCACCATCGCCAACATCATCAAGGTGCTGGAACTGCCCGACGGCTCGACCAACGTCATTCTGCAAGGCCGCTCGGCATGCCAGCTGGAACAAGTGGCCCAGATGTCGCCCTACATGCGCGGCTCGGTGACCCTTGTCGAAGACAAGATGCCGCTGGCCGGTGACAAGGAGTTCGAGATGCTGATGCAGTCGATTGCCGAGGTCACCCTGCGCATGCTGCGCAACATGGGCCCCAACGGTCGTGAATTGGCGTTCGCTATGAAGAACATCGACAATCCCATGTACCTGATGAACTTCCTGGCAACCAACATCGCCTTTGACCCTGACCAAAAGCAGCGCATGCTTGAGGAACGTGACATCAAGAAACGCGGCTACCTGCTGTTTGCGCTGCTGTCACGCGAGGAACAACTGGTCGAAATCAAGGCAAACATCCAGTCGCGCACCCGCGAGGAGCTCTCCCAGCAGCAGCGTGACCATTTCCTGCAGCAGCAGATTCGAACCATACAGGAGGAACTGGGTACCGACATCGACGACGTCGAGGAACTGCACGAGCGCAGCACCAAGATGAAATGGAGCGATGAGGTGCAGAAGCATTTCGACAAGGAATTGCGCAAGCTCGAACGCCTCAACCCTCAGACGCCCGACTATTCGGTGCAGTATGCCTATCTCGACAACATGCTCAACTTGCCGTGGGACACCTATACCGAGGACAACTTCGACCTCAAGAAGGTGGAGCAGAAACTCAACGACGACCATTACGGACTGGAGAAGGTCAAAGACCGTATCCTGGAGCATCTGTCGGTGCTGAAGCTGCGCGGTGACCTCAAGGCGCCTATCCTGTGCCTGTATGGCCCTCCCGGCGTGGGAAAGACCTCGCTGGGCAAATCGATAGCCGATGCCTTGCACCGCGAGTATGCCCGCATCTCGTTGGGTGGCCTGCATGACGAGGCCGAGATACGCGGTCATCGCCGCACCTACATCGGTGCCATGCCCGGTCGCATCATCGCGGCACTGGCCAAATGCGGCAGCAACAATCCCGTCATCGTGCTTGACGAGATCGACAAGGTGGGCCAGGACTTCAAGGGCGACCCCTCGTCGGCGTTGCTCGAGGTGCTGGACCCCGAACAGAACGGCCATTTCCATGACAATTACCTGGATGTGGACTATGACCTGTCCAAGATTCTCTTCATTGCCACGGCCAACAGTCTGGCGACCGTGAGCCGCCCCCTGCTCGACCGCATGGAGGTGATTGAGATTAACGGTTATATCCCCGAAGAGAAGCTCGAAATCGCTAAGCGTCACCTCGTGCCCAAGGAACTGAGCGAGAACGGTTTCAAGAAAAACGAAATCAAGTTCGGCAAGCAAGTCATCCTGAAAATCATCGATGAATACACCCGCGAGAGCGGCGTGCGCCAGTTGGAGAAGAAAATCGCCACCGTGCTGCGCCGTGTGGCACGCCACAAGGCGAGCGGAGACCCCTATCCCACCAGCATCAAGCCTGATGACTTGAAGGAGTACTTGGGATCGCCTGACTATAGCCGTGAGAAATATGAGGGCAACGAGTTTGCCGGCGTGGTGACGGGTCTGGCCTGGACTGCCGTGGGTGGCGAAATCCTGTTCGTGGAGTCGTCACTGGTGCGTGGCAAGGGCGAGAAACTCACGTTGACGGGTAACCTGGGTGACGTGATGAAGGAGTCGGCTGTGATTGCGTTGCAATTCCTGCGCTCACACTGCTCGCTACTCAATATCGATCCTGACTTGTTCGACAAGTACAACATCCACATCCACGTTCCCGAGGGCGCTATCCCCAAGGATGGCCCGTCGGCCGGTGTAACGATGGTGACCTCGCTCGCTTCATCGTTCACCCAACGTAAGGTTAAGGACCACTTGGCGATGACCGGAGAAATCACCCTGCGCGGCAAGGTGCTTCCAGTGGGCGGTATCAAGGAGAAAATCCTCGCTGCCAAGCGAGCCGGCATCAAGGAGATCATCCTGTGCAAGGACAACCGCAAGGATATCGAGGAAATCAACGAGATGTACCTCAAGGGTCTGACGTTCCATTACGTCAACACCATCAAGGACGTGCTTGATCTGGCTCTGCTACCCGAGAAAGTGAAAGACGCCCTCGAGCTGTAAGGCTTTACAGAACAGTTTTTTACAAGCCAAAGGCTTGCAATACCCTGACCGTTTTGACAAAAAGACGGTCAGGGACTTTTTTTATAGCTTAGGGGTCAATCGGGATAGATGAGGTTCTCGGGTTGGATGTTCACAAGGACCTCCTGGTAGTATTTGCGAGCCTCCCACTTGGCCATCGGTAGGTTGTTGAGCAAGTAGTTGCCGCAGTCGTGAGCGTTGGCACCGGGAATCTCGTCATCAAACTCGGCGATCCAGTGGAAAAGTTCCTGCATCAGCGGCACAATGTCGCGGCTCTCAAGGTCACCCTTGAGCAACAGGTAATTACCGGTGCAGCAGCCCATCGGTCCCCAATAAATCACCTTATCGCCCCACTGAGGGTGGTTGCGCAGGTAGGTGGCCGCAAGGTGCTCGATGGTGTGCAGGGCACTCTGACTCACGGCTGGCTCACGGTTGGGCAATTTCATGCGGATGTCGAAGGTCGTCACCACGTCCCCACCCTGTAAGTAATCCTTACGAGAGACATAGATGCCGCGCAACAGCCGCGTATGGTCTATCATGAAGCTTGCAATCTTTTCCATATTCAGTTTTTAGTTTCCAGTAATAATTCGATTACTTAGAGTTTGGTGATGATGTCTTTTAACAGCATGAAGGTTTCTTGGGGAGCGTCGGTCCAGAAATCAAGGTACTGTTTGGTGTTGTCGTGGCTGGCACCGGGCGAGTCGCTGATGACGCGCAGGGCGAGGAACGGCACTTTGTTCATGTGGCAGACTTGGGCGATAGCTCCCGACTCCATATCCACTGCCAGGGCATCAGGGAAGTTGCCCTTGATGCGATTCACGGCATCTATCGTATCGATGAACTGGTCGCCGGAGCAAATCAGCCCCTTGTGGATATCGTCACGCTCGGGCATAAGGTCAATCAGGCGTTTGGCGCCCTCGAAATACAAGGGCAATCCCTGGACCTGACCCAGTTGGCTCTCAGGGCCACACCACACGTCATGGTAGGCGACACGTTCACCTGCCACCACGTCCATCACATTGACCTTTAGGTCGGCACCACCGGCCACACCGCTGTTGATGACATAATTAGGCGTGAAATTGTTGACCAGCATGAGTGCACCCATGGCAGCATTGACCTTGCCGATGCCGCATTGCATGACCATCACGTCGTGGCGTCCCATCTTACCACAATGAAATTCAAAACCGCCCATGCGGCTCTCTTCGCTGTCCTGCAGCAACGGCAGGAGCAAATCCAGCTCCTTGCGCATTGCTACGATAATACCGATTCTCATATCGTACCTATTTTTGATAAATCTGAGACAAAATTACTATTTTTTCTCAAATTACACTACCTTTGCCCTCATGAAAGCATTAATTGATATATTACATGACGAGAACTTAACCCTTGTGGTGAAGAGCGATGACGGCACAATCCACCGTTTCACCCAACGTGGCGTGAAAGACCTGCTGGCGCTGGTAACCGTGAGCCCCGAGATACTAAAGGGCGCCCTCATCGCCGATAAGGCTGTGGGCAAAGCGGCGGCAGCCTGCATGGTTGTGGGAGGCGTGAAGTGCGTCTATGCCGACGTGATGAGCGAGCCTGCATTAACCCTGCTGCAACAACATGGCGTTGAAGCCGGGTATGGCACACTGGTGGATCACATCATCAACCGCACGGGCGACGGCTGGTGCCCGATGGAACGCCTCAGTCGCGACGAGAACGATCCAGCCGTCATCATCGAGAAAGTCAAGGAATTTTTTAAGTCACATTGAGAAAAACACCTGAGCCGCTCGGCCCAGGTGTTTTATTAAACATCACTAATTTTACATGGCTGTGTTCTCATGTTGCTATTTCTGATTCTCCTTTGTTTAATAGACATATGAGAACGCCATTTTGTTACAACAAAACAGTGATTTAACACCACTTTAACAGACGCTCGCAGCGCTCTCGGTTTATTCAGAGAGCTGTGAACATTACCAATGTCCTTTTAACAAGAAGTTAGTCAGGGTGGTGAGATCGCTGATGTTGACATTGCCATTGTCATCCACATCGCCACGCGTGGCTGCAGACTTCTCAGTAAAGTAGCCAGGGTTGCTGGGACCTCCGTCGATGTGGGCATAGGCCTTGTCGATGTGATTGGCATTGTAGGTCGTACCTTTACCTCCCACAATGCTGGTGCAGTTATAGAACGTGTCAGCCGAATTGTTCACCGACGTTGTAGTCCACTCGTTCCCGACATAGACTGTCACGAGTTTGTTGCTGTTTTCGAACATCTTGCTCATGTTGTTAGCTATTAGTTTTACCTTAAAAGGAGAGACATTCGCACTCCTGTCAAACGGAATGCGAATGTCTCTCTAAACTATGAACCCCTGCGAGTGCAGCAAGCATCAAAGCTCTGCTTCCTTGAGTTTCTCAGCGTTCTCGGCAACAATCAGGTGGTCGATGCAGTCCTGGATGTCGCCGTCCATGAAGGCGGGCAGGTTGTAGATGGTGTAGCCGATGCGGTGGTCGGTGATACGTCCCTGCGGATAATTGTAGGTGCGGATCTTGGCCGAGCGGTCGCCAGTCGAGACGAGCGTCTTGCGACGCGAGGCGATGTCATCGACATACTTCTGATGCTCGTGGTCGTAGATGAAGGTGCGCAGACGTGCCAGGGCGCGTTCTTTATTCTTGGGTTGGTCGCGCGTCTCGGTACACTCGATGAGAATCTCCTGCTGCTCGCCCGTGTTGGGATTGGTCCACATGTAGCGCAGACGCACACCACTGTTCACCTTGTTCACGTTCTGGCCACCGGCACCGCCGCTGCGGAAGGTGTCCCACTTGATTTCGCCCTCGTTGATATGCACGTCGAAGGGTTCGGCCTCGGGCAGCACAGCCACGCTGGCAGCACTGGTATGTACGCGGCCTTGAGTCTCGGTGACAGGCACGCGCTGCACGCGGTGCACGCCCGACTCATACTTCAGTGTGCCATACACGTTGTCGCCCGTGATGCTGAACACGATCTCCTTGAAGCCGCCCACAGCACCCTCGCTGCAGCTGGACATCTGCACGTTCCAGCCCTTGGTCTCGCAATAACGGGTGTACATGCGGGCCAGGTCACCGGCGAACAAGGCTGCCTCGTCGCCACCCGTACCGCCACGTATCTCGAGCACCACGTTCTTGCTGTCCTCGGGGTCCTCGGGAATGAGCAAGAGTTTGATTTCCTCTTCGAGTTTGGGCACCTCTGCCTGATTGGCATCTATCTCCTCACGCGCCATTGCACGCAGGTCCTCGTCGCTCTCGGTATCAAGCACGGCTTTAGCCTGCTCGATGTCCTCAAGCAGCTTGCGATAGCGGTGGGTGGCACCCAGCAGGGTTTCCAGGCTCTTGTATTCCTTGGTCAGCTTGACGTAGCGTCGCTGGTCGGCAATGACATTGGGGTCGGTAATCAGCGTGCCGATTTCCTCAAATCGGGCATCCAGGCCGTCAAGACGTTGTAATAATGCGTTTTCTGCCATAGTGTTTTCTGAATTTGGCTGCAAAGGTAGTAAAAAAGCCGTTAGCTTATTGACTTTGGCCTTCAGTTTTTGGTTTGCATTCTCTCGGGATGGCGATTGATGTACTCCTGAATGCGGTCGGCAAACTTGAGATCTTTTTTATTTGAAGGATCGGGCGTGTACTCCAAATTCTCGGGAATGTCCTTGCCCAAGTCAATCACGAGATGCGCTTTATTGGGCGACACATGAATCATCAGCGAGTCGTACAGCGCTTGGGTGTTGGCATCATAGGCAGCCATCTCCAAGGTGTCGCCGTGGATAGTCACCGTCTGGTAGTAACGGCTGGAGATACCGAACTTGTCGAAGCGTTCATCAAACCAGATGCGATAATTCTTGGGCGAGCAATGGCTGACGGTATAAACAGGAACTGCCGGAGCACCATTTTTATAAACGCCGCCAATCATGCGGGCATAGGCGTGTTCGTGTCCCTGCAGGACCAAATCAACACCATACTCACGCACCAAGTCATCGAACATCCAGCGTTGAGTCATGTTATTGTTGGAGCCCTTAATGGAATAAAGCGGGTGATGCAGGATGAGTATCTTCCACTTGGCCTTGCTCTGTTGCAGTTGCTCCTCTAACCATTGACGCTGGGTCCACAGGTAGAAGAACTCGCGGTTGCTGTCCAGCACAAAAAGTTGAGCATCGCCATATTTCAGGGTATAAACCATGTTGTCGCCGACC
Organism: Muribaculaceae bacterium; assembly: GCA_017405965.1. Lineage (GTDB taxonomy): Bacteria > Bacteroidota > Bacteroidia > Bacteroidales > Muribaculaceae > Sodaliphilus. Next base: position 99,166 of record JAFQZK010000001.1, on the reverse strand, counting down.
TTGGAGTCCAGGAAGTAGGAGAAGATCAGGGGGAAACGGCGCTCCAGACGCTGAATCACACCCTTGAAATAGTCGTGGTTGCCAGTCACGTTGAGGATGGGCATCGACTGTCCGATGCTGTCAAGATCATGGAAGGTCTCGGCCCAATACTGGTTGGCGGGACGCTCGGTCAAGTCACCGCCGCACACGAGGAACTCGACCTCGGGATGTCGAGCCCAAGCCTCCATGAGCAGGCGGTTGGCGATGCCGCCGATGGTGTCTTGAACGTCACCGACAAAGAGGAACGAAAACTTGTCACGATTTGGAGCATAGGTCTGGAAATCATACCATGGCGAAGACTTTTCGGCCTGGCCATGGCGAGGCCCTGAGACAGCACGGTAGCGGTAATGTGTATCGGGTTTCAACTGGCGCAGACGGGCCACATAGTAGGCTACCTTGCCCTTGCGGGACTCGAACACCTCGCCCTGGGCCTCGATGTGAACGGTGTCACTGTCACAAACCAATTCCAGCCAAGAAGGCTTCACTACCGTGTCGCATTGCCAACTGACGTTGCGCGACAACTCATTCTCGTCACCGAAAGTGAGCAGCACATGGCCGGGAACCGTCAATGGCTCGGCTGCCAGTTCCTCAGGATTGCCGAACCACACATGCCATCGTGTTGCCATCCAAACTGCCACTGACAAAACGAGCAGCAGGGCAACCAATCGTTTGATATTTTTTGACCTGGTTTTCATTTTATGGTACAAAAGTAGTGCAAGTCCCTTAGAGTCGCAAGATTTTGAGTCGCTACAAATCAAAAACAAGGAGTTTTTATTAACTTTGTGGCATGAAACGACACTCATCCATCTCGTCACTGCCTGTGTGCTGGCTGATGTGGAACCTGCTGGTGGTGTATATCGCCTATACGCTGTGCCGCGGTGTTTTCACCATGCTCAACTGGCAGCTGTATGCCGGCACGTTGACCTGGAGCCATGGCTTGGAACTCTTCGGCGCCGGACTGCTGTTCGACACGCCCGCCATCCTCTACACCAATGCCATCATCCTAGTGATGTTCCTGCTACCCTTGCACTGGAAGGAACGGCCCGGCTTCTATCGGGTGGCACGATGGATATATACTGTAGTCAACAGCATCGCCGTGTACATGAACCTGATGGATTGCGTGTATTTTCCCTTCACGGGCAAGCGCACCACGGCATCTATCTTCGCCGAATTCAGCAACGAGAGCACTGGCGAGATGCTGAAGATTTTCGGTGGTCAATTCCTGAGTCACTGGTACCTGGTGTTGCTGGCCGCATTGGTGACTTGGGCGTTCTGGAAACTGTTCCGGCCGAGTAGAGGCGTAAGATTTTTCGCCACGCCAAAGACGGACGAAGGAGACGCAAAATCTTGCGTCTCTACATACTATATCGTCCAAGTTGTGTCGTTGCTGCTGGCTATCCCGCTGTGCATCGGCGCCATCCGCGGCGGCTTCACCAAGGCCACGCGCCCCATCACCATCAGCAACGCCAACGAGTATGTCAACCGTCCTGCCGAGACGGGCATCGTGCTGAACACGCCGTTCTCCATATTCAGGACGATAAAGAAGACACCCTTTGTCGTTCCCGATTACATGAGCGACGAGGAGGCACTGGCCCTCTATACCCCACTCCACCAGCCCAGCGACAGCGTTGCTTTCACGCCCCGCAACGTCGTGGTGCTCATCCTGGAGAGTTACAGCAAGCAGCACATCGGGTTCTATAACAAGACCTTGAGAAACGGAACCTATCAAGGTTTCACACCATTTCTGGACTCATTGATCACCCAAGGGGCTATGACCTACAGGTACTCCTACGCCAACGGGCGCAAGAGCATCGAGGGCATGCCGTCGGTACTGTCGTCGCTGCCCAACTTCGTCGAACCGCTGTTCCTCACCCCTGCCTCGCTGAATGCCATGTCGGGCCTGGCGCGGGAATTGGGCGAGAACAAGGGCTACACTACTGCCTTCTTCCATGGTGCGCAGAACAGTTCAATGGGTTTCCACGCCTTTGCACGCGCCACGGGTTTCCAGCGCTATTATGGGCGCGACGAGTATAATGCCGACCCCAATTTCAACGGTGACGAGGACTTTGACGGCACGTGGGCCATCTGGGACGAGGAGTTCTTCCAGTTCTATGCCCAACAGATGAGCAAGATGCAGGAACCGTTCATGACGGCCCTGTACAGTGCATCGAGCCATGACCCGTTTGTCGTTCCCGAGAAGTACCAAGGACGTTTCCCGCAAGGCGAACGTCCCCTGCAGCAGTGCATTGCCTATACCGACTACGCTTTGAAACGCTTCTTTGAGACCGCCAGCCAGCAGCCGTGGTTCAACAACACACTATTTGTCATCACTGCCGACCATGTGAGCCAGCAGATCGACCCGTTCTACTGCACCACCCTGGGCAACTACTGTGTACCCATCATCCTGTATGCCCCAGGTGATCCGTCGCTTCACGGCTATGACGAGGAGCGTGTGGTGGAGCAGGTCGACATCATGCCCACCGTGCTCAGTTACCTGCACTACGACAAACCCTATATCGCCTTCGGGTGCGACATGCTGGGGACACCTTCCGACAAGGGCTTCGCCCTGCACTGGGTGCCCGAATTTAACGGCTATGAATACGTTTGGGGAAATTATGCCTTGCATTTTGACGGAAAGGAACTCAACGCAGTCTACAAGTTCCGCAGCGACTCCACTTTCTCCAATAATGTACTCATGACTATGCCAAAGGACACGCTGAGTCTCATGCAACGCCATATGGAGTCCGTTATCCTGCAATACATGCAACGCATGAATGGAGACCAACTGACGGTTAAGCATTAGAAATAAGAACGTTAATACAAAATTCAAGAGATATGAAGTACAAGACAAGAATGAGCATTATTTTGATGATATTACCCATCATGTGCATCGCTGTATTGTTGGCGGGCTGCAACAAGTCGGTCAATATCGAACAGCGCGTTGATGAACTGTACAATAAGATGTCGCAAGAAGAACGCATCGCCCAATTAAAAAGCATGTACATGGACGAGTTGTTCAATGAGCAAGGACAGTTGGATACGATTAAATGCCGCCAGTTGATTCCAAACGGCATCGGACACTTCTCGCAGTTTGCCATGCAGGCACCACGCGATCCCAACGAGCTGCGCGACCGTGTGGCTGCTGTCCAGGACTGGCTGATTCATAACACCCCCAACGGAATACCGGCACTGTGTCATGAGGAAGCCCTGACGGGCATTAACACCATGGGTGCGACAATCTATCCGCAGCAGATAGGACAAGCCTGCTCGTTCAACACGCAATTGGCCGAGCTCAAGACCCGTCAAACCGGTACAGCCATGAGAAAAATAGGAGCTGCTCTGGCTCTATCGCCAATGGTCGATGTGTGCCGTACCCCCAGTTTCAATCGTCTTGAGGAATCCTATGGTGAGGACGCTTATCTGTCGGCTGCGATGGGAACGGCTTTTGTCAAGGGAATGCAGCAAGGCGACCTCAAGAAAGGTGTAGGAGCTTGCTCCAAGCATTACCTGGGATATGGCGGTGGTGGCGATGCCGACGAGAAGGAACTCATGGAAGAGATACTGTTACCACATGAGGCTATAATCCGACTTGCAGGCAGCCACGTGATCATGCCGGGCTATCATGCCGTTCATGGTGTCAATTGTGTGGCTAATGCCGAGATTTTGCAGGATATCTTGCACAGTTATCTCGATTTTGATGGCATGGTGGTGAGCGATTATAGCTCTATCGATCAGATTCCAGAACTCACTGACCTCGTCCAAAAGGCCGCAGCAGCCATTAATGCGGGCAACGATGTTGACTTCCCTACCGGCAACTGCTATCAGCACTTGCAGCAAGCTATTGATCAAGGCCTTGTTAGTCCCGATAGCCTTGAACGGGCTGTGAAAAACGTGTTGCGTCACAAAATGCGTGCCGGGCTGTTTGATAAGAACCCATACCTTTACAGCAAGGAGCAGATTACCCTTGATACGCCAGAGGAGCGACAAACCGCCTATGATATCGCTACCCAGTCGGTGGTCCTGCTGGAGAATAACGGTATCCTGCCGCTCAAGGAGGCCAAGAACATACTCCTGACAGGTCCGAATGCCAACACCATGTGGGCCATGTGTGGCGATTACTCCTTCCCGGCCATGTCCTATTTCTGGAGAAAGCAGGAAAGCGGTTACGAGCATCCTCATATCGTGACCTTGCTCGAGGGTATGCAGGACCACAAGGCAGAGGGCGTGAATATCCTTTATTCGCGCGGCTGTGACTGGACCGAGGAAATCGAAACCAAATATGACAAGAATGGCGACCCGCGTTCATGGGAATACGGACTGCTGCACCGCAAGGTGGACGCAGGAGAAACCGCCGACAAGGCTGAAGCGTTGGATATGGCACGGCGTAGTGATGTCATCGTGGCTGCCGTCGGCGAGAACGTGATGCTTTGTGGTGAGAATCGCGACCGTCAAGGCCTGAAACTGCCTGGCCGCCAGCAACAATTTGTCGAGGAACTGCTGGCCACAGGAAAGCCTGTCGTGCTTGTTGTGTTCGGTGGTCGCGCTCAGGTCATCTCGGACATCGCAGACCGTTGTGCTGCCGTCATTCAAGCATGGTATCCGGGTGAAGAAGGCGGTCATGCCGTGGCCGACATCCTGTACGGGAAGGTATCTCCCTCAGGCAAGTTGTCTGTCAGTTACCCCAAAACAGAGGTCTATGAGCCATTGTGCTACAACTATAGTGCTGAACCCGATCCTCGCGTACAATGGCCCTTCGGCTACGGTTTAAGCTATACCACATTTGAATACAGCGACCTGAAAGCCGAAGGTGATTTCTCAACGGCCTCTCCGAGCGTCAACCTTTCGTTTGTCGTTAAGAACACGGGAAAAATGGCTGCAGATGAAATCGCACAGGTCTATCTCTCCCCCACCAGCAGCAATCAGCCTCTTCGCCCGATTCAGTTACAGGGTTTTGCCCGTGTGTCGCTCAATCCCGGCGAGAGCAAGACAGTCAAAGTAAAACTCTATACCGAACAGTTCGGCTACTACAGCCACGAAGGCCAGCGCCAGTGGAATATCAGTCCAGGCTCATACATCGTGAAAGTGGGAGCTTCGTCGGCCGATATCAGGCTGCAACAAACAGTTACCTTGAATGGCGCCCCCGTCACCAAATCGCTAAGAGAGTATTACTTCTCGGAAACGATTATTGATCAATAACCATCAGGTTAAGACGTCATTGCGCAGATTGTAATCTCTACCGCGCTGAAAATGACAGAACGATAGTCAATCAGACCAACATATTAACTCATATAACAACAAGAAACACAAATCATTGATCTTTGTGTTTCTTGTGTTTTTTGTTCTAATTGCTATTCTGGTTGTTTTTATTTATTGGAATCCCAGGATGCTGTAAACCTGGTTGACCATCTTGAGGCGGTCGATGTCGGGGCGTGTCGAGAAGAAGAGGAAGTTCAGGTCACGCTCGGGAATCTTGCCAGCATAGATGGTAAAACCACCGTTGTCGCCCAAGTGATAGATGTGGGTGGGTTGACCAGGGATGTCCTGAACGAAGAAGCCGTAGCCATAGCCCGTGTAAGGTTGGTAGCCATACTCGGCATCGGCGGGAATCTGGATCCAGGGCAGATAAGCTAAGCGCTTGCTGGCGGCGGTCCACACGCGGTTATCGCGAAGCGCATGTTCCCATTGCATGAAGTCGTTGATTGAGCAATAGAGGGCGCCGTCAGCCTTAGTGCCGAAGAAACTCTCCTCGCCGTAGTCATATTCCTTCCAAACACCCTGCTCGTCGCGCTGGTAACCATGTGCCATTTGGGGTATATCGCGGTCAGGTTCAAAGTAGCAGCAGGTCTGCATGTCGGCCGGGCCAAAGACACTCCTGTTCATGTAGTCCTCGAAGGAAACGCCAGTTGTGCGTTCCACAACCTGGTAAATCAGCTGGAAAGTCGGATTGATGTACTCATACTGGGTGCCCGGCTCAAAATTCAAGTGGTCGAGCGTGCGCATATACTGCACCGAAGTCACATCGTTACTGTAGAGGACAAAGTTGCGGTCGCTGCGGGGACGAGCATCGGGGATGCCCGAGGTGTGACTCATGATGTGGTGCAAGGTGATGTCGTTGAAAAAGGGAGCCTCGAACTCGGGGAAAAACTTCGACAACGGATCGTTGAGCGACAACATCCCCTTCTCGGCCAACTGCAGCAACGCTACTGCCGAGAACTGCTTGGACACCGAAGCGATGCAGAAGTTGGTCGCCAAGGTAACAGGCGCCTTGGTCTCCATGTCGGCCACCCCGAAGCAACGGCTATAGAGCGTGTCGTTGCCTTGCATGATCAGTACAGCGGCACCCGGCTCAAGCGGATTGTTGTACACAGCGCTGAACACCTTGTCGATGCGACGTGCAGTCTCTTCTTTACTCATATTCTGTGCTTGGGTGGCGGTGGCCAATGCCATCAACGCCACAATCATTACTAAAGCTTTCTTCATCATGGGGGCAAATATAGTACTTTTTTCTCAGTTGACAGTTGCGGGTCTGCAGTTTTCAGTTAATAGCTGCAAATCAAGGGGTGGTTATAAAACAAAGGTTCGCTGCGCTCCCGCGTAACGAACCCCCTGCAAATAACATTTCTCCAAATTTATTAACTTTTAACTTGAATAGAATTGATGTGAAAGCCGGAAATATTCCTCATATAACTGAGTGCAAGCACACAGTCATACATCACCCCTTCTTTTGATTCTGCAAAGTTATATCATTTTGTGGAAAACAACAAATTTTATCGAAAAAATCAATGAAATTACTGTTAAATTCTATAAAAACGTGTTTATGTGCATTAAATCAAGCAAGAAACAGCTTGATAGTGATGACAATAACCGTTTACAGGCAGTTGCGGAAGATAATTTCAATATCCTGCTGGTTCAAGGGAATGAAACCGGGTAACACATCACCGCCGCAGGACTTGCGGGCCATTGTAGGAATGTGATCATCGCCGATGCCCAACGCCGTGAAAGTACTGGTCAGGCCCAATGTGCCGAAGAGGAACTCCTTGGTCCTCTCAATGGCCTCACGAGCGATGTCCATAGCAGGCTGATTGGGGCCGATGCCGAAGACGTTCACGCCATATTGCACATACTTGTGTACAGTCTTCTCGTTCAAGCAGTATTCCATCCAGCGCGGCGTGATGATGGCAAGTCCCAAACCGTGGGTAATGTCATAATAGGCCGACACCTCATGCTCCATCGGGTGGCAACTCCATGCCTGGCGCTTGCCGCCGTCAACAAAGCCGTTGATGGCCCATGACGATGTCCACATCAGGTTGGCGCGTGCCTCGTAGTTCTCGGGTTCCTTCATGGCGATGGGGGCATACTTAATGATGGTCTTCATCAAGCCCTCCATGAAGCAGTCGAGCATATACAGATCCTGATTCACATTGAAATAGACTTCGAAGATGTGCGAGAGCATATCGGCAGCACCGCAAGCTGTCTGATAAGGGCTCACGGTATAGGTCACGGTAGGATCAAGGAAGGAAACCTTGGGCAGCAACGTCGGATGCTCGACACGACCAATCTTGTCGTTGGTCTCGGGGTTGCTGATGACGCCACCAGCATCCATCTCACTTCCGGTTGCCGATAAGGTCAGCACACTGATGATGGGCAGAGCCTCCTTGATGGGCGCCCATTTCTCGTTGAAGAAATCCCACGGGTCATGGTCCACCTTGGCACCGGCGGCCATGAACTTGGTGGCGTCGATGGTCGAGCCGCCACCCACGGCAAGCAGCACATCGATGCCATGCTCCTTGCACATCTGAGCACCACGGCGCACGCTGTCGATGCGGGGATTGGGTTCAATGCCTGAGAGTTCAAACAGTTCCATGCCGGCTTTTTTCACCTCGGCCACAACGGCGTCATAGAGACCCGTGCGCTTGATGGACCCGCCGCCGTAGGTGAGCAGGACGCGTTTGCCGTACTTTGCAAGCTCCTCGTTGAGGTGCTGCAACTGATTCTCTCCGAAATAGACCTTTACAGGAATGTTGTAGATAAAGCTGTTCATTGAATTTGGTTATTTAAGGGAATTAATCCAGGTTTTCATCTCGTTCTCGCTCATATAGTTGAGGTTCTTGGGGTCAACCCAGTTGGCTCCAGGTGCCGAGGGGCGAAGGTACTTCATCGTCTCGCCTGCACCGCTGCCACCCGAGGTGAAGAACGGAATCACCGTTTTGCCCGTGAAGTCGTACTGCTCAAGGAACGTGTTGATGATAGTCGGGGCGATATACCACCAGATGGGATAGCCTACAAACACAGTGTCGTACTGTGCCATGTTCTCCACTTTGCTGGCAACTGCAGGGCGACTCGACTTGTCCTGCATCTCGAGTGTCGAGCGGCTGGACTTGTCATTCCAGTTGAGGTCGGCAGGCGTGTAGAGTTTCTCGGGAACGATCTCAAACAAGTCGGCATCGGCCACCTTGGCCAGTTTGGATGCCGCCTCCATTGTAGTACCCGTCGCACTGAAATAGGCGACCAGAGTTTTTGATTTGTTACTCATAGACTGATTTGTTGTTTGCGCATTGCCAGCCATGACAGCCAGTGCCAAGGCAGCGATGACGGTTATTAATGATTTTTTCTTCATTGCTTAAAGGCTCAAAATTAAACTGATTAAAGCGGTCACGTCGCTGATATTGAGCTCACGGTCACCATTGACGTCGATATTTGAGGGATAGAACGTGTCACCACTGTCTTCCAGAATCAGACTGACAAGGCTGGTCACGTCGCTGATGTTGACTTCACCGTCGCCATTGATATCACCCTCAAGAGGCTCAACCATCTCAAACCTGACTTCCACACTGCCCGAACCGAGGGCTTCGGCCAGACCTGTGGGGTCATCGATAGCACCAATCCGCGTATAGCTGTAACTGGTGTTGAAGGTCTTATAGAAAAGAACCACACATGAGTTACCGTAGAGCATGATATCACCCGCATGAATCGTACCGGGATTGGTGGCATCCTTTGGCAAAACATCGCTCAGATAGTAGTATTTCTCATTGCCGTTGAGCTCACTCATCGTCATCGTCAGGGGCAATAGATCCACCAAATACTCTGTGGTGGCATTATCGACCAACGAAGCCTTGAAAACCTTGTCACCGACAATGACACGCATCTTACTGGCCGTGGGTGATTCTTCTAATTCAAAATCCAATGTTTCCAGCCAAGTTGCAGCAGTTTGAGCCATGCTGGTCCTGCCGTTGCGATCGATGTGAAGCGGATTACCCACAAAGGTCGCCTCGGGCAGGATGTTGTGGGCATCCACCACGACATTAGAGATGCCGCTGCTATAGCTTGTCACAACCAGTGCGACCTGCTTGCCAGCCAGTTTCTCGGCATGATTGTGCAGGAACGTGAGCATCGGATTGGCCATCTTACCGTTCCACAACGGGGTGCAGATGATTACAGCATCCCAGGCATCAAAACTCTCGACAGCGGTATTGATCTGGGGCCAGACGCCGTTATCTATCTGGCGGCGCTCCTCGTTGGCATAGCTGTAAGTCGTCTGGCTCTCGGGGCGCGGATAATTACCATGATCCACCACTTCAAGGAGCTCGCCATTGCAAGTACTGGCAATGCTTTGGGCAAGTGACTGGGTAACACCACTGTAGGAATAATAAACCACAAGCGTGCGAAGTTCACCGGCACCCTTTGCGCTGGCTACTGTCGCAAACTGAATCATCACAGCAATTAAAATCAATAAAAATCTTCTCATGACAGCAATTAAAATTGAAATATTAGTTCACGATGCAAAATTATGACCGTTCACAAAAAGTGCCGATACCTTTTTCACCGAAGTATTTACCAATATTTCAGTTTTTGCCCACAGCACACTCACCACGATGCATTTCATTGCCCGGAAAGACGGCCCACAAGCATCAGAGCTTGATGATGACGTAGTTTTTGGAACCGAGGCCGATGTGTTCAGCCCAATCGATGGTGTGGGTGCCGTGGCGGCTGTTGATGCGCTCAATCAGCGGGGCGTTGTCGTCACCGGGCTTGCCCTTGTGGTTAAACACCATCTGGACGCACGCCCAATCCAGTGCCACGGGATCCAGACTGGCCATGATGCCCATGTCCTTCAGTTTGGGCGATTCGGGGGAGCCGTCACAGTCGCAATCCACCGACATGTTGTTCATCACGTTGATGTAGATGACACGGCCGCCCATGTAGTTGTGTACCGCCTGGGCCGCTGCGGCCATCGACTCAAGGAAACCATCCTGGTCGTCGGTATGGCTCCAGGTCAATCTTGCATCATCGGTGTAGCCAGCCGAGTGGATATAGGCCTTGCCGGCGGTACTTGCAACACCAATCGATGCATTCTTCAACACACCACCATAACCACCCATGGCATGCCCCTTGAAATGAGCCAGGTTGATCATCCAGTCGTAACCTGCCAAGTGGTCGCCCACGATGTCATACTTGATGTGGGAGCGGTCCTTGACGGGAATACGCATCTGGCCGAACTCGTCCATGATGTCAACTGCAAAGATTGAATCGAAACCATGCTCGTGTATTGTCTGCCAATGCTTGGAAACGTCCTGACGTGAGCCGCCGTATGCCGTACAGCACTCCACGATGGTGCCGTTTACCTCTTCCACCAGATTGCGGATGAGTGTAGGCTTCAAGTAATGGTTGTTGCCAGCCTCGCCAGTGCTGATTTTCACTGCCACGCGGCCTGTAGGCTCCACACCCAACGCTTTATAGATTTTGACCAATGATTCGGGAGTAATCTCGGTAGTATAATACACCTTACTTTGGGCTCTGGCCATAACGGTCATCATGAAGACCGTTATCAGTGTAATCAAATGTTTTGTGTTCATAATCGTCTTAGAATTGGTTTTGTGTGCAAAAATAACACATTTTTTCGACTCTTACAAAACAATATAATTACCCAGATGCAGATTTTAACCATTTACCGATTTCCTGAGTAACATGAGGATTACAAAAAAGCCCGGAGGGTATGGGAACCTCCGGGCTATAGGTCAGCTGCATTGCAGCGAGATGATCAAATCATCAGGTTTGTTATCATTTCATCACCTTGGTGGCAGTGGTGGTGCCATCGCCATAGGTGGTTACCTGAATAGTCAATCCACTGGGCTGAGCCATCTCCTGTCCCGCCAGGTTGAAGTAACGCACGTCAGTAACCTGCTTACCGGCATTGAGTTCACCAACACTGGTATCGGGCATGGGAGCGATATCCAGATAAACGATTTCGCTGGAATTCTTCACGCCGTCGATCGTGTAATGAGCCTGAATGCCGACACGATAGTTGAAGAGCGGAGCCTCGTCGTAGTAGAGGTAAGTGCTGTAGGACGAGATGTTCCAGCTGGTGAAGAAGATCGACGAAGGAATCTCGGTCAGGTCCTCGGTCAGGTCATTGGGGTAGTCATCAACCTTGAAGGTGTAGAGCTCGTCATAGTCGGTGTAAACACTGAAGCTCAAGTAATACTGATCAATGGGATTGCCATCGACGTCGGTATTGGGCAGGCTGTAGGAGAAGTAACCGTAGTTGTCACCGTACTCGGCATAGTCAAACCAGTACATGGGCTCGGGATTAGCAGGAACTGCGGGATGGAGATCGCCGGCATTGATATAGACGATATCGCTCGCGTTCTTGATGCCATTGACAGTATAATATACCTGGATACCGATGCGCTGCTCGAAGATGGGATCATCGCTGTGGTTGGTACGGAAGAAGCTCACCTGAGTGGGTGTGAAGTTGTAATAGTTGGACCACAACGCGTAGGGAATCTCGGTGGCATCCTCATGCAGACTGCCATAGGAAGCGGCGTCAAAGGTATAAATCTGGTCATCATCGGTAAAGATGCTGTAGCTGATGAATTCCTGCTCAAGGATGTTGCCATCGACATCGGTAGTGGGTAATACAAATTGCAAGGTGGTGCTGCCCTCGGTCGAACCAAGGTCATGCCATTCCAGTCCGGTGGGATTGGCAGGCACAGCGGGAACGATGTTCAGCAGGTAACCATAGGGTTGGCCGGGTGCTACATACTCCAGACATGTGAAGTTGGAGCCGTCGCTGAAGTGACCCAACAGACCTGTAGCAGTATAATAGTCGGGGAATTCGCCATTGGGGTCACCCTCGCAACCGAGCAGATAGAGTTTGTCGCCTTCAACCTTGTAAAGAATCTCGGTGGCATCCTCGTCGATGAAGTACTCGAAGAAATAGCCTGAATTGCCCTGACTGTCAACGCCCTCATACAAGATACTGTTACCCCACAACAGTTGCACGCCATACTCGACTTCATCACTGTAAGCCAGATACTGACCTACGGGAACACTGATGATGCCAGTCTCGGGATCAAAGTCACCCCATACCCAGGTGTTGTAACTGCGGTTCCACCACAGGGGATTCTGGATGTAAACCTTGCCGTCAGTACCATAGACGATATTCATCTTGCCGTCGATCATTGTTGACTGCACGCCAAAGTAGCCAGTGAAAATCGACATTCCCGTGCGGTTATAGGTCACCATCTCGCCCTCGGGCTGGTTGTAGATGACAGTGGGAATCACCGTAGTCTCGGTACGGGTGAGCACGGTGTTCCATTCCAGATAATCACCGAACGTCAAATCATCGGCCCAGTAGCAGGCAAGACCATAGGCATTCCAGCGGTCCCAGTCCTGTTCAAGCGATTCCGAGCCCTCGGTGCCCAGCAAGGTTATCTGGTCACCTTCGATGACATAAACGGCCTCGGTGGCGCGTTCGTCAATCGTGAAGTCAATGTGATCGGGCTGTCCGTCAACCCACACGAGTTCAGTCGAACCCATGCACAGCAGCACTTCGGTCTGGTAATAGTCGCTCCAGTAGATGGGCTGTCCCATCGGCACTGTGATGGTCGTGCCATCGTCGTTCAATTCACCTTGAACCCAATAAGAGCCGCAGTTGATTTTGGAGTTGAACAGGATGTTCTTCATGTAAACCACATTGTCCTCGGCAAACACGATGTCCATCTTGCCGCTCTGCACATCCAGGGCAACATCGTCCTGAATGCCGTAGATGCCTTGACCACCCGTGCGCTCGTAGGTCCTCAACTCGCCCTCGGGCATCGACGTGATGACACGCTTGGGTCCGGCATCGGGTTTTGCCAATAGTTCATTGACCTGGTCTTGCGACAGACATGGCCCGGCAATCTTGCTGGACTTGAAATGACGATGAGTCGATGGCAGGCTCATCACATCGGCTGTAGCATAAAATGCAACAACCGTAGCAAACAGAAGTAATAATAATTTCTTCATCATTGTTAAAGTTTATTAGGTTAATAAAGAAGGATTCAATGACAAGGTAATGATAATTAGTTGTACTTGAATATTCATCGCTATAAAATTAAAGCAAAATTACATAATTAAACTGATATCTGCAAGAGCAACAGAAAAAAGCATGGCTAAAACAGCCATGCCAACTAAAAACCATAGTTTATTATAAGGTTGATACTTTACTCGCGTCAGTCCTTCTTCCAGAACGAGCGGGTGAAGATGACCAGGACGGTGAACAACTCGAGACGTCCGACCATCATCTCGAACGCCAGAACCCACTTGGCACCGGGATGCAGGGCAACCCACGATCCACCCGAACCGGTCACGCCGTGCCCGATACCCACATTGCTGATGGCCGACATCGAAGTGTACATCGCGTCAAACACGGGTATGCCGTAGAAGGTGAGATACAAAGCCACCACCATGATGATCAAGATATAGACGGTGAAGAAGGTGTTCACCTTGCTAACCACATGATTGGGGACGGGCTTGCCGTCGATGTGCACCGAACGCACCGAGTTGGTGTGCAGCAAACGATAGAACTCGTTGGCGGTATTTTTCAGAAGCACGATGAGGCGGTCCATTTTAGCGCCACCAGATGTTGAGCCGGCCATGCCTCCGAAGAACATCATCACCATCAGTATAACCGTGACAAACTCGCCGCTGTTCTCGTAATCAAAGGTCGAGAAACCGGTTGACGTGATTGCCGACAGCGTGTCGAACGCACCATAGATGAACCTGTCCTTATGGGTATCGAGGAAGCCCATATAGATCATGTACAAGAAGATGCCCACAGTGGTGATCAAGGTTGTCATGCAGTACCATCGCAGGGTGTTGTTGTGCCTGATGCGATTGAAATTGCCGCGCATGGCAGCAATGATGATGGAGAAGCTGATACCGCCGATGAACATGAAGATGATGACCACAATGAACACATAGCTGGATTGCCAGTAGTCAAGGCCGATGTTCTTAGTGGAATAACCTCCTGTCGATGTGGTGGTCATGGCGTGACACACGGCATCGAACCAATCCATCGGGCCAAGATACAGCAGTATCGTGAGCAATACAGTGAGGCCGATGTAGATGGCCCACAAGTCCTTTGCCGTCTGGCTCACACGGGGACGCATGCGCTCGTGAGTGATGCCTGTCACCTCGGCATTAAACAGGGCGATACCCCCTTTCTGGTTGAGCATGGGAATGACAGCCAGCGTGAACAAGATGATTCCCATGCCGCCGATCCACTGCGTCATCGCACGCCAGAACAGGATGCCACGCGGAATCTCCTCGACATACCTGATGACACTCGAGCCCGTGGTGGTGAATCCCGCCATCGTCTCGAAGAATGCGTCGGTCACGTTGTTGAAGGTGTCGGAGAACAGATAGGGCAACATGCCGAACAACGAGAAGAACACCCAAATGATGGCCGTGAGCATCAGTCCCTCGCGCTTGTGCATCGAACTCGTGCGCGGTTTTATGCCGAATGCCATGATGGCACCCGCACCGGCTGTAATGGCAGTGCTGTAGATGAAGGCCCTCAACGCTGTCGGCTCATCCAGGAACCACGAGACACCCAGGGGCAACAACATGAAAGCCGCCTCGATGAGCAGCAGCCAGCCCTGCACACGCAGCACAATGGCGAAATTGATATGTTGATTGGCTCGACGCGGCATTTTATGAGAAGTATTTATCGAGTTTGTGCATCGCTCCTTGCAGACAGAATACCACGACATGGTCACCCGGCATGATCGTGGTGTTGCCGTCAACCAGATAACCCTTGCCGTCACGCACCAGTCCTGCAATGGTGAAATCGCGGCTGAGTTTAAGGTTCTTCACCTCGGTGCGAGTCACCTTATCGCCTTCCTTGACGATGACTTCGGCCACCTCGGCATCGGGTAACGCGAGGCAACGCGCGTTGTCCTCGTCGGAGTCGATCATGATCTGGTAAATGCGGCTCGAGGCGAGAAGCTTCTTGTTGACGATGGTGCCGATGTTGAGCGCCTCGGCCTCGTAGATGAACTGAATGTCTTCGACCTGGGCAATGGTTTTGGGGACACCATTGGTCTTAGCGATCATACACGACATCATGTTCACGGCACTGTTATCGCCCAGGGCGATAAAGGCATCATAAGAGCCGATACTCTCCTCCTCGTAGAGTTCCGAGTCGCTGAAGTTGCCCTGTACCAGCCTGCAGTTAGGATAACGTTGCGACAACTCGTCACAACGGGCCGGGTCGCTCTCGATGATCTTAATGTCAACAGTTTTACCCAATTTCTTGACTAGCTGCTCGGCGATATCGTTACCGCCGACAATCAATACGTTAGCAACAGGAGTCTGCACCTTTCCACAAGCCTCACGCACCTCGTCGATATGATCCCTGGTCGTCGCGATGTAAATGATGTCATTCTCCAGCACACGGTCATCACCACGAGGAATGATGATCTCGCGGTTGCGCTTGATGGCAGACACATGCAGGTAGTGGCTGATGTTGGAGACATCCCGAAGCATCTGATTGACGATGCGGGCATTGGAACGAATCTTCACACCCACCACAATCAGCTCACCGTCAAAGAGTTCAAACCAATTGCGGGCCCAGGTGCGCTTGAGCGCGCTGGATATTTCTTTGGCCGCCAGCATCTCGGGATAGATCAAGTGGTCGATGTCAAGTTTGTTGATGTGCTCTTTCCACCTGGCATTGAAGAATTCATCATTGTCGATGCGCGCGACAGTCTTCTTGGCACCCAGGTTCTTGGCCATTGAACAGGCCAGAATGTTGCGGGCCTCGCTCTTGGTAACTGCGATGAACAGATCGCAGTAGCCGGTTTTGATCGCATTCAAGTCGCTGAATGAAATAGCGCTTCCCTGATGGGTGAGCAGGTTGTAATTCTCGAGAGGCTCGAGTTTCTTGTTATCAACGTCCATGACGATGATATCCTGCTCCTCGTCGCTCAGCATCTTGGCCAGATGCGTCCCGACTTCTCCAGCGCCTGCAATAACGATTCTCATATCTCTTGTTATTCTTGATTTGGTTACTTAACTTGCGTCAGCATCTCCTTGACCGCAGCCATGAGCGATTGCGCGTCCATGCCGCAGCGTTGATACAACTCGGCTACAGTGCCTTGATGCACAAACTCATCCTGCACACCAAGCATGCGCAACCGAGTCTTGCAGTTGTTGCGGACCATCCACTCGGCCACCGCCGATCCCAATCCACCCACCACGGTGCCGTCCTCGATGGTGATGATGGCATCGTAACGCGTGGTGGCTTCCTTGAGGATATCCTCATCGATGGGCTTGAGGAAAATCATGTCGTAATGCCCGGCCATAATACCCTCCTCGGCCAACTGATCAAGAGCCTTGATGACCTCGTTGCCGATGTGACCGATGCTCAGCACAGCCACGTTCTGGCCTTGCCTGAGGCAGCGTCCACGGCCCACTGGCAACGCCTGCATCTCGTTGCGCCAGTCGGTGAGCACACCCTTGCCTCGCGGATAACGGATGGCAAACGGTCCCATGCCCTCGAGCTGAGCAGTGAACATGAGGTTGCGCAGGTCGTGCTCATTGATGGGAGAAGCGACTGTCATGCCTGGAATGCAACGCAGGTAAGCCAAGTCAAATAGTCCGTGATGCGTCACACCGTCCTCACCCACAATACCACCGCGATCGATGCAGAAGGTCACCGGCAGCCCCTGAATGGCCACATCGTGGATGATCGAGTCATAGCCACGCTGCAGGAAGGTGCTGTAGATGGCGCAATAGGGATGCATGCCGTCCTTGGCCAGTCCGCCGGCAAAAGTCACCGCATGGCCCTCGCTGATACCCACGTCAAAGGCTCTCCTGGGCATTGCTTCAAGCATCAGCGACATCGATGTGCCACTGGGCATTGCAGCAGTGATGCCCACTATCTTATCATTCTTCTCGGCAAGCTCAACCAGTGTTTTTCCAAACACATCCTGATACTTGAGAGGTCCTTCCTTGCCGCCCTTGACACGCTCACCGGTTTCCTCATCAAACTTGCCAGGAGCATGCCATGTGGCAGGATCGGCCTCGGCAGGAGCGAAGCCCTTGCCCTTGACGGTGCGCACGTGCACCAGTTTGGGGCCGGTCATGTCCTTGATTTCCCTGAACACCTTGACCAGTCGCTTCACGTCATGCCCGTCGTAGAGTCCGAAATAACGGATGTTCAGACCTTCGAAAATATTCTGCTGTCCCGAGAAAAGAGACTTCAATGCGTTGCTGAAACGCATGATCAGTCCCTTGCGGTTATCGTTAATGACATTGTGGCGACGCAAGAACTGATAGGTCTTGTAGCGCAACTTGTTATAGCGGTGAGACGTGTGCAGGTCGCTCATATAGGAGCTCAATGCACCCACGTTGGCGTCAATCGCCATATCGTTGTCATTCAAAACGATAATCAGGTTGTTGGGGTTGGTGGTGGCATTGTTGATGCCCTCAAAGGCCAAGCCGCCGCTGATGCTCGCGTCACCGATTACCGCCACGACCTTGCGATCCCGGTTGTCTTGCAGCTCGGCGGCAATCGCCATACCCAGGGCAGCCGATATGGAGTTGGAAGCATGACCTGCAGTGAAAGTGTCATATTCGCTTTCGGCCGGACTGGGAAATCCGCTCAAGCCGTCAAGTTTACGGTTATCATCAAACTGGTCTCGCCGTCCCGTCAAGATCTTGTGGGCATAAGCCTGATGCCCAACGTCCCATACCAAGCGGTCATCGGGAGTGTTGAACACATAATGCAGCGCCACCACAATCTCGACGGCTCCCATGCTCGATGCAAAGTGCCCCGGGTTGCTCGAGAGCTCATGTATCATGAATTGCCTCAACTCGTCGCACACTTGAGGCAGCTGATCAACATTGAGCTTTCTCAAGTCGGCAGGCGAATCAATTTGTGCCAGTAGCGGGCAGTTTTCTTTGATATATGGTTTGATTGTCATGTCTTAGTCTTTTTTTCTCACATACTTCTTGTAGAGAGGGACAAACACGATGATACCCGAAGCCACTATGGTGAAAATCACCATGAAGTCAATTCGCGCAGCCCTGGTGAGCAAGAGCCAACACAAGCCCAGCCACAAGAGCAGAATGCACACGAAACGTATTATGTTGCCAGTTGTCATTGTATCAAAAGTATTGTCCAAATGGCAAAGATAAACATATTTTGCCAAATAGAAATGAATTATCCGAAAATAAACGTTCACCGAGAAAGGAATTATTCGGCCTCCAAACACTTAACATGCTGAATTACGGCTACTTAATGCTATTAAAAACGAGGAGACGCAATTTACTTGCATCTCCCCTTGTTTCTACAGTTTCACCTCATTGTGAAACTGGCTGTCACCGTTACTCGGTCAAGCTCATCACGTAGTTGATAAGCATCGTCACATCGGTGATGTTTACAACACCGTTCTGATCAAAGTCGGCAGCAGGAACGCTGGCCGAATCGGGGTTATCCGACATCACGATGTTGACCAGCATGGTCACGTCGGTGATGTTGATCACGCCGTCGTCGTTGAGGTCGCCATACATGATGTTGGTGGCGCTGGGATCGTTGGGCGAAACATAACCCTCATAGGGATAGAGGTCAATGATCATGAACGCGTAGTCGTTGTAATGCAGGGTGGTGCCCGACGGAGTCACGTCGAAAGCGCCATACTGGAACCAACCGTCACACTTGCCATACCAGCCCCAGTTGATGTGGAACAGACCATCGGCATCGATACCGTCAATCACAAAGGCGTGACCATCGTCATTCTCCACTGAATAGGGAATGGGGTGATGAGCTTCGAGCTGTGCGGTCATGAGCGCAACCCAATCCTCGTCGCTATAATCCTCGGTGTTCCAGGTCTCACGAGTGGGCCAAGCATAGATACCTACGATTTTGGCATCATCCGAGAAGCCCATCTCCACAAAGCCATGCTTCTGCTTGGTGACAGTGGAGCCACTGCCGTCAGGTGAGAAATTCATCCTGCAAGACTGAGAAGCGTAACGGCACAACTTGGCCACCTCGTCCTTCTCTTCCTGAGTGGTTCTCAGCAGGAACAACGTATCGTTACGCCAAATGCTGTAATGATCAAGAATCAGGTCGTAGTCAAAGGTGGTTGCAGGCAAGCTGGGCAGGTAAGTGGAATTGTACTCATTGCGATAGGAAGGCAGACCGCTGCACTCCTTAGGATACTCCCAGTAGTTAAGAATCTGAGCCATTGCCAAGCCGGCACAGCCCACGATGCTCAAACCGCCTGACAGCATCGGGCACTGCAGGTTGAATGGGTTGTTCTGGGCCCAATCGGTCTTCATCAGCGGTCCAATGGGTTCCCTGCGACTGGGTGCTTTGATAGGCACCACTTCGCCCTTGTAGTCCTGCATGAATTCAATCTGACTCTTGTACATGTCCATGTAGCCCTTCATGTTGCTGGGCAGGTTGCTCATGTCGATGGAGCCATTGTTGTTGTAGGCCAGGACCGAGTTGGCGCGGTCATCACCGGCGATAATCACCCAACCGCCGCCATCAATGTTGAACACATAGTAAGCATTGCCACCTTGCTTCGAAGCCTCGGCATGAGCCAATCTGATGGCATTGGTGGAAGAAGCCTTGAATGTGGCAGTCTTGTTACGCTGGAGAAAATTCATTGCTGCTTTGCGTGCAGCATTCTCATTGATGTTGGAAGCTGTTGCGTTAATTGTTGCGAATGCGAAAGCGGCCAGAACACCAGTTTTTAGAATGTTACTAATCTTCATGAGATTCATGTTAAAAGGTTAAAAAATACAATAGCAATCATGATTGCCTAAATTACTATCTTAATGACCCTGCAAATATAGGAACAAAAATCGGGAAAGCACTGATAAAGATGTGATTTTTTTACATTATTTTTTAAAACGTATATTTTATTGGCCTTTTGCAATAAATAGTCGTGAATGAACACGATACTGCCATAAAAAGCGTAACTTTGCAGGGCGATATGATGAACGAGGCAACAATAGAGTTTGTGAGGCGACACCGCGACGATGACGTGCGCACGCTGGCATTACAGGCACGTCACTGCAATGACGTGGATCTGCCCTGGGCACTGGATCAGATTCAGGGCTGGCAGACGGCACGCCGCAAGTTGCCCTCATGGGCGGCCATCGACGGCATCATCTATCCGTCGCACCTGTCGATGGAACAATGCAGCAGCCAGCAGACCGCTATATATAAATGTGGTATCCTTGAACGTATTCCGATGTCATGCCGCGAGACTTTGATCGACCTGACGGGTGGTTTCGGGGTGGACTTTGCCTTCATGGCCAGGGGCTGCCGGCAAGCCGTGTATGTTGAGCGGCAAGAGCACCTGTGCGAGACAGCGAGCCACAACTTTGAACTGCTCGGACTGAATCATGCCAGGGTCATTCATGGCGAGGCCGAGGATATCTTGAAAGACCTTGACACAAATCCAACCTCTACCCTGCTCTATCTGGACCCGGCACGACGCGACAGTAACAACAGTCGCACCTATGCCATCAACGACTGCACGCCCAATGTGCTGGAACTCAGGGACACACTGCTTAAGGCGGCTCATCGCGTATTGATCAAACTCTCGCCTATGCTCGACTGGCACAAGGCGGTGAGTGACCTGGGCGAGCGGGTTACCGAAGTCCACCTCGTGAGCGTAGCCAACGAATGCAAGGAGATGCTGATCTTGCTGAGTGCCGAGCATGAGGGCGAGCCAACCATCCACTGCGTGAACGATGACCAAGCGCTCATCTATACGCCGTCACAGGACAACGACGGTCCTTTCCTGGCTACCAATGCCGATGCCGCCTATCTGTATGAGCCCAATGCCTCCATCATGAAAGCAGGATGCTTCGGCTTGCTTGCTGAACGCTATGCCGTCAAAGCACTGTCGGCCGACAGTCACTTGTTCGTTTCGGATAATAAAGTCATGGATTTTCCCGGTCGCCGATTTGCCATCACAGCCATCACGACAATGAACAAGAAAGAGTTGTCCAGGGCCCTGAACGGCATCTCAAGAGCCAACATCGCAGTTCGCAATTTCCCCATGAGCGCCCAAGAGCTGCGCAAGCGCCTGCGACTTCACGACGGCGGCGACTGCTACATCTTCGGCACCACTACAGGCGACAGTCAACATCTTCTGTACCTGTGTCAAAAACTCTGATCATGGCAATGGAATAGCTGTTGCCCACAACCCTGCGGGGCTGATGCGAATTTCACGAATTTATAAATATTTCAGTGAAATTGGTCTAATTAACGTAAGTTCAACGATAAAAACACTTTAGGTGTCAATGAGTTAGCCATCTGAGACCTGTAGAGACGCAAAATTTTGCGTCTCCAATCGGTAGAAATTACCATTATGCTACCCTTGAGACGCAAGATTTTGCGTCTCTACAGACTAGAAGCATTGAGCATCTGTACTTTAATTTCAACGAACTCACGTTAATCAGTGTGATTCGCATTATACATACCAAGTCGTTACAATAAAAAACAAAGCCCTCATCCGCAATTGGATGAAGGCTTCGTTCAGTAGAGAAACAGGGACTCGAACCCTGGTTTCCGCCGTGAGAGGGCGGCGTCCTAGACCGCTAGACGATATCTCCGTCGAATAATAAAGCCCTCGCTCAATCGGGTGAAGGCTTTGCTTGGTAGAGAAACAGGGACTCGAACCCTGGTTTCCGCCGTGAGAGGGCGGCGTCCTAGACCACTAGACGATATCTCCGTCGAAAAGCGATGCAAAATTACTGCCATTTTTGATACTGGCAAATTTTTTGAGCACTTTTTTTCTAAAAAAATCAAAAATGCTCCATTTTTGGCGGTTTTCGGCATTTTTTATCTGATTTTACATCCATATTTGAGATAAAAACTGTACCTTAGCGGATTGTTAGATACTTTTAATTCGCAATCACATTACAATTATGGCAAGTAAAAGACAGATTAAGAAAGCTATCCAGAATGCCTGTGGCGACATCGCAGGTGAGTGCATCTTTGCAGAATCAGCATTCGGTGAGAACAAAATCGAGGAGTGGGACAGCATCATCATCGATACCGCCCTGCTGCAGCAAGAGGCCGTTAACCGCGTGAACAACAAGTTCGGCAAGAAGGTGAAGGACTTTGCCAACCGCAAGGAATACAACAAAGCCCGTCGCGCGTTCTTCAAGCAGTGTGAGAAGGAGCTGAGCGAATACTTCCGTGCCGAGGTGAACAATATCGCCAAGCGCATGAATGAACTCATGCCCTCGAAGAAGTAATACAATCTTGCATGAACCTTTCAGCTTGGATATTGAAGCAAGCCGGGTGGACTTTTAAGGTCAACCTGACGATGCCCGACAAGTGCATCATTGTGATTGCGCCCCACACCAGCAACTGGGATTTCATCCTGGGTGAGTTGGGCATCCATTCGGTGGGCATGAAGGCGGGCTTCCTGATGAAGGACACCTGGTTTTTCTTCCCGATGGGTTCCTTGCTGCGCAGTTTGGGCGGCATTCCCGTCAATCGCCGCCAACACGGCAACCTCACGCAGTCGATTGTCGAGGCCTTCAACACCACACCCAAGCTGGCGATCGGAGTCACTCCCGAAGGCACTCGCAGCGCCAATCCCAACTGGCACAAAGGCGCCATCTTCATGGCCCGCGAAGCCCAAGTGCCCCTTGTGCTGGCCTACTTTGACTATAAGAACAAGGTGGTGTGCATCGACCGTGAGTTTGAACTGAGCGACGATGCCGAGGCCGACTTGATGCGCATCAAGCAGTACTTCAAGCAAAACGGCATGGGAAAATATCCCGAGAAGTTCGTCACAGGATTGGAAGAATAGACAATGCGGGCAAGCCCGCATTGTCTTGATTAGTGAGTAGTGATTAAAGATTAATGATTAGGAAGATCTGACTTTTCACTACAATCAGTATTAACCTTTTTAAGTATTAACTGAAGTGATTTCACGCAACCTGCGCGTCACGCTCATCGAGGACGATATCGTCTGGGGCGATCGCGAAGCCAACATCAAACAGCTGGAGCGCAACATGCTCAACATGCCCGACGACACCGATCTGGTCGTTCTGCCAGAACTGTTCACCACGGGCTTCATGACCGGTGACAGAGAACAGGCGGCTGCCGTTGCCGAGTGGAACAGCGGAGAGACACTGCGCACGCTGCGCGGACTTGCCGACCGGTTCCATGTAGGTATCATCGGCAGCTTCCTGGCCAACACTGCTGCACAACTCTATAACCGTGCATTCATCATCGAGCCCAATGGTGACGAGACCTATTACGACAAGCGTCACCTCTTCTCGTTCGGCGGTGAAGACAAGGTGTTCAACCGCGGTCTTACTGCCGCTCCCATCGTGCGGTTCCGCGGCTTCAACATCAAGCTGGTGGTGTGCTATGACCTGCGATTCCCGGTATTCTGCCGCAACGTGAATAACAACTACGACCTGCTTGTGGTCATCGCCAACTGGCCGAAATCGCGCGAGAAAGTGTGGCGCACCCTGCTTGCCGCCCGCGCGATGGAGAACGAGTGCTATGTGTGCGGCGTTAACCGTTGCGGCACCGATCCCGCAGGAGTGGAATACCCCGAGGGCTCGTCACTGGTGATTGATTTCAAGGGCAAAGTCATCGCCCAGCGCATGAACAGCCCCATCATCACTGCCGACCTCTCCCCTGCCCAACTGTCGCAGTTCAGGGAAAAATTCCCTGCCTGGCGCGATGCCGACTCGTTCACATTAAACATATAATGTCCATACAGCGGCCCAGACGCAAGTTTCGATACAATGGTCAAACCGACCCTCATAGAATTGCTGGCGCCCGCCCGTGACGCCGACATCGCCATTGCCGCCATCGACCATGGTGCCGATGCCGTGTATATGGGTGCATCGCATCACGGGGCACGCGCCGACGCCGCCAACACGCTTGACGACGTGCGTCGTGCCTGTGACTACGCCCATCGCTATGGGGCACGCATCTATGCCACGGTCAACACACTGGTGCATGACAACGAATTGATGGAGGTGGAACAGCTCGTTCACGACCTGTATCGCATCGGGGTTGATGCGCTCATTGTCCAAGACATGGCACTGCTGCGCCTTGACCTGCCGCCCATCTCCTTGCATGCCAGCACACAATGTGACCTGCGCACCCCTGAGAAAGCACAATTTCTCGAAGCGTTAGGCTTTTCTCAACTGGTCATGGCGCGCGAACTCACGCTTGACGAGATCGCCGGCATCCGTCGCGTGACCACTGTTCCGCTCGAAGCATTTGTCCACGGAGCCCTGTGCGTGAGCTACAGCGGCCGATGCGCTATCAGCCAGGTTCTCAAGGGACGCAGCGCCAACCGTGGCGAGTGTGCCCAGCTGTGCCGCCTGCCCTATGACCTGGTTGACGACGAGGGACGCACACTCGTTGAGGGGAAGCACCTGCTTTCGCTGCGTGACATGGCCCGCCACGACCGTCTCGAGCAGATGATAGCAGCCGGCGTTTCATCATTCAAAATCGAAGGTCGCCTCAAGGACATCGGCTATGTGAAGAACGTAGTGGCCTATTACCGCAAAGCCCTTGACAAGGTCATAGAGCGACATCAAGGGCAATATCGCCGATCTTCTTTCGGCAAAGAGGAATTCACCTTTGAACCGGCGCTGGAAAAGAGTTTCAACCGCGCATTCACCCATTACTTCCTTGATGAGCGCCGTCCCAAGGACGGGACTTCAATGGCCTCGATCGACACGCCCAAGTCACATGGCGAATACTTGGGGCGGGCCCTCAGTTGCCGCGGGAACACACTCAAGATTGAGACGCGTGCAAGGTTGGCCAATGGCGACGGACTGAGTTTCACCGATGCCCACGGACAATTCTCGGGCGCCCGGGTGAACAGGGTCTTGGGTGGTGGCACCGCGCAGTTGCGCGAACAGGCCGACATCCCTCGCGGCACGCGCATTTACCGCACAGCCGACAAGGCGTTCAACGACCAGTTGGCCAAACCGTCGGCCACGCGCACCATCGGCATCACAGCACAGTTGCGCTACACCAGCGGCATGCTTGCACTGACACTCGACGATGAGCGCGGCAATCGCGTGACCCACACCATGGCCTGTGAACTTCAAGAGGCCGCCAAACCGCAAGGCGAACGCCAACTTGCCGAACTCGCCAAACTGGGCGGCACGATTTATCGCCTGCAGGAGGCTGAAGTGCCCGGCAACTTGTTCATTCCAGCCTCGATGCTGTCGCAATTGCGCCGCGAGGCCATAGATCTCCTTGACCGCTCACACGCCATCACGCGTCACGTGGAAAAACGCCACCCCGAAGACAAAACCGCCAAGTATCCAAGCACATCGCTGGTTGCTGCCGACAACGTCGCCAACCGGCTTGCCGAGCAAGTGTACCGTGACCACGGCGTGACAACGATTGTCCCGGCCCTGGAGTCAGGGACACCCGCCGACGTTTCTACGCCCCTGATGCACACGCGCTATTGCCTGCGTCGCCAGTTGGGTGCCTGCCTCAAGGGCAGCAATGCCGGCAAATTGCCGCGCAACCTCTACCTGCGCACCGGAAAAACCCTGCTCAAGGTCACTTGTCACTGCGATTCGTGCGAGATGATTCTCACACTCGCCAACGATTGACAACAGGCTATTCCATTCACCGACGAACTATCACCAACGCCCTTATCGCAAGTGCAGATGAGGGCAGATTTTATTTTTTTAATATTTATCGTTAAAAGTAGGGCCAAGCCGATTTTTTATATTATCTTTGCATCAAGTAAACAGATTAATGATTTCTAGTTATGGCTGAATTAAAAGTTTTCTCGGGCACGAACTCACGTTACGTTGCCTTGAAAATTGCAAAGGAGCTGGGAGTTGAACTGGGTAAAATCAACATCTTGCACTTTGCCGATGGAGAGTTTGAAGTGTGCTATGAAGAGCCTGTTCGTGGAGCCGAAGTCTATCTTGTCCAGTCCACATTCAACAGCAGTGAGAACCTGATGGAGCTGTTGCTGATGATTGACGCTGCCAAGCGCGCATCGGCCCATTCGGTGATTGCTGTAATCCCCTACTTCGGGTGGGCACGTCAGGACCGCAAGGACAAGCCCCGTGTGTCGATTGCCGCCAAGCTGGTTGCCAATGTGCTGATTGCCGCCGGCATTGACCGTCTGATCACCATGGACCTTCACGCCGATCAGATTCAGGGCTTCTTCGACATCCCGGTTGATCACCTGTATGCTTCAACCATGTTTGTCCCTGACATCCAGTCGCTCAATCTCGAGAATTTGGTTATCGCCTCGCCCGACGTGGGCGGTGCCAAGCGCGCCAATTCCTATGCCAAGTACTTTAACACACCGCTCGTGCTGTGCCACAAGCAGCGCCTTCAGGCCAACGTGGTCGAGAACATGACCATCATCGGCGATGTGGAGGACAAGAACGTCATTCTTATCGACGATATGGTGGATACCGCCGGCACCATCTGCAAGGCAGCCTCGTTGATGAAGGAAAACGGAGCACGCAGCGTTCGCGCCTATATCTCGCATGCCGTGATGAGCGACCCTGCCAGCGAGCGCGTGATGGCAAGCGGCCTTGATGAACTCGTGATCAGCGACAGTATTCCCTTTGACACCGACCGATGCCCCAAGGTGCGCGTGTTGAGCGTCGATAAGCTGTTTGCCAATACCATCAAGCATGTTAACCGCAAGGAATCCATCAGTGAGGTGTTCCTGTTCAAATAAACTGCACTTTGATTCACAACTTGATAAAACAAATCACGGGAACGATTAAGTCCCCGTGATTTTTTTTTTATGATTCAACAGATTTATAACTGTCAGTTCTTGAGCGAATAGGTGACGGTGGTGACCACGCGCACTTTCTTGATCCAAGGCGTGTACTCGTCACGGTTCTCGATGGAGAATTGGCCCTGATCGGCGTTCACAATCTTGTTGAGTTTGGAGTGGGAATTCTCGGCAAACTGCTCGGCCGTCGTCTGGGCATTCTTGATGGCTTCCTGCATCATCTTGGGCTTCATCTCCTTGAAGGCGACAAATTCATACTGAATCTGATTGTCGTAGCTGTCGCCCGTGATGGCCACACCTTCTTTCAGCAAGTCACCCTGACGGGCAATCAGCTTGCGCACCTGGTCCACGTTCTTGCTCGTCACAGTAACCACCGAAGTCACGATGTAACGGAAGCTCCTGTTGGACGAATCATACTCGCGAGCCGTCAAATCGACCACCTGGGGTGCATTGAGGCTGATCTCCTCTTCCTTGACACCGCCTTTAATCAAGAAATTCTTGATTTTGGCTTGGGTGGCACCGATGCGGTCATACAGGCCAGGCAGGTCGTTACCCACTTCCTTGGAGACGATGGGCCACGTCACTTTATCAGCCTGCACTTCCTGCTCAGCAAGACCCTTGACACTGACCTTGCGGTCCTTGCTTGCAAAATCATCAATACCGGCCTTGATGAACCAGCCCAGCGAAAATACGCTCAAAGCGATGAGGGCTGCCGAAACAATCATTCTCTCTTTCATAATACAATGTAATTAGACCTTGTAAAACATGTATAAATTAAAAAACTGATGCATCATTAACTGCAAAATGCGCGCCATATTGTACAAAAGAGGCAAAAAAAATGTTGATTTTTTTGTTTTTTATGTGTTCGTGGCGCTTGAAAGCGTTGCAG
This sequence comes from Muribaculaceae bacterium, assembly GCA_017405965.1. Taxonomy (GTDB): domain Bacteria; phylum Bacteroidota; class Bacteroidia; order Bacteroidales; family Muribaculaceae; genus Sodaliphilus. The sequence continues at coordinate 71,173 of JAFQZK010000001.1, read as the reverse complement.
CGAGGGCTTCGGCGCAGCGTTCGCCGTCGATGGCGCTGGAGACGATGCCGCCTGCATAACCCGCTCCTTCACCGCAGGGATAGAGGCCCTCGAGAGCAACGTGGTGAAGCATTTCGCTGTCGCGAGGGATGCGCAGGGGTGATGACGTGCGCGTCTCGACACCGATGACGATGGCGTCGTTGGTGAGAAACCCCTGGGCATTACGGCCAAATTGCCTGAAACCCTTGCGCAATCGGTTGGCGACAAAGGACGGCATCCACAAGTCCAGCCTTGAAGTCTGCACACCAGGCAAATAGGATGACGGCGGCAGGTTGCGTGATGACTTGCCATCGACAAAATCCTTCATGCGCTGCGCTCCGGCAATGAGGCTATTGCCGGCTTCGGCAAAGGCGCGTTGTTCCATCTCCTGCTGGAATCGCATCATCGCCAAGGCGCCGAACTGCTGGAAACGCTCGGGCAGGTCTTCGGGGTGAATCTCAACCACCATGCCCGAGTTGGCCCAATGCGAGCCACGGTTGCTGGGCGACATGCCGTTGACCACGAGGCCGTCGGGTTCGCTCACGGCCGGCACGACAAAACCGCCGGGACACATGCAGAACGAATACACGCCACGGTGATCGACCTGCGTCACAAAGTTATACTCGGCTGCGGGGAGATAGTCCCCACGGCCCAGCACAGTGTGGTACTGTATCCTGTCGATGATGCGCTGGGGATGCTCCAGGCGCACACCCACCGCAATACCCTTGGCCTCGACCGTGATGTCACTGTCGTACAGCATCTGATAAACGTCGCGGGCCGAGTGGCCTGTGGCCAGAATCACCGGGCCAGCGAAGGATTCGCCCGCCGCAGTCTCAACACCCTTCACCACGCCATCCTCGACGATGAGACGTGTGACGCGGGTCTCGAAGTGCACCTCGCCTCCGCAACGCAGTATGGTCTCACGCATCGCCTTGATGACCGCCGGCAACTTGTCGCTGCCGATATGCGGATGGGCATCAACGAGGATGTCCTCGCGGGCACCGTGCTGAACAAAGATGCCCAGGATACGCTCCACCGAACCACGCTTCTTGCTGCGGGTGTAGAGTTTGCCGTCGCTGTAGGCGCCTGCCCCACCCTCGCCAAAGCAGTAGTTGCTCTCAGGGTCAACGATACCCTCGCGCTGGATGCGCGACGCATCCACACGGCGTTTCATCACATCCTTGCCGCGCTCCAGGACTATGGGCTTGATGCCTAACTCAATGAGTTTCAAGGCCGCGAAGAGTCCACCAGGGCCCATGCCCACGACAATTGCTTGTTGCTTGCCGTCAACTGGCTTGTAGTCGATGGGCGGCACCAGATAGTCGTCGGTCATGGGCTCGTCGATATAGACGCGCACCTTGAGGTTGACCACCACTTGCCGCTGCCGGGCGTCGATCGAACGCTTCAAGATTCTGATACCTTGAATGGCCTCCGGCACGATGTCGTGACGCTTGGCAAGCACGCGAGCGATATCACCCATGCTTGCTGCAGTTCTCGGGTCCACCCTGAACTGGATTTCCTGTATCATAACTGTGACAGATTTTTATTGGCACAAAATTACAGAGAATTACTAAAAAACGACTAATTTTGCATCTCAAAAAATAACATCAAACACAAAATGAGTGAAAATACAAAACGATGCGGCGTGCTCTTTGACCTCGACGGCGTGTTACTCGACAGCGAGGGGCTGTACAGCATCTTCTGGGAACAGATGGGCAAGGATTACCCGACTGGTATGCCTGACTTTGCCAATTATATCAAGGGCTTCCACTTGACCAGGATTCTGAGCTACTTTGACAGCGACGACGTGCGGCAGCTGATCATGGACAAGCTGCTGGAGTTTGAGCGCAACATGCGATTTGAATTTTTCCCGGGAGCGCTGGAGCTGGTCGATGGGCTCCGAGAGGCCGGTATTCCCATGGCCATTGTCACGTCGAGCGACCGTAAAAAGATGCAGTCACTGTTTGCCCAATTCCCTGATTTCCCCACCCTGTTCGACCACATCATCACCGGCGACATGGTGACCAAGGCCAAGCCCGATCCCGATTGTTTCCTCAAGGGTGCCGAGCTGCTGGGCGTTGACATCGCCCGTTGCATTGTGCTCGAGGATTCACGCAACGGACTGATTGCCGCACGCGCGTCGGGTGCCCATGTCATCGGCATCGCCACAACCCTGAGCCGAGAGCAGGTAGCCCCCTTGTGTGACCTTCTGGTCGACGACGTGAGCCAGTTGACTGTTGAGCAAGTCATCAAAAACTGGTGATTGGCGTTTTATTGCTGCAAAACTTTGTTTGATTGCAAAATTGGTTGTACTTTTGTCACACCGATGAAGACCGATTCACATATCGAGAATTTAGCTGACAGCACCAACCCCGTTGTGCGTAAGTTCAACGACTATCTTGATGCCCATAACCTGCGCAAGACAGCCGAGCGGTACGCTATTCTGGACCGCATCTTGAACACCAACGGGCACTTCTCGATCGAGGAGTTGCAGCAGATGCTTGATCAGGTAAGCGGTTTTCGCGTGAGCCGCTCCACGGTTTACAACACCGTCGAGTTGCTTATCGACGCCAAGATACTCAGGCGTCATGTGTTCGAGGGGATGCAGGCCCAGTACGAGCGCATCACCCTGCCTCACACCCACCTGATCTGCACCGTGTGCAACAAGGTCAAGGAGGTGAAGGACACCAACTTTGCCGCCTTCATGAATGCGCGCCGCTTCAACGCCTTCAACACCGACCACTACAGTCTGTATGTCTATGGCGTGTGCAGCACCTGTGCCCGCAAGTCCAAGCGCGCCAAGCATGGCATCAAAGAAGAGAAACCGAAACGTCAACAAAAAACTAAAGACTAGAAACTGACAACTTAAAACTGAGAATAACTTTTTTAACTTTTTAAAACCGTTCATTTATCATGGCTAAAGTAAAACCGTTCCGTGGCGTGAGACCGCCCAAAGCTTATGTAGAAAAAGTTGCATCCAAGCCCTACGATGTCCTCTCCAGCGAAGAGGCACGTGCCGAAGCCGGCGACAACGAGATGTGTCTGTATCACATCATTAAGCCCGAGATCGACTTTGAACCCGGCACCGGTGAACACGAGCCCAAGGTCTATGACAAGGCCGTCGAGAACTTCAAGAAGTTCCAGGACAAGGGTTGGCTCGTTCAGGACGACCAGGATTGCTACTACATCTATGCACAGACCATGGATGGCCGCACGCAATACGGCTTTGTTGTCGGCGCCAGCGTCGAGGACTACCTCACGGGCCGCATCAAGAAGCATGAGCTCACCCGCCGCGAGAAAGAGGCCGACCGCATGCACCACATCGAGATCAACAATGCCAACATCGAGCCGGTGTTCCTGGCATTCCCCGATAACACCGTCCTGCAGGACATCATCACCCGCACCGCACAGACCGAGCCCGAGTACGACTTCGTGAGCGAGGACGGCATCGGCCACACCCTATGGGTCATCCGTGACAAGGAGACGATCGACGCGATCACCCGCGAGTTCGGCGAGATTCCTTACCTCTACATCGCCGACGGTCACCACCGCACCGCCGCCGCTGCCCACGTGGGCGAGGAGAAGGCCAAGGCCGACCCCAACCACAACGGCACCGAGGAGTACAACTATCTGCTGGCCGTATGCTTCCCCCAGTCACACCTCAAGGTGATGGACTACAACCGCGTGGTTGTTGACCTCAACGGCAACACCGAAGAGCAGTTCCTGGAGAAGCTCGGCGAGAAATTCATCGTCGAGGACAAGGGTACCGAGATCTACCATCCCGCCAAGCTGCACAACTTTGCACTCTACCTGGGTGGCAAGTGGTACTCGCTGACCGCCAAGGAAGGCACCTATGACGACAACGATCCCATCGGCGTGCTCGATGTGACCATCAGCAGTGACTACATCCTGCGTGACATCCTGGGCATCACCGACCTGCGCACCGACAAGCGCATCGACTTCGTGGGCGGCATCCGCGGCCTGGGCGAGTTGAAGCAGCGTGTCGACAGCGGCGAGATGAAGATGGCTCTTGCCCTCTATCCCGTGACCATGAAGCAGATCATCGACATCGCCGACAGCGGCAAGATCATGCCTCCCAAGGCTACCTGGTTCGAGCCCAAGCTGCGCTCGGGTCTGATCATCCACAAGCTGGACTAATCTGACCGCAAGCGAAGACTTAATAATCTTAAAAAGCGTTATCGAGGCAATCGATGACGCTTTTTTTCGTTTTTTTATTAACAAGGGCACATTATTAGATTAAAAAAGTCCTTTTTTGTTTGGCATAAAACACGACTTGCAGTATCTTTGTAGGTTAAAAGACAAAACAAAACAAATAATCACATAATAACAGATATAACTGTATGAAATTCAACGTCCAAAGTAAATTATTGCTCACCCGCCTGAATGCCGTGAGCAAAGCAGTGAACAGCAGCAAGAACGCTTATGCCATTCTTGACAATTTCCTCTTCGAGTTGCAGAGCGACCGCCTGGTAGTCACTGGTAGTGACATGGAGACTCGCTTGACCACCAACATCGAGGTGCAGAACGTGGAGGGTGCTGGAAAGTTCGCCCTTGACGTGAAGCGCACCATCAACTCGCTCAAGGAGCTGCCCGACACCGCCCTGTCGTTTGAGATCAACGACGAGACGCTGGCCGTTAAGGTGACCTACCTGAACGGTTACTATGACGCGGTGGCACTGAGCGGCGACGAGTACCCCGAGAAGGCCGTCAACATGGGCGATGTGAAACAGTTTGAGCTGCCCGCCAAGAGCATCGCATCGGGCATCGGCCACACGCTGTTCGCCGTGGGCAACGACCCGCTGCATCCGCAGTTCATGGGCATCTACTGGGACATCATGCCCGACATGATCGTGTATGTGGCCAGCGACTCGCACAAGCTGGTGCGTTACCGCCAGACCAACGTGCGCCCCGACTTCACGCGCTCGTTCATCCTGCCCGCTAAGCCCGCTGCCATCCTTGCCAGCATCATCGACCGCAACAGCGACGACCTGGTGAAGATCACCATCGACGAGAGCAGTGCAACGTTTGAGAACGCTGACTATCAGCTGTCGTGCCGCTTCATCAATGGCCGCTATCCCAACTACAACTCGGTTATCCCCGAGGACAACCCCTACACGATGGCTGTTGACCGCCAGACGCTGCTGAACGCCGTGCGCCGCGTTGCCGTATTTGCCAACGTGGGCGGCCTGGTGCGCCTGGACTTGAGTCCTGACCATGTGGTACTCACGTCTCAGGACGTTGATCACTCAACTTCGGCCGAGGAGACCATCGCCTGTGAATACAACGGCGAACCGATGAACATCGGTTTCAAGAGCGCCGACGTGATTGATGTGGTGAACAACATCGACTGTGACGGTGTATTCCTCAAGTTGCTCGATCCCGCCCGTGCAGGTGTGTTCTCGCCCAGCGAGCAGAAGGCCGGTGAGGACCTGATCGTGCTGCAGATGCCGATGATGATTTGATTGTTCAGACTTTTGACGTTAGGCGTTAGTTACAAGTCAATTCATTTAATATGGAACTGAACCTGAAACGGCCGCTTGTGGTCTTTGATCTGGAATCGACAGGCTTGAACATCACCGAGGACCGCATCATCGAGTTATCCTATGTGAAGGTTTATCCTGACGGTCACGAGGAGAGCAAGACCTATCGTTTCAATCCCGAGCGGGTGATTCCGCAGCAGGCCATCGATGTGCATCACATCACCAACGAGGACCTGAAAGACGAGCCCACATTCAAGGAGCGCGCCCACGACATCGCCCGCGTGTTTGAGGGCAGCGACATCGCCGGTTTCAACAGCAACCACTTCGATATCCCGCTGCTGGCTCAGGAGATGAGCAAGGCCGGCGTAGGGTTCGATCCGTCACAGCACAAGTTCATCGACGTGCAGACCATCTTCCACAAGCGTGAGAAACGCGACCTGGAGGCAGCCTGCCTGTTCTACTGTGGACATCCGATGGAGAACCACCATTCGGCAGCCGACGACGCCAAGACGACACTCGAGGTGCTCAAGGCGCAACTTGACCACTATGCCAACGATGCCGAGCCGCTGCAGAACGACGTGGACTTCCTGTCGCAATACTCGAGCCACAACCGCAACGTGGACCTGGCGGGTCGCATCATCCTCAACGAGAACAAGCAGCCGGTGTTCAACTTCGGCAAGCACCGCGGCAAAACCGTCGAGGAAGTGTTCACCAAGCTGGATCTGGGCTACTATGACTGGATGATGAAGAGCGACTTTGCCGAGAACACCAAGCAGGTGATCACCAAGCTCTACATCCAATACAAGAAACGATAAACCACCGGGAACAGCGGTTATCAAGCAAAAGACAAACGACAACATGTTGAAAGGCAAGCACATCATCCTGGGCATCACGGGCGGCATCGCTGCCTACAAGTGCGCCACGCTCACGCGGCTGCTGATCAAGGCCGGTGCCGAGGTGCAGGTGATCATGACTCCTAACGCCAAGCAGTTTATTCAGCCCTTGACGCTATCGACGCTGAGCGGCAAACCCGTCATCAGCGAGTTCTTCACCGCTAACACGGGCCAGTGGAACAGCCATGTGGACCTGGGACTGTGGGCCGACGCGCTCATCATCGCCCCGGCCACAGCATCGACCATCGGCAAGATGGCTCACGGCGTTGCCGACAACATGCTGGTGACGACCTATCTGTCGGCCAAGGCACCCGTGTTCGTGGCTCCAGCCATGGACCTGGACATGATGCGGCACCCCAGCACGGTGCGCAATCTGGAGCTGCTGCGCAGCTATGGTAACCACATCATCGAGCCTGCTGAGGGCGAGCTGGCCAGTCACCTCATCGGCAAGGGCCGCATGGAGGAACCCGAGAACATCGTCAAGGCCCTTGACGCGTTCTTCGCCCAAGGTGAGGACCTTCAGGGCAAACGCGTGATCATCACCGCCGGCCCCACTGTCGAGAAGATCGACCCCGTGCGCTATATCAGCAATTTCTCGTCCGGCAAGATGGGCTTTGCCCTGGCCGAGGAATGTGCGTGCCGTGGAGCGCAAGTGACGCTGGTCGCCGGTCCTGTCTCGCTTAAGACCAGCCATGCCAACATTGACCGCATTGACGTGATGACAGCCGTAGAGATGCACGATGCCGTAATGCAGGCTCTGCCCCAGGCCGATGCCATCATCCTGTGTGCCGCTGTCGCCGACTACAGGGTCGAGAATGTCGCCGACAAGAAGATAAAACGTGAAAAAGACGCAACCCCAGTGCTGCGCCTTACACCCAACCCCGATATCGCCCGAGCCGTGGGAGAAGCCAAACGCCCCGACCAAGTGAGCGTGGGCTTTGCACTGGAAACCGACAACGAGAGTGTCAACGCACAAGGCAAACTAGGACGTAAAAACTTGAATTTCATCGTGATGAACTCACTGCGTGACAAGAATGCCGGCTTCCAGGTCGATACCAACAAGGTGACCATCTTCACCGACAAGGGAGAGGTCATCGAGGGCGCATGCAAATCCAAACGAGACGTCGCTCGCGACATTGTTGACGTTTTACACAAGTATTTGACAAAATGAAAAAGACATTAATGCTGGTGCTGGTGGCGCTCCTGGGCGTCTTCAACGCCTTTGCCGATGACGAGGCTACCGAGCTCTTGTGCGAGGTGGAGGTCAACAGTGACAAGATTACCGACGGCAGCAGGGAGATCTTCAACGAACTCCAGGAGAAGGTGACCGACTACATGAACACGACGAAGTGGACCAACGCCATCTTCGGCACCAATGAGAAAATCCACTGCAAACTCATGTTCACCATCAGTTCGTGGGACAACTCCTCCGGACTGATGAAAGGTGACCTGCAGATTCAGTCATCACGCCCCGTTTACAACAGTTCTTACACCACAGCCATCATCAACTTCAAGGACGCCAAGGTGGATTTCCAATTCGAGACCGGTCAACAACTCGTGTTCTCGGAGATGGAGATGCTGGATAACTTGACAGCCATTCTCAACTACTGGGCCTATATGATCATCGCCTTGGACTTTGACACATTTGAGCTCAAGGGCGGTGACCCCTACTATGAGCAAGCCGCCAATATAGTGAGAATGGCTCAAAGCACCGGCGAGAGCGGATGGAAAGCCTTTGAGGACAACACCAACCGCAATGCTGTGCTCAGTGCCTTCACCGACACCCAGACATCGCCCATCCGTGACATCCTGTATGAGTATCACCGCTTGGGCCTGGACCAGATGGTCGTCACTGTTGACAAAGGCCGCGCGACTATCACCCACACGCTGGAGAACTTGGGTAAAATCTATCAAGTGGCCCCCTTGTCGGTGTGCCTGACGATGTTCAAAGATTCCAAACTCGACGAACTCATCAACATCTACAGCAAGGCCAACATGACCGAGAAGGAATCGGTGTATGAAATGCTTTATCAGGTCTATCCCAGCGAGAATACCAAACTGGAAGAAATCAAGAAGACCCCCACTCGTTAATCGGCCTGATGTGTAATGATCAAGCAACTGCACATCTTTAACTATGCCCTCATCGACAAACTCGACATCGCGTTTGCCGATGGCTTGACCATCATCACCGGTGAGACCGGTGCCGGCAAATCCATCATCCTGGGAGCGCTATCGCTCATCCTGGGCGAACGTGCTGACAGCAAGGCGATTCGCGACACATCGGCCAAGACCGTTGTCGAAGCGACATTTGACATCGGCGGCTACCATCTGGAACCGTTTTTCAAGACCAACGACATCGATTGGGATGAGCATGAATGTCTGATCAGGCGGGAACTCTCGCCGACGGGCCGCTCACGAGCTTTCGTGAACGACACGCCAGTTGCCTTGACCGTGCTGCGAGAGCTGACAACTCAACTGCTCGACATCCATTCCCAGCACAGCAACATGCTGCTGTCACAACCGGCCTATCAACTTTCAATCCTTGACAGCATAGCCGGCAACAGTGAGTTGCTCAACGACTACCGCACAGCCTACAAGAGCTATCGCGAAGCCGTCAAGACGCTTGACGAGACTCAACGGGCCATGGAACAGTTGCGCCAAAACGAGGACTACATCCGCTTCCAGCTCGACCAGCTGCAGACCATGCAACTGCAGCCCGACGAGGACAAGCAACTCGAGGCCGAGCAAAGCAAACTGAGCAACATCACCGAACTCAAAGAAGCCCTGTGGAGCGTGGAGAATGACCTCAACAGTGAGGAGAACAGCATTCTGGAACGCCTCACGGCAGTAGCGCAAAGGCTGGAGGATGCCGAGCGCAACCTGAGCGAGGTGGAAGGAATGTCATCGCGCGTACGGTCGGCGCTCATCGAGCTTAAGGACATTGCCCAGAGCGTGAGCTCCATCATGGACACCCTCAACGACGACCCGGCCGAACTGGCCCGCATCGACGAACGACTGAACAACATCTATACACTGCAACGCAAGCACAATGCCCAAGACGTGAACCAGCTCATCGACATCCAGCATGAGTATGAACGCCAATTGGGTGAAATCGAGCATAACGACGACATCGTCGAGGAACTCAAGGCGCATGTCAACGCTTGCCGCGACGAGGCGATGAAATTGGCCTCACAGCTGTCGGTCAAACGACAGGATGCCGCTAATCGATTCGGCACAGAACTGCTGGCTTTGGCCAATCCGTTGGGAATGAAGAACATCGCCTTTGATGTCGCTTTTAACATAACCGACCTCACATCCAGCGGCACCGACAGCGTGGAGTTCATGATGGCCTTCAACAAGAACCAGCAACTCACGCCCGTGAAGGATACCGCCTCAGGTGGCGAGATATCCCGTGTGATGCTGTGCATCAAGACCATCATCGCCCGTCACATGCGGCTCCCCAGCATCATCTTTGACGAGGTGGATACCGGTGTGAGCGGCGACGTGGCCAACATGGTGGGCGAAATGATGGCCGACATCGCCCAAGCCATCCAAGTGATTGCTATCACCCACTTGCCTCAGGTGGCCGCAAACGGTGACCACCACCTGCGCGTATTCAAGGCCGACAACGAGGTGGAAACCCTCACGCGCGTCCAGAGCCTTGACGAGCAGGAGCACGTGATGGAAATCGCCCGCATGCTGAGCGGCAAGGACCTGAATCAAGCCGCTATCGAAAACGCAAAATCACTCATCAAGCACAAACATAAATAATAAAAATGATTGACAAGACCCAATACATCTACGGCGTGCATGCCGTGATTGAAGCCTTCGATGCCGGTAAGGACATCGACAAGATATTGTTGAGCAAAACGCTTAATGCCGACACCGCACAGGAAATCATCGACCGGGCACGACAGTTGCGAGTTCCCGTGCAGCGCGTTCCCGTGCAAAAAATCGACCGCATCACTCGCCGCAACCATCAAGGAGTGCTTGCCCTGCTGGCTGCAGTGACCTATTACCGTGTCGAGGACCTTGTTCCGCAATTGTTTGACGAGGGCGAGAACCCGTTTGTCGTCGTGCTTGACGGAGTGACCGACGTGCGCAACTTCGGTGCCGTGGCACGCACCTGTGAATGCGCCGGCGTGAGCGCTATTGTCATTCCTGACCGCGAGAGCGTGAGCGTCAACGCCGATGCCGTGAAGACCTCGGCCGGAGCGCTCAACTATCTGCCCGTATGCCGTGAGCACAACCTGGTGAACGCCGTGAAGTTGTTGCGTGACAGCGGTTTCAAAATCGTGGGCACCAGCGACAAGAGTCAGATGCCGTTCACCAAGGGAGATTACACGGGTCCCGTGGCCATCGTGCTGGGCTCGGAGGACAAGGGCATTTCACCCGAAATCATGAAACTGTGCGACACCCAGGTGATGATACCCGAGTTCGGTCACATCAACTCGTTGAACGTGTCGGTAGCCGGCGGCATCATGATCTATGAAGTGGTGAGACAGCGCATCAACGACAATCAAGAGGTGAAATAAGCCCATTTCTTGGTAAAATCGGCATTTTTGAGTAACTTTGCAAGTTCAAACGATCACACTTATGATAAATCGAGTTTTAATAAGGACCAAAGTTGTACAGAATCTGTACTCCTATGTACTTACTCGTCCCGAGCGCACGCTTGCCAGTGCCTTGAAGGACCTGGACACGTGTCTTGACAAGACCTACGAGTTGTATCACTACCTGATGCGTCTGCCTGTTGAACTGACGCACATCCAGGAGATAAAACTTGACGAGGCCCGCAACAAGTACATGCCCACCGAGGAAGACCTCAACCCCAACATGAAGTTCGTCAACAACCGTCTGGTTGCCGCTCTGGCCGCCAACGAGCAGTTGCAGCAGTACGCTCAAGACCATTCCATCACCTGGAATGACGATCCCATCTTTGAGCGCCTGATGCTCGACAAGATCATCAAGAGCGACTTGTACAACGACTACATGGCCGACGATGAGGTCACAGACATCGGCGACAGCCTGCTGTGGCAACAACTCCTCAAGCAGGTCATCGTGCCTGACGAGAACATGGCCGACGCCATCGAGCAGCGCTCACTGTTCTGGACCGAGGACGATGTGGACTTGACGTTGCAATTCGTGTGCAAGACCTTCCGCCGCATCGCTGAGGGGGATGAAGATGCCATCTTGCCCATGTTCAAGGACGAGGAAGACGGCGAATTCGGCAAGGAACTGTTCAAGGCCACCGTCACCATGATGCCCGAGAACAATGCCTTGATCGACGAGCTGGTGCTGGACAGCCGCTGGGACAAAGACCGTATCGTGCTCATGGACCGCATCATCATGTGCACCGCCCTGGCCGAGGCTCTCACATTTGAAAAAATCCCGACTGCAGTGACGCTCAACGAGTATATTGAGTTGGCCAAGAACTTCAGCACCGCTGCCAGCGGCAAGTTTGTGAACGGCATCCTCAACAATGCCATCAAGCGTTTGCGCCACGAGGGCAAAATCATCAAGCCCTGATCATCGAAACAAGAAATACATTATTAATATTCTAAATCAACAAGATTATGCTTTACACAATTTTATTGCAAAGTACCGGCAATCAAACCGGCGGCAACGGAATGATGTCCCTGCTCATGATCGTGGCGCTGTTTGCCATATTCTATTTCTTCATCATCGCTCCGCAGCAGAAGAAGCAGAAAAAGATCAAAGCTTTCCACGACAGTCTCAAGAACGGCGACAAGGTGGTGACCATCGGCGGTATCTATGGCCGCGTTCGCGAAATCAAGGACAACTCCGTCATCCTTGAGGTGGCCGACGGTGTGCGCATCAAGTTCGACAAGAGCGCTATTTCGATGCCCGACGGCAGCGATCTTAACACGAAATAACCCGTAATCATCTACAGTCAAGTATATCACCAATGAAACTCTGGGACAAATTGCAGGAACGACTCAGGCAATCACCTCGCACGAGGTCGATATTGCTTTACCTCGGTTTTGTGGTCATCTCGGCCGTGTTCTGGAGTTTCCTGACCTTCAACAGCGACGTGCAGCTTGATGTGGAAGTGCCCGTCGAGATGAGTATGCCCAGCAATGTGCATCTGCTCGCCAAGGTACCCGACACGCTTACTGTCACCGTTCGCGACCGTGGTTACAGGTTCTTTTCCTATCTGTTCCACAAGACACCCAAACTCACGTTGCGTTTCAGTGACTACAGCGACGGCAACAGTTCCTTCAAGATTGACCAGAGTCATTTGAAAAAGGCACTGGCCCATGTCCTCAACAAGCATGCCAACATAGTGAGTGTCTTGCCTGAATCAATCAACATCAAGTTCACCGACCTGCCCGGCAAGAAAGTGCCTGTCAAGGCCGATATCATCGTGGAACCCCGCGAGGATTACACGCAATACGGTGCGTTGATCCAGAGCCAGGACTCGGTGCTCGTCTTCAGCGACGCCAAGACACTGAGCGAGATCAACGAGGTATATACCTACCATGTCGAGGAACTTGAATTGACCGACACCCTGCGTCGCAACGTGACAATCGCTCCCATTAACGGTGCCGTGGTGGAGCCCCGCTCCATCAACATTATGGTACCCATCGAGAAACTGAAGCCACAATCGCGCCGTATCAAGATTGCCGTGCGCAATGCTCCTAAAGGCGTGAAAATGTTGCTCTTCCCCAGCGATGTGGAGGTGAAATACATGTCGCCCGTGAGCCGCATCACCGAGGAAGCAGGCATCACTGCCGTGGTGGACTACAACTCGGTGGACTTCGGGTCACACAACAACAAGGTGAAGGTGATGATCGGCGAGGTGCCGGCAGCTTATCAAGATGTGACATTCTCTCACGACAGTGTAGAATACATTATCGAGAAGCATTGACAAGGCATGAAGTTGATTGCAATCACCGGTGGCATAGGCAGCGGCAAGAGTGTTGTCGCGCACATGGTTCAAGTCATGGGCCATGAGGTCTATGACTGTGATTCCCGCGCCAAAGCGCTCATGACCGACGATGCCGAGGTGCGTCAACTGCTTGTTGATGCCTTCGGCAAAGAGACCTATCTTGACGACGGAACACTGAACCGTCAGCACTTGAGCCGTGTGGCTTTTGCCGACAACACCGCCCTGGCCCGCCTCAACGGCATCGTTCATCCTGCAACTGCACGAGACATGCAACGATGGGCAGGAGAGCAAGCCGCGCGTGGCGCTGACATCGCCTTTGTCGAGACGGCACTGTTGCGGACCTCAGGCCTTGACCGTCTGGTGGATGAAGTGTGGCACGTGACAGCCCCCGACGATGTGCGCATCGACCGTGTCATGGCCCGTAGCGGACTCACCAGTGAGCAAGTGAGGGAACGCATGGCGGCTCAGCGCATCGAGGAGAGCGTGATGGAGGGCGAACAGGTCATCAACAACGACAATGACACGGCCCTGCTGCCACAAGTCACACGACTGTTACAGAATACAAACAACTAACAATAGCTTTAAATCAACACTATTACAACATTAAACTATGCTGAAGAAAATTTTATCTATCTCGGGACGTCCCGGACTCTACAAACTTGTTTCCTATGGCAAGAATATGATTTTGGTCGAGGCTTTTGCCGATGGCAAACGTTTCCCTGTTCATGCCCGTGAGCGCGTGATGTCGCTGGGCGACATTTCGATATTCACCACTGCCGATGACATCTCCCTGTCACAAGTGTTTGAGAGTATCGGCAAGAAATACGAGAACAAGCCCATCGACGCCAAGACAATTGCCACGCCCGACCAGATGCACGAGTTCATGGCCGGCGTTCTGGAGAACTGGGATGCTGAGCGCGTCCACAACAGTGACATCAAGAAGATCATCGCGTGGTACAACATCCTCGTTGGCGCCGGTATCACCGACTTCACCGCCAAGGAAGAAGATGAAAAAGAAGCAGAGGCTGAATCACCTGCCGAGGAAAACAAAGACTGATGAGTCATAAAGGCAAATCGATACTTTATCTGGCAGCGGCGATACTCTTGTCGCTGCCAGTGGTATCGTGCCGCACCACCAACAATAACACACACACCTATCGCCCCTACAATGAACGCCGCAACCGCGGTAATTCATCCACCGATGACAACGGCTCGACCACAAAAAAAGCCGACGACAAGAAAAAGCCCATTCCCCAAAGCGGCCACGGCCTGGTGAGCGATGAATGGGCACGCCTAGACATCAAGTTGGGCCGGAAAGACAACAAGAAACTGTACATGGAGCTCAAGCGATGGCTCGGCACCCCCTATGTCTATGCAGCGCACACCTGTGGCGAGGGCACCGATTGCTCGGGCATGGTTATGGAGGTGTATCTGGAAGTCTATGGCATCAAGGTGCACCGCAATTCGGCCAAAATGCTGGAGCAGAACTGTGAGCCCATTGAACTTGACGATCTCAAGGAGGGAGATCTCGTCTTCTTCATCACCAGCAGTGACGGGCACGTCTCGCATGTGGGCATTTACCTGAAAGACAACAAATTCGTTCACGCTTCATCGTCTCGCGGCGTTGCAGTCGATGACTTGCGCCAGAACTACTACGCCACCCATTTCCACACCGCTGCCCGCGTCATCACCAAGGATGACAAATAACAGCGCGGGTAATCATCACCAAGGACAAGATTAAAATGAGTGAACGCACGGTGTAAATACCGAGGCGGAGCCTCGGTTTACGGGACAAGAGGGAGAAAAGGGAGAGAAAAGAAAAGGGAGAACCGGATTACAGTTTGAGGTGACGCCACAGTGGGCGCGGGAGGCGGCGCCACAGGGCGGTCAACAGGGCATAGCGCCAGTCGATGACCTTGACGTGGCGACGACTGTGGATGGCGCTGACGATTTGACGGGCGACTTTCTCGGGCTTGAGCATCATGGGATAACGGAAATCGCCTGACAACAGATCGGTATCAACGAAGCCTGGCCGGATATCTGTGAAACGGATATTCAGCTTGCGGGCATTGGCTTGCTGCTCAAGGGATTGGAGATAGACATTCTGGAATGCCTTGGTGGCTGAATAAGACGGAGCCGGACCGAGGCCTTTAGTGCCGGCAATACTCGTGATGGCAACGATATGGCCCTCACCGCGCTCGGCAAAGTAGCGATAGGCCTCCCCTATCATTCGGGTGAAGCCCATTCCATTGGTATTGACTGTATTAAGTTCGAAATCAGGCGTTAAAGTACGGTTCTGCTTGCCAATACCTGAGGCATAGAAAAACAAATCCATGCCACCCAGGCGGTCGATGAGTGACCGCAGGCGGGAAGTCGCATCTTCGGCAGTAACGTCAATGGCTTGCACCTCCACCCTGTCGGGTGCCAATTGCTTCAAGGCTTGCAGGCGATCCTCGCGGCGTGCCGCAACTCCCAGACGGCAACCCTCGGCAAGGAGTAACTTAGCCACCTCCATGCCCATACCAGACGAAGCCCCGATAATAATCACTCTTTTCATTATGAAGTCTCATTAAGAAGATCAAGTTGCTGACGGACACTTTCCTCGTGTATCGTCTGCATGATACTCTGTGTGAAATCAGAAGAGAGACCCAGCGAATCACCTTCTTCAATACGCGCTTTCATGATATCCTGATAGCGGGCGGGCTGCACTACGCGCAGGTTGTGCGCCTTCTTGAATCGGCCAATCTCGCGCGAGACACTCATGCGACGCGCCAGAACAGCAAGCAATTCATGATCACAGTCATCAATCTGCTGGCGCAAGAGTCCCAATTCGTCCTCAACAGGTATCCCTGAACGCACTACGAGCTTCTTGAGTATCGTGCTCAATGCGCCAGGCGTCACTTGCTGTGCGCTGTCACTCAGGGCACGGTCAGGATCACAGTGACACTCAATCATCAGGCCGTCAAAACCAGCATCAAGAGCCAGTTGAGACAAGGGTTCAACAAACTCTCGCTTACCACCGATGTGTGACGGATCACACAGGATGGTCATGCTAGGGGCTAGGCGGCGCAACTCAAAGGGGATGTGCCACTGAGGGTCGTTGCGGTAAAGGTGTTGGCCAGCAGAGCTGAAGCCGCGATGCACAGCCGCCAAGCGTGTAATGCCGGCATTGCGGATGCGTTGCAAAGCACCAAGCCACAAGTCCAGGTCAGGATTAACCGGATTTTTCACCAGCACCGCCACGTCGCCGTGTCCTTGCAAGGCATCGGCGATGTCTTGAATGGCAAACGGATTGGCTGTCGTGCGAGCCCCGATCCACAGGATATCGATACCTGCATCAAGCGCAGCTCGTACATGCTCAACAGTGGCCACCTCGGTAGCCACCATCATTCCAGTCTCGCGTTTCACTTGGGCAAGCCAATGCAGACCGATGTCGCCCACGCCCTCAAAGCCGCCGGGCATCGTGCGCGGTTTCCATATACCTGCCCTGAACACCTTGACACCTGCAGCACTCAAAGCCTTGGCTGTATCAAGCGTCTGCTGCAAGGTCTCGGCACTGCACGGGCCAGCGACGACAATAGGGTAACCGCTCTCCACACCAGGGATGGAGAGCGGGGTGATATCATTCAATGTGAGTGAGGCGCTCATCAGCACGCCTTGAAACTCATGTCAAGCGACTTGATGGAGTGCGTGAGGGCACCCACCGAGATGTAGTCCACACCACACTCGCCATAGGCACGCAGCGTGTCGATGGTGATGCCGCCACTGGACTCGGTCTCTACCCTACCATCTATCAGTTCGACGGCCTTGCGGGTGTTCTCGACACTGAAGTTGTCGAGCATCACGCGATCTACACCGCCGTGGTCGAGCACCTGCTGCAACTCGTCGAAGTTGCGCACCTCGATCTCAATCTTGAGGTCCTTGCCGTTCTCCTTGCACCACCGATGAGCATTCTCGATAGCAGGCACGATACCGCCGGCAAAGTCAACATGATTGTCCTTGAGCAGAATCATGTCGAACAGGCCGATGCGGTGGTTGCAACCGCCGCCAATCTTGACAGCCTCTTTCTCGAGCATTCGCATGCCGGGTGTGGTCTTACGGGTATCCAGGACGCGAGTCTTGAGACCCTCAAGGCACTTGGCGTAACGTGCAGTGGTCGTTGCCACGCCGCTCATGCGCTGCATGATGTTGAGCATCAGGCGCTCGGTCTGCAACAGAGAGCGCACCTTGCCGGTTACGACAAAGGCGATGTCACCAGGCTTGACGTGGGCACCGTCACCGATCATGACCTCCATCTTCAGCTCCGGGTCAAATTTTTCAAACACGCGGCGGGCGATTTCCACACCTGCCAGGATTCCCTCCTCTTTCACGATCAGTCGCTGGCGCCCGATCTCGTCGTCGGGAATGCAGCACAATGTGGTAGCGTCGCCATCACCGATGTCCTCGGCAAATGCCAAGTCAATCAGCTCATCAATCAGTTCTTCACGAGTTTTCATATCATTCCAATATTTATCAATTTCCGACCACAAAGTTAGGTAATTCTTCACGAATTAGCTAATTTTGTGGCAATAATCAATCAAACAAAAGCACAATATGAAGATTACGCTCGCCGTGATCGGTAAGACCGAGGTAGGTTTCGTCCGTCAAGGCATCGAGGAATACGTCAAGCGATTGCAGCACTATGTACAGTTCAACATCCAGTACATCGGTGATGTGAAGAGCACCCGCAACATGAGCGAGGCGCAACAAAAGGTCGCAGAGGGCAAATCACTGCTTGCAGCACTTGACACCAGTGACCATGTGGTGCTGCTCGATGAGCATGGCACCGAACGCACCTCCATGGATTACAGTCAGTGGCTACAACGGCGCATGGCCAGCGGTTGCAAGCGAGTGGTGTTTGTCGTGGGAGGGCCTTACGGCTTTTCTCAAGAAGTGTATGACCGTGCCAACGAGAAGATATCACTCAGCAAGATGACTTTCCCCCATGAACTGGTACGACTCATCTTTGTAGAGCAACTGTACAGGGCTTTTACCATCTTGCGGCATGAGCCTTATCATCATGAGTAGATGTTAGACATTAGTCATTTGTTATATAAAATGAGAAGGATATTGGTGGCTTTAGTGGCTGGACTGGTGGCTGTGAGTTCATTCATGGCCGATGGCAGGTCGTATTATAACTCGGTGAGAAACAACTTTGGCGGTCTGTACCCGCATCCCGGCATGAGGATGGCCGGGCGCTACAAGACCATCGAGGGCGAATACCTCATCGAGGAAAACGCGACCATGGCAACCGCCGTCACCATCGACACCATGGGCATCAACAGCACGGCCTACCGCTACCAACTGCGCCTGGCCAACCTGAACAACAAGCAGGGCAAGACCAAGTCAATCAAGAACCCCATGACCGGCGACAAGAGCACGATCACTAACTCACAATGGGGACTCATCTTCAACGATGATGACCAGGGCAACTACTGTGCTGTGGTACTGAGTTGCGAAAACAGTACCCTCTATGATGACATCACCGACGAGCGCACCATGCTAGTCACTCTTGTACAAGTCAAGGATGGCAAGAAGACCGAAGCGGCATCGACCGTCGTGAAAAAAGGTGTTTCGCTCGAGGATGACCTGAACAACCTCTGCGTTGACGTTGACGAGCACAATGTCATCGTTTCGGTCGGTAAAGACGAACTCAATCGAGTGATTGAAGTCCCTATCGCCAGACCAACCGGCACGGTTCGTGTGGGCTATCTGACTGGCCCTGGCGCCCGTGTGGCCATCGAAAGAGCCGTGCTCACCATCGAGAACGATCAACAAGTCGTCGCCACGACTACAGCATGGACCCCCGAGACGCTGGATGCCTATTTCGAGCAGAGCGCTGATCCCGTAGAGGGCTATTGGACCTATCTCGACCGCGACATGGAAGAGCAGTGGCTGCGGTTGGGCGGCCGCTACACGCTTGCCGTTGTCAGGGCCGATGACGGCTATGACATTATTTACATTGACGGGGCTCAGGTCAAGAAATCCATGTGGCAACCCGGCATGAAGAAAGGGCACATCTCACGCACCTTGTTCACGGGCAACTACAACCTGAGCTGGATTGATGCCACGATGGAGCCGATTGACAACGATGCCTATGCGACCGTCGAGAACGGCGTTATCCTCACCCTCAATTTCCCCGAATACAAGAGTCAAGTGCGTTTTGCCAAGGTGATAAATCCCGAATGAAACCAAAAATTTGCACAATTCAGCAAATAATAGTACCTTTGCCGCCAACTTTTAACAACATTTTTTCATAAAGAAAAAGAATAAATAACTGAAAATGAAGAAATTTGCAATACTTTTTGCAGCCATGATTTCCATGGCACAGATGAGTGCAGCCACTAATGACGCTGCTGTCAATAATGAAGCCACAAACGCCGAGCCCCCTGCCGCTGCGGTAGCCGCTGCCGAGGATGACTACAATTCATCATCGTTGCTTGAAAAAACTGATACCAAGATCAACAAGCACTGGGCTGTCTTCGACGACGGTTTCTACTTGGGTATGGGCATCAAGCACAACTGGGATGCCATCAACAACTCCTTTGAGGTTGGTTTCCTCAACATAGTAGGTATAAAGTACAGCTCGCTGCACGGACAGACCATCTCGCTGGGTGCAGGTATCCACCATCGTTCCTACAGCATGAAGCGTCCGGGTATGCTCGTGCGTGATGACCATGGCGTTGTTATCCCGTCGGTTTACCCCTCGGAAAACGTGGACGTCATCAAGGACCGCTCGTCCAACCTGAACTTGTGGGCTATTCAGTTCCCCTTGATTTTCCGTCAGCACATCGCAGGTAAGTGTGACATCAGCGTTGGCGGCATCCTCAACTGGAACATGTATGCCCGCGTGGACAACCACTACGAAATGAACAAGATCGATCACGACACCCATTACAAGGGCCTCAAGCAGAACAAGGTGAACTTCGATGTCATCGGTAGCCTCACCTGGAATGAGTTTGGTATCTACTGCCGCTACACCCCCGGCAAGTTCTTCAAGGAGAACAATGGTCCCGAAATCAAGAACACTTGGACCATGGGTCTGATCCTGGGTCTCTAATCGAGAGAAACGGATATTACGGATTAAACGGATATCACGGAACAGAAAGGCGGAAATTCCATCATTCTTGGAATTTTCGTCTTTTTTTTCATTTCTTTGTTACAAACAGCGTCTTTCTGCGTTTATTGAATAGAAACAGCAAACGACAATGAAGCAACCTGACCGCATCACCAATGCATTCACCGCTTTGAGGGAGCAGATGCTCTCGCTGGCCGAACGCATCACGGGCAACCGCGATGATGCTGCCGACGCGGTACAGGACGCCTTTGTGAAACTGTGGCAGCAACGAGGGCGCTATGAGAACTCCAGCCATGCCCGAGGGGCAGGAATGATGACCGTTCGCACCACCAGCATCGACATGGCTCGCAAGAACAGTCACAACAGTGACGTTTCACTTGACCAAGTTGCCGAAGCTATCGAGGACGTGAACGACAACGACCGCAGCCTTGCCTACCTGCAAGTGCGCCACATCATCGACAACTACTTGTCTGACAACCAGCGGTTGATTATCGACCTGAGGGAAATGCAGGGGCTGGAGTTTGAGGACATCGCCCGACGCATGAACATGACCGCCGCCAACGTGCGCGTGGAACTGAGCCGAGCACGCCGACGCGTGCGTGAGATTTATCAATCAAGAAACATGGAGAAGACATTATGAACAAGAATCATCACATAACCACCCAAGCCGAGCTGGAAGAGCTTATCGAGCGCTACTTCGACGGTGATACCAGCGTCCTAGAGGAGCAGATGCTGCGTGAAACCCTCGCCGACTGCCCCTGGAGCAGCGAGGTGATTGACGAGGCACGCTTCACGATGGGCTATTTTGCCGCCCACAGCCATGAGGGCCAGCGTGTTGCCAGAAAGAACAACCGCAACAAGTTCATCGGCATTGCGGCTTCGATAGCCATCGTGCTTGCTGCTGGTGGATATGCCTTATGGCACCAGCAACAATCGGCTGGCGTGTGCATTGCCTATGTCAACGGGCAGATAGTGCAGGACGATGATAAGGTCATGGCACTGATAGTTAATGACTTGAGCATGATGGATAATGCTGCCGATGCTATGACCGATCAGCTCTCCAGTCTGGGCGCGGCCCTTGAACTTGATAACGAATAAACAACGCGACAATATGAAACGGACTACAATCATCATCCTAGCCTGCATGCTGACGACCATGGCAGCCATGGCACAAACCGGCTTGAACATCAACCGCCTGTTTGACGGGCGGTACAAGAAAGCTGCCGATGCAACCGAGATCATCGTCACCGGCAGTCAAGCCCACGAAATCGGGCTCACCATCTATCACAGCATCAGCGTGACCGAGAAGGCGCAGGCCGAAATCATCGAGAATCTGGTGGTGAAAGACGGAGCCAAAGCCATTGACAAGGAAGTGGAGTACCGCAACGGGCAACTATACTACGGCTTCTACACATTGCCCAAGTACAAGCGCAGTAACCGTTATATCTTCTTCCTCAACCAGAATCTGGCACGCAAATCGCCCAAAAACGTCGTTACGCTCATCTATATGGAAGGTGATGCCAGTGCCGAGAAAATCAAGAAATTAATCCGAAAATAATAACAATCAAATAAATGAACACATTATGAAAAAGTTTTCATTCATCATCGCTGCCATCATGGCATCCGCAACGCTTTCGGCACAAACACCCGACACGGTAACCGTTATTGAACAACCTCAGCAAGTCATTATCACCGAAACGCCCACCGGCACTGTTGTGAAGGTTAAGGGCATGAAAGATAACGATGAGTACAACTACACCTATCAGATGGAGCACGCTGCCAACGACAGCATCCACACCAGTCAAGACCTTGATTGGGATCTTAATTTCCCATTCAAGAAAAACAAAAAGAATGACTACCACTGGAGCATGGAAAGCAAGGGAATCTACTTTGGTGGCGGACTCAAGACATCATATGACCTCGTGAACAACAGTTTCAACTGGGGTATTCTCAACATTGCCAGCATCAATTACCACACCCTGCACGGCCAGCATTTCTCGCTGGGTGTAGGCTATGACAACAAGCGTTTCTCGCTCAAGCGTCCCAACTGTTTTGTCATGGACGAAGCGACCAACATCGTGGGCATAGACACCTATCCCAATGATGTGAAAGACCGCTCTTCGGTCCTCAGTGTCAGGGCCATCCAGTTCCCGCTGCTGTTCCAACAGGACTTTGGCAAGGAGTTCCACTTTGTTCTTGGCGCGAGCATGAACTGGAACGTGTATGCCAAGTGCAACACCCATTACAAGATCAACAAAACCAACTATGACGTTTCTTATCACGGCATCAAGCAGAACAAAATCACCTTTGATGTAATTGGAGCCTTGTCGTTTGATGGTTTGGCCATCTACTGCCGCTTCACCCCCGGCAACATGTTCAAGAATGGCTTCGGCCCCGAAATCAAGAACACCTGGATGCTTGGCGGCGCCATAGCCCTGTGATCAGTTAACAGTTAACAGTTAACAGTTAACAGAGAACAGTGAACAGTGAACAGTGAACAGAGAACAGTGAACAGATAAGAGTTAACAGTTAAGAATATGAGAGACAGGCGATGTTTCGTCTATCTCTCATTTCTTATTTCTACGGAATTGGCTCGTCAACAATAGTCGGCGAATGCCAACTGTTAACTGTTCTCTGTTAACTGTTCACTAAAGAAAGGGGTTGAAACGCTTCTCGTCGGCGACGGTGGTTGTGGGGCCGTGGCCCGAGGCGATGACGGTCTCGTCGGGGAGCGGGAGGATTTTCTCGCGGATGCTGTTGATGAGTTGTGCCATGTCGCCACCCCACAGGTCGGTGCGTCCCACACTGCCGTTGAAGATGGTGTCGCCGCTGATGAGCAAGCCACTGTTCGGCAGATAGAAGGCCAGGCCGCCAGGGCTGTGGCCGGGGACATGCAGCACCTGGATGGTCTCGTCACCCAACGGAATGGTATCACCATCAGCTAAGTTTCGGTCAACGGTCAAGGGCTCGACTTCGACATTGATGCGGAAATGTGCCACTTGCTCGGGCAGTTCTTGTCCCAATTGGTTATCCAGAGCACTGCCGCACACGTCGGCACCTGTCTTGTCGGCCAGCCATCGAGCGCTGGTGATGTGGTCCACATGAAGATGGGTGAGCAAAACATGCTTCACATTCAACTTGTTGTCCTCAATGAACTTGGTCACCATGTCGCGTTCGCCATCACGCATCATGCCAGGGTCAACGACCACGGCATCGTGCGAAGCCTCGTCCCACAGGATATACATATTTTCGCCAAACGGATTGACGGTCATCATTGTCGCATTCATATCTAGCTAAAGGTTAGAGGTTAGAGGTTCAAGGGGGAGATAGAGGATTTTCTTGGTTTTGAAGAAGTCTTCCTTGAAGTAATGGGAGAGATCGTCGATGAGGACTTGGTTCTTGAATTTCTGCACCTCGGCAGTGAGGTCGCCGCCCTTGAGGCAGAGCAGGCCATTGGGGACGGCATTGCGGTCCTCGCTGTCGATGAATCGCTTGACCAGGGGCACCATGTCACCTAAGTCCATCACAGCACGGCTCACGACGAAGTCAAACTTGCCCTTCACCTCCTTGACGTCGCCATGCTGGAAGGTGACGTTGGTCAAGCCGATGCGCTCGGCGATGTCGCTGGCTACACGCAGTTTCTTGCCGATGCGGTCAACGAGATGAAAAGTCACTTCAGGGTAATAGATGGCCAGCGGAATAGCGGGAAATCCCCCACCCGTCCCCAAGTCCATCACCCGAGTGCCGGGCGTGAATTGCACAAACTTGACCAGGCCCAAAGAATGCAGAATGTGGTTGATCTCCAAGTTGTCGATGTCCTTGCGGGAGATGACGTTGATCTTGGCATTCCACTCGGGATAGAGCGTTTCGAGCTGCTCCATCTGCAAGCGTTGTTTCTCGGAGAGTTCAGGGAAGTATTTCAGGATATGTTCCATCGTGATTATTTCAAGCGGTCAATGATGCTGTCATCACACAGTGACGACTTCAGGTCATCGTACGGGATGGAAATCTTGGGCTCACCGACAGCCTCAACGGCCAGTTCATTGGGCAGATAGCTCCAGGTTACGCCTTTGTCATCGAAGTAGAAGTTGCGTGTCACC
Source organism: Muribaculaceae bacterium (assembly GCA_017405965.1). Taxonomy (GTDB): domain Bacteria; phylum Bacteroidota; class Bacteroidia; order Bacteroidales; family Muribaculaceae; genus Sodaliphilus. Next base: position 46,631 of record JAFQZK010000001.1, on the reverse strand, counting down.
ATGATGTTCTCGACATTGAAGTAACCCAGGTCATTCAACTGCTCATTGCCTGACACGTTGTTCTGATTGAGCAACTGCTGGCGCAGCAGCTGGCAGACGTCGGCCACGGCATCCTCACGGAAAAGGCGATTCACATCGATGAACGTCTGGGTCTCGACATCAAAGTTGTAGTAGCGATGCGTCACCGAGGTCACTTTGTCATTCTTTTTCACCACATCCACGCGCTCAAAGGTGACTACCCCGTTGCGGTTGTAGATGGGTGTCACACGGGTGCTGGTGGCATACTTGAGCGTTGCCAGGTCACTGCTCTCATCGGCCTCGTCTTTAGCAACCGGCTCCTGCATGAAGTCATACTGGTGCATACTGTTGGAGACCACCTGACGCATGGCGTCTTGCAGTGACAATGAGTCGCCCGACTCAAGCACATAGACAGCGAACAGTCGCTGCAGACTGTCCATCGGCACGCCCTCACCAGCACTGACCGGGTAATCGATGGTGGCATCGGCCACAATGGTGCAGCGTTCGCCATTGGACATGGCAAAACTGGAGTTGTCGCTCAATTGCTCGGTTTTGACGATGACAGCAGGCTTGGCCTCATCGGTTTTTCCGGATTTCATCTTTCCGCAAGAAAACAGTAACCCGGTGATTGACAACAATATAACGAATGCAAAAACCTTTGTTTTCATGACAAATTCTCCTTATGGCTTCTTGTTTATCTCGCTAAAGTAGTACAAATTTATCTAAAACCCGTCAGAGAAATGGATTTTTTTAACGAACTTTGCAAAAAGTTTTCCGGTTTCTGATCCCTAGTTTCAGCTTCTAGTCGGCATCTGCAACCCCACAGCTACAATCAAAGTCCTGAGAAATATGAAGATTGGAGAATACAACGAGTTAAGCATTAACCGCATGGTGGATTTCGGCGCCTATCTGATTGATGACGACACCCATGAGGTGCTGCTGCCCAAGCGCTACCTCACGCCCGAGATGAAGGTGGGTGACACCATCCGCGTGTTTGTTTATAACGACAGCGAGAACCGGCCCGTGGCAACAACCGAACAGCCCTATGCCGTGGTGGGCGATTTTGCCCTGATGCGCGTGAAAGCGGTCAACAAGGTGGGCGCATTCCTGGATTGGGGCTTGGTCGCTAAAGACCTGCTGGTACCCTTCAGCGAGCAGCGTGTTGACATGAAGGTGGGCCGCAGCTATATCGTGCGCGTCTATCTCGACGAGGCCAGTCACCGCATCGTCGCCAGCGCTAAACTCGCCAAATTCCTGAACCACACCGAGCCCGACTACTACCACCGCGAGCGTGTCGAGGTGCTGGTGGTGCAGCGCAGCGACATGGGCTACCGCGTGATTGTGGAGGGTGCCCATTGGGGACAGATTTACCAGAACGAGACCTATCAGGACGTGAATGTTGGCGACCGCCTCACTGCTTTCGTCAAGCAGGTGCGCCCCGACGGCAAGGTGGACCTCACCCTGTCCAAAATCGAGAAAATGCGCGTCGATGACCTGTCGGACCGCATCCTGGACTACCTCAAGGCCAACAACGGCGAGATGACGCTCACCGACAAAGCCAGTCCCGACGACATCAACAAGGTGTTCCAGTGCAGCAAGAAGGACTTCAAGAAAGCCCTCGGCCTGCTCTACAAGCAGCAGAAAGTCACCCTCGGCGACACCGTCAAACTGTTATAATCAACAACACAGAGCATCAACGATGAACACCAATCGCATCATCACCCTATTGGCTGGACTGCTGATTACCGCCGGCACAGCTATGGCCGACAACAACCAGGCCCCTGAGCCCTGCGGACCGATACCGTCACCCCAACAGGTGGCATGGCAGCAGCTGGAGACCTATGCATTCATCCATTTCGGGCCCAACACATTCACCGACAAGGAATGGGGCTATGGCGACACCCCGGCCAGCGCATTCAACCCCACTCGACTCGACTGCGAGCAATGGGTGCAGACCATCGTCAATGCCGGCATGAAAGGTGTGATCCTCACCTGCAAGCACCATGACGGATTCTGCCTGTGGCCCAGCCGATACACCGACTACAGCGTCGCCGCATCGCCCTACAAGGGGGACGTCGTAGGCGAGTTGGCAGCCGCCTGCAAGAAGTACGGCATCAGATTCGGTGTGTATCTTTCACCGTGGGACAGGCATCAGGCCAGTTACGGCTCACCCGAGTATGTCACCTATTATTACAAGCAACTCGAGGAACTGATGACCCAGTACGGCGACATCTTCGAGGTATGGTTTGATGGAGCCAACGGAGGCGACGGCTGGTACGGAGGCGCCTGTGAGAAACGCGAAATCGACCGCAGCACCTACTACAACTACCCCAAGGCCTGGGGCATCGTGAACCGACTGCAGCCCAAAGCCATCATCTTCTCGGACGGTGGCCCCGGCTGCCGCTGGGTGGGCAACGAAAAAGGCTATGCCAACTCCACCAACTGGGCTTTCCTGCGTATCAAGGAGGTTTATCCCGGTTATCCCCAATACGAGGAACTGCAATCGGGCCATGCCGACGGCAATGCGTGGTGCGCCAGCGAGTGCGATACATCAATCCGCCCGGGATGGTTCTACCACGAGAACGAGGACGACAAGGTGAAAACCGTTGACCAACTGACCGACTTGTACTACCGCAGTGTGGGCCACAACGGCACCCTCTTGCTCAATTTCCCTGTTAACCGCGAGGGCCTGATTCACCCCATCGACTCGGCCACTGCCGTGCAATGGCATGAGCGCATCACCAACGAATTGGGCACCAACCTTCTCATGGGAGCCAAATTCACCGCCAGCGACACCCGCAACAAGCAATTCAGTGCCTCGCTGATGGGTGACGGCGACTGGGACACCTATTGGGCTGCCAGCGACGGCGTCACCGCAGCCGACATCGAGATCAAAACCAAGAAAGATGTGACGCTCAATCGCATCATGCTGCAAGAGTACATCCCACTGGGCCAACGCATCAAGGAATTTGTCGTCGAGTACAAGACGTGCTGCGGCAAGTGGGTTCCCGTGCTGGTCGATGAGGAAACTACGACCATCGGCTACAAGCGCATCGTACGCTTTCACGAGAAGACAGCCAGCGAGTGGCGCATCCGCATCATCGACAGCCGTGCATGCCCCTGCATCAACAACATCGAGGGGTATTATGCTGAGTAGCTTTTTTTAGGAGTTAGGAGTTAGGAATTAGGAATTGGGAATTGGGATATTGTTATGAATCAAGCAAGTGAACGCGCGTTGCGCATTGCCGAGGAAATCACTCGGCGCACAACAACAGAGCATTACCGCCTCGTGCTCAACGAGGAGCGTGAGCCATCAATCATGGGCAGCAAAATTGGCGGCAAACCCTATTGGCCTGCCGACTTGCAATACCCGGTTGACAGCCAAGGCAAACCCATGCTCATGGTCATGCAGGTGAACTGTTCAGAGGCCGGCCTGAAAGCCCCGCTGCCCGAACATGGTATGTTGCAGTGGTTCATCAGCCTGGATACAGAGCGCATGTACGGCTGCCGCGGCAACTATGACGAGGACGGCAGTGGTTTCAAGGTTGTCTATCACGAAACAGTGGAGCAAGGTGTCACGCCCGCCGATGTACCCACCCACGACACGGTAGATGAGGCGCTCACGCCTGTCAAGCGCGAAGTGGCCATTGACGTGGTGGCAGAGCCGACCTCCATGGGCGTGAGCGACGGACGTTTTAACCGTCTGTTCTTTGAAATCATCAAGGAAATCACTGGTGTAGAGCATAACGACCAGATGTGGTATCAATACCTCGACAACGACGATTGCCTGTATTTTGAGCAACACCTGGGCATGCGACGCCCCTGCCACCAGATGCTCGGCTATCCCGCTTTCACCCAAGAAGACGCACGCCGCGACATCGACACTCACGACACCCTGCTGTTCCAACTCGATTCCCAATTCTCCACCATCGACAACAAGGCACTGGTCATGTGGGGCGACATGGGCAGCGGCTTTATCTTCATCAACCGTGACGACCTCGACAACCTCGACTTCACACATCCCTACTACTGCTGGGACTGCGGTTGATACCATTCATCGCACAGATCGAGTTTCAAGAAACGTTCTTTAAGTTTCCGACAATAAAAAGGCGCGCCCTATCGTGGGACGCGCCTTTACAGTTGACTTTTGCTTTACATTAATAGGTGTCTCGGGAGCTTAACCGCAGCGGGAGGTGCCGCAGTTGGTGCAGATGAGGCAACCCTCCTGATAAACCAGCGTGTTCTGACCGCAGTTGGGACACTTCTCGGCTGCAGCCTCGCCATTGTGGATATAACGCTTGAGGGCGCGCTCCACACCCATCTTCCAGGTGTTGATGGACTGGCTGTCCAGTTCCAGACTGCTCACGAGTTTGAGCACCTGGGGAATGGGCATACCGTAACGCAATACACCCGAAATGAGCTTGGCGTAGTTCCAGAACTCGGGATTGAACTTCTCGCTCAGGCCTTCGATGGTGGTCTTGAATCCGCGCTTGTTGATGAACTGGAAGTCGTAGCGCTTCACGCCATCCTCGCCCACGGCCTTGATGATCTTGCCCTTGGTCACCGACTTGGGACAGAAGATGCCCTCGTCATCGTCGGCAATACCGGTAAAGATCTCGTAGGGACGGCCGTCGATGAGTCCGATAAAGGCGATCCACTTCTCCTTCTTGTTCTGGAAACGCACGACGTCGGCCTCGAGTTCTACGGGGCGCTTGAGGATGTGTTCCTCCTCGGCGATGTAGCGACCAGAATTGTTCTCGGCATTCTCTTTCTCCTTCTCCTTCTTCTTGTCGTTGTCGCTCAGGGCCACAAGCACACCGGTGCGCGAACCGTCGCGATAGACGGTGCAGCCCTTACAGCCACTGCGCCAAGCCTCGACATAGAGTTTGCCCACCATTTCCTCGCTGATGTCGTTGGGCAGGTTGATGGTCACGCTGATGCTGTGATCCACCCACTTCTGCACCTCACCTTGCATGCGCACCTTGTTGACCCAGTCCACATCATTGGCTGTAGCCTTGTAATAAGGAGACTTGGCAACGATGGCGTTGAGTTCCTCCTGAGTGTAGTCGCGGCGCACGGGAATGTTGTTGGCATTCATCCAAGTGATGAGCTTGTGGTGATAGACGATAAACTCCTCGAACGAATCGCCGTTCTCGTCAACCAGGTCAACATGCACGTCCTTGTCGCTGGGATTCACCTTGCGGCGACGCTTGTAAACCGGCATGAACACAGGTTCGATGCCCGAGGTGGTCTGCGTCAGCAAACTGGTGGTGCCCGTCGGGGCGATGGTCAGGCAAGCGATGTTGCGGCGACCATACTTCTTCATTTCATCATAGAGTTTCGGATCAGCTTCACGAATGCGATTGATGTAGGGATTGTTCTCCTCGCGCTTGGCATCATAGATCTCAAATGCGCCACGCTCCTTGGCCATCTGCACCGATGAACCGTAAGCAGCCAGTGCCAGAGCCTTGTGAACGCTCACCGAGAATTCGGTAGCCTCGGGAGTGCCGTAGCGCAGACCCATAGCGGCGATCATGTCGCCCTCGCCCGTGGTGCCCACACCGGTGCGGCGGCCCTTGAGGGTCTTGGTGCGGATCTTGTTCCACAGGTTCATCTCGGTGGTCTTGACCTCACTGGTCTCGGGGTCGGACTTGATCTTCTCAAGAATCTTCTCAATTTTCTCCATCTCCAGGTCAATGATGTCATCCATCATGCGCTGTGCGCAAGCCACGTGCTCGGCAAAGAGGTCATAATCGAAGCTGGCCTCGGGCGTAAAGGGATTCTTGACGTAGCTGTACAGGTTGATGGCGATCAGGCGGCAGCTGTCGTAGGGACACAGAGGAATCTCACCGCAGGGATTGGTCGAGATGGTCTTGAAGCCCAGATCGGCATAGCAGTCGGGCACCGACTCGCGGGTGATCGTATCCCAGAACAGAATGCCGGGCTCAGCGCTCTTCCAAGCGTTGTGGACAATCTTGGCCCAGAGCCTTGCTGCATCGGTCTCCTGCTCATAGACGGGCTTGTCGCTATCGACAGGATAAGTCTGGCGATAAGGCTTGCCATCGACAGCAGCCTGCATGAAAGCATCGTCGATGCGAACCGACACGTTGGCACCGGTCACCTTGCCCTCTTCCATCTTGGCATCGATGAACGACTCGGCATCAGGATGCTTGATGCTCACGGTGAGCATCAAGGCACCGCGACGGCCGTCCTGAGCCACCTCACGCGTACTGTTACTGTAACGTACCATGAACGGCACCAGACCAGTCGATGTCAAGGCACTGTTCTTGACAGGAGAGCCCTTGGGACGGATGTGCGACAGGTCATGTCCCACACCACCACGGCGTTTCATGAGCTGCACCTGTTCCTCGTCGATCTTGAGGATGCCACCATAGCTGTCGGGCTCACCATCGAGGCCGACGACAAAGCAGTTGCTCAACGAACCGACCTGGAAATTGTTGCCGATGCCAGCCATGGGACTACCCTGCGGCACGATATAGCGGAAATGACTCATCAGGTCAAACAGACGGTCTTCACTCAAGGGATTAGGATACTTGTTCTCGATACGGGCGATCTCACGCGCGATGCGACGGTGCATGTCGTCGGGCGTCAATTCATACAGATGGCCGAACGAGTCCTTCAAGGCATACTTCGTTGCCCATACCCTGGCGGCCAGTTCATCGCCGTCGAAGTACTTCAACGAAGCCTCGTAAACTTGTTGATAATTGTAGGTTTTTTCTTCCATTGCTATTTTGTTGTAAATCTTAAGTTTTTAAGGATAAAAAAATGGAGGGTTCTGCCATATCGGCAAAATCCTCGCAAAGGTAATATGATTTTTTTGAACAACAAAATTTCAGACAATTTTTCTAAAGTTTTTCAAAAAATTTTTTAATTGACTGAAAATCAATGTTTTAATTTTTACACACAAAGAAAAAGTTTTCCAAAACTTCAACTGGCAGGATACCGAAGTCGCTATCTATAAACCACTTGCACAAAAAAGAGACATCTCATGCGAGAGATGTCTCTTTTTTAAAACTTACCGAAAACAGTGATTATTCCAGGGTGCCGTCTTGAGCAGCCTTAATCATGTCCTCGTTAGCGGTGATGTAGATTTCAACGCGACGATTCTGGGCACGGCCAGCTTCGGTGTCATTGCTGGCAACAGGATAATCATAGGCCAGACCCTTGCTGGTCATGCGAACCTTGGGAACACCGGCATTGGTCAAGAAGTTCTTCACCTCGTTAGCACGAGCGTTCGAAACCTTCTCATTGGCAGCGCGGGTACCAATGTTGTCGGTATGTCCGTAAATCTGCACATCGGTCTGAGGATTGTTGATCAGCGACTTGGCAAAGTCGTTCAGCGAATTCTCGGCCTTTTGACCCAGCTTGGAGCTGTTGAAAGCGAAGAGGATGCCCTCGTCGAAGGTCACCTTGATGCCCTCGAAGCCGTTCACGTCGGTCACAGTGTCAACCTGAGCACCTTCGATCTGTGCGAGCTCACGAGCCTGCTTGTCCATCTTCTTGCCGATGAGAGTACCGGCAACACCACCAGCGACGGCACCGATAGCACCACCGATGGCAGCACCCTTGCCCTTACCGATAAGAGCACCGATACCAGCGCCCAAAGCGCCACCGCCACCAGCACCAATCAGACCACCCTTGGTAGCATTGTTCATTGAATCACAGCCCGAGATGCCAAGCATCAACATTGCACTCAGTAACAAACATAAAGTCTTTTTCATTTTTGCAAATATTTAATGAATAATGTGAATTAATGTCGTTTGAACACGCAAATATAGTAAATATTTTAAAATCAACACTGTTTTGGACTAAAAAAACACTTTCTGGTTTATTGACATTGATAAAAAAGGCTATGATATGCATAAACCCCCTTATGGAATACGAGCAGGATGAAGGGCTCAATCACGACTTGCCAGCTCGGAGTTTCACTATGCGGAAAACTGCGGCCATGCCAAGGCGAGAGCCTACCTGTCAAGTGACCATGGGTGATGATTCAATGCCATCAACAAAACCGCCCGGACTTTACCAGTCGGGCGGTTTTGTCTAATCTTTTCACATAAGACGAGGGCGTTAACGCTTGTTGGTGATCGGACGGATGTTGCGTTCCTTGATATCGCCAGAGCGGTAAGCGTCGAGAAGTTCCTTGAGGTCCTCGATCTGAGACTGCAGTTCGGTGCCGATGTCGGTATCGTTAACGAGCATGCGATGGTTGGTCAGTTCGACCAGGCTGCGGGTGGACTTAATGTCCTGACCCAGACGAACGGCTTCGTCGATCGACGAGAACGGCTCGTGCTGCACGAGCTCAAAGCCTCGCGAGTGATAAACCAGGGTGTAACCGGCGATACCGGTCTCGGGCTGGTAAGCCTTGGAGAAGCCGCCGTCAATCACCATGAGTTTGCCACCGGCCTTGATGGGATTCTCGCCCTTGATGGTCTTGACAGGCACATGACCGTTGATGATGTGGCGATGTTCGCCCACTACACCGAACTCGTCAAGGATGGCGTCAACCACCTCGGGATTATCGCGCATGGTGTAATAGGCGCCCTTGATCTCCTTGTGGGTCTCCTTGTCGGCAAGGAAGTAGCGCTCAAAGGTCGCCATCTTGCTCTTGTCGAATGCCGGAGAGTCCTGACCGCACCACAAGTACCACAGATAGTCAAGCGCAAAAGCACGTTCCTCGGGATCGTCACAGCCGAAGTAGGCCGTGCGGATGAGAGTTCCGGCGCGCTTCAGCAGTGCCTTGCCGTGGAATTTCTCGCCGCGAATGGTGACATCCTTGAGGGTTCCATCCTCGTTCAGGGGGATTGAAGCGTGATAGAGCAAGTTGCCGTTGACAATCGTGTAGAGACAACCGTTGCGGAACATGCACTTCATGTGCTTGCGCAGCTTCTCGCTCTCGGTAAACGACTGGTGCAGCTTGGTGACAATCGATTCCTCCTCGGGGGTGAGTTTGTAGGGGTGCTTAGGATCGACAGTCGGGAAATTGGTGTCGAGTAACTCATATTCTTTGCCCTTGATCTTGATGATGCCCTTCTTGAGGTCCATCTTGTCAAGCAAGAGACGGTCTTTCATGTCAAAGTCGGGACGACGCTTGATGGCTGCGGCCTCGAGTTTGAACTGGATGATACTGATGGCCTTGTGCATCTGGGCCACGAGCTGGGCGGTGCGGGCACGCTCAGGATCCTTGGCGCTGCCGTCCTTGGGGAGGAAACGCTCACAGGGGTCGCCGGCATAGGTGTCCATGGCGAAGGTGGCCAGCGGCAGCAGATTGATACCGTAACCGTCCTCGAGCACGCCGTGGTTACCGTAGCGCAGGGCGATGCGCAGCACATTGGCTATGCTGCAATCGTTGCCCGCTGCGGCACCCATCCACAGGATATCGTGGTTACCCCACTGGATATCGAAGTTGTGGAAGCTGCCCAGGACATCCATGATCTTGTCGGGGCTGGGACCACGGTCATAGACGTCACCCAGGATGTGCAACGTGTCGATGGTGAGCTGCTGAATCAGGTTGCACATGGCGATGATGAATTCATCGACACGATGGGTCGAGATGATGGTCTTGATGATCACGTCGACATAGGCCTGCTTGTTGGGATCGCTGCTGTGCTCGTGGAGCAACTCCTGGATGATATAGGAGAAATCCTCGGGCAGAGCCTTGTGAACCTTGGAGCGGCTATATTTTGACGATACATTGCGGCACACTTTCACCAGCCTGTTGATGGTGATGAAGTACCAATCGTTGAGTTCAACTTTGTCGGTAATCGCCTCTTTCACCAGTTCCAGCTTCTCGGCAGGATAGTAAATGAGGGTGCACAGATCCTTCTGCTCGCGGGTGCTCAACGAGTCGTTGAAAATCTCACCCACCTTGCGCTTGATGGTACCGCTGGCGTTGCGCAGCACGTGCTGGAAGGCCAGGTACTCACCGTGCAGGTCGGCCAGGAAGTGCTCGGTGCCCTTGGGCAGGTTCAAGATAGCCTCGAGGTTGATGATCTCGGTGCTGGCGGTTGCCACATTGGGGAAACTGCGCGATAGCAGCTTCAGGAAATAAATGTCGCGTTTTCTTTTTAAAGGTTTCATAGTGTTGCTATAGCTATAAGTTTAAGGTATATGACTATTATAATTAACGAGTTTTATTAGTGAATATTATAGAGATGCGGACCTTTTTGCCTTTTATTTTGGCGTTCTGCAGACTCTGCAGCACCTCGCGAGCCCTAGCCCGTGGCACTGCAGCCAACGCATAGTGGTCGCGCACGTCGATGCGGCCCACTGTCGAGGCTTCGATTCCGGCGTTGGCCACGATGAATCCCAGGATGTCGCCTCGCGAGAGTTTCTCTTTCTTGCCAGCCTGGAAATACAGAGTCGTCATCGGTGCCCGCGGCAAGCTGGCGGCAGGATGAAGGACAAACTCCTCGTCGATGGCCACCCAATCGGGCAGCGATTCATCGGGTGCCGTGATCACATAGGCGTTGCCCGTGGCATCCACACGGGCCGTGCGGCCATTACGGTGGATGTAGGCCTGCTCGCTCACGGGCACATGGTAGTGGATGATGTGCTCCACCGTATCGATGTCCAGGCCGCGTGCAGCCAGGTCGGTAGATACCAGCACCGTCACGCTGCCGTTGTTGAGCATCGCAACGGCCTGTTCGCGCTCGTGCTGTTCCATCGCACCGTGATACAGGCCCGCATCAATGCCGCCCTTGACAAGGTACTGATGGATGCGCTGGGCGCTCTCGCGATAGTTGGCAAATACAATCGTCTTGCCACCGTCCAGGCTCAGCAACAGCGAACGCAAGGTCGCGAGTTTGTCTTTGTCATCGGACATCACCTGCCACACCTTGATGCGCTCGGCAGGCTGTGCGGTCTTTTCAAGCACATCGAGGACGAAAGGATTGTGCAGTCGCACGTAGTCGGGCACAACGTCAAGCACGGTGGCCGAGGCCAGGATGCGACGCGACAAGTGAGGCATCTGCTTGATGAGCTGACGCATCTCGTCTTCGAAACCCAGCTCCAACGACTTGTCCATCTCATCGAGCACAAGCAGTCGCGCACCGCGCAGGTTGATGTGCCCACGCTTGTGATGGTCGAGCAATCGTCCGGGGGTTGCCACAATGATGTCGGGCATGACAGCTAGCGAGGCCTTCTCGTCGCTGACGGTGTGACCACCGTAGCAGGGCGTGACCTTGTAACCAACAGCCAGTTGGCGTAAGATGTCGGCCGTCTGAATCACAAGCTCGCGTGAGGGCGACATCACCACCGCCTGCAGCTGTTGCATGGGGGGCTGGAGTGCCTGCAACACACACAGTGCAAACGCCAAGGTCTTACCCGTCCCGGTGGGCGAATACAACACGAGGTCTCCCCCGCCCGATTTCCACACGTCAAGTGCCTGACGCTGCATGGCATTGAGTTCGTCAATGCCCAAGCGTTGCTTCACTACCTGCAATAAATCTTTCTCTTTCATTCAGGCTTCAATCTATCAAAGCACAAAATTAGTTAAAATAACCGTACCATGCTCAATATATGATGAATCTTTGTATTTTTGTCGCCCAAAAATCACGACTATATGGCAAAATTCTTCATCGTAGCGCTGACCGTCATGCTGGTCATGCAAACCTATGTATTGTGGCACGTGTGGCGGGTGCTGCCCTTCACCACGCCCGTCAAGGTGATCATCATACTGCTCATGCTTGCAGCATTGGCCTGCATGGTGATGCAGTTCAAGAGTGACAGTTTGCCATTGGGGATGGCCACAACGATGTATGAGGTGGGCAACTCATGGCTCGTGATCATGTTCTATCTGCTGATGGCGTTCCTCGTGCTGGACATCGGCAGGCTGGTGCATCTGGTTCCTGCCTCCTGGCTCAAAGACAATGCCATCACCACAGTGGCATTGACGGGCGTGATGCTCACCACCTTCATCGCCGGCAATATCCATTACCACAACAAGCAACGCCAGGAAATACACTTGACCACCGACAAGCAACTTGAACGGCCGCTCAAGATTGTGATGCTGAGCGACCTGCATGCGGGCTTCCACAACCGCCGTGCTGAAATCGGGCGCTGGGTTGACCTGATTAACGCCGAGAACGCCGATTTGATTCTCATCGCGGGCGACATGATCGACGGCAACGTGCGTCCACTGCTGGCCCAAGGCACCGCCGAGGAGCTGAAGCGCCTCAATGCCCCGACATTTGCCTGCCTGGGCAACCACGAATACATCACAGGCATCGACAAGGCCATCGACCTGATTCATCAGACCGGCATCCACCTGTTGCGCGACAGTGTCGTGGTCATGGACAACGTGACCATTGTGGGACGCGATGACCGCAGCAACCGCCGCCGCAAGAGCGTAGAGCAATTGATGCAGGGTACAACAAGCAACAACTTTATTATCCTGCTTGACCACCAGCCCTTCCACCTCGATGAGGCTGCCGACAACCACGTTGACCTGCAACTGAGTGGCCATACTCATCGCGGACAAGTGTGGCCCTTGAACTGGGTGACTAAAAAAATGTATGAATGTGACTACGGTCAGTGGAAACGCGGAAATACCGACTATTACGTCAGCTCGGGTATGGGCATCTGGGGTGGTAAATTTCGCATCGGCACCGACTCGGAATATGCGGTTATCACCATCACCCCGTCACAACAAGCTGCAACAATCAATCAATAGAAGACGCCGCCGTTGAGGTGGGGATTTTTCTCTTTCTCGTAACCGATCGTGGATTTCGCGCCATGACCCGGGTAAATTACCGTGTCGTCGGGCAACAGTTGGATAATGTAATCCAAGCTGTTCATGATGTCCTCGAACGAGCCGAACGGCAGGTTGGTCGCCCCGATATCCAGGCGGAACAAGGTGTCGCCAGTAAAAGCGATGCCCTCCTGCTCACAATAAAAGATGACCGAGCCCGGTGAATGGCCCGGCGTGTGGATCACACGCAACTCGTGGTTGCCGAACGGGATGATGTCGCCGTCACTAAGGAAGTGTTCAGGCATGGGAATGGTATAAGGGTATTTCCCGTAATAGCACTCGTTGATGCGGTTCATCAAGTGGCCACCCATCAAGGGGAGGTCGGCCTTATGGACCTCGGGCAGCAAGCCGTAATGCTCCTGAATCAAGTCGTTGCCGTACAGATGGTCGTGATGAGCATGAGTCAACAGCAGGCGCACCGGTCGCAACTGCTCTTCTTTCAAGTAGTCGAGCAGACGCTGGCGCTCACCCTTATGGAATACACCGCAATCGATAATCACGGCCTCGCCAGTTTCATCGGAGAGGATATGGGTGCATTCCTCGAAAGGATTGACCATGAATTTCTTTAACTTGATGGCGGCAGACAGGGGCATAATTAGGAATTAGGAATTAGGAGTGAGGAATTAGGAGTTAGGAATTAGGAGTTAGGAGTGAGAGATTGGGGCGTTCTAATCTCTAATCTCTAATCACTAATCACTAATCTTTAATCTTCTGGTTCCTAAAGGGTTTTGATCCTTTAGGAACCAGAATCAGATTATATCAGGGAAAGGACAATCTGCTTGACGTCCTCGCCCAGGCGCTCGGCCTCCTGCATGGTGTGGGCCTCGCTGTAGATGCGGATGATGGGCTCGGTGTTGCTCTTGCGCAGGTGAACCCAACTGTCGGCAAAGTCAATCTTCACACCATCGATGGTGGTCATCTGCTCACCCTGATAATGCTTCTCGACAGCCTTGAGGATGGCATCGACATCCATTTCGGGCTTCAGCTCGAGCTTTGTCTTGGCAATGCTGTACTGGGGATAGGTCTGCTTGAGCTGGCTGACGGTCTTACCACTCTTGGCCAGCAGCGACAAGAACAGGGCTACACCCACGAGGGCATCGCGACCGTAGTGGCTGGCGGGATAGATGACACCGCCGTTGCCCTCGCCGCCGATGACAGCACCCGTGCGGCGCATCTCGGTGGTGACATTCACCTCGCCCACAGCAGCAGCAGTATAGGTGCATCCGTGGTTGTTGGTCACATCACGCAGGGCGCGTGAGGACGACAGGTTGCTCACCGTCGCGCCCGGGGTGTGGGCAAGTACATAGTCGGCCACGGCAACCAGGGTGTATTCCTCGACAAAGAATTCACCGTTCTCCATGACGATAGCCAAGCGGTCAACATCAGGATCCACGACAAAGCCCACGTCGGCCTTGCCCTGGCGCATGAAGTCGCTGATAGCAGTCAAATTCTGGGGAATGGGCTCAGGAGTGTGACCGAAATTACCCGTCGGGTCACAGAAGAGCTTCTCCACCTTCTTGACGCCCAGGGCATCGAGCAGCTGCGGGATGGCGATACCGCCCACCGAATTGACGGCATCGACGGCAACGGTGAAGTCGGCCTTGCGGATGGCCTCCACGTCAACAAGTTCCAAACCCAGAACATGGTCGATGTGACGGCGCAGCCAAGTGTAGTTCTTCTGCTCACGGCCCAGATGATCGACCTCGGCATAGTCGAAGTCCTCGGCCTCGGCAAGGCGGAGCACCTCTTTGCCCTCGGCATCGGTGAGGAATTCTCCATTGTGGTTGAGGAGCTTGAGGGCATTCCACTGCTTGGGATTGTGTGAGGCGGTGATGATGATGCCGCCACAGGCATGCTCACCGACCACGGCGAGTTCGGTAGTCGGGGTGGTGGCGAGTCCGATATTAACCACGTCAAAGCCCATGCCGGTGAGTGTGCCGACAACAGTGTTCAGCACCATGCGACCCGACAAGCGGGCGTCACGACCGACAACTATGACGTTGGATTGCACCGGCGAGTTGCGACGCATGAAGGTAGCATAGGCCGATGTGAACTTGACGATATCGAGCGGCGTGAGTCCATCGCCGGCCCTGCCGCCAATGGTACCGCGAATTCCTGATATAGATTTAATCAGTGACATATGATTTTAGATTTTAGACGTTAGATCATGCTATGGTAGTAACGCACATGGTAGAAAAACGGCGTTACATAAGAGATCTCGTTTGTGAAGCCGTACTGTGACTTGATGATCAAGTTCACCTCGCACTCCACACCCAGGAACATCAAGGGATACTGGAGACCGTAACCCCACTGGGAAGATGAGGGCAACGTGAAGTCGGAATAATTGAACGAGCACGACGGGGCATCCATCGTGTTCTCGTTACCGCTGGTCGGACTCCATACACCGTCGGCATACCAGATCGCAAGGTCATAGCGAGTATAGCGGAAATAGATGGGTTCGCCTTTTTTGGCCTTGTCGTTCTTACGGTCGCCGGCACTAATCACCTGCATATAGACATTGCCATCGACATCCACGCGATAGTAGGGCGCGTTCTCTCCCACCTCAAAGACCGAGTCTTCAGGTATCGTCATCACCACGCGGTGATTGGCTAGATAGGCGTTGACCGCGTTGCGCTCCAGGTTGAGGCGGTCGGCATAACTCTGATCGTTGTTGCAAGCAGCAAGTGACATGAGGGCAGCTAATAAGCCCAATAACATGCTGTGTCTGAAAATTCTTTTCATTATTCTTGTTCTTGTGTTGGTTGTTCGTCGTTATTGTTGTCTTGGTCGGGAAAGAGGTCGGCAAGAACCTGGTGGAAAGCGGCCACAGCCTCGTCGAGGGTGCCGACGAAATCACCGCCAGCAGCATTGAAATGACCACCTCCATTGAAGTACTTGGCGCAGATGTCGCTCACCGAGAAGTCGCCCTGGCTGCGGCACGACACCTTGATTTTGTCAGCATCCTCGCGCAGGAACACACTCCAATAGATCTCGGGGATGGCAAGCGGTTTGTTCACAAGCGTCTCGGTGTCGCCACGGTTGTAGTTGAAGCGTTCAAGCTCCTCCTTACTCAACGTGATCAAGGCAGCACCCTGCTCGGGGAAAAGCTGCATCTTCTCGCTGATTGCGTAGCCCTGTAGACGCAAACTGTCGGCGCTGAAAGTGTTCATCGCCTTGTTGTAAAGGCCAATTCGGTCGATGCGACGACGCAGCACCGAGGCCAGTATCTCGTAAAATTCAGGGTTGTCGCAACTGTAAGCAAAGCCGCCGGTGTCGGTCAACAAGCCCACATACAGGCAGCTGGCAGTCAGGCGATCCATCATGCGCAGCAGGCCCATCTGCATAATCACCCTGAAGACCAGTTCGCACGTCGAAGAAGCCTCGGGATGCGAAATCATGATGTCGAATGTGTCATCGGGGTCCAGGTGGTGATCGATGAGCACACGACGCACCTTGAGCGGCTCGACAAGTTCGGCCAGGCGGTCGATACGCTTCATTGAGTTGAAATCGAGACAAAACAGCAGTTGGGCCTCACTCAACACATGGCGGGCGCGCAGCTCATGCTTTGTAAACACCACCAGATCACGCAGGCCGGGGAAGAACTCCAGCGACTTGGGAGGCATGTCGGGCGTGACGACCACGGCATCCTTACCCAGGCGGCGCAATATGTGGCACAACGCCAGCGTCGAGCCCAAGGCGTCACCGTCGGGCGACTTGTGGCACGTGATGACGATGCGGTTCACGCCGTTGATAAACGAGCGCAACCGTTCTATAGTATGTTCGTCAATAATTGAACTGATCATTGCCTGTTTCTTGCTATCGAATCGGCAAAGTTAATACATTTTTGCCACACCGCCCCACAATCACACGTTTAATTTAAGTTAATGCTCTGTGATGTGGGTGAAGCGTTACAGGGAGAGGCGGACGAAGACGGGATAGTGGTCGGAGGGCTGGCGACGGATGTAACGGCTGAAGGATATCTCCTGGGGCGCGTCATGGCCTTTCAGTTGGGTGGCTGATTTCTCGTCAGGTGACCAGTAGCTGTTGGTGAGAATACCGTAGGAGTCAACACACGTGGCAGGCGAAATGAAAATGTGGTCGATGCGGCTATCGGTATAAAGTTCAGTCTCAAAGGAATTGAACGTGCCGTTCTCGGCAAAACGCAACCTCGAAGACACATAGCAGTCCTTCAAGAGGCCCGACTCGGTGAAGATGCTGTAGATTTCGTCGTTCTGATCCACATTGAAGTCGCCCGTGACAATCACCGGAGCACCCTGTGCAATCTCACGGATTTTCCTGACGATGAGTTTAGCGCCCTCGCGCCGTGCAGTCACGCCAATGTGATCCATGTGCAAGTTGAAGAAGTAGAAGGCTTCATCGTTGGTTGCCGTCTGGCCCGCAAAGCGTCCCCATGTGCAAACACGCACACAGGCAGCGTCCCAACCCAGGCCCGGCCGGTCAGGTGTCTCGCTAAGCCAGAAGTTGCCCTGATCGAGCAACCTCAGACGGTCGGTCTTGTAGAAGATGGCGGCATACTCGCCACCAGTCTTGCCGTCGTCACGACCCACACCGATGTAGTCGTAGCCGTCGAGATGACCCAGCATGTCAATCAGTTGGGTGTGCAGTACCTCCTGGGCACCGAATATGTCGGGCGACATGAAGTTCACCTGGTCACAGATGACCTGACAACGCTTGGTCCACACGTTGCCGGCTACACTGTCGCTGCTGACCTTGAGGCGGATGTTATAGGACCCTACAAGCATCTGGGCCTGCAAGTGCATGGCCGACAAAGCAAAAAGCAACACGAGCGATAATACAATTCGTTTCATAGCATACGGATATTTAATGATTTAATGGTGCAAATATAGCGATTTTTAAGAAAAATGGTTGCACAGACAAGCTAAAACCGCTAATTTTGCGTCTGTAACCAAGTAATCGTCACAACATGCTGGAAAACATTTATCAAGATATCATCAGCCCCGAAGTGAATCTCACGGGGTCCATCGTCAAACTGGTGCTGAGCATGGTGCTGGGCGCCACCATCGGAATTGAGCGTCGCCGCAAAGGGCAAATCGCCGGAATGCGCACCTTCGCCCTCATCTCTATGGGCGCCACGCTGGCTATGCTCATATCCATCTACATACCTCAAGAATACATGGGGCTGAAAAACGGCGACCCGGGCCGCATTGCCGCTCAAGTGGTGAGCGGCGTGGGTTTCCTGGGTGCAGGAGCCATCATCCAGATGAAAGGTTCGGTGCGTGGCTTGACGACAGCCGCCGGCATCTGGATGGCTGCTTGCCTCGGCCTATCGGTGGGTGCAGGGATGTATCTTGTGAGCATCGTCGCTACCCTACTCATCATTTTCATTCTGGTGAACATCGAGCGCATCGAGTTGCGCCACAATTTCCTGTGGGAGTCCAAAATCATCCGTGTGAAGGTGCACGGCATCCTTGATGACATCCAGGCGGTGAGGGACATCCTCAAGGACAACGATATCCACATCAGCGACGAGTTCATGAAGTATGACTACGACAACGAGTTGACGATTGTCAACTTCATGGTGCGCAGCAAGGGTGGCGTGAACGTGCCGTCGATGTTCAACACCATCAAGGAGAAAAGCAATGCCGTGTCAATCACCATCACCAACGAGATAAACATGTGATACAGGTTAAAGGTTAAAGGTTAAAGGTTACAGGTTAGAGGATTATTCATACTTAAAACTGATGGAATCACTCGATATCAACAGTCTGATCAGCGATTTGGCGCTTATCCTGATTCTGGGAGCCATCGCCACCGTTGTGTTCAAGATGCTTAAACAGCCCGTCGTGCTGGGTTATATCGTGGCCGGTTTTCTTGCCAGCCCACACTTCACCGCGCTGCCGACAATCGTTGTTGAGGCAAATATCGAGTTCTGGGCTCAAATCGGCATCATTGTTCTCCTGTTCTCGCTGGGACTGGAATTCAGTTTCAAGAAATTGATCGATGTGGGCGGTTCGGCGATTGTCACGGCCCTAATCATTGTGCTGGGCATGATGAGTCTGGGATTTGTTGTCGGCAGGTATCTGGGTTACGGGCTGGTGAACAGTATTTTCCTGGGCGGAATGATATCGATGTCCTCTACCACCATTATCATCAAGGCATTGACCGACCTGAACATGCGTCAGCGGCGCTTCGTGCCCATGACCTTTGCGGTGCTCATCGTCGAGGACTTGTTTGCTGTAGTGATGATGGTGATTCTGTCATCCATCGCCTTGAACAACAGCGTCAAGGGCGAAGAGATGGTAAGCAGCATTCTCAAGTTGTCGTTTTTCTTGATTATCTGGTTCACAGTAGGTATTTTCATGATTCCCACGTTGTTCAAGCGGTTCAAACGTTATATCAGCGATGAACAGATGCTGGTCATTGCCATGGGCCTGTGCTTCTTCATGGTGCTGTTCTCCATCAATTCGGGATTCTCGGCAGCATTGGGAGCATTTGTCATGGGTTCCATCCTTGCCGGCACCAACGAGGCCGAGCGCATCGAACACCTCATTACACCAATCAAAGACCTGTTCGGTGCCGTGTTCTTCATCTCGGTGGGCATGATGGTGAATCCCACGGTGATGACCCAGCACTGGAGTGTCATCGCCCTGCTGGCCGTTGTGGTGATCGTGGGCATGATCGTGTTCGGCACCTTCGGCATGTTAGCCACTGGTCAGCCCCTCAAGTTGGCGATGGAGTCAGGTTTCTCGCTGACACAGATCGGTGAGTTCTCGTTCATCATCGCTACGCTGGGCACCAGTCTCGGTGTGCTGGACAAGAGCGTCTATCCCATCATTGTGGCCGTGTCGGTCATCACGACGTTCACGACACCGTTCTTCATCAAGCAGGCCGAGCCATGCTACAATGCGCTGCTCATGATATTGCCAAAACACTGGACGCGCCTGCTCAACGGCTACAGCCAGGATGCCAGCGAGAGCGAACGGAGCGACTCGGTGCGCATGTGGGGGTCTATCATCAAGCGTTATGTGGTGCGTCTGGTCATCTACTCGGCAGTCATCATCGCCTTGATCGCCGTGTGCCGCAGCTACCTGATGCCATTCTTGATGAAGTGGATAGGCAATGACGTTTGGGGACGGTTGGCATGCCTGATAACGACTTTCGTTATCGTGGGACCGTTTATCGTATCTATCATCTTTCCCTCAATCAAGCGGGCAGAATATGAACAGTTGGTCGAGACCTCCGGAAGGGTGTCCTATGTCCCTATCGTAGTGATGATTATCATCAGTCTCGTCCTGTCCATCGGATTTGTCGCTTCGATCCTGGACGGCATCTATTCCAGTGCACCATCGGTAATCGCCGCAGTGATAATTGTCATTGCCACCATGATTTTTATAACGATTGTGCCCACGCCGCTGCGTAAACGCATGGTCAACATCGAGAAGCGGTTCATCAGCAACATTAATGAGCGCGAGAACCGCCGCACCGGACGTGAAAACAACCTGGTGAGCGACCTGCATCTGGCCTACATGAAAGTGGGACGTGACTGCCCGTTCGTCGGCGAGAAGCTGCGCAACCTTGACTTGAGAACCCGTTATGGCGTGAATCTGGCCAGCATCCAGCGTGCCGGCAAGGTATATCCAGTGCCGTCGGGTGACATGCGCATCTTCCCTCGAGATGTAATTGGCGTCATCGCCACCGAGGATCAAATCGAGCGCTTGCTACCCCTTGTCGAGGCGCAGAACGAAATCATGGATACCCAAAACAAAGAAGTGAAGTTCGTCCACTTCTCCATCGGCAGCCAATCGCCCATCGTAGGGAAGAAACTGGAAGATACGCACCTGCGTGAAGATTACGGAGCTCTGCTGGTGGCTGTACAGCGTGGAGATGAGTATGTCTACCCCACCCGTGATCTGGCGTTCAAGGCAGGCGACATCCTGTGGATCGTAGGAGATCCCCAAAAACTGACGCGACTCAAGGGGTAATCCCCATGAGCCGCGAGTATGGAATTCAAAAAGTAATCAAGAGCTGCAATCACTCGTGAGGGAGACGGCGGAAGCCCTCGCCCAAGATTTCATTGCTCTCCATGATGTTGACAAACGCGTGCGGGTCAATATCGTAGAGCACCGAACGCAACTTGATCATATCGGAACGGTCAAGGGTAACGTAGAGCATCTTGCGCTCGGTGCCCTTGTAGAGACCGCTGCCCGTGATGAGCGTACCACCACGCTTGATGTCGTTGATGATATAGTCACGGATGGGATCAGGCGTGTCGGTAATGATAAACATCGTCTTGTAGCTCTTCATACCATCTACCACAAGGTCGATCACCTTGCCCTCGATGAAGATGATGATAATGGAGTAGATAGGCAGGCGCACGTCACCAAAGGCGATAAGCGTACTCAAGGTGATGATGCCGTCAACTATCATAACCAGGGTACCCAACGATATCTTGGTGTACTTGTGGATAATCATCGAAATGATGTCAGAACCGCCACTGGTTGCACCCGAACGGAAAATCAGACCGATGGCCACACCATAGATGATGCCGGCAACAACGGTGTTGAGGAAATAGTCGGGACGGAACCATCCACCGTGGTGAGGTATCTCGACCATCGACTTGACCATCGTGGGGTCAACCGAGCTGACGATAGCGCCATCGAGGATGACAGGCTTGTAGCCCCACCAACTCTCGAGAATAAAGGTAAACAAGAAAATCAACGCCGTCGAGACAATCGTCTTGATGCCGAATTTAGGACCCAGAATCCAGGTGCCGATGATCAACAGAGGGATATCCATGCAGATGGCGTAGAACGAGATTTTCCACGGCCACAGCGTATTGAACACGTTAGACAAACCATAAGTGCCACCAGGTGCCATCAGGTAAGGGTTAACAAACATCACGTCACCAATGGCGAACAACAGGCTACCGATCGTGAGCAGGACATAAGCCAGAACCTCCTGCCACAACTTTCTCTTTGGATTAATCTTAATCATCTCTAATTCTTTGAATTATGAAAAATATAATGCGTCTCAGCCATCGCAATATGCTTCATGGCACTCGACTTTCACAAATTTTGGCCGCAAAGGTACACATTATTTTGTGAACAACGCATCAACTCAGCCTTAAAAGTCTCGCCAATCCATTAATGACGGGCTTCAACAAGCAAGCAACGAGGTAGCAGATGATGGTCCATACAATCCAGATAAGCAATGGCCAGCGCAGCTGCACCATGTACTCGGCAAACATATAAACCGCCAGAAAACCTTGGACAAACCACATGATCATCGACTTGTCGCCAAGTTCGACAAAGATTTTCTTGACAAGCCCATTCCAGTCGAAATGCAAAATCAGCCAGATGATCAGGACCACATGGAACGGATGTATGCCAGGGAACGGCAACAGTCGCCTGATGAGAATCGAGACGACAAACACTGCCAGCAACAGCAGGTTCTTGCCCATTAACTTATCCCAAACGATACTCTTTCCCTCGGTCACCATGCGCGCCATCGACGCACCGACCGTCAACCCCAAAAGGGTCTGGAGCCACAAGACAAAATGATAGGCCACATAGTGATAACGCAACCACGTGGGATAATAACGGCCGATACAGAATGTGGCAAGTATATAAAGCAGGAATGCAACAATCAACGACACGACTATCCCAAACCGGTCGATGATTCGAAACACCCACTTAGAGGACAGACACATCAAGACATATGGCAGCAGGAACCAAGTGAATTTGCAGTAATCCCACCTCCAGCCCAGGAAATTGAGCACCACGCCGGTCGCGCTATAGTGAAAACGGTCGGGATACATCCAAGTGGCAATTCCAAAGACAAAAATCAACAGAACGACCCAGTAGGCCAAATATAATTTGAGCGAGCGTTTCAACAAGTAGCTCCATGTCATCCTCCCCTGTTTATAAACAAGGTAAAGACCATAACCGCTCACCACCAAGAAATACAAAATGGGGTGAGAAATGGATGACAACGTTGAAGTGAATAAGTCCAGCTCTTGTATCTTGGGGATACAAGACAGATGATATAATAACATCATCAATATAGCGAAGCCCTTGATTATTGCTGATTGCTCTTTAGACATCTACTGATTATCGCTAGCTTTATTTGTTAAACGTTTATTTGACTCAGGACAACTTGACTACCTTTGCAACGCCATCGGCCAGCGGTTTGAGCAGACAAGCGACCAGATAACAAACAACAACCCAAGTAATCCAAATCAGCACCGGCCATCGCAGTAGTGTAATATACTCTGAGAACATGGCAACTCCCAAGAAGCCTTGCGCAAACCACATCAACATCGACTTATCGCCAAGTTCAGTAAGAATCGTTTTGGGCAATCCACTGATTCTCAAATGCAAAACCAACCACACGACTAGAGTGGCATGGAAAGGATTCAATACCGATGTGTGTACTTGCCCACGGATGGCAAACGATACCAGCAACAACAGGAGAACCAGCAGATTCTTGCCATTCAATTGGTCCCAGACAAGGCTCTTGCCCGACAAAACCAAGCGTGCCATCACAGCACCTATCGTCAAGGTGAACAAGGTCTGGGCCCACAACACCACATGATAAACCGCCATGTGCCATTGCAGCCACGACTCAAAGTAGCGGCTGATCAAGAAACCGCACACCAGATATATGAAAAATGAGCAAAGAACTGATACCACATTACCCAGATAATCGATGGCCCGGAAAACCCATTTAGCCGAAAACGACATCAATATGTAGGGCAACAGGAACCAGGTAAAATGGCAATATCCCCAGCGCCACCCAAGGAAATTCTGTATCAAGTCATCCCATTGAAGAGAGAATCGGCCTGGATAAAGGAATGAAGCCAAGCCTACGACAAAAATCAGCAGGACAATCCAAAAAGCGATATACAATTTGCAGGAACGCTTTAGAAGGTACTTCATCGACAAACGTCCTTGCTTGTAAACATAATACAGCCCGTATCCACTCACAATCAAGAAGTAGCATACCGGATATGAGGCCGTTGACAACGTGCGGTGAAACACATTGTCTAAACCTTGGATTCCTGGTATATTGCTGAGATGATAAATCAACATCAGCAATATGGCAATACCTTTGATTATCGCAGATAACTCTTTAGACATCTTGATCATTACAACTAATCAACACTTTATTGCTAACCGCTTTTTTTGCCAAGCACTTGTTCGTACAACAAGATCAAGTCACAACGACACTGAAAAAACGCTATACTATAAAATGAGGTTTTATTTGCAAAAGTACATTGTTTTGTCAAAATTGAGAGATTTAAGCCATGCCAGATTTGTTAAAAGTAGTTAAACCTAATGAGTAAACTACAGTAAAATCCAAGGAGAAAGCCACAGTCCGCTCCTTTTTCCATAAAAAATCCGAAATTGGCTCATTTCCCTTTGGCTATCATGTCCAGTGCCATGTCGAGAGCACCCGAAGAGGGAACCTCAACATCGGGCTTCACGCCCTGAACCGGAGCATTCTCGTCGGCGCCGATATTGTAGAACAACTTGAACGGCAAAGACAAGCCAAGTCTTGTGTTAGGGAGTAAAAGGGTTATGATGTCGCCTGATGATATCGTCATTCCGCCAGTCTCCTCTCCAACGATGGTACCCATCTTGTAGTAAGCGAATTGTGAAGCGAAGTCGGCAGCCGCCGAGAATGTCAAGTAACTGTTCAGCAGAAAGACCTTACCATCGAAACGGACGTCATCGCCGTAAGGCTGTTGACGGCAGGCAGGATCGTCAAGCTGTGTCACCAGGGTGTCGCGTGGCGGAATAACGCCATTCAAGTATTCGCGCTGGAGAAGGCGGATCGGCTCAGAAAACCGAATCATCACCTTGTCAACAGAGCTGAAAGGCTTGTCGGTCAAGTATCGGCACAACTCGTCTCCGGCCTCGGAGGTGCCACCCGTATTAAATCGGTTATCAATGATGAGGTAGCGCACGCCATCGGCTTTGGCCTTGGCGAACATATCACTCAAGAATTCCTTCAAACCATCGGTCACACATTCATTAAAGCTGAACAACAGCGTGGAATCATTGAGCATTTTGCTCTCAAACGGCGCCTTGACTTGCAACGACTCATCAACATTCTGTTCCTTATTCATTACGAACCACTTCAACAAGCCAACTGATTCCACATCAAGGCTCATCAGTTCACCGCTTGACTTTCTCATCTTCACCCGATACACATCGGCAGGCATGTTTTGACTCACCCAAATGTTCAAGGGATCGGGAACGTAAAAAAAAACGTCAAGCAAAGCGCAACGGAATCCGTCGCTCTCGCCCGAAACGCCCTCGAGCGCCCCTTCAACAATCTCGCGAACCGGTTTCCCGTTGATTTCTTGCAATTCATCACCCGCTTTGAACCCGTGTCCAGCAATTTCGACATCAGTCTTCAAGAAAAGGCGGTGGGTGCCAGGCTCGAGACGGAAAGCCGTGAAATATGGAAACAGCTTCATATTCCGCTCAATAAAGACATCCGACCGGACGGACAGGTGCCCCTCCTTGAACATCGCAGCAAGACGAGAGGCCTCGTAGTAGAACTCCATCTGAGTCACTTTCCCCTTTGCAGACAAACGCTGCTTGGCCTGCTCGACAGCCTTGTAGAACTCCACTTTGCTCAACTGCCGATATGGATCAGGATGAACACGCTCGATATAGACGACAAGCGAATCCAAATCGGCAGCAACCTGGGCGGGAGAATATGTTTTGGGATGTATCATGGGCCACGCCATAATCAACAGGATAACTGTGATCATAGCCAACAGCACACCAATAAAAATAAGTATTCTCTTCTTGAATGAGAAGCGCTTTTTCCCGGGCCCGTTCTTCATCTTACAATTCTTAATTGATTGACATTGATTTCGTATTGCAAAAATACGCATTATTCAATAACAGGCCAAAATATCACGAAATAATTTCCAAATGCGGTTTTATTTGTTCATTGGTAATAAAATAATAGGTCGATATTTGTCAAATGTGGGAAAAACTCCGTACCTTTGCAGTTAGACTACATTTATAATATTATAAGTATATGGCAGACAAAACACCTACTCCGCACATCGGCGCCAAATATGGCGAGATTGCACCCACAGTGATTATGGCAGGCGACCCCTTGCGCGCCAAGTTGATGGCCGAGCGTTATCTCGAGAACCCCACGCTCTACAACCAGGTTCGTGGCATGCTGGGCTATACCGGCACTTACAAAGGCAAACGCATTTCGGTTCAGGGCCACGGCATGGGCATTCCCTCAATCGGCATCTACAGTTACGAGCTGTTCAATTTCTATGATGTGAAGACCATCATCCGTGTGGGTTCGGCAGGCTCTATGCACCCCGACCTGCACATCGGCGACCTGGTAATGGCCCAAGGTGCCTGCACCAACAGCGCCTACGCCATGCAATTCCACTTGCCCGGCATCTATGCCCCGATTGCCGACTTCGACCTGTTGCGCTCAGCCGTCGAGAAGGCCGAGGAGCTCGGTTACCACTACAAGGTGGGTAACGTGTATTCTTCCGACACCTTCTATGATGACAGCCCCGACACCGACCAGTGGCAGAAGATGGGCGTGCTCGCCGTTGAGATGGAGGCTCCCGCACTCTACATGAACGCCGCCCGCAGCGGTGCCCGCGCCTTGTGCATCTGCACCATCAGCGACTCGCTGATAACTGGTGAGGTGACTACAGCCGAGGAGCGCCAGAACAGCTTCACCAAGATGATGGACGTCGCTTTCGGTATCATCTGATTCAGTTTCCAGTCCAAGGTTTCATCTTTATATCTAATATCTAATAATAGGATTATTATGGCAATGCTATCCCGAATCACCGAACTGTTTGAAATCGATTATCCAGTGGTTTCAGGCGGTATGGTGTGGTGCAGTGGGTGGGAACTCGCTGCCGCCGTGAGCAATGCCGGCGGATTGGGACTGATCGGTGCAGGTTCCATGACTCCCGAGGTGTTGCGTGATCATATCATCAAGTGCCGTCAAGCAACTGCTTATAACTTCGGTGTCAACGTGCCGCTGATGCGTCCTCAGGCAGCAGAGATGATGGAAGTCATCGCCGAGCAGAAGGTCCCCGTCGTGTTCACGTCGGCCGGCAGTCCCAAAAAGTGGACCAGCTGGCTGCATGAACGCGGCATTCTTGTGGCCCACGTGGTGTCCTCATCGGCATTCGCTGTGAAATGCCAAGAAGCAGGCGTTGATGCAGTCGTTGCCGAGGGTTTTGAGGCCGGCGGCCACAACGGCAAAGAGGAAACGACCACCATGTGTCTCATACCTGCCGTGAGACGTGCTACAGATCTGCCCCTTATCGCTGCAGGCGGCATCGCCACCGGCGACGCCATGCTTGCCGCGGAGTCGATGGGCGCCGACGGTGTACAGGTAGGCACATTATTCGCATTGACCGAGGAGAGCTCGGCCCATGAGAACTTCAAGCGCCTGTGCCTGAATCTCGATGAAGGCAGTACCATGCTGCACTTCAGGAAGCTTTCTCCTACGCGTTTGGTTAAAAACGGTTTCCAGGCCAATGTTCTGGAGGCCGAAAACCGCGGTGCCAGCGAGGAAGAGCTGCTTGATCTCATCGGGATCGGCAAGACCCGCACCGGTATCTTTGAGGGCGATGTCGAGAACGGAGAACTGGAAATCGGTCAAGCCGCCAGCTTGCTGAAAGGACGCGAAATTGAGCCTGTGGATGTGGTGATGCAACGGTTTGTTCAAGAATATTACATCGCACGCAGGCAGCTCATCAACCAGGCCATGGAGGAGCAAATGTCAAGAAGATCTTTTTAATGTAAAAGTTTATTGGTGAAGGGAAAACCCCTTCATCAATAAACGATTAGTGATTCGCAAGTCAGCTGATTTAGAACTAGAGAATAAATAACTATTAAACTTAAATTATCACTTTAAAAATATAAAATCAAATAATTATGTCACAGTGGTTTGAATGTAAGGTAAAATATGACCGAATGATGGAAAACGGTGTTCTGAAAACCGTTTCAGAGCCCTATCTTGTTGACGCACTGTCATTTACCGAGGCCGAGGCCCGCATCACCGATAAGATGCAGCCCTTTATCTCGGGTGAGTTCAGTGTGGATACCGTCAAGCGTGTCAAGTTGAGTGACATTTTTTATAATGAGGCCGGCGACCGCTGGTATAAAGTAAAGACCAACTTCATCACCATCGACGAGAAAACAGCTGTTGAGAAACGCACTGCCAGTTTCCAGCTCGTTCAGGCCAGCGACTTCAAGGGCGCACTGGCCACATTCATGGAGGGAATGCACGATACCATGGCCGATTTTGAAATCGCCTCGATCACCGAGACGCCGCTCATGGACGTCTTCCCCGCTGACCTCGGCGAGACCCGCGCCGACCGTGAAGCACGCCAAAACATTCAGAGCAAAAACGCTTGACCACCCATGGCAAACATTAAAGAAAACCTTGAGATTGTCACAGATAAGCTTCCTGATGGAGTGAGACTTGTGGCTGTTTCAAAATTTCATCCAGTCGAAGAGCTTGCCGAAGCCTATGCAGCCGGTCAACGTCTCTTCGGCGAGAACCGTGTCCAAGAGCTTGTGGCCAAGGCACCGCAACTGCCCGAAGACATCCGTTGGCACTTCATCGGCCACTTGCAGAAGAACAAAGTGCGTGCCCTCATGCCTCACGTGAGTGTCATCGAGAGCGTGGACAGTGTCGAGTTGCTGAAGCTCATCGAGAAAGAGGCGGCCCGTATCGACCGCACTGTGGATGTGCTGCTGCAACTGCACGTAGCCCAGGAAGAGACCAAGAGCGGTTTCAGCGTTGATGAGGTCTTGGAAGCCGCTGAGGCCGGTGAGCTGACCGAGAATCTGCCTCACGTCCACGTGTGCGGCGTGATGGCCATGGCCTCGCTCACCGATGACATGGAACAGGTAGCCCAGGAATTTGACCTGGTGCGTCGCACCTTCATCACCTTGAAGGATGAATGCTTTGACGAGAGCGAGTACTTCAACGAGTTGAGCATGGGCATGAGCGACGACTGGCCCATCGCCGTCAAGTACGGCGCAACGCTGGTACGCATCGGGACTGCCATTTTCGGCCCCCGAGAATACTGAAAAAAAACACACCGAAACCCTTTAAACGGCAACAGATGGTAAATTTTTACGGCCATCTGTTGCTTGTTTTTTAGAAAAATTGTACTTTTGGCAGAATTTTCAACGAAAACAATTATTAATCCTAAAAATATCATTTAAGAAATGGCTCAAAAATCCAAACAATGGGCAGCGATTATCATGATGATCGCGCTATTCGCAATGATTGCCTTCGTCACCAACCTGTGCTCACCGATGGCAACCATCGTTAAGAACCAATTCGGCGCCTCGGAGGCTGCCGGACAGATCGGTAACTACGCCAACTTCATCGCTTATCTGCTGATGGGTATTCCCAGCGGTATGCTCATCACCAAGATGGGTTACAAAAAGACTGCGCTTGCCGCGCTCATCGTGGGTATCATCGGTCTTGTGATTGAGTACCTGAGCGGTCAGATCGGCGGCAACGGAGCTTACTGGATCTACTTGCTGGGCGCATTCATCAGCGGTATGTGCATGTGCATGCTCAACACCGTTGTTAATCCCTTGCTCAACGTCCTGGGCGGCGGCGGCAAGACCGGCAACCAACTCATCCAGATTGGCGGTGCTTTCAACTCGGCTGCAGCAGTGGCTGTTTACATACTGATGGGTGCCCTCATCGGTGAGGTAACCAAGAACACCGTTATTGCTGATGCCACCCCCGCGATGTTCATCGCCCTGGGCATCTTCATCGTAGCCTTTATCGTATTGTTGTTCACCAAGATTGAGGAGCCCGAGCAGGCACCGATGGAGATGAGCCTCATCCCCGGCGCACTCAAATTCCGTCACTTCGCCCTGGGTGCTCTCGCCATCTTCCTGTACATGAGTGTAGAGGTGGGTACTCCCACTTACATGATATCTTATCTGCAGACGCCCGAGATTGGCGTAACTGCAGGTGTAGCTGCACTGATTGCGTCAGTTTACTGGCTGATGATGTTCATCGGTCGAACTATTGGTGGTGCCATCGGTGGCAAAGTCAGCAGTCGCGCCATGGTATCGACTGTTGCCGCCATCGCTGTCGTGCTGTTGTTGTTCGGCATGTTTGCCCCCACCGACATCAAGGTGAGCGTTCCCGGCATCGACTGGGGTAACCTGAGCGTGATTTGGACTCCCGTTCCTGTGGGCGTGTTTGCCTTCATCCTCGTAGGTCTTTGCACCTCGGTAATGTGGGGCGGCATCTTCAACATGGCTGTTGAGGGCTTGGGCAAGTTCACTGCTGCTGCCAGCGGCATCTTCATGACGATGGTATTCGGTTGCGCCGTGATGGTCGCTCTGCAGGCAGTTGTAGCCGACAAGGTGAGCATCCTCTCGAGCTACTGGATTCCCGTAGCCTGCGCTGCCTACATCCTGTTCTATGCACTGGTCGGCAGCAAGCCCAGCAAAAAAGCCGACGAATAATCGTTAACGGCTGTTAATCAGACACATTCATGTGGCTGTTTCCTTAAAGGAGCAGCCACTTTTTTTATTTTTTTAATTTTTTTTTCGTGTTTGGCAGTTTCTTTCACGAAATATGTCTATTTTTGTAGTTTAGAAAAACATTATTTAATAAAACCTCTTAGATTATGATTGATTCCAGATTGATGACACGCGCGGCAGATAATATCCGCATCCTTGCAGCTTCGATGGTCGAACAGGCCAAGTCAGGACACCCTGGTGGCGCTATGGGTGGCGCCGACTATGTGAATGTCCTGTTCTCCAAATACATCGTGACCGACCCCGACAACCCCTCGTGGTTCGCCCGTGACCGCTTCTTCCTGGATCCCGGCCACATGTCGCCCATGCTCTACAGCGTGCTTCACCTTGCAGGCCGCTACAAGACCGACGATCTCAAGGCCTTCCGCAGCTGGGGCAGCATCACACCCGGCCATCCCGAGCTGGATGTCGAGCATGGTGTGGAGAACACGTCCGGTCCTCTGGGACAAGGCCATGTGATGGCTGTGGGCGCCGCTATTGCCGAGCGCTTCATCGCCACTCACTACAGTGAGGTATTTGCCCACAAGACTTATGCCTTCATCAGTGACGGCGGTGTTCAGGAGGGCATCTCGCAAGAGGCAGCCCGCATCGCCGGCTATCTGGGATTGAACAATCTGATCATGTTCTATGACAGCAACACGGTGCAGCTCTCGACCGACTGCAACGCTGTGAGCAACGAAGATACTGCCATGAAATACAGGGCCTGGAACTGGAACGTCATCGAGTGTGACGGCACCGATCCCGTTGCTCTGGCCGACGCTCTTGACAAAGCCATTGCCGAGGCTGAGCGTCCCACCATCATCATCGGCCGCACCATCATGGGCCGTGGCTGTGTGACCGCCGAGGGCGAGAACTTCGAGGGCAAGTGCAGCACCCACGGCAATCCGTTGAGCAAATCGGGTGCCGACTACGGCAAGACCATCGAGCACCTGGGCGGCGACCCCGAGAATCCCTGGGTAGTCTTCCCCGAGGTGGCCGAGTTGTATGCACAGCGTGCTGCCGAACAGCGAGAGCTAGTTGCTAAGCGCAAAAAAGAGATTGACGAATGGGCGAAAGCCAACCCCGAGGCCATGAATCGTCTGCAAGATTATATCGACGGCAAGGCACCCAATGTGGACTATGCTGCCATTGAGCACAAGCCCGGCATCGCCACACGCGCAGCCTCGGCCAACGTGCTGGCTACGCTCGCCAGGGATGTCGAGAACATGATCGTCTCGTCGGCCGACCTGGCCAACAGCGACAAGACCGACGGCTTCCTCAAGGTGCGCGGCGCATTCAAGAGGCATGACTTTGCCGGTGGCTTCCTGCATGCCGGTGTCTCGGAGCTCGCCATGGCCGCCATCATCAATGGTATGGCACTGCACGGAGGTGTCATCGCAGCCTGCGGTACGTTCTTCGTCTTCAGTGACTACATCAAGCCTGCCGCCCGCTTGTCGGCCCTGATGGAGTTGCCCGTCAAGTTCATCTGGACCCATGACGCTTTCCGCGTGGGCGAGGATGGCCCCACTCACGAGCCCGTCGAGCAAGAGGCCCAAATCCGCCTGATGGAGGAATTGCAGAATCACCATGGTCGCAACAGTATGCTCGTTCTGCGTCCCGCCGATGCTGCCGAGACATCGGTAGCCTGGAAGATGGCCATGGAGAACAACTTGACCCCCACTGCCCTGATCCTGTCACGTCAGAACATCGACGACCTGCCCAGTTCATCGGGCAACCGCTATGCCGACGCCCTAGGTGCTGAACGTGGCGGTTACATCGTCATCAAGCAGGACAAGCCTGACGTGGTGCTGGTGGGTAACGGCTCGGAAGTGGCCACGCTGGTTGCCGCCAACGAGATCATCAAGGAGCAAGGCATCAAGGCTCAAGTGGTCTCGGTGCCCTCGACAGGTCTGTTCCTCAATCAGGATGCCGATTACCGCAACACGGTGATTCCAGCTGATGCTCCCGCGTTCGGCTTGACATCCGGTCTGCCCAGCACCTTGCGCCGTGTTGTACCCACGGGCACAATCTACGGCCTTGACCATTTCGGCGCCTCGGCTCCCTACAAGGTCCTTGATGAAAAATTCGGTTTCACTCCCAGCCATGTGGCCGAACTCATCATCAAAGATTTGAGATGTTGAAAAAAAAATGTGTTTTCTTTACACTTATTTATAAAAAAAAGACTACTTTTGTAGTTCAAAGGAGCACTTTTTGCCGTGAACAGCGACATATCCTCCTACTTATCAGTTAATTACATTTAACAAAATATATTATGAAAAAATTTGCTTTATTAGTACTCCTGTGTGTATCGTACTTGATGCCCTCGGTTTCCAGTGCTCAAGAAGTAACTTACGTTGAGGATCCCACTCAAGGTTACCTCTTGAATCGTATGCGTGACAACTGGTTCATCATGGCTGACGGTGGTGTCGGCATGATGATGTCACCGTATGACAAGCACGAGCATTTCGGCCACCGTTTGGGTGCCAAGGCTGATTTCTTTGTCGGCAAATGGTTCTCACCGCTTCTGGGTCTGCGTGCTGGTCTTGACTATGAGCAGATGAAGGGTGCAACCTACACCGGCAACTACGGTGCTCTGGGTTATCGCAACTGGCCCCGTCAGTTGGATGGAGGCAAGTATGTACCTCAGCATTTCAACAACTTCGGTCTCGTTGGTGACGTATTGTTCAACGTCTCCAACTGGCTGTGTGGCTACAAGCCTCATCGTTTCTACAACTGCATTTTCTACGTGGGTATGGCAGTTAACTGGGTATATGCCCGCGAAGGTGCCCGTCCCGTTTCCGACGGTAAGTGGGTATATGGTGGTAACGATGATACTGACCACTGCCGCAACTACAGTATGCAGGCCGGTTTGCTTAACAGCTTTGCCATCACCAAGAAGATCGACTTCAACGTTGACCTCCGCTTTGACCTGATGCAGGAGCACGTTGATGGTGCCGACATCTGGTACAAGACTTGGAATGAGTATCCCGGTATCCTGCTCGGTCTTACCTACAAGTTCGGCAAGAGCGAGTGGAATGCTCCCATTCAGGCTGTTTGCCCCGAGTGGAAGTACACCGATCCCGAGGGTGATGCACTGGTTGCCAACCTGAACGACGCCAACCGCAAGATCTCGGATCTTGAGGACCAGCTGCGCAAGTGCTTGGAGAAGAAAGCCGAGGCTAAGCCCGAGGGTGAAGTTCCTCTCGCAACCATCTACTTCCCGATCAACCGTACCGAGGTTATGGGCGTTCAGCGCAACGTACTCGATGCAGTTGCCGAGGTGATGAAGAACGAGAACCGCAGCTACATGCTCACCGGTTGGGCCGACAACTACACCGGCAACGACAATATCAACGTTCGCCTGCGTAAGGGTCGTGTAGCTACCGTTAAGAAAGAGCTCATCAACAAGGGTGTTGCAGACAGCCGTCTGGAGACTGAAATCAACAATGGCGAGCTGACCGACTATGGTCCCAAGTGCGCTTCTCTCGACCGCGCCGTGACCATCCAGCGCAAGTAATTTGCTGAGCACAGATTACTGAAGGCACAAAAGATGTCCCACTCAATACCATGTGGGACATCTTTTTATATTATCTTTGCACACCCTAACCGCTTTATCACGACAAGAATTGCATGAGGCTACGACAATCAAACAAAGGAGCGCTGCTGCGGCTCATCAGTGAAGGGCAACCCATGTCCTTGAAGCAGCAGTTGTCGCTGACCTTTGCCTTGGGTCTGCCCACAATTCTGGCCAACATATCGGCTATCGTGATGCAATTCATTGACGCTGCCATGGTGGGTCAGCTGGGAGCCGACGACTCGGCATCGGTAGGGCTGATGGGCACCACAAACTGGTTGTTCGAGGGTGTGCTGAGCGCCTTCGCCGCCGGATATGCGGTACAGGTAGCCCATCTGCTAGGAGCTAAACGTCAAGCCGATGCGCGACAGGTCGTGCGGCAATCCATTGTCGTCTGCCTGACATTCAGCCTGCTGCTGGCAGGCCTTGGCCTTGTGCTGTGCAAGCCGCTGCCCGTGTGGCTGGGCGCAGAAGCACATATCCGAGCCAATGCCACCATCTATTTCGGCACATTCATGCTGTTCGTGCCGTTCTTCATGCTCGATATCGTGGCCAGCTCGATGTTGCGCAGCAGCGGCAACATGCGCATTCCCAGCGCACTCAACATCCTGATGTGCGTACTGGATGTAATTTTCAACTTCCTGCTTATCTTCCCTACCCGAGAGATATCCGTTTTGGGACATTCCATGACAATGCCCGGAGCCGGACTTGGCGTGATGGGCGCTGCCCTGGGCACAGCATGTGCCGGACTCGTGGTGGCCATGCTCATGATGTATTACCTCGTGTTCAAGTCATCGGAACTGCGGCTGACGCTTGACCGCGGAAGTTTCAAGCCCAATTACAGGACTTTCCATAAGGCCGTCGGCATTTCGGCGCCTATGGGGCTGCAACACATCATGATGTGCAGTGCGTCGATTGTCATCACGGGAATTGTTGCCCCGTTGGGCAGCATAGCACTGGCCGCTAACTCATTCGGCATCACGGCCGAGAGCCTGTGCTACATGTCGGGCTACGGTATCGCTGACGCCTCCACCACGCTTATCGGACAAAGTCTGGGTGCAGGCCGCAAGCGTCTTACCCGCAGCTTTGCATGGATCACAGTCCTGTCGGGAATGGTCATCATGGGTTTCATGGCTGTGTTGATGTACGTGTTTGCCACCGAGTTGATGGGACTCATGTCGCCAGTCCCCGAAGTTGTGGAACTGGGAGCGCGATGCTTGCGTGTCGAGGCCTGGGCCGAACCGCTGTTCGCAGCCGCCATCATCAGCTACGGTGTGTTTGCCGGTGCCGGATACACGTTAGTACCCTGCGGTATCAATCTGGTGAGCATGTGGATTGTGAGGCTCGGCCTGTCGGCCATCATGGTCAGGAGCATGGGGCTTTACGGCGTGTGGATGGCCATGGCCATTGAGCTTTGCTTCCGCGGGACGGTCTATCTGCTGTGGTTATCCACCAAGCGCTGGATGAGGTCTGTCATTGATTAGCCTCTGGGGTGCGCTTGAACTTCTCGGCGATGATCACACCAGCCAGAATCAGCACACAGCCGATGTAGGCTATCGCATTGGTGCGCTCTCCGAACCAGATGGCGGCAGAAATCATCGAGATGATGGGGCTCAAGTAGAAATAATTGCTGGCCCGCACGGCCCCGATGCGCTTGACCGTGATGCCCCAGATAAAATAGGCTGCCAAGGAGCATATCAGGCCCAGATAGAGCAGATTGCCCCACACCTCAGGCCGCTTGAATGCGTTCCAGTCAATCGGAGTGCTCTGAAAGGCCAGGAATGGCAATGCTGACAGGACACCATAGAAGAACAGCTTGCGTGTAATGAATAATGTGGTGTAAGTGCGATTCAACTTTTTCAACGCCATCGAATAGAATGCCCACACAAACGCGGCCAACAATGCCAGCATGTCGCCCAATATGCTGTCACCCCACACAAGGCCGTTCTTCATCGCCAGCATCACCGAGCCGATAAAGGCAATCACCATGCCCAGGCAGGTCATCCATGTGATGCGCTCGTCCTTGTAGAACAAAGCACCCATCAACGCTGTCGTCAAGGGTGCAGTGCTCACCAGCACGGCCACGTCACTGATAAGCGTGTATTCCAGCGCCGTGTTCTCGGCAATAAAATAGGCCGAGCCGCCAGCGACACCACAGACGACAAACAGCAGTTCGTCACGCCAACCGGTGAAGCGCACCTTGAAACGGCAGATGACAAGCAGCGACAGATAGGCCATGGCGAAACGGGCAATGAATATTTCGGTCGGAGTCAATCCTGCATCCAGCAACACACGCGTGTTGAGGAACGAAATGCCCCACACCAGAATCATGGCGAATGCCGCCACGTGATACCAAAAATCGCTATTCTTCTTGACCTGTCCCATGAGAATTATGGTGCAAAGGTACTACTTAGTTTTGAAAAAGCACTACCTTTGCAATGATGAATCACGAGGAATTTTTGAATAAGGTGTTCACGCCCGACGAATTGCAAGACGCAAGCTGCAAGCGGGTGCTGGTAACGCTGAGCGGCGGAGCCGACTCGGTGGCCCTGCTGCGGCTGCTGCTGGAGGCTGGCTTCAACTGCCATGCGGCGCATTGCAACTTTCACCTGCGCGGCGAGGAGTCGATGCGCGACGAGCGATTCGTGCGCGACCTTTGCCAACGACTCGACGTGCCATTGGATGTCAAGGACTTTGACGTGCCGGCATGGCAACAGGAGCATGGCGGCTCGGTCGAGATGGCATGCCGCGAATTGCGATATGCCTGGTTTGAGCAGAAACTCTATCAAGAAGGGTATGAATTCATCGCCGTTGCCCACCATGCCGACGACCAGGTGGAAACCTTTTTCCTCAACCTCTTGCGCGGCACCGGACTCAGGGGGCTCACCGGCATGAAACGACTGAACGATGGCATCTGGCGGCCATTGCTGGGTGTGACACGTAACGACATCATCGATTATCTCACCGCTATCGGGCAGGACTATGTCACCGACAGCACCAATGCCCAGAACGACTACCATCGCAACCGCATCCGCAACGTCATCCTGCCCCTCATCGAGCAACAATTCCCCAACGCCCGGGCACGGATACTGGACACGATGCAGAACCTGATAGTAGACCATGAGCTGCTGGAGTATGTGGCCGAAGATTACATCGACGACTATATCTCTATCGATAAAGAGGACTTTTGCGAAAATCCGTACGCCCCCACCCTGCTCTACTACCGCATCCGCCGTCTGGGTTTCAATCGTGATCAATGCTACCAAGCCGTCGAGGCAGCAAAGCAGGGACGTAGCGGAGCGCATTTTACTGTCGGCGACAACGTGCTTGCCGTGAACAGATATACGATCAACGTCATGCCGCTCAATCCTGACCTAGATGCCGAAATTCCTATCAATCTGAGCGAGGAGAAGGAGCTTTACAACCCTTTGCACCTCAAGATTCAGCGCGGTGGCGCACCGTTCAATCCACGGATGTGCAACGGTAGCGTCTGCGTCGCCTTCAACACCCAGTTGCTTGACTGTAGTCGCATCGTGCTGCGTCATTGGCGGCGGGGAGACCGTTTCCAGCCCTTCGGCATGAACGGAACAAGACTAGTGAGCGACCTTTTCAACGACCGTAAACTAGATTACTTCAACCGGCAAAACGCGTGGCTGCTCGAGGCCGACGGCGAAATCATCTGGGTCGTCGGGCAACGCTCATCTGCCCATTTTCCCGTCAAGGTCGGCAGTCAAGATTACATCATGCTTACCGAAATAATCCCGTGATCTGACATTGATTTTTGTCAGACAAAGACAAAAATCGGCCAAAAAACTTGCACAGAACGAAACTTGGCAGTACCTTTGCACCCCAAATGAGTGAGTTTGCACATCAAATTCACTTTCGGAGAGATGGCAGAGTGGTCGAATGCGGCGGTCTTGAAAACCGTTGAGGCTAACTACCTCCAGGGGTTCGAATCCCTTTCTCTCCGCATTTTTTTGCCCTTTTCTGAGGCAAATACAGGATGGTCCTGTAGCTCAGCTGGATAGAGCAACAGCCTTCTAAGCTGTGGGTCTTGGGTTCGAATCCCAACAGGATCACGCTTCCAATTTTTGAGTCGCTGATTTTCAGCGGCTTATTTTTATATATATAGCAATGTACCCCCTTTTGTGTCCCCCACTCTCACGCTGTCTATAATAAAATGTGTCATGTGTCAAATTTGTCACGTGACAGGCAATATTGTCATTCCGAAGCGTTATACTCTCCCCAAAAATAGCCCACCATATGGCGTTTCACTGACAGAGCACTGACTGCTGAACGCTTGGCAAGATGCTTGCAGGTAATTAATTGATATGATACTTACTTTAAGTTTTTATATTAGAGAAGTAAAAAGAGTTTATGAGCCGCAACACTCACCCTATAACCCCCACGCATTGCCTATGTAAATAAAAGATTGCAAAGAAACGATAGCTAAACGATAAAAAGCAAGGAATGATCATCGATCACATCGTTTCTTCGTGGTTGAAATCACAAGGGAAGCTTATGAGACTGTCCTTAAGTCAATAATGATCGATCCGGAGATAGCCCAAAACGGTGGAATACACAAAATTAAAGTAGAAAGTAATAACATCGTATTTCAGTTTCAGGTTGTCGAAAATATTCCGAAGAAAGTGTTTAATCAGCATGTCATTAAACAGATAAAAGAATACGAAAACACTGCTATTGCAGCTATTATGAATGCAATAGATGTTGGCAGAAAATCTGCTCAATTAACATACTATCGTTTCGTGTTCAATATCCTTCAAGACCTCAATTATCATTTTATAGATGTGAGAGGAAGAATGCGATTTTTATCGCTCAACTACTATTGTAGTGCTGTTGGTCAAAGACGGGCTTCATTGGATGAATCATCCGTCAGAACAAAGAAGCAAGACAAAGATGGAGAGAAGAATCGCAAGCATTACACGACATCTGACAGACATTACCGGTTCGTTCATCTCGATAACAGAAATCGTATTGATGACAGCGAGAGTTTAAGAACATACACAACCCAACTACAACCGATTTACAATGACATAAAGAGAGTATTTATTTAGTATTATGAGTATGAGTTAGCGCCGGCATTAGTCCGGCTTTTTTTGTGCCCACACCCAAGGCCGCGCGAATGCCACCATTTGGACACGATCGGAAACCATGATCACGCTCGCGCCCCCAATGCCCCCGTTCATTCCCATCCATATCATAGCATACATGCTATTATTGAAATACGCAAATACGCTCAGGCTATTCCCATCAGCAAAAAGTGGTCAAGTTTTGTTGTCATCGCTTATTTTCCGTACAACATACATCCTCCTGTACGATAAAGACAAAAAAATACTAAGGCATTTTTGTAGTCTCCCGATAAGGACTTATCTTTGCCCCTAGAAAACACTCCAACGTACGGTGGTAGCGGTGCTAGAATAGCGACCCTGAAAGCACCTTGAAAACACATATCTCAACAATAATTCCAAAATACCGTACAACTTACATCCCACCTGTACGGTAATATCTGCACAGAATTTTTAGCCGCTGTAATTTCGCGGCATGAATCATTTCAAAGACGAAAATATCATCAAGCAACTCCTTGACAAGCGCGTTATCGACATGACGGGCCAGGAGTTGTTCGACCTCATAGGCAGCGCGGTTCAACAGGCCACGTTGCGTGACATGCCCGAACACAAGGAGAAGAGGATCCTGCACGGTAAGAAAGAGATTGCTTCGGCGCTCACCGTGTCGACCTCGACAATCAGCCGCTGGCTTGAGAACGGTACCATTCATGCCCCGGCTGTCATCCGTGCCGATCGTGTCCTGCTGTTCGACTACGACCTTGTTCTGGAGCAAATCCAGGCAAGCGAGGGTATTCGCTGGCAGTGTAAGCCGAAAGGTAAGAGTTCTTTGAAGGCAAATCGTCACACTGGTCTCACGGCCTAGCGCCGTTCTCGTCCGGACAAGTGCCGCCCCCCAGGCCTGAATAGGACGGCACTATTAAAGAAAGAATTATCTATATTTTTTATAAACATATTTTTTAAAATTTCAACAAATGAAAAAGCGTTGGATTAAATTCGGATTCGCTGCATTATCAGCGATAATTACAGCAGCAGTTACGGCTTGTGTTAGTATCCTTACAAACAAGTCTAAAACCAAGAACCAGGCTCAAGCAGCCATGGAGCTCGAGGACCACAAGCTCGAAAACGCTATGGACCTTGAGGAGAAGAGGACCGAGGAGCGCAGGAAGCGGCTCAGGGATGAAGAAGAGCATCAGCGTCGGATGTGGGAGATGCGCGAAGAGCAACGCCAGAAACGTTCGGAATCCTCACAGCAACCCACTACTGACCAGGCTTTCGAAGTCCCCTATGTCTCCAAGGTGGCACCGTTCAAGGAATCGCTCGAGAATGACACGCGTGAACTTGAGTGGCTCGTAGGCAAAAAGATTGAGGTCGGCGGCAGATGCTTAATCTACGGTCCCGCTGGTGTCGGAAAATCAGCCTTTGCGCTCCAAACGGCTATCCATATCGCTGGAGGCACTGAGTATGGTTTCCTGCCGTCCGAGGAAGAGAATCAGCACGAGGCGCAACAGGTCATTCTTATTGATCTGGAGATGAGCGCGGCAGAACAAAAGGAGCGCACCCGTGGCATCACTATCCCTGACAATCTTCTCCGTAACACCGAGCCGATCTACAATCTCGATGAACTGTTCCGGATGATAGAGCATGAAAGTCACGGCCCTAAGGTCACGGTAATCATTGACAACATCCGCAAACTTGAAGAGGAGATGAGCCAAACCAATCAGGTTAACGAATACTTCAGCAAGCTGGAAAAGACCCAGGAGAAGCTTGCCGCTAAGGGCATCATCGTTACGTTCATCACCATTACGCACACTGGTAAGGACTTCGACATGTACAAGCCAGTGCAGTTAAGTGATATAGCTGGAGGCGCCGATCTCGCCCGCTTCAGCACCTCGGTTTACGCACTTGTTCCAGGCCGTGACGGCAATGTAGTGTTTAAGGCTTTAAAGCAACGTAACACCGCTCGCATGGAGGATGTGCACGTGCTGCGCATCAAAGAGAGCCCTAACTTGCACCTCGATTTTGTATGCACCTGCAAGGAGGGAGATGCCCTGCCGGTTAAACCCAAAGGCGGCAAAGCTAGTAATACAAGCAAGTCCACTGCTGACGCTCCCAAGAAAAAGGGTAATACGAAGCTCACTGAAACCGATGTTGACGAGATTATCGCGAGAATCAATGATGGAGAGTCGATAGACAATCTTGCTGTGGAATACGGTGTTAATCCGATTACTATCCAAAGAAGAATGGAGGCGAAGACGAAAGTGACCGATTCTCAAGAAGATACGGACCAGGCAGCATAATAAGCACAGGGCCAATACAAAAGCAGAGGCGCATCAGCAACGGTGCGCCTTTGTTGTGCCCATACGGCTAGAGGATTGATCGGGTTAGGCTACGCCGCCGTAGCGTTGCTGGACATACTCGAACACGGCGTCCTTGTAGCTATCGATGCTCTCGTCGCTGTAGCTATCGGGCAGCATCTCCCACAGGGTGTCGCGGATGGTGATAATGATGGCGGCCTTGGTCTCGCGCTTTTCGAACGGGTGATCCATCGTGGCCAGTTGGTTCTTGATTTTCTCGAGCAGTTCAACGGCGACCTCCTTGATTTTCTTGATTTCGGCCTTGGTGAGGTCGTCCTTCATCAGCAGGTCGTACATCGACAGCTGCTCGTCATTCTCGAAGCCCTCACGCACGTAGCGCCGCTCCTCTTCGCTCAACTTCTTGGACAGGTCCATCAGCTCCTCAAAGATTTTCTCGATAGAGGCGCGGTCCTGCTCCTGGTTGTAGGACTCGATGATTTCCTGGTAGCGCTCATAGAAGTTGATGCGTGACGGGTTCTGTGCCAGCATCTCGGCCAACCGCTCCTGCAACAGTTCCTGGATATCCTTAAGCAGCAGGTTCTTCTGCTTGGCCTTGGCGAACTCCCGCTGCAGTAGGTCAAAGTCAATCTTGCTGATGTCAAAGCGACGTCCGCTCTCGGCGACAACCGAGGAGTCAATCTCCAGGTGCTCGTCGATGATGTTGTTGATGGCGACGCTCAGGTCGGTGATATCGGCATGTTTGCGCTTCTTCTGCAATTCCTTGTAGATGGCCTCGATGGCGTCCTTGGCCTGCTTGCGCTCGGGCGTGATGTCATCGCGGTCGAGGTATTTCCAGCGATTGAGCAGCGTGGTGGCCAGCGTGCAGAAGGATTTCCTGATTTCCACCGTGGCACACATGGCATCGGCAGCCGTCTTGAGTTTTGACAGTTTCATGAAGCTCTCGGCGTCAATCAGTTCTTGCAGGTCGATGCCGTGCTCTTTCAGGAACTCACGGGTGGCAGCGATAGTCTCGTCCACACTCTTGATCAGCTTCTCCTTGTCGATGGTCGGGTCGTTGCCCTCCAACCCATTGGCATTGGCTGTGTAGTCGGCAAGGGCCTGTTTCAAGGCTTTCACGATGCCGATATAATCTACCACCAGGCCGTTTGTCTTGCCCTCGGCGACACGGTTGGCGCGGGCGATGGTCTGCATCAGGGTGTGGGCCTTCATGGGTTTGTCGATATACAGGCACGACAGCGTCTTCACGTCAAAGCCCGTGAGCCACATGGCGCACACGAACACCACCCTCAGCCGCGAGTCGGGGTCCTTGAATTCCTTGTCCAACTCGCGTTTTATCATCTTCTCGCGGTGCGGCACGATGTCCAGGCCCCATTTGTGGAAAGTCTGCATTTCGTTCTGCTCCTGTGAGACGACCACGGCCATCTCGGTCTCCCGCATCCACTCCAGCTTGCGCTTCAGTTCCTGGTACTCCTGTTGCGACGTGCATTTGTCCAACTGTTTCTCCACTGCCTTGATTTCCTGCTGCCAGTACTCCTGCACGTAGTCGTACATGCGCACGCAGGTCACCTTGTTGTAACATACCATCATCGCCTTGCCGCTGGTCCACAGGTCGCTGTAGTGCTTCACGAAGTCCTGGGCAACGACGCGCAGGCGTTTCTTGGCGGTGAGCAGGTGCACTTCCTTTGCAAACTCTTGCTCCAGCTTGGCCAGTTGCGACGAGTCCATATCGCCCGCCTTCTCGAGCGCGGCGGCGATTTCCTCGTTGATTTCGGGGTTCTTGAGTTCCTGCAGGCGTTCGCCGCGGTTCTCGTAGTACAGGGGCACGGTGGCCTTGTCCTCGACAGCACGCTTGAAGTCATAGATGCTTACATAGCCGCCAAAGGTCCTCGCTGTGATGTTGTCGTTCTTCAACAGCGGCGCGCCCGTGAAACCGATGCGGCTGGCCGTGGGCAGCAGGTGCATCAAGTTTTCGGCAAAGATGCCGTTCTGGGTCCTGTGGGCCTCGTCGCTCATCACGATGATGTCGTGGTCGGGGTAGATGGGCTCGGCCTTGGCGGCGGTGTCGTTGAACTTCTGGATGAGCGAGAAGACGAACGAGGGGTTACCCTTCAGCTTATTGATGAGGTCCTCGGCACTCTGCGCCATGAATTCCTTGGATTTGGACTGACCCAGCAAGCCGCAGTTCTCAAAGGTCTCGCTGATCTGCTTGTTCAACTCGTCACGGTCGGTGAGCACGACGATGGTGGGCGAGCCTTCAAATTTGCGCCTGATCTTCTGCGCCAGGAACAGCATCGAGTAACTCTTGCCGCTGCCCTGCGTGTGCCAGAACACGCCCAGCTTGCCCTGGGTGATTTCGCGGTTGCGGTATTTCTCCACAGCCTGGTTCACGCCCAGGTACTGATGGTTGCGGGCTAGGATTTTGACGGTTGAGCCGCCACTATGGTCATAGAGGATGAAATTCTCGAGCAGATCAAGGAAATTCTCTTTCTTGCAGATGCCGCGCAGCATGGTGGGCAGCTCGATGTTGCCCGCATCCTCCTCGGTGAGGCGTTTCCACTCGTGGAAGAATTCCCACTTGGAGTCGATGGTGCCCACGCGGGCTTCTAGCCCGTTGCTGAACATCACCATAGCGTTGTGGTAGAACAGTTGCGGGACGGTGTCGAGATAGTCGCGGTAGTTCTTGTTGAAGGCATCCTCGACGGCCACGTCGTGGTTTTTCAGTTCCACGAACAGCAGCGGCAGACCGTTAACAAAGCCCACGATGTCGGCACGGCGCTTATACAGCGCGCCCTGCACCCACAGCTCCCGCACGCACAGAAAGTCGTTCTTCCCGGGCGAGGCGAAGTCGATGACCTTGGCACGAACCTCCTCGGTCTCGCCGCCGGGCTTGACGCGCGTCACGGGCACGCCGTCACGGATGTACTGGTACTTCTGCTCGTTGATCTGCATCAGCGTCTGGCTGCTCATGTACTCCGTCATGCGCTCGACGGCCTCGGTGACCTGCTGGCCGGTCATCCAGGGATTCAGCGACTTCAATGCTTGGGCAAACCGCCCCGGCAACAGCACCTGCTTGTAACTCGTGCGCCCCAAGGTGCCGTCCAGCCCCAGCACCTCATCCATGGCATACACCGCCGTCCACCCCAACTCCTTCTCCAGCAGTTCGGCGGCACTTGCCTGTATCAACTTATCTTCACTGAATTCCTTCGACATAATAATATTACATTTTACATAAACTTCGTGATTTTTAAGGTGCTGTTATTGAATATTTTATATTTAGACAATAATAAATCATAGCCGGGATCATAACCAGCAGGAGGAATAAGGCTATCTTGAGTTAACAATTTGCCATTTCCAATCCATTCCTTTGCTCGATCTATCCTTATTTTTATAATGCCAACAACATTTTGAGATAAATCATAATCATCAGATGTAGAATTCTGTGTTACTGGACGTTTCCTTTT
Source organism: Muribaculaceae bacterium (assembly GCA_017405965.1). Classification (GTDB taxonomy): domain Bacteria; phylum Bacteroidota; class Bacteroidia; order Bacteroidales; family Muribaculaceae; genus Sodaliphilus. The sequence goes on along the minus strand of JAFQZK010000001.1, from coordinate 1,843 downwards.
AATAACAAGCCCGTGTTGAGCATGTGGTCTAAGAAAAGTTGAAGGCAATGCTTTTCTCAAATCAACTTCAATAATATCTTTTGTCTCTTTTATTCCATCAATCGTTGGATTATCTGAAAATGGTGCTGCGATTAGGATAACATATTGATATATCTGTCCTTCCCATGTTTTCCTTTCTTCTTCCCATGTTTTCTTCTGTTCTTCCATAATACTCTTCTCTTCTTTCCAAGTTTTCTTTATCACTTCCCAAGCTTTTATTCTTGCATTCATTTCATTGCTTATGTTATCTATTGATGGAATAGAGCGTTCTACATATTCGGCATATTTGTCAGTTTGTATTTTAATATTATATCGGTTTAATCCCATCCATAGAGCAACCCAGTGATTGTCAACCACATCTAAAAAACTAGTTGTTGCCCCATAATGCTGCAACACACCTTCTACCCTATATCTTGTTCGCTTAGCGTCTCGAACATCCAGTGATAAATCATTTAAAAGCTTGTTGTCTTTAAGAAACCTATTAACAATAACTTTAATCTTTTTATCCTCTGCTTTAATATTAACGGCATTACGATACAAAGAAGGTATTAGTGAATCATGCAACTTACATTCACCTCTACTATATACATTACCATATTTTCTATTAATATATTTCAAATAGCCAACAATCCTATTAAAACCATAAGCAGAGAGCGCCTCAAATACAGGAACGCTATAACCGTTTTTAAAAACATAATCTGAAATATACTTTGTATCAGGAAATGATATAATTTGAGACATTTTAGAAGGGCTCTGATTAGGAGTGGATTTCTGATTTGATTGAATAATAGTTTCAAGTGCCACTTTCCTATTTTGGCCCTTTACTCTCATGTAGTATTCTCTATCATTGCTGGGCGACTCATGCTGAAGATAAACATAACCAAGTTTATCGTCTCTGTCAGCAACTATTACTGTTATAAACAGAAGTCTTGGAAAATTAAATACTTTGATTAATGAGTTGTTATATAACCTGAAATAGGACCCATCTGCAGATGATTCAATGATATGTCCTTTAGGTAAACTCTTTTTCATCAATTCCAATATAGAATTATCTGTCAAATTGTACTTATCAGGAGAATTAATAATAAGAGCCCCTCCATCAGTATTCAACAAAGCTATTAGAGATTTAAGAACTTTTTTATCAGAATACTCATTAATAGTAACAAATTCAGTATCAATTTCGTTTTTCTTTTTCATAATTCTTTAGTTAAAATACAATTTCTATTTCCCCGCTCATCAGTTTTGGCAGGAGACGGTCTCGGGCCTCGCTGAGGTTGCGGATTTGGGCCAATAGGTTTTCTTTCTTGCTCTGAATCTGTTCAACTAGTTTATTGAACTTCTTCAAAACCATTGTTGATGGTTGATATAAATCAAGTGATTCAATCATACCCTTTGTCAGGAATTTAATAGTTGAGCCACTTGCGCCTGTTGCTAATTTGACCATATTCTCAGACACGCAGAAAAAGAGCAGATAGAGCATTTCTGAGTCATAAGGTACTAAAACATACGTTCTTTGATATGCTTCAAATTTACCTCGATATATCTTCACATTAAAGTCCCCATTTCCAGCAAGTATTACAGCATTATCGTCAAAAGAGTAAGAAGGCGCTTTAATAGGTGCTTGTGCACATGTGAAGAATGGATATGCGCCATCATCAGATGCAAAATTAGCATCTTTCTTGCCCGTTTTAATTGGAGCGATTTCACCGAGTTTTTTCTTTTGCCAGGATTGGGGGAGGTTGTTGATGATGGGGGTGGATTGGTGGCCGGGGAAGCGTAGGTCAACGAACCATTCTTTGTAGAG
>JAFQZK010000006.1 GCA_017405965.1 Muribaculaceae bacterium | reverse complement strand
GACATCATGACCGGCAAATCGTAATAATATCAATTGATTTTTCATGCATCCATCAAAAGATAAAGCGGCAAAAGCCGCTTTGTTCGTTAAGTTTACCACCATATAACTCATGGAATAGCTAATCAACTCAGCTATTGACCAACTATTCCAGTTTGCCTTTCGTAGTGACGTGTCAATTCAATAAGTCTGAGTTCTACTGACTACCCGGATGTACTTGGCGTTGGGATATTTCCTTCTCGCCTTGTAGTGAACATACATCCTACTTCTGCTCATGCTCTCGATGGTGATTGTCTTGCCATCCACGTCTACCTCATAAGTGTAGATTGTGGGGATGGGCATCTTGGTGGTATTGTTTCCAGCCCACCATTCAATCAATAGTTCTTTAATTGTCTTGATCATCTTACAAATTGGTTTTTAATGCGTTGTACTGTTGATATTGAGGAACCGGTGAGTTTCGCTGTGTTCCTGATGGAGTAGCCTCGTCTCAGCAGCGATATGACCTCCTTGTACTCCTCTCGTTTCTTATCGTCGCTCTTGATGGTCCCGGTTTTGCGTCCGAGTTTTCCACCGTTCCTCACATACTGGGCACGTCCTGAGTTGAGCCGGTATTGGATGTTGGCTCGCTCGATATTGCCCATTTCTGCAAGTACGGTGATGAGAATGGACGCGATGGGATTCACTTCTCCGTTGGTTTGTAGCGAGTAGATGCCAAGGTTCTGTATATAGACTGATACCTTAGCCTCATGTAGCCGTTCCAGGGATTTCAATACTTGCAGCGTCGATCTCCCCAGGCGGCTCAGTTCAGATAGTAACAAGTAATCGATGTTGTTCCCGGTGCAGTAGTCCAGGCACTCGGTCAACACTTGTCTTTCCTCATTTTTCTTTGCACCAGAAATATGCTCCTCGTAGATTTTCACGATTTCCACATCCTGGGCTTCACTGAATTTTTGAAGGTCTGTGATTTGTCGCGATGTGTCCTGTCTGTCGTTTTCAGAACTCACACGGGCATAAATCACAGCCCTCTTGGTTGCTTGTGTCGTCATATAAATCTTTGATAAAAATGGTTACACAAAAAGGGTGTATTCATTGGCCCTTGCAGACTTTTTTGAATACACCCATTATTTGAATACACTCAGCCGGTCTCATTGGGCTGGTTGGCCGGTGTCGCTCTCACATAATTCCGTTTTTGTGATAATGCTGTATTTCTCACAAATTGATTTCTCATAATTGTCGGTTTTCTCTACAGCACCATCTATCACAGCCACGAGATTATCACAAAAGACCGATTGTATGGTATTCACGATTTTGTCATTTTCGTCAATCAGTGAAACCTCAAATAAATCCAGGCCTTCGTTCAGGGTCACTCTTACAAGGCCCCGGTGTTTGAAGCCTTGCACGTGAAATTCCAGTCCGAGTTCAATCGTCTTCACTGTCTTAGGATCGATTCCCCAGGACATAAGGATGATAGGTTGGCTCGTGAGGATAGCCCAGATATATTTGGCCAGCCTCAAATTGTAATCTTCGTTGTCGATCATAATCAGAAAAAGCTTAAGTGAAGGTAGTCGCTGTCAGGTTCGCTCATGGACAATAAGCGCTCCATCTTGTCGATCACCTCATCGGTTGTACATTGTAAATCTTTAACACGTTCCTCGATTTCCCCGGCCTCATCATCGGGCAGGGTATCGAGTCTCTTCAGTTTATCGATCGTGTGCCTCCAGTCATCCTTCAACACCTCAAAATCGACGTCATATTCTCCACTATATTCGCAGCCACAAGCGTCCAGAAGGCTATGAAATTCCTGGACCTTATGATTGAATCCTACTGCGTTGCCCCATTCTACTTTATAGGTGGTAGCAACATGTAATCTGAATCCCATAATCGTTAAGCTAAATAGGTTTGGTTCATAAAACAGGTCTTGTAGAAGCTATGGTCCCAGGGTATCGTAATTCTCTGGAACACAACTCGCCAAAAACCATTCTTGATTTCACTCGTCGTCGGTTTCTCATCGAGCAGCATCTCTACTATGCTTGGAGATATCGGGAAGCAATATTTCAATGCTCTCTCCCTTGATCCTCTTGATAGGCTGCACCAGTATTTGATGGTGAGCTTCTTGTTCTTAGTCTTTGCCATGGTCTGTTGAATTTTTGCGGTTGTTATAGTTCATTTTTACGCGTGTGAGATAGAAGTCCTGATATTTCCCGTTCAGTTGCCCCCTCACATAGAAGTTGCCATCCACATAGAAGTCGGCATCTCGTTGGGTGAGCTGAGGGTTAATGGTCGTCAGTTGTATCTCGATCGTCCTTCTCACGGTAAAGTTGCGGAATGACGGATTGGCTGGTTTATCGGCAGTGGTGTGATGTTCCTGCCGTTTCTCAGCCAGCGTTCTTTTGTTCTGCTTTCTTCTTCTCATAATAGCTCTTATATTTGCGTTGAACATAGGTAAGCAGCAATGACCTAAGTGCCCTGGCCTTGTCGCTTTGGGTATAGGTGAAGTAGTCTGTGTGGGGATTTCCATAGCGGTCCTCATAACAGATGTGTCCGCGATAGTCACCTCTTGAGAAAAACTCGCTGAAGGTGGTGTCAGTGTCGGTATCGGTGTTGGAGTACTGGACATAAAGGCTCACATACAGCTTGCCCTTGATCAGTTCGATACCGTTGAATGTACTGTTCCAATGGTTGCCGGTGCGGAATCTATCGGGAATCCACAACCGTTTATTTCTGGATCTGTAAAGTCTCGATCCCGCTTCCTTTATGATTCTCGTGACGGTGGCGGGAGTGATGTTCAAAAGCTCGTCCTCGGTCAGTTCATTGATGATTTGAACCTTCTTGTCGGGCTTGTAACGCTTAAATAATTCGATGTTAATGTTCATAATCGGTTGAATTTTAAATGAATGGTAAATAAATCTCGTTCTTGTGTTCTTCTAAGGCTTTGGCAAGGATGACCGCTGCCTCATGGGAACCTTTGTTACGCAGGTCGATGAAACGGTTGCTATCATCGGCCAGAAACTTGATACACGCGATAATCAGCCTCATAAAGTTCTGCTCCAGCGTCTTGTGGAACGAAGGGATGGCTGCGGTGAATCGATCGGGGTTGAAGCTGTAGTCGTTAAGTACCCGCTCCAGTTCCTTAGCCGCTTTATACTCACGGCTTTCATTGATGTTCATGTTCATTTTGTTCAAGTGTTCATAAGAATGCCAGGAGAACGGTTGATGGTTGATGTCAATTTCATTCTCCTGGCGTGGTTAATAATGATGTCGGTTAGATAGTGATCAGCACACTGCCGGATACGTTGCTGACCTTCATGTAGTCGCTCAGGTCAAGATCGGGGTTGTCTGCCTTGTAGCGTCCCAGATCAAAACTCTCTCGTTGGGTCGGCAGCTTACGGGTGATCCTCATGCTGTCCGTTTCCCAGATCTTCGCGTTGGTGGCCTCCATGCGTAAAAGGATGTCGGCCTTAATGCGCTTGAGTTCATCGTCAACTTGCTGTTTCGTTTGGATGAGCTCGCGAATGGTCATCTCCTGCGCCTTGATATCGACAGGGATGGAGTACGGATTGTTGAATGTCTCGCCGTTAAGGTCCGCTTCGAGCAGGGCCTTGCAGATGTTGGCGGGTATTCTCTCAACTTCAATGATCTCGCTGATGTGGTCCATCCCCTTGCTTCGGAGACGGATCACAATTAGCCTGTCAATCTTCGCCGCAGGGTTCTGAAGCGTAAACAGAAAGGCATAGATGCTCAACTGCCATTTGGCACGCTCCATCTTCTCGGGAGTGAAGGTGCCGTAGGTCTTGATATCAGCCAGTGTAAAGGTGTCCTGGTTGATGCGATACACCTTATCGATGCTTGAGGCGTAATGCTTTGTATCGGTAACAAGATACTCGCTGGCCTCATGCACAAGTTGGTTCGCGTGGGTAAGTTGGATGTAGTCGGCGACCTCAACAGTGCCGTCGTTAACCCACATACGATCGAAAAGCTCACATGATTCGTGGACCGCTGAGCCATATGCGGCAGCGGCCTTCATCATCTCTTCGGGAACCTCGTCATACTCGTTTGGAAAGAGCTGACGCTGGATAACGCTTGTGATGCCGGAAAGCTCTGTGCCCTCCAGGTGATAGGTGTGGTTCTCCTTGTTGAATACCACGCCTGAATCGTTTAATCTGATCAGTGCCATAGCGTTAGAAAGTGATTACGGTGGATTTGTGAATTTCCTGCTTACGGCGCGAAAACATGGCCTTGATGTCGGGATTGTTCTCGACTTCCATGCGATGTTGCTCGTAAAGCTCAATAAGTGAGTCGATATCGTTCACTTTGGCCAGTGCCGCTTCGATAGCAGCATAGCGGGGATCCTTGGGCGCGGGCGTAGTAGCCGGGGCCGATGCGGATGCGGTTCGTGTCCTTCGTGTCGGTGCCTTCTTAGCGGGCTCCTCGGGAAGGGGCTTGGTCTGTTCGCGGTGATAACTGTCGCTGTCAACATCCTTGGTATCGTCAATAGCGAACATCGCATTCATAGCGTACTTGCGTGCATAACTGGAAGCGGCGCCGGTAATTTGTGCTGCGTCCATGCCTGTCTTGGTGGCTGTATGCTCAGCGATAGCCGATGTGGTGATGGTCTCACCCTTGTCGTTGAAGAAGTAGAGCGTCGTCTTGAGGAAGGTGCGTCCTCCCAGTTCAATTACCTCATCTTCGAAACGTATTCCACAGTTCTGGCTGCGGAGTAAAGGCTTGATGGCAGCGAGGATAGATTCCAGGCTGCGATAGTTGTACTTGCCGAAGGAATTGAATTGGTCCTTCGGTACGATCAGGTGTTGCTGAATGTAGATCAGCGATTGAATCAAATCTTTCATTTTGCGTTGATTTTTAGAATGTTAGTAAAAAGGGTTGTTGTCTAAAATGAAAGAGGAGGCCATCACGGTGAAGTGATAACCCCCTCTTCGGGAGCATTGAGGTGTCGTGCCTCGTTGCTATGTAAAATGGTTTGTTTTACGAAAGGAACCAGCTGTAGGCGGGATTGGTCCCGTCGATCGCTTGCTGGATTCCAAAGGTAAAATCTGTGCAGTTTTGGTTGCGTTCCAGCCACCGGTCAATATACGACTGCTTAACAGCCTCATTGAAAAGTTGGAGCAGCTGGAATAAGGTGATGGTGTCGATGTCGTCCTCCTTCTTGAAATTGGGATTCTCGACATATCCACGTACTACAGCGTTAACTGCCTGGTCGCCCAGAATAACGTTGGGCAGACCGAGTTCGTTGCGTGTGGCGGTGGGCAGCGCCTGGTAAAGTCTCAGGCGGCCGATGATGCCACAGAACTGCTCTTCGGTGATCCTGGTATTACCCAGGGCCTCCAAGGTGCGCAGGTTCTCGTCCTTGTGCGGATCGAACCCGCTGAAAAGCTGCAGTGCCCGTTCCTTGATGTCGGATGCGGTCAATGCGTCAAAATTCCCTGTAAACCCGTCACAGGTCAAACAGAGGTTGCTGCATACTCGAACTTGCCAGCCCACAAAAATCTTGAATTTCATGGGGCTCTCGCGTCCGAATAGCTTGTCTTCGTTGTAAGCTCGTACGCCGCCGATGCAAAGGTGCACAGGCTGGCCGTTGATAAAACGCGTAAGACCGGCAACATGGCAAACAAATGCCATACGTTGGTAGTAAATGGTCTTCTCGTTGTCTCTAAGCTCGCTAGTCTTCTTGTGCAGAGCCGATGGGATGCGCCCGTTAATCTGGTGCGATACCCTTATCTCTACAGGAGTAAGTTCTCCGAAGATGGTCTTGCCGGCCTCGATAACGCTCTTGATGAAAGCCTGGTGGCTAATGGTGAGCGCGTTATCCGCGAAGGTAGGTACGATGCATTTTTCGGTGAGCTCCTCAAGCGTTACCGCCGAGGTATTGCTCTCGATAAAGTTCGGGTGGTTGTCTGGATCGATGTCGTCCAGTACCACTGCGTCCTCGATGTCTTCTGCGTCAATGTTGATGACGGAAGGTGATGTTGCGATAATCCCTTGGTTGGGGATGATCTGCATCTCGTTTGGTTGTTCGTTGTTCATTGTAGTTTTGGTTGTTAGCGCGGCCTCTTCATCTTGCCGATTACAGCCGCTAGTTTTTTACTGTTTTTAAAAATGGTGCCCACGGTGTCGCAGGCTAGAATCACGAGGTCAACCCAGTTCTCAAGTTTTGTCTTTGGTCTGGCCATCGCTCGTGGTGTCGTTCTTTGTGGCCCAGCGCTTAATGGTTCTACCGATGTCGATCAGTGCCATGAGCTGAGCCGCGTAATTCATAAATTTCAAAAGTCGTCTCATCATGTTGTTGTTATTGTAATTAGTTGTTAATAAAAATGTTAGTTAAATCTCAGTATATATATATAAGGCGACTACGGGAGATGGGAAATGGGCAAACCGACGATGAGAATTGGAAAAACTTTATTACCTTTGTGGTGAGCATCTCGCAAGATACTCCGAACCACTAACAATATTATTATTAACCAATAATTCAGATAACTATGAGCAAGAAACTACTTTTCAAACTAGCCGTCCTGGTGGCGGCCATGATGTGTGCCCTCGGCGCCGCCGCTGCCGAGGCCTATGCCTGCTACACGTCGACGAACACGACGCTGACGTTCTACTATGACAACCAGCGCAGTAGCCGCCCGGGTGAGACTTTTGACTTGAATACGGGTAGCAATAGCCCAGCGTGGGACTATGTGGACCTCAATGAAGATGTACGCAAGGTGGTCTTTCATTCGTCGTTCGCTAGTGCCCGGCCTACGAGCACCTTCCGCTGGTTCGCCGATAAGGTACTATTAGAATCCATCGAGGGCCTCAACTACTTGAACACCAGTGCGGTGACCATTATGGCTAATATGTTCTCTGATAGCTATCTTAAAGGAAACCTTGACTTGAGCCATTTCAACACAGCTAATGTGACCGATATGTCATTCATGTTTGGAGGATTCGATACTGAAAAGCGTCTGTTGAATCTGAGTAGTTTTGACACGCGCAATGTGACGAAGATGGACTATATGTTCGGTGGGAGCAATGTCAAGACGATCATTGTGGGCGATGGCTGGACGACTGAAAATGTTGCTAGTGCATACGGGATGTTTGCGTTTTGTAGGGGCTTGGTAGGAGGCATGGGCTCGGCCTATCACATGAACCAAGATGGTATAGAGTATGCCCATATCGATGGAGGCGAATCCAATCCTGGCTATTTTACCAGTGCACAGGATTACAATAGTAAACCCTATGCGGTACTCACGATAGAAGGACAAGACTTCGGCTCTCGTCAAATCCTGACGTTCTACAACGACCATCAGCGACTGTCCCATTCCGAAATCACCTATGGAATTGAAATAATCGAGTCTAGTAACTTTTTTATGAATATTGGTCCGGAGTGGTATATCCCCGATGACAATGAATACTCGAACATTAACGGAGTGGTGTTTGATCCATCCTTTGCCTCTGCTCGCCCTAAGAACACATATAATTGGTTCGCTAGAATGAGATTTTTGGACGACATCACAGGAATTGAGTACCTGAACACCAGCGAGGTGACCAACATGGCTAACATGTTCAAGGGATGCATTAACTTAACGGCAATTGACTTGAGCCATTTCAACACCAGCAAAGTGACCGATATGGAATATATGTTTCAAGATTGTCAGCAATTATTACAACTCGATGTGAGCCACTTCAATACAAGTAATGTGACCAATATGGAAGGCATGTTTGATGGTTGTCAGCGATTATCACAACTCGATGTGACCAACTTCAATACAAGTAATGTGACCAATATGGAATATATGTTTCATGATTGTCAGCGATTATTACAACTCGATTTGAGCCACTTCGACACGGGTAGCGTGACCACTATGAGAGGTATGTTCGGCAATTGTGAATCTTTGAATTCAATTGATATGAGATCTTTCAACACCCAGAATGTGACAGATATGAACGCAATGTTCTATTATTGCCAATCGCTGATAACGCTTGACTTGAGCAGTTTCAACACGTCCAACGTGCGCAATATGAGCCAAATGTTCCAGGGCTGCACTTCGCTGCAGACCATCATCGTGAGCGATCAATGGACCACTGCAAGTCTGTCGGTTACGGGAAACTCGATGTTCAATGATTGCACGAGTCTGGTGGGCGGTATGGGCACGGTTTATGATTCCAATCATTGTGGTGAAGACTACGCGCACATCGACGGCGGCCCCAGCGACCCCGGCTACCTCAGCGCTGTACCCGAAGCCTATGCCTGCTACAACCCTGGCAACACTACACTGACGTTCTACTATGACACGTACCGCAATTCCCGCACTGGCACGACCTACGATTTGAACACGGGCTTCACATCGCCAGGCTGGCGCAGCGATGGCATGTACAGTTCTGTAACGAAGGTGAACTTCCATTCGGATTTCTCTAACGCTCGTCCCACATCAACCTACAGGTGGTTCTGCGATATGCAGAATCTTGAAACCATAACGGGAATCAGTTATCTCAATACGAGTGAGGTGACCGAAATGCGCTATATGTTCTACAATTGTTCCAAGTTGACCTCTATTGACTTGAGCCACTTCAACACAGCCAAGGTCACCAACATGGGGTACATGTTCAGTGGTTGCTCTGCATTGACAAATCTTGACGTGCACTATCTCAAGACCGACCAGGTCACCGATATGCGAGGCATGTTTAGTAACACCACTGCATTGACCAGCTTGTATCTGATAGATTTCAATACGGCCAAGGTCACGAACATGAGCTATATGTTCTATGGCTGCAGCAACATGACCGCCATCTATGTAGATGGTACTTGGAACACGGCGGCTGTGACCAGTTCGGGCAACATGTTCTATAATTGCACCAAGCTGGTGGGAGCCCAGGGCACGGCCTATGATGCCAACCACATTGACAAGGCTTATGCCCATATCGACGGCGGCACCAGCAACCCGGGTTATTTCACTGAGTATGAGGGACCCGAAGCCTATGCCTGCTATATGCCGAATGGAACGATGACGTTCTACTACGACACGTGGCGCGATCGACGTACCAACATGGGCGGCTGGACTTATGCCCTGAATTCCGGCTCCAATTCTCCCGACTGGTACAACGATGGCCAGAGCGCCAATGTGAAGACGGTCGTCTTTAGCCGTTCATTCGCCGATTACTATCCGTCGAGCACCTATCACTGGTTTGCCGAAATGTACGACCTGACCAGCATTGAGGGCATGCAATTCTTGAATACCAGCGAGGTGACCAATATGGCAGGTATGTTCTGGGAATGTGGTGCGCTGCCCGCTGTTGACGTGAGCGGCTTTGACACCCGCAAGGTGACCGACATGTCGGCCATGTTCGCTGAATGCTATGAATTGACTGCTCTTGACGTGAGCAGCTGGAATACCAGTTATGTGACTGATATGTCCTGGATGTTCAGTGATTGCTCAGAGCTGACCAGCCTCGATGTGAGCCACTTCAATACTTCCAATGTAACTAACATGAGTCAATTGTTTGGCGGATGCAGTGGTTTGACAAGCCTGGATGTGAGCAATTTCGACACGAGCAACGTGACCGACATGTCGTGGATGTTCAGTTGGTGCAACGGTCTGCAGCAGTTGGATCTGAGTGGTTTCAATACCAGTAAAGTGACAAACATGTCATGCATGTTCAATGAATGTGAAACTTTGAGGACCATTTATGTTGGCGATGGCTGGAGCACCGCTACCGTAACGTCATCCTCTAGTATGTTCGACGTATGCCACAGCCTGGTGGGCGGCAAGGGCACGACCTACAGTTCCTCCAACCCGAAGGACAAGACTTATGCCCACATCGACGGCGGCACGAGCAACCCGGGCTACTTCAGCGAGAAGGGTGGTGCCTTCCTGCGCGGCGACGTGAACGGCGACGGCAGTGTGAACATCAGCGACGTGACGGCCTTGATCGACTACCTGCTTAGCGGCAACGCATCGGGCATCAACCTGAGTGGTGCCGACTGCAACCAGGACAGCAGCGTCAACATCAGCGACGTCACCTCCCTGATCGACTACTTGTTGTCTGGCACCTGGAATTAAAACTTCATCAAAACCTAAAGTATTTCCCTCATGCTTATCGTGGGCGTGAGGGATTTGGTTTCTTTATCACAGTGGCATTATAACCCAAGCAAAAATAACCGCCAGCACTACGAAATATATGTGCTAGTGGTCTTTGCAATGCCTGGCTAATCCTTGACTGGAGCATGGTTGGGCAAATATCAAGATTTTTGGTGAAATTTGCGTACAAGTCGTGCATGCGGTGATTTGTATTTATTGTTTCCAGTAGTTTTACATGGGTATCTTCAGATGATTTGGTTGAATCCAGACTTTTCATTAACTTTGAAACGATAAAACGATTGTATATATAAACTTTTAACTATGTAATTGATATGAATACCCTATTAAAACGATTATTAGCGTCGTGCCTGCTGGTGGTGGGCATGGCTGCAAGTGCCTTAGGGCAAGTGGTTGACCAAGTTGGCTCTTATGACGACGGGAATGCGGTATACAAGCTGTATCATTCCTATTATCCTAATGGCATGGGCGGATATTGGATGGAAGTGTATTATGCTACCATTTATAGGTTTTATGCCCCCAACAATACCTTTAAGACAAAAACCATTCCTGCTTATATTGAATTTAATAACCAGCAATATAATGTGGTAGGAATTGGTGCTAACGCCGACGTGGACACCGATGAACTGGACATCAGGTCCTTGACGTTTGAAGGTTCGGTGACGAAATGGGATACACCCGTAAAATTCAAAGGGGGGATCGTTGGATTCAATACCCTGAGATTCAACGAGCGCAGCTATCCCTTCGAGGGCAATTGGGAGCAGTATTTCGTGAATGCCCCTTACACGATCAACGTCTATGTGAGTGACAAGAATGAAAGCCAGATTGCCGAGCTTCTACAAACGAGCCCATGGAACAGTTTCTACAGCGTCAATTACACTCCGATACCATTGACATTGACGACGAATATCACATTCTCTCAGTCAAACCAATACGAGGATGTGGCGGTATATAGTCTCGATAACTACGATTCGTTTGAGGATGCCAACTACGATCTGAGCAACCTGACCCTCCTGAACTATTCAAGTCCTCACCAGTACAACATCAACAAGTATCAAAGTTATGTGCTGGTTGCCCGCTACAACAAGGAGAATGTGGATTGCCAGTTTAAGTACAATGGCACCGAGATGACTATGTATTCGTTCAACGACATGGACTATTTCAGCATCAAAGATGCTCAATCAGACGTGACAATCGACTTGACTTTCACTTGGAAAACCAATACTATGAATTTCATTCAGGTGAACGAGTCGCCCGACTTCTCCTACTCCATTGGTGGCAATAATACTCCAATGTCCGGCACCATTTCCGGGCCCTTGGGTACCGTCTCGGGTGCATCGAGTGGCGAAGCGCTCACCTTGACACTTCCCGCCACACACGTGCTGGACAAGGTGGTGATGCTGGCAGGCGACACTGAGCAAACCATTGCCGCACCTGAACCCTCGAACGGGAACTACAAGGTCAGCTTCACCGTTCCGACCGAGAAAATCGCCTATGTTTATGTCTATTGGAAAGAGGAAGAGCCAAACGCCACATTCAAGTTCTTGCGATATGGCGGAGGCGACAGCGATACATGGATCAGGTGGGATGACGGCGTCTATGAATTCTTTTTCAACGAAGGAACTTCTGAAACAACCATCCCCAAGGAACAGCTGACTACCGATATGTATATGTATCTTGAACTCAAGCCAGGTGAAACGTTCAAAGTCTATAAGGATGACATCGACATCACTTCGCAATTCCAAAGTGTCAATCCCACAGAGTACGAGATGGAACTCGACAAAAAATCGGCAACCTACACTATCATCTACGAAGAGGTTGGAGGAATCATTGACTTTGCCGACCCCGCTGTGAAGGCTATCTGTGTGGATAACTGGGACACGAACGAGGATGGCGAAATTTCAATGACAGAGGCGGCGGCCGTCACCAACGAGGCCCTGGGCGAAACATTCAGAGGCAATACCGAGATCACCTCATTTGATGAACTGCAGTACTTCACGGGATTGACCAGGATACCTCTGAATGCTTTCTATGGAGACTCGGCATTGAAGAGCGTAGTGATTCCCAAAAGTGTTACGGCGATTGAAGCATGGAGTTTCCGCGATTGTGCTGCACTCGAGCACGTGGTTCTTCCCGATAGCCTCTTGTATATAAATTCAGGCACATTCATGAACACAAGCCTACGGCACATAACGCTTCCCGAAAAAGGCACTTTGATGTTAGGCTATTATGTATTTTCAGGTACGCCCCTCAAGACCTTGTTCATTCCGGCTAATCTGCAAGGAACCATTTATAGGGAAGTCGTGTCGAAGTGTCATGATCTTATCAGTATTGCTGTTGATGAAGGGAACCTGTATTACGATTCCCGCGAAGGTTGCAACGCAATCATCAAGACCGCGACCAATACGCTAATTGCAAGCTGCAAAAACACCGTGATACCCGAGAGCGTGAAAGCTCTTGGTGACAATGCTTTCGTCCATAATTACGGGATAAAGAAGCTGGAGTTGCCGGCAGGCCTGGAAAGCATGGGAGCATACAGCCTATTCCGTTGCGACAGTCTTACCTCCATTGTCGCTCACATGCAAGAGCCGTTTGAGATTACTACTGCCAACATCCAAGGCCTGCCCAATAATTGCATACTTACCGTGCCTCGTGGCAAACGTCAGACCTACATCGATGCTGGCTGGACGACCGACATCTTCAAGGGCGGTATCATCGAGGAGGAGACGACCAACGTCGGCGACGTGAATGGTGACGGCAGCGTCAACATCAGCGACGTCACCGCCCTGATCGACTACTTGTTGTCTGGCACCTGGAATTAAAACTTCATCAAAACCTAAAGTATTTCCCTCATGCTCATCTAGGGCGTGAGGGATTTTTCTATTCATGGAGCGAAAAAAACCGCCAGCACCAATAGGGCTGACGGTAGTTGCGTAATGTCATAGGGCGGCCTGATTGTCATTAGCTCGCCGTAGAAGGGTTAGTCCTTGTTCGGCATATCCTCTAACAGTGCCTGAAGAGTGTCAATAGGTGGAAATACTTGGCGCGGTGCACCATCGTCGTACCTTAACACGACAGCATCCTTAATGCCGAGTTCGATGACGAGGGTAAACAGGCTCCCCAAAGCTTGCTCAGGTGGCAGTATGTAAAAACCAAATTCGCTGTTGCAGTGGCAATCTTTGAAATGGTCCAACAGCCGATGAAAGGCTCCTTCAAGCATATTGGCTTCCTCTGTCTGGACAATGGCGAAGGGGTCGTATGGATCCGGCAGGTCTTCATTGTCTAGCAACTCTATCAGTTCATCCATCGGCTTATCACTCACGCCAATTTTCAACAAGTTATCACGAAAGCTCTTGTTCGTGAGAATGTAAACGTAACTTTTTCCTTTGTCTTTCATAAAACGTTAAATATTAAACATATACATAAAGATTTCGGGCGCAGATTAATGTGTTTTTACCATTAAAACCATGTCCACAATTTTTGTAAATTTTCTCATCAGTATCTACAAAAAATGTAAGTTTTCCCATCTGTATACGCAAAACTTGTAAATTTTCCCATTACGCTATAATAGTAGTAGTTATATCAAATAACTACTCATGATTTTGCATACATTGTACTCGGTAGGACATCTTTGATGGATGTCCTACCGGCTTCTGATAACTGATTATCTGTCATATTGGCGATTCCATATCCTTTCCAGCTCAGCATAATTGGGGTCATACTCCCTATTCTCGTGGCCAAAATTTAATAGTGATTCTGGCACATGGAACGTTGGCCTTTCCAAGTTAGGATAGCTGTTCGCTGTTTTATTTAGTAACGTGTCCCAGTTATAGCCGTTGTTTCTTGGCGCTTGAGGCTCTGGCGGCGTTAACATGTCTGGCGCGACGTAATCCTTGCTCCAGTTGCGGATGGTGCCTTCAGATATCTCAATACCGTTCTGCATCATTATTTCCCTGTTTTTCGCCGCTGACAGGTTTGGGTCGTAAAGTTGCATGAACCGAGCCTTGACATCTGTTTTAGCCTGTCTTTTGGCTTCTCGCATCTGTGCCTCTGTCATTATCCTCGTGGGGTTAGTTGGGATGCCGCGTTCATGGCAATAACGGTACAATGTTGACCGGGATTCTCCTTCTAACAGCGCTAAATTCTCCTTGACTGTTTTTGACCTGTCATACTTCTCGTCCAACTCAGCATAATGAACTACTTTGATGATGTAGCGGATATACTCCTGTGTGTGAGGCACGTTTGGATGCAAGATGAATTTTTGCTTGTGATCCTTCCAATAGGCAATCTCATATTCACAATACTCGGCAAGTTCGTCAAAGTCCATCTGCATTGCCCGCTCAACCCTCCTTTTCAACATGTCCAGCTTGATAACCCCATCGCTGTAATCAATGAACTTTATCAGATCTACATACATATTGAACAGCAGCGTATCGGCGTCAACGTTGGGATTGATCAGTCTTCTCAGGCACGCACGCTTAAACAGTGTGCGCCGTCTGTGGTTGCCATCGGTTATCTTTTCCGTTGGCCACCAGAGCTGAAGGTAATTCTCGTCAGTCAGCTGGTATGTGCCGTTAATCCAATTTTCAGACTCGGTGCGGTAAAAGTATCTGTAGCGCGTTGAGTAAAAGTGCATGAACTGTTCTGGCGCCATACTCCCCATATCATGCAACAATTGGGCGTCGAATACCACTGTCGGCTTGGTTGGATCCTGTGCAGTTTGAATTACCCGACTTTCATCAACAGGTGGCAGACTCTCAGGAAAATCCAGCCGTGAGTAGATGTAGCTTGAGGTATAGCACTCCTCGTTACCATATACGCCGTTAAAATATTGACTTGGTCTTTCTCCGCAGTCATCCTCCATCGGCTCTCCTGTGTCCCTTACGATGCTGTCGGTGATACATCTCGATACAACGTTCAGGTCGTCCTTGCCCAATATGCGGTCAAAGACATACACCATTCTGAAGCGTCGAGATGTTTTCCCGCTTTTCTCCAGCCCGTCAGAATAGGACATATAGACACAGGTAGGCGGGATTGTTAAGCACTGCAGGTAATCCGGAATCGACTCGAATCGTGTTAAGTCAATATCGACAAATATGGTCTGCGCCCCACTGAAGAACTGGTCTCTCTTGAAACTCAGCTTCATGCAGCCTTGGTTTGGACCTTTCTCATAGAGGGGCTTTGACGAATAATGCCTTCCGTCACACGTCTCAAACCAATACTCCTTGTTTGGGTCAAATTGAAACAGGTTGCAGAAGGTATAACCGTGAATGGCACCCCAGAGAAACTGCTCTATAGAAACATCATATTCCCTAAAAGCCATCTTTTCTTTCCCGATAGCCTTTGCGCCGACTCGACTCAAGCAGGCTGTGGCATCGGTTTTCTTTACGTAAAAGTCATTGCTAATGTTAACTCTGAATTGAAAATCTTTATCAATAAACATAGTAAGCAAATGTTTTAATGAATTAGTAATTATTATGTTCAAAGAGGACGCTGCCATCGATAATCAGCATGAGCCTATTTCTCAAGGCGCGGTTAAAGTTCGCATGGCCCATCATCAGCTTGGCCTCTTTTCTGTTATTGTACACTTCACCACTAGGGATATACATCATTCTTGTATCCATAATTATAAATTTTATATAGTTAAAAGTGAATATTATTCATGGAGCTTTGACGGCAACGATTAGGGCGCATCAAAGCTAAAATTATGCGTCTGACATTTGACTTTAATTTTTATGGGAGCGGGGGTGTAGAGCATAAAACCCCCACACCCATTTTTTTTAGAGTAAATGTCACTTTTGTATTATTAAGCTGATAATCAGTAATTAAGTGGGTGACATTCATGAATCGAATGTCACATATCAGGCACGACATTCAAAACGGCAAATGTCACGGTGAAAATAGCGCTCCACCAAGGGCCGAATTTGCATAAACCTTGGTCGGCACACTATTCTGATGTGAGTATTTATGCAGCCTTTTTTAATCTTTGTTTCCAATATTTTTTCATGCTTTTTGAGATGGCACTCCTGTGCTCGGGCTTTTTCTTTACACCCCGCATCTTTTGTGAGATTTTCAGCCTGGACTCCTTCGTGTGATGCAGGCCCTTCATTCCACGGCCGTAGGAAGTGTTAAATCCGTTATTCACAGAGTCATATTTCCGGATCATCGCCGTCTCCATAGCATCAATTTTCTTCTTTCGCGTGGATTCCTTCATGTAGAATCCGCTAAAAAGTACTTCACGGTCCCAGTCCTCGGGAGGATATATCTCCCTCGCTCTGTTTATTTTAGGTCCTGCATACCTGGGATCTGTGCTGTCCCAATCGCCTTGACGTTTCTTTGAGTTACCAGTCTGCCCTACATAGCATTTCCCGGCATCGCCGTTGGCTATTGATTTTTCTGTCGCTTTTAAGGTGTACTTATAGACCTCACCATAGTAAATTCCCTTCTTTTTCATAAGATTGCTTCTGATTTAAGTGGTTAATCGTCAGGCTGCTGTCATTGACGAACAGCAACTCTCCTCTTCTCATCGACGAGTTGTAAGCACCAAGCCCGCCGAGTCTGTTTTTGGCGTCCTTGCGGTTACTGTACAAGTCGCCATTCTTTAAATTTTTAATCATCTCATTTAGTTTTTTGAGAGTTAATCGTGAGTGTTACGCCCATCTTGTTGAGCCTACCCACTAACCCGCGGTAAGCGTCGATGCGCCTTCTCTTTCGCGGGATTATCTGTAGTATGTCCTGCAATGTAATCTCGATGCAGCGACCATTATCAAGAGGACGACCTTCGTTAAGTGCATCCTCGAGCCTGTGTATATCGTCAGCGTAGGGATCATCACCCTTCACCGACGGCGCGCTTTTAACACTCTTTTCCTTTTGAACCTCGGGAATGGCAGCACGCACATCCATCGTCGGCCCATGCCATGTCTCCACTATCGACGAGAACATAGCCTGTAACAACTGTATCATTACTATTATTTAGCTTAGAAATTAATTATCAAGCATTTACGCTCTATTCAGAGATAAGGCTTGGGATGGAAATGGCGCGCGTTTTTCACGTTTCAGGCAATAAATAATCAATGATTCGGTCCTTAAGCGCAACTTTTTGTCAAACCACCACAGCTATTGGCGATTTTTAATGTATCTTTGTAGCCATGCCATTTATTGAATCAGCCTACACACAAGGCAACATTCAAGACTTGTAAACAACAGAAACTATGATAAATATCAGGAAACTTGAAGCGGAATTATGGGAATCAGCCGACTTGCTACGTCAGGGCAGCAAGTTGACCAGCAGCCAGTATTGCATGCCGGTGTTGGCACTGCTGTTCCTGCGCTATGCCTATAGCCGCTATAAGATGGTCGAGGCCGAGATTCTCCAGGGCCGCCCCATGCGCGGCGGGCGCGTGATGCCTGTCGAGGCGAGCGACTTTGCTGCCAAGAGCGCGCTCTACCTGCCCCGCGAGGCCCAGTTCGACTATCTGGTCAACCTTCCCGATAACATCCTGGATGCCCATCTCAAGGGCAAGGACGGCCATGACATCAACTCGCTGGGCGAGGCGGTCAACAATGCCATGCAACTCGTCGAGGACCAGAGCGAGCAGCTGACAGGTGTGCTGCCCAAGACCTACACCATGTTTGCCGACGACCTGTTGCGTGAGTTGCTGCGCATCTTCAACAACAAGACCATTGACGAGGTGGGCGGCGACATCATCGGTCGCATCTACGAGTACTTCCTCTCCAAGTTTGCCAAGGCGGTCGCCAGCGACGACGGCGTCTTCTTCACGCCCAAGTCATTGGTAAAAATGCTCGTCAATGTGCTAGAGCCCAAGCAGGGCGTCATGCTCGACCCCGCCTGCGGTAGCGGCGGCATGTTTGTCCAGACGGGCGACTTCGTCAACGCTGCCGGCATGAACGCCAACAGCCAGATGACCTTCTACGGCCAGGAGAAAGTGGAGTACAATGCCCAGTTGTGCTTGATGAACATGGCGGTGCATGGGCTGAACGGCCGTATCATCTCAGGCGACGAGGCCAACACCTTCTACCACGATGCCCACAACTTGGCGGGCAAGTGCGACTATGTGATGGCCAATCCGCCTTTCAATGTCGATAAGGTGAAGGCCGAATCCACCTTTGCTGCCGGGCGTCTGCCCTTTGGCCTGCCTGGTGTCAATGCCAAGAAGAAAGAGGTGAGCAATGCCAATTACCTGTGGATAAGCTATTTCTATGCCTACCTTAACGACCACGGCCGTGCCGGTTTTGTGATGGCCAGTTCGGCTACCGACAGCGCCAACAAGGACCGCGACATCCGAGAGCAGCTCGTGCGCACGGGTGATGTGGACGTGATGATGAGTGTGGGCAACAACTTTTTCTATACACTCTCGTTGCCGTGCTCGCTGTGGTTCTTTGACCGCGCCAAGCGTCCCGAGAACCGTGACAAAGTGCTCTTTATCGACGCCCGCAACTACTACACCGTCGTGGACCGTACCCTCAACGAGTGGAGCGAGTGGCAACTGCGCAACCTCCAAGCCATCGTCCACCTCTACCGTGGCGAGAAAGAGAAATACCGCCAGCTGCTGCAGGATTACAAGGCGGCATTAAGCGGCACTACCGTCGCCACTGCCCAGGAAGCCATCAACCGCCATAAGGCCGAAGCCAAACAACTGATTGCCGACGCGCCCCGCAAAGAGAAAAAGCGCATCGAGGCCGAGATGAATACCCAGTTAGCCGCACTCGAGGACACCCTCGAAACCGCCCGCCAGCATGAGTGGCTCGTCGAGAAATTCGGCGATGGCGAGTACCAGGACGTACTCGGCCTCTGCAAGGTCGCCACCATCCAGGAAATCGAGGAGAAGAACTACTCGCTCACCCCTGGTGCCTACGTCGGCGTTGCAGAGCAAGAAGACGACGGTGTGGACTTCCACGAGCGCATGATCGAGATCCACGATGAACTCGCCCGCCTCAACACCGAGGCCAACGCCCTCATGACCGACATCCTTAAATCATGGGATGACTTGACCAGAAAGGAGGTTCAATCATGACTCAAGAAGAAAGACTGCTGCGCTTGCTCGACGAGCACAAGAGATTGGGCATTGCCGATCAGATAGACTACCAGAAGTTCTACCTCTATTCCATCATTACCCATTCCACGGCCATCGAGGGCAGTACTGTGACCGAGATCGAGAATCAGTTGCTGTTTGACGAGGGAATTTCGGCCAAGGGTCGCACCATTCAAGAGCAGATGATGAACCTTGACCTGAAAGCGGCTTATGAGCAGTCAATGAAGTTGGCACACGACCATGCCGATTTTTCGGTCGATATGCTCAAGGGACTCTCAGCCCTGGTGATGAAGAATACGGGTGGGCAATACAATACCGCACAGGGTAGCTTTGATGCTTCCAAGGGCGATTTGAGGCTGGTGGGCGTCACGGCGGGCATTGGTGGGCGTTCCTACATGAATTTCCAGAAAGTCCCGTCCCGTTTGGCCGAGTTTTGCACGCTGTTGAACGAACGCCGCCAGCAGTTGATGGCTTCCTCCGATGTCATCAGCCAATATCTCTTGAGTTTTGATGCACACTATCAGCTGGTGACGATTCACCCGTGGGTGGATGGCAATGGCCGCATGTCCCGACTGGTAATGAACCATCTGCAATATGAGTTCGGGCTGGTACCATCCAAGATTGTCAAGGAAGACAAGGCCGAATACATCCAGGCTCTGGTGGATGCACGAGAGCAGGATAGCTTGATCCCGTTCCGCCAGTTTATGCTCGACGAGCACATCCGCAACATCAGTCACGAGATTGAGCAGTTCAAGCGCTCACAGGAGGTTGACCCGATAAAGTCCGCCTCTGACCCGATAAAATCGTTCTCTGACCCGATAAAAGAAAAGTTGTACCGGGCCATCCTGCAGGACAACAGCCTGAACTACGCTGAATACGCTCAACGCATCGGCGTTTCGGAGGCCACCGTCAAGCGTCGCTTGGGCGAACTGAAAAAAGCAGGCCTTATCGTCCGCGTGGGCAGCAACAAAAATGGCCACTGGCAGATCACAGGGAAGGAGGACAACGCATGACCGATATCCTTAAAGCATGGGAGGAACTGAAATGAGCAAGGTTTCTATTCAAGTGGTTAGTGTCACTAACCAGTTAAAGTCGCAGGCCCCAACGCTCAACAGAAAGGAGGACAACGCATGACCGAGTGGCGAAAAGTGACATTTCTTGAGGTGGTTCAGTTGAATCCTCGTGTCTCTTTAACAAAAGGTGAGCTTTATCCTTTTGTGGAGATGAGTAATGCTCCGATAGGATCAAGATATCCAGAAAATGACGTATTTCAGACCTTCACTGGTGGCGGTAGCAAATTTGAGAAAAGAGACACTGTTATTGCTAGAATTGAGCCATGCTTGCAGAATGGAAAAGGTTTTCTTTCAAAGTATGACAAGGGCTTTGGTTCAACTGAGTTTTTGGTTTTTCGTCCCGTTAACGAGGAAGTGATGTCATATGATTTCCTTTATTACTTTATGGGACAACAAACTATAAGAGAAGCCATGGCAAAAACAATGGTTGGTGCCAGTGGAAGGCAGCGAGTCAACAATGCCTTTTTTAATGATTTGTTCATTACACTACCGTCTTTGCCTGTCCAGCGCCGCATCGCGGAGGTACTCTCCCGCTACGACGCCCTGATAGAAAACTACCAGCGCCAGATCAAGTTGCTCGAAGAAGCCGCACAACGACTCTACAAAGAATGGTTCGTTGACCTACGCTTCCCCGGCCACCAATCCACCCCCATCATCAACAACCTCCCCCAATCCTGGCAAAAGAAAAAACTCGGTGAAATCGCTCCAATTAAAACGGGCAAGAAAGATGCTAATTTT
>JAFQZK010000005.1 GCA_017405965.1 Muribaculaceae bacterium | reverse complement strand
GATGCCATCTTGCTAATGTTGTTTTAAAACTTTGCGTCTTAGCGCCTTTGCGTGGGGCCGTGTGGCAAGAATGCGGATGCCAATTAAAAGATTTTTTTAATTTCTTGCGAGCACTAGCGAGCAATCCAATTTAGTCGTGAATGGGACGGCCACGCCAAGGCGAGGCCCTACAGCGCGGGTGCCATCTTGCTTAAGTTGTTTTAAAACTTCGCGTCTTAGCGCCTTTGCGTGGGGCCGTGTGGCAAGAATGCGGATGCCAATTAAAAGATTTTTTTAATTTCTTGCGAGCACTAGCGAGCAATCCAATTTAGTCGTTAGTGGATCGGCCACGCCAAGGCGAGGCCCTACAACGCGGATGCCATCTTGCTTAAGTTGTTTTAAAACTTCGCGTCTTAGCGCCTTTGCGTGGGGCACAGGGTGCGGATGCCAACTAACAGCTATCAACTAGGCGAAGAGCATGCCTGCGGCAACCTCGTCGGCAGCAGGTTGGCCAAGACTCAATGACACCATCGTCAAGGCGAAAGGCGCAGCAGCGGCGGGACCATTGCCGGTCACCACGTTGCCCGCTACAGCCACTTGAGCGTCAAGCCAGTTGACGTCGGGTGTGGGTACCTCCATGCCGGGGTAGCACACGGCATCGCGGCCGTTAAGCAGGCCCAAGGGCTCCAGCACTACTGCAGGCGAAGCGCAGATTGCAGCGACCTTGCCACCACGCTCGTCCTGAGCCACCAACTCGCGGCACAGCATCTCGTGGGCAGCCAGATTGGGTGCTCCAGGCACGCCACCGGGCAGCACCAGCCACTCGGCATCGCTATAGTCGTTGTCACTGTACAGACTGTCGGCCATCACGGTCACGCCATGGGCTCCTGTCACCTCCAGACCCTCGTTGATCGACACCGTGACCACGGGCATCCCCGCACGGCGCATCACGTCAATACTCGTCAAAGCCTCGACCTCTTCAAAGCCATCGGCCAGAAAAACATAACTCGTCTTCATCTTGTTTCTATTTTTAGTTTATACTCGTTTGTTTTCATCTGCAGAGTCAGGCAGTTTAGCCTGTTCAGTGCTCAAAATTAGCCCATTTTAGCGAGAAATCGGCCCATTTTCAAAAAAAAATGACATTTTTTGAAAAAAAAGTGCGATTTTTTTTGGTAGTTCCAAAAATAGCAGTACCTTTGCATCGCTTTTGACAACTCATGGGCAGTTAGCGCAGTTGGTTCAGAGCATCTGCCTTACAAGCAGAGGGTCGGGGGTTCGAATCCCTCACTGCCCACCAAAGACGGTTCAGCACTCAGGTGCCGGGCCGTTTTTCTTTTCTCCCCCCACTTGTTCAAACAACTTCTTATTATCAAACAACTCATTATTTTTCAAACAACTTTAACAACTGTAAACAACCCAAACAACAATCATTTTTTTATCAACAACATGATAAATAATAAAAGTTGTTCATCGTTGTTCATGTTGTTTGATAAAATCATGTTGTTTGATAAAAAAAGTAAAGTTGTATGAAAAAGTGGGGCTGTTTCAAAAATCCTGTGTACCTTTGGGGTTTGAAACAAAAAAAATGAAACGACTATGAACAAGAACATTCTGGCCGTTGTGCTTATCATCGCCTGCGCCATCACGGGCTCGGCCCAGGTGCGCTTCGGCGTTCGCGGCGGAGTCACGCTGAGCAAGCTGCGCTTCGACCGCAACATCATCGACAGCGACAACCGCGTGGGCTATACCGCCGGCCTCGTGCTCGACCTGAACATCCCTGTTGTGGGACTCGGTGTCGAGGCCTCGGCCATGTACACCCACCGCAGCAATCGCCTCACCGACGGTAACATACTGTACAAGCGGCACTTCATCGACATCCCCGTATATGCCCGCTACCGCATGACGCTGCCCAGCATCGAGCACGTGGTGGCCCCCATCGTGTTCACCGGCCCCTCGTTATCGATCCTGTTCGACGAGAATGCGCCCACGACCTATAAAAACAGCAAGACCTGCCTCTCATGGGACGTGGGTGGCGGCGTGGATCTGTTCAGGCACCTGAGGGTGACGGCATCCTACGGCATCGGTATCTCCAAGGCCTTGAGTTACATCGACCAGGAGTACACGGGCAACAAGGTGCACGGCAAGGACAAGTACTGGACGGTTAGCGCCGCATGGCTGTTCTGAGGACACAGCGGCAAAAGTCAAACACAACACAAAAAAACGAAAATATGACAATGAAAAAGATAACACTATTGATCACCACCCTGCTGCTTGCAGGCATCGCAGCAACGGCACAGACCTCATCGCGATGGGGCATCACCGCCGGTGTCAACTACAACGAGGTTCACTTCAAGCAGACCGACATCATGCCGGCCAAACGCATGTGGGGCCCGCAAGTGGGCATCACGGGCGAGATGAACTTCGGCGGCATCGGATTCGGCGTCGAGGGCGCGCTGCTCTACACGCTCAAGCAGGGCAAACTCAACTACGGCGACCGCACGGCATGGTCCTCGATGGGCTATGGCAACGAGACGGTGTCGATGCACTACATCGACGTGCCCCTGCACCTCAAGTTCAAGTACCGCCGCCTGAATGGCCTGGAAGACACCTTCAAGCCGATGGTGTTTGTGGGACCGCAGTTCTCGTTCCTCCCCTACGCCAGCCACAAGAAACTCAACTCCTACCCGCCCGTCAACGTGTATCTCGACATGGGTGCCGGATTTGAGCTCTTCAACCGCTGGCAGCTGCGCGCCGGCTACAACTTCTCGGTGGGACAGTCGTTCCACACCAAGATTCTCGACGACAATGTCGCCAAGAACCGCACCTGGTATGTCAACCTCACCTGGTTCCTGAAATAACCACCTCCTGAAAATCGCTAAGGTCGTTAAAGTCATTAAAGTCTTTAAGGACCTTAAAGCCCCTACAAGTGAAGAATCATGAGACGTTATGCGGCCATAGTGATAGCTCTGGTGGTCCTTGCGACCGCCATGCTGTGCTCGCGTGACCGCAAGCGCTACTTCTCGCACGAGGGCGTGGTGTGGACCACCGACTACCACATCACCTACGAGGCCAACCGCGACCTGAACGACAGCATACAACTCATCCTGGGCAACCTGGACATGAGCGTCTCGCCCTACAACAAGGCGTCGCTCATCAGCGCCATCAACGAGAACAACACATCGCTCGTCGATGCCTACCTCAGGCTCCTGATCGATGCCTCGCGCACCGTCAACCGCGAGAGCGGCGGCGCTTTCGACCCCACGGTGATGCCGCTGGTCAACGCCTGGGGCTTCGGCTACAATAGCGGCACACCGCCCACTAAGGCGCAGCTCGACAGCATTCTGCAATTCATCGGCATGGACAAGGTCACCCTTCGCGGCGACACCCTCGTCAAGCAGGACCCGCGCGTGATGCTCGACTTCTCGTCCATCGCCAAGGGGCTGGCCTGTGACGAAATCGGACGCATGCTCGCCCGCAACGGCGCCGTCAACTGGCTCGTCGAGATCGGCGGCGAGGTGGCTGCCAGCGGCGTCAACAAGCGCGGCACGCCGTGGAACGTGTCGGTCGATATGCCCACCAGCGAACAACAGGGCCAGACAGCGCACGAGAGTGCCCTCACCCTGGCACTGGACAGTGGCGCCGTGGCCACCAGCGGCAACTACCGCAAGTGGCGTGAAGAGGGCGGCACCAAGATATCACACATCATCGACCCGCGCACAGGCGACAGCCGCGCCGGCACCCTGCTGAGCGTCACCGTCGTCGCGCGTGACTGCATGACGGCTGACGCCTGGGCCACCGCCTGCATGGTGATGGGAGAAAACGAAGTGAAAAACATGATGCAACGCCGCTCCGACCTGGGCGTGATGACCATCAGCGCCGACACCCTCACCGGCAACCTCATCGTCTGGAGCAACGCCCCCTTCGCCAACCGCATCCAATAGCCCCATCGGGGCTAAAACGGTTTAGTTTAGGCGGGGGTTACGCTTCGCTCACCCCCGCCTAAACCATACCAGCCCTAACGGGCTTCCTTTCAAGAGTCAATATTTTTACTGGGCGATGATGAGTTCGATGCCCAGGTCCTCGAGACGGCTTACATCCTTGGGGGAGACGCCGGCGTCGGTGATGATGATGTCCACGGCGCTGATGTCGGCGATCTTGGCGAAGCCGCGACGGCCGAATTTGCTGCTGTCAGCCAGCACGATGGTCTTTTGAGCTGCCGCCATCATCTTCTGGTTCAGCGATGCCTCGCGCATCTCGGTCGTGGTGATGCCGAAGTCCACGTCGATACCGTCAACGCCCATGAACAGTTTGCTGAACGAGCACTGCTCCATGATGCGCGTCGCATACTCGCCCACCACCGACAGGCTGCTGTGACGCAACATGCCGCCCAGCTGGATGATGTCGATGTTCTCGTGGGCCGACAAGATGTTGCTCACAGGCAACGATGCCGACACGACGGTCAGTTTGTGGACCGGCACGATGTTGCGCGCCAGGGCGTGAACCGTTGTCCCCGAGGCGATGCAGATGCTGTCGTTGCGGGTGATCAGGCGGGCCGCCTCGCGCCCGATGGCGTGCTTCTGGTCGGTAGCCAACTTCTCCTTCTCGTTCACCGAGCGGTTGTTGATGTAAGGATTCACCAGTACCGCCTTGCCGTGACTGCGATATAGTTTGTCGGTCTTCTCCAGCTCGGTGAGGTCCTTGCGCACCGTCACCGCCGACACATCGAGCCTGCGCACCAGGTCAGCCACCAGCACCGAGCCGTGCTTGATGAGCTCCTCCATGATCATTTCGTGCCGTTGTTCTTTCGTCATGATGGTAGATTAATTTTCTTTTGACACGGCAAAAGTAGAAAAAAGAAGAATAACCGCCAAGAAAAAAGGCAAAAAACTTTCATTTTTTACCAAAACGAAACCAAATTCAGCCAAATTAGACCAAGAAATTGGCATCATTTTATTGCGAAACGAAACATATTAACAAATAAAACGAAATATTATTTTCGGCAAAAATTTGCACTCAATATTATATTATTTATTTGATTTTCAATATTATAAGATTGTATTTGAAAAACTTTCCCAAAATAAATACGAAATTATTTTGTCAATCCAAAAACATGTTATAACTTTGCACCGAAACTAATTCACGCAATTGGTTTTGCTACCTAAAAAACAGTGTCTATGGCAACAAACGACATCTACAACAAGGAATATGACGTGATCATCGTCGGTGGCGGCGCTACAGGCGCCGGAACGGCGAGGGATTGCGCATTGCGCGGCCTGAGCGTGCTGCTGGTCGAGCGCAATGACTATAGCACGGGGGCCACGGGTCGCAACCACGGCCTGATGCACAGCGGTGCCCGCTATGCCGTGACCGACGGCGAGAGCGCATCCGAGTGCATCAGCGAGAACATGATCCTGCGCCGCATCGCGCGCCACTGCGTCGAGGAGACCGACGGCCTGTTCATCACCCTGCCCGAGGACGACTTGCAATACCAGCAGACCTTTGTCGAGGCCTGCCAGCGTGCCGGCATCCGCGCCGACGTCATCGACCCCGAGGAGGCCCGCCGCATCGAGCCGGCGGTGAACCCGCAGCTCATCGGTGCTGTCCGCGTCCCTGACGCCGCGATCGACCCGTTCCGCCTCACCGTGGGCAACCTGCTCGACGCACGCCTGCATGGTGCCGAGACGCTCAACTATCATGAGGTCGAGAGTCTTATCATCAACCAGAATCGCGTCGAGGGCGTGAAATTACTGAATAAGTTAAACGGCGAGCGCATCGAGGTGCGCAGCCGCGTCGTGGTCAATGCAGCAGGCATCTGGGGACAACGCATCGCCCAAACCGCGGGAGTGAACATCTCGATGTTCCCTGCCCGCGGTGCCTTGCTTATTTTCGGCCACCGCGTCAACAATATGGTGATCAACCGTTGCCGCAAGCCCGCCAACGCCGACATCCTCGTACCCGACGACACGGTGTGCGTCATCGGCACCACCAGCGACCGCATCCCCATCGAGACGGTGGACGACATGCGCGTGACACGCGAGGAGGTGGACGTGCTGCTCAAGGAAGGCGTGAAAATCGCGCCGTCGCTGGCAACGACGAGGATCATCCGCGCCTATGCCGGCGTGAGGCCGCTCGTCGCCAGCGATGACGACCCCAGCGGCCGCAGCATCAGCCGCGGCATCGTCTGTCTGGACCACGCCAAGCGCGACGGCCTGGAGGGCTTCATCACCATCACGGGCGGCAAGATGATGACCTACCGCCTGATGGGCGAGATCGCCACCAACGCGGTGTGTGCCAAGTTGGGCAACACTGCGCCCTGCATCACCGCCAACCAGCCGCTACCGGGCTCGGAAGAGGACGGCCCCAACCAGGGCGACCTCACCAAGCGCTACAGCTTCGGCCAGCGCGCCGCCATCGGCCGACACGGCTCGCTCGCTGCACGCATCGAGAAGGACAACGACATCGACAACGCCCTGGTGTGCGAGTGCGAAGGCGTCACCGTGGGCGAAATCAAATATGCCGTGCACCAGCTGCACGTGCACAACCTGGTGAATCTGCGCCGCCGCACACGCGTGGGCATGGGAACCTGCCAGGGCAAACTCTGCTCCTGCCGCGCCGCCTCGCTGATGGGCGAATTCAACCACGACGTGAAACGCGCCCAGGAAGACCTGGCAGCCTTCCTCGACGAGCGCTGGAAGGGCATGAGGCCCGTCGCATGGGGCGACACCCTGCGCGAGGCTCAGCTCACCGCTTCGATCTACGAGGGACTGTGCGGACTGGACACCGCAGTTAACTTACAAGGAAAGGAGGACGTGCAATGAGAATGGATACCGTCATCATGGGCGGAGGCCTGAGCGCACTCGCTTGCGGCATCTCACTGGCCAAGCGCGGCAAGCGCGTCACCATCGTGGCCAGCGGACAATCCACTATGCTGTTCAACGGCGGCTCAATGGAGCTGCTGGGCTGCATTGACGGCAAGCCCGTCGAGAAGCCCCTGGAGGCCATCGCTACCCTGCCCCAGAACCATCCGTACAGCAAAATCGGAGCCGACCGCATCGCTGCGATATCAGAGCGCGTGAAGCTGCTGTTCAGCGATTCGGGCATCGAAATGACTGGATCGGCCAACGCTAACCACTGGCGCATCACCCCGATGGGCGTCGCAAAGCCCGCGTGGCTCACCCTGAACGACCATCTGCGCATCGACGACCTCAACAATCTGCCCGCTAAGCACTTGGCGCTGATGTGCGTACGCGGCTTTTTCGACGTGCCCAACGCCATGCTGGCTCAAGGACTGCGCGAACTGGGCTTTGAGGTGGACATGATCGAGTTCACCACCGACGACATCACATCGCTGCGCCGCAGCCCCAGCGAGATGCGCGCCACAAGCCTTGCCAAGCGACTGGTGAGCAACCACGCGCTGCAACGTGTGGCCGACCAGCTCAACAGTCTGGCCGGCGAGGCCGACATGGTGTTGATGCCCAGCGTGTTCGGGCAGAACGACAGCAGCGACTTCCAAACGCTGCAGAACATGACACGCAAGCCGTTGCGCCTGGTAGCCACACTGCCGCCTTCGGTAGCCGGCATGAGGATGATGACCCAGCTGCGGCACTACTTCAGGATGCTGGGCGGCACCTACCTGATGGGAGACACCGCAGTGAGCGGCACCTTTGAGGGCGACAAACTGACCAGCGTCACCACCGCCAAACTCGGCGACATGCCGTTGAAGGCCGACAACTTCGTCCTCGCCACCGGCTCGTTCGTCAGCCGTGGCCTGAGGGCCGATTATGAGCGCATCTATGAACCCGTGCTGGGTGTTGACGTAGTAGCCGACAACGACCGTGAGCGCTGGACATCCTTCGGCGTGCTGCAGCCCCAAGCCTATTTCGGCTACGGCGTCGCCACCGACGAGCAGCTGCGCTGCCTCAAGAACGGCAAACCCATTCAAAACCTCCGCGCTATCGGTTCGGTCCTGAGCGGACACGATCCCGTGAAGATGGGCGACGGCACCGGCGTGTCGCTGATAACCGCCATCGCCGCAGCCGACCACATCCGCGAAAACAAATGAGCGCATCCATAACCATGCGTCACCATAGTCGATTACAGTTCGACTAAAGGTTTAGATATAGATAGATAACGATTTGATTGATGATTTTTTTAATGGGATATTATGGCTGAACGAATGCAACTTTGCAACATCAGCGAGAACAACTTTGAGCAGTGCACCAAGTGCTCCATCTGCACCACAGTGTGCCCTGTAGCCGCTGTGACTACCGACTACCCCGGCCCCAAGCAGGCCGGCCCCGACGGTGAGCGCTACCGCTTGAAAGATCCCGCCTATTTCGACAAGGCGCTCAAGATGTGCCTCAACTGCAAGCGCTGCGAGGTGGCTTGCCCGAGCGGCGTACACATCGCCGACATCATCCAGCACGCCCGCATGGATGCTACCCTGGGCAAGCAGCGCGCCAGCCTGCGCGACACGTTACTCGCCAACACCGACCTGCTGGGCACCGTGGCTAACCTGGTGGCACCCGTCGCCAACGCCACGTTGGGACTCAAGCCCACTAAAGCGGTGATGCACAGCGTGATGGCCATCGACAAGCACCGCACTTTCCCCGCCTATAGCCGCCAAAAGTTCACCACGTGGTTCAAACGCCATGCCGCCAAGGAGCAGGACGCCTTTGCCCACCACGTGAGCTATTTCCACGGCTGTTATGTCAACTACAATTTTCCCAAGCTGGGCCAGGATCTGGTCAAGCTGATGAACGCCGTGGGCTATGGCGTGCATCTGCTTGACAAGGAGCAGTGCTGCGGCGTGGCCCTTATCGCCAACGGCCTGTACAAGCAGGCCATGCGTCAGGGCCGCACCAACATCGACAGCATCCGCAAGTCGGTAACCCGCGACAACCGCGTTGTGCTCACTACCAGCTCGAGCTGCACATTCAACATGCGCGACGAGTACCCCGCTATGCTCGGCATCGACAATGCCGACGTGCGCGACAGCATCAACCTTGCAACACGATTCATCTACAAGCTTGTGGATGAGGAGAAAATCAAACTTATCTTCAAGCAAGACTATAAGCGTCGCATTGCCTATCACACCGCTTGTCACATACAACGCTTGGGTTGGCAGTTGTACAGTATCGAAATGCTGCGCATGATTCCGGGCCTTGATCTCGTGGAACTCGAGCAGAACTGCTGCGGCATCTCGGGCACCTACGGCTTCAAGAAAGAGAACTACGAACTTTCACAGGCCATAGGCGCCACCTTGTTCAAGGACATTGCCGACGCCAAAGTAGAAGCCGTCTCTACCGACTGCGAGACGTGCAAATGGCAGATTGAGATGTCCACCGGCCTGCCCGTCGAGAATCCCATCAGCATCCTCGCCGATGCCCTCGACGTGGAGGCTACCCGCCAAGCCAACAACATAAAATGACAACACATGAATCATTAATAACTAAAAACTAACAACTCAAAACTTAAAGTATTATGGCAAGTTTTTTAGCACCCCCGGCCTATAAGCCGGAACAGACCGGCCCCGAGGCCGATGCCAAGTATAAGAGACTGCGTTGGCAAGTCTTTATCGGCATCTTCATCGGCTATGCCGGCTTCTATCTGGTGAGAAAGAACCTCTCAATGGCGGTTGCGCCTCTGGGCAAGCTCGGATTTAACGAAGCCGAACTCGGTGGCGCCATGGCAATGAATGCCTTGGCCTACGGTATCTCCAAGTTTGTCATGGCCAGCGTGAGCGACCGCAGCAATGCGCGCCGCTTCTTGCCCCTGGGCTTGATTCTGTCGTCCATCGCCATGTTATTCATGATTGTGCCCGTTGTGGCTATCGGCCCCGAGAACAAGGGATTGGCCATCACCCTGATGGGCGCCTTCAACTTCCTCGTGGGTTGGTTCCAGGGAATGGGCTGGCCTCCGTGCGGACGCGTGATGACGCGCTGGTTCTCCATCAAGGAGCGTGGCACGTGGATGAGTGTATGGAACTGCGCCCACAACGTGGGTGGTGCCCTCGTTGGCCCCATGGCCGGTTATGGTGCGCTGTGGTTCGGTCACTGGTTCTTCGGCACGAACGAGAAACTCTACTTCCTGATCGGTACCTATGCTTTCCCCGCCGCTGCGGCCATTCTGATTGCCATCATCGCCTATGTGCTGATTCGTGACACGCCTCAGTCCTGCGGTCTTCCCTCGATCGAGAAGTGGAGCGGCAGTGCTTCCAAGAACTATGACGAGAAGAAGAGCGAGCAGTCGCTCAGCGTGAAGGAAATCTTCCGCACCGTGCTGTCCAACAAGTTCTTGTGGTACATCGCCCTGGCCAACTCCTTTATCTACATGGTTCGCTACGGCTGCCTCGACTGGGCTCCCAAGATTCTCGACACCCAAGGTGCCGACCTGAAGAGTGCCGGTTGGGCCTATTTCGCGTTTGAGTTCGCCGCCATCCCCGGCACCATCTTCTGCGGCTGGTTGAGCGACAAGGTCTTCAAGGGCCGCCGCGCGATGCCCACGATGCTGTTCATGGCTATCATCATCGCCGTGATTGTCGTTTACTGGCAGTTCATCAACAACTTCTGGGTCGTTGTCGGCTGTCTGATTGCCATCGGTTTCCTGATTTACGGTCCCGTCATGCTCATCGGTGTGCAAGCCCTCGACCTGGCTCCGAAGAATGCAGCCGGCACCGCTGCAGGCCTCACGGGTTTCATGGGCTATGTGCTGGGTACCAGTATCTTGGCCAACACCGTTCTGGGCTATGTGCTCAAGATGGCCAAGGGTGCCGCCGGCTATGACTTCACCAATTATTTCCTGTTGCTCGTCGGAGCCTGTGTGCTTGCCATCTTCTTCATGGCGCTGACCTTCAAGGAGGAACAGTACCTCGTGGCCGACCGCAAGGGCGAACACATCGAAGAGAAGAAATAATCAATTATCACAATATTTTATTCATCAAAAAACCAAACTACTTATGTTTAAACATCTCGTTAGAGTAGGTCTGTTGAGCGCCGTTGTGCTCGCGACCTTCACCTCATGTGAGGAAGAACAGCAGTTCACCAATGAGAAGCTTGACGCCAAGCGTGTCGAAGTTCAAGTACTGAACAACGACCTGGCCAAGGTTCGTGATTATGTGCCCCTGTATGCCGTTATCGCCCACCGTGGCTCCACCTTCTGGGCTCCTGAGGAGACCGAGGCATCGTGGCGCTGGGCCCGCGAAATGGGTGCCGACTACCTCGAGAGCGACGTGCAGTGCACCAAGGACGGTATTGTGCTTGCAAACCACGATGAGAACCTGAAGCGCACCACCAACATCGAGAACGTCTTCAGCGAGAACGTTCCCGCCAGCCGTGTGGACTTCTACATGAGCCTGGGCTTCTCGCGCGCCGACGCCGAAGCACAGTATGGCCGCGACATGGCCGCCTTCCGCCCGTTCTACACCCTGAGCTACTACTATGCCGAGCTGCTCATGCTCGATGCCGGCAGCTGGTTCAACGAGAGCTCGCTGGAGCAGGCCCGTCCCACCTTCAAGGCTAGTGAGAACGGCCGCTTCGAGAACGGTCACATCGTTTACAGCAACGGTCTGTACATCAGCGCCATCCAGGACCAGATCGCCTATGCACAGGGCAAGCGCCTGATCCGTGACGCCAATGGCCGCCGCGTGCTGACCTATAAGGTCAAGGACGAGTACCGTGGCATGACGCTGGAGCAGATTTACAACAAGATTAAGGAGAAAGGCCAGTACAACGCCAAGTACATGGACTTTATCGAGTACGACTTCGCCAATGCCTATGAGCCCGACCCCGAGGACACCGGCAACCGTCCCGGCATCTATGTCGAGTTCAAGGAGAGCTGGCTCAACCCCGGCAACATGGAGCAGCGCGTGTATGACGTCCTGGCCGAGCAGGGCTGGAACATCATCACCAACGATCCCGGCGAGCAGCCCTTCTACAAGAATGGCAAGGTGAACGTGGGCAACACCCGCGGTCGCGTCATCCTGCAGACCTTCTCGTTCGACGCTCTGCGTCGCGCCAACGACGTCTTCAAGGGTCGCATCCCCATGTGCTATCTGTTGTGGATCAGCGAGCCCGCCTATGCTACCGATATCGCCTATGACACCCCCACCGGCTATGCAGCCTTCATCAAGTGGGCTCAGGACAATGGCGCACACATCATCGGTCCGGCCATCAGCGGTGCCCCCAACAACTATCCCGAGATGAACGCTCCCTGGCAGGCTTACATGATCCGCAAGAGCGGTATGATCAACCATCCCTACAGCTTCGACAGCTGGGCTCAGATGTGCAAGTACATGGGCTACTACAACTATGAGTGGGAGACCGAGTTCGACGACTTGCTCCGCCTGGAGATTCCCGCTACCCCCTACTGCACCACCAGCTATCCCAGCAGCGTACCCGTGTACATGGACGGTTTCTTCACCAACCGCACCGAGATGTCGTTGCGTTACATGATCGAGAACGGTTTCCGTGGCAACGCCCAACTGCCCAACCCCTTCCACGCTGGTCAGAAGTATGACAACTCGCAGGCCAATGTCATCGTTCCCGATGCCGTTACCACCCTCGAGCGTCTTGGTTACTAATCAGGTGTAATAAACATTAACAACAACATTAAATGATACAGTTTAATATGAAAAAATATATTTTGATGCCTGTTCTGGCAATCTTCGCGCTGACCGCAGCTGCTCAGGACTTTGACACCGACCCCACCCTGGAGCTTGAGAACGCCGAGAAGGAAGTGAAGTTCACCGTGGGCGCTCGCATGATGGCCGACGCCGCTTACTATCGCAGCGATTTCACCCCTCTGCAGAGCGGCGCTTCAATCACCGATGCCCGCATCCGCACCTCGATGACCTACAAGGACTGGTACTTCTATGCTGACTTCGGCTTTGGCGGCGGCAAGTTCGCTCAGAAGAACATCTTCCTGCAGTACAGCCACCTGGACAACAACGACAACACCCATGCCGTGAAGGTGGGTTACTACAACGATCCCGCCGGTTCGATGGCCCGCAACACCTCGCTGGGCAGCTACCACTTCATCAGCCGTCCCGGTTCGTCCTATGCATTGGGCGAGGGCCGCGAGCTGGGTATCACCTACAAGTTCAACAGCAACCACTTCATGGCCTATCAGGGTGTGTTCACCGAGAACCAATACAACAAGATTGACGCTGGCTTCAACGGTATTACCCTTGCTGGCCGCTATCTGTTCCGTCCCATCGCCGACGAGAACCAGACCATGCACGTGGGCGTGAGCGCACGCTGGGCACACCTGGGCGGTGGCGAGGTTTACAACAACGTGCTCAAGAAGAGCCTGCACCTGGGTCAGTCTCTCGAGACCCTCGTTGACGAGGATGAGCAGTTTGTAAACGCCGACCTTGACTGGGCCAACAACGTGTTCAATGCTGGTGCCGAAGCACTCTACCTCAACAACAAGTTCTTTGCTCGTGGTGAGTTCTTCTACAAGCATGTCACCAAGAAGCGCGACAGCTACTCACTCTACATCGATGCCCAGAACAACATCGACGGTTGGGGCGACATCGAGTGGTGGGAGAATGCCAACAAGCTCAAGAACAACAACTTCCTCGGCGGTTATGTAGAGGCTGGCATCCAGCTTCTGGGCAACGGCTACAAGTACAACATGCAGGAAGGCCTCCTGGGCGGCATGGACGGCAAGTCTCTCGAGATCGTGGCTCGCTACAATTACACCGGCCTCAACAACCTCACCGACGGTGAGTACTACAACGCCGGTCGCGGTCACTACTATGCCAACGGCTATATGGAGGATTGGCCCGGCACTGGCGCTACCAGCGTCGGCGGTGGCGACATCCACAGCTTCACCCTTGGTCTGAACTACGCGTTCAACCGCTATGTGCTGTGCATGTTTGACTACACCTTCCACAAACTCGACAAGCCTTTCCTGCCCAACGACAAGAACTTCCACGTGGCTCAGGCCCGTGTACAGTTCACTTTCTAATTGAAGAACTCCGGATCTTGAAAATTATCTAAGTAACATCTGATTACCATCACAGATTTTTAGTAATATAATTTTCCCATCAATCACTTTATCCCGCCTCACCCGTGATTGGGCCAGGCGGGATTTTTCTTGTGCCAGGCTATGGTCTGGTAATTCTTCGACAAATCCATGGTTAATACAAAACAGGCACCGCCGTAGTGGCAGTGCCTGTTGTTGTGATAGAGTGTGTGATGGTGATTACTTCATGACCTTAACAGCACTGGTGGTGCCGTCGCTGTAGGTGGTCACCTGGATGGTCATGCCCTCGGGCTGTGCCATCTCCTGACCTGCCATGTTGAAGTAGCGCACGCCGGCAACCGTCTTGCCGTCGGCAAGCTCATTCACTGCACTGGGCTTGGGATACACTTCCAGATAAACGATGTCACTCTTGTTGGTCACGCCGTCAACGGTATAGTTCAGCTGGATACCGATGCGCCAGTTGAACATGGGGTTGTCACCCTCGTTGGTGCGGTAGAAGTAAACGCGACGCAGGTAGAAGTCCTCACCACTGTAACCGTAGGGAATCTCGGTCATGTCGGTGTCGAAGCCGTTTTGTGCGCCGTAGGTTTCAACATCGAACATGAACAACTGATCTTCATCGGTGAAGACGCTGTAAGTCAGGTAATCGGAATTCAGCGGGTTGCCGTCAACGTCAACCAGGTTGATGTTGAAGTCAAAGCGAGTGTAACCGCTCTCATCGCCGCAGTCATAGAACTCCAGCACGTCGGGGTTGGCAGGAACGGCGGCAACTGTCTCGCCCATCGGTGTCCACACCGAATTCCACTCGATGGTGGCCACCGAGCCGTCGTCGCTCCACAGGCCGGCAAGACCGGTAGCAACACAGTTGTAGGGGTAAGGGTTGTCCACACTGCCATCGCTGCCCAGCATCGTGATGACACCGGTCTCGGGGTCAATGGCATAGGTCACCTCGGTAGCACGCTCATCGGCAATGAAGTCAAGCCAATAGAAGTCATCGCCCAGGTCGATGACATCGGTCGTGCCCCAAGACAGGACTACGCCGTAGCCAAATTCCTCGTTATAGGCGATGTATTGTCCCAGCGGTACCGAGATTGTCGAACCGTCATCGTTCAGTTCACCCTCTACCCACACACCGGAGCCCTCGCCATAGCACATGATGTCCTGGATGTAAACCGTGTGGCCATCGTCGGCATAGACCACTCGCACACGACCCGTCTGATAGTCGGTGTCGTAGCCATAAAAACTCGAGAGCAGATACTCGCCACCGCGCAGGTAGTTCACCAGCGTGCCCTCGGGCTGCTCGGTGATGATGTCAACGCGCGACGGAGTCTGCACCTTGGTGCTGGACTGCACCTTGTCCATCGGGCGATAGGCGTTGCCCTTGGATTTAACTTGTGCCGAAGCACCGACAGTAACAGCAACACAGATAAGAAGTAATACTATTTTTTTCATAACAGTGATTGTATTGAAAGGTTAATAATGTGATTGAACATTTCATCTATAACGGCACAAATTTAATCAAAAAAAACGAAAATCCTTAAACTTATAAGCAAAAAACAGAATACTACGACTATTTTCACTATATTTGCATTTTCAACCTTAATGTTACCGAACTATTATGGAAACCTTAAACGATTTTTTCAAGATCTTGAGCGACTACCTTTGGGGGTGGCCGATGATTATATTACTGTTGGGAACACATGTTTACCTCACCTTCAGGCTGGGTGTCCCGCAGCGAAAACTCCTCACGGCCATACGCCTATCGGTGAGCCGTGACAAGGGTTCCACAGGCGACGTGTCGCAGTTCGGCGCGCTGGCGACGGCGCTCGCGGCGACCATCGGCACAGGTAACATCGTGGGCGTGGCCACCGCTGTCGCCCTGGGCGGACCCGGTGCCGTGCTGTGGTGCTGGCTATCGGGTGTGTTTGGCATGGCCACCAAGTACAGCGAGGGCCTGCTGGCCATCAAGTACCGTGTCAAGGCCGACGACGGCCGCATGCTGGGTGGGCCCATGTACGCGCTCGAGCGCGGATTGGGTTGGAAATGGCTCGCCGTGCTGTTCGCCCTGTTTACAGCCCTGGCCTCGTTCGGCATCGGTAACACGGTGCAGGCCAATGCCAT
The DNA here is from genome assembly GCA_017405965.1 of Muribaculaceae bacterium. Lineage (GTDB taxonomy): Bacteria > Bacteroidota > Bacteroidia > Bacteroidales > Muribaculaceae > Sodaliphilus. The sequence goes on along the minus strand of JAFQZK010000005.1, from coordinate 111,385 downwards.
CTCCACCATCGCCAATGAGTCCTATCATATCCCCATGTGGGTGACGGGCGCTGGCGTGTGCTTGCTAACGGGTCTCGTGCTGCTGGGCGGCATCAAGAGCATTGCCCGCGTGTGCGGCGCATTGGTGCCTTTCATGGCATTCTTCTACGTCCTGGGGTGCATCTACATCCTGTTCGCCAACGGGCAGTACGTCTGGCCGGCCATCAAACTCATCTGTGAATCGGCTTTCACGCCCCAGGCTGCTGGCGGCGGTTTTATCGGCACCACAGTCATTATCGCGGCGCGCATGGGTATTGCCCGCGGTCTGTTCAGCAACGAGTCCGGTTTGGGCTCCGCACCCATTGTCGCAGCTGCCGCCCAGACGCGCAACCCGGTGAGGCAGGCACTGGTTTCCTCAACGGGCACCTTCTGGGACACGGTAGTCATTTGCGCCTTCACTGGCCTGGTCATCGTTAGCTCGATCATCGCCCATCCCGACATTAGCGCCAGCGACGGCGCCGCCCTGACCAAGGCCGCCTTTGCTAAAATCCCCTATGTGGGCACGCCGCTGCTGACCTTCGGCCTACTGACGTTCGCCTTCACCACCATCCTGGGCTGGTGCTACTACGGTGAGCGCGCTGTCGAGTACCTCAAGGGCAAGCGCTGGATGCTGGCTTACCGCATCCTGTTCGTCGTGATGGTCTTCGTGGGCAGTATCATCAGCCTCGATATCGTGTGGAACGCTGCCGACTGCATGAACGCCCTCATGGCGATTCCCAACCTCGTCTCCCTGTTGTTGTTGAGCGGCGTCATCGCCCGTGAGACCAAGCACTACCTCTACGAGAACCGTCTCGACCACCATGCCCCGGACCAGCCGGATGATTTACCAAATGAATAATAACAAGGACTATAACTTAATGATATGGATATTTTTGATTATACCGATGACCTTGAGTTTTTAAGAGATTTCTATCATCTGCATGGCAAAAACTTCGATTGGGCCATCATCGAGGAAAAAATCAGTTCTGATCCCGACAAAAACAAGCTTAAACCGGGACTTATCATCGAGGGCAGTCGTGCCTTTGTCGATTTATACGAGCGCAAGCTCCAGTGTGCCGGCTATTACCGCAAACCCCATCGTGCCAAAAGGGAAGGCGCAGGAAATGACGGTAAATATGCCGTATTGGTATCCCTTGAAAATCCTGACATGAATATCATCCTTCCAAGCAGTTTTGTCTTAGACATCCACCGCCAATGCTGGTATGGTGAATGGATGGATAATGGTGAGCACATCATGGAGATATAATTCTATTTACAGCAAGAGAGATAAGCGACTCATTAATAGCAGATTAGGGTTTAAATGTAATAATTTTCCCGAAAAAACCTTGTCAGTTCGGGAAAAAGCAGTACTTTTGCAGCCGGGTAAGTCCTACACGGCCAGCTCCCTCCCAATCCCCCAGGCCTTGACCGGAGCAAGGGTAACGAGGTTGTAGCGGCGCGCTGTAGCTCACTTGCCCTTTTTTTGTACCCCTACCCCAACCCTCACACAAACGCTCAACAACAATAAAAGGAAGACAATAAGCACAATAAATACAATTGAACGAAAGCCGACACCTTGTATTTATTGTGCTTATTGGTTGCATTTAAGCGCCCTTTGCTTGTGATTTCAACATGCAACTCTAGCTGATTTATTGAAGTCTCAAAAGTGTAAAAAAATTAGACAATTTTTATTATAATATCAGCATTTGGCGAAATATCTGTCAAAATCATTTGACAGGCTCAGTCTGATTACCTAATTTTGATGGCACAAGCATGCATAAACAAACATTCGATTAATAATCTCTAATTATCAGAACAATGAAACAGCTATTCTTTACTTTATTGGTTGCATTAGCCGTACTGATGCCAAAATCAATGGCCGCCTATGATTTTGAAAAAAACGGCATCTACTACAACATTCTGAATAGTACCGAAGTTGAGGTAACCAGTTATTATGAGTTAAATGAAGCATCCCCAGAGGATTTTTCTGGTGGTTATGGTGGAATTTTCGTCATTCCCGAAGCTGTCGATTATAACGGCGTGAACTATACTGTCACCGCAATCGGCGATTATGCGTTCTGCGGTTGCATTTATCTCGAGTCAGTAACTATCCCCAACACGGTGACCCGTATCGGTGATTTCGCGTTCGCTTACGACCCTTATACGAATGTGATCTGTTTTGCCGATCCACAGGAGATGATTATAGGCGAATCAGCTTTTTATGCCGAGGATTACTACTCTCGCACACTATTTGTGCCATCCTGGCTATCTTATTACTATTGGGATGACATGCGCTGGACTGAATTCTTCTATAACATCGCTTATACAGATTTCAGAATAGACGATATTGAGTATAACATGATATCCAGTTGGGCAGTCGAGGCCAGATATTATAATAACAAAGACGTCGAGGAGGCTGTCATACCCGAGACCATAGAACTTGAGGGCAGGACTTTCTATGTTACTTCTATCGGGGATGATTGCTTCAGCAACTGCTCTAACATGAGAAGCGTCACCCTTCCCACGGGCATCACTTCTATTGGAGAAAGGGCTTTCTCATATTGCTCGGTCCTGACAGGGATTTCAATTCCCGAATATGTCTCTAACATCGGCGATGAAGCGTTCATGGGTTGCAGGGGCTTGACAAGCGTCACCGTTCCCTCAGGTGTCACCGTAGTGAACGATGGGTTATTTCGATACTGCGAAGGGCTGACGAATGTAACCCTTGGCTACTCTGTCACTTCTATTGGCGCTGATGCTTTCCAGAACTGCAAAGGCTTGACAAGCCTACGGATTCCCAACCGTGTCAAACGTATTGGGGTTGGTGCTTTTTCCGGCTGCGAAAACCTCGCTAGCATGAGTATCCCCAATTCAGTCACTTCAATCGGAGAATATGCATTTCTGCGTTGCTATCATCTTGCCAGCATCACTATCGGCAGTGGGGTGACATCCATCGGGGATTATGCTTTTGATGCCTGCTCCGACCTGACCAGTCTGTACATCCCCAAATCGGTCACTTCCATCGGTTTCAGAGCATTCAGCAGCACTGCTTCTGTAACTAGCATAACGGTAGAAAACGGCAATCCCGTCTACGACTCCCGTAATAACTGCAATGCCATCATCGAGACATCAAGCAATACCTTGATTACAGGCTGCGGCGTCACCGTCATTCCCAACACCGTCACCGCCATTGGCGAAGCTGCGTTCTTTAATGCACCTTACCACTACGTGAGGATACCTGGCTCTGTTACCACCATTGGCAAAGATGCATTTGCGGGCTGTTGGATCAGGAGTGTGACATGTCTTGCCACAACACCACCCACAGCTGATGAATATCTGTTCTATAATGGGTCAACGAGCACGCTCTCTGCTACTGTTCCAAATGCTTCGATTCCGCTATATCAAAATGCGGTCGGTTGGAACTTTTTCCGCACTTTCTATGGCTTGGGAGATGTGGATGGCAACGGCGAGTTGAACGTCAGCGATGTCATCGGCCTCATCAATGATCTGATCAGCAGCGAACAAGGTCTTGATAACCCCGCAGCCGACTTCAACGGCGATGGCGAGGTCAACATCACCGATATCGTCGACCTCATCAACTACTTGATGAAAAACTGACCTCTAGAATAGTTATAAGGGCATCCGCACTCAAGTGATTTCTAACTTGAGTGCGGATGCCGCTATTATAGGATTAAGGTGTTAATTCTCTGGAGGCGGGTACTAGCGCAAGAGGTCGCGTACTTCGTCGAGGGAGCCGTCGTTGGGTGACGGTGTCACGCCCAGCAGGTAGCACAGCAGCGGGTAGATGCACACGTTGCGGAAACGGTCCGCCTTCTCATAGCCCACCTTAAAGTCGGGGCCGATGGCACGGAAACCCACCTGCATGTCGGCTGCCGTGTGGTCAAAGCCGTGGCTGCCGCGCTGCTTCTTGCTGGGCTTGTCGGCAAAGAGCCAACCCACGTCGGGCAGCACCACGACGTCGCCCATGTTCTTGTTGGTGCCGTAACCCAGATAAGCGGGGATATCGGCCTTTTTCCAGGCACGAATGTGGTCCACACCCTGCAGGGCATCGCAGATGGAATCGATGTACTGCGGTGCGCTGGCATAGATGAGCGTGGGATAGTCGTTGCAGAAACGCTCATACCAGTGCTTGGGCAGCACGTCGTCAATATCGACAAAGCGCTTGGGGTCCACGCTGGTCATGCCGTGGTCGCCCGTAACGATGAAATTCACCTTATCGGCAATGGGCAGCAACTGGATGCGGGCCCACAAGTTACTGAGCAGCAAGTCCAACTCCTCGAGGGCACGGCGTGTCATGCGATGCATGGGTCCGTAGTTATGGCCGCTGCGGTCGGGCTCTTCAAAATAAGCCATTATCAGGTGGGGACGCTCTTGCTCGGGCAGTTTCAACAGACGGATGATTTCGGTCACGCGGTCGGGGAACTCGAGCTGCTGGGTCTGGTAGTCACGCCAGTAGGTGGGATGTTCGCCGTTCACAGCCACATCACTGCCCACCCAGAAGACAGCCGCCGTCTTCACGCCTTGATGCTTGGCGGTAAGCCACACGGGGTCACCGCCGTAGTAACGGCCGTCGGCACGCGTCTCCTTGTTGCTCAACGAGAACTCCACGCCATGCTCCCGATCCCAAAAGATGTTGGCGATAATGCCGTGATGATCAGGTGTGAGGCCCGTCGCCAGCGTGTAGTGGTTGGGAAAGGTCTTGCTGGGGAAAGACGGCTGCATCACCGCCTTGACGCCCTCGCGCGCCAGCTGGTTAAGGAAAGGCACGTCGTAGGTGTCCAGATAGTCCCAACGCAAGCCATCCAGCGAAATAATCACCGTGTAGTTGTCACGGCCTGCGGCCTGGCCCGCAAGCGTCATCATCGACAGCAATGTCAACAGTAAAAGGAATCTTTTCATCGTCTATTAGTTTTAAAGTCAATCAATGCCACAAAGGTAACTAAAATCCCGCACCCCACCAAGGCCTGCCCTGCCCCATTCTCCCGTAGTCCTGTTCCGTTCTCCTGTTCCGTTCTCCTGTTCCGTTCTCCTGTTCCGTTGTCTTGTCCCGTGGTCCGAGGCTAAGCCTCGGATTACACGACAGGGACAGAACGACGAAACAGGGGACGACAGGGGCAAGATGGAAAAACAAGGGCAGCGGGAAAGACAAGGGAAACGGGAAAGACGAAGGAAACGGGAAAACAAGGGAGCGGCCAAATGGTCGCTCCCTGCAACAAATTCATGAAATGAAATGTAATGCTTAGTAACTGGACTCAGATGTAGTCTCTCTCACAGTTACTCGGGTTTCTCGTGCGAGAAGTAGACACCGTTGGCCAGCTGGGGTGAACCGTTATAGGTGCTCTTCACACCGATAACACTGAGCTTGTCGCCAACTTCGATGCCTTCTCTCTCGAACAGACCCTTGCGGTTGTCACCGGTAGCACCCCAACCGGGATAGCAACCATAGACATATACACTGTTGGTCTCATCCTCCAGGGTCACGTTACCATAAGTTGGGTTAGCGATATCCACGATGGTACCAGTGATCATGTAGTAGGTATTGGGACTATCCTCCTTATCGAGGAACTCGTCGATCGTAACGGGGGTCACGGGGATTACCGACTCAAGGACAGCGCCAGTCATCTGGGGATCGCCCTTGTACTCGCCGCGCTTGCCCACGAGGGTAACGACGTCACCAGCCTTCAGGCCAGCAGCCTCAAAGTCACCCTTGGCACCGATGCCATAGACGTAGGTCTCACCCGACCAGTCACGCACATAAACATTACCATAAGTAGCGTTGGCCACCTTGGTTATCACACCGGTGATACGATACTGGGTGTCACCCACTGCAGCCTCCAGGAACTCGGCTACGGTAGCAGCCACGATAGCGCCCTTCTGGTTGATGGTTGCCATAGCGGTATATTCCTTACCCTTGTCATCAACAGTCTTGAACACAACGTTAGTGCTGCGGTCGCCACCGTTATTGGCATTGGCATGGAAGGTTACCACGGGCTCTGCGCCACCGGTTACCGATACGATGCCCAGCCAGCTCTTGGCCTCATCGGGAATCTCGACCGAGATGCCGTTGGCAGTCTTGCAGCTCAGGTTAACGGTCACGTTGCCACCCTCCAGAGGAATCGTAGCGTCCTCGGGGTCATAACCCTCGACCTTGACGAGCGACTTCTGGATCTTGACAACAGTCACGTCAACCAGCTCTACGGTACCGTTATACACGGTCTTGGGACCCTCGACAGTGACGATGTCGCCCTCTTCGAGACCCAGGCTCAGGAAGTTCTTGGTACCACCCTTAGCGTCAAGCGTACCATAGATATAAACCTCACCCGTCACGTCAACCAGATACCAGTTGCCGTAGGTCGTGTTAACGATCCTGGTCACGGTACCGGTCACACGGTAGGTCTTGCTCTCGGGACCGGCAATGACCTCGGCGCAAGTAGCCTCGCTAACGACTGCGAGACCTTGAATCACGTTGATGGTCTGGCTCTTGTCGCCACACTTCACGTGCAGCACGGCGGTACGGCCGTCGGGGGCAGCAGGAGCAGTAAAGGTCACGTTGGTCTCACCGGCGCCACCGCTCATCGGGCTTACGGTCAGCCATGCGGGAAGTTCAGCCTCGTCAAACGTCCAACCTTCCTTGGCGTTTAGGGTAATCGTATTGGAACCGCCGGCCTCGTCGATGCTCACATAGGAAGATGAAACCTGAATCTCATCGAGCAGGGTAATTGCATCGTCATCGGAGCAGCTTGCCAACAAAGCGACCAGTGCAAAAAACGAAATAAAATATTTGAGTTTCATAATATTGTCTGAGTCTTTAGGAATTAGTTGAAGATGTACTTGATACCGATAGAAGCGTTCCAGCACTGACCGACGCTCTTGTTGGGAACGAAGGTCTTGGTGTCGCCGCTAATCGAACCCGGAGTCGAGAAGGTGGCATAGCCCTGAGCGTCAACGCCCTCATACTTGAGGATGCGGGGATCGCTGCCGATCTCGGGGTTGAGGTACTTGCTCACGCCCCAGCTCGAGTTGAAGAGGTTCAGCACGTTCTTCACGTCGAGGAGCAGCTGCAGGGTGTGCTTGGCACCGCACACGTTCAGCGAGAAGTCATGCTTGTAGCTCAAGTCAATGCGATGAACCCAGGGGTTGTACAGGCTGTAGGCCTCGGCATACTTGCCCTGATTGTTCTTCAGGTAGCTGTTGGCATGTACATAATCCATGAAGCGGGTCTCGTCATCCTTAGAAACGAAGCGGAACTCGCGATTAGCGACCTGCTCGTCGGTGGGGATGTAAACAGCGTCGTAGTTGTAACCGTCGCCGTTCATGTCGTTGGCCATCATGTAGGAGTAGTTGTAACCGCCGCGCCAGGTCTCAAAGATCAGGCCATAGTGGTTACCGCTGTGGTCGTGACCGGTAGCCGACAGGATGAAACGGTCAGGAGTAACATACTGCGAGTTGTGCAGCTTGATGTTGTTGGGACCCTCGATAGTGGGAACATAGGTGAAGGCACTCTCGGCAGCGCTACCGGGCATACCGGTAACCTCCTTCTGTACGGTGTGGGTGTAAGCAGCCATCAAGGTCAGCCAATCGGTGGGCTCAGCATTCAGGGTTACGTTGCCAATCCAACCATAACCGCGGCTGGTGTTCTCCAGCATGAATGCCTTGGTACCCATGCGGTAACCGGCAGGATAGATGGGACGGTTGTCAACACCGTTGAAGCGGGCGAAGCCTCCCACGCTGGGGATAGACCAGTCGCTGATGCTGGCAGCGTTGATGTTCTTGTTGAAAATACCCTCAATGGTGATGCTGAAGGGGAAGGATACGGGGATGTTGTAGTCAACAGCCAGCGAGGTCTTCCAAACCATCGGCATCTTGAACTTGGGATCCACGCCATTGACAGCCGAGGGAACAGTACCCATGTCAGAGGTCACGTTCTCGGGATAACCCATGCCGATGAGCATGTTGCGCAGAGCATTGATAGTAGCCTGGCCATTCTCAGTAACCAGACCGCCAGCAAACTGGCTCATGTCGATGTAACGGTTGCCGTTGGCATCGGTAGTGTAGGCACCAGTGTAGTTCTCAAAGCCTCGGGTGGGCGTGCCGGACTTGCCATCCCAAACCTTGGTGTTGGCGTTGAGCTGAGCCTGATACTGTACAAGACCGCCGTTGGTGGGCATATTGGTGAAGAATACCAGGGGCAGACGGCCAGAGAAGAAGCCCGTACCACCGCGAACCCTGAGGTTCTTGTTACCGAATACATCCCAGTTGAAACCAATGCGAGGTTGAACAATCAGGTTGCTGTTGGGCCACTTGCCAGTATCGATGTGGCGAACGTTGCCCTTGTTGTCATAATAGTCGAGGGCCAGAATGGCATTGTTGGTGAGCAGGTCACCATTATTGAAGAACAGACCGTCAAGACGCAGACCGTAGGTCAGCTTGAAGTTCTTGTTGATGTTCCACTCGTCCTGAGCGTAGATACCTGCCTTGTTGAACTGCACGCGGGCAGCAGGCTTGGTCTCGCTTCCGTAACCGTAGGTCAAGCAGACAACCTCGGGGGTTGCACCGTTGATGAAGTCGTCAACGCTGTTGTAGCGGTAGTAACCCGTACCATTACGCATGTACTGGTTGTCGGCCATCTGATGCTCAAAGCTCAGACCACCCATGATCTTGTGGTTACCATAGTACCAGGTCACGTCGTCACGCAGGTTCCAGATGGTGTTGTGAACGGCGTTGTTCCAGGTGAACAGCTCATAACCCAGAGCCATGTAGTTGTCGCGGTTACCGTTTTCATCGGTCATCGTGATGTCGATGAAGGGGAACTCGCTCGAGTTGCTGGCACGGATATCGTCCAGCTTGGAGAAGGTAGCCAGGAACTGGTTCGACAGGTTGTCGCGCAAACGGCTGTTCAGGTCAAACGAGAAAGAGTGTACCAGGTTGTCCATGCCATACATTGAGTTGGCGAAGGAGAATGAATTCTGTGATACACGGTAGCTAGCCATACGCGTGCCACCATCCATCGAAGTACCGTTGGGATTGCTCCAGTAGCGGTTCTTGGTGTAGTTGTAACGCAGGGCCAGGTGGTGGTCGTGAGTGATGTTCCAGTCGATGCGGGCAAGAATCTTATAGTTGTTCTCGTCGGCGGGGAACTTGGTCCATGAGCCAGTGTCATAGCCATACTTGCTCTTGACAAAATTGCTCACACGCTCCAGGTCGGCAAACGTCGTGCGCGAGATACCACGCTCGGCATCGGCAACACCATCGGTCGACGGACCCATCGTGTTCACGATAGTCGGCTTCTTGGTCATTTCACCGTTCACAAAGAAGAACAGCTTGTCCTTAATGATCGGGCCACCAATGGTTGCACCGTAGGTAGTCACGCGGTCCTTCTCACGAGCTGCAGCGCCCAGCTGAGTGCCATCAACAACGTCACCACGCAGGTTCTCGTTGCGGTGGAAGATGTAGGCACTGCCACGGAACTTGTTGGTACCACTCTTGGTGATAGCGTTCACACCACCACCGATGAAGTTGGTCTGACGAACGTCGTAGGGCGAGATAACGACCTGCATCTCCTCGATAGCCTCGATGCTGATGGGGTTACCACCACCGGGAAGACCGTCGCTCAGACCGAAGTTGTTGTTGAAGTTGGCACCGTCAACGGTGAAGTTGGCGGTACGGCCATCGGTACCGGCGAAGCTCATGCCGTTACCGCCGTAGGGCGACAGACGCGTGATGTCGGTCAGGCTGCGGGTAACGGTGGGCAGGTTGCTGATCTGCGTGCTGTTGATGTTCGTGGCGGCACCGGTCTTCTCGGCGCGGAACTTGGTAGCAGCAGCAGTAACCACAACCTCACCAAGGGCGTTGGCGTCAACGCTCAGGTCGAAGTCCAGGTTTGAGGTCTCGGCCAGTTGCAACTGGATGCCTTCTACGCTACGAGGCTCATAGCCGATGTAGCTCACCGACACGGTGTAAGGGCCACCGGGGCGCATACCTTGGATGGTGTAACGTCCATCGATGTTGGTCACGGCGTTGTACTTGGTGCCCGAGGGCGTGTGCAACGCAGTAATCGTGGCGCCAATCATCGCCTGCTGGTTTTCATCGGTCACAACACCCGACAACGCCGAGGTCGTCACCTGGGCACTCGATGCCAATGCCACAAAGAACATTGCCACTAATGCCAAAAGCTTAACTGTTCTCAACATACAAATGATTTGTTTTAATTGATGAAAAAATGATGAATTATTAAAAAATTGATTTGTTTTATTCGTTTTTAAAAATGATTTGCGCCACATTAGTGGGGTCTCCCCCATCCATTGTGGCGCATAGGTCGCTTAAAGGACTCTCTTGCAACGGTTTATAAAACAGGCTTACCGCCTCACCGCTACAAGATACTATCCTGAAAGGTTTGCCAAATATGTTATGAATTGACATTAATAATAAAACCTCTTCAAATATCGCTGCAAAGGTAGTCATTATTTTCCACCCCGCAAACAAACTTGAACAAGATTTTATTAACAATCAAAAAATCAGCTTTGCGCTTGGTCAACCTCAAAACTGAAAAAACGAACAAATCGGTCAACGCCTTTTGCCGTTCAACAATTTATTATTATTTTTGCAACTGGAAATTAAAGTATTATTAATCCTTAAAACCTTCTCTTGTTATGAAACATGTCTCTGCTTGCTTACTGTCTGTGCTTGCTCTACTGTTGCCGGCGACTGCCATGGCCCACGACTTTGAGGTCGACGGCATCTACTACAACATCAACGGCGACGAAGCCACTGTGACCTACAAGGGCGCCGATTACAACACCTATAACGATGACTATATTGGTGACGTCGTCATCCCTGCCACTGTTACCTATAACGGAATCACCTATCCTGTCACTTATATCGACTACAACGCCTTTAACAGCTGCTCACGGCTGACCAGTATTGTCATCGGCGACTCTATCACAGCAGTCGGTTATAACGCATTCCAGAGTTGCAACGGACTGAAAAGCGCCGTCATCGGCAAATCGGTCAAGGTGCTTGAAGGGCGCTCATTCGCAAATTGCAACTACTTGGAAAGTGTCACCTTCGGTCCTTCGCTGCAAATCATTGGAGAAGGTGCATTCTTAAATTGCCGGAGCCTGCTCAGCGCCACCATCCCCGAGGGTGTCACCATCATCGATGCCGAGGCATTCTCGGCATGCACGAGCATGACCAGCGTCAGCATCCCGCAAACGGTCAAGATCATCAATCACATGGCGTTTTCGGGGTGCATCAGCATGCCGACCATCACCATCCCCGACTCGGTCAAGTTCATCGGACACAACATGTTCTATAACTGTTATGAGCTCCAGAGTGTGTATATGCCCAACTCGGTGACCGAGATGGGCTCCCTGGCGTTCTACGGCTGCCGTAGCCTCACCGATGTCACGCTCTCCAACTCGCTGACCGACATTCCCTATTACACATTCAAGGGCTGCACCAGTCTTAAAAACGTCACCATCCCCAATTCTGTTAGAACAATCGACGGCAAAGCATTTGAAGGCTGCACCTCGCTGACCCATGTCACGCTCTCCAGTTCCATGAAGAGCATTCCTTCATACCTGTTTTCGGAACTGACCGCCCTGACCGACGTCACCATCCCCGCGGGCATCACCTCGATTGGATACCAGGCGTTCTACGGTTGCACCGGCCTGAAAAGCATCACCGTTCCCAACACCGTCACCACCATCGGCTCATCGGCGTTCGAGGGATGTTCTCAGTTGTCCACCATCAATCTCCCCAGCTCGGTTTGCCTTATCAATGAAAACGCGTTCGAGGGCACCAAGTGGTACAACAATCAACCTAACGGAGTGGTGTATGTGGGATCGGTACTTTACACCTACAAGGGTTCCATGCCCTATGACACATCCATCACACTGAGGGACGGCACGACAGGAATTGCCGCCAATGCGTTCTTTAATCACAGTGAGTTGATCAATGTGACCTTCCCCAGTTCTCTCAAGGCCATCGGCTATAGAGCCTTCCACGGCTGCACTTGGTTGAAAAACATCACATTCCCGAGTTCCCTGACAACCATCGGCCAGGAGGCCTTCTACTTCTGCAACAGGATGGATGAGTTCGACTTGCCCAGCTCCGTGACCTCGGTCGGTAAAGACGCGTTTGTAAAGAGCAAATGGTACAACAATCTGCCCGACGGGGTGGTTTATGCCGGTACAATAGCATGCGGTTACAAGGGCACGATGCCTGCCGATACGACCATCGCACTGAGGGACGGGACAACGGTCATCGCCATCCAGGCGTTTACCGGTAAAACAGCCTTAGCCAAAATCACCCTGCCCAACACAGTAACGAACATTGGCGAAAAAGCTTTCTATGGCTGTACGGGCCTGACCAGCATCAACATTCCTGAAGGTGTCACGACAATTGAACCCAACACTTTTTATAATTGCAGTGCGTTGACCGGCATTGCCCTGCCCCATTCGCTGGAAACCATCGGCAACAACGCGTTCTATGGCTGCTCAGCTTTGGGTCACGTCATCATCCCCTCGGCCACAACTATCGGCGAGAAGGCCTTCTATGGTTGTGCAGCTTTGACCCGCATCGCCATACCTGAAGGCGTCACTGTGATAGAGAGCCAGACATTCCTCAACTGCAGCACGATGACCAGCGTCACCCTCCCCAACTCGCTCAGAACCATCAAGGGAGCCGCATTCAAGGGCTGTAAAGGACTCACCTCAATTGCCATACCCGAAGGCGTCAATTTCATCGGCGACGGTGCATTCAGTGGCTGTTCAGCCATGACCCGCACCACAATCCCCAATTCGGCCTTTGTCATCGGCCGGGAAGCGTTCATCGGTTGCTCGGTGCAGAACGACGTTTACACTTATATCACCAATCCGTTGGAGGTATCTATCCATCAGAACACCTATCAGCGTTATCCTTATAACACCGAACTCCGCACGCTGCATGTGCCCAAAGGCACATTGGCCGACTATCGTCTCTACAACAACTGGAGAAGGTTCTTCGGCAACATCGTCGAGATGGACTCCGACGCCGTGCTGCCTGGCGACCTGAGCGGTGACGGCGTGTTGGGCGTGACCGATGTCACCATGCTCATCAACTTGATCATGAGCAGCGATGGAACTACCGAGTTCCCGCCCGAGGCCGACTTCAACTGCGACGGCAAGGTGGACGTCAGCGACGTCACCATGCTCATCAGCGACATCCTCTCGATGCAGCAATAAAAATGAATTCCACAATAAAAAAAGACTGGCCAATTCAGGTCAGTCTTTTTTTATTTCTTCACGCGGTCGGGGTGCTGGGCGATGAAGGATTTCCAGGATTTGGTGCCCTTGCCGGTGAAGGGCTTGTTACGCTCGTAGAAGTGGCACAGGGCGGCTGCCAGGGCGTCGGTGGCGTCGAGCAGGGCGGGCATCTGGGCAGCGTCAAGGTTCAGCGTCTTCTGCAGCATCAGTGCCACCTGTTCCTTGCTGGCCGCGCCGTTGCCGGTAATGGCCATCTTGATTTTGCGGGGCTCATACTCGGTGATGGGTATCTCGCGGTTGAGGGCGGCGACCATCGCCACACCCTGGGCGCGTCCCAGCTTGAGCATCGACTGCACATTCTTGCCGTAGAACGGTGCCTCGATAGCCATCTCGTCGGGCATATATTCATCGATGACGCCGCTCACGCGCTCGTAGATGTGCCGCAGTCGCATGTAGTGGTCCTCCATGCGGTTGAGTTGCAGCACGCCCATGACAATGAGCTCCGGTTTCTTGCCGTTGACGCCCAACAAGGCATAACCCATGACATTGGTGCCCGGGTCGATACCGATGATGATATTCTCGTACTGCTTCTCCATTTCCTCAGCGCAAAGGTAATAAAAAGAAACACATGGGCGAGCCAAAAGCAGCATTTATTGCCAACGGTGCGCGCCGAATTTGAACTTTATCCTCAAAATGAGAACCGCTAGACAATGTTAAATAAATGTTAAACATCAAAGAAAAGAGGCTCTATCGTAAATAATGAGTAATTTTGCATTTAACTGGAATTCATACTTTATTTATTAACTTTTTTAATTCTTTTATTATGAAGAAACTACTTTTTACATTGGCGGCACTCTTCACGGCAATGACCATGAGTGCACAACTCTCTTTCGTTAAGTCCCCCGTTGCACTGCCCAGCAACACACAGGACTTCACCCTTAGAAGCACCCAGAACTTCCTGGGCTTGTACAGCCACGACTACATTAACCCAGAAATCCAATTCGGATTTCAAAGTGGTGTTGCCGAAGGCACCCAATGCGCAGTGGGTATATCTCTGTGGCCCGAGAAATTGGCCGATTTCCAAGGCGGCAAAATCACAGCCTTCAAGTTGGGATTCACCAAGCCTGTAAAAGTCAATGGCGTTTTCGTAGCTACCTGCAAGGTGGACTCGTGGGGCGAATTTTATGACATCAGCGAATTTACCCAGTGGGATTGCGATGTGAATGCTGATTTGGGATGGAATATCATCGATGTGCCCACCCCCTACACTATCGACACCGACGAGGATACCTATCTGCTGATCGGCTACTACATGATTCAACCCAGTTTTGAGGACGAGGGTAATTACTGCATGGGCGTATCGGACATGATTTCCGATGAGGAAATGCATGACTACAGCCTGTGGCTGTACACCGGTGATTATTGGCACCAGCAGTATTTCTCTCAGGAATACAACTATTACCTGAGTGTGCAGTGCCTCGTTGAGATGGATGATGACATCGATCCCACCGAGCAGTGCCAGGCTCCTGATGGCAGTTACGCTATCACCGGCCTCGAGCAGGCTACTATCACCCTGAACAACAACGAGCCCGATGCAACTGTTTACTATCAGGTTTACTGCGATGGAGTTTTCATTGGCGAGGGTAACTTCACTGGTGATAACTACAGCTTCGTTGTCGAGGGTGCAGGTACTTATCAGGTAACTGCCGTTGCCAAGAAAGAAGGCTTCAAGGACAGCATGCCTGGTGGCTTCTTCTTCACTATTGATGAGAACGAGGCTCCCGTGCCCACCCCCACTCCCGCTCCCGTAATCTCTTGGGAAATCAACGACGATGCTGTCATCATCACCGCTACCGGTGAGGGTGAGGTGCTCCTCTATGTAAACGGTGAACTGGTTGAGAACCCCTACACCATCGAGCGTGGTGAGGAGGATGTAACCATCGTTGTTACCGCTACCGCACAGGCCGAGGGCATGCTCATCAGCGATGTTGCTACCGAGACCATCGTAATTCCCGCTAAGGAGACCATCACTCCTCCGGATCCCGAGGATCACAGCGTAGGTTACTGGTTGGTAATGTTTGACAAGGAGGGTAACGAGATGTGGTTCAAGTTGGAGAACGCCAATCCTGAGGATCCCAGCGGCTACCAGACCAACGTGGCTCTGCGCTACTCGATCTTCGGTGGTCACCCCAGCATGAGCGACGACGAGCGTCCCCTCGTTCCCTTCTACTTCATGGTTGACGGTGTTCGCTACGGTGCACTCGAGGAGAACATGACCCCCGTTTACGGCAATGCTAACGAGAACCCGCTGAACGAGAACGAGAACATGTGGAACATTCCTGTTGGCCGCAACTATGTAATCGGTATCGTTATCGATCCCGAGACCGGCAAGATGTACATGCAGATCTCTCGCGGTACCTACACCGAGCTTGATGAGCTCATGGATGGCAAGACTGTTGCTGGCGTACGCTACTTCAACGCTGCCGGCCAGGAGATGCAGGAGGCTAATGGTCTGACCATCATGATCACCACCTACACCGACGGCACCACCATTGCCACCAAGGTTATCAAGTAAACTGTTAGCTATCAGCTAATTGACAACTAAAAAATGAGACGCAAGATTTTGCGTCTCATTTTTTAGCTGTAGTGTGCAACAGGGCCGACAGGACTTTATCGATATCTGCTGTGGAGAAAAAAGAACAGGCACAGCGGAGCATGGAGCGGCTCAAGGTCAACATAGTCCACACCTGCAATCAGACGGCGGGCAGGGACAGAACACACTTCTTCACAAGAATAATAAAGCGGGTGAGCCTTGTGGCCCACCCGCACACTGTAATTACATGAACTACAGTTTTACCAGGCTTCAGTCAATATGTAATTGATGAGGAGGGTCACATCGGTGATCGACAGGGAGCCGTTGTAGTCACAATCGGCATTCACCACGTTAATACCGGTCACGTCGGTCTTCATCACAGCGTTGATGAGAAGAGTCACATCGCTCACATTGACAAAACCGTCGGCATTCACGTCGCCACGCAGCACAACAGGTTCGGTCCACTTGTTGACCACGAGGATACCCTGGCTCAGGTACAGCGTCAGGTTGTACTTGCCCACGGGAATCCTGAACGAGTTCTGGCCAGGCACTACCGCCAAGTTGGTGCCCAAGCGAGCCTCATTGATCAGGAAGTTGTTGCTGGTAGCGCCCATGCGGTAGGCAGCAATCTCGTCCCAGCTATTGCCCAGGGCTGTCGTGAAGCTGAAGTAGCTGTAGCCGCCATAGGGATCCACAAAGTCGATGGTAGCGGTGTATTTCTCACCATTGGTCGTCGTCATCTCGATGCCGTTGCTGGGAGACCAACCAGTGGTGTTGATATTACCCAGCACGTACACCTTCTCGTAGCTCGAGGCTCCGGCACCGGCATACTTCTCGGTCACATCAAGATAGGTGTCGGCGGCGGTATAGTTCAAGCCGGTCATGTCGCTGTTGGGATAGATGAAGAAGGCGTCGCGTGTCACGGTGATGTCCGACGTCTGGTTCTCAAAGCCGCTCTGACCGTTGTTGAAGATAAGAGACAGCTTATCGGCGTCGGCATGCAGGCAGTACCACTCGATGTCGTTCACCGTCACCTTGTCCAGGCTGCTGATGGCCTTGCCGGGCCAAGCAGTGCCCGTGATGCTGCCCTCATCGGTCCAAGCCCAGACATGGGCATTGCTCATCGAGCTCTTCACATACACGTTGATACCGGTGGTAGCGGTATTGGTGATGGTATAGATGTAGTGCTCGACGTTCTCGACCTGGTCGCCGTTGAGCACGCCCACCTTGAGGGTGGTGTTCTCGTTGAAGGTCATGCTGGTCGTGGCCGTGATGGTCGCACTGGCGGTAGTGGGTTCACTGCCGTCGGTGGTATAGACGAGCACCGTATTGCTCTTGCTGGGAGCCACGGTGAGCGTCACACTGCCCACATAGTTGCCGGCGGGCTTGCTCACCACGGGATAGCCCACGATGCTTCCATCCTTGGCCACGTGCTGCCAGTCGATACCGTTAGAGATATACATGTTGTAGCCGTTGCCGCCCTGTACCAGGGTGTAGCCGCTAGGCGCACCGTTGAACACGGCACCACCCACCTGCACATACAGGTTGCCACGCGTGCCCTGAGTCTCCAGGATGTAGCCGCCGCTGCTCTCCTGCTGGGTGAGGATGGCGCTCTGGTTGTGGACACCTGCGGCACGACGTGCCTTGATGCAGTTGTTGATCTCGTCGGTATAGGCGATATAGTGCTTGTAGAAGATGCACGGCGTGCCGGGCATGGCCAGGATGAAGGCATTGGCCGGCATGATGTTGGTCTTCAAGCAGTCGTAGTTGGTGTTTTGGCCCGTGTCGTGGTTATCGACGAAGGTCACCGAGTAGCGCTGATAGTTAGGATCGGCAGCGAGGCCCTTGTCGTTCAAGGCACTCCAGTTGCCTGCAGCAAAGGCACTCTGCAACGGGTACTTCAACGCGAAGTCGAACACCGCGGTCTGGATGCGGTCGTCCTGCTTGGTCTCGTTCAGCCACCAGCGCAGGGTTTCGGAATTGCCGTCCCAGTACTCACCCACCGAGAAAGTGGGCTCACTGGCCTTGTTGTAAAGGCCCACATAGTAGCCAGCATAGCCCTTGCACATGTCGTAACGGAAACCGTCATAGCCCAGCTCATCAATCAGGTACTTCTGGTAGGTCTTGACGTTCTTCTGCACGTTGGCGCTGGTGTGGTCCAGGTCACGGCTGCCGTCAAAGTTCTCACCCTCGTCATAGGCTCCGGTCGGGTTATAGCCTGAACCGGAACACTCATCGTTGCGGCAGATGTCGGCGAGCGACCACGTCATGCTGTACTCCTCTCCGGTCACAGGACCCGTCACGGTCTCGTTAGCAAAGTCCACCCAACCGCTCTTGCCGCTCTTGTGGTTGATGACCATATCCATGATCACGCTGGTGTTGTGATTATGGAAAGTAGAGATCATGTCACGCAACTGGTTCTCGGTGCCGAAGCACGAGTTGTGTTTCAGCCAATAAACAGGCATGTAGCCCATGCTCTGGGCCGTGCCGCTGGCGTCGATGCTGCCCGAGTTGGGCACCCACACGACATCAAAATACTGGCACAGGTCCTGAGCCTGTTCGGTAAAGGAATCCCAGCGCGTGGCCTTAAAGCTGTCCCAATAGAAACCCTGCAACATCACACCGCCATACATCGCGGGCCAACCCTTGCCGGCAACGGGACCGCCGCCGCTGTCACGCGTGATGACGCAGGTTCGGCTGCTCACGTTGACAGTGATCGTGTAGGTACCGGCGGGGATGCGGAAAGCCACATCCACGTTCTCGCCCAACTGATTCAAGGGAATCGTCTGTCCCAACACGGCTGAGGTCACCCAGAAGTTACCGTCGCTCACCGGAGTGAGACGGTAAGGCATGATCTCATCCCAATCGTCACTGTTCTGACCGAGCTTGGTCGTGAACGAGAAATAGCTCACGTTGGCATCCTCTTCGGCCCACTCGCCGTTGAAGGTCACCTGGCTGGTGAACACGTTGCCATCGGTGGTATTCATCTCGACACCCACACTGGCATCCCAATTGTTACCCTGGGCCTCACCCAGGATGAAGAGATGACCGGTGACAGGATTGAGCTCGCCGCCATCTCCTGTAACCCTGAAACGCTTGTTGATCGTGTCGAATACGAAAACATATTGCGAGCCATTGCCCGTAAAGTAGTAAGCGCCTGAGGCACTTTTCTGTGTTGAAATCCAATTGCCGTTGGTGGCAACCACTTGGTCAGTGCCATTGGGGCCATAACGGTAGTTGTTATTGAACGTGTCCCAGTCATCGGGTGACGTTGACCGTTGATCGGCGAACACAAAGTACACCTTGCCACTGATGGTGGCCGTGTAGCTGTAAGTGCCGTCAGCCTTGCCGGTCATCGTGACGCCGCCAGCGGGGTTCCAACCGCCGAAAGGTCCATCGCCCACGATATACATCGCGGCACTGGCTTGCAGCGCCAGCAACGACACCACAAGCGACAGAATGAATGTAAACGTCTTTTTCATAATGAGTTAATTTTGAATTATTGAGAATTGTTGGTTATTCAGATGGCGGAACGCCCCACAGGGCGCCAATCGTATATTTTCCCCAAAATTACTCATTCTTAGCCTTTCAGCACATCACAACATTGCCAATCACCTTATAAAAATAACGCAAACGATTGCACGTCAGCCGCTCGCAATTCGTTGCCGTGATTGTGCTGAAACACCCAGGCAATTCTAGCGGCACGCAGCAAGTTCCAGGCGACAGTTGTTCTGTCCTTGAGAGTAAATTTTCGGCCTAGCGGTGACTTCTTGGCTGATAAAGTCTCGAAAACGCTAAAAAAGCAGTACATTTGCAACAAAATAAAAAGACAAGATGAAAAAGCTGGTGATTTTTGACTTGGACGGCACGCTGCTCAACACCATCGAGGACCTTGGGCAGGCCGCCAACTTTGCGCTGGAACGCAACGGCTACGCCACTCACAGCATGGCCAGTTACCCTTACTTCGTGGGCAACGGTGTGCGGCGTCTGATGACGCGTGTGCTGCCCGAGGACGCCCGTGACGACGAGACCGTGGACCGCGTGCTCGGCGACTTCCTCGAGTACTATGACGTGCACTGCACCGACTACACCAAGCACTACAACGGCATGCCCGAACTGCTGCAGGACCTGCGCGACCTGGGCGTGACCATGGCAGTGGCCAGCAACAAGTACCAGAAAGCGGTTGACAAGATCATCCCGCACTTCTTCCCCGACATCAACTTCGTCGCCGTCGAGGGGCACCGCGAGGGCGTCAATGTCAAGCCCGACCCCAGTGTGGTGTTCAAGATTCTTGCCGAGGCCGGCATGCCCAAGGCCGACTGCCTCTACGTGGGTGACAGCGGTGTGGACATGGAGACGGCACGGCGCGCCTGCATCGACTCGGTGGGCGTGACTTGGGGCTTCCGCAGCAAGAAGGAGCTCGTCGAGTACCATGCCAATGCCATCGTGAACAATCCCATCGATATTCTCGAAATCGTCGAGAACGGCATAACAATCTCCTAACCCCTAACGTCTAAAGTCTAAAAACTACAATATCATGAACTGGTTCTCTGAATTATGGATAGGCAATAGTGTGGCACACACACTGCTCATTTATGCTATCGTCATCGCGATAGGTGTAGTCCTGGGCAAGGTCAAGATCTTCGGCATCTCGCTGGGTGCCACCTTCGTTCTGTTCTGCGGTATCCTCGCGGGACACTTGGGAGTGACCGTCGATGGTGCGACGCTCAAGTTCATCCAGGAATTCGGCCTCATCCTGTTCATCTTCTCCATCGGTCTGCAGGTGGGTCCCAGCTTTTTCTCGTCGTTCAAGCACGAGGGCATCCAGCTCAACGGCGTTGCCATGCTCATCGTGGTGCTCAATGTCGTGGTGGCTTTTGCCATCTACTTCATTGCCGGCAACATCTCGGTCACCGACCTGGTGGGCGTGATGAGCGGTGCCGTGACCAACACGCCCGGACTGGGTGCCGCCCAACAGGCACTCATCGAGACCGTGGGCGACCAAGCCGGCGATCTCAACGAATCGATGTCGCTGGGGTATGCTGCAGCCTACCCGCTCGGTGTCATTGGCATCATCCTGTCGATGGTGCTCTTGAAAGCCTTCTTCCGCATCAATGTCGATAAGGAGATTGACGATATCGAGCGCGAGAAGGAGGACAGCCAGCTCAAGCCCCACGTTGTCACCTATCAGGTGACCAACAAACTCATCTATGACATCCCCGTGACACGCCTCCACACCATCATCGACCGCAATTTCACCATCTCGCGCATGAAGCGCGCCGATGGCACCGTCGAGATACCGCAGGGCGAGACCATCCTGCACCAGGACGACGTGCTGCGCATCGTCATGAGTGCCCACGATCAAGACATCTTTGACGCCATCGTGGGACCGCACGTAGACTTTGATTGGCAGCTCGAGACCTCGCCTAAGGGCATCGTGAGCAAGCGCATTGTCATCACCAACAACGAGCTCAATGGCCGCAAAATCGGTTCCATTCGCCTGCACGAGGGCTATAAAGTCAATATCACCCGCATCTATCGCGCCGGTGTCGAACTGCTGGCCAGCCCTAACTTGTCGCTGCAGGTGGGCGACCGCCTCACCGTCGTGGGACGTGAGGAAGACGTGGACCGTTTGGGCAAGCGCATGGGCGACTCCTACAAGCGCCTGGAGCATCCCAACCTGTTCACCATGTTCATCGGCATCTTCCTGGGTATCATCGTGGGCTCTATCCCCTTCATGCTGCCTGGCATGTCGGTGCCCATGAAACTGGGTCTCGCCGGTGGCCCCCTTGTTGTCGCCATTCTCATCGGACGCTACGGCTACAAGGCCCGTCTTGTCACTTATACCAGCACTGCCGCCAGCCTCATGCTGCGTGAATTGGGCCTGTGCCTCTTCCTGGCCTCGGTGGGACTTGCCGCCGGCGGCAAGTTCGTCTCGACCATCCTGAGCGCCAACGGTGCCCTGTGGGTACTGTACGGCTTCCTCATCACCATCATCCCGCTCATCATTGCCGTTATCGTTGCACGCGGCAAGCTACACCTTAATTACTGCACCATCATGGGCCTCGTGGCTGGTGCGACGACCGATCCGCCCGCCCTGGGCTATGCCAACAACACTGCTGGCAACGATGCGCCCGCTGTGGCCTATGCCACCGTCTATCCCTTGACAATGTTCATGCGTGTGCTCATAGCCGAGTTGATCATCATCTTTGCCGTCGCGTGACCGCGGTCACAATGGTGATACCATGCATTAAGGCCCAAGGTCACTGCAACGACATCGAACGATAATGACCATGCCACGCGAGGCCCTACGTCCAGGGGTTTATGCACCATTGTTGTTCATTTACAGGAAACTCGTTAAACTGGCAGGTAGTATAACAAAGTGGAGACGCAAGGCTTTGCGTCTCCACTCTTATTGGTAATCAGCTCATAGCTTGCAGCTAAGAGCTAACTGCTTTATACTTACTTCACAACCTTAACAGTGTTGGTGGTGCCGTCGGTGAAGGTAACAACCATGATGGTCAGGCCATTAGCCTCGCTCATCTCCTGGCCGGCAGCATTGAAGTAGCGTACATTGCTTACGGTCTTGCCGCTGGCAACCTCGCTCAAACCGGTCAGCGGGCTTACAGTGAACTCATAAGCGATCTCAAAGCTCGGCAGCTTGTCGGGAGCAATGGCATAAGCCTCAACGCGATACTGACCATTGCCAGAGAAGCTCAGGATCTCCTCATACTCAGCCCACTCGGTCCAAGTGCCATCGGGGTACTGAACACGATAGTAGATGGTGCTGGGCTCGGTGGGAATAATCTCAACGAAGTAAGCGTGGATACCATCGGTGGTGTAGCCGTTATAGGTAGGAGCAGCGGTCCTCTCGGTGGGCTCCTCACCAGCGGGCAGCGTGGTGAAGGGAACAGCAGGAGTCCAAGCGCTAACGCCGTCCTCACCGATAGCCTGTACCTCAACCTCATAGTTGGTCTCAGGATTCAAGCCTTCGATAGTGTAAGGATTAGCTACATTCTCAACAACAATCCACTCGGTGGGCTTAACGTAGTTGATAGCGATGTCATCGATGTTCAGACGGAACATGTCATAGCAATTGTAGTGACGGATAGCAACATAACCATCAACACCAGCGCACTCAGTCAGGTCGAAGGTGTACTCGGTCATCTCACCGGTAGCGGTGATATCCTCACAGATGGGCTCCCAGTTAGCCATGTCGGTCGATACATAAACAGCAAATACCTCTTCAGCATAGTTGGGATCCTGGCCACAAGCCCAGAACGAGAGCTCGCCGTCGAGCTTTACCATGGGAGATACCAGCCAGTTGTCGGGACTGAGGGCTTCTCCTTGGTAGCTGGCCGAGGTCACGTGACCCAGACCGCTATGTGCATGCAGACCGCTAACACCATTCAGGTGGTACCAATTGTTGCCATCACCGTCAGCATCGATGCTGGTCCAACCACCGGGCAGAGCGTAGTCTTCAGCTGCGGGCTCCTCGAAGTCCCAAAGCAGGTTGTTCTCTATACCCTCAGGAACCTCCCTGTAGCGCAGGTTCCAAGCGTTGTTGTTGGCATCCTCCCAAGCTACTACGGCAGTGGTGGCAGCGGGGTCAACGGTTACGTTGGTGGGCACCTCAACGGCAGGACCAGTGATGGTGATGTCGTCAACATAGATGCGGAACTGATCGTAGCTGCCGTAGTGACGGATAACGAAGCAACCCTCCTGACCAGCAAACTGGCTCAGGTCAACAGTTACCTCCTCATAGGCAGTACCAGGCTGAATATCGTCCGAAACCTTCACGAGAGCGTCGAGGTTTTCAACATCAAACTCGCCTACACAAACGTAAACAGCAATCTTATCGGGATAAGTGCCCGAGTAATTCCTGGTCCATAACGACAAGGTACCATTCAAGGCGATAGTGGGCGAAATCAGATAGTTGTCGGGATCGAGAGATTCACCACTCAAGTAGCTACTCGATACCAGCGCAGTGATGCCGCTGTGAGCATAGTTCATGTAGTCATAGTACTCATCATACTGATAAACACCCCAGTTATAGCCGTCTTCATCAGCATCATAGATCATCCAGTCCATGAGCTGATCATCGGTTTCAAAGTCCCATGAGTAGAGCACCTGCTCGGCTCTGAGCATGTTAGCACGGGGATGCATGTTCATGTCGAAAGCCTTCATCGGCATGGTCTTCAACGCGGGAACGCTGTTTCGATCCAAAGCCACAGCTTTAGAAACCGCGGTCTTCTGGCCCATCATCGGCAGAGCGAGTACAGCCAGTAACAAAATTAAAGATAATTTTTTCATAAAGAATAAAATTAAAAGTTAAACATAAAGCGAAATATTGCTGCAAATGTATTAAAAATTTAACAAAAAACTTAGAGATAACAAAAAAAAAGAAAAAATACTACCAAAAATAGTATAAAGGACATGAAAACCTATCATTCGCCGCCCCCACCTGACGAAAAAGGGCAACCAAGCCCTCTCTTTTACCCTCAGATGATCATGTCAAGGTGCTAAAAGTTATAATGCAGTTATCAGAACGGGTAGCCCACCGAGAAGTGGAACTCGCTGTCGCGCTTGAACAGTGGATGGAACAAGGGCCAGTGTTCCTGACCGCTGGCGGGATTGTGGGCCTTCATACCCATATCGACACGCACGAGGAAATACTTGAAATCCAAGCGGATACCGGCACCATAGGCCGCTGCAATCTGCTCATAGAACTTGTTGAACTTGAATACGCCTCCTTTTTGAAGATCATAGTCCTTGATGGTCCAGATATTGCCGGCATCCAGGAACAAACCCAGCTCAACAACCCAGAAGAGCTTGGCCCTGTATTCCAGATTGACGTCGAAGCGTATATCTCCACACTGGAAGATGAAGTTCTCGAGGCTGTTGTTGCTGTCGAAGCTGCCAGGACCTAGGGTGCGCACGCCCCAACCGCGCACGCTGTTGGCGCCACCGCTGTAGAAGCGTTTCTCGAACGGCAGCTCGTCGCCGTTGCCATAGGGGATGGCGATGCCTGCTCCCACATGGAAGGCGATGCTCTGACGACGGTCGAAGTAATGGGTAAAGGCATAGTCGGCTTCGGCCTTGACATACTGCGAGTAACGGATGCCCAGCGCCTTGTAGGCCCCATTCTCATCAGGCTTTTGGCGAGTGAGGTGAGACAGACCGTAGAGCAAGTTGCCGGCGGTCTCGACCGATGCGCGAATGGTGAACACGTCACGCTGGAACAGTCCCATCTGCTGCACGCTCATCAAGGCTTTGTTGGTGCGATAGAAGTTGTAGCCCATCCTCATGATCAAGTGGTCCTCATAGCTGTAGGACAGCAGCGGATTGATGATGCGTTTCTTGAACTCCTCGCTTTTCTTGGGCACGCTGATGAAGCTCAGGTCAACCAGTGTTAGGGTGTGGGACATGCGACGGCTCGGCTCACTCCACTGGTAACGCCAACCGCCACCGGCAATCACACGGGTGAACTCGGGGCGTGCCTGATAGTCGAAGTTAACGCTGAAAATCGTCGATGCCTGTATCTTGCGCTTGAACGAGCGCTTGAGTAAGGGGGCCATGAACTTGGGGAAGGTGATGCCCAGTTCGGTGCTGTACTCGCTGTAGTTGTTGTTGATCAGGCCACTCACGTTACCCGAGATGCTCTCATAGGACACCCTTGCCTTGGCATTAAAGACCTCGGCGCCCTTGAAGATGTTGCGGTGCTCATAGTCCAAGCCGACACCGAATCCCAAGTCGCCCTCTCGGTTGGTTCCCTCGAGCGAAACCGACACGGTCTGAGTCTTGTCGGGCTGCAAAAGCACGAAGGCATCAACCATGAGCACGCCGTCAACCTCGCCCACGGGACGCACGTCAATGTTGATTTGCTTGAGAACATTCAGGCGGCCCAAGGCACGGTAAGTGCGGTTGACTGCATCGGCACTGTACAATGATCCGGGTTCGATATGGTTGCACTCGTCGAGCAAGTCAAGACGGATATAGTGCTCAGGATCCTCATACACCTTCGCACCGCTTTTCAGCGTGACCGTGTCAACACCAAAATAGCCGTCATGCATCTCGACAGGGTCATAGTTGGTCACATACACGACCTCACGGACATAGAACGGCTCGTGCTCGGTATAATAGGGCATGTGGTCGTTGTGGTAGGGGTCGCGGGTGCTGAGGGTCAAGTCAACGGCCTTAGAATTGGCCGCTGTGTCGGCCATGAAGGTGATGTATTCCTTGTTGAACGCGTAGTAACCGCGGTTGCGCAGGTCCTCGGTGATCTGTTGGCGCCAGTCGTTGAGGTTGTTGAAATTCAGCAAGTCGCCCGTGTGAACGACAAAGGAACTCGTGTCGGCCAGGATGAGTTCCTCCAAGGCGTCATCCGGGATGTCGTAGGCTATCGAACGGATGTAATAGGGCTCACCCAGCGTGATGTCAAAGTCCACCTTGGCCTTGCGTTTCACCGAATCGGTCTTTACACGGTAGCCCACCTCGTTGTTCATGTAACCGCGGTTGATGAGTGCCGTGCGCAACTGTTCGGCACTGGCCTCCGTCAATGTGCTGTCATAGATGACCGGCGGAGTGCCCACGCGCTGGATCCACTTGTTGTACCACTTGGTCGTGTCATGACCCGACATGTTATAGAACGCCAGCTGCAGCTTCAGGCCGCCCAACACGCGGTGATTGGCGTTCTGACGCAGATAGTTGGCAAGTTGGGACGACTTCACGTCGTCACGGGGATCAGCAATGTTGATGTTGACCTTGTCGAGCAGCAACTGGCCCTGAGGCACATGCTTTGTCGAACTGCAAGACGTGAACACAGCCATGACCACAAATGCCATGGCAAGTCCTGTCCATATCCCGCCGACCCGACGTTTCATCTCCAGCAACAATTCCTAACCCTTGAAAGCATGCATCACTCCACGAAGTTGCGCTGCGCCTTGTCCACAATCAGGTCATAACCCGGCTCGGCGCGCAACGCCTTGAGCGTGATGGGGAACAGGTCGTCACGCAGCAGGTTGTGACGGCTGCCGTAGCCCAGCTCTATCGCTTTCTCGAGATATTCTTTAGCCTTGAAATTGTCGCCGCGCTGAGCCATGAAAAGTGCGGCATAATAGTAATTCTCGCCGCCTGGCATCGGGGTCGAGGTGATTTGATTCAGCCAGGAGAAAGCTTCGCTGTCACGGCCTAATTCGTTGAAGGCAAAGCCCTTCAGGTCATAGATGTCGTCGCTCAGCAGCAACATCGTGTTCAGGTTGGTGATGGCCAGTTGGTCATAGCCCAACCGCTTGAGAACGAGGGCGCGCGACAGCAGCGCCTCGGCGTTGCCCGACTCGTTGGCCAGGACTGCGTTGAGGTAGCCCAGGGCCTCATTGTCATTGCCTTGGCGGCTGAACAAGGCGGCCTTGGCCAGCAGCATGGGAACACATTGCGGAGCCATGAGTGAGCAACGGTTCAGCCATTCCATAGCGGCCTCGTGGTTGCCACCCTCGCCCACATTGTATTCGGCCTGGGACCTCACCAGATAAAATTCGGGCTGCGAGGGATCGATGGAAAGGGCCTTGTCGGCCTTCAGTACAGCCTCGTCGTAGCGGCCCAGTTCCAGCAAGCACTTGGCCATGCTGTTATACACCTCGGGACTGTCATACAGGTTCTGGTTCACGATGCGGTTCAGGTCGCTCAGGGCCTGAGCATAGCGGCAATGGTCCAGAGCGATGTTGGCGCGCAGATAGCGGAACAAGCCACCACCCTCGGTGCTGCGATTAGCGATATCGTCAAGAGAACGCATCACGGCGTCGTAATGGGTGTCACTCAAGTCAAACAGGCGCTGGGCCGCGTTACCGCCGTTGCCCACAGCCATACCCATCAGCAGATCTTGAACGGCAGCCTCGATGTTGCCTTGACGCTTAAAGATATCTGCTCGGTTCACATACACCTGCGGCTCGGCACGGAACAACTCCACAGCCTTGCTCACCTGGGCAATGGCTGCCTTGTCGTTACCGCGTCCCTGCTCTACCTGGGCCAAGCCATACATCGCGTCGTAGTTCATCGACTCGGCGCGCAGGATGGCCTTGAAGGCTTTCTCGGCGGCAGCGAGGTCACCGGTCTTGAGGTTGGCCTTGGCGATGAGGTCGGTGCAAGGCAGCGATTTGGGCTGCAGTTCCTGGGCCAGACGCAGGTCAGCCAGCTCGCTCGTGTAGTCACGGCGGGCATCGCTGATGCGGGCACGCAGGATGTACTCGTCAAACCTCAAGTCCTTATCGGTCTTGGGCGTGAGCATGAGCGCCTGATTCACATCGGCCAGGGCGGCAGTGTAGTCACCGTTATAGAAATTCTGGTGAGCACGGGCGAACAGGATGTTGTAATCGTTGGGATTCTGGGCCAGATGTTCATCATAGACCTTCATCACGGCACTGGTCATCTTGTCCCTGAACACGACATCATTGCTCTGGCACACAGCAGTAAACGCGGTGACAGCAATCACGAGCAGCAGGAAAAACTTCTTGGTGTTCATATCGCAGATATCTTCTAGTTTGTATTACAGTTTGTTATCAATTTCGTTGATGGTGGCTTTGAGGCGGGAAAGGCGCGTCAGCAGGCCCTCAAGCAAATCAAGGCGCAGCATGTTGGCGCCGTCGCTCTTGGCCACTGACGGGTCTTGGTGGGTCTCGAGGAACAAGCCGTCGGCTCCAGCGGCAATGGCAGCACGGGCCATCGTCTCGATGAGCTCGGGGCGACCTCCGGTCACTCCCCCACCCTGATTGGGCTGCTGCAGGCTGTGGGTGACGTCCACGATGACAGGCGCAAAAGCCTGCATCACGGGCACACCGCGGAAATCCACCACCAGGTCTTGATAACCGAAGGTGGTGCCGCGCTCGGTGATGGTCACTTGGTCGTTGCCAGCGTCAATCACCTTCTGCACGGCAAAGCGCATCGACTCGGGTGCCAGGAACTGCCCTTTCTTGATGTTCACCAGACGTCCCGTGTGGGCCGCAGCGACCAGCAATTCGGTCTGGCGGCACAGGAAGGCGGGAATCTGAAGCACATCGACATACTCGGCAGCGATATCGGCCTCGACGGGCTCGTGAATATCAGTCACCACGGGAATTTTGAAGGTCTCGCCCACTTTGCGCAGGATTTTCAGCGCCTTCTCGTCACCGATGCCGGTGAACGAATCGATGCGAGAGCGGTTGGCCTTGCGGTAACTGCCCTTGAACACGTAGGGGATGCCCAGCGATTGGGTGATTTTGAGCGCCTTCTCGGCAATATCCATCGCCATCTCCTCACCCTCGATCACACAGGGACCGGCGAGCAGGAAAAAGTTGGGCGACGACAGCAATTTGTTCAACATATAGTTTTTCAGCTTTTTGCTGTCAGCTATCAACTGTTAGGGTTTAGCTGCCAGCATGTTTGTTTGTAAACTCTAAACTTCGCGCCTTGAATTCAAAGCGTGAATAAACGCCACGGCCATCATGCCGGCGGTCTCGGTGCGCAGGCGGCTATCGCCCAGCGTCACGGGAGCGAAGCCTGATTCGCGGGCCACTTGCACCTCCTTGGGGCTGAAGTCACCCTCGGGGCCGATGAGCACCATCACGTCACGGCCAGGCTGATAGGCGCTGGCCAGTGTCTGGCGCTGCTCACGAGGCAGTTGCTCGTCACAGTAGGCAATGCAGCGCACGCCGTCGAACGGCTCTTTCATCAGCTGCTCGACAGCCGTCAGTTCGTCGAGCTGCGGCAGGGTGGCCTTGAGGGACTGCTTCATGGCCGACACCATGATTTTCCTCAAGCGGTCGGTCTTCAGCACCGTGCGCTCGCTGTTGTGGCAGCGCAGGGGCACGATACGGTCCACACCCATCTCCACACATTTCTCGGCGAGCCATTCCATGCGGTCGAGATGCTTGGTGGGCGCGATGCCCAATACAATCCGGCAGTCCCAATGCGGGGGCTGCTCCACTTGCTCCACCACCTCGACGGCGCACCGCTTGGGGTGCGCCATCGTGATGCGGCAGGTATACAG
Source organism: Muribaculaceae bacterium (assembly GCA_017405965.1). Lineage (GTDB taxonomy): Bacteria > Bacteroidota > Bacteroidia > Bacteroidales > Muribaculaceae > Sodaliphilus. The sequence continues at coordinate 81,489 of JAFQZK010000005.1, read as the reverse complement.
GTTACCGTTCCCGTCAACGACCTCAATGAGATCGCCCCCGTCCATGCGCAACACCTTCACGCAGTGCTTGGAGTCTTCCTCGCCCAGCGTCAACGTGTCGGCTATGTCAGGACAATAGAAACGGTGCATGGGTTCTTTACTTCTGGTCCTCTCTCACGTGCTTGTACTTGAACAGGAACATGAACGACACGGCTACCACCAGGGCAAACGCGGCGAAGATGTACCATGCGGTGCTCCAGCTCGTCGGGTTGTTGCCCACGAGGAAGCCGTCCTCGGTCCAGTGGCACAGGCTGTTGACAATGGCACCGGCGGCCAGCGTACCGATGGTGGCACCCAAACCGTTGGTCATCAGCATGAACAAGCCCTGAGCCGAAGCCTTGACATTGGGCTCGCATTCCTTGTCCACAAAGATACCGCCCGAGACGTTGAAGAAGTCAAAGGCAACACCATAGACCAGACACGACAGCACAATCAGGATGACACCGGGGAAGGCAGGATTACCGGCACCGAAGAAGCCGAACCTCAATACCCAGGCGAACATGGCGATCAACATCACGACCTTGATGCCGTAACGCTTGAGGAAGAACGGGATCAGCAGGATGCACAGGGCCTCGGCAATCTGCGAGAGCGACACGAGCATCGTGGCGTTGTTGGCACCGAAGGTGTCGGCCATCGCGGGATCACTCTTGAAGTGAGTCAGGTAAGGGGTGGCAAAGCCGTTGGTCACCTGAAGCGACATACCCAACATGGCCGAGAAGATGAAGAACATGGCCATCTTCTTGGTCTTGAACAGCTTGAAGGCACTCAGGCCCAACTGCTCGGCCAGCGACTGAGACTCCTTCTTCACCAGCCTGCAGGCGGGCAGAGTCATGCAGTACAGGAACAGCACGATGCTCAGCAGACCAGATACCATGAACTGCATGAAGGTGTACTGGAACTTGTTGGCGTTCTCGCCCAGCGTGAAGCCGAAGCTGCCGTTGTCGAGCACAGCACAGTTGACAAACCACATCGTGGCGATGAAACCGATGGTGCCGAACACGCGGATGGGCGGGAAGTCCTTCTCGGTGTCCATGCCGTTGTCCTTGAGGATGGTGAACGCCACCGTGTTGGACAAGGCCAAGGTGGGCATGTAGAAGGCGACACTGAGGGTGTAGATGGTAATGAAGGCCACCTTATTGGGCATGGGGTTGGTCATACCCATATAGGCCAGCGCAATCATCGCCATACCTGCAATCAGGTGGCAGATGCCCAGCAAACGCTGCGGCTGAATGTACTTGTCGGCCACAATACCCATCAGCGTGGGCATGAAAATCGACACGATGCCCTGGATGGCATAGAACCACGAAATCTCGCTGCCCATGCCGGCACGTCCCAGGTAGTTGCCCATGCAGGTGAGATAGGCACCCCACACGGCGAACTCCAGGAAATTCATCACAATGAGTCTCAACTTCAGATTTTTCATAAGAAATACGTATTTTTTAATGAATATATTCAACTCACAAAGATACTAAAAATGCCAGATTAAGCCTCACTCGAGCCGGGATTAGTTTTCTGCTCGATGATTTTTTGGACACGGGCGGCTTTTTCATACTCCTCCCGGTCAACATATCGTTGCAGACGGCGCTCCAGCTTCTCGACAGGCAAGTCCTCGAGACGCACGGGCTTCTGCGGCTTATATTCGCCGTCACGGCGCCACTCGTAACTCGTGTGCTCCATCACCTCGCCCGTGGTGTAGATGGGTGCCCCGGTGCGCAGCGCGATGGAGATGGCGTCGCTCGTGCGGGCGTCGATATCCAGCTCCACCTCACCGTTGCTCACGTGCATCATCGCGGCAAAAACACCGTTCTTAAAGCTGTAGATGGTGACTCGCTGCAGTTCAATCTTGAAGGCATGGAACATGCTCACGAACAGGTCGTGGGTCAACGGACGAGACGGCATCACCTGCTCCAGATGGACGGCGATGGACTGGGCCTCGGCAGCGCCCACCACGATGGGGATGCGCCTAGCGACGTCGGGCGTGCTGTCGGCATTCTCCAGCAGCAGCGCATAAGCCCCCGGCTGCACCTCACTGCGTGTGATGCCCAGCACCTTGAGTTCTATCAATTTCTCATTCTCCATTTATATCTTTATCTCAATGCGTCATCAACAGTATAGTTCGTTTGATGACAAGGGTATTGTTTCATGCGGTAATGATGCCGCTGCCGTAGCACAGCTGGCCCTGAGCGTCATAGATGACGGCAAACTGGCCAGGGGCGATGCCCTGCACATCCTCCTCGCTCTCGATGACCCACTGGCGGTCGCCGGTGCGGGTGAACTTGCCGCGCATGATGTTAGGCGTGTGACGGTTCTTGAACATGATGTCAACGGGGCCGTCAACACCCTCCCACGGGTTGCCCGAGATGAAGTGCATCTCGTCGAGGTTGAGCGTGCGACCATACTGCTTGGCCGTGCCGTAGCCGTTCGAGACGTAGATGACGTTGTCATCGACGTTCTTGCGCACCACATACCACGGACCGCCGCTCAGGCCCAAGCCTTTGCGCTGCCCGATTGTGTGGAACCAATAGCCGCGGTGCTCGCCCAGCTTGCGGCCAGTCTCCAGCTCGATGATGGGGCCGGGACGCTCGCCCAGGTGGCGGCGGATGAAGTCGTTATAGTCGATCTGACCCAGGAAGCAGATACCTTGGCTGTCACGACGATGCGCATTGGGCAAGCGCACTTCCTCGGCGATGCGGCGCACCTCCTCCTTGGGCATGTTGCCTATCGGGAACATGACATGGCACAACTGCTCGTAGGTGATCTGGGCCAGGAAATCGGTCTGGTCCTTGACGGGGTCGACCGCTGTGGCCAGGTATTTCACGCCGTCGATGACTCGGGTCGTGGCATAATGGCCCGTCGCCGTCATGTCAAAGTCCTTGCCCCAGCGTTGCTCAAAGAAGCCGAACTTGATCATGCGGTTACACATCATGTCGGGGTTGGGCGTGAGGCCGGCCTTGACGGTGCGCAGGGCATACTCCATCACGTGGTCCCAATACTCCTCGTGCAGCGACACCACCTCGAGCGGCAAGCCGTAACGATGCGCGATGAGGGTGCACATCTCGATGTCCTCCTCGGCGCTGCAATCGCCCTCGTCGTTGTCCATGCCGATGCGGATGTAGAACAGGTGCAGGTCCTCGCCCTGCTCCTTGAGCTGGTGGACCACCACGGCACTGTCAACGCCACCTGATATGAGTACTGCAATGCTCAACTTCTTTTCAATCTAAGTGTCTGTCAATTATAGAATAACACACGGTTAAGCGTTGTCCAGGACTTTCTCGTCGGTGGCATTCTCGGTGAAATGAGCAGCGATGATGTAGTCCAGCGAAATCTTTCCGGGACCCGCCAGCAGGAAGTACACAAAGATGCCGATGAACATCACGGGATAGCCCGGCACAAAGTTGAACAGCTGATCGGTCACCGCAGATTGGGACGACATGAAGACACGCTCGGCAATCAGCATCAGTCCCAGCGGGAACAGCACCGCCAACCTTGTCAACAGTCCCAGCATGATGCACACGGCACACAACAGCTCGATGACAACGAGCACAGTCATGGAGGCTTCGGGCGAGAGTCCCATGAAGCCATTGAACGTGGGCACAATCTGGTCAAAATTCAGCATCTGGCGAATGCACAGTTGCAGAAACATGATGCCCGTGAACAAGCGCAGGAACAGTCGCGACAGGTTGCTGTAGGTATGGCCCGCGCTATACAGGAACAGATTCTTGAAAAAGCCAGTCATATCATTATCGTTTGAAATGTTCTAAATCTTTACTTTATAATGCATCGGCCTAGCCGTTGATGTTCAGTCGAGTGACGCCGCCACGGACAATCAAAAGACGGGATTAACCGCCTGCATCAAGCTCTCGACCGACATACTCTTGCTGAGGATAGTATGCTGATCGTCAAGGAGATAGCAGCAGGGGAAAGCACGCAAGTCAAGGTCGCGCGCCAAGTTCTCGCCACAACCGATAGTCCAATTGTCGGCATAGCCGGCAGCGGTGCTCGCCCAATCAGCACTATACTTGTTCACACTCAGGCACACCAGTTGCATATTACCCCCGTTCAACAGGCCATTCAGGGCCACATCAGTACTCAGGCGCAGGCGCCCGATCATACTGTCAGTACTGTCATCCAGGAACAGCACAACGAGTGCCGTGTCGCTCTTCTCGCTCAAGCGATGCTTCAGGCCATCAAGGCCAACATATTCAAAATCAAGCACTGAACCCACTTGAACGGTATTGATGCGCGCCAATTGGTCGGCATAGTGGTCACGCACGTCACGCGGCAGCTGTTTGCAAGAGGCAAGCGACTTGGCAAAGGCCACATAGACCTCATCGCTCCAATACTCGGCCTCGGTGCCGTACAGCGCACGCTCGGCCACCTCGCCCAGCTTCTGCAGGTTGGCAGTGTTGGACTGAGCCTTGTTCACCAGGTCGCGGACAGCCCCCTGCACCACATTGCGATGACCGTAGCGGAAGAAGTCCACAAAGTCGCGGAAAGTCCTCTCGAACGCGGCATCGTCACTGATGGGCTTGCTGATGTCGTAGTTGTCCCAGAAGTGCGTGATGATGTAATTGCAGCGGCTCTCCAGCGTGGAACACGTGTCCGGAGCCATGGGATAAGCAAACAAAGTGCCAGGCTGTTGCTCAGCAAGCTGATCTTGGGCCACAGCAACAACACTCATCAACATCAATGCACTGAATAATAACAAAATACGTCTCATTGTCTTCATCTATCAGCCTCATGGCTGTCTTTTAACCCGCTAAATTACAATAAAACCTACAATATAAACACCGCACGAGCCAAAAAAACTTGTCACGCCAACATTTTTTCACACTACACCCCACGGCAAGAAAAAACGATGTCAAGGACGCGGTTAACGTTCTTGACATCATCATCCTTTTTGGAGGTATAGTTTCCAAGTATGGTTGAATTAGCGAGGGTCTTTTTTGACAGCACAAAATTACTGCCATACCCTAAGCCACATTTGGAAAATCGCCTAAAACAATTAGGACAATTTGCGTTTTTTTGACCTCAAATTTGTGTTTTTTTGACCTTGTAAAATTGGAATCACCTGACAACCAATTACTTAATAATTCAAATCCGTTTTCTCAAAATAGAAAACCCGATTATCGAACCTCAAGTAATACTTGAAACAGCGAGCCGGCTCAATTCAGAACCGGCTCGCTGCTATATCTCATATGGAACGTCTACATGCGCCAACTGATTAAGTTTAGTTTCTTTTTTAATTTGAACAAAGCCAAGCCAAACACCCTGTGAGACATACGGGAAAGCCACAGTCTAAAAGCACTTTGTTTTCTCTGCCATGACCTTGAATACCAATGGATAGTGTATGTCCTCTCTGTCTTGTTCAACCGACCTGTAAGGTCATCAAATGGGTTGAAATAATCCTGAGGATAAATCCAGATACCAGAAACTTGCTGCATGTCGGCCCGCTTCTGCAGACCTTCCTTAACCAGCAATCTTGTCGTGTGAGCGACCACTGTTCCACCCAATATGCTACCATCTTCACGCAAGAAATGAAGGCTTGAATAATAATCTAATAATTTCTTATAGAACTCAGTGCCAGCAGGGGTCCCTATACCTAAGCCAGGAGCAACCATTGGATAACCGATGAGATCTGTTGGGACCACCTCACACATCACCTCAACCCCCATAAAGGCGCCTTTCTCGACAATGTCGTCAATCGGCTTGATTACCTCGACATCGGTGTCAAAGTACACACCTCCATAGTTATACAAAATCCAAAATCGCGCAAAGTCACTGACAAAGGCATATTTCCCCACGCTATAAGCCTCAGCAGTATATGGAATCATGTTGACATCAAAGTTATCCTCGTTCCATTCCTTGATTTCATAGTCGGGCATGTGCTTGCGCCAACTCTCAATGCACTTCACTGCACTCTTGGGCAAAGGATTACGCCCAAACCAACAATAGTGAATCACCTTTGGTATCATAATGCCACAATCATTTTACCTAAAACAAATTATAGATTTTCTCCACTTCGCATTCATTGCCATAATCATGCGTGGAAAGCCAAACTGATATGGAATCCAGCAATTCCTTATTTTCAACGACATTGATGATTCCATTGGCACAGGCTTCATTTTGCAAGGGCACGATGACGCCATCGATACCGTCTTGAATCTGGCTGCCTGCTGTTGTATAATTTGTTACAATTACTGGTTTGCATAGTATCTGAGCCTCCCGAACAGTCACGCTCTTACCCTCATAGCGACTCGGTTGAACATAAATGTCACAAGCCTTAATATAAGGATAAGGATTATCTTTTTTGCCCAAGAGGATTACGTGATTCTCCATTCCCGCTTCTGCAATCTTTTGTCGGATTAGTGACTCCAAGCCACCGAAGCCGATAATATACCAGCGCAAATTTGAATAACCTGCATTAACGATTCTTCTCGCGATATCTGGCACATTTTCATAATTCTTAGCCTGGGTATAACGTCCAACAGAAAGCAATTTCAGTCCATCTGATTGCATCTCATCACTGACATCCAACAATTCTGCCTGCTGTCTGACAAATTCGGGTGATAAAATATTCTCAATGTCAATAATCTTTTTCTCTAAAGACGGAAAAAGCTTAAGAAACGAACGTTTGCAATCTGGTGATATTGACGCGATGTAGTCATAACCGGCCCATACAGGCAGCTCTTTATCGACATTCACATGTATGGAAGAATAGTCGGTATGAATCCAAGCGATTCTTTTCTTGGACTTCACCTTGTTTAGGACGATATTGTGAGGAGTGATAAAACTGATAGCCAGATCATACTCACCCAGCCTATCAAGCGACGGGAGGAAGGGCTGGACTGCATCTGCGACATATTGAAAGGCGCTACTATCCATTCTCCTGGCCATTCCTGTCAATGTCTTATTGTATTTGGCATGTTGACGACGCGCCTTTAATCGAGCATAAAAGATGCCCAATTGACCCTCTTGAAGGATCTGCTTCATGGGACGCTCTATAGCATTATAACCACGCATTTCAGACAACAGGTTCACCTTTTCCGGTATCAACGGCATGAAATCTCCTGTGTGTTGATTGATGAACAAATCAACGTCCACCCGATTGACATCTAACGCATTCAGCAAGCCCAGCAAAGCTCTCTCTGCTCCGCCCACCTCCATATAATGCATATTGATGAAAATCCTCGGCTTCATTATTACAAATTGAGCTTTCGCTTGAGTATCGAGAAGAAATTCTTGCGATAATAACGGATGAGGCCTTGACGATGAGCTTTGTCAAAATCAAAATTCAAAAACCAGTCCACAAATTCCTTGTCTTGAATGTTGTCGTAATTCTCAAGCATTCTCTTCCTTGTTTTACTCCAATAAATCTTACTTTCAAAGCCAATACCCCATAGACCAATTCTGCGGTATACAACATCTTGATAATAGCTTTTTAACGAAGAAGGCACATCAAACCCAAATGCATTGACATCTCCATTTTCTGCAACAATCTCTATTATCGTACGGAAACACTTCTCACACTCACAACAGTTATGGTCATTAAATGAACAAACCTTTAATGGATATGGCTTACCTGTCTTTTTCTGATAGTCAACTATTATTTTAATTTTTTCCTGTCTGTTTAGTTCAAATGCATCATGGAAAACCCTACCATTTTCAGCAAAAGAAAACATTGAGTCAGTTGTTACATCTGAAGCACAAGCGACCTGATCACCTGTTGTATTTGAACTAGCAATATAAATATTGGATACACCATATTTGAACGCTAAAACCATAGCGGTTGATATAAAGGCCTGAGAATGCTGAAAACCATGCCACCACGATTCTCTCAATTTCTTACTATACAGTTTATCAACTTTTACTGAGTTAATTATTGTAGCAAAATTTGAACGAACATATAAAAAGTCTATGTTTTGTGACTCGGCAAACAACTTACAATGTCTAAAATCATCATCAGCTCCCTTATCAACAGCATCTAAACTTTTAAACCATCCCTGCACATTAAGTATTCGACTTATTATCGATTTGTTGCGAATGAATGAGCAATGTGCATCAACACCTCCACCAAATAATAATATGGCATCATCAGACCGATCTATTTTGTTATCTATGATTTTGGAAGGAACTATCTTCCCCTTAAATAGGAAATCATAGTGCATTTCTTGAAAAGACTGCTTCACATCCCTTAATGACATAAGAAATGTTCTGTCTATTTCGGGCACCCATAAAATAGAATTATTAAACCACGTGAGAGAATATACAGATGCTACAAAGGGCAATACTAAAACGCTTTGTGGTATATTACTAACATCACATGGAAACTCAAAGAACATTGTATCACTGCGAAAAAAGGAACTAGTTTCACCCGTTACCTTAAAGTGATAGAATACAATGTTCTTTTTGATCACTATATCATTAAGAATTATATTATCCATCTATCTTTTCAAAATTGTTCTTTCCATTTATTGATGGCCTCGTAATCCATCTCTACCTTTGTCTCAAAGGTTGAATTGATGTAATCAGGCAATTGAGCCATATCCTTCATTTCCAGGCAATTCAGATGATTTGAGGCATTGATTTCACGAGCTCGTTCATCAATGGCTATGATGATGGCACGACGGCCATGACGCATCGCATACACTCCACCATGCAGGCGAGAGCCCACATAATCGGTGTCGTTATTGGTCAAAAACTCATCATAGGCTTCTTTGGTGGCTTGCAGCACCCTGATTCCTTCAATGCTCCTAAATTTCTGGAAATAATTGAAATCATACATCCCTTGCGGCCAAAAATACACCTCGGCATAATTCTCGTTCAGCATGTCAATCAGCTTCTGATAATCCTTGTCGTGATCAGCTCGGCGTGTCAAGGTAAACACCACTCGTTCAGACTTAGTTGACGGAATGGTTTTACAAAAATCAGGCGTCAGCATCCACATCGTCACACAACCAGTGTTGATGGCCTTCAGGCCCAGGCTCTCTACAAAAGCCTTGGTGCGCTCATCTCTCACGCTGTGATAGAAGTCGTGACTCAGCACGCGTTGATACATCTTGCGCGTGTAACAATTGGTCTTCTCGCCGGCACCGGCTCCCACGCCCACCCCGACGCAGCCCATCAAGGGCTTACAATTAAACCAATTGATATTCCACTGGGGATAGTGGGTCAACAAGTTCTTGCACAAGATATTGGACCCCCCAATGAATTTCAATTCGCAATTCGAGTAGGAACGTAATCGCGAAGAATCGCGCCACACCTGATACCAATGGAACGGGCTGACATGGGTGGGCAAGGTATATTCGTAATTGTCCTTCAGCAAGAACTGCAGTTCCTTGCGAACACATTCCATGATAATGTCATCCCCCTTATTCTGAGATGCAACCGATGTATCCAGGACAAGTATATTCTTCATTTCAGATGTAGTTTCGTTTTAATAAAATCTATCGCGTACTGCCGCTGGTACGTATTAAAGCACAAGGCAAAATAACTCAAGGTGACTATCGTTATTGCGATAGCGGTATTGGTTATCATGTGAATATACAGCGGTGGAATCCAGGTCTTGATATACATGCACACCAACAATGCTAAAGCACTTGTCACTACCACCCTGAGTATCGCACCTATATAGGGAAAGATATTCACTCTACAGTAATGACGAACCAACCCGATATTGGCTGCGCACAAGATTACATTGGCAACAATGAGGATGACAAATGCAGCCTCTACACTCATGCCAAGGTAAAAGAAAAAGTATGTGACAAACGGTATCAAGATTAATACTGACCCGGCAATGAAACTCACCAGTTTCACATTACCTGATGCATGAATGTCAATAATCAGCAGATACCTGATTGTTTCAAAAAAGATACTGATCAAAAACAAACGGCACAACACCGCAGAATGATCGGGGACATCAACCAACCAGATTTCCAACAGATTATGCACCTCAACAAAAACTGGCACCGCTACCAAGCAATAGATGAACATGATGATCTTGATAGCCAGTATCGTCAGGTCACTCATCCCCTGTTTATCACCAACTGAATACTTCTTGATGATCTGAGGGCGAAAAGCGAGCATCACATTGGAGGCAAATTGATTCACCGTGTTAGCAATCGTCAAACCGATACTGACTGCGGCATTCATGACGACCCCAAAGAAGAAATTGATTACAAAGTTGGTTCCCTGTTGCTGGAAAAGGCCTCCCATATTTCCGTACAGATTCCATCCCGAGAAAGAGAGCAGCGGCTTTAATATTGACTTGTCCCATATCCAACGGAAATGCGTTTCCTCGAAGTGGCGGATGCAGTAGATGCGGTACACCATGATGATGATGACACTTACTGCAAATACCAATATGGCATAGAGAATGAGTTTATCGAAGTTTCCGATGGTCAGCAGATAGACGATCAGCAGCTTGAGAGTGACATTGAGAATCTCGACATAGGCATACACACCCATCTTCTCATGTGCGATGATACTGGCATTATAGGGAGTCTGTGTGATACCCAGCATGGCACTCACGATACTCAACTGATAGACCCAATGAGCCGCGGTCATGCGCCCTTCAGGAATGACTAGTTTGTGGGTCATGAACCACAGACCAACCGTCTCGGCCAAGACCAGGACAACCAGGGCAATACCTACGTGAACGATGAGTGCGCTGGAAAAGGTGTCGGCTAACCGCTTCTTGTCTCCTCTCCCCAGTTCAAATGTCAAGAAACGGCTCGTAGCACCGCCCATCGCGGCGTTCAGGAAACCCATCATGGCCACCACACCTCCCACTACGCCATAGGTACCGTAGTCCTCTACACCGAGCGTATGAAGCACTACGCGCGAGGTGTAGAGTCCTACGACCATTGTGAAGAACATGCGGATGTAGAGCATCAGCGCATTCTTAGCAATGCGCCGCGTTCCTCCTACATCCTCCTGTTCCTTATGCGTAGTTTCTATGGCAATCTGCGATACTTCAGGCTCATCAGAGACAGAAGCACCCCTTACAGTGTCATTGTTGGAGATATGGTTTTCAGGCAAAGGTTTATCGGTTTTTAGGGTAAGAATACAACAAGGGTCACCGTGGCTTGTGAGCAGCGGCGAGCACGTGAAGAGCGGGTAAGGCTGGAGACACTATCGCAGTGGTCATTATCAGCGAGTTACCTGTTGTATGTCTTGTGGCATGCTAACGACGCAAGGGGCGGAATTTGTCGCATCAAGACGGCGTTAGCGGCCACATTAAAAGGCAAAATTAGTTTTTTTTGGTGAGGTGTGCAACATTTGTCTCGAAAAACACACGAAAAAGAGCCACGAACAGTTGTTTCTGCTGCGGCTCTATGATCTTATTAAAGAATCACTATTTTATGTAGGGGCGGATGGCGTCGCGCCAAATGAGGTAGCCTTTGCCCATAAGGTGGAGACCGTCGTTGGTTAGGTCGGCGCGCAGGCGGCCCTGGTCGTCAACGAACAATGGATAAAGGTTAATCCAGGTAACGCCTTGACGGCGGGCGACTTGCTCGAGCAGGATATTGGCCTCGACGACGACGTGGTCACGCCCCTTGAGCAGCTTCCACTCTCGCACGTCGTTGTTGAAGGGCAGCAGGCTCTGCAGATAGATTTTGGTGCGCGGACTGCCTTGCTTGACCATGACGATGAGGCGCTCGGTCACACGGGCGATGCTGTCGGCACTCACGTCGTGCGAGATGTCGTTCACACCGCTCATGATGAACAGTTTCTTGGGTTGCCCCTTGATGATGGGGTCGATGCGGTCAATCAGGCCTTGAACGATATCGCCCACGATGCCGCGGTTCTTGATGTGGCGATTATTGAGCAACTCGTTGAACTCGCAGCCGTCGGTGAGGCTGTTGCCCAGCATGACGATATCCTTCTTGCCGATGGGCAACTCGTCGAACAGGGTCGCCCGACGGGCATAATACGGGTCCTGGTTGGCTTGCGCCGCTGCAGTGAGGCACATCAGCGCCACCACCGCCATTAATGCTATCTTCTTCATTACTATAAACTACGAATTACGCTAATTATACAAATTTTTATGAGAAAACAACTTAATTTCATTTTAACGTTCGATTTTTGCTGTTGCAAAAACGTTCGACTTTCAATTTTCTATCTGAAAAATTCGCCAACAGGCCCAGCTCACATCCAGTGGCTTTTAGGTAGTTTATCAGTTGAGCCCTATGTATGTCGTTCAGTTCTGATACGGCCTTGAGTTCAACAATAATCTTATCATAGCATACAAAATCTGCTATATATTCTTGTTGAAGGACATTTCCTTTGTAATGAATCTTGAGGAGTGCCTCTCGCTTAAATGGAACATTAGCTTCCTTCAATTCTATTGCAAGAGCCTCTTGATAGACCTTTTCCAAAAAGCCACAACCTAATTCACGATGTACTTTCATCATACATCCTGTAATTAAATAGGATTCGTCCGGGAACAACAACATTTTATTCAAATCATTAGCATAATTAGTGTAATTAGTAGTTAACAATACACAATTAGTGGTTACTCGCTGCGGTAGGCATCGATGGCCTTCTTGACCGAGCCGTGAAGCAGCAACAGGCGCTTTGCCTCGTCATAGGGCAGTTTAAGCTCCTCGACGAGCCAGCGGGTGCCACGGTCCACGAGTTTCTGGTTAGTGAGCTGCATGTTCACCATCTTGTTGCCCTTGACGCGGCCCATCTGGATCATCACACTGGTCGAGATCATGTTACAGATGAGTTTTTGGCCCGTTCCGCTCTTCATGCGTGAGCTGCCGGTGACATACTCCGGCCCCACAATCATTTCGATGGGAATCTCGGCCGCCTCGCTCACGGGTGCGTCGGGATTGCTGGTGATGGCGGCAGTCAGGCAACCGTTGGCACGTGCATCACGCAGGGCGCCGATGACATAAGGCGTCGTCCCCGACGCCGCGATGCCGATGACCGTGTCGAGTGGCGTCACCTTATACTCCTGCAGGTCTTTCCAGCCCTGGGCGGTATCGTCCTCGGCATTCTCGACAGCATTGCGCAAGGCCGTGTCGCCACCGGCGATGATACCGATGATCCACCCCGGCGACATGCCGAAGGTGGGTGGTATCTCACTGGCGTCAAGCACGCCCAGTCGCCCGCTGGTGCCCGCACCCATGTAGAAGATGCGGCCGCCCCTCTTCATACGCTCGACAATGCCCTTGACAAGCTTCTCGATTTGCGGAATCGCCTTTTGCACCGCATCGGCCACCTTGTGGTCCTCCTGGTTTATTTCGGTGAGCAGTTCAAGCACCGATTTCTTCTCCAGGTTATCATATAGCGACTCTTGTTCGCTGATTTTCACAAAAGCCATAATCAATACTATTTTTATATTCAACATCAGCCATGCCTATCGGCATGAAATCATTTTGAGGCAACGCCTCGGATGGGCTAAGAGCCCTGCTCACGCCTCGGTTGAGTGGTACTTCACCAAACCTTCCATCGGATCCTTGATGACGGTGCCGATGGTGATGCCCAGGGCGTCGGCAGCCTCTTGCAGCACCTTCTTCTCGAAGAATGCGATCGAGCCTACGAAGTTGCACGGCAACTCCTTGTAACCGGGGTAACTGGCCACATTACGTGTGAAGAAGTCGGTGAATGACCTCAGCACGATGTTGTGAATGGCCGGCTCGTCGATATTATGCTCCAAGAAGGGGGCGAACTGCGCCAAGAAGCGATTGGCGGCAGGCTTGCGATAGACCGACGTGATGATGGTCGTGTAGTCCAGGTTGTACTCCTTCATGAACTTTTCACACAGGTACTCGGGCAGCTGCTTCTTCAACACATCGCCCACGAGCAGTTTGCCCAGCACGGCGCCACTGCCCTCGTCACCCAGGATGTAGCCCAGCGGCGACACATTCATCACCACCTTCTCGCCGTCGTAGTAGCACGAGTTACTGCCAGTGCCCATAATGCAGGCGATACCAGGCTCACGACCGCACACCGCACGTGCGGCAGCCAGCAAGTCGCTAGCCACCTCCACCTTGCCCGCACTGGGCAGGTTGGCGCGCAGGGCGTTCACCACCTGTTGCTTGATCTCGTCCGAGATGATGCCGGCACCATAGTAGTGAATCTCGTCAACCTTGTAGTTGGTCAAGTGGGGCATCAGCTCATGCTTAATCTGCTCCTTCATTTCCTCCTCGGTGAGCAGCAGAGCATTCATGCCAGTGGTGAAGATCTGCGCCACCTTCTCTTTTCCGTTAAGCAGCGTCCAGTTGATCTTAGTGGAGCCGCAATCAGCAATAAGAATCATCATAATATATTGGTTTTTAAATTATTAATCATCTCAACTATAGGCACTATAGATACTATAGGAACTATATCTTAATATAAATTTTCTTCTTGTAAAGCACGTGGCCGATGACCCAGTTGAGCAGTACAAAGCAGACGGCATACAGCGCCGAGGCCGTGTACTCGTTGCAGAAGGTCGTGAAGAAGTTGTAAACCGCACCGTGGATGGAGATGTTGCCGCCATCGGCATCGTGGCCCACAGGGATGGCACCGAACAAGATGGCCAGCACAGTGCCAATCACGTACAGCGCCAACGGATTCACACCGAACGACTCGAAGAAACGTGTCCAAGCACCCTTATGTCCCTTGATATCAACAAAGTGAATCAGCAGCGCCTGGATGCACATCGCCATGCCGCAGGTGATCATCACAAACGTTGATGACCACATCTTCTTGCCGCAAGGGATGCCGTATTGCAGTAACCAGCCGCCCAGCACCAGCATCACGCCCCACAGCAGCATCGTGGTCACGCGTTCGCTGTTGTTGTGGACACTGAGAATCATGCGACCCACCAGATAGCCGATAAGCACGTGGGCGATACACGGCAGGGTACTCAGGATGCCCTCGGGATCGAACGAGAGTTGCTCGCCGTAAGCCCACTCGTGATACATGTGGTTGGTTCCCAGCACACTGTTATCAATCTGTGCAATGATGTTCTCGAGAGAGAAGTCGTAACCGTGACCTAAGCCCAATATCAGAGCATAGGCTACCAGAATGATACCCACCAGCCACGGAATGAACTTGCGTTTGAACAGCACGACACACAGCGACCCGAAGAAATAGGTCAGCGCCAAGCGCTGGAACACACCCAGGTAACGCAGCGTGTCCAGGTTGTTCACCGCCTCGCTGAAGGGATCACCCTTGCACAGGCCGCGAACCAGGTGTCCGAACCACTGTACCACCCAACCGATAAGGAACAGGATGATTGCACGACGCAGGATCTTCCACATCAGCGGGCCCGACATCTTGTAATTGAACTTCTTCAGCGAGAAGGCCATCGACACACCCATGCAGAAGACAAAGAACGGGAACACCAGGTCGGTCGGCGATAACCCGATCCAGTCGGCATGCTCCAGGGGCTTATAGATGTAACTCCATGTGCCCGGATTATTCACCAGCAGCATCCCCGCGATGGTGATACCTCGCAGGATGTCAAGCGACAGCAATCGTTTATTCTCTTTACCCATAATTATCAATCTTTAGAGACAGCAGAACCGTCCTTCTTTCCCATTCTATTCTTTGCGGGAAGTGTTTTGATGCGCATTTTATCCTTTAGGGCGGGCTTGTAGATGTAATACTTGTGACAGCGCTTGATGAAGTCTGTCGCATCCTTGTTCCAATAGTCAGCGATATCGGCTACCTTGTAGCGCTTGATGAAACGCTCACGGATTTCCTTGGAGCCGCACACCTTGTCGAACATGGCATAGCGCTTGGGATTCTGCTCGAACAGTTCCACGTTGGGGTACATCTCGTGGATGACTTGCAGGAAATAGAATTGCGTCATGCACAGGTCGGCAGCATCAAGGTCGGTGATGTAGGTCTGCACACCGTGCACTTCCTGCAGCGACTTGTCCACAGCCACACTCAGGGCGAAGAACGGTTTGTAGTTGATGGGGCGGAATTGCATGCCCGGCAAGTTGAGCGCATTCATGCGCATCGCCAGCGAGTCGGCATTGATCCACGATGCGGCAAAGGTCTGGAACGGGAGCGTGTAACCGATGCCGGTGTTGAAGATGTACAACTCGCCCAGGATACCCGACACGGGATAGAAGAAGGCACTCTCGGGAGTGGGAATCTGCGGCGAGGGAGCCACCCAGGGCATACCCGTGTCGCGGAACTTCATGTCACGATTCCAGCCTTCCATGGGGATGACGGTGAGTTTGCAGCCGTGGCCCGTTTTGGAACGCTCGGCGATGATGCCCTCCTCGTTGAGGAACTTGGCCAGCTCGCCGGGCGTGAGACCGTAGATATAGGGGATGGGATATTTGCTCACAAAGGAGTAGTAACCGTCCTCAACGAGGTTGCCCTCGACCTTGTTGCCACCCAGGGGATTGGGACGGTCCAGCACCATGAATTCGGTGCCATACTTGGCACAGGCCTCCATGCACACGCCCATCGTGGCATAGAAGGTGTAGCTGCGGCAACCCACATCCTGAATGTCATAGATCAGCACATCGATGTCCTTGAGCATCTCGGCCGTCGGCTCATGCGTCTTGCCGAACAGCGAGTACATCTTGATGCCCGTCAGCGGATCCACGGCGTCACCCACGGCATCTCCCGCATGGGCATTGCCACGCACGCCGTGCTCGGGGCCGAACAAGGCCACCAGTTTCACACCGGGAGCCTCGTTGAGGATGTCCACAGTGCTCTTGAGGTTGTTGTCGATGCCGCTGGGATTGGTCACCAGACCCACACGCTTACCCTGCAGTTGGGCAAATCCGCCGTCGCGCAGCACTTCGATACCCGGCTTGACAACGGCACCTGCCGTCACAGCCACTATCACACACGCTACTATAAACAATATCTTCTTCATACAACTGATTATTTTTTAAACTACGGATTAATCTGATTTTTCTGATTTTTAATCATTGTTGAATCTGTCTTTTCTTCATGAAATTGAAAAGACGTTCAATCTTTAATTGCTTCTCTCCAAAATTCACGAGAATAGCTAAATCAAAACCCGTAGCCTTCAGATAATTAAAAACTTGTGCTGAGTGCACTTCTGTTAATTCAGTAACGGCCTTTAATTCTACGATAATTTTGTCATAGCAGATGAAATCCGCAAAATATTCCTGCTGAAGTGGAAGACCTTTATACATGATTCTGAGTGGAGCTTCTCGCTTATAGGGAATTTCGTTTTCAATAAACTCTCTTTCAAGGGCTTCTTGATATACTTTCTCAAGAAAACCCGAACCCAGTTCATTGAAAACGCTCATCAAGCATCCCCTGATTGCATATGACTCTTTTTCATATAAGAACCTTTCCATATCAAAATCAGAAATATCAGAAAAATTCGTAGTTAAAAATATGGGTTAGTCGTTTTTCTTGCCGTAGTTGGGGTCAATGCGGCGATCGACCATGTAGGTCACAACCAGGGTAGCGATGCAGCAGACCATAACCATCCAGAAGAAGTTGGCGTAGCCAATGACTTCCTGGATATAGCCTGCAAACATGCCCGGAATCATCATGCTCAAGGCCATGAAGGCGGTGCAAATGGCATAATGAGACGTCTTGAACTCGCCCTCGCTGAAGTACATCATGTACAACATGTAGGCCGTGAAGCCGAAGCCGTAACCGAATTGCTCGATGGCAATGGCAATCGAGATGGCAACAAGGTTAGTAGGTTGTCCAACAGCCAGGTAGACGAACGTAGCACACGGCAACGTCATGCATGCCGCCATCCACCACAAGGACTTCTTCAAGCCTACCTTTGCCGCAAACAAGCCACCCAAGATGCCACCGATGGTCAGCGCCAACACACCGATAGTGCCATAGACGATGCCCACCTCGGCCGTCGAGAGCCCCAGTCCGCCGACATCCTTGCTGGCGACCAGGAATGGGGTACACATCTTGATCAGGAAAGCCTCGGGCAAGCGATAGAGCAGCATGAAGACGATGGCCAGCCACACATAAGGCTTGGTGAAATATGTCGCAAAAGTGCGACCAAACTCCTTGAAGATCGCTCCCACCGTGGGCTTCTCATCCTTGAGGGTCGAGGCATCGCTTTTCACCCGTGGAATGGCAAAAGTGTGATACAGCGTGACGACAGTGAACAGCACTGCGGCCACAGCCATCGTGATTGTCCACGACATGGGAATATTGCCATTCTTCAGCTCGATGGCGCCAGCGATAGCCACCAGAACACCCTGGCCGAAGATCGACGACAAACGATAGAACGTGCTACGGATGCCCACAAAGGCGGCCTGCTCGTTCTGGCGCAAAGCCAGCATGTAGAAGCCGTCGGCAGCGATGTCATGCGTAGCGCTGGCAAAGGCTGTGATCACGAACAAGATGAGCGTAATGGTGAACAGGCTGATTGGCGTCTGTCCCGATGCGATGGTTGCCGCGTCGGGTTTGGGCATCGTCAGCGTGAGCAGGATAAACGCGATGCTCATGAGCACCTGCATCGAGATGGTCCACCACCGCTTGGTGCGGATAATGTCAACAAACGGGCTCCAGAAGGGCTTGATGGTCCACGGCAGGTAGAGCAAACTGGTGAACAGCGCCATCTGTCCGTTAGGAACACCCATCTTGGCAAGCATCAACACCGAGATGTTGTTCACGACGAAGTAAGGGATACCCTCCGCAAAATAGAGCGTCGGAATCCACAACCATGGCGAGCGTCTCTTCGCCTCTTGAACCGGACTTTCTTTCATATCTTTATATCTTGTTAATTGTTATTATTCTATAGAGACTTGAGGGTCGTTAGTAGCGTTTCTCAATCGAGGCGCCCACAAAGTAGTGCAGCAGGATCTGCTTGTAGTCATAGCCTTTAGCGCCCATGACGGCGGCACCGATTTGACACAGGCCCACACCATGGCCCCACCCTGCCCCACGCAAGACGAACTTGGCGGGATATCCCTCCTCGTCCTTGTCGTGCTTCTCGACGACAAAGGCCGAGCTGTACAGGCATGAGGGCGAAAGGGCATAGCGGATGGTCAGTTCCTTGCCGATGATGCGCTCGCACTTCTCGCCGACGATGCGCATGCGGTACAATCTGCCGCTGGTTCCGCGGGCAACGGGCTGCAAGTCACGGATGCGGCCGTAGTCGATGCCCGTGCGCTCCTTGATCAGGGAAGCGAGTTCGTCTTGGGTGTATTCCACCTTCCAGCGATAGAAATCCTTGGTCTCTTGGTCATAGTCGTTAAGCACCTGGGAGAGGATTTCGGGGTCGGTGGTGTTGCAGAAGGCACTGGGGGCCGACAAAATCCACTCGGCAGCGTTGTCCTCACGGGTCAGATCGGGGAAATCCTCCTCATCCTTGCCGTCGCGGCGCGCCTCCAGGTAGTCGTGATGATGCGGTTCCCAGCAGTTCTCAAACTCCTCCATCACACCGCCGCAAGACTTGGAGAAACGGGCATCGCACAGCGAGCCGCCGTGCATCAGTACCTGGCCCCACGTGGCGCGGACAGCCTGCTCCACTTTCTCGGTCGTGGCGCGTGTGATGCCCTGATAGCGCTGGCAATGGTCGTCGGCACACACGTCGAAGTTCACGTGATCGTCGCGGTCCCACCACTTGACCTGTTCCTCAGGGGTGTCCATCATTTCGCCGGGAGCATCTGGGTCGCGCTCAACCGGTGTGACGGTCTCCTCGGTATGAATCTGAGCCAGCAGCCAGCTGCGTGAGATGACCGCATGGGCCTTCAAGAGTTCGAGCGAGGCATGGGCGCTCATCTCGCTGGAGATGACGCTCAGCAGATAATCCTCGACGCTCAACACGTTGACGGGCGTCAGTTTGCCGTTCTCGACGATGAGGTGCAAGGCGCCCTTAAAGGTCTGATCTTCCTGACGCTTCCAGTGGAAGCTCACACCGATGGTCACTGCCTTCAATGTGAATGAGGCTTTCTCGGCATCGACAGGCTCAAAGAGCAGCTCATTGTAACGGTTGCCGCCCCACTCCACCTGTCCATCGACACAGCAGGCATGGTGGCCGCCGTTGCAGGTAGCACCATTCACGCGATAGTCACCATTGAGCACGAAGTCTATAACGGGCTCGTTCATGATGCCCACCCTAACTTGCGGTATTTGTTTCTCGTTCATATTATTTCTTTTTCTCTAACTCTAAACCATAAACTCTAAACTTCCAATTGCGTATTCTTCGCAATTGGACTAAAACGGCTGGAGGTCTTCCCAGTGCTGGTTATAGTTGTTGATGACAGGGAGCAGCTCTTGACAGCTCATGCACAATTCGTTGTAGAGGGCCTGGATCATCTCGGGCGTGAGGGCATCGAAGTCCCGGCGCTCGGGGACAGCCCACAAGCCACCCATATCGACGGCTCCGGGGCTGAGCAACAGACGGCCCTCGCCCTCGCCGTAGCAGGCGGGACGGTGCTTGCGACGCGGGAAAATGACCAAGTGCCACAGACGATTGGTCCTGTTCCACCAGCACAAGGCATTGACCATAGGCTCGTCGGAGCCCTCGGGCACGGGGAGTTGATCAAGCAGACGCAGGGCATAGCGCACGGCTGTGCGTTGGGTCGAAGTCTCGATGGTGAAAAGGCTGCGTCCTAACGAATCCACGTAACCGATAAAGCCTTCATCACCGTCGGCCATCAGATGGGTAGTGGCATGGGCCAGCTCGTCGGGTAATGGCATCTCGCCCTTGGCGCCCGCCTGGAAGTGGGCATGGACGGGGGCCGAAGCGCCGCATTGTGGTCCGTTGTAGAAGACCACAAAACCGGGCAGAGCCTCAGCCAACGACAACATATCACCCACCCTGCTCGCAATGCGCTGCGGCTCATGATGCAGGTCGGCAATGGTGAGGTGGCGCTTGAAGATGGGATAAGGATTGACTTGAATCTTGTAATGGTCACCCCACAACACGGACTTTTGCTTGGCAGGTTGATGCTCTCGGCACAGGAAACACTGGCGACGAGCCAGTGAATGCTTGTCAAGGGCTGCTGACGAAGAACGTCGTCGTTCGGGATTGAATTGCAGTGTGACGGATGCTTCACCCAGTTGTAGCGTGCGCGTGACAGTACCAGCCAGCGCCGCATAGTTGGCGCCGGCCAAGTCCCAGTCACGCAGTTGCCTGGCAATGAGTTTGTTTACCAGTACACTATAATCCATTAGTTTTCTTTGAGTCTAGAATATCTAGAACCTCTAGATACTCTATCTTATCACTTTTTGTTCAAGGCGATGCGGGCCTGGAGTTCCCAGGTGCGGATGCGGTCCTTGTACAGGTTGTTGCGGTTCATCTTCTCGACATCAAGCGATGCATCGCTGTTGTCGTCCCAGCGGCGGCACAGGTACACGGGGTCATAGACGCGACCAATCTGGTAGTAGCGCGAGATGTTCAGGCCCAGGGCATAGTCCTCGCCATAGCTGGTGTTGGGAAGCTTCACCTCACGAAGCACGGGCGTGTAGAAAGCACGCGGTGCGCCCAGACCGTTGATGCGCAGGGCATTGTTGCGGCCGTTGCTGGGTGTCCACTCCCTGTGGTCGATGATGCCGGGGGGAATGGGATTGAGATGGATGTCGGTCATCTGATAGGTACCCACTACCATAGCCACGTTCTGCTCGTAGAAGGCGTCCACCATCGTCTGCAGGGTATGCTCGTCCTTGTACATGTCGTCGCTGTCGAGCTGCACGATGAACTTGCCGACGTTCTTGCGGTGGGCAGCCAGGTTCCAGTAGCCGCCGATACCCATGTCATAGAAATCGGCAATGATGTGGATCAGGCGCGGGTCATTGTATTCGGCGATAGCCTCGCGAGTGCCGTCGGTGGAGAAATTGTCCACCACCATCAGGTTAAACTTGAAGTTGCACTCCTGCTTGAGCACCGAGTCGATGGCGTCGCGGATGGTGCGGATGCGGTTGCGCACGGGAATCATCACCGTGGCCTCGACCTCGAAGTCGTCCTTATCGAACTCGATGTGGCGGAAGTTGGGCACACTCTCGCCGTTCTCCTCACGCGTGGGCGACAGATAGCCCCCGATTTCCTGGAGGTGCTCGGTGCAAGCCTTTTCCATCTCGATCTGGCGGCCGCGGTTACGCGGGTCGACGTAGTCGAAGATTTTCTCGCCGCTCTTGCGGGTATCCAGTTCCACGTCGCTGTACAGGAATTCGTTGATGTGGGTGATGGCGGCAAACTGCGACAACTTGAGGCGCAGGTCATACAGGCCGGCAAACTCATAGTTGGCCTTCATCGCCTCAACGGCCTTCTTGAAGCAATTGCTGCAGAAGAACATCACCGAGCCGAAGTCGAAGTCGTCCCTGAGGCTACCCATCTGGTAGTCGATGACCGGAGCCTTATCGGCACCTTTCTCGGTCACATTGTAGTGGTCGGCATAGAGCATGCCCGACTGGGTGTCGTCGCCCAACTTGGCGAAGCGCTCCATCGAGAACGGACCCATCTTCAGGGTGTCATACTTGGTGTAGAGCAGCACATAGTCGGCATCGGCCCGCTGAGCGATCTCACGCATTGTGGCGCTTGAGAAAAGCACGTTGACGGGCACCATTTCGCAGCCCTCAACGGGTTTGGGTTTGTCAACGGTGGCAAGCAGATAAATCTTGTTCACCAGTTCCTGCTCCTTGAGGTGCTCGATGGTCTTTGCGGCCTGTTCGGGGCTCACAAACGGAATAAAGCAATTAATTCTTCCCATGATTTCTTGTTTTCTTTATTATGATTGTTATAGGTTGTTTCTTGTTTAGGGACCTTAAAGTCATTAAGGTCATTAGGGACTTTAAGGGTGGTTATTGGCGCAGGTACTCCATGATGCGGGACATCAGGCTGGTGCGTTCCTGTACGGTGGTCACTGTCTCGAGCGGGAAGCCCATGACCACAGTGCGGTAGCCTTCGCGATGGCTGGCGATGGCAGCGGGCAGGCCGTTCTCGCCGTAGCGCATCCACGTGAAGCCACGGTCGTCGCTGGCACGGATGGCATCGGGCGACTCGACAGCGTAGGTCTTGTCGTTCAGCTTGCTCACGAAGTTCCAGGCACCGGGAGAGGAAAGGCGGATGTCGGGACTGTCGACCGAGGTGACGGTGCCGTCGAGCGAAGCCCTGCCATGCAGGCCTTCAAAACCGAGGACTTGCTTGACAAACATCTTGCCCGCCTCATCATCATTACCCGCGGCATTGTCCCACAGGTCACTGCCCACATAGGCACCCGAGAGCAACACGCTGCCGCCACCCTGGGTGAAACGGCGCAAGGCGTTCTTCAGTCCCGTGGTGTAGATCTTGAAACGTGTGGGCATCAAGCCACTGCCGGTCTTGATCTCCTTCTGCTTACCCAGGATGAGGTCCATAAAGCGATAGCCATCGGTATCATAGTTGTTCTCCAAAGCCTGTTGGCTGCAAGACACGAAGGAGTAGCCGACATTCATCAGCGCTTCGCCGTGCACTGCCGGATAGTCGAAGTTGTTGCCAGCCACGTTCATCGTCTCGTGGTCGCTGCGGCTGCTTCCGAAACCGGGCGCATCGTCATCAGTCCACTCGATAGCACGACGGAACTCATATTGTGAACCCAGGTAGTTGATCTGCTGCATATAAGGTACGCCGTGGTCCTTGTCGTCATCGAAGCCGGCACGCTCGGGACCGTCAAACCAGTCGGGGGCGCTCACGCGGGTGAAACCGTTCACCACCAGCACGTCGCCCTGGCTACCGGCGGCCTCGCCCAGACTCAGTGTCTCGCTGGGGAAGCTGCGGCCACCGTCGTTCATGGCGATGATGCGATAGGAGTGAATCATGTTGTCCTTGATGGTCACGCTGTACTGCGGGCCGCGCACGGTGGCAACCTCCTTGAAGGCTCCGTCCAGCCCCACGCGCTCACACACGATATAGCTCGTGGCGTCGGCATTGTCGCTCAACTCGTCGTGGGTGGGATTCCACGTGAGCAGATAGTGATGTTTGTCGGTCTTAGTGATGGCGAAGGTGTTGACAGGCAGAGGCTGCACGACATAGCTGCGGTGGTCGCGCTGGGCGATGAACTTGAGCATGCCCTTGTAGATGGCGCGGCTCACATCGAAGCGGAACATCGGGTCGAGACCGTATTTCATGTCGGCGAAATTCTGATGCGAGAGCAGCTCCATGAGCACGGCGGGCACTTCGGGCACGCGGGCCTCATAGTAGCTCTTGTCCCACATGCCGCGACGCGTCCAGTTGGGCTCCCACTTGGCACGGATGTCCTTGACAATCTCGGTCGAGAGCAGGTTGCAGTAGCGGCGCGACAGTTCGCGGGGCGTGCCGTTGGCATACTTGCCGAACTGCTTGCCCGCCGAACGGGTGCAATAGATAAGCAGGGTGCCCACAATCTCGTCGTCGGGGGTGCTGCCGGCATCGGTGTGCAGACAGAAAGATATGTCAACGGGGACCTTCAGGCCGCCACGGTCGGGCAGCACGTCGCTGCCACCGGCCAGGTAGTTGACCCACTCGCCGCGGCTGCGGTAGTCGTCGGTATAATCGTTGATGCCGTGTGAGGTGGAATACACGCTGTCGGGGAAACCGGCCCATTGCAGGTAATAGCGCGAGCCCAGGTGGAACCAGGGGTGCTCACCACTGCCCACATAGCTGTACTCCACACCTTCCTTGCCCAGGTATTTCTCGTTCTCCTGTTCGGCGGCGATGCGGCGGTTCTCCTCGGTGGGCAGCGCCACGCGGCGCACGATGTTGCCCTTACCACCGCCCACCTTCACTGCGTCGGCAGTGATGACGGCATCCTTGTCGTCGCTCAGGTTTGACACCTCGACAACGGCCTTGTTCAAACCCTTGGCAAGAGGGAAAGTGCCCAGAAAGACCCACACGCCGCCGGCCATCGTCTGATCGACGCGGAACTGGCGGGCACCGCTCAGGCTGTTGACCGTATAGATCACGTCACGGGCGCTGTTGGGCAGCGACTTATAGGAGACGTAAACAGCAAAATCACCGGCCTCGGGCATCTCGACGTCCCACGTGGCAGTCGAGACTTTCTTCTTGTCCTTCTCGGCCTTAACCATGCGGTAAGTGCCCTCGGTGAAGGGATTCTCAAAGTCCTTGTATTGCGGGCGCAGGAAAGCGAAACCGCCGTCCTGGCCATTCTGCCACTTCTGCTTGCCGTTCTGCTCGGCATAGCCCTGCTGGGCCTCGCCACCGTCGTTATCGACCACGGCACCGATGTTGTGGGTGTCGCGCTCACGGGCATTCCACACATAGGCGCCCGCATTTTCCAGCATCGGTATGAGGAACGGCAGCACATAGCTGTGGGTGTACATGTCCTCGACGGTCTGCATCAGGCGGGCACGCTGCCACTCCCAGCGGTTGAGCTTGGGTTCGAAATACCAGCCGTGGCTGGGCCACATCGCCACGATGTTGCCGTCAAGGCCATGCTTGTAGTGGCGGTTGGCATCAAGTTCGCTGACGAAGGGGGCATGACTGCGCTTATAGGCCGGCTCATAGTCGGCAAAGTACTTGTTGATGTCGTTGCCCACGATGGTGACGAGCACCGGGCTGTCATCGTATTCGGCGCCCAGCGCTTGACGGATCTCGCCACGCATCTGCTCTACCCCGGCCTGGGTGAACGGCACGTCACCGAAGTTCTCACTCACGTCCACCTTGACGGTGTCGTTCTCGAATGTCACCGATCGCACCTTCAGGTCGCCCACGCCCATGTGCTCGGGCAGTTTGCTGGCCACCACGCGCTGTACGGCATCCAGCTGCTCCTGAGTGAACATCTGGTCCTGAACCTGGTCCTGAGCATGCATCGGCAAGGCCAAAGATGCACATGCGGCAAGGCTCAGCAATACTTGAATCGATTTTTTCATATCGTCTAGTTTAGTTTTTTTGGCTTTGTCTAATGCAACAAAATTACTCAAACCAAACGAAAAACCAAAACCAAAGCCCCGTAGAGCCCCGTTTTACAACATTTTTTATGAATTAACTACATTTTTTAAGGAAAATATCAGCACATCAACCGACCCTCGGGCATATTTGCAACCAAGCGTTTAAATTATCGCTTGGTGACATGCTGTGTGCCGCGGATGAGTTCTCCGCCTGCGGTTACGCCCTCAACAAGAATGGTATAAGTGGTGTTGCGGGCATCGCTGCTGTAGAAATTGAAGTTGGACTTACCGTCCTCACTCACTTTCACGCTGGGGTTCCAGTAGAGCACCCGACGCTGGTCGTTCCCGGGTTCAATGCCGCAATCTCCCTGATCGTAGCGCGGCGAGTAAAACTCCACAGGCCGCTGCGCCCCCATCGGGTGGGCAATCTTGACATATCGGCTGGGTTCCTTCCATACTTTGCCAGAGTTAGGTTTCCTGCTGAAGTTTACCGATACCTTTCCTCCACGAGTACGTCTGTAATCGATATAGTCGACATTCTGCAGGCTGATAAACCCATCGGCAATGGAGACATCAGACAAATCATAGTCGGAGCCCGTTGCAAATGGCGCATACGAGATGCGCTTGAGCTTATCATTTTTCCAATCGGTTATTGCCGTCGTCAAGGTCAAAGCCTGTTTGAAAGTTTCGGTATCGGTGAAATAGAGGTCGCTGAGGGGTTCACCGTCGATCGTGATACTGACTCTATCAAAGTTGCTCACCCCTATCGCCCGCAAGGCGCCATCGACCGAAGTGATGCCCAATCTGGAAATGTCATCGGCTGTCAAGAAACGGTTTGACTCGACCGTCGGTTTGCGCAGACGGCGAGCCGCCGACACCACCAATTCGTCAAGCATGATGTGACGCCAGTCATCCTCGTTGATCAAGCGCCAGGCCTGCTCTTCCTGTACATCGGCCGTCAACCCGCCAGAAGCGCCGGCATCAATCAGGTAATAGGTGCCGGGGTATTGTTCTTCGGTCAGTTCCAGATTAGTCTGTTTCTTGCCCTTGTCATTCATGGCGATGACCACGCAATCCACGCCATCGGGCATCAGAGGCACCGGGATAGAGAAACGGCCCAACGAGTCGGTCGTAGCCACATTGGCATATTCCATCTTGGGGATAATCAAACCCACCTCGGCATTTTCAAGCGGCTTCTTGCGAAATTCGCTCAGGACGCGCCCGGCCACCACCTGCGAGACCTCGAGGGGGTATTGCGGCTCGGCAACGAGACCCTTGAGCACACGCGGGATATCGTAGCGGCGCCATCCCTGGGTGAGCATGAGCATGTCGAGGTGACGGCCTCGTTCACGGGCATCAACGCTGTCGCCCTGCTCAAAATAGTATCCCGGATTGTGTATGTTGCCGCGCAGGTCGCTCTGCAACAGCAGGCTGGACCAGATGTCACCCTCGCCTATCACCGCTGCATGGTCATCAACGACCGTCACTGCACAGTTGTCACCATCGGCTGCAGCAGCCAGTTCACTCAGGTCCACACTCACCTCGACAGCCTCGCGGTTGCCATATTCGAGGCGTGCCGTCTCGACACGGGCTGCCGACAATGTTTCCTGACCGGCGAAGAACAAACGCTCGCTCAGGCAGCGTCCGTTTTCGTCCAGCAGCAATGCTTGCACCACACCAGGTGAGAATTCGTCATCATCCATGGAGATGGCATTCTGAGATGCCGTGACCAGACAGCCTCGCTGCTGCACCACCAGCACTGCACCGGCAGCATGGGCACCTGCAGCTTGCAGCGTCACCAACCCGTCGTCACCGCGTCGCACCTGCACCACCGTGGCATCGGGCCGTACCTGGGGTAAATCAAAGATGGTGAACACATCAAAATTGTCTCGCCATCGCGCCGTGTAACGCCCATCGGCCCGCGCCGTGAACGTCACCACACCCATGCCATCGTGCTCCACGCGTAACGGCGCGATAACCAGGCCTTGATCGTCCACCAGTTCGCCCGAGGCTTTATCCGTGAGGTTGCCGGGGTCATGCATCTTGAACGCCACCGCGTTCTCCACACCGGGCACCAGATAGCCGCCCTCGGGATAGAAATCCACCTCCACCTTGCGGCTTGGGGGCAGCGGGATATACTTGGCATAGCCGTCTATCTCAACGAGCACCACGGCATCACGGGCTTCCTGACCCTTGAGGGTGAAATGCGCCTCGCCGTTGCCGCCGCCTTGAGATTTCATATATCCATATCGGTTCATATAATAGAAGCCATCGAACGGGCAAGGCTCACCAGACAAGTCCATGTAGCGCAGCCTCACGTCCACCTCGTCGTCAAAGCGCACACACTGGGCAGCGATGCGCCGTTTCAACGACATCAGTCCAGTTATCTCAATCGGCTGACGACAGAAGTAGTCGATGCCGGCATTCTGCATGAACAGGGTGTAGGCCGTCAGCTGGTAACGGCCCTCGGGCAGATCATCGGGTATCGGCAGATAGCCTTGGAACACGCCCTCATCGTCCTGATGGATTTTCACGCGGGCGCACAGCGAGTCGGTCGGTGAGAGCAACTCTACATACACAAACTTGCTTGCCGACACCGGGCGATGCGTCGCTGCATCCACCACCCAAGCCCTGAGCCTGAGGGTATCTCCGGCAAGGTACGCCCCGCGATCGGTCATCACATGGATCTTTTCCTGTGGAAACTCATAGCGTTGAAGGTCAAGACGCTCAGCAATGGCTTGAACATCCTGGGCTCTAGCATTCACCACAATGGCCATCGCCATAATTATCAAGTGCAATATCCTCTTTTTCATCATTAGGGTATTATTTCATCTTGATAATTGACCAGAATGTGTTAAAAAGGTTTAATGGGCAACAACAAAATTAGTCTATTTCGCCCAAAAATTGGTCTTTCTTTCCCGTATGGTAGCGCGCGATACAGCCAATTCACTCTTGGTCGCTGTGATAGGCGACGAGACCGGGCATCGAGCTGAGGACGATTTTCTTCACCGTGGCGCCGAAGGCATTGGCCACCTCGAGCAGGATCTCGCTGTAGGTGGTGGCGATCGAGCCCACGAAGCTCACAGGGTAACTCTTGTAGTCGTATTGGGCCACGTTGCGCTCAAAGAAGCGCCTGAACTCGCGGGCGATGGTCTCGTGGACATAGGGATTGTCCAGATGCTCGCTCAGGAAGAACGAGTAGGCACGCAGGTTGCGCGTTGCGGCGGGATTATTCAGGACGGCGTCGAGCACCTCGGCACGCGTCACCTTGTATTTGTCGAAGAAGGCCTCGGTGAGCTCATGCGGCGCCAGACCCTTGAGGGCATCGCCCAGGAACACGCGACCCAGCGCGGCACCACTACCCTCGTCACCCAAGATGAAACCCAGGGCAGGCACATTTTTCACAATTTCGTTGCCGTCGTAGAAACACGAGTTGCTACCCGTGCCCAGGATGCACGCCAATCCCGGCTCACGCACCAGCAGACCGCGCGCGGCACCCAGCAAGTCACTCATCACCGTCACCGGAGTCTTGAACTGAGCGACCAGTGAGCCCTCGATGATCTTGTTCTTCTCGGGACCTGAACAGCCGGCTCCATAGAAATAGACATGACTCCAGCGACGCTTGAAGAACTCTGGCGGCAGTTCCAAGCGGATGCTGTGGCTGATTTCGCGGCGTGTCATGAAAAACGGGTTCAGACCCGATGTAAAGGCATGCGCCAGCACCTCGCCGCCATCTATCAGCGACCATTCGGTGCGCGTCGTGCTGCTCTCAGCAATCAAGGTGATATTTTGACCTTTTATCGATGCCATATGGGTTAACGAATGTACCTTTGTGTTAATAAACCGTTAAAGCCAGCATCACGCTGACTTTTCAGACCACAAAGTTATGCAAAATTCAACTTCTAATATAAAAGTCATCCACAATATCGCACCAATTCAATAATAATTAACATAAAGCAACATTAGTTAACTATAAAATCACCAAAACGCTAAAAAAGCACCCGAAGCGAGATGCAACGGGTGCTCCTTGTATGATTCAAGCTTATGAAAAGAAACTAGTGCTGATTGGTGGGACGTCAGCCAATCTCGATGGTGCGGTCCATCTTTTTCTCGGGCTCGGGAGCGAGCTTGGGCAGTTCGATGGACAGAATACCGTCCTCGACCTTGGCACTGATGGCTTCCTTGTCCACCTCGTCGGGCAGGATGTAGGTCTGCTCGTAGTTGGTGTAGGAGAACTCGCGGCGAACGTAGTGGAACTTGGCGCCCTCTTCCTCGCCAGACTTGTCCTCGTGCGAGGCCTTGTGTTCGATCTTGACAACCAGGTTGCCCTCGTTGTTGATGTTCACGGCACAATACTCCTTCTTCAGGCCAGGAGCGGCGACCTCCATAGTAAATGCTTTGTCACTCTCCTTGACGTTGACGGCAGGGGCAGTGGTCACATGGCGGGGAGTCCAGTCCATGTCAAACAGGTCATTGAATGCGGTGTCTAACCAATTGTTGCGGTTGTTGCGAATTACAGGAAAATACATAGTTTTTACCTCCTAATTTTTATTTATGTTTTATGAGTCTTTAATTATTTCTTGTTCTCACTTGCGGGACTTGCGACCCGCTTGCACTTTCCTATTGAGCAAAACCGGTGCCAAGGGGCCAATGTTTAACCACCGTTAAAAACCTCAGCCACCGTGTCAGTTTTTTCACAAAAATTAAACAAGAAACTGACATTTTGTCAGTTTCTTGTTTAATTCACTATAGTTTCTATAGATACTATAGGTACTATAGAAAAGGGCTATCTCATTGATAACAAGCTACTTAATTACAACTTTACTGGTGGCGGCGCGACCGTTGATGTGAACACGCACGAGATAGACGCCCGGGGCTACATCGGCAACGTTCAGGCAGTTACCGCCTGCGGCCTTGATGCTGCGGCCCTGGATGTCGAGCAGCTCCATACCCTGGATCCAAGTGTCGGCACTGGCGACGATGTAGTCGCCCTCGCACTTCACCTTCAGGCCAGCGATAGACACCTCGTTGATGCCGCTGGAGGCCTTCTTGAGCAGGTTGTCGAAACGGATGACACCACTCTTACCCATCAGTTCATCGGTACGGCGAAGCGTGAAGCCCGAGAAACCGTATTCCTCACCAGGAGACAACGCTTCGAGCGGAGCCGTCACATAGCGCCAGCCGTGGAAGCCCACAACACACAGGGGCACAGACACGCGCTCACCGCTCGTGGAGAAATTGGCCAGGATTTCGGTATAGCCCATATCGCCCCACACATGCAGGCCCAACGTGTCGCCACGGACGAATGACGCGTTCCATGTTCCGTTAAGATGAGTCAGCAAGAAGGAGGTGCGATCGCCGTAGTCATAGGTCAACTGCAGCGACTTGCTGCCGAACAGCCGATCGGTTGACGTGGCCAGTTTCAGGGAAGCAGGAGCCTCGGGATAGTCGTTGATCGCATAGTCGTCGGCGTTCTCAAACGCCTCAACGACCTCCATGCCGGGCTTGTCCATGCCGGCGTCAACGCCCTGGAAGACGATGTCGCGGGCAGCGGGCAGGTGGATGCCGGCCGTGTCGGCGATGTCCACGTCAAGGATGAAATGGTAGTCCTTGCCCGGCTCGATATCACGCGTCAAGGGGATGCGCACAAAGCCATAGTCGTCACCATTCTTGTTGTACTTGATGCTGCGCTTGTTCCACGCCAGTTCATTGCCCTCGCTGTCGAGCACACGCAGTTTCTGGAACAGATTGTAGGTATCCAGCAGCGAATCGACACGCAACTCCACGGTGGGCGTCTTGATGTGGACGGGAGCGCCCTCGTAGGGGAAGACAGCCAACTCGGCCAAGTGGTTACGCGGCTGGGTATAGAACTGCATCGTGAAGTCCTCGTCCATCGGTGTGCCGCCGCCGTGCTGAGCAGTCTTCTTGAGCGTGAGGGTGTAGAGCGTGTTCACGTCGAAGGCGTCCTTGGGGTTGAACACCAGACGGTAGTAGGAATCCTCCCACTTGAAGTTACCCTCGACGGGCGGGTCGAGCGTGAAGGCGCTGCACGTTGTCGCGCTGTCCATGTCCCAGTTGAAGAGCAGCGTGATGGGATGACTGCACTTCACGGCAGGGTCACCCTCGTGCCACACGGGACTGTATTCCAGCACCACGGGAGGCGTGTCGCGCACGCGCTTGAGGTAGAAGTTCTGATAGGTCGATGCGTTGGCGTTGACGGTCACAATCGCGGTCTGGGTAAAGTGCGACGGCTCGGTCACCTCGACGGTGTAGGTGCCCGGATTGACATACTTGAAGGTGTAGATGCCGTTCCTGAGCGTGTCGGTCATGGTGCGCTGCACCTCGGTGCCGTTGTCGTCCAGCAAGCGCACGGTAGCGCTGTGGATAGGCATCAGGTTATCGTCGCCATAGACGATGAACGGCTGCGGATTCTCCTGCAGGCGCTTGATGCGGTCGTCGCGCACGTTGCCCGATATCACACCCTGGCTGAAGTTGCCCAACCGATTGAAGTACTTGTCGGCTCCCAGCGAAATGTTCCAGCCCTCCATCCAGCAGTACTGGAGACCCAGCAGGCGATAAGCCTCGGGGATGTAGTCGTGGAACGAGCCCTCGCTCAGATTGGCGACGGCACGGTTACCGCGCAGCACGCCGTAACCCTGGGTACCCCACTCCGGACGGAACGACCAGTCGCCCCAAATCTGGTAATTGTGGGTCCACACGGTACTCTGGCTGGCATACAGGTAGGGTTCCAGGTCTGCCGCCAGCACGTCGGCGTTGACCACTTGGGGGGCACCAGTATAGCCACGGTAGAACACCATCGGGAAGTTATTCACCGCACTGCTGCCCGTGGCGTTGCTGTGAATCGAGTAGAAAACGTCAGCGCCGCTCTGGTTGCACAGGGCAACGATGGTCGAGAGCGCCAGGTCATCGGCCGTGGTGTTGGTCACGCGCGAGATGCTGGTCTGATAGCCTTTCCTTTGCAGAATCTCCTGCAGGGCCAAACCCTTGCGCAGGTTGGACTTCGACTCCCACGAACCGGCGCTGTCGCCCTGGTGGAAGGGATAGATGACCATGTTGCGGTCATCGCTGTCATAGCCACCGTGACCCGGGTTGATGTACACATGGGGCTGCTGGGCTGTGGCGACATTCACGGCCATCACCGTCAGCAGCGCCGCCATCATCGATTTGAAGATATTCTTTTTCATGACGCTGTAACGGTTTATTCGTGAATGTTGATTTTCATTTCATACAGCAGGCCGTCGATGGTCGTATAGACGATGCGGCCGCCACCGCAGGTGGGTTGCATCGACATAGACGCCGGCTTGGTGAGTTCGGCCTGCCAGGTGCCGTCGGCCTTGAGCAGCAACAGTTGCGATGAGGTGAACTGGTGGCCGTCGTCCTTGGCGTTCTGTGCCACCAGATAGTCGTTGTTATACCAGCACGGCATCTCGTAGTTGCCAAGCATGGCCAGCATCTGGCCGCGCAGGTCGATGACCACGATGCCCTTGCCGGCAGCAAAGAAGGCCACTCGCTTGCCGTCGGGCGAGAGCGAAGCCCACAGATAGCCGGCCCAAGAGTCAACAGGGCTGAAGACGCGTTCCTCGCCGTTCACGGTGAC
This sequence comes from Muribaculaceae bacterium, assembly GCA_017405965.1. Classification (GTDB taxonomy): domain Bacteria; phylum Bacteroidota; class Bacteroidia; order Bacteroidales; family Muribaculaceae; genus Sodaliphilus. The sequence continues at coordinate 48,044 of JAFQZK010000005.1, read as the reverse complement.
ATGGACGCGGCTGCCCTCGGTCCAGGCAGCATTGCCGATGTCGGCCGACGAGGCATAGTCCCGTCCCGGAGCCTTCATCGCACCGCCACGGGTGGCAGGCACGGCACGCACGGCGCCATGCTTCGCCTCGGTGACAGTCGCCGTCTCACGGGTCGCCAGGTCGTAGCTGTGACCTGTGCGATACACTAGACGGTCCTCCCCCGTCTGTTGGGTGACGAAATACACCTTGCCGTCGCCGCCCCAGCACGCATCGTGGCCAGCCACATAGTCGCGGGTCACGACAGTGGTCACGTCATCGGCAAAGTCATAGTACTTCAAGGCGCCGTCCTGAGTCGTGAACAACAGGCGGTCACCAGTGGTGTTGAGCACAGGATAGAAGGCCGGACCCTCGACGCCCTCGAGCAGCCGCTGGCGCGAGGTCACCTCCACCTCCTGAGCCATCGCCGGCAGCGACATCACCACCGCCAGCAGTACCGTTACAATAGTTAATTTCTTGTTCATTACTATAATAGATTATCAGTCAAGAGTTTTTCTTTTCTAATCAAGGACTTTAAAGGCTGACAGCAAATTGCTGATCACTTCTTTTTCTTCGGTTTCTGGTCGGTTTTGAGTTTCAGGTTCTTGTAGGAGGTCTCGTTGGGGCGCACCTTGACCTTAACGGTCTCGAACAGGTCTTCGTTACCGTAGTACAGTTCCAACTTGTATTTGTCCTTGGGCAGGTTGGTGAACACAAACACGCCGTTGTCCATGATGTCGAGCGTGTAGATGCGCGACATCACGCCACGACCGGTGTACAGGCGCAGCAAGGCGCCGTTCACGGGCTTGAGCTGGTCCTCGCCGAAGAGGCGCTTGTCATCGTCGGTGCGCTCACGGTCGCTCCAGCGTACCGTGCCGGCGATGACGCCATTCTTGAACTTGGTCTCACGGCCAAAATAGTCATCAAAGCCCAGCGACTGGTTCCAGGCCTCCAGCCAGCAGTAACTGTCGTTGAACAGGCGCTCGCGCTCGGGCAGGTAGTCGTGGAACGAGCCCTCGCTCAACATGCCGGGCAGCTTGTTGAAACGCAGCACACCCAGGCCCACTTTGTAGCCCCAATTGGTGTAGAACGACCAGTCACCGCGACTGCGCTGGTCATGGGTCCACACGGCAAGCTGGTTGCTGGCGGCATGACGCATCACCGCCTCACTCAGCTTGAGGCTTCCTTCCACAGCGGGCTTACCGTCCCAGCCGCGATACAGCCCCAGGGGGAAGTTGATGCGCTTCTCGATGCCCGTTGCATTGCTGTGGATCGAGAAGAAGATATCAGCACCGCTGTTGGCGGCCAGCGAGACGATCTCGAACAAGTCCAGGTCATCCTCGGTGTTGTTGGTGCGGCGTGACAAGGCGGTCTCATAGCCCTTGTTGGTGAGGATTTCCTCCAGCGCAAGGGCCTTGGTCAAGTTGGAGTTGGACTCGTAGTAGTGCAACGTGTCGCGCGCTCCCACCACCCATGTGGGAATGTGGCGGTCGTCACTGTCGTGGCCGCCGTGGCCCGGATTGATGAACACGCGCGGCACATCCTTCTTGCTCACGGGATTCTTGACCTTGACAGCCTTGCCTTTTCCTGAGCCTTCAAGAGGTGCGGGAGCAGCAGGCACATCAAGCCCCAACTGTTTCACCACACCATCATAGATGACACTGTACACGACCTTATTGCCAGCCACCATGGGCTGCACGGCGCGTTCGTCTTGTGGCGTCAGGGGCTTGAAAACATCGCCGTCGAGCGATATCAGCCAGATGCGCGACCCGCTGGTGCGCACATTGCCGGCATTACTCATGGCCACGATATGGTCGTTGTTGTACCAGCAGGGCATCAGGAACTCGCCCAGTTCAGCGAGGATGCTGCCGTTGAGGTCACACACCACCACGCCATGCGAGGCAGCCTCAAACACGACTTTGGTGCCATCGGGCGAGAACGAGGCCCACAGGTAACCGTTGCTGTCCTTGACAGGCTGCAGCGAGCGGGTCGTGCCGCCCTCGTCCACCAGATAGAGCATGTCGCCGCGCGTGTAGCAATAGGCCCCCACCTGCTTGGCACTGCGATAGACCTGATGTTCGCCGTTGATGACGACGCCATGGGCTGCACGCAGCGGCTGCACGCGGCCATGCTGAGCCTTGAGCACGACAGAACTCTTGCCCGTAGCCGGGTCGTAGCAGTGGCCCGTGCGATAGACCAGACCGTTTTTCTTGCGTTTCTGGGTGACGTAATACACCTTGCCGTCACCTCCCCAGATGGCGTCAAAGCCCGGGTGGCCCTCGCTGGCCACCGTCTTCACCGTGCCCGTCAACAGGTCCTTGAGCATCAGGCTGGTGCCCTCGGTGGGCGAATAGAGCACTGATTGCCCGTCGGGGCTGAGTTGCGGGAAAAAGCCGCAACTGTCCACCAGCGTCTTCACGCTACCGGGAAGCACACCGGCCGCCATGCTGCACAAGGTCCACAGACACAGCATTGTCATAGCCAAACAGATCCTTTTCATATCACTTTGCCATTGAAATTACGTTTTAACAAGCAAAGATATGAAAAACTTAATAATCATCAGCTTTTCGTCACGTTTTTTATTGCTTTACACTAAAAAAATCAATGCACCAGCAGAAGCATCTCTCTGGTGCATTGATTATTCGGCCGGTGTCAATGATTCAGATCAACCTGCATTAAACCTGCTAAAGACCGGCATCCCGAATCCGACGTTCCGGGGACGATTCACGTCAATTGCGGTTGCGGTTGGGATTGATCTCCAGGATGACAGGTTCATCGTCGATGAGCAACCTACCCTTGACAAGGTTGGGCTTACTCTCAGGTGACTGACGTGCCACCTTCTTGGTGCTGAGCATCACCTGATTAATGAGCATGGTCACATCGGTGATGTTGATGACACCGTTAGCGTCAAGGTCGGCTGCAGGATACACACTGGCCAAGGGATTGCCGGTAGCCAACATGTTGACCAGCATCGTCACGTCGGTGATGTTCACGTTGCCATCACTGTTCACGTCACCAGGCAAGTATTCAATGCCGGCATAGGGCTGCCATCCTGATTGATTATCATAGTGCACAACATTCCAGTACTTGGCAGTAGCCTCGTTGACCTGAGGAACAGTGATGACGTTAGCCTCTTCATAAGATGCGCCATAGTTACCGAGTACATATATGATGCCCATGTCATCCTCGGACCGGGTGGGCAGATCAGCGACCAACTGTCCCATTTCGGGTGCTTTTATCTTGTTGTAATAGATCTGCAACGACCATAACGAGGGGCAATTATCGGCACGCAGTTCGCTGAGGTGGTTACCCGCACAAGCGATGGTCTCAAGATTGCTGCAGCCGCTGGCGTCCAGACTGGTCAATTCATTGGCATGGCAATTAATACCTATTAGGCCGTCATGGTTGGTGAGATTTTTCAACTCGGTAATCTCATTATAACTGCAATAGAGCTGATACATATCCGGGAAGTTGGCGAAGTCCAGGCTTCCGGATATCTGGTTCTGGCGGCAATCCAGGGAATAGAAGCTGTCGGGACAAGGGCTCAAGTCCAAGCTTGTCAATTGGTTGCTGTTGCACCAGAGCAGGCTCACTTTAGTGCCACTGAGGTCTATCTCACTCAACTGATTTCTGTTGCACAAGAGGTAATAAAGCTCGGGGCACTGACTGATATCCAAGCTACTCAGCTGGTTATCAGAACAATCAAGGTAAGAGAGAGATGGTCCGTCGCCGACATCCAAGCTACTCAACTGGTTCACAGAACAATCAAGGTAATAGAGAGATGGGCAATTGGACACGTCCAATTCAGTCAAGGCACAACTATAACATTCTAAATTTATAAGCGACGGGTTGTCCGAGACCCCCAGAACGGTCAGATTGGGTTTATCGTTCACCAGAAGAGTTTCGAACTGGTTGGAACGGCAAAGCAACTCTGCCAGATCGTTCATGCCGGACACGGGCAGGCTGGTGAGCGCACAATTCTCGCAGTCCAGGAAGATCATCGCCGTGCAAGTTTCCAAACCGGTAATTTCGGGCAGATTTTGGTTATTGTAGCATTGCAGGTTGACCATTGCTGTGCATCCCGACACGTTGAGCGAGGTCAAATCATTCTGGTAGCAATGCAGATAGGCCAGCTGATTGTTGCTTGAGACATCGAGTGAGGTCAAATGATTATCGGTGCAGTAGAGGTACTGCAAGTTGGGCATATTGGCCACGCAGCTCAAGTCGGTCAAGGAGCAATCCATGCAATCCAATACTGTGATGGCGCTGCAAGTTTCCAGACCCCTGATTTCGGGCAGGTTTTCGTTCAAAGAACAATCCAGCCAAGTCAAGGCGGTACAGTTGGTCACGTTGAGCGAGGTCAAGTTATTGCGATTGCATTCTAGATGGGTGAGCAACGCATTATCGTCAACCCAGATTTGACGCAGGTTGGGCAAATCGGTGAGCGTGAGCGTGACGAGTTTGTTGGCCGAGCAGACGAGGGTCAGCAGATTGCTCATGTTCTGCAGCTCATCAAGACTGGTCAGCGAACAGCTGTAACACGATACATGCTCGAGCGCTGTGCAAGTGGCTAAACCGGTTATCGTCTCAAGGTAGGGATTCCCATAGCAATACAGCGTGGTCAAGGCGGTACAGTTCGTGATCTTGAGATTGGTCAGCTGGCACTGACCGCAGTTGAGTTCGGTCAAGCGGCTGTTACCAGCGGAATAGAGTGACTTGAGATAATAATGCTGCGACACATCCAGTGAAGTAAATCTGTTGTTGCCCACCAGGAGCGTTTCCAGATTAGTCAAGCTGCTGAGTTCGGGCAAGGTGCTGAATGAGCAATCCTCACAGTCCAGCCATGTCAGTTTGGTGCAACCGGCCAAGCCATAGATCTTGTTCAAATTGGCATTGTTGTAACACTTGATTTGTCTTAACTCAGGGCAATCGTTCACGTCGAAATTGGTCAACACATTACGCCAACAGTAAACACCTGTCAACGAATAGTTCTTGAACACCCAGAATGTCCTGAGCTTGGGCATATCAGTAACCCTGATTGTGGTGAACTGATTGTGCTGACAATACAGTTCCTCCAAGTCCTTATTGTTGTCCACATTGATCGTAGTGAGATTGTTGTAACCCACATTGAGATGTTTCAACTTGGTGTTCTGGCTCACGTCAATCGATGACAGATTATTAGTGTATAAATCAAGATAAGTCAGATTGGGGAAGTAGGCGATACCGGTAGCATCCGAAATCTGCTTAAAACTCAGGTCCAGCTCGGTGCGCTTGATGAGATCTACCGCAGGGATGACACCGCTGGGATACTCGCTCATCATGTAGGCGCGGAAGTTCGCGTCAGGGAAGGTGGTGGTATTGATTAGCAAGTCGGCGCGAGCTGCCAGCGATGCCATCATCACCGCAATCAGTAGAAGTAATGTCTTTTTCATAACAAATCAGTTTTATCAGGTTAATCATCAAATTCTTTTTATAACACCGCAAATATAACGATTTTATCACAATCATGCAACATAACGATCCAAAATGTTATAATCAGTCAAGAAAACAACTGATTCATCCGAATATTCTGACTGCATCCGCGCTGCTTGCCCCACGCCAAGGCGTCTGTAGGGCCTCGCCTTGGCGTGGCCGCCCACGGCAGTACTCTGTTTTTTTCAAACAAGAACAACAAAAAAACAACTTTGTACAACTTTCTTCTATTGCTGTCAGGCCATGGACATCAGCGTGAGACAACAGACATCCGCACTCCTTTTGGAATGCGGATGCCTCTCTAATCTCTAATCTTTAATCTCTAATCAGCGAGCGAAGCGAGTATTACTTCACTTTGATGCGAACATACTTCTGATAGCGTGGAGACTCACCATTACCGCCAGAGCCATAGACAAAGTTACTCTTGTTATGCGACCAACCGGCATTGGTGACTTCGGAGATGGCGAATATCGTATTGGCGATAATGATTTGCTGGTCACCGTCGGGAGTGGCGACGTTGGGAACCCGCCTGAAATCAATATTCAGGAGTGGTCCGTCGTCTTTCTTCAACGCACCGGCCAGGGCATAATCTACATTGTTACCAGAGAAATGAGTACCATACCTGCTTATATTGTAAATCATTACTCTATATTTGTTGTATTCTACCCCGTCAATGATCTTGGTTTCGTTGTTGGATCCACAGAAGACGTATGAAGTGCTAGGCAGACGTTCTCCAGCGGTGACAGAGGGCAGACCGTCACTCTTAGTAACAATCTCGAGATTCGACGGCACATACAGGTCAAATTGAGCCCCGCTATAGGTGATTTCATTATAAAGGTCACCATTAGCATTATAGGCCTCATGCGGGAGTGCCTGGACCTCAGCGTTGGTATAGATCTGATCATCGTCGAGCCAGAAAGCCACGCGTGTGGCTCCGGTACCGCTGATGGTCACCTGATTGTCGATGTCACCCATGCGCACGAACAGGTGGTCATCGACCGGCTGTCCTTCGTTGTACTCCGACACCTCGCCGTCGCCACCGCAGGCCAGGCGCAGGCCTGTGTCCTCGGCTGCTGAGGTAGGTGAATCATAAGTGCGGCCGCCACACTTGAACCAGTTGTTGTTATTGTAACGGAGGTAGGCTGAACTGCGGCATATCCTATACTCACCTGAGGCAGGACCTTGAGGATCAACCAGGGCACTATCGGTGTATGAGCCATAGTAATCCTGGCACCACTCAAACACGTTGCCGCTCATGTCATACAGGCCCAACTCGTTGGGAGCCTTGGTAGCGACTACATGCGACACATTGCCTGAGTTGTCCCTGTACCAAGCTACCTCGTCGATGTTATCGCTGCCGGCGTAGGTGTATCCCTTGCTCTTCGTGCCGCCACGGGCTGCGAACTCCCACTCGGCCTCGGTGGGCAGACGGAAATTCTGGCCGGTGAGTTGGCTCAATCTGTTGGTAAACGTCTGGCAAGCATCCCAAGTCATGTTTTCGACGGGCAGATTTTCATTGCTCTTGTTGTGACTCGGGTTGTAGCCCAAGACACTCTGCCACAAGGCCTGCGTAACCTCGGTCTCACCGATGCAGTAGTCCGAGAGGGTCACCTGATGGACTGGCTCGGCTATATTATCGCCCTCAAGCCCCATCATGAAGGTGCCGCCATCTACCTTGACCATCGTGAAGGGCACACTGTTGATGAGGTAGTTGATACGCTTCTCTCCCACAGTAATGGTTGTGCCCTCACCTCCGCTCATCAGCATGTTGATGAGTGCTGTCACGTCGCTCACGTTGATAGCGCCGTCACCGTTCACATCCTGGGCTGCGTTGCTGCCGGCAACATTGCTGCTGCCATCACTGCTCATCACGATATTGATGAGTGCTGTCACATCGCTCACGTTGATGGCACCGTCATTGTTCACATCTCCTGAAATCGACGGCTCAATGACATCCTCGCTCACGATGCCAGCCAGCAGGTTCCAGGGCGAAGCGGCGCGATAGGCATCATGAGAGCCATAGGGAACTCGCAGAATGGCGTTATAGTTACTGAAGAAGTCCTGCGTGTTGCTCACCGTCGGAGGCGTCGGTGCCAAGCAGATGATTTCGGTGAGCTCGGGGTCATAGAGGAAGCAAGTCGCACCTATCGAGGTCACATTCTCGCCAATCACTATTCGCTTCAGAGCCGAGCAATTGCGGAAGGCCATGCTGCCGATCGTCTGTACTGAATTGGGGACAACCACCTGAGTAAGTGCGTCGCAGATCCAGAAAGCGTTGCTGCCAATCGTCTCTACCGAGTTGGGGATAATCACGTTGGTCAAGCCCTGGCAATAGTAGAAGGCATAGCTAGCAATGGTCTTGATGGTGTTGGGCATCGTTACCGAGGTCATGCCTTTGCTCTGCTGGAACGCACGCGTGCCGATAGTCGTGACGGTATAAGTCACACCGCCGTACTCCACGGTAGCGGGGATGTTCACCTCACCGCTGTAGCTGTTGTAATCGGTGGTCATATAGGTCACCGCAACGGTTGCGGGACTGGTGGTGGTGATGTTATAGAAGATGCCGTCCTTCTCAAAGTCGTAGGCCGCAGAGAATATGCTCGTGAAGTTCTTCCAATAGTCAGCCGCCTGATAGTTCGATTTACTCAACCTGGGTACCGTCAGCTGCACATTGCTGTAGTGATCGCTGATGAAGGTTGTGCTCTGAATAGTGGGTGGCGTGTTGGCATTGCAGATGACCTTGGTAAGCGATGTGCAATTCTTGAAGACATCTTCGCCCATGTTATTGACACTGCCGCCAATAATAACCTTTGACAAGCTGCTGCAACCGTAGAATGCACCGTAGTTGACAGTGGTGACATTTTCAGGAATGACCACCTCGTTGAAATTACTGCCGTTGCACAAGCAGAAGGCATAGATGTCAAGTGTGGTCACACCCTTGGGAATCGTCACATTATCCAACTTGTAGCAGTTGTAGAAGGCATAAACCCCGATGTAGGTCAATGTCGAGGGCAAATCAACATGTGTCAAGTCGAAGCATTCGTTGAATGCCGACCTACCGATGGCCGTGACAGTAAAGGTCTTGCCAGCATAGTCCACAGTCTCGGGGATGGTGACTGAGCCGCTGTAGTCGCCTCCGTCTCTGCTGGTGCAGGTCACTTCGACGGTATTCTCGCCCGTGATGTTGTAATAGATGCCGCTCGAGGCAAAGTCGTAAGCCCTCTCCTCGATAGTGGGGAAGTCTCGCCAGCCGTTGGCTGTCTGATAGCTACCCTTGCGACCCTTAGGCACGTAGAGGGTAATGCCCGCATTCTCGATCGTACCGGGGAATGCCTCATCCGTAATAGTGGGAGGCGTTTTGGCAAGACAGTTGACGCTGGTCAACGATTCATTGTAGGAGAAGGACAAAAAGGACAACGCTGCCAGTTGCGAAGGCAAAGTCACACTCCGCAACTTACTGGCCCCGAAAGCACCCTTTCCTATGGTGGTCACACTCTCAGGAACGTAGTAATTTGTATTGGTCATGCCTGCAGGATAAGCAATCAGCTCGGTCAAGTCCTTGTTGAACAAGACACCGCCAACCGATTGGTAGTTCGGGTGGGTGCTTTGCACATTAATCTCAGTCAACGACAAGCAGTTATAGAATGGATTATCTACAAGAGTCAGCAACGTGGCAGGGATGGTGACTGATGTCAATCCACAGCCTCCGAATCCATAATTAGCAAGGTAGGTCACGCTGCTGGGGATTGTGACTGATGTCAAGTTATGGCAGTCACCGAAGGCACAATCCTCAATCGTCTTGACTTGGCCCAGATCCACACTCGTCAATCCCGAGTTATAGAACGCATACGGCCCGATTGTCTCGACATTGCTGCCAATCTCTATTCCAGTGAGTGTTGAATACCCATAGAATGCCTCAAAGCCTATCTCGGTGACGTTGTAACCCTCGGCCACCGAGGGTATAGTCCATTTTCCATAAGGCGTAGTCGCCGGTCCGACGCACTTGACCGTTTGGGGTCCCGTAATGACAAACTTGAGATTCCAGTATTTGAAGTCATAATCGGGCATCGCCGTAATGGTGCTGAAATCCTCGCTCCATTTACTATCAGCCTGATAGGCGCCCACAGCCTCCTCGGGCACATAGAGCGTTTTAGATAACATATTATTGAAACAGTATGACCCTATTGACGGTGGTGTAGTCGCCTTGCAGGTCACCTGGTTCAACTGGACACACGAGCCAAAACAATCGCTACCCATCCATGTTAAAGTGGTGGGGAGGGTAACCTTTGTCAGGTTATCGCTTTTATAGAAATTCCAACCATATATTTCTTGAACCCCCTCAGGTATGATCACCTCGGTCAACGAAGTGCAGTAATAGAAGGCGGACTCTTCGATGGTTGTCACCGTCGGGGGAATGCTCACCGATGTCATATCGTGACAAGAGATAAAAGCATTTTCACCGATTCGTCCCACCCTGTAGTTGATGCCATCATGCTCAACATAGGCAGGAATGACAACGTCACCGATATAGTCGTTGCCATACTCGCTGCGGGTCAAGGTCACGCAATCCTCTGAAAAAATATTGAAATAGAAACCATCGGACTCGAAGGCATAAGGCGAGTTACTGGTGATTTTAAAGCGACTGTTGGTTTTGTCAAAGGTAATCACCACTTCGGTCCCGTTGGCCTTGTAAGTATAGGCTCCGGTGGCATTTTTCTGAGTCGTTACCCACGTGTTGGAAGAGACATTCTCAACGCCTTCGTCAGTCGGGGAATAGCGATAATTGTTGCTGAAGGTCTCCCAATCACTGGAATTAGAGACCAAACCGTCGGCAAACACAAAAATCACTGTGTTGTAGAGCGTTGTCGTGTAACTGTAGGTTCCGTCGCCATTGTCGGTCATTTGGACGCCAGCACTAGGGTTCCAGTCCCCAAAATAAGGCCCATCACCCACGATGTACATCGCGGCACTCGCTTGCAACGCCGCCATGAACGCCGCAAGGGTGAGCAGTTTGAAAAGTAGTCGTTTAATCATGATTATTGAGTTTTAATGAGGTTAATATATAATTCTGTCGCAAATATAGCATTTATTTAACAAAATCAAAAGACAACTCGCATTTTTTGTATTATTTTTTCGGCTTTACCTTCCTCTGAATATCAGGCTAGGTAAAAAGCGGGAGCGCTGTGGATTGCCACAGCGCTCCCATAACATGAAACAAATCTTCTCCTGTTTGGTTATGCTAAATGATATCAGAAGTAGTATTCTATTTAAGTTTGCCCTGCAAACTTAAAGTTTAGAGTTTAGGGTTTAGAGGGTGTTCAGATCGTTGCGAGAATCAGGGCTGATGCCGCTTGCGACATTCTCTAAACACCAAACTCCAGTGATACTTGGTTACTGGATGATTGCGAACATCGAGCTGATGGCATCTACCGAACCGTTGATGTAGGTATAGATGCAACTGATCAAACCGATGAAGATGACACCCAGCACACACAGGATGAGACCCAGACGCTCGGTCCAGTGGCTCTTGATGGTGGGTATCACGCAGTCGTCCTGACGCAGGAACATAGCCTTGACCACAAGCAGGTAGTAGTACAGCGAGATGATCGTGTTGATCAACGCGATGAGTACCAGCGCGTAGATGGCCACCGAGCCCTGATGGCAAGCGCCAACGAAGATGAAGAACTTGCTGAAGAAGCCCGCAAACGGGGGAATACCACCCAGCGAGAACATGGCAAGCATCATCGTGAAGGCGAGCCAGGGGTTGGTCTTGAACAGGCCGTTGTAATCGTCCATGGTCACGCGACCGGTCTGGCGCTCAATAGCGGCAATCACGCCGAAGGCGGCGAGGTTACTGAAGATGTAAACCAGCACATAGTAGATCATCGAGCTCATGCCCATCACGTTCACGGCGATGACACCGAGCATGATGTAACCGGCCTGAGAAATCGACGAGAAGGCCAGGAAGCGCTTCAGGTTGCGCTGACGGATGGCGAACAGGTTACCCAGCGTGATGGTAAGGATGATCACTGCATAGAGCATCCATTCCCACACATGGCTGTAAGCAGCACCGAAGACCTGCACCAGGATGATCAGGAACGAGAACGCTGCAGCGCCCTTGCTGATGACCGACAGGTAGCTGGTAACGGCCGTGGGCGAACCCTGATAAACGTCGGCAGTCCACTGGTGGAAGGGCACGAGCGAGAGCTTGAAGCCCACACCGGCGATGACGAAGGCCAGGGCGGCAATCAGCAGAGCCGATTGGTTGCCCAGCAGCATCGTGGCGATGTCTCTGAAGTAGAGCGTGCCGCTCATGCCATACACGAAGGAGATACCCAACAGGAAAATCGCCGACGAGAAGACTGCAGTGAAGATGTACTTGGCAGCAGCCTCGTGGGACTCGTAGTGACGCTTCTCGAACGCGGCCAGCGCTGCGATGGGCAGCGAGGCGGTCTCGAGACCGATGACGAACAGCAGGAAGTGACGTGACGAAATCATGAGGAACATGCCCAGCAGCGTCAACAGGATCAACTCGTAGAACTCGCCGCGGCGAACGCTCACGAATTCGCTGTCGGTCCACTTGACAGCCTGCAAGAGCACCAGCACAACGCCCACGTTGAGGATGTTCTTCATCACCCAGGTGGGAGCATTGGTCTCGTACATCTCGCCAAAGGCAAATCCGGTCACTACAGGCATGCAGAAGCAATATACCGTGTAGATTGCCATCATGATGACCGAGAACACGGCCGTGTAACGCTTGGTGCGCTCGGGCATGAAAGTGTCGTATAAGAAAACGAGCAAGAAAACCACCAACAGGCCGATTTCCTGCGGCATATACAAGATTTGTGAATAATCAAGATTAAAATTCATATCTTTATCTTATGCTTTTATTATCAGGTTAAACACTTTCATCACATCACATTGGGCAGAGCAGCCTGCAAGGCCTCGACAACGGGGTAGAAGCTGCCCTTGATAATGTCAATAAAGAAGTTGGGGAAACAACCGATGGCTGCCACGGCAAAAATCAGCGTTGCCGTGGACAGGCGCTCCTCCCAGGTGGCGTCGGTCAACGAGCGGTGGTGCTCATCCTGTACCTCGCCGAACAAGAGCTTGGCGACAACGCGCAAGATGTAAACCGCAGTCACGACGATCGACGTGGTCGCCAAGATGGTGAGCACGCGGTGGAAGGTGTCGGTGTGCTGGAACGAGCCGAAGAAGATGGTCATCTCGGCAGCGAAACCGCTCAGGAACGGCAGACCCAGCGATGCCAAACCGGCAATCACATAGCCCACACCCAGGTAAGGCATGATGTGCATCATACCGCCCATGTCGCGGATGTCACGCGTGTGGGTGCGGCCATAGATCATACCGATCAAGGCAAAGAACAGGGCCGTCATCAGACCGTGCGAGAGCATCTGCATCACAGCACCGGTCATCGCCGTGGTGTTGAACATGAGGATGGCGAACAGCACCATACCGCAGTGGCTCACACTGGAATAGGCATTGATGTACTTGAGGTCGGTCTGCACACAGGCGCTCAACGCACCATAGACGATGCTGGCACCGGTGAGCAGCAGGAAGATCCAAGCCAGCTCATTGGCAGCAAACGGCATCAGGTAGATGGCGATGCGGAAGCAGCCGTAACCACCAAGCTTCATCAGCACACCGGCGTGGAGCATCGACACCGCCGTGGGCGCCGAGGCATGACCGTCGGGAGACCATGTGTGGAACGGGAACATGGCACCCAGCACGCCGAAGCCGACAAACGTCAGCGGGAACAGCACATATTGCCAACTGTGCGGGATGGCATCGTTATGAGCAATGTCCAGGATGTTCATCGTCAGTGCCTGACCCTCGGGAGCCGAGTGGAAATAGATACCGATCAAGCCGAGCATCAGGAAGGCCGAGCCACCCATCAGCATCAGCGTCAGCTTCATGGCACTGTAGTTCTTGTTGCCGCTGCCCCACACGCCAATCAGCAGGTACATGGGAATCAGAGCGACCTCATAGAACATGAACATCGTGAACAGGTCGATCGAAATAAAGAAACCGAACACACCCGTGGACAACAGGAAGAACCACATGAAGAACTGCCGCGGCAGCGGGTTCATCTTCCACGAGGCGAACACACCGGCGAACACGATGAACGCCGACAGCAGAATCATCACCACGCTCACGCCATCGACGCCGAGCGCCAAGTGGACGTTGAACGGGGCATACCACAACAGATCGCTGCGCAGGATCATCTCACTGGTGTCGCCACCGGCACGCGCGTCAAGGAAAATCTTGACCAGCATGGCGGCAAGCACCATAAGCACGCTGGCGCCAATAACAGCAACGGTCCTGATGGCCTTGATGCCCTGGTTGCGGCACACGGCCAGGCCTCCAAGTGTCAACAGAGGCACGATCACAAAGTAAATCAGTATATTATTGAAAATTTCCATTTGATATATCCTTTCCTTTTGTTAGACCGTTGATTAGAACAATACACATACCATGGTGATCGCTGCAAGCAGCAGGGCACCCAACAGATAAACATACACATAGGCCTGGATGCTGCCCGACTGCAGACGGCGGATGCCGAACGACAGCGAGTTGGTGGCATCGGCCAGCAGGTTGAAGAAGCCGTCGATGATGTGACGGTCAAACCATGCGATGGGCACACAGATGGCCTGGAAGATCACCTTGTGGGTGATGAACTGGTAGAGCTCGTCCATGTAGAAGCGCTTGTAGCTGGCTTGCCACAGGCCGTGCATCGCGTTGGCGAGACGGTCGGGCAGCGGGTTCTCCTTGCGGTACATGACGGTTGCGAGACCGATACCCACCAGGGCGACGAGTACGCTCGAGCCGGCCACCTTCATGTCAACGGCAGTCTCCAGCGCCTTGCCATCCCAGGTCACCAGGTCGTGGAAGGGCACGAAGCCCGCAACACACGAGATGGCAGCCAGGATGATGAGCGGAAGCGTCATCGTCCAGGGCTGGTCCTTGGGAGCATGGTGAGTGTGAACCTCATGTTTCTTCCAGAAGAAGATGAGGTAGTAGATACGGAACATGTAGAAGGCGGTCATGCAAGCCACCATCGACATCCACAGGCCCCAACCCAGGCCGCGCTCGTAGGCAGCGACGAGGATTTCGTCCTTACTGAAGAAGCCGGCGAACGGGGGAATACCCGCAATGGCCAAGCAACCGATGAGGAAGCAGATGCTGGTGATGGGCATATACTTGTGCAGACCGTGCATCTTGTCGTTCTCGTTGCTGTGAACGGCATGGATGATGGCACCGGCGCACAGGAAGAGCAACGCCTTGAACATAGCGTGAGTGAACAGGTGGAACATCGACGCCATGTAACCCAGGCCGTAACCGTGGTGAATCTCGAGCAGCGAGTTGTTGTTGGAGCTCACGGCCAGCGAGGTCATCATGAAGGCGATCTGCGAGATGGTCGAGAAGGCCAGCGCACGCTTGATGTCACTCTGGGTGCAGGCGATGGCGGCGGCATAGAAAGCCGTGAAGGCGCCAACGACCAGGATGATGTTCATCGCACCCTGCTCGAGGACATACAGCGGGAACAACCTTGCCACCAGGAACACACCGGCGACAACCATGGTCGCAGCGTGGATCAACGCCGATACGGGAGTGGGACCCTCCATAGCATCGGGCAGCCAGATGTGCAACGGGTACATCGCACTCTTACCGGCACCGCCGATGAAGATGAAGGTCAACGCCCAACCCATGACCGAGCAACCCAGGAAGGTGGCTCCGCCGGCAGTGCTGATGGCACTCTGGGCCGTATCCAAGCTACCCGACATCGTGGGCCCGAAGACGAGCGCGTCGAAGTCGAAAGTCTTGGTATAATAGCTCAGAATCATGATACCCAGCAGGAAGAATAAGTCAGCCAGACGGGTGACGATGAAGGCCTTCTTGTTGGCATGATTGGCGGCAGGGGTCGAGTAATAGAAACCGATGAGCAGGTAGGATGAAAGACCCACCATCTCAAAGAACACGAAAATCTGGAAAATGTTGGTGGCAACCACCAGGCCCAGCATCGAGAACGTGAACAACGCCAGGAAGGCGTAGTAACGCTGGAAACCCTTCTCGGCATTGCCGTCGTGGTCACACATGTAGCCCATACTGTAGAGGTGCACCATCAGCGATACCGTGGTGATGACCACGAGCATCATCGCTGCGATGGGATCCACAAGGACACCCATGCGCACCACCATCGTGTCGGTAAACGACAACCAGGCCGGATTGGCAACAACGACTGCCTGACGAACACCGTTCACCAACTGCTCACCGCTGCCGAAGAAATAGGTCAGCGCCACGCCATAGGCGAGAATGGTGTCGACCAGCATGGCCAGCACACCGATTGCACCGGTGATCTTTTTACCCATTTTCACCCCGACAAGTCCCAGGAACAGGAACATGACCAGGGGCAATACTACAACTACTATTGCTAAGCTTAATGGCATAATCGTTAGAATTTCAGTTTAGTGATTTGGTTGATGTCCACGTTCTTGGCAATGCGGAACACATTGATGATGATGGCAAGGGCAAGTGCCGTCTCGGCAGCCGCGATGGCAATCGCGAACAGCGAGAAGAACATGCCGTCCATCTGACCAGGGAACAGGTAACGGTTAAACACCGCAAAGTTGATATCCACCGAGTTGAGCATCAACTCGAGCGAAATCATGATCGCAATCATGTTCTTGCGGGTGATGAAACCATAAACACCGCAGCCAAACATGATGAGGCTGGGGATGAGATACATAAACAATGTCAAATCCATAATCTTATCACATTTTTAGCGGCGACGGGCAATAACCACACCTCCAATGATACAAGCCAATAACAACACACTGATGGCCTCAAAAGGCAACAGATAGCCATACTTGTCGGTGCTCAACAAGAACTGGCCGATCTTTTCCATATTGATGTCCACCCCGCTGCTGAGCAGTCGGCCAGCGAAGCCAGCATAGCTGAACAGGCCGTAGCCACACACGGCGACTCCGGCAAGCGCTGCCGTCAGTCCCAGCCAGCGGCGATGCGTGGCCAGGGCCTCGGCATTCTTTCCGGGCTGTTGCGTGAGCATGATGGCAAACACGAACAGCACCAGAATGCCGCCGGCATAAACGGCGATCTGTACAGCTCCCAGGAACTGATAGTCCATCTGGAAGTAGATGATGGCTGTGGCAAAAAGCACAAACAGCAGATAAGTTGCCGAGCGCAGAATCTTGCGCGTAGTGACCGTCAGCACCGAGAACACGATGATGGCGATGGCAACGATAAAATACAAAATGATGTTACCTACTGATTCCATTATTCCTTGTTTTCTTTAGTTTCTTGATTAGTCTCGCCACTGGTTGCGGGCTTTTCGGCTGCCGGAGCAGCGGGCTTGGGAGCCGCAGGCTTGGCTGCAGGTGCGGGAGCGGGAGCATCGTCCTTCTCGGGCAGATAATTGAGCTGCTTGACGAGCTTCTCGCGCGTGAACACCGCCTGCTCAAAGTCGTTGCTGAAGCGGATGGCGTTAGTGGGGCACACCTGGACACACAGGCCGCAGAAAGTGCAGCTGCCCAGGTCATACGTGTACTTGTCGAGTTTCTGCTTCTTTTTGCCGTCGGGCAGCTCCACCATGCGCTTGGTGATGGCGATGGTCTGATTGGGGCAGTTGCGCTCACAGCTGCCGCAAGCGATGCACTTGTGATAACCGTTTTCATCATAGATGAACTCCAGCGTGGCCCTGAAACGCTCCGGGATGTGAAGCTCGGCACGGTTTTCGGGATACTGCTCGGTCACCTTGGGGGTCACCAGCTCCTTGCCGGTCACCTCCATTCCCTTGATCAGGCTGTAGAAGCCTTTGAAGATCGAGACGAAATACTCCTTGATGCTCATATTCTCTTAGTCTTTTCTTGTTTTCGTTAGAATTTCATGTTAGCGTTCCACCTGGCCGCCCAGGATATCGAGCAGCTCGGTGGTGATGCCCTGCTGACGCAGTTTGTTGTACTCCAGTTGCAACTCGTCGAGCAACTCCTTGGCGTTGTCGCTCGCTGCCTGCATCGCCATCACACGCGCGCTCTGCTCGCTGGCCGCGCTCTGGATGAACACATCCTGGAGCATCGACTTGACGTGCAAGGGCAGCACGGTGTTGAAGATGGTGTTGGCATCGGGCTCAAACAGGCAGGGGCTGTTGGCGGCACGCGGGTCAACATTGTCGGCCAGGCCCTGATAGCTCACGGGCAACAGCTGCTCACGGCTGAAGACCTGCTTACCGGTGGAGATGAAATGCATGTAAAGCATCTCCACGCGGTCGAACGTGTGCTCCAGGAAGCGCGTCTTCATCAGGTCGGTGAAGGTGTACAGGTCCTCGTTGCCGCTGCGGGTGTTGAGGGCCACACGCTCCATCTGGATGTCCTTGCCGGTGATTTTCTCAACGGCCTTGGTCATCTTCTTGCCCACAGGGATCACGGTAATGCCCACCTGTGAGCCATACTGCTTGCGCACGTCCTTGATGGTGACGAGCAACTGCTTCAAAATGTTGACATTAAAACCGCCACACAGGCCGTCATCGCTACCGAACACCACCAGTGCAACCCGCTGTACCTCACGCTCAACGATGAGCGGCGAGTCGAATTGCTGATCGGTCACCAGCAGGTGGCTGATCACGTGTTGCACCATGTGGCGGTAGGGCGACAAGCGCTGGAGTTGGCCGGTGGCCTTGCGCATCTTGGACGAACTGATCATCTTCATGGCGCTCGTCGTCTTCTGGGTGGAGGCTACCGAACCTATTCGCGTCTTGAGTTCTCTTAACGTTGACATCTTGCTAACTTAATGATATACCTTAACTGGCAGGGGCTTCAACATACTTGGAGGCTACCTGGGCAGCGGCTTGCTTGAGCTTGGACATGACGTCGTCGTCAATCTTGCCGGTGCGCAGCACATCGAGCACATCGCCCTGATGCTTGCCACGCAGGTAGTCGATAAACAATTTCTCGAACTCGGCCACCTTGTCCAGAGGCACGTCACGCAACAGGCCGTTCACACCGCAATAGATGATAGCCACCTGCTCCTCGACTTTCATCGGGGTGTACTGCGGCTGGACGAGCAGGCGCTCGTTCTTGCGGCCCGTGTCGATGGTGCGTGCGGTAACGGGGTCGATGTCACCGCCGAACTTGGTGAAGGCCTCAAGCTCACGGTACTGAGCCTGGGCGATCTTGAGGGTTCCTGCCACCTTCTTCATACACTTGATCTGAGCGTTACCACCCACACGCGATACCGAGATGCCCACATTCACAGCGGGACGGATACCCGAGTTGAACAATGCCGACTCGAGGTAGATCTGACCATCGGTAATCGAAATCACGTTAGTGGGGATATAGGCGCTCACGTCGCCGGCCTGGGTCTCGATAATGGGCAATGCCGTCAACGAGCCGCCACCCTTGACAATGGGCTTGAGCGGTGCGGGAAGGTCGTTCATCACGCTGGCCACGTCCTGATTCTCGTTGATCTTGGCGGCACGTTCCAGCAGACGGCTGTGCAAGTAGAAGATATCGCCGGGATAAGCCTCGCGGCCCGAGGGGCGCTTGAGGATCAGCGAGATCTCACGATAGGCCACAGCATGCTTCGACAAGTCGTCGTAGATCACGAGGGCGTCGCGACCGGTGTCACGGAAGTACTCACCGATGGCGGCACCGGCAAAGGGTGCGTAGTAGCGCATCGACGCCGAGTCGGCAGCGGTGGCTGCCACGACGATGGTATAAGGCATGGCGCCCGAGTCCTTGAGTTTGTTGACAAGGGCGGCAACGGTCGATGCCTTCTGACCGATGGCGACATAGATGCAATATACCGGCTTGCCAGCCTCATAGCCTGCACGCTGGTTGATGATGGTGTCAACCGCGATGGCGGTCTTGCCGATCTGGCGGTCACCGATGATGAGCTCACGCTGGCCGCGGCCGATGGGAATCATCGAGTCGATGGCCTTGAGGCCCGTTTGCAACGGCTGGTTCACCGGCTGGCGGAAGATGACACCGGGTGCCTTACGCTCCAGCGGCAGACGCAGTTTGTCACCCTCGATGGGGCCAGCGCCGTCGATAGGCTTGGCCAACACGTTGATCACGCGGCCCAGCAGTCCCTCGCCCACCTCGATGGACGCGATCTCGCCGGTGCGGCGCACCTTCATGTTCTCGGTCACTGAGTCCACCTCGTCGAGCAGGATGATACCCACATCGCTCTCCTCCAGGTTCATAGCGACACCGGTCACGCCGTTCTCGAACCTCACGAGCTCGTTGGCCTCGACATTGTGCAGGCCATAGGCATGAGCCACGCCGTCGCCCACCTCCAAGACAGTGCCTTCTTCCTCGAAGGCAACCTGACGCTTGAGGATATCATCAACAAGCTGTTGCTTCAATATATCAGATATTTCACTGGGATTAATCATCTCTTGTAATTATTTCTTGAGCAGTTGTAATTGCAATTCGTTCAATTCTCTCCTTACCGACGCGTCAAGCACGAGGCCATTGATGGTCACGATGAAGCCGCCGATGATTTCGGGATCGATTTTCTCTTCGATCTCTAGTGATTTAGCCCCAAGACGTTTTTTCACGATATCGATGATAGCGTTCATCTGTGCCTCGGGCATGGGAACTGCCGTGGTAACCACGACATGGGCAATCTCATGAGCCTCACGATAGAGATCGACGTAGGCGAGGGAGATCTTCTGCAGGTACTCGGAGCGGTTGTTGCGCACGCACAGCAGCAGGAACTTGTCCAGCGAGCTGCCGGGCTTGCCACCCGCGAGTTGCAGCATGTAAGCGCCCTTGTCCTCGTCAGAGATTCCGGGGTTGAGCACCGCGCGCTTGAGTTCGTCGATAGCGGTGTGGCGGAAACTGAGCTTCTTCAAGAGCTCATAGATTTCCTCCGAGTCACCGTTCTCGACGGCGAGCTTGTACAGCGCTTTGGCGTATCGGCGTGGAATCAGTCCGTCACTCATATCGCGTTAGTTTTTAGTCTCAACCTCACTCAGATATTGGTCAACCAGGGCACGCTGGGCATCGTCGTTGGCGATGTTCTTGCGGATCACCTTCTCGGCAATCTGCAAGGCCAGGTCGCCCACCTCGGTGCGCAGTTGCTTTTCAGCCTCCTTGCGTGCCTGCTCAAGCGATACTTGAGCAGCCTGGCTCACCTTCTTGGCCTCGTCGGCAGCGTCGTTGCGGGCTTTCTCGATGAGTTCGTTGCGCATCTTGGCTGCCTCGCGCAGGATATCGGCCTGCTCGCTGCGGGCGTCGGCAAGCAACTTGTCTGCCTCGGCTCTGGCGTTTTTCAGGCGTGCTTCGGCCTCTTGATGCACGGCAACACCCTTGTCAATCTTGTCGGCACGTTCCTCCATACTCTTGATGATGAAGGGCCATGCCCACTTGGCAAGGATGAAGTAGAGGCACAGGAATGCCACGAACATCCAGAAAACCAGGCCAAATTCAGGCGTGAAAAGTTCCATCTGAACCCAGAAAAATTACTTCATAATAATTGCCAGTACACAAACGATGAGGGCAAGGAATGCAACACCCTCGATCAGAGCGGCAATAACGATCATGTTGCTGCGGATGTCGCCGGTCGACTCGGGCTGGCGTGCAATAGCCTCCATGGCACTGCCACCAATCTTACCAATACCGATACCTGCTGCAACAGCTGCGATACCTGCTCCAATAGCTGCGCCAAGGTTGGCCATAGCATCTAATAAAATCATGTCTAACATAGTCCAAAAATTTTTAATTGTTAATATTTATTGTTTTTTATTTTCTTGATAATTAATTATTTAGCCGCTTCGTGCTCATGCGGTTCCACAAGGGCCATCGAGATGAAGATGGTGCTCAGGATAGTGAACACGTAGGCCTGGATGAAGCTCACCAGCACGTCCAGCAAGAGCATGAACAGGGTGAAGGCCACCGAGAAGATGCTCGTGCCGATACCCACGCCCACACCGAACAGGTTGGTGAAGATGAAGATGAGCAACACCAGCACGAGAACGACCATGTGACCGCTCATCATGTTGGCAAACAGTCGGACCATCAGGGCCAACGGCTTGGTGAACATGCCCAGCACCTCGATGAGCTGCATCATGGGCACGGGACACTTGAGCATCATGGGCACCTCGGGCCAGAAGATTTCCTTCCAGTACTCCTTAGTGCCGCTGAAGGTGGTGATCAGGAACGTCAACAGGGCGAGCACCAGTGTCACGGCGATGTTGCCGGTCAGATTGGCGCCACCGGGGAAGATGACGATCAGACCCAGCAGGTTCATCGTCAGGATGAAGAAAAAGGCCGTGAGCAGATAGGGCGCATACTTGGGCGCATGCTTGCCCAGGATGGGACGGATCGTGTCGGTATACACAAAGTCCACAATCAGCTCAAGGAAGCCCGTGCCGCCACGCGGCGCTTTCATGCCGTTGCGCACATACCAGCGCTTGAGCTTCATCACCATCCAAATCACGAGCAGGGCAGCAATGGCGATGCCGGCCACGTTCTTGGTGATGGAGAAGTCCCAGGGACGCACCTCGGTGCCGTCGTCCATGACTTGAACGACCTTACCGTGATGCTCCTCGCTGGTCGAGATCTTGAAGCCGTCATAGGTCTCGCCGCCAGTGATGCGGTTGCTCATGAAACAGTGCAGGCCGTCCTGCCCCCACACGATGATGGGAAGCGGGATGCGCAGGCTGTGATTGAAAGGCACCTCCCAGCCGTAGGCGTCACCCAAGTGCTCAAAGATGGTCTCCTTGGGGTTCAGCTCGCTGGTATGACCGTGAGCGCGATGCTGAGCGTTGCTGTAGTAGCCCCACCCCATCAGCGCCACAATCACGAGGGCGACAATCGCAGTTATGATTTTGCTTTTCATTCCTCTGTCAATACAAGCACACCGACACCACATTATCTTTTACATCGGCGATGCCACCATGGATGTCACGCTCCACGGTCTTGCCCTCGGCCACATAGCTCATCTTGCCGTCCTTGAGGGCGGCGATGAGGGCGGCATGGTTCTTGAGCACCTGGAACTGTCCCATGACGCCGGGAAGCGTCACCAGCTCGACAGTGCCTTCAAACTCGATTCTTTCGGCCGATATGATTTTGAGTGTCATGTATTATATATTAATAATGTATTATAACCAGTGTAAGGTAAGGCTTAGCTCTGTTCAAGCAGCTTCTTGCCCTTGGCGATGGCCTCGTCGATGGTGCCGACGCTCAGGAAGGCCTGCTCGGGCAGGTCGTCCACCTCGCCGTTGAGGATCATCTTAAAGCCGCGGATGGTCTCGGCAAGCGGTACCATCACACCGGGAAGACCGGTGAACTGCTCGGCCACGAAGAAGGGCTGCGACAGGAAGCGCTGGGCGCGGCGGGCGCGCGAAACGACCAGCTTGTCCTCGTCGCTCAGCTCCTCGACACCCAGGATGGCGATGATATCCTGCAGCTCGTTGTACTTCTGCAGCAGGCGGATGACGCCCTGTGCCACTTCATAGTGCTCCTCGCCGATGATGTTCGGGTCCATGATGCGCGATGTCGATGCCAGGGGATCCACGGCCGGGTAGATACCCAGCTCGGCAATCTTACGGCTCAACACGCAGGTAGCATCCAGGAAGTTGAAGGTGGTTGCAGGTGCGGGGTCGGTCAAGTCGTCGGCAGGCACATACACGGCCTGTACCGAGGTGATAGAGCCGGTCTTGGTCGAGGTGATGCGCTCCTGCAGCTTACCCATCTCACTGGCCAGCGTGGGCTGGTAACCCACAGCCGAAGGCATGCGGCCCAACAGCGCCGATACCTCACTACCTGCCTGGGTGAAACGGAAGATGTTATCCATGAACAGCAGGATGTCCTTACCGCCACCGTCCTGGTCGCGGAACTGCTCGGCCACGGTCAGTCCCGACAGGGCCACGCGCAGACGTGCACCGGGAGGCTCGTTCATCTGACCGAACACCAAGGTAGCCTGACTGCTGGCCACAGCCTTCATGTCGACGTCCTTGAGGTTCCACTCGCCCTTGTCCATGCCTTCCTTGAACTTATCGCCGTAATTGATAACGCCGCTCTCGATCATCTCGCGCAGCAGGTCGTTACCTTCACGGGTGCGCTCACCAACGCCGGTGAACACCGAGAAGCCGTTGTGACCATGGGCAATGTTGTGGATAAGCTCCATGATGAGCACGGTCTTACCTACACCGGCACCACCGAACAGACCGATCTTACCACCCTTGCTGAACGGCTCGATCAAGTCGATGACCTTGATACCGGTATAGAGGATTTCCTGAGAAATCGACAAGTCACTGAACGGGGGTGCAGGCTGATGGATGGCACGACGGGCACCTTCCTGCAGAGGCTGCAGGTGGTCGATGCTCTGGCCGATCACATTCAACAGGCGACCCTTGATCTGGTCACCGGTGGGCACCGAGATGGGACGGCCCTTGGACAAAACGCGGGCACCGCGCTTCAAACCGTCGGTGCTATCCATAGCGACGCAGCGCACGGTGTTCTCACCCACGTGCTGCTCCACCTCAAGAATGAGCTCTGTGCCATCAGGACGCTCGACCGATAATGCGGTGTAGATGGGGGGACGCGATGTTCCCTCGGTCTCAAACGCGATATCGACAACGGGTCCGATAACTTGGGTTATTTTACCATTATTTTCAGCCATAATGCTATGATTGACTTTATATTGTTTGTATTGTTGTTAGCTGTTGATATCATGCACCGAAGTACCATCCCTGGGTCACGATGATGGCCATGATCACAAGGTTGACCAGACCGATGGGCATCAGGTAACGCCATTCCAGAGCCAGCATCTGGTCGATGCGCACGCGCGGGAACGACCAGCGGATCCAGAAGAAGATGAAGGTGATGAAGAAGGCCTTACCCAGGAACCATACCACGCTGGGGATGTAGTCCATGATGTTGTTGAAGCCTTCCCAACCGGGGATGTGCAGGGGCATCCAGCCGCCCAGGAAGAGCAGCGTGGCGATACCCGACACGATGAACAGGTTCAGGTACTCGGCCAGATAGAAGAAGCCGAAGTGGATACCCGAGTACTCGGTGTGGTAACCGGCGGTCAGCTCGTGCTCGGCCTCGGGGAGGTCGAACGGGCCGCGGTTGTTCTCGGCGTTGGCAGCAATCATGTAGATGATGAACGCGAGGATGGCGGGCAGGTGGCCCTTGAACAGGAACCAGCCGTCCTTCTGCGCCTCGACGATACCTGTCACCGACATGGTACCGGCCAGGCAGACGATGGTCAGGATGGAGATGCCGCACGACAACTCGTAGCTGATCATCTGGGCGCCGCTACGCATAGCACCGATGAGGGTGTACTTGCTGTTACTTGCCCAACCGGCGAGCAGGATACCCAGCACACCGATCGACGACACAGCGACGATGAAGAACACGCCGATGTTCATGTCGATGACCTGCAGGCCCTTACCCCAGGGCAGGCAGGCGAAGGTGAGCATCGAGGCGATCAGCACCAGATAGGGCGCCAACTTGAAGAGGAACTTGTCGGTGTTCCACAAGGTGATCAACTCCTTCTGGAGAATCTTGATCACATCGGCAAACACCTGGAGCAAGCCCCACTTACCCACGCGCATCGGGCCCAGGCGGCACTGAATCCAACCGCAGACCTTGCGCTCGTAGAAGATGTAGAACATGGCGATGAGTGAATAAGCGACCAGCAGGCCCACGGCCACCAGCACACACTCGATTGTCGTGGTCAGCCAGCCTGGCATGAAGCCGTTCATCCAGTCATCTAACCATTTCGTGACTATTCCGAAATCAAACATATCTTATCTCTCTTTAGTGGTTTTGTTCGTATGGATTAACTCGTTGATTAGCGGTCAATGTCGGGGATGACAAAGTCGAGCGACGCCGTGATGGTGATCAGGTCGGCAATCAGGTTGTCGCGGCACGTCAGGTCCACCACGCCAATCAGGTTGAAGCACGGCGACTGGAAGTGGACGCGCACGGGCTTGGTGTTGCCGTCACTCTCGATATACACGCCGAAGGCGCCACGGCTGGCCTCCACCTGCTGGTACCAGTGACCGGCGGGCAGTTTCATCAGCTTGGGCACCTTGGGAGCGCAATACTCGCCCTGGAGCCCCTCGGCCTCGAGCTTATCGCAAGCCTGGCGCAGGATCTTGATGCACTCTTCCATCTCCTTCATACGCACCATGTAGCGGTCCATCGAGTCGCCGTTCTGGTAAACGACCTCGTCGAATTCGAACTCGTTGTAGAGCGAATAAGGATTGGTCTTGCGCACGTCGCAGTGCCAACCGCTGGCGCGGCCCGAAGGTCCGGTGATGTCGTATGCGATGGCGTCTTCCTTGCTCAGGATGCCCACGCCCGTCATACGGTTCACGGCGATGACGTTGCCGGTGAAGAGTTTGTGGTACTCCTTGAGGTTCTTCTCGATGACGTCACAAGCGTGGCGCACATCCTTGACGAAGTCCTCGTGCACATCGGCCACCACGCCGCCGATGGTGCTGTAACTCATCGACATGCGGGCACCGCAGGTGCGGTCAAAGATATCGTAAATCAGCTCCCTCTCGCGGAAACCGTAGAAGAAGGCGGTCGTGGCTCCCTGGTCCATCGTCAAGCAACCGTAGCTCAACAAGTGGGACGACAAGCGCATCAGCTCGTCCATCATCAGGCGGATAAGCTCGGCGCGGCGGGGCACCTCAAGGCCGAGGGCCTTCTCCACACACATGCACATGCAGTGGCGGTTGATGTGGGCGGCCATGTAGTCCATGCGCTCGGTGTAGAGCAGCATCTGGGGATAGGTCAGGCTCTCGCACATCTTCTCGATGCCGCGGTGGATGTAACCGCTCACAACGTCGATCTTCTTGACGGTCTCGCCGTCGAGACTGGCGCGGTAGCGCATCACACCGTGGGTTGACGGGTGCTGCGGGCCCACGTTGACGACATACTCGTCGTCCTCGAACACCTTGCCGTCGATCTTCTGCACCTTGCCGTTCTCGTCTTCGACCCAGCGGCAGGTGTAATCCTCGTTGGTCTCGTCCTCGAGACGCAGGGGGTTGCTGTCGGGGTCGTAGTCCTTGCGCAGGGGGTAACCCACCCAGTCGTTGCGCAGGAACATGCGGCGCATGTCGGGATGACCGATGAACACGATGCCGAAGAAGTCATACACCTCGCGCTCCTGGAAATTGGCAACGGGCCACAGGTCCACTACCGAGTGCAGACGCGGATTCTCGCGGTCGGGGGCGGTCACCTTGACGTGAAGCAGCTCGTGGGTCGTGGGGTTGGTCAGGTAATAAACGCAGCCGAATGCATCGGGCCATTCCATGCCCACGACGGCGCTCAGCACGTCATAGTGCAACTGGGTCTTCAGTGCGCTTGCCAGGTCATGCCACTGGGCATCGGCCACCGTCACCAGCGGGAACTCGCCGGTGGTGTCCACCTGGGCCTGGGGGCACAACTGAGTGATTTTGTTATCTATATCTGCCATATTGTAATTATTTTCAGTTTTAAGTTGTTAGTTTTAACTCCTAACTTCTAACTTCCGACTCCTAACTAGTTATTTACTCTCCTCGGGTGCATACTTGAGGCTGTCGAGTTTCTCCTTGCGGTTCACGCCGCCAAAGTACTTCTGCACCTTGATCTTGCGCTGCAACTGCATCAGAGCATAGAAGAAGGCCTCGGGACGAGGCGGACAGCCGGGCAGATAGACATCGACGGGGATGATCTCGTCAACGCCCTTGACCACGCAGTAGCTGTTCTTGAAAGGACCGCCGCTCACGGTGCACGAGCCGCACGCGATGACGTACTTGGGCTCGGCCATCTGCTCATACAGACGCTTCAGTGCCGGAGCCATGCGGTAGTTGATGGTGCCTTGGCACATGATATAGTCGGCCTGACGGGGGCTGTTGCGGGCCACCTCAAAGCCGTAACGGGCCATGTCGTAGCGGGCAGCGCCCAGGCACATGAACTCGATAGCGCAGCAGCTGGTGCCGAAGCACAGCGGCCACAGCGAATTGCTCACACCCCAGTTCATCAGCTGATCCAGCTTACCGACGATGATGTTGGTGCCGCCAGCACGCAGTTGCTCGACCAGGTTATCGATATACTCGTTGTCCTTGAAGTCCTCATGCTTCATCGACTTGATTTTCACTTCCATCTCAACGCTCCTTTCTTCCAGGCATAAGCCAGACCTAAAACGAGAATAACAAGGAATGTACCCACAGCGAATAGCGCCTGGCTGCCGATGTTCTTGCAGATGGTGGCCCACGGGAACAGGAAGACCGTCTCGACGTCAAACATCAGGAACAGGATGGCAAACAGGTAATAGCCCACATGATACTGGGCCATCGAATCGCCTCGGGTGGGAATACCGCACTCGAAGGGCTCACCTTTCTTCTGGGTGTAACTGCGCGGGCCTATTAACCACGCGATGACCAGGGCACCGACTACCAGCAACACACCGGTCAACGCCGCCGTTATCGCCATTGTCGTGCTCTGTACTCCGAAAATTGATAAATCCATAAAAGAAGTTCTTTTGTATTGTTGTTATAATTTTTGGCAGGCCAATACATCTAAAGACCCTATTGCACAACATTTTACGCACGCACACGCGCGTAAAGACGTGCAAAAAAGCCTCTAAACTCGGTGCAAATATACATAAATTATCTTAACCCACCAAACCAAAACAGCACCATTTTTGGCACTTGTTAACAACTATCCCCCACCCGTCCACCATCCCCCACCAATCCACCCCAACTAAACTGTTTTCGCTCAACCACTACAACAAAACGACAGGGATAACCCTCATAGGTCACCCCCGCGTTAGAATTCTCATGATACGGTTACTGCCCCAACAAGTCATTCAGCACATTAATAGACTCCTTAACCTCTTGAGTGCTCGGATAGTCAGCCCCATAATGTTTCCGATAAATATCATAAGCTTTGGAAAAAAACTCTAACGATTTCCCATACTCCTCCAAATCATAATACACAAGCCCCATGTTATAGTAGGAATGCCCAGTAGCGGGGTGTTCTTCACCCAAAACCTTCTCACGGATTTCAAGCGATTTATTCAAATACACCAATGCCTGGTCATACTTGTCCTGTACATAGTAAACCCAACCGATGTTGTTGTAGGACGTGGCGGTCTCAGGGTGGTCTTCACCCAATACTCTCTCACGGATTTCAAGCACTTTCTTGAAGTACTCTAATGCTTGGGCATACTCGCCCATTACATAATAAACCGTTCCAATGTAGTCATATGACACGGCTATGTCGGGGTGTACTTCGTCCAACACATTCTCACGAATGACAAGTGCCTTCTTGAAGTAATCCAATGCCTGGGTGTACAAACCCTGATTATAGTAAACCCTACCGAAGCTGTTATAGATCGTGGCGGTGTAAGGGTGGTCTTCGCCAAAAACGTTCTGAAGGATGTCCAACGCCTTCTTCAAGTAATCCAATGCCAGATCATACTTGCCCTGTTCATCGTAAACCCTGCCAATGTTGTTGTAGGAGGTAGCGGTATTTGGGTGGACATCGCCAAATACCTTCTTTTGGATGTCAAGCGACTTGTTATAGTACGCCAATGCTTGGACATAATCGCCCTGATTACTGTAAACCAAGCCGATGTTGTTATAAGACGTGGCTATCTCAGGGTGGTCTTCGCCCAATACCTTCTTTTGAATATCAAGCGCCTTGTTGTAGTACTTCAATGCCTGGTCATAATCGCCCTTGTCATTGTAAACCAAGCCGATGTTGTTGCAAAACGTGGCGTTGTTTGGGTGCTCCACGCCCAATTCCTTCTCAAAAATGTCAAGCGCCTTCTTGTAGTACTTCAATGCCTGACCATAATCGCCTTTACCATTATAAACAGCGCCGACGTTGTAGTAGAACGAGGCAGTGAAGAGGTGGTTCTCGCCAAATACCTTCTTTTGGATATCAAGGGCCTTGTTGCAGTACTCTAAGGCATGGTCATAGTTACCCTGTTCCTTGAAAACAGTGCCGATGTTGCTGTAAGACGCGGCAGTCTCAGGATGGTCTTTGCCAAACACCTTCTTTTGGATGTCAAGGGCCTTTTTGTAGTAATCCAATGCCTGTTCATATTTACCTTGATTACTGTAAATCATGCCAATAATGTTGTAGGATGTGGCGTTGTTTGGGTGATCTTTGTCCAATACCTTATTTTGGATGTCAAGCGCCTTCTTGAGGTACTCTAAGGCTTGGCCATAGCTACCCTGCTCCTTGAAAACCATGCCGATGTTGTTGTAAGACCAGGCGGTATAAGGATTGTCTTCACCAAATATCGTCTTATAGATTTCAAGCGCCTTGTTGTAATACTCCAATGCGTGGTCAAAGTCACCCCTATCATCGTAAACTGCGCCAATATTATTGCAGGAAACTGCAGCCCATCCGCTCTGTTCGTCGTATTGGGCAATGGCCTCATGCAATCCTCGTTGGAAGTATTCCATAGCCAAAGGATAGTTTGCTAGATAGTCTTTTATAAAAACACCAGCTTCATTCTGCCACATTATGTTGGTGGTGTCGAGGGCGGCACGACGTTCAAGCCAGTAGGCCGCAGAGTCGTTGCGATAGTTGGCGACGAAGATAGTGTGTTTGTTGTAACAGTCTTGGGCCAGGTCGTTGAGTTTGAATTCGGCGACTTGTTGGGACTGGGCAAGGAACTCGGCTGTGGCCTGATTCATTTCCATCTGCGAGCGAAGTTCTTGTTCGCGTTGGTCGAAGTCGCCCTTACAGTTGATCAGCGAGTCGGCACGCTCAAGCTCGGCGTTCTCGATGCATTCCTGGATTTGGCGGTTGATGTCACTCAGACCCTTGTAGTCAGTCGTCGCATAGCGCTCGGCCAACTCTTCAATCAACTGGATATATTTGTCGTAATCATTGATGGCAAGTTCACGTTCAGCATAGTAGGCCTGCTCGGTAATTGTCTTCTCGGCCAGCTGCCGTTCCAATTTGGATATGCGAGCCTCATACTTTTTTTGGGCCCTAGCATAGGCTTTATCTTCAATCCGTTTCTTGTCGTTTGCCAACTGCTCGTCGCTCACCATCACGATTTCAATTGGCACAGTGGAGGAATACGAGAATTTGCGGCCCAGCAACTGCTTATCAACCAGTGTGTAGTCCTTCTTCTGCACCCGCGACACCTTAAAAGGTTCTCCTGGCTTCTTGCCTGGGATTGAGAAAGAAAACTTGCCGTCCTTATCGGTAACAAGGTCATTCTTGTACTCCAAAATATTCACGATGGCGCCTTGAATACCCTGACTCGACTGCTTGGGCCTCTCCAGCGACCTGACCACACCCTGCTGCTGCGCCCCAGCCGTAAACGCCATGTCAAGACACGCCACCACAAAAAACAATATCTTCTTCATATCCATCACTTCCAAAAACTGATCAAGCCCTCAAATTTACACAACATTCCCCACACAACCAAACCAAACATCTCCATCCTCCACCGCCAACGGTCATTCTTCAGATAACCCCGACAACAACCATCGACAACAGGGACAACCGTCACTGGCCGCCCAACTTCTCTTTCACAACGAGAATACCCATCATTACATTTTGGGTATCTAGATGGTCTTCACCCAGGGTTTCCTTAAAAATGGCATAAGCCTTTTCAAGACACTCCAAAGCCTGACCATACTTGTCCTGTAAATAATAAACAGTGGCGATATCGTTGTAAGTAGTAGCGGTAGTAAGGTGGTCTTGGCCCAATACCTTCTTGTAGATCTCAAGCGCCTTCTGGTAGTACTCCAAAGCCTGATCATAGATGCCCAATTCATCGTAAACCACACCGATGTTGTGGTAGGAAAAGGCGGTATTTGGGTGGTCTTCACCCAACACCTTCCTACGGATGTCAAGCGCCTTGGTGTGGTATTCCAAAGCCTGGCCACACTCGCCCAGTTTTTGGTAAACCAATCCGATGTTGTAGTAGGATATTGCTGTGTAAGGGTGGTCTTCACCCAATACTCTCTTTTGGATCTCAAGCGCCTTAGTGTAGTTCTCCAAAGCCTGGGTATTCTTGTCCTGCTCATAGTATGCCGCTCCGATGTTATCATAGGATTGGGCGATGTCGGGGTGGTCTTCACCCAACACCTTCTTTCGAATGTCAAGCGCCTTGGTGTAGTACTTCAATGCCTGAGCATTATTGCCCTGCTTAGAGTAAACCCCACCGAGGTTGTTGTAGGATTGGGCGGTATTTGGGTGGTCTTCGCCCAACACCTTCTCACGTATGTCAAGCGCTTTGGTGATATACTTCAATGCCTGGGCATTATTGTCCTGCTCATAGTATGCCATACCGATGTTGTTGTAGTCGGTTGCTGTAGCAGGATGGTCTTTCCCCAATACCCTCTCGTCAATTTCAAGTGCCTTAATGTGGTACTCCAAAGCCTGGTCATACTCGCCCAACTTTTGGTAAACCCCACCGATGTTATTGTAGGATTGGGCGGAGTTGGGGTGGTCTTCACCCAACACCTTCTCGCGAATTTCCAGCGCCTTGGTGTAGTACTTCAACGCCTGGGCATAATTACTCAGTTCATCGTAAACCCCGCCGATGTTATTGTAGGCCGTAGCAGTATCGGGGTGGCCTTCGCCCAATACCTTCTTTTGAATTTCCAACGCCTTGGTGTAGTACTTCAATGCCTGAGCATTATTGCCCTGGCCATAGTAAACCAAACCGATGTTATTGTAAGACGTGGCGGTCTCAGGGTGGTCTTCACCCAATACCTTCTTACGGATGTCAAGCGCCTTCTGGTAATACTCCAATGCCTGGTCATAGTTGCCCTGCTCATCGTAAACCACGCCGATGTTGTTGTAGCACGAGGCGGTGTATGGGTGGTCTTCACCCAATACTTTCTTCACAATTTCCAGCGCCTTGGTGTAGTACTCCAAAGCCGGGTAATACTCGCCCTGCGCAGTGTTAACCCCACCGATGTTGTTGTAGAAAGTGGCTGCCCATTCGCTCTGTTCACCATATTGGACAATGGCCTCACTCAATCCACGCTGGTAATACTTCATGGCTGAGTTATAGTTCGCCAAATAGTCTTCCAGATATCGGCCAGCATCATTCTGCCACTCGATGTTGGTGGTGTCGAGGGCAGCACGGCGTTCGAGCCAATAAGCCGCGGAGTCGTTGAGGTAGCTGGCGGCGAGAATAGTGTGTTTGTTGTAACAATCTTGGGCCAGGTCGTTGAGGGAATATTGATAATCTTCTTGTGACTGGATATACAATTCCCCAATTCGTTGAGTCGTTTCCTTTTTCTTAAATAAATCCTGTTCGCGTTGGTCGAAATCGCCCTTGCTGTTGATCAGCGAGTCGGCACGCTCCAGCTCGGCGTTCTCGATGCATTCCTGAATTTGGCGGTTGATGTCACTCAGGCCCTTGTAGTCAGTCGTCGCATAGCGCTCAGCCAACTCTTCAATCAACTGGATATATTTGTCGTAATCATTGATGGCAAGTTCACGTTCAGCATAGTAGGCTTGCTCGGTAATCGTCTTCTCGGCCATCTGTCGTTCCAATTTGGCTATGCGAGCCTCATACTTTTTTTGGGCCCTAGCATAGGCTTTATCTTCAATCCGTTTCTTGTCGTTTGCCAACTGCTTGTCGCTCACCATCACGATTTCAATCGGCACAGTGGAGGAATATGAGAATTTGCGGCCCAGCAACTGCTTATCGACCAGCGTGTAGTCTTTCTTCTGCACATGCGTCACCTTAAAGGGTTCTCCTGGCTTCTTGCCAGGGATTGAGAAAGAAAACTTGCCGTCCTTATCGGTAACAAGGTCATTCTTGTACTCCAGGATGTTCAAGATGGCGCCTTTAATACCCTGACTCGGTTGCTTGGGCCTTTCCAACGTCCTAACGACACCGTGTTGGGTTTGGGCCATGACAGAAAATGTTGCTGTCAGGCAAACCATCATTATGAGTAATAATCGCTTCATCACTGGTAATAATTCAGTTTTCACCTGCAAATCTACTATAAAATGGTGGATTATACAAATCAATCATTTAATCATCATTGCAACCGCGGCAAAATGCAAGACCAACTTCTAGAAGAAATCATCGTACTTCACGGCAAGAAGACGAAAAAAATTATTCAAATCGAATAATTTAATTTGTATAATTCAACTGAAATATTTACCTTTGCAGCATCATAAAAGATTGAATCATCATGGAGAATCCTTTCATTGTCACTGGGAAAATCAAGCCTGAATACTTCTGCGACCGCGTGGAAGAATCCATGCGGTTAGTGCGCAGCATCCTGTCGGGTGGTGAAAATGTTGTCATCATCTCCCCGCGCCGTTTGGGTAAAACAGGGCTCATCAATTTCTGTTTCGAAAAGTCTGAGGTAAAAGAGAATGTCACAACCATTATGGTTGACATCCTGCGCACTTCGACGCTCCAAGAATTTACCTATCTGTTGGGGCGTGCCGTATTCAAGACATTAGGCAGTCGAAGTCAAAAGATGATGAAAAACATCGTTGACACATTGCTCTCATTGCGGGGCAGTTTCGGTTACGACCCCATTCAAAACACACCGACGTTTGACATCAAATTAGGTGACATCACAAATCCTGCCTACACACTTGAAGAAATATTTGATTGTCTGGAAAAGGCTGACCAGCATTGCGTTGTTGCCATCGACGAATTCCAACAGATTGTCAATTATCCCGACAAAAAAGTGGAAGCCCTGCTCCGCTCACACATTCAGCAATCGGGCAATGCCAATTTCATCTTTGCTGGCAGTCAGCGCCACATCATGGACGAGATGTTTCTAGACCATGCCCGTCCATTCTATCAAAGTGCCACCATCATGGCGTTGAAGCCCATCATTGAGGAGAATTACGCGGCATTCGTCACCAGCAACTTCAATGCCTGTGGCCTTGAAGTCACCCCCGAAGCCATTGCCACTGCTTACAGTATATTCCAAGGCAATACTTACTATATGCAAAAGACTTTCAGAGAGGCTTTTTCGTCATCCGTTGAGGGAAAGCCCTGTGACAAAGCCCTTGTCGAGGGTATTATCAACGATCTTATGCAAGATAGCGGACACAAGTATAGCGAGACGCTTGCACGCCTTACCCTGCCTCAGAAGGAACTACTATATGCTATCGCTCAAGACAGACGAGCCCAACATGTTACCTCGGCACAGTTCATCAAACGCCATCGCTTGCAGTCAGCGAGCAGCGTGCAGGCAGCCATGCGCAAACTTTTGGAGTTCGGCATCGTGACAGTAGAACAGAATCAGTATTACGTTGAAGACCAGCTTTTCCAACTTTGGCTTCTCAACAACTGATGAATAGATAAACTTCGGGAAATTTGCAGTTAAACTGATTAAAACTGTTTCTTGTATAGTTTTGCAGTGAACCCCGGAAGTCTGATAAAAAGCTTCCGGGGCTCATTGTATTTGTGTTATGTGTCAGGCGGGTTACATCGTCAGCGCGATGCGCAAGCCGATGTGACTGGAATTGGCTGTCACGAGAGCGTCGTAGCGATAGGTCACACGGCAACTCCTGAAGGCCTGGTCCCAACTGCCGCCACGGGTAATGCGGTAAGATCCTGTCGAAGGACCTTGGGGATCGGTTTGGGGCTCATCGGTGTAAAGATCGTACCAATCGCTGACCCATTCTTCCACGTTGCCGCTCATGTCATAGAGGCCCAACTCGTTGGGGGCTTTGGAAGCCACTGGATGAGTCATATCGTCGGCAACGCCCTTGTACCATGCCACCTCGCTGACCTCATTGCTGCCAGAATAGAGGTAGCCTTTGCTTTTGCTTCCACCACGGGCTGCATACTCCCATTCGGCCTCGGTGGGCAAGCGGAAGGTCTTGCCTGTCAATTGGTTCAGTTTGTTAAAGAACGTCTTGCAATTGCTAAAGGTTACGCGCTCAACTGGTCGGTTCAGGTCGGTGCCGTAGCCGTTTGAACTGGTAAACCAACTTGGATTGCTGTTCATTACTGCCCTCCACAAGGCCTGAGTCACCTCAACTTCACCAATGTAGTAATCTGAGAGCGTCACCTCATGGGCCGGTTTCTCCCAAGGCCGGGCATAAGAATCCTCGTCGGTGGCACCCATCATGAAAGTTCCGCCCTTGACGTATACCATGTTGAAAGTCACGCCATTCACCGTAAACGTCTCAATTTTAACCTCGTCAGGCCATTCTTCGGTCATCACATAGTTGATCAGAGCAACGACATCGGTGATGTTCACCTGGCTGTCGTGGTTAACATCGGCTGCACCATCATCAATGGCACCCATGTCATTGGTCATCAAGCCATTAATCAGTGCAACCACATCACTGATGTTCACGTTGGTGTCGGAGTTGACATCACCACGCGTCGACGGGTTCTGGGCTAACACAGGCAGGCTGCAAACGGCAAACAGACAAAGACTTAACACAGTCTTCATTAAGCAATTTTTCTTTCTCATCGTCTTTTTTCAAATATATACTCAAATTCATCAGCCTCAGTGGCTGAATATTAAAAAATCGCGCAAAAATAATTATTTTTCAGAGAAAAGCCTCTAAAAACCAACAAAAACCACCAGAATACACCAGAAAATCTACTGATGGCCCCATACTTGAATCGCAAATGCGAATTACGCTAATTTAACGAATTGACTTCAGCCCACAGATTCGTTTAATTCGCGAAATTCGCATTAGCCCAGCAGGGTTTGTAATGGCGCCTCGGGATAAAAAAGAATAAATTCTTTTGTTCTCCGCTCGGCTTGCACCCGTTGCTTTGCAGCAAAGGTAGGCGGCGCCTCAACAATGCAAGAAAAAAAAGGTTTTTCTTGCCATTGTATTCGGCTTGCACTACCTTTGCAGGCATGAAAAGAAGGATGACCATCATCTCATCGTGCCTGGTGGCGCTGGCTGTGACAGCGATGCCAGGCATTGACACACACGCATTGGGTGACACATTGTCGCTGAGCGAGGTGACGGTGACTGCCATCAAACAGAGTGCCGACCTGCGCACCCAGGCGACAGCGCTGACCGTCATCAATAACCAGGAGGCGGAACGCAACCGGGCCGTCTCGGTCAAGACAGCTTCCGATCTCGTACCCAATCTTTTCATCCCCGACTACGGCAGCAGGATGACCTCGACGGTGTATGTTCGCGGCATAGGCACGCGCATCGACCAGCCTGCCGTGGGCCTGACCATCGACAACGTGCCTGTGATGACCAAGGAGAACTACGACCTTGACTTGATGGATGTTGCACGTTTTGAGATGATGCGTGGCCCGCAGAACACGTTGTACGGTCGCAACACCATGGGCGGTGTGATGAACATCTATACCCTGTCGCCGCTCAACTACCAGGGCACTCGCGCCCTGCTCGAGGGAGCCAACCATGGCACATGGCGCGTGGGTGCGAGCCATTATGCGTTGCTGAACGACAATCTGGGACTCTCATTATCGGCCCAATACGGCTCGACAAAGGGCGAGTTCACCAACCGGCATAACGGCAAGCGTTGCGATTGGGAACGGCAGTTCGGCACCCGCATGAAAATCGAGTGGCACAACCATAGCGATTGGTACGTCGCTAATGTGGCATCGCTGTCGGTAGGCCGTCAAGGCGGTTACCCCTATGAGTGGGTCGAGACAGGCGAGATCGCCTACAACGACACGTGTTTCTACCGTCGCACGTCGTTTACCGATGGCTTGACAGTGCGCAAGAGCTTTGACGCACTGGTCCTGTCAAGCATCACCAGTTACCAGTACATTGACGACAACATGACGCTGGACCAGGATTTCACGGTCCACGACTACTTTACACTGACCCAGGCCCGCCGCGAACACGCGGTCACTCAAGATTTCATCGCCCGCAGCCACAATAAGGCCGAGGGTTACAACTGGCTGACGGGCGTCAGCGGCTTCTATCGCCGCTACCGCATGGACGCGCCGGTGGACTTCTATGACTACGGCATCGCGCAGTTGATCGAGAAGCATGCCAACGATGCCCTGCCCGAATATCCCGTCGCTTGGGACACCCGCACATTCCTGCTGGGCAGCCATTTCACCAGCCCCAACTGGGGAGCGGCATTCTACCACGAGAGCACTTACAGCTGGGGGCAATGGACCCTGCATGCAGGCGTGCGCCTGGACTATGAGCACGCGCGTCTCAACTACCGCAGCGTGACCCACACGGGCTACAGCATCCTCAAGGGCAACACAGGCGAAGTGTTTGCTCACGAGGCCATCGACATCGATGACAGCGGCACCCTTAACAAAGATTTCTTTGACATCTTGCCCAACGTGAGCCTCACTTGGCATCCGTGGGCAGGCAAGAATCACACGGTCTTCTTCGCCTTCTCGCGCGGCAGTAAGGCAGGTGGCTTCAATACCCAGATGTTCAGCGACGTGCTGCAGCAACGGCTGATGAAGATGATGGGCATCGGCATGCAGTATGACGTGGACAAGATGGTGGGCTACAAGCCCGAGAAAGCATGGAACTATGAGCTGGGTGGCCATTTCGAGTGTTGGGGCGAGCGGGTGCAGAGCGACCTGGGCGTCTTCTTCATGGATTGCCGCGACCGTCAGTTGACTATCTTTCCTCCTGGCACCACCACCGGCCGCATGATGACCAACGCCGGCAAGACACATAGCTGGGGCGCCGAGTTTGCCATGGCTGTGAATCCTGCCGAGTTGACCCATTTCAACATCAGTTACGGTTTCACTCATGCCACCTTCAAGGATTACAACGACGGAAAGGTGGACCACAGCGGCAAGCGCGTACCGTATGCCCCGATGCACACCCTGTTTGCCGAGGCCAGCCAGGGCCTCAAAATCGGCGGCGATCCCGACAAGCTGCTCACCCTGGCCGCCAACGTGCGCGCCACGGGCGACATCTACTGGGACGAGGCCAACACGCTGCACCAGCCGTTCTATGCGCTGCTTGGTGCTTCAATCACCTGGAAACAAAAACACTACAGCCTGCAGCTGTGGGGTAACAACTTGACCGACACCCAGTACAAGACCTTCTATTTCGTTTCTATCCAGCACCACTTCCTGCAGCGCGGTCACGGCCGCTCACTGGGTGCAACCTTGCGTTTCAATTTCTAAATGATAATTCCCCAATTCATCTATGAAATCAGGGAAAGTATCTAAAAAATTTTGAGGGATTGAATAAATCGCTTACTTTTGCACGCCAAAAAACAGAGTCAAACCATCTATTAATTAGAATATTACATAAATATAATAAATTTAAAGACATCAAAATGAAGAAGTTTTTCAGTATGTTATTCATTGCCACCATGTTGGGCATCGTGTTTACTGCCTGTGGCGATGATGAGCCCGTACAAACTGCCGCTCCTGAAATCACCTTTGAAATCCAGGAAGATCAAGCGGTTGTCACTGCTAAGGGTCAAGGCGAAGTTTTACTCTACCTTGATGGAGCAAGCACTTCTAACCCCACAATCCTGCAACGAAGCTATCAAGATTATGAAGCCGTCTTTACAGCTACCGCTCAAGAAGCCAAACAGAGGATTAGCGAGGTTACGACTCTAAAACTTACTATTCCAAAGAGTGAGAAGCTTGTTCGTTTCACAGCCTCGAGTGAACATGAGAGTGATACTGATACCCATTTCCAGTTCGACATCGACTTGGACAAGGATTCTAGCACTATCTATATGTATAATATCGTGTTCCGCATCGGCGAAGCCACATCACCGGCGATGACCCTGCGCGTGGATGCCCCCGTGACCGTTGACAAGACCGGCAAGGTGTACACCTATTCCGGTACCGGAATTGTGGCCTTCATGATGCGCGGTACATCCTGGGTACCCATGCCCGGTGATGCCTACCTGGTGCACAACCTGACCTGCAACGTCAATCCCGAAGCCAAGACCTACTCTATCACCTTTGACTGCCACGGCGGCCACTTCGAGGAGAGCGGCAAACTCAGATGACATCACGTTTTTTAACGAGATTTAATATAAAAATCATTACAAATGGCGCAAGATTCAATGCGCCATTTGTTTTTTAGGTGTAACTTTGCCGCGTTTAATTGATTATAACGACAAGAACAAAATGAAGAAACTGCTTTTAATCATAGCTTTAATGGGCACGCTGACGGCAATCGTCTCGTGCGGTAACGATGATGAACCCATCCACAGGGACGGAAAGATCAACGTCAACCCCGCCATGATCAACCACATGGTCAATGCGGGCGGCGAGGCCGTTATCGGCATCTCGATGACGCACAACAAGCTGAATCTCGACATGAACAACCACAAGGCGACTGTCGAGCTCAACTACAATGACGGTCAGGGCGACAAGCAACTCGTTCTCGAGGACATCACCGCAACCGAAACGCCCGAGGGCTCGGGTTTCTATGTGCTGAGCTCGGCAAGTTATAAATCGTTCAGCGGCTATGCCGACTTCAGCGAGCACGGTGCCTATCGCTTCCGTTACACCACTACCGGCGGTATCCGCATCATCTCCACCATGCCCGAGGTATTTTTCCTCAACACCCATAACGTGGTGACCTATGACGACGAGACAGAGGCCACGACGCTTGAGAACGTCATGTACGAGTTCACCATCGACCCGGCCGCCAAAACGGCCACCGTCAAGGTCAACGACGTCGTCCATGTCAAGGACAACAAGAACTTCACCAACATCACGGCCACCTCGGTGCCGGTGACCGTCACTCCCATTGGTTACAGCATCAATGCCACCAACCTGCCCACCACTGCCACCTACCTCAACTATGTTGACAGTACCGGCAGCGGGAAAAGCACCACCAACAAATACCCGTTCAAGACGTTCAACGCCACCATCGACCTGGTGAACGACCATCTCGACGCCAACTACATGATTGGCTCCAGTGCCACCGTCACCGCGACCGGCAAGACTTATCTGGAACGTCATTAATATCAGGTTAAAGGTTACAGGTTAAAGAAAAACAGTATTAATACAATAAAGAGATGAAGAAACTATCATTCTTACTGATTGCGCTGCTGGCCATGACTCTGTTCACCAGCTGCAACAAGGACGACGACAACGTCAACAAGCAGACCTTTGGCGATATCCTCTACAGCCGCATCATTGACGGCAATGACGTCGGGTTCTTCCAGAGCGCTGTCAAGGTGGAACTGGACTTAAACAACCGGTTGGTCTCGATTACCTGGGAATACAAGGACAATCACCAGCAGAGCCGCGTCATGAGCGCCTACAACATGAAACTGCAACCGAGCAGCGGCAATGTTTACAGCTTCAACGACGCGTCAGCGACCTCAATCGGTTTTGAGCAGTTGGAAGGCTACTTCGACTTCGATACCTACATGATCTCCTTCAAATACCTGGTTGACGGCAACCTGGTTTACAGCACTACCAATCTGGCTTATCCCTATGTGTTGACCAATATTCTCAACCCCGAGAACAATAATCAGGGAGAGCATGAGAAATCGGCCTACTTATTCATTCCCGATGCCACCGGCGAGACTTGCGAGATGAGAATCTTCAATTTCACGCCCAACATCAGCGGAACGGTCGAAGCTGCCGAGGTTCAGTACAAGAACCTGAAGCTCACGCCCACCACCACAGGATACGTCATCACAGCCGACGAAGCCGAGTCCTCCTACAAGGGATTCTACACCATCACCGACCTGCACATCACACTCGATAATCAGTGCCGCTCCCTGACGGGCACATTCAAGTGCAATGACCTGGTGTTCACCATCCTCGGCCGCACCTTCCAAGCACGATGACTTGACAAAGTCTCCCGCCCCCACAGTAACCGACGGGCAGGAAGACGGAGTATCAAGCAATTTGACAAACAATTCAACCCAATCAACATCAAGACATAACGATGAAAAAGGTATTTTTCTATTTTCTGGCCATCATGATGGGCCTTACATTCGCTGCCTGCGGCAACGATGATGAACCCAAAGAGAAGCCCGACGAGATCATCTCCACTGACGATATCGACTTTTTCAGCCGAACGATCCATGGCAATGACGTGGTCTTTCTTAACAGCAAAGGCTCAGTGGTGATCAATAACACCAAAGGCACTATCCAGCTGACATGTAAATACAATGATTTTGAGGGTCACACCCACTCGTTCACGACAAACGTGATGCAGGTATCGCATATCAACGGCACTAACTTCACATTCAACGACCCGACAATGACCGCCAGCTATGACGGCAGCACCTCAAGCGGATACATCAACACGGCAACCGGCGTGGTATCGTTCACGTTCAACAACGAGATCGGAAAAGTCGTCATCACCACCTATCTGAGTTTCCCCTCCGCCGAGAGCAAGGTCCAAAGAATCGGTGACAGCAACTTCTATTCGCACAACATGTCGGACTACCTGTTCGCTCCCGTTGATAATGGCACAAAATGCATCTTGCAGATCAACAATTTTGTCGCCAACACGAGCGGTGTCGTGGAAGCCGATGTCATTCAATTCCTGGGATTACCCATGACTCCGACTACCGACGGCTACATCATCCAGACCGACCAAGCCGAATCGACCTACGGCAGCCATTGCACCATCACCGACGTCGACATCGCCATCAAGTCCCAGTGCATGGTAATCGTAGGCTCGTTCAAGTGCAACGGCTACCAGATCAGTTTCACGGCCTCTTATCATTAAATCAATAAGCGGCAAAATCGACACCTCATATTGAGGGTTACTATTCAGCGAAACGACTCACGCTAAACTGACAAAGCGCTATGATATTAAAATTCAATCAAATGGATTCTGACAAATGAGACATGTCATCATACTGTCATTAATCATTTGCAGTAACAATACCCACATTTTGTATTACCGCAAACAAGCTATAAGATAAAAACTTAGCGTCTTTGCGCCTTTGCGTGGGGCCAAACAGCTGAATGGTTACCAAGGGGTGCTAAAAGTTAAAAATTATTATAAAAAATGCCAGTTCCTGCAAGAATTGGCATTTTTTTTGCTAACTTTACGGCTCAAAATGTTTTTGAATGGCAGCACGTGAGAAATATGACGAGGCCGTGGTGGTCGAGCAACTGCACGATCCCAAGCTTTGCAAGGTGGCATTCGGTAAGGTGATCGAGCACTACAGCTCGCAGCTTTACTGGCAGATACGTCGCATGGTGATCGACCATGACGACGCCAACGACGTGTTGCAGAACACCTTCATGAAAGCGTGGACGAGCATCGACAACTTCCGTGGCGATGCCAAGCTCTCGACCTGGCTCTACAAGATCGCCATCAACGAGAGCATCACGTTTGTCAACAAGAAGAAGGTGATGAATCAGCTCTCGATCGATGACGACGAGAGTTTCCTGGTCAACCAGCTCGAGAGTGACGAGTGGTTTGACGGCGACCAGGCCCAAATCAACCTCCAGAAGGCCATCGCCTCCCTGCCCGAGAAGCAGCGCCTGGTGTTCAACCTGCGCTACTATGACGAGATGAAGTATGATGAGATGAGCAAGATTCTGGGCACCAGCGAGGGCGCCCTGAAGGCCTCTTATCATCATGCGGTGAAGAAAATTGAACAATTATTGGGAGAATCGGAATAATTTTTTCATTCCCCATTAAACTTTTTTGACATCTTCAAGTCAAATAGGCGTTATGAAACGAGAAGACTCCACGATATTAGAAAAATACGGAAAGGATCCGGGCTTCAAGGTGCCCGAGAATTTCTTTGAAGATTTCAACAAGCGCATGACCGAGATGCTGCCCGATGTTGAAATCACTCCCGTTGACGTCAAGCCCACGATGTGGCAGCGCCTCAAGCCGCTGGTTTATATGGCCGCCATGTTTGCAGGCGTGTGGTGCATGATGCAAGTGTTCGCCCACTTCACCGACACCAACGGCATCAACACCGTGAGTGCCGTAGCCGAGAAGATGGGCAACGACAAGAGCAACGTCGAGGATTTCATCATGAGCGGCGCGGTAAGCGACTACGACATCATCAACTACGAGGACTCGGTGATGATGAGCAACGAGGAAGACTTCGCCGGTGACAACTATTAAGCAAAGAAGAAAAAGGAGGATTTGACCTATGAAACGGATAGTTGCGATATTGACACTTGTGCTGACACTCGCGTCGGCAACGATGGCCCAGAACGGGCGCACCAAGTTTGCCAACGACATGTACCAGGCCAAGCATGAGATGATCATCCAGGAGCTGGGACTGACCCCAACGCAGCAAAAGCAGTTCATGCCGCTGTACGAACAGATGGAGCGTGAAATCTATCAGGTGAACCGCAACGCTCGCGCCCTGGCTGCCGAGGTCGAGAAGAAGAAGAACCCCAGCGACCGCGATTATGAAGTAGCCGCATCGGCGATGTCCAACACTCGCGTCCAGGAAGGTGAGATCGAGGCCAAGTACTTCGAGAAATTCTCCAAGATACTGAGCAAGAAGCAACTCTACCAGCTCAAACAAGCCGAGGCCAAGTTCACCCGCGAGATGATTTCCAAGGCAAAAAACAAAAACAAGAACAAGAAGTGACATCACTCCTCCAGGGAGATATAAT
The DNA here is from genome assembly GCA_017405965.1 of Muribaculaceae bacterium. Classification (GTDB taxonomy): domain Bacteria; phylum Bacteroidota; class Bacteroidia; order Bacteroidales; family Muribaculaceae; genus Sodaliphilus. The sequence goes on along the minus strand of JAFQZK010000005.1, from coordinate 4,074 downwards.
ATAGGGTTCCGCTTTATCACACCGATAGAGCGGAACCATTTTTTCAAGCCATCGTGAGACATGCCAGAAGAACCTTTCTGAAGGTTCGCGTCTTTGCGCCTTTGCGTGGGGCAAACGGCTGAATAGTCAGCCCCGGGGGTGCATTGACGTTAATTATTGCAAAATGTTTAGGCTTGGCGAGGATATTGCACATTATTTATGTAATTTTGGAGTTATAATAAAAAACAAAACACCCAAAGACTATGAAACAGACAATCATTCAAATCTTAACCATAGTATTACTCATCATGGCATTCCCATTTGAATCATCGGGAAAGGACAAGGTCGTTGACTTCAATTTCCCGCAAGACGTTTCCAAGGAGGCGTTGACCGACCTGGATAAAGCGCTCAAGACGGGCGACGGCGAACTGACCGTCGATGCGCTGGTGCGCTACGGTCTGGCCCAAAGCGGCATCTCGCAAGACAACATGGCCGACATCATCTCGCGTGTCGAGGCCACTGCCGCCAAGGAGAAGCAACCGCACATCCGCGCGTTGCTCTACCACTTGGAGGCGAAGATATATCAAGGCTACCGCGACCGTTACGCTCGCTGGAGCAACCGTGAGAATCCCGTAGAAGAAACGCCCGCCGACATCAGCGAGTGGGACCGCAAGCAATTCGACAAGAAGATTGTCGAACTCATCGAGAAATCGCTGGCCGATCCAACGGCGCTTAAGGCCATCCCGGTGGCCTCGTTGCCAGGCATCATCCGTTGCAACGAACTTGGTGCGACCTACGTCCCCACCCTGCGTGAGTTCTTGCTGATGGAAGGTCTGGGTATGACTCAAGAGATAGAGCTTGGTGACGACACCCTCACCCTTGCCGAGCGCATCAAGGCCGATTGGCTCGCTGCCACCGAGGGCGATATACCCGCCCACATCTACGCCCTGACGCAAATCCAGACGTGGATTCCTATCGAGACCTACCGGCAGTATCAGGACAATGAGCACTGCGCCTTCCTGCTGAACCAAATCGGATGGGAAAACGATAAGGAACACTACAAGGCGCTGCAGGAGTATGTGGCACGCTTCCCCAACTCCATCTACATGGCCGAAGTGAAGAACAGCATCACCCACCTGGAGAGCAAGACCGTTTACCTCAATTACCCTAGTGTGCGTTCTTCCAGCGACAGCATCTGGGTCAAAGCCGATGTCACGAACGCCAACACGTTCATGATCAAGGTCTATCAAATCCCCGAACAGGAGTACAAAAGGGACACTTACGGTGTTGACAGGAGTAAGTTGCAGCTTGTTTCGACACACACCGTCAACGCGCAGGGCACAGTACCCTTTACGGCCGAAGCCTCTGTCTCCTTACCGCCTCTGCCCTATGGGGCCTACATTATTTACCCCGACTTCGACGAGGACTTTTTCGGTATGCCTGGTGGCGGTGTTTATCGAGACGATATCCTGCACGTTACCGACATTGCCCTGTTCACCATCAGCCGTAATGACCACAAGGACCTCGTGGGCGCCGTTGACATCAACACCGGCAAGCCCTTGCAAGGCGTGACCATCAAGGACGGCAACGGCAAGTCGCTGGGCTCCACAGGTGCCGACGGCACACTGGCTATTCAGCAACTCTCCGATGATAGCGATGACCTAGGTCTTGGATTCGTCTTTGCCATCAAGGGTAATGACCGTTTTGGACCCTCCGGTTATTATGATAGAGTTGAAGATCGCAGCATCAACAACAATGATGCCGAGGTTTATACCGACCTGGGTGTGTATCGCCCCGGTGAGACCATCCAGTGGGCCGCCATCGTCTATAACTGGACCGAAAAGGAACGCAAGGTGCTACCCGGCAAGCCGATTGTAGCCATCTTCAAAGACAGCAACCAAGAGCCCATCGACACGGTGACAATGACCACCGATGAATATGGCCGCATCGAAGGGACCTTCTTGGTTCCCAAGGACCGCATGAACGGCAGATTCGGTATCCAATTCGAGGAGAAAGGCCCAAAGAACATAGCCCTTGCCTACCATCCCGTCACCGTGAGCGAGTACAAGACGCCCACATTTGAAGTTACCTTCCCTGACCCGCGTCGCAGTTACGTCGCAGGCCAGCCCGTTAAGGTAACGGGTAAGGCAATGACCTACAGCGGCTTGCCCGTGCAGAACACCGAGGTGCGCCTGTCGCTCATCCAGAAGCAATGGTCATGGTGGTGGTGGAACATGAACCATGACGTGGGTGAACACCTGCAAGACACTATCGTCATGACCGACGAGCAGGGCAACTTCATGATTGAGTATCCCGCCGAATTGTTCGAGGAAAACAAGGGCTACAAGTCCGGCAAGCGTTGTTGGGCTCGCTATAACTACGAGGTCATGGCCACCGTCACTACCGATGCCGGCGAGACCCACGAGGAGAGCACCTCGTTCATTGTGGGCACCCGACGCGGCATTGAATTGGGTGTTGTGAACGACAACATTTTCATCAACGACAAACCCATCAAGTTGCCGCTGAAGTACAACACCACCGATGAGGAGCACCCCGACACTTGGTGTACTTGGGAAATTACACCGATAGACGGCAAAACGCCCGTATTGACAGGAAATCTCAACACCGCCGACCCGACCATCGACCTGACCAGCCTGCCCTCGGGACAGTATAGGCTGAAAATTCACATCCTTGATGCCGAGGAAGGCGAGCAGGACGTGGACATTGAGCGCGTGATCACCCTCTATCGCAAGGGCGACAAGAGGCCACCCGTCAAGGACTGCCCGCTATGGCTCACCCCGTTGGAGCAGACCGTGGACAAGAGTAATGTGGGACACATCACCATCGGTGTTTCAACGCCTAAGGCCTACATCTACTATGTGGCATCGGCTGTCAATGATATCATCGGCCAGGGCTGGCTCACCTATGACAAGGGAATGCACGATTTCACTGTAAAACTGCCCAAAGAAGCAGGCAAAGATGTTACCGTGAAGTTCATCACCTATTACGGCACCAAGCAGTGGGAGAAGACCGTGATATTGCAGAATCCCTATAAGGCCGAAGCCATCAAGATTACCGCCACGTCGTTCCGTAACAAACTCGTGCCCGGCAACATGGAGCATTGGACATTCAGTCTCACCGACCAGAACGGCAAGCCCCATCAGGGCGCTATGCTGCTCGACATGTTCGACAAGGCGATTAACAGTATCGAGGTCAACGATTGGGACTTCGGCGACTGGAGCCCAGTCATCAATTCATTTTTTGCTTATGCACAGCGTCTGGACCTAGTCAATAGAACCAGAGGAGACTGGACGGGCAAGATGTTGAATATCCCTGATGATGCATATCCCCTGCTGCCGATGCTCTACACTTATAACCAAAACTTCTTCGACTACGGGTTTGGCCGAGGACGTATGCTGTTGAGAAAGTCACGCGCTCTTGACGCCGCTAATGGCCTTGAAGGGCGTGTTGCTGGTGTTCAGGTAGCTGAAGCCCAAATAGCGAAGGAAGAAGTTATGATAGATATGTCACTCGACGCAGAGGACATGGATGAAATGCCTGAGGGATACTATGATGCAGCGAATGCACATTGTGAAAAAGAAGAGATTAAGGTCAACGAGAAGAATCTGGACAAGGTTACCTTGCGTGAGAGCGACGTGAAGACCGCCCTGTGGCAGCCGATGCTCACCAGCGACGACAAGGGCAACATCAGCGTTGAGTTTGAGGTGCCCAACTTCAACACCACTTGGATTACCCAAGCCGTGGCATGGGACAAGAAGATGACCGGCTCAAGCTGGATGGCCGAGGTATTGACGCAGAAGCCGCTGATGGTGAAGGCCAATATGCCGCGTTTCCTGCGCCAGGGCGACAAGGCCACGCTGGCAGCCACCGTGCAGAACGCCACCGACGAGCAGGCAGCCTGTGACGCTGTGATCGAACTCTTCGACCCGCGCTCCAATGACGTCTATGACACCCGCAAGTTCAACCTGACGCTCGACCCGATGGGCAGCCAGGCAGTCACCATCGACTGGCAGGTGCCCGACACCATCGCCTTCGTGGGCTTCCGCATCAAGGCCGCCAACGACCGCTTCGGTG
>JAFQZK010000004.1 GCA_017405965.1 Muribaculaceae bacterium | reverse complement strand
GTTGCTCCCCACCAGGGTAGCCAGTTGTTGAAGTGAGAAATCGGGTTTGCAGATGATGGTGATATCGTCCATCACGTGATTAATGCGTTCAAACAGGCGATCCTTACTTTCCTGGTCAAGTTGGCTTTGATACTTGGGGGCGGATTTCTCTTGCTTGTCAACCGCGTGCGAAGCTGGTTGGTCAGCGGCTACTTTGACATCCAGCAGTTGCACATTTTTCTCGTAGAGATGCCTGATGTAGTTACGTTGCTTGATATTGCTGCGCACGAGCAGTATCAACGCTATCAGGAATGCTGTGTCCAAAGAGGATCGTGATAGGCTCAAACAAAAACTTCAAGTCGTTATGTGGCAGGGTATCTTCACACAAAGAATTACACGAATTAATCAAACAACAGGAACAACGATAAACAACCTAAACAACTTATTATTTAGGCATCCGCGCACGAGAAAAGGAAAACAATAAATACAATAAATACTAAGGCTGACGCACACGTTTGATTTAAACTGAGGCTCGCTGGCGCGAGCAGGTTAGAGGTTAATGAGGCTGCCGCGCAGGGGGGTGCAGGGGGGTGGCGCGATGATTATTTTGGGTTAGGTTTTTAAATAGGGGGCGGGAAATTTTGATATGTAGCGGAAATTTAGCAATTTTGCAGGCTGATTGATTATTTATGACCATCATGCTATATAATTACTGCGTTTTGGGCTATAAGGTTGAAAAAAATGCGAAATTATTATCAATTTGCTTTTATCATACTGATGACTATGTGCCTGCTGGCCTCGTGCTCGCAGGAGGAGAAGAAATACCAAATCGGGGTGTCGCAGTGCTCTGACGACATCTGGCGCGACAAGCAGAACTCGGAATTGCAGATCGGTGCCTATTTTCACGACAATGTGGAGTTGCGGTTTGCTGCGGCCTACGACAGCGACGAGCGCCAAATCCAGCAGATCGACAGCCTGGTCGAGACAGGAATCGACCTGCTGATTGTGGCTCCCAACCAGGTATCGACGATTTCGCCGGCGATCGACCGGGCCTATGACAAGGGAATTCCGGTGATTGTGTTTGAGCGCAAGACCAACACAAAGAAATACACGGCCTATATGGGTGCCGACAACTATGAGATGGGGCACCTGATGAGCGAATATGTGGCGACACGGCTGGATGAACGTGGACGGATCATTGAGGTGATGGGCCTGAAAGGTTCCTCGCCCGCGATTGAGCGCCACAACGGGTTCAGGGAGGCCATTGCCCAGCATCCCGGCATCCAGGTGGTTGCCACCCTGCAGGGAGACTGGACCGAGCCGACAGCCTATAATATGGTCAAGCAATGGCTCGATAAGAACAAGGGCGGAGAAAAGATTGACCTGGTGTTCGGCATGAACGACCGCACGGCGATGGGTGCGCGCAAGGCCTTTGAGGAGGCAGGAGGCGCGATGCCGCTGTTATGCGGCATCGACGGTCTACCGGGCGAGAACGGCGGCATCCGCCTGGTGATGGACTCGTTGCTGGATGCTTCCTACATCTACCCCACCCACGGCGACCAGCTGTTGCAGCTGGCTGTGGACATTCTGGAGGGGAAGCCCTACGAAAAGGAGACCGATCTGATGTCGGCGCTTGTCACTCAGGACAATGCCCGCGTGTTGCTGATGGAGGGCGAGGAAGTCATGCGCCAGTCGCGCAACCTCGAGCAACTGCATGAGAAGGCCAACCAATATCTTGACCAGTTGGGCAACCAGCGCACGCTCATCTTTGTGGCCCTTGCCGCGATTTTCCTGCTACTGGCATTGCTTGTCGGCATCTACATGTACTACCTGCAGCGAGCCCGCATCCAGGACGAACGCATGCAGATGGAACGGGAGAAACTGGACTTCTACACCCAAGTGAGCCATGAGCTGCGCACACCGCTGACGCTCATCCAGGGTCCTCTGGACCAGTTGGTAAGGACCGACGACTTCAAGAATGCGAGCGACAATGCACGCGAACTCTTTAACATCGTTCGCCGCAATACCCATCACCTCACAGGCCTCGTCAACAAGATGCTGGATGCCCAAGTGGGAACTCCCATCCAAGAGATGACAAGTGCCCAAGTGGACGCCATCACCGTGTCACAACCCATTGCTGCCCCCACCGCATTAACAGAGCAGGACGAGGACGCGCCCACGGTGCTCATCGTCGATGACAATTCAGACATACGCACCTATCTGCAATCCATCCTGCAAGGGCAATACCGGCTGCTGGAGGCCGAGGACGGCAAGTGCGGACTTGAACTTGCCCGTGAACAAGTGCCCGACTTGATTGTGAGTGACGTGATGATGCCCGTGATGAACGGCCTGGAGTTCTGCCAGCAGGTGAAAAAAGACGATATTTCCAGCCATATCCCCGTCATCCTGCTCACCGCCCGAGCGTTGGAAAGACATCAAATCGAAGGCTACGAAAGCGGCGCCGATGCCTATATCACCAAGCCCTTCTCGCCCGAACTGCTGTTGGCCCGCATCGAGAATCTGCTGCAAAGCCGCCACCAGCTCAAGGACCTGTGGGGCATGAAACCCGCAACAGAAACTGCTGCTGCTCCAGTTGTCAGTGCTACCACGCCAGCACCCATCGAGGACGCTTTCATTTCCCGATTCAAGAAAATTGTGGAGGAGCGCTTGGCAGACAGCAACTTGAGTGTCGAAGACCTTGCCGCCGACATGTCGCTGAGCCGTGTGCAGCTTTACCGCAAGGTCAAGGCCCTGACAGGCAGTACGCCTGTCGATCTGATGCGCAAGGCAAGACTGGCCAAGGCCCAGAAGTTGCTGCAGGAGTCCTCGCTCACGGTCAGCGAGATTGCCTATCAAGTGGGCTTCGCCTCGCCGTCCTACTTCACCAAGTGCTACAAGGATGAGTTCGGCATCGTGCCAGGCGAGGCGCGCAAGCCCTAACAAAAACAAAACACAAACTACTGATTACGTGAGGCATATTTTTAAAAACTACGAATTTCACGAACCTTTAGCTCGGCGAAGCCAATTAAACTAATTAGGCATCCACACACGAAAAAAAGGAAAACAATAAATACAATAAATACTAGGGCTGACGCACACGAGAAAAAAGGAAAACAATAAATACAATAAGTACTAGGGCTGACGCGCTCATTCAATCAAACAACTGAAATATCTGAATTTTCTGGGGCATCCGCACTCCTTTATCAACTTGAACAACCATTAACAAGTCCTATGTTTGACTTTCACAGTGCAAACATAGGGCTTGTTTTAAAAAGAGTTGTCAGAAGGGGCGGCCACGCCAAGGCGAGGCCCTACAGCGCGGATGCATCTCTAATCATTAATCTGCGAGCAAGGTGAGCATCAGTTGTTGTTTGAAAAAACTTAGCGACTTTGCGGCTTTGCGTGAGGTGAGAGCGGGGGTGGGGCTTGTAAAAATCGTTCATTAAGTAATAGAATTGATACATTGAAACATATTTACAAGCGTGTGAACGATAATTGACAATTCCCTTTATTATAATAGGTTAACTTTGCCCAAAAATGACGTAAAAACTGACAAAAACTACTCATCATTATTAACCAAAACCAACAGAACAATGAAAGAACTGAAAAGATTTCTACTCAGCTTCATGCTCATGTTGACGTGTACAATCTTGTATGCGCAAACAGAAATCACAGGCACCGTCGTTGACGAGACCGGAGAGACCGTCATCGGCGCCACTGTGGTTGAGAAAGGTACCAGCAACGGTACAGTGACCGACTTTGACGGCAACTTCGTCATCAAGGTCAATGAGGGTGCCACGCTGGTGGTTTCCTACATCGGCTATGAGAAGATGGAGGTTGTTGCCCAGAACGGCATGACCATCACCCTCAAGGACAACGCCGTCGAGCTCAAGGAGCTTGTGGTGACCGGTTACCAAGTACAGCGCAAGGCTGACTTGACCGGTGCAGTTGCCGTGATGGACATGAAAGGCCCGATCAGCGAGAGCGATCCTAACATGCTCAACTCGATGCAGGGTAAACTCAGCGGTGTGGACATCGTGACTGATGCCGCTCCCGGTGGTGGCAGCTCTACGATCCGCGTTCGTGGTATGAGCACCGTCAACGCCTGCGACCCCTTGTACGTCATCGACGGTGTGGCCACCAACGAGAATCTGAACTCGCTGAACTCGGCCGACATCGAGAGCATCCAGGTATTGAAGGACGCCTCGTCGGCCTCGATCTACGGTAGCCGTGCTGCCAACGGTGTGATCATCATCACCACCAAGAAGGGCAAGGACGGCCGCATGGCCATCAACGTCAACTACAATGCCGCGTTGCAGACGGTAGTCAAGACGTTCGATGTGCTGAACGCCGCCCAATGGGGTCAGGCCTACTGGCAGGCCGCCAAGAACGACGGCATCGCCCCCACGGCAGTTGCAGCCCTGTACGGCAACGGAGCAACGCCTCAGCTGGTGAGCAGCATCAACGGCATCAACACTGCCGACACCGATTGGCAGAAAGCCGTTTACAGCAATGCTTGGACCCACAACATCACCGCCAGCATCAGCAATGGCAACGAGAAGGGATCCTACCTGTTCTCGGGCAACTACATCAACCAGAACGGTTTGATGGACCGCACGTTCTACAAGCGCCTGAGCGGTCGCGTGAACTCGACCTACAACTTCAACCAGTACCTGCGTGTGGGTGAGAACCTGATGATTGCCAAGTGGGACAACCGCGGTGCCGACGTCAACGGCGACCGTGGCATTCCCTACAGTGCCATGCGTCAGCATCCTGCCGTGCCCATCTACTCGGCCGAAGGCGTGTTTGCCGATCCCGTAGCCATGCTGGGCAGCGATATCGACAACCCCGTGCAGACCCTGTACAATGCCCGCGACAACCAGAACTCGTCGTGGCGCATCTTCGGTAACGCCTATGTTGACATCATGCCCATCAAGGGCCTGACGTTGAAGAGCAACATCGGTATTGAGCACATCCAGTTCCTGAACAAGACGCTGACGCGCAACGTACGTCCCAGCGACATCTCGGCCAACCGCGCCGTTAGCCGTGGCTACGGCCAGGGCGACACCTGGACCTGGACCAACACCGCCAACTATCTGCTCGACATCAAGGGTGTTCATCACTTCAACTTCCTGGCAGGTACCGAGGCCATCAAGTATGTGTTTGAGGACCTGGCAGCCACCCGCAAGGACTACGCCTTTGAGGACGCCGACTACATGCAGATCGGTGCCGGCTCGGGCACGATGACCAACGGCGGTGGCAAGCAAGAGTGGGCCTTGTTCTCGCTCTTCGGCAAGATCGACTACAACTATGCCGACCGTTACCTGCTGTCGGCCACGTTGCGCCGCGACCAGACCTCGCGTCTGTCGAGCAAGCACAACTCGGGCATCTTCCCCGCCTTCTCGGCCGCCTGGCGTATCTCGGAGGAGGCATTCTGGCCCAAGAACCACACCATCGACAACGTCAAGCTGCGTGCCGCTTGGGGTCAGAACGGTAACTCCGCTATCAGCAACAACTACGCCGCCTATTCGACCTACGTCTATGACATGGGCAACGGCGCCTACGACCTGAACGGTACCAACTCGGGTGTTGTGAGCGGTATCAAGGTGCTCACCACCGGTAATCCCGACCTGAAGTGGGAGACCACCACCCAGACCAACATCGGTATCGACGCTTACCTGTTCAACAACACGGTGAGCCTGTCGGCCGACTACTACTGGAAGGACACCAAGGACATGATCACCATTCCTCCCGTGCTGTCGGTAGCCGGTGAGAATGCCGCCAAGTTTGTCAACACCGGTGAGATGAAGAACCACGGTTTCGAGTTGAACCTGGGTTACCACTCACCCATGTACGGCGACTTCTCTTGGGAAGCCAACTACAACTTCTCGATGTACCGCAACAAGCTGGTGAAGTACAACGACAAGGTGAGCATCATCGGTGGCGACTTCCGCCTGATCGAGGGCCAGCCCATGGGCGTTTACTACGGCTATGTTAGCGACGGCATCTTCCAGAATGCCGACCAGGTGAGCAACCACGCCATCCAGGAGGGTAAGGGCGTGGGCCGCCTCATCTTCCGCGACATCAACGGCGACGGTATCGTCAACGACAACGACCGCTGCATCATCGGTGACCCCAATCCCGACTTCGCAATGGGTTTGACCCTTACCGCCTACTGGAAGAACTGGTCGCTCTCGACCTTCTTCTCGGGCGAATTCGGCTTTGACATTTATAATGGTACGCGCAAGCAAATCGAGTTCATGACCTACGGCAACCTGTACACCAACCGTGGTACTGGTGTGCTGAACGCATGGACGACCGAGAACACCGGCGCATCGATTCCCGCTCTGACGACCATCGACGACAACAACGAGATGCGTATGTCCACCTACTTTGTAGAGGACGGCTCCTACTTGAAGTGCAAGTACATCAAGTTGGGCTACCGTTTCGACCAGTCGTGGCTGCATATCCTCGGCCTGAGCGCCATGAACATCTATGGCCAGGTTGAGAACGTCTTCACCGCGACCAAGTACTCCGGCCTCGATCCCGAGGTGCCCCTGGGTGTGTATGGTGCCCGCATCGACAACGGCCCCTATCCCCGTGCAAGAACATTCTCGTTGGGACTGAATCTGTCATTCTAAACAGTTAACAGTTAACAGAGAACAGTTAATAGTTAACAGAGAACAGTTAACAGAGAACAGTTAACAGAGAACAGTTAACAGTTAACAGAGAATAGTTAATAGATAACTAGAAACTAGGGACTAGAAACTAAAAAAATTCAAAGACAATGAAAACGAAAATATATCAACTGATTCTTGTAGTCTGCATCTTGGGTGTATTCACCTCATGTGATGATATGCTCGATACCGTCCCCCAGGGACAGTTCACGAGCGAGCAGATCGACGACACCTCGGTAGAAGGTCTGGTGGCTTCGGCCTATGCCGGCCTGGAGGCACACTTCTACGGCAACAACGAGGCCTTTGCAGGCCCGTCGACCAACTGGATCTTTGACGTGCGCAGCGACGATGCCTATAAGGGCGGAGGCGGCACCGGTATGGAGGAGAACATCCACCTGCTGGAGGTATCGGAAATCAACTCCGACAACGTTTCCTGCCTGAACAAGTGGCAGAACAACTACTACGCCATCTCGCGTGTACACAATGCGATGAACGCTCTGGCCTCAGCCAGCTCGGTGAGCAATGCCGACCAGCTGATGGGCGAGCTCAAGACCTTGCGTGCCTGGTACTATTTTGACCTGATCCGCATCTTCAACCGCATTCCCTACTTCACCGAGGCCGACGACGTGAACACCAAGACCAACGACGAGTTCACGCGCGAGGAGATCTTCTCGTTCATCAAGCGCGACCTCACCGAGGCTATCGAGGTGCTGCCCACAGCCAAGAGCCCCGATGGCCGCATCACCCGCACCACCGCCCAGGCCATCATGGCCAAGGTGTGTGCCTTCACCAGCGACTGGGAGGGTGTCAGGACCTATGCCGACGCCGTTATCTCCAGTGGCCAGTACAAGTTGTACGACAACTTTGGCGACCTGTCCAAGATTGCTTTCAACAACGGCAGCGAGAGCGTGTTTGCACTGCAGTGCTCGACCGCTAACGACAATGCCCACATCAACTGGTCCAACCTGCTGAACTGCACCTACAGTGACGGTAACCTGTATGGCACGGGCGACGACTTCTTCTACGGTTCACAGAACCTGGTGAATGCCTTCCGCACCGATCCCAACAACGGTCTGCCCCTGCTGGACGGCAGCTTCAACGATGTGAACGTGACCGAGAACTACGGCGGTTGTCTGGATCCCCGCGTGGACTTCACCGTGGGCCGTATCGGTTATCCCTGGCGTGGCCACCTCTATACTGCAGGCTGGTGCCGTGCCTATGACGTGTATGGCGAATTCTCCAACAAGAAGGGTTGGCCCGCTCCCGAGGAGGCACTCGCATCCTGGCCCTGGGGCTGCAGCTCGCTGAACTTCATGTTCATCCGCTATGCCGACATCCTGCTGCTCAAGGCCGAGGCCCTGATTGAGCTGGCTTCGGGTACCAATGCCGCCACCGACGAGACCCTCGTCGAGGCCCGCACCCTTGTGAACATGGTTCGCCAGCGTGCCGCCAACAGTATCGACGGCAACTACTCGCCCCAAGACCTTGACCCGTCGAAGGCTGACTACTATGTGGGCCTGTATCCCACCGATTGGGACGGTAACCTGTATTGGACCAAGGAGCGTGCCCGCCTGGCCGTTCGCTTTGAGCGCCGTCTGGAACTTGCCCTGGAAGGCAACCGCTGGTTTGACCTCGTGCGCTGGGGCAATGACTACCTCGTGAACACGATGAACACCTACATGACCAAGGAAAGCGCCCTGCGCAACTACTACAGTGGCCGCTCGGTAAGCGCCAACGAGATCTTCCTGCCTGTTCCTCTGGCCGAGATTGATAATTCCAATGGACTTTACAAACAATATTAAAGCAAACGACGCACTATGAAAAAGATATATTTAGGTCTTATCGCCATTCTGACGCTCTTCACAGCCTGCTCGGATGTTGATCTTGAACCGATGAACTCCAGCGAGGCCGTGACCAACCTGCGCGCCGAGTACACCCCTGGCAGCCGTCAGGTAACGCTCAAGTGGACCAATCCCACGATGCCCGGCCAGACCGGTATCCAGATCATCAAGGACGATATTGATGTCATCAACGTGGACGGTGTTGTGGACAGCTACTTCATCAAGAAGGCTCCCGCCAATGTTGACGTATCCTATACTGTCAAGGCCCGTTATAACGACGGCCGCGTATCCGAAGGCCAGACCGTGCGTCTGCACATCGACTATGAGGCCCAGAAGGGTGCCAACATCGTTGCGATGCTTGTTCCCGAGGACTATGAGACCTCGGCCGACGAGAAGGACGCTGTGGCCTGGTTCCAGAACAATTATGTGAAGACCGGCAAGGGTGTCCTGCTCACCCCCGCTACCATCGACGACCTCGACATCGAGAGCCAGTCGGCATGCTGGGTAATGTGTGACCGCATCGGCATCGACCGCGGCTGGCAGAACCTGCCCGGCAACCTGGCATCGACCGCAACCATCGAGGCCCTGAAGGCCTTTACCGCCGACGGTGGTAACCTGTTCCTTACCAACCACGCTACCCAGCTCACCGTGGCTGTGGGCCGTATCGCCGAGGCTTACGCTCCCGGCATCTACGGCAGCGGCGAGGGTGGCCAGAACAATGACATCTGGGGCTCGCAGCCCATCATCGGCAATGCCGAGGGCCAGATTTATGACCACAGTGGCCACGACATCTACCGCGGCATGAAGTTCGTGAGCGGCCTGTATGAGCGCTCGATCTATACCTTCGAGGGTGCCGGTATCAAGGGCGACCACAACTGTATGTGGGACCTCAATGCCTACGGCCTAGCTCCTAACCCCAACGTCGTTAAGGCATGGGAAGACCTGACCAACTCGCACGTGCTGGGCACCTGGAACCACGTTGTGGACTACTGCTGCGCCGGTATCGTGGACTTTGATCCCACCAGCAGCTTCCCCGGCCGCATCCTGGCCGTGGGTCTGGCAGCCTACGAGTGGAACCTGGGCGGACAGAGCAATTCCTGCCAAGACCAGCTCGAGAAATTCACTGCCAACTGCTTGAGCTACGTGAGCACTCCTGCCGAGAGCAAGGTGGCCATGCTCGTTCCCAACGACTACAGCAACAGCGGTGATGAGAAGGCAGCCGTCGAGTGGTTCAAGGCCAACTATGTGAACGCTGGCAAGGGTGTGATCCTCACTCCCGCCACCATCGACGAACTGGATATCGAAAACAATCCCATGTGCTGGGTAATGTGTGACCGCATCGGCATCGACCGCGGCTGGGAGAACCTGCCCGGCGGCTTGGCATCGGCCGACGTGATTACAGCCCTGAAGGCCTACATTGCCGACGGTGGTAACTTGTTCCTTACCAACCATGCTACCCAGCTTACCGTAGCCGTGGGCCGTATCGCCGAGGCTTACGCTCCCGGCATCTACGGCAGCGGCGAGGGCGGCATGAACGGCGACATCTGGGGTTCACAGCCCATCATCGGCAACGCCGAAGGTCAGATCTATGACCACAGCGGCCATGACATCTACTGGGGCATGAACTTCGTGAGCGGCCTGTATGAGCGCTCGATTTACACCTTCGAGGGCCCCGGCATCAAGGGTGACCACAACTGCATGTGGGATCTCAATGCCTATGGCCTCGCTCCCAACCCCAACGTCGTTAAGGCTTGGGAAGACCTGACCAACTCGACCGTTCTGGGAACCTGGAACCACGTGGTGGACTACTGCTGCGCCGGTATCGTGGACTTTGCTCCCACCAGTGCCATTCCCGGCCGCATCCTGGCCGTGGGCTTGGCAGCCTATGAGTGGGATCTGGGTGGACAGGCTAACTCCTGCCAGGACCAGCTTGAGAAATTCACCGGTAACTGCATCAGTTACCTGAAGTAAGGTTAAACTATGAAACTGAGACAAATCCTGTTGACCGCATTGGTGTCTGCCCTGCCGGCAGGCATCAATGCCCAGCAGGTCGCTGCACACTACACCATGTCGCTGACCGATGGCGGCAAGATTGAGGAGGCGGTGTCACACAACCTATACACCGTCACCTCACAACTGCCCGCCTGCACGGTCACGGGACTGGATGGCGACGCCCTGCGCTTCGACGGCTACAGCAATTATGTGAAGGCCGGTCTGCCGGTGAGCACGTTCAAGACCGATGCGCTGACCATCAGCGTTGTGCTCGCTGCCGAGGCCTATCCGATGATGCAGGTGGATGTCGCCGAGACGACTCCGACCTATGCCACGGTGTTCGGCAACATTGACGGTAAACAGGGTTTCACCCTGGAACTGTCGTCCCAGGGTGACCTGCGGTTTCGCTTCGGTTCGGCCTACGCGGGCGGCTACCTCTTCTCCTTCAATGGCGATACCAAGCTGCCCCGCGGCAAGTGGAGCGTGGTGACCGTCGTGCTCGACAAGGCCGGTAATGCTGCCACCATGTACTTGAACGGCACAGCCATCGGTACCGGTCGCATGAGCCGTGCCGACGTCGTTCACAGCACTGCCGATTTCTACATCGGCAAGGATGGCAGCGACGTGAAGGCCGGCCCGTTCCTGATCAACACCTTCGTGGGCCTGATTGATGACATCACCATCTATAACGGAGCCATGACCGCCGACCAGGTGGCCGCATTGGTGCCCGCAAATCCCGGCCTGCCCGATTTCAACTATCCCGCCTCGCGCTACGCGTCGAGTCTGTGGCGTCCCGTGTTCCACGGCATGCCCTCGGGCGGCTGGACCAACGAGAGCCACGGCATGACCTACAGCGACGGCAAGTTCCACGTCTTCTTCCAGAAGAACGCCAACGGCCCCTACATGTCGCGTCTGCACTGGGGCCACATCACGAGCGAGAACCTGTACAGCTGGCGTGAGGAGCCCATAGCCATCGCCCCTGGCGAGAGCTATGACATCAAGGGCTGTTGGAGCGGCTGCGTCTATGACAACCATGGCACGCCTGCCATCCTCTATACCGCCGTGGATAACGCCCGTGCGGTGATTGCCCAGGCCACTCCCGCCGATGCCACGCTCATCGACTGGAACAAGCAGGGCATCCTCATCAACGGCCGTCCCGGCGGCTTGTCGGATGACTTCCGCGACCCGTACTATTTCACCGCCAATGGCCAGCAGTACATCATCGTGGGCACCAGCAAGAACGGCGTGGGCGCCTGCACGCTGCACCGCCTGATGGAGAACGGACTTTGGAGCAACGACGGAGCCATCTTCTTCCAGGGAGGCAATGCCAATCAGCATGGCACCTTCTGGGAGATGCCCAACATCACTGATATGGGAGGCGGCAAGTGGTTGTTCACCTGCACTCCGCTGGGCATGGGCAGTGGTGTTCGCACCCTGTGCTGGACAGGCACCATCGGTGCCGACGGCAAGTTCATCCCTGACGGCAACGGCGTACAGTACCTGGAGATGGGAGGCATCAGCCGTGAAGGATACGGCCTGCTCTCGCCCACCATCTACCAAAAGGACGGCAAAACCATCATGCTGGGCATCGTGCCCGACAAGTTGCCGACCAACGTGAACTACAACATGGGCTGGGCACACAACTATTCCCTGCCTCGCGAAATCAGCCTCGATGCGCATGGTATGCTCGTTCAGAAGCCTTACAGCGGCCTGACAGGCATGCGTTCCAAGACATCCGTCACCCGTAACCTCACCCTCAACGGCACCGAGTCGCTGGCACCCGTCAGCGGCCGCCAGATTGAGTTGCTGGGCGAGTTCACCGTGGGAGAGGGCCAAATGGGCTTCAATTTCCTGAAATCGGGCTCGGGCAAGGTCTCGTTGACCTATGATGCCGCCAGCGGCAACCTCACCCTCGATATGGCCACACTGTCCAGGACGGTCAACGACAGCCGCGTTTACAACAGTATCTATAGCGCAGCGTTGCCCAAGCGGGTGGCTGCCGGTGAGAAGTTGACCCTTCACGTCTATCTCGACGGCTCGATCGCCGACATCTTTGTGAACGACACCTGGGCCTACTCGGTGCGCCTGTTCCCCAACGATGCCGCACAGGTCGAGGCCGAGGCCTTTGCCACCGCTGCGACTCCTGCCCGCATCAACGCATGGACGCTGGACCCTTCGTTGTCGCCCTCCACAACAGTGGTGGGTGATGTGAACGGTGACGGCGAGGTGAATATCGCCGACGTGAACGCGATTATCGATATCATCCTCTCAGGCGGCACATTAGACGCTGCCGATGTGAACGGTGACGGCGAGGTGAACATTGCCGACGTGAATGCGGTAATCGACATCATCCTGAGTTAACTAAGGACTAAAAACTAAGGACTAAAGACTATGTTAATTGCAGATACCCTGGTGGTCATTGGACTCGCTACCGCCTCGCTGGGAACCATCCAGGAGACGGGAGGCGTGCAGGAGCATACCTACTGGCTGCGCAACGACGGCACTGAGGCGGTGACCCTGCAGCAGGGTTACACCTCATGCGAGTGCACTACTATGGAGTTCGACCGGTTTGCCCAAGTGCAGCCCGGCGACTCGTCCCAAGTCATCCTGCGGTTCAATCCGCAGGGCCGGGGCGGCGAGTTCAACGTGAGCGGGACAGTAGTTTACGGCACCGACCGTAAGCGCGTGAAACTGTCGATGACGGGCAACAGCGTCCTGAGCGAAGAAACGCTCATGAAGCGCTATCCCGTCGCTGTGAGTGAACACCTGCGACTCTCGACCGACCGTTTTGATTTGGGAGTGATGCATCCCGGTGAAACCAAGGAAAGAAATGTGGCTGTCCTGCATCGCGATGAGAATGACCGCACCGAGACGCTTTCCATCACCTTTACGCCCGACGAGAAGACGCCCAAAGGTCTGCAACACATTCCTTACACGGTTACCACCAGCGAGCAAGGCAAGCAACGGCAAGTGACCATCACCCTCGACGTGATGATTAAGTAGTGCCCGCGGGGCAGTTAACAGTGAATAGTTAACAGTGAACAGTTGCTGGTGAATGCCCCACGCTAAGGTGCGAAGAATTAAACTACGAATTAAACCAAGGGGCATCGGCGAACGTTGCGGGCAACCGTGATTTGGAAGACAAGAAGGACAAACTGACTTTTTATTGATAACCAATAAATCGTCTTTTTGTCCTTCTTGTCTTTTAATATTCCTTTTGCGACAAAGCGTATGGGTTTTATGTCGTGAGGAGCGCGGCCACGCCAAAGTGAGGTCCTACAGTGCGAGCGACGCGGGAAATCGCGATTTGAGTTATTGTTTGGGGTAGGGGCTTGTAAAAATCGTTCATTGTCTAGCAGAAATGATGTGATGAAACAAATTTGATAGCTAGTGAACGATAATTGATAGTCCTCTATATATAAAGAGGTTAATTTTGGGCAGTTATTGACAAAAAACATTTTTTTTACTAACCCAAACCAACAGAACTATGAACGTACTGAAAAGATTTCTACTCAGCTTCATGCTCATGTTGACGTGTACAATCTTGTATGCGCAAACAGAAATCACAGGTACGGTCGTCGATGCGACGGGTGAAACCGTCATCGGCGCCACTGTGATGGAGAAGGGTACCAGCAACGGTACCGTGACAGATTTTGACGGCGTCTTCACCCTCAAGGTAAACCCGGGTGCGACGCTGGTTTTCTCGTATGTGGGCTTTCTCAATGTTGAGATGCCTGCTAGCGATGGCATGGTTGTTACCATGCAGGAGGACGCCCTTGCCCTTAACGAGATTGTGGTGACAGGTTACACCACTCAGCGCAAGGCCGACCTTACCGGTGCCGTGAGTGTAGTGAGCGTGACCGATCTGGTCAAGCAGAACGAGAACAACCCCATCAAGGCGATGCAGGGTCGCGTGCCGGGCATGAACATCTCGGCCGACGGTAACCCCTCGGGTGCTGCAACGGTTCGCATCCGTGGTACAGGTACGTTGAACAACAACGACCCGCTTTACATCATCGACGGTGTTCCCACCAAGGCCGGTATGCACGAGCTCAACGGTAATGACATCGAGAGCATCCAGGTGTTGAAGGACGCCGCCTCGGCATCTATCTACGGTAGCCGCGCTGCCAATGGTGTGATCATCATCACGACCAAGGGCGGCAAGGACGGTAAGGTGAGAATCGACTTAGATGCGAGTCTGTCGGTACAGACCTATGCCCACAAGATGAAAGTGCTGAACGCCAAGGAGTTCGGCCAGACGATGTGGCAAGGCTTTGTGAACGACGGTCTGAATCCCAACCTGAACGGTCTGGGTTACCATTATGACTGGAGCTACGATGCCATGGGTGTTCCCGTGCTCAACAACATCACGATGAACAAATTCCTGGATCCCGCAGGCACGACTCCCGCCGCCGATACCGACTGGTTCAAGGAGACGACTCGCACGGGCTTGGTTCAGCAGTATAACGTGTCGCTGAGCCAGGGTACCGAGAACGGAACCTCTTTCTTCTCGCTGGGCTACTACAAGAACGACGGTATCATCAAGATGTCTGACTTCCAGCGCCTGTCGGCCCGTATGAACTCGACCTACAAGCTGCTGAACGTGGGTGACCGCAAGATCGTGACCGTGGGTGAGCACTTCACGGTGAACCGCACCAACGAGCTTCAGGCTCCTGGCGGATTCCTGGAGAACGTGCTGCAGTTCAACCCCTCGCTGCCCGTTTACACGACCGATGGCAAGTATGCCGGTCCCGTTGGCGGTTATCCCGACCGCGAGAACCCCGTTGCCCGTCTTGACCGCAACAGCGACAACCGCTACACCTATTGGCGCATGTTCGGTGACGCGTTCATCAACATCAACCCGTTTGCCGATTTCAACATCAAGTCGACCTTCGGTCTTGACTACTCGCAGAAGCAGCAGCGCATCTTCACCTATCCCATTACCGAGGGCACTGTTGCCAATCCGACCAATGCAGTCGAGGCCAAGCAGGAGCACTGGACCAAGTGGATGTGGAATGCCATTGCCACCTACAACCTGGAGCGCGGCAACCATCGTGGTGACATCATGATCGGTACCGAGCTCAACCGCGAGGATGACTCGTGGCTGAGCGGCAAGGCCTACGACTTTGCTGTGCTGAATCCCGATTACATGTGGCCCAACGCTGCAGTGGGTGAGGCCGAGGCCTACGGCTCGGGCGAGGGCTACACGCTGGTGTCGTTCTTCGGCAAGGTGAATTACACCTACGCTGACCGTTATCTGGCCAGCGTGACCATGCGTTACGACGGTTCAAGCCGTTTCGGTCGCAACAACCGCTACGGTACGTTCCCCTCGGTGAGCCTTGGTTGGCGCATCAGCGAGGAATCCTTCATGAAGAGTCTGGACTGGCTGGACAACCTGAAGCTGCGTGCCTCGTGGGGTCAGACCGGTAACCAGGAGATTTCCAACATTGCCCGCTACACCATCTTCGAGAGCAACTATGGTGAGGCCGGCTTCGGTGGCCAGAGCTACGGTACCAGCTACGACATTGCCGGCACCAACGGCGGCCAGACGCTCCCCAGCGGTTTCAAGCGCAACCAGTTGGGCAACGATAACCTGAAGTGGGAGACCACGACCCAGACCAACCTCGGTGTTGACTTCGGTATGCTTCGCAACGCGCTTTACGGCTCGTTTGAGTGGTACTACAAGAAGACCACCGACATTCTGGTTTACATGCCCGGCATCGGTGTGATGGGTGAGGGCAGCAGCCAGTGGATCAACGCCGGTGAGATGACCAACAAGGGTATCGAGCTGAACGTGGGCTACCGCGGCAGCGTGGGCGATTTCCAGTATGACATCGCCGGAAACATCGGCACCTATCGCAACAAGGTGACCAAGATTCCCGAGACGCTGGCAGCCGCCGGCACCTTCGGTGGTAACGGCGTCGAGAGCGTTGTCGGCCATCCCATGGGCGCCCAGGTGGGCTATGTGTATGACGGTATCTTCAAGAGCCAGGAAGAGATTTACAACCATGCCGCACAAGATGGTGCCGGCTTGGGCCGTATCCGCTGGAAAGACCTGAACGAGGACGGCGTTATCAACGAGAAGGACCAGAAGTGGATCTACTCTCCCGTTCCCGACTTCACTTGGGGTCTGAACATCTATCTTGAGTACAAGAACTTCGACTTCACCATGTTCTGGCAGGGTGTTCAGGGCGTTGACGTGATCAGCGACCTGAAGCGCGAGACCGACTTGTGGGCCGGCCTGAACATCACCAACCTGAACAAGGGTCGTCGCCTGCTTGACGCATGGACTCCCAATAATCCCAGCTCGAACATCCCCGCTGTGAGCACGATGGACAACAACAACGAGAAGCGTGTGAGCAGCTACTTTGTTGAGAACGGTTCGTTCGCCAAGATGCGCAACATCCAGCTGGGTTACAACTTCGGCAGCAGTGTGTGTGACAAGCTGCACTTGGCCCGCCTGCGCATGTATGTGTCGGCCCAGAATCTGCTGACCATCAAGAGCAAGTCATTCACCGGTGTGGATCCCGAGAATCCCAACTTCGGCTATCCTATCCCCCTGAATATAACCTATGGTCTTAATGTTTCATTCTAAAATTCAGGATTCACTATGAAAAAGATATTCAATATATTGTGTGTAGGTCTGATTTGCTGCAGCGCCACCACATTGTTTACATCATGTGACGATTTTCTCGATGAGCACAAGCCCCAAGCCACACTGAGTGACGAACAGGTAAAGTCTCCCGAGAATGCCGAGGCCATGGCCATCTCGGCCTACGCCATCTTCACTTCGGCCGAGGACATCAACTCATCATTCTCGATGTGGAACTTCGACGTGCGTAGTGATGACGCTTATAAGGGTGGTAACGGTACCAGCGACGGTGACGTGTTCCACCAGCTCGAGATCCAGCAGGGTGTTCTCACCACCAACTGGAACATTAACGACATGTGGGTGAGGTTGTACAACAGCCTGTCGCGCGTGAACAGTGCCATCGCCCTGCTCAAGGAGACCGACGACAGTTACGCTATGAAGGGACAGCGCCTGGCCGAGATGAAATTCTTGCGTGCCTACGGCCACTTCCTGCTCAAACGCTTGTACAAGAACATCCCCTTTGTTGTCAACGAGAACTTGACCTACGAAGAGTATAACGAACTGTCCAACAGGCAGTACAGCAACGACGAGGGCTGGCAACTCATCATCGATGACCTGATGGAAGCCTACAATACCCTGCCCGAGGTTCAGAGCCAAAAGGGCCGTCCCACGCGTGCCGCCGCTGCCGCATTCCTTGCCAAGGTATATCTCTACAAGGCATACCGCCAGGATGACGCCAACAGCAATCAGGTGACCAGCATCAATCAGGAAGACCTGCAGAAGGTGATCGAGTTCACCAACCCCTCGCTGTATACCAACTACGGTCTGGAGGCTGACCTCCACAACAACTTCCGTCCCGAGGAAGAGTTCGAGAACGGTATCGAGAGCATCTGGGCCATCCAGTACTCGCGCAACGACGGTTCCACCTACGGTAACCTGAACTGGAGCTACGGCTTGATTCCGCCCAACATTCCCGGTGCCACCGATGGCGGCTGCGACTTCTACAAGCCCTCGCAGAACCTGGTGAATGCCTACCACACCGGAGCCGACGGTCTTCCCTTGCTCGACACTTTCAACGAGAAGGATTACAACATGGCTGAGGATAACGCCGACCCGCGCCTGTTCCTCACCGTGGGTATGCCCGGTCTGCCCTACATGTTCAACCGCAACTACATGATGGAGGAGACCAGCATCTGGAGCCGCAGCAACGGCCTGTATGGCTACTATGTGTCTCTCAAGCACAATGTTGACCCTGCTCTCATCGGCAGCTACCTCATTAAGGGTTCTTACTGGGCCAGCTCGATGAACCGCATCGTCTTCCGCTATGCCGACGTGCTGCTGATGCGTGCCGAGGCTTACGCCCAGATGGGCCAGTCAACCCAAGCCATCGAACTCGTGAACCAGCTGCGCTCACGTGCAGCCACCAGCACCCAGATGATTTCCAGCTATCCCAACTCCTACGGTGTGAAGATGTTCATCAGCCGCTACACCGGCAGCTATTCCAAAGATCAGACCGTTAAGATCGTGAAGATGGAACGTCGCTTGGAAATGGGTATGGAGAGCGAGCGCTTCTTCGACCTCGTGCGCTGGGGCGATGCTGCCAGTGTACTCAACAAGTACTACTCGGAGGAAATCGACCACTGTGCCATTTACAGTGCTGCCCATTTCACGGCCAACAAGGACGAGTACCTGCCCATCCCGTTCAGTCAGATTTCGGCCTCGAACGGCCATTACACTCAGAACATTGGCAACTGGTAATCACCGCAACATTGTTAAATCCTGATGAATAAAATAATAATGATTATGAAAGCTAAGATATTATATATATTCTGTGCGTGTCTTGCCTGCTGCGGACTCGCCTCAATGCTCAGCTCATGCTCCGAAGACAACATCAGTGACCTGCAGTTGGCGGGAAATTGCATGATTGATGAACTCAAGCTGGACAATTACGAGGGAATCATCGACCTGCCTTCACGCACCATCGTTGTTCGTCTGCCCGAGGTCTATGAGACATCGGCCATGAAGGTGACAGCCTTGAAGATGTCGAACGGTGCCGTGTGCAACATTCGCGAGGGCGAAACCATCAACATGAACGCAGCCAAGGTGCTTCACGTCAAGAACGGTGACGTCTTTATGGACTGGACCCTGTCGGTCCTCCACGACGAGGCCCGCATCACGTCGTTCGTGATCAACGACATCTACACGGGTAGCATCGACCAGGAGACCAAGACGATTGTAGTCTACATTCCCGCTACGCTCGATATCACCAACCTGGTACCGACCATCACCTATAGCCAGAATGCAACGATCACCCCGTCATCGGGTGTGGCTCAGGACTTCTCGCAGCCCGTCACCTACACGGTGAAGAACAATTCGGCCGAGAGTGTTTACACTGTCAAGGTGATCGCTATCAGCAAGCCCAAGGCCCTCTTCCTGGGTTCCGCTCCCACGATGAGTGAACT
The DNA here is from genome assembly GCA_017405965.1 of Muribaculaceae bacterium. GTDB lineage: Bacteria > Bacteroidota > Bacteroidia > Bacteroidales > Muribaculaceae > Sodaliphilus. Next base: position 241,766 of record JAFQZK010000004.1, on the reverse strand, counting down.
TGATCTTGAGGCTCAGACCGCTTGCCAGTGGATGCTGGGCAACGTGGAGAGCTCGCTGTATGCTTCGTTTGCCGACCTGCGTGCCGGCACGCTCGACCTGTCGGAATGCAAGCTCATCTGGTGGCACTGGCACGTGGATGGCGGCGTTGACGGCCATGACAACTTTGTTGCCAAGGGTACCGACGCGATGAACACGCTGAACGAGCTGCGCCAGTTCTACGAGAACGGCGGTGCGTTGCTGCTCACCCGCTATGCCGTTAACCTGCCCTCGTTCATCGGCACTACCGGTGACGACGAGTGGACTACGCCCAACAACTGCTGGGGTCAGGACGAGGCCTACGCCGAGTTGTGCGGCGGCCCGTGGACCTTCCGCATCTTTGACGGTCAGAATGACCATGCCATCTATCAGGGTCTTGTGGCCGGTGATAACCCCAATGAGGTTTACTGTACCGATGCCGGCTACCACATCACCAACTCCACTGCCCAGTACCACATCGGTACCGACTGGGGTGGCTATGACAACTATGACGCTTGGACCAGCCGCACCGGCGGTAAGGTCCTCGGCGTGGGTGGTGACGGCGCTATCGTGCTCTGGGAGTATCCCGCTCATGACGGCAAGGGTGGTATCATCTGCATCGGCTCGGGTTGCTTCGACTGGTATTCCTACACCTACGAGGCAGGTTACACCGAGAAGTTCCACAAGAACATTGCGATTATGACCAAGAATGCTATCAACTATTTAACCAAGTAATTGACTCATGAAACAGTATAAGAATATTTTCAGCGCATTGATGCTGTGCTGCTTTATGCTCGCTTCGTCGGCATGCAGTGAGGATAAATTCGGCCCCGACCCCTCTAAGGATTGGGACACGCCTGCATTCTTCAACTCGATGGACGAGGCCGGTTTCCAGACCTACTACAACCCCGCCATCGGCCGTTGTGGTGACCCGATGCCTTTCTATGACGCCAAGGCAGGTCACTTCAAGGTGCTCTATTTGCAGGAGTTTGACAACAATGCCGCTTTCAACTACCACCCCTTCTGGGGCGTCTCGACTGTTGACTGCGCCAATTATCAGTCATTGGGCGAAGTGCTGCCGACCGGCACCTCTCCCGACGAGCAGGATGCGGCCCTGGGTACAGGCTGCTGTATCTATAATGAGAAGGACGGTTTGTACTACATCTATTACACGGGACATGACCGTTTTGGCCGCGAGGCCGTGATGAGGGCCACCTCGTCCGACTTCAAGGATTGGTCGAAGGACGCCTTGTGGATGCTGAAGGGCTCGACCTACGGCTACTCGGACAACGACTTCCGCGACCCGCAGATCTTTGTTGCCGACGACGGTCTTTACCACATGGTCATTTCCAGCAACCTGAAGTTTGCCGAGTTCAAGTCCAACGACTTGAAGACGTGGGAACACGTCGGCAACTTCCCCATGATCTGGGACCGCATGTGTGAGTGCCCCGACATCTTCAAGATGGGCAACTGGTGGTATCTCGTCTACAGCGAGGGTTATCGTGCCTCGTGGAGCCGCAAGGTGAAGTACATGATGGCTCCGACTTGGGAGGCCCTGAAGGCCTGCTTCAATGATCCCGGAGCCAACTGGCCCCGCGACGGTCATGAGGGTATCCTCGACACCCGCGCTTTCTATGCCGGCAAGACGGCAAGCAACGGTCAGGACCGCTACATCTGGGGTTGGTGCCCCTACCGCACCGGCAACACCATCCATGACAAGAACATCAACGTGGGTGCCGGTGGCGAGCCCAACTGGTCGGGCGCACTTGTATGCCACAAGATTATCCAGCATGCCGACGGTACTTTGACCGTGGGTGAGGTACCCGCTATCGCTGCCAAGTTCAACAAGGAGCAGACCGTCAAGGTGATGGCCAGCAACGGTGCCCAGATGAGCGGTGTGAACGGCAAGCTGTCGGGTGACGACGCGTTTGTGATGTACAACCGCCTGGGAACCAGCCAACACATCTCGTTCACGGTGACCACGTCCAACAACTGGGACCGCTTCGGCATCTCGCTGGTTCGCGGTATCGACAGTGACCGTTACTACACGATGATGGTCAACCCCGAGGATGAGAATCACCGCAAGGTGAACTTCGAGCAGGAAGGCAGCGCCGGTAAGGGCTTCATCGAGGGTATCGACGGCTATTGGTTTGAGCGTCCCGCCGATAATGTTTATCACATCAACATCTACACCGACAACTCGGTGATGGTGATGTACATCAACGACGTTTGCGCTTATACCAACCGCATCTACGGTATCCAGAAGAACTGCTGGAGTATCAACAACTATGGTGGCAATATCACCATTTCGGATCTGAAAGTGTTCCAGTAAACGGTAAACAACAATTAGTACCTTTACAATAATGAACAGACTATTAACTATCATGGCGGCAGTGCTCGTGGCCTTCTCGGCCACGGCACTGGCCCCCCAGATGTTGAGCGAAAACCACGCCATGCTGCGGGTTGACGCTACGGGCAAGTACCTGTTGCTGCCCGTGCAGGAAAAGGAGGAGAATGCCCACGTGCGCGTTGTTGTTGACAATGAGCTGGTGCAGACACTCAACGTGCGCTTTGCTGTGGACAAGGTGGACTACTATGTGCCACTGGATATTCAGCGCTTCGGCAACAAGAAAGTGCTGCTTGACATCGCTTTCCATGGTGACCGCCGCACGACGGGTGCCGTGAAGGATTTCGTCTGCTGGCGTGAGATGCGCGTTACCGACACGTTCGATGCGACCAACCGCGAGCGTTTCCGTCCCGCCTATCACCACACGCCGGCCTACGGCTGGATGAACGACCCCAACGGTATGTTCTACAAGGATGGTGTGTGGCACCTGTATTACCAGTACAACCCCTACGGCTCGCAGTGGGAGAACATGACTTGGGGCCACTCGACCTCGACCGACCTGATCCACTGGACGCCTCAGCCCATCGCCATCGAGCCTGATGCCCTGGGAACCATCTTCTCGGGCTCCTGTGTGACCGACGGAAACGATGTGGTGGCCATCTACACCAGCGCCGGACAGAACCAGACGCAGTCTATCGCCATCTCGCACGACAACGGCATGACGTTCGACAAGTATGAGGGCAACCCCGTGCTGACGAGCGACGTGCCCGACTTCCGCGATCCGAACCCCTTCTGGAACAGCGACATCAACGCCTGGAACATGATTCTGGCTGCCGGACAAGAGATGAACATCTACAGCTCCAAGGACCTGAAGACCTGGAAGTATGAGAGTTCCTTCGGCAAGGAATACGGCAACCACGGTGGTGTGTGGGAGTGCCCCGACCTGATGAAAATCGACGGCAAGTGGGTGCTGATCTGCAACATCAACCCCGGCGGTCCTTTCGGCGGCTCAGCAACGCAGTACTTTGTGGGCGACTTTGACGGCCACAAGTTCACCTGCGAGTCGATGCCCAAGGTGACCAAGTGGATGGACTACGGCAAGGACCACTATGCCACGGTATCGTTCTACAATGCGCCTGCAGGCCGCCATGTGGTCATCGCGTGGATGTCTAACTGGCAGTACGCCAACCAGGTGCCCACGCGTCAGTTCCGCAGCGCCAACTCGATTCCCCGAGACCTGGGCCTGTTCACCGACGGTGAGGAGTCCTACGTCAGCGTGAAGCCCTCACCCGAAATGCTCGCAGCCCGCGGTGTCAAGGTGAAGAAGCCGACCGAGACCTGTGAAATCGTCGTGGATGTGAAGAACTCAACGGAATTGATCCTGTCCAACGCCAACGGCGAGCAGGTGGTGATGAAATATGATGCGGCCAAGCAGACTTTTGCCATGGACCGCACCGCCAGCGGTGACGCTTCATTCAGTGAGGCCTTCCCCGTTGTAACAGTCGCCCCCACCCACGGTAACATCAAGCAGCTGCGCATCTTCGTTGACCGTTGCAGCATCGAAGCCTTTGATGCCGACGGCAAGATGGCGATGACCAACCTCGTGTTCCCCACCACGCCTTATACCAACCTCAAGGTCAAGGGCGGCAAGGCCACGATTTACCAAATCAACTACTAACAACTAACTACAACTACGAATTACACGAATTCATCAAATTATTAATCGGATACAATAATAGTTGGTATTAAGTAGCGTAATTAGTAGTTGAGCAACTAAAAACTAAATAAAAATGGCAAAGACAAATAAAATCGCGATCATTGCGGTCATGCTGTGCTTCTTCTGCATGGGCTTCGTTGACCTCGTGGGTATCGCTTCGAACTATGTGAAAGCAGACCTCGGTCTCTCGGACTCGGTGGCCAACATCTTCCCGTCGTTGGTTTTCTTCTGGTTCCTCATCTTCAGCGTTCCCACGGGCATGCTGATGAACAAGATCGGCCGTAAAAAGACGGTGCTCCTGTCACTGGTAGTGACTATTCTCTCGCTGATGATTCCGTTGTTCGGCAACAGTTTTCCTGTGATGCTCATCGCTTTCTCGTTGCTGGGTATCGGCAATGCGCTGATGCAGACCTCTCTCAACCCGTTGGTATCGACCGTGATGGGTGGCGGCAATCTGGCATCGACGCTGACTTTCGGCCAGTTCATCAAGGCCATCGCCTCGTTCATCGCGCCTTATCTGGCCATGTGGGGAGCCACGGCGATGATACCCAGTCTGGGACTTGACTGGCGCGTGTTGTTCGCCATCTTCTTTGTGATCGGCATTTTCTCGGCTGTCTTGTTAGGAGTAACCCCCATCCATGAGGAGAAAATCGAGGGCAAGCCTTCGACCTTTGTGGAGTGCTTCAAGCTCCTCGGTGAGCCCATCGTGCTGCTCTCGTTCCTGGGCATCATGTGCCACGTGGGCATCGATGTGGGTACCAACACCACCGCCCCCAAGATCCTCATGGAGCGCCTTGGCATGACCCTGAACGAGGCCGCATTTGCCACCTCGCTCTACTTCATCTTCCGTACCATCGGTTGCTTGACGGGTTCATTCTTCCTGCGCGTGCTCAAGATGAGGACGTTCTTCATCATCAGTGTCATCATGATGGCCCTGTCGATGTGCGGTATGTTCTTCGGCCACGAGAAGTGGATCCTCTACGCTGCTATCGCTCTCGTGGGTTACGGTAACTCCAACATCTTCTCGATGTGTTTTGCCACTGCTCTTGAGTCGATGCCTAAGAAGCAGAACGAGGTTTCCGGTCTGATGATCATGGGCCTGTTTGGCGGCACCATTTTCCCGCTGCTCATGGGCTTCGCCAGCGATGCAGTGGGCCAAGCAGGTGCTGTGGCAGTGATGGCCATCGGTGTCATCTATCTGTTCACCTATATCAAGCAACTCGGAACGAAAACTCAAAACTAAACTACGAATTACACGAATTCAACTGATTGAGAGATTCAACTAATCGGTAGAATTCGTGTAATCAGTAGCCATAAAACTTAAAACTCACAACTTAAAAACTGAATATGGACAAACGTTATGTAGTGGGCCTGGGCGAGGCCCTGTGGGATGTTCTCCCCGAAGGTAAGAAACTGGGTGGTGCTCCCGCCAACTTCGCCTATCATGCAGGCCAGTTCCTGGGCAGTGACAACTCCATCGCCATCAGTGCACTGGGCGAGGACAAGCTCGCCGAGGAGACCATCGAAGCCCTCGAGGAGCACGGTCTCAAGTACCTCATGCCGCGTGTGCCTTATCCCACCGGCACCGTGCAGGTGACCTTGAACGAGGAAGGAATCCCCACCTACGACATCAAGGAGAACGTGGCCTGGGACAATATTCCCTTCACGCCCGAAATCGAGGAAATCGCCGCCAACTGCCGCGCCGTGTGCTACGGCTCGCTGGCTCAGCGCAACGTCGTGTCGCGCGAGAACATCCACCGTTTCCTGGATGCCACCCCCGACGACTGCATGAAGATCTTTGACATCAACCTGCGTCAGCAGTTCTACAACAAGGAGATCATCCAACAGTCGATGCGCCGTTGCAACGTCCTCAAGATCAACGACGAGGAACTGGTGACTATCGGTCGCATGTTCGGCTATCCCGGCCTTGACATCGAGAACAAGTGCTGGCTCATCCTGGGCAAGTATGACCTCGACATGCTCGTGCTCACCTGCGGCACCAACGGCTCGTACGTGTTCACGCGTGGCCAGATGTCGTTCCAAGAGACCCCCAAGGTTGAAGTGGCCGACACCGTCGGTGCCGGTGACTCGTTCACAGGCTCCTTCTGCGCCGCCATCCTCAACGGCAAACCCGTTCCTGAGGCTCACGAGTTGGCCGTCAAGGTCAGCGCCTACGTCTGCACCCAGAACGGCGCTATGCCCACCCTGACTCCCGAGCTCCTCGCCGCCGCCAAGTAAAGCGAATACCTGCTCAATTATAAACTCGCCCGACTGGAACCACAACAATCCAGCCGGGCTTGTTTTTTCTGAATCTTCTTATTTGGGCTTACGCGCACGAGACCCCACGCGAAGGCGCTAAGGCGCGAAGAATTATTGGGATTGCTCGCTGGCGCGAGCAGGTTAGAGGTTAGTGAGGCATCCGCGCACGGGGCCCCACGCGAAGGCGCTAAGGCGCGAAGAATTATTAAAAAGACATCTGAGACTACTTAAACTACTGTTTTATGGTTTGAGGATGATTTATGTTTTACTTTTTTTGGGTGCGGCCACGCCAAGGCGAGGCCCTACGTTCAACAATTGCTTTTGAGGGGGGAGGTTGATGCTATGGGATATACAAGGAGAAACTGGGTGGGGCGTTGTGGATATTATGCCAAGTGATTCTAATTGGCTGTGATGTAGTGATTTGAATTTGATTGATGAGAAAAACTGGACGAAAACGAGGTTAAATAATTATAGCAATCCACTTCGATTCCATTTCACTTGAACTTTTGGACATATTTATTACGCTGAAGTTGCCTTAAAGACTTGTGAACCATAGCCGTTAAATTTCTTAATAATTTCGGCTATTTTCTCTCAGAATTCACAAAAATACGTTATCTTTGTGCACCTCGTTTACCCCTAATGGGGGTTAAATCGCTGAAAAAGAAACAATAACCATATAAACCATTCATCATGTATAAAATTGAGAACCATCCTATTCTTGACCTTCCGAAAGAAGAGTATGTAGAATTCCAATTTGAAGGGAGAACCGTTCGCGGTCAGAAAGGCAAAACCATCGCTGCCGCCCTTCATCAGGCAGGATTAATTGTTCACAGCCACAGTACCACCGGTCGCAACCGCAGTCTGGAGTGCGGTATCGGCAAGTGCGGTGCCTGCGAGATGCTTGTTGACGGTCAGGTGCGCCGCATCTGCATCACCAGCGTTGACGGCGTGAAAGAGGTGCGCGAGATTCCCAAGGACTATATGCCCGAGGGCAAGACCCGTGCTGCCAGCGAGACCAAGGTTTACAAGACCACGGTGGCTATCATCGGCGGTGGTCCTGCCGGTCTGGCATGCCGCGAGCAACTCACTGCGCTGGGAATTCCCAACATTGTGGTAGATAACAACGCTACCGAGGGTGGCCAGTTCAATATGCAGACGCATCAGTTCTTCTTCTTTGAGAAGGAGCAGAAGTTCGGCGGAATGCGTGGTTTTGACATTGCCAAGACGCTGGCCGGTGACAACCACGACGGCATCCTGCTGAATAATACCGTGTGGGACCTGCTCGAAGGTCGCCGCATCGCCCTGAAGAACATCGTCACCCAGGAGGTGAGCTACATCGACGCCGACCATCTGGTGGTGGCTACCGGTGCCGTGCCGTTCATGCCCGTGTTCGAGAACGATGACGTGCCGGGCGTTTACACCGCTGCGGTGTTCCAAAAGATGATGAACCAGGAGCACACCCTGCTGGGCAAGCGCGTGCTCACCGTGGGTGCCGGTAACATCGGCTACCTGACGAGCTACCAGGCCATGCAGGCCGGAGCCACGATCAAGGCCATCATCGAGGGTATGGACCACGAGGGCGGTTTCCCCGTTCAGGCCAACCGCGTTCGCCGTCTGGGCATCCCCATCATGACCTCGCACGTGCTCATCCGCGCCATCCCCAACGAGGATTACACCGGCGTTACCGGTGCCGTGATTGCCGAGTGCAAGAACTTCCAGCCCATTCCCGGCACCGAGCAAGTGATTGACGACATCGACATCATCAACATCTGCACGGGTCTGATTCCCGACAACCAGCTGCTCGTGAAGGGCCGTTCGGTGTTTGGCCGCAACGTGTATGGTGCCGGCGATGCCGTTCGCATCGGCGAGGGCACCAGTGCCGTGCTTCGCGGTAAGCAGGTGGCTTATGAGGTAGCCCAGGAGCTGGGCCTCCGTTTCTCCTATGAGGACTATCTGGAGGTTTCCCGCCAGTATATCGACTCGCAGCAGCGTCCCGTGCGCCTGCTCGATGAGCCGCGCGTTCCCAGCGAGGAGCGCATGGCCGCTAAGCCCTATGTGCAGATCAACTGCTTGTACGGCTTCGCTTGTAACCCGTGTACCTTTGCCTGTCCGCAGGGTGCCATCACCAAGCCCACCACATCGTCGGTGCCCATCGTTGACTATGACAAGTGCATCGGCTGTATGCAGTGCGTGAACCACTGCCCGGGTCTGGCCATCTTCGGCTACGACAAGCGCAAGAATGTGGTGTTCCTGCCCGTAGAGTACGATGTTGAAGAGGGCAAGGAAGTGTTCCTGGTTGATGACAACGGTGCCAAGGTGGGCCAAGGCCTCATCGAGAAGGTGCTCAAGAAAGACAACAAGACCAATGTGGCCCGCGTGCAGGCTACCGAGGTCGAAGACCTGAACCAGGTGAAAGGTTTCATCCTCAAGGAGCGCTATCCCGAGCCCCTGAACCTGCGTCCCCTCACCAATCCCGAGGAAGGCAAATCCTTCGTCTGCCACTGCGAGGACGTTGACGTGAAGACCCTGCTGACCCTGGTGGGCGACCGCAAGTACATCTCGGTTGACGAGCTCAAGCACACCACCCGCATGGGTATGGGTCCCTGCCGCGGCAAGCGCTGCGTGTCGCGCGCCAAGCAGGTCCTGCGTGCCCACGGCATCGAGGTGACCGGCGACAGCACCCCGCGCGCCCCGCTGGCCAACCAGGTTACCCTGGGCGATGTGTACAACGGAGAAACGAAGGAGACCTTCGTGTTTGAACACGGCTCCATCATCGAGAAGGCCGAGACCGAGATTATCGTCGCTGGCGGCGGTATGGCTGGTAGCGCCGCCTTCCGTTACTTTGCCGAGGCCGGCAAACGTGTCATCCTGGTCAACTATGACCGCGGTTCGACGTGGCGCTGCATCGGTGGCGGCCGTCCCGCCTTCTCCAACCCCGACATCAGCGACATCGCGATGCACAACCTGGAAATCTTCCGTGATGACCAGCAGCACTGCAACATCGACCTGAAGATGACCCGCTATGTCAACCTCGTACATGACGACGCCACCTATCGCTCACTGGACGCTTCCCGCGCCTGGAGCGAGGCCTATATGATTGACCGCAAGGACTTCACCAAGGTGATTTCGCCTTACTGGAATCCCAACGACAACATCTACAGCCACGCCTTGATTTCGGAGAACTGCTGGCAGGCTACCCCGGGCCGCACAATCGACTATGTGCGCAACGTGGGCAAGCAGCATGGCGGTGAGGTGCTCGAGGATTGCGAGGTGATGAGCGTTCAGCGCGTGGGCGACAAGTACCGTGTGCTGGTTCGCCGTCACGACAAGCACTACGTGGAATACACCTGTGACCACTTTGTCAACGCCATGGGTTGGGGCTCGGAGAAGTTTGCCGATATGCTCGGCATCGACACCCAGCTCTATCCCGTCAAGCACCAGGCATTCATCACCCGTCGCCTGCCCAACATGGGTGTCAACGGCGACTCACTCGACATGATCATCGACCGTCGTCACTACAAGGGCTTCAACGCCGTTTACGGTCAGCAGTTCCTGCACACCGGCCAGATCATCGGCTGTGCATCACCCGACTGCGACGCCTATGAGGCACGCCAGAACCTGAAGTACAACAGTCAGGCCTTCCTGAAGATCGTGAGCGAGATGTTTGCCCAGTGGATTCCCAACCTGGCATCGGTAGGCTTCCACGCCGTATGGGCCGGCTACTACATCGAGCCGCGTTACATCATCGATCCCGAGGTGGGTCTGCTCACCGGTCTGCGTGGCCACGGCTTCATGCTCGGCCAGTATCTTGCCAAGCTATATGTTGACAAGTATCTGGGTAAGCCTGTTCCCGAATACATGAAGGATCTTGCCATCGGCGGCAAGGGCCTGAGCGAGAACGCCTTCCAGTAATCAGACGGCAGTAAAGCACTAAACAACGTGCCCCCGAGAAGTCTTCATCCGACTTTTCGGGGGCACTGTATTTCAGGAAACGAATAGAAGTAGGCCTATCAGTTATATTAAGAGGGTGTTGCAAAACTACACTTGACTCAGTTTTAACCGCCCTAGCGGGCGGGAAATTAATCAAATTAAGATAACTTTGCTTTATTTATAATTTGCATAAGGAACCGGCATCAGCCGTATAAAGACGCTTTCAAGCAGTTCGTATATCCTTGAGAGTGAGCACAAAAAAACAAGGCACTCATGCATGAGCCTTGATTTGATGTTGTATAGGGTTATAAATTAAAAGAGCTACGCTGAAGGCATAGCTCTTGAAATAATGAATGGTCAATCGTTGATTTTTAACAATCCTGTGCGGTAAGCTTTACCGATGAGTTCAGCGACATTTCGAGAGTTGGTCTTACGCAACAATTGCTTGCGATGATACTCCACAGTGTTTGAAGAGATGAAAATTTTCTCTCCGATTTCCTTGCTGTTATATCCGTTTGACAGCAATTCAAGTACTTCCTTTTCTCTGGAAGTTAGTTCAATTTTGGGGGCACTCATAATACCACGATTTTAGATAAGATGCTATTTTTAACGTATTTGCAAAAATAAACAGGAAAATGCACAAAACCAAACAAAAGAGCAATAAAATAGACAAAATGATACCAAAACTATGCATTTCAGTAGAAAAATTTTATTATTTGCAATCATATGTGCATCATTCCGGTTAAAAAATGAACAACGAAAGGCCCCTTAGAGCGCAAAAAAAATTTGATAATGATATAGCAGTTGTCCATCTGTTTTTAACCACCCATCGGGGGGAAGCAAACTATTCTTTTAGAGCTAATTGTCTTTTTAATTTCGGGACGCGTTAGCACGGTTATGTGTGCGACAATATGCCACAGGGTCAACTTCTAGTCGCTGCTAGAAATCAACTCCAGAATCGGTCGGAAATATTGCTTTACAGATTGATGATCGCCGTGTGATCGTTGATGACCGACTCGTGCTCGGTGCCGATGTCGTTGCGATCCTCGAGGATGCTGCGCAACACCAGTCGGGCAATGCCATAGATGCGCAGGTGCAGGGCAGCCTTGGCGATGGGACGCAAGATGCCGGTGACAGTCTCATTCACGATCTTGTCGATGCCGTCGATGAGCTGGTTGATGAGGGCTTGGCTGTCAACACCCCACTCGTTGCCTTCGGCAAAAGTGATGTAAGCCTTTGTGACAGGCGCTTGCAGGTGCTTGAGCAAGAGTTCGGCGATGGCTTCGGGGGTGTCGGGTAATTTGACGAACCGAGCCATGAAGGAATGCTTGTTGCGATAATTGTCAAGTGCCTGGCTGATTTCGGGCCAATAGCGCTCGAGCACCCCGTGCGTCATGGTGGGAATGCTGTTGGCGAATGCATCACGGGCACGCTCGCTGAAGGTGGGGTCGGACGGCAAGGTGTGCAGCGTACAGGTGCGCAGCTGGAGTTTGCCAGCCATGGGATTACAATTGGCGATGCGCCACTGGCAGGGATAACCCACAGCAGCCGCTGTGGCAATCTCGACCATCTCGCCCTGCCGGGTACTCATCTGGCTGATGTCGCTGATGTGCAGGTGGCCCGTGAAAACGACATGGACTCCCGCCTGCATCAGCCCCTGGCTCAGGTGGCCGGCGTCATCGACCATATAAGGGGCTGCCAGGGTGTTCTCCATATGGAAATGAGGCACCAGATGATGGTGCATCATGGCGATGACACGGTTACCCGCGGCGGTGGCGGCAGCAGCCTGTTCCGTCAGCCATTGCTGCGTCGATGCCTCGAGACGCCCGCTGGTCTTGCAATGGTCGCGGGAGTCGCCTCGCGAGACGAAGGTGTTGAGGCGGTCCATACAAGCATCAATGGCCAGGATGGTGAGGCCCGGGGCCACATCGCGGCAGTAGCTCAGCGTGTCCAGGTCCCGTCGCGAGCGGTCGTCATAGCCCATATCGCGGTAGATGTCGGCAAAGTCGTTGCGGGTAATGGTGTCGGCCGGTGTGGTCTTGTCACCGTCGTAGAAGCGGGCATCGGGGTTGTTGATGTCGTGGTTTCCAGGGACAACAAGCACCTGAATTCCGGCATCGACAAGGCGGTGCAGATGGCTGGCCACAATCTCGTGGCTGGCACGTTCACCGTCCTTAGTCAGGTCGCCTGTCACCAGCACAATGTCCGGCTTCAGCGCCTGGATATCGCCCACGAGCGTGTCCAGAATCTCGACACTCTCGCGCAGCATCTTGCGGTCACGCGACACATAATCCTCAAATGCCGGTCCATCGTTCACCAGCAACTTCGGCGCCATCACGTGCAGGTCACTGATGATCACCATCTTCACACTGTCGGGGATTCTTTCTTGGCTCATAGTCAACGGGAAATTAATACCAAGCACAAAAGTAGTGAAAAGTCCGCTTTTTTATACCACCGAAGCACGATTTTTCATCAATGATGACAGCGAGAAAGAAAAAACACTATCTTTGCCGGCGATAAAGCAAACACAATTTTAACACCTGAAATAAGATGAAGAAACAGATGAAACAATGGTTGGCAGTTGCCGCAGTGGTTGCACTGTGCGGCGTGATGACCGGCTGCAACAAGGGCTACAATCAGAGCCCCGTGAACGGAACAATGGAAGAGGCTGTTGCCCCCGGTGACGCGCCTCAGGCGGTGTATGACCTGATGAAGCAGGTCAACCTCGACGACCGCTACGAGACTGTCATGGATGACAAGACGACGGGTGTAGCCGTGTATAGTCTGCTCAACTGCGGCGACACGGTGTCGAGCGAGGGCTACGGTATGGTCGTCGGCAAGGGCGACGTGAAGACAGCCCTGCCCCAGCTGCGCCACGGCAGGATGCCGCGTGCACGCTATGACGCCGCCACGGGCGACCTGTGGATTCTGGGCAGCGACATGGAGGGTACCGGCGTGAATGTCGAGCGTCCCTATCTGCTGCGCTTTGACGACGATGGCTATGCCCATATCGTGAACTCGATTGACCCCTACGAGATGCAGGAAGCCTTGCGCAAGGTGCTCACCTACAGCATCGAAGGTCAAGAAATCACTTTCTATGCCGATGAACAGGAAATCGCCAAGGCAACCAACACGATGGAGGACATGGGCGGCTTTATGGACGACGCCATCTACATCGGCGAGCAGATTGCCTACAGCATCGAGGGCCCGCTTACGGTCCGCGTCACCCCCGGCGTGAATTTCGTCGTGGGCAAGGTGCTGCACTATGACGACATGCCCACCATCAGCGCTACCGTCACCATGACCGATAGCGGCCCCACCTTGAGTGACTTCAAGGTCGAGAAATAACCTTGAACACATTGATCGCGCACCGCGCGAGAAATCAAACAGAATCACTTCTACATCGAGGCGATGTCACCTGAGGGGGCATCGCCTCAAGTGACAATACACACAGCTCGGAAGGTGTGTCATAATTGTTTTGCCAAAAAAAATCACCGCCCTGGCGGGCGGGAAATTAAACAAATTTGAATGATTTTGTGCGGAACACGGTTTTTTCTGCGACGTTGAATTTTGGCACACCACAAATGATGGCAGTGAGTGGCCCTCTACGAGGCCCATTCCATTTCGCGCCCTCTCCCCCAGGCCACATAGACCTACGGCCTATGCGCCCTGGGGTTATTCCTATTCAAGGCCTACTGGCCTTGTGCAGGCCTTCAGCCTGCTCATCTGCCACAAGTTGTATCTAATCACAAATTGTGCCCATCAAAGATGTACATCAGAAAGTACGTCTTTTACCGGACCCTAATTATTGATTTTGGTTAGTGTGTGTTTTTGCAGGGTTTAGCCTTTATGTTATGTCTTTTCACAGAAATTGGCAGTTTTTATTTGGAAATCCACTATAGAAATCATTAACTTTGCCAACGCTAACTTATTCAATATTAACACCATCCAAACTTCCAAGTATGTTAAAAAAAATTTCACAACCCATCGCGTTCTTGTTGGCTATGTTCTTGTTGAGCACACCTGCATGGAGTGCACCGCGTGATAAGCAAGCCATGTTGCAAACGGCCCGGCAAGCCTTGACGACAATGACCGCAGGCGGTCATCGCTTCAATGCCTCCTCGCCCTTGACCGAGGCCCGTGTCACCAGTGCCTACAGCCTCTATCAAACCCGTCAAGGCGACTTTGCCATGATAGCAGCCGACGACCGCCTGCCGGCTGTACTGGCTGTGGGCAATGGCCGAGCATCGAGTGCAGGTCAGGCCAATCCGGGCTTTGAGTGGTTCTGCCAGAGCATCGAGGAAGTGTCACGCATCGTCACCGGCCGAGACATCGGCTTCACGACCACCCTGCCCGACCCCGCCAAGTATCCCGCCAAAGTTGATGCCCTGATCACATCGCAATGGGGACAGGACGCGCCCTACAGCTACTGGTGCCCGACCGGCTATGGCGAGATTTGTGACGACTACACGCCCGATGTGGTGCATTGCTGTGTGGGCTGCGTTGCCACAGCCCTGGCTCAAATCGTCCGCTATTACCGCTTTCCCGACCATGCCGCTGGTACGGCCAATTTCCTGATCGGCGACAAAGAAGCCAGCACCAGCTTTGATGCGACCTTTGACTGGGACAATATGCTGGACAGCTACCCCGAGGGCCAGTACACCGAGGCTCAAGGACGTGCCGTAGCGTTGTTGTCCTATGTCTGCGGACTGGTCAGCTGGATGACCTACGCCACCAACGAGTCAGGGTCAAGCAACCAAGCCGGCGTGGCTGGTGCCCAGAACTACTTCGGCTACAGCAAGGATGCCGCCACGGTCGTGCGCAGCGACTACAGCGAACCCGAATGGATGGATATGGTCTATAACGAGTTGAGCCATCGTCGCCCCTTGTATTATCAGGGCGTCTATTTGAAATTCGATCCTTCGGTGGGTCTGATGGCCGCCGGTCACTCATTCGTTATCGACGGCTATAACGAGGAGGGACTGGTTCACGTCAATTGGGGATGGTACGGCAACTACGACGGCTACTTTGACATCGCCTTGCTGGAAGTGCGAGGCCTGCAATTCAACTCTTATCAAGACATGGTCATCAATTTTGTACCCGACCCCGATCTGGTAGGGCTCACAGGCGATGTCAACGACGACAAAGTCCTCAACATCATCGACGCCACCCTCGTCATCAATTACCTGTTAAACAACGATGCGTCACAGCTTAATCTCACCAAGGCCGATTTCAACGGTGACGGCAGCATCAACATCACCGACGCGGTGATGCTCATCGACAACCTGCTCCACCAGTGACACTGGAGGCTGAGTGAAGAATATGACTTGGTTTAGTGACCGTGCTCACGCAACGACCAAGTAAACTTTGTGGCAATGATAGACTTTTAGTCAAAGCCCTGCGGGGCTAATGCCAATTTCACGAATCTTTCTAATATTGCGAATCGTTTATGTCCGGTAAAGCTCCGTTAGGAACGGTCAGGGCATAGGCAGGGGTGTAACGAGGCGAAGCCGAGTGCAACCCCTGTAATAGGACACACTCCCATTCAAGCCCCATCGGGGCGGCAGTAAACTATTGACAAACAGTCTGTCGCCCCCAATGGGGCTATTAATCGTGTGTTGCGCTCATTTACAGGAGTTCCGCTTCGCTCCACTCCTGCCTATAACCTGACAGCCCTACGGGCTTAAAGGTAGGTCTCTTCATGTGAAACCACCATTATAGCCTTGTTATTCAGCTGCCTGTGAAGTTTTATCACATTTTTACCGGACACTAATGATTACGAACAGTTCTTTCGTGAAATTAGTCTATTTAGCGTAATTAGCATTAACAAAAACTAGCAGAGTTGACTTCTATATTTACAGTTTGCGGCCAGCTGTCGGAATGACAGCTGGCCGCAAATATTAGTTTAACGGTGCCTCGCGGTTAACGGGATGTCCCGGAAGAACCGTCCATCAGGTACATCATTTACTAACCATGGCGGTCTTCTCGGGGTTAAGCTCGCCGATGGGCAGGCCGCTGGTGACCGAAGAACTGCGGCGCATGATGTCCTCCATGTTGTCGATGACGTTGACGATGAAGTCGCCCAACTTCTCGGCCTCGCAGACGATATCCATATAGAAGATACCGGCCTTGTAGGGGTACTTCTTCTGGTTGACGTTCTCGATATTCTCGGTGCGGCATGCATTGCGGAAGTTGTTGATCTCGCGCTCCTTGTTGTAGTTACGCATGAGGTCCTCGGCAGTGACGTTGTCGATGTCGCTGAGCACGGCCAGCATATTGGTCATGGCCTCGCTCACGAGCGTGAGCATCGTGTCGATGTTGGCATAGTTGTACTCGTTGAAGTGGGCATCGGCTTCCTCCTTGCGCACAAGCGCCTTGGCGATGTTGTTGCAACTGTCGCCGATACTCTCGAGCTCGCTGATGATGCTCAGCAGGCTTGCGACACGCGCCTTGGCCTGGCTGCTCAAGCGTCCGTCAAGCACCTTGTTCAGGTAGCTTCCGATTTCAAACTCCATGCGGTCGGTGATGTCCTCATACTTCTGGATACGGGACAGAATCTTGTTGAACTCGGGGGTGCCGGTCTTGGTGTGGACAAGTTCCTTGACCATTCCCAGCATGCGCTCAACACGCCCTGCAAACACGACAATCTCGCGCTGAGCCTGGGCAATGTTCAACTCGCTGGCACTCATGAGACCACCCTGGATATACTTGAGCTGGAACTCCTCGTCCTCCTTCTTCTTGCTCTTGACGATGGCGTTGAGCAGCTTCACATACAACCTGGTGAACCAAATCATGATCAACAGGTTGCAGATCTTGAAGATGGTGTGGAACATCGTCATGCCGATGGACATCGCCACCTGTTCCTGCATCAGGGCACTGCCCTCGACACTGCCGCCCGCCTTCACACTGTTGTATAACGCCCACGGGTCGCCCAGGCTGAACAGATCCCTGACCACCCAAGTCACCAGCTGCACGAAGGGCTGGAAGATGATCAATACCCAGACTGCGCCGAACAGGTTGAACAGCGCATGGCCCAGGGCCGCCTTCTTGGCCTCGGCATTACCGCCCAACGAGGCCAGCAAGGGCGTGATGCTGGTACCGATGCTGGCACCCAGCACCATGGCACAGCCGATGTCGAACGAAATCCATCCCTTGGCCGCCATGATCAGCACGATGGCGAAGGTTGCGGCACTCGATTGGATCATCATCGTGATGACCCAGCTGACGAGCGTGAAAATCAGGATGGACCAGAAGCCCATCGACGTGTATTGCTGCAACCAGGCGAACACCTCGGGCGACTTGGACAAGTCAGGCACATTGGCGCTGATGGCATCCAGACCCATGAACAAGAAGGCGAAACCGATGAGCAACTCACCGATATTCTTGTAGTTGTTACGCTTGATGAAGAGCATGGGCACGGCGAAGGCCAACAAGGGGAGCAGGAAGGCCGACATCTTGACCTTGAAGCCGAAGATGGCGATGATCCACTCGGTGAACGTGGTACCCAGTGCGGCACCAAAGCTCACTGCGAGCGACTGCTCCAGCGGCATCAGACCCGCGTTGACGAAGCTCACCACCATCGATACCGATGCCGATGAACTCTGAATCAAGGCAGTAATGACAACGCCAGTGATAACAGCAAGGAAACGATTCTTGGTCATCCAGGCCAGGATAGAACGCAAACGACTGCCGGCGGCTTTCTGCAAACCTTCACTCATGATTTTCATACCATAGAGGAAGAGGCACACCGCACCAATCAGTGCAAGAAAGTCAACTAAGGAGTAATCCATTGAACAACAAGTGTTTGAATTATTGCTATTGTTTTCGGTCACAAAATTATAACAAATTTTTCACATATCACAAAACCCAAGGCAGTTTTTCTATCTGAATCAGCAAGTTTTAGCCCGAGATCGGTCAAAAACCACACCATTGAATGCAAAATGAGGGTAATACAAATAAATATTCCAATTGATTTTACTATCTTTGCGAATCAATTCATTCTATTAACCTATTAATTATCAACACAACATGAAGAAAATCTACGCATTCTTGGTTCTGGCCGCCATGGCAGCCGGAGCAATGGCCCAAGGTTTCGTCAGTGACGGCACCGGCAACGTGTACACCTTTAATGCCCTGAGCCAGATCGAGGGCACCGGCGTGACCCTGCAGGACGATGGTTCCTATCTGGTGAGCGCCGACTTCACCATCGCCGAGGGCGACGTGCTGCAACTGCAGAACAACGACATCATCAAGATGGCCGACGGTGTGAGGATCACCCTTGACGGCGACGCTGACTTCGCCCCCGCCGATACCGCCGTCGTTACCCGTGACAACGAGAACAGCAAGCCCAAGGGCTTCTGGATGTTGGGCGAGAACGGCAACGCCACTCTCAAGAACGTCACCTTTGAATATGTGGGCGTTGTCTTCGGTGGCCTGAACAGCAGCCTGACAGCCGACAACTGCACCTTCACGCTGCACAACGGCAAGAGCTCCAGCTCGGGTGCCCTGTCGTTCAACGCTTCGTGCGACAACAACATCGTTGAGAACTGCTACTTCATCGAGAACACCCTCAACGCCATCGGTAACGGTGCCACCAACCCCGTGGGCATCATCATCCGCAACTGCCTCTTCTGGCACAACACCACCGACAACCGCAACAAGCCCCAGATCAACTTGACGGTGGGTGGCCCCTACGACGTGATCATCGCCGACAATGACGTGATTGGCGGTCAGTTCACCCTCTCGGGCGGCATCGGTCTGAGCAACATGATGGGCCTGGCTCACAGCGGCATCAACATCATCGAGAACAACTACATTGCTGACAACCGCTATGGCATCACCACCATCGGCAGCGTTGACGCCATCATCCGCAACAACGTGATGATTGACAACTGCTACGAGACCAACCCCAACAACGGCGGCAGCTGCGTCAGCATCTATGACAGCAGCAGTAGCAGCAACATCTACATGGAGGGTAACTGGATGGAAGGTGGCCTGTGGGGCATCACCGTGCCCACCGGCGCACCCAACATCAACCTGGGTAAGGTCGAGGATCCCGAGGCCGAGGACTACAACCCCGGCAACAACACCTTTGTGAACAACGGCAACAATGGCGTGCTCTATGACCTGTTCAACAACGGCACTGCCACCATCTGGGCCCAGGGCAACACCTGGAACGTGGCCGAGCAGACCGAGGAGAACATCGAGGAGGTGATCTACCACCAGGCTGACGACCCCAGCAAGGGTCTGGTTATCTTCATGCCTCCTTATCAGGAAGACACTGCTGTTGAGGAGATCAATGCTGCTGAGCAGAACGATGGCCTGTACTACAACCTCTTGGGCGTTCCCACCAAGGCTCCCGCTAGCGGCATCTACATCCACAACGGCAAGAAGATCCTCGTGAAGTAATCCTCCACGACAACCCTTGATAAAGGGAAAACAAGTTTTTTGCTAGACTGATCGTAGCGAAAAAGGAAAACAATAAATACAAAAAATACTAGCCATCCGGCTTGGAACGAGTATTTTAACAACAACTGAATCATCTGAATATTCTGAATGTCAGAGTTCTCAGATGATTCGGTTTTTTTCTCAATTGAAATATTCCTGTAGAGACGCAAAATTTTGCGTCTCCCTCAACAATGCGTTACAAGGAGCCTACCCTTGAGACGCAAAATTTTGCGTCTCTACATAGATTTAGGCCGTATTTTGATGATAATTGACGCATGGCGGCCACGCCAAGGCGAGGCCCTACATAAGCAGGAAAAATCGGGGAAAAGCACTATTTCTTTGGCTTTTAGCTGACATCAATAGATTTTTATAGGATTTCTATTATAGAATTTCTATAAAATCAAAAATAATGATTATCTTTGCAGCGTCATTGATTACTAAAAGGCGATAGATTATGAAAAAGATCATCAATCCATTTATCGTATCGGGCAAGATAGAGCCAGAGTACTTCTGTGACCGTGTCAGCGAGAGTGCAAGCCTCATCAAGTCGCTGACCAACGGTAATAATCTGGTGTTGATATCTCCTCGACGCATGGGCAAGACAGGACTGATAAATTACTGCTATGACAAGGAGCCTATCTTTAACAATTATCACACCATCTTCATTGACATCCTGCACACCACCAGCCTGAGGGAATTCACGTTCCTGTTCGGTAAAAGCATCTTTGAAGCTATCCTGCCGTTTGGGCAGAAGATGTTGACCTCGTTTGTGCATACGCTCAAATCTCTCAGTGGCAAATTCAGTATCGATTTGGTCACCAATATGCCCACTTTTAACCTGGAGTTGGGCGACATCACACGCCCAGCAATGACTCTCGAAGAGATATTCACCTATCTGGAAAATGCTGACAAACCCTGTATCGTCGCCTTTGATGAATTTCAACAGATTGCCAATTATCCCGAAAAGAATATCGAGGCCCTGCTCCGCACCCACGTACAACAGGCATCCAACACGCATTTCATCTTTGCCGGTAGCGAGTACCACATCATGCAGAAGATGTTCATGTCCTCGGCCAGGCCTTTTTACAATAGCGCCGACACCCTGGAATTGAAAGCCATTGACATTGATGTGTATGCACGGTTTGTGATTGATCACATGAATCGAGGCAAGCGAACCATCAGCGAGGAACTGGTGAAGGAGGTCTATCGGCTCTACAGCGGTAACACTTATGCCATGCAGAAGACCTTCAATGAACTGTATTCCATCACCCGTGAGGGCTCCGACGTCACGATTGACATGGTCATCACCGCAATCAACAACGTCATTAACTCTAAAGAACCCATGTTGCGTGAGCAATTGTCCAATATTCCCGATAAACACAAGCCACTGCTTTATGCTATCGCCCAGGAAGGAGAGGCAGAACGCATCACTTCGGCCAAGTTTGTCAAGGACCATAAATTGGCCTCGGCCAGTGCAGTCCAATATGCAGCGGCACAACTTCTCACCAAGGGAATCATCACAAAACTTGCCGGAAAGTATTCCATCAACGACCCGTTCTTTGCCCTATGGATTAATAGGTTATACGGATCAGCCAACCTCCTTCAACAACTTAAGGGCTGATAAAACAAATTTTATAGGATTTCTATTATAGAATTTCTATAAAAGTTAAGGAGGGGGAATTTCTGGGCTGGAAACCAGTAATTTGAGATGGTGTATGGCGGTTTTGATTGTGCTGATGGGGCATCAAAAATCAGAAACTGAGGAGCAAAGACTTGAAAGTGGAAACTTTTTAGTACCTTTGCCCTTTCAAATGGCAAACAAACAGTAAAAACAAGGATAAAAAATGGAGAAAGAGAAGAAATTTGCTCGCACGCTGGTGACGACGGCGCTGCCCTATGCTAACGGACCTGTACACATCGGCCACCTGGCTGGCGTATATGTGCCCGCCGACATCTACGTGCGCTACCTGCGCCTGCAGGGCGAGAACGTGCTGTTCGTGGGCGGCAGCGATGAGCATGGCGTACCCGTGACCCAACGCGCCCGCAAGGAGGGCATTACCCCGCAGCAGGTTGTGGACCGCTACCACACCCTCATCAGGGATTCATTTGACGAGTTCGGCATCTCCTACGACATCTACAGCCGCACGACCAGCAAGATTCATCACCAGTTTGCCGCCGAGTTTTTCCGCAAACTCTACGACGAGGGCAAACTCATCGAGAAGGTGACCAAGCAGTTCTATGACGAGCAGGACGGCAAGTTCCTTACCGACCGCGACGTCGAGGGCGAGTGCCCCTACTGCCACCATCCGGCAGCCAAGGGCAACCAGTGTGAGGACGGCTGCGGCCGCGACCTGGATCCGACCGAACTGATCAATCCGCACGCCAAGGACAGCGACCATCCGCTTATCCTGAAGGACACCACCAACTGGTTCCTGCCCCTGAACGAGTATGAGGGCTGGCTCAAGGAGTGGATCCTCGAGGGCCATCAGGAATGGCGCAGCAACGTGTATGGCCAGTGCAAGTCGTGGCTCGACAACGGGCTGCAGCCCCGCGCGATGACCCGCGACCTGGATTGGGGCATCCCCGTTCCCGTCGAGGGCGCTGACGGCAAGGTGCTGTACGTGTGGTTTGACGCGCCCATCGGCTACATCAGCAACACCAAGGAGTTGTGCGACGCCCAGCCTGAGCGCTGGGGCAGCTGGCAGCAGTGGTGGCAGCGTGAGGACACGCGCCTGATCCACTTCATCGGCAAGGACAATATCGTGTTCCACTGCATCATCTTCCCGACGATGATGAAGGCCCACGGCGATTACGTCATGCCCGACAATGTGCCCGCCAACGAGTTCCTGAACCTCGAGGGTGACAAGATCTCGACGAGCCGCAACTGGGCCGTATGGTTGCACGAGTATCTGCAGGACTTCCCCGGCAAGCAGGACGTGCTGCGCTATGTGCTCACCGCCAATGCGCCCGAGACCAAGGACAATGACTTCACCTGGAAGGACTTCCAGGCCCGCAACAACAACGAGCTGGTGGCCATCCTGGGCAACTTCGTGAACCGCGCCCTGGTGCTGACTCACAAGTTCTGTGAGGGCATCGTTCCCGAGGCCGGCGAACTCACCGACATCGACCGTGCCGCCATCGAGGAATTCAAGAACGTGAAGGCCGTGTTGAGCGACCACATCGAGCACTTCCACTTCCGCGAGGCGTTGAAGGACGCTATGGATCTGGCCCGCTGCGGCAACAAGTATCTGGCCGATACCGAGCCCTGGAAGCTTGCCAAGACCGACATGGCACGTGTGCAGACCATCATGAACCTGGCCCTGCAGATCACCGCCAACCTGTCGATCGCCTTCGAGCCGTTCCTGCCCTTCAGCTCCGCTAGACTGCGCAGCATGATCGGTATGGAGAGGGCCGAGTGGAGCCGCCTGGGCGACATCGACATCCTGCCCGCCGGACGCCAGCTGGAACAGCCCGTGCTGCTGTTCGAGAAGATCGAGGATCCTGTCATCCAAGCGCAAATCGACCGTCTGGAACGCATCAAGCAGGAGAACATCATCAACAACTTCAAGCCCAAGCCCGTCACCACGTCATGCACCATCGACGACTTTGCCAAGCTGGATATCCGCGTAGGTACCGTTGTCGAGTGCGAGAAGGTGAAGAAGGCCGACAAGCTGCTGAAATTCACCATCGACGACGGCATGGCAGGACGCACCATCATCAGCGGCATCGCCAAGTGGTATGAGCCCGAGGAGCTCGTGGGCAAGCAGGTGTGCTTCATCGCCAACTTCCCGCCGCGCAAACTCAAGGGCATCGAGAGCCAGGGCATGATCCTGAGCGCCGAGGACGCCGGCGGCCGCCTCGTGGTCATCGGCCCGACCGGACCCGTCAAGCCCGGTTGCCAAGTAGGGTGAGCTATTCAAGCGGCCGTGCCGCTTGAAGTTTAGAGTTTAGAGATTAGTGGTTAGAGTGGACGCTCTGGCCACTAATTTTATTCAAGCGGCGTGGGCCGCTTGAAGTTTAGAGATTAGAGTTTAGTGGTTAGAGGATATGCTCTGGCCACTAGTTTTATTCAAGCGGCGTGGAGCCGCTTGAAGTTTAGAGTTTAGAAATTAGAGTTTAGTGGTTAGAGACAGTGCTCTGGCCACTTGCTTTTTTGTAGGGCCTTGGCGTGGCCGCTATCCTGAACATTTGCTTTTATCGCGGCCACGCCAAGGCGAGGCCCTACATCAAGATAAGCTAAAAGGATATAATTATGTTAAAGAAGGTTAAATAATTGAGAAATATTTGGTTTATATTATAAACCGCTTTATCTTTGCAGCGTGAAACAAGAACGGTAATCGCGAGTGCTGTTCTTTTTTCGGAGAATTTTAGTTAATTTTGTAAACCGCTTTATAGCCAAATTAAAGAATTCAAGTTATGGAAGACAAGAAAATGACCGAGAAAGAGAGTCTCGAATTGATCACCTCGATGATTAAGCGCACCCGTGAGCGCTATGTGGGCGACGGCAACATCATGCTGATGTGGGGTTACCTCACTGTAGCTGTCACTGCCCTTGTATGGATCCTGCTCTCAACCACAGGCAATCCGATATACAACTTCTGCTGGTTCCTGATACCCCTCGTCGGCTACATCCTCAAGCCGTTGATGGTCAAGAAGCAGAAAGTGAAATCAGGCGTGAAGAGCTATTCCGACCGTATTGTGACGCAGATTTGGTCCGTTGTGGGCATTTCGTCATTAGTGGCCATGCTGTTCTGCATCGGTTTCATATTCTTTGCTCACGCTGATGCCAACATCTGGAAATCGATGTTCATCTTCGCTTTAATCATGGTGCCGTTTGCCGAAGTGGCTAATGGTATTGTCGTGAAAGAGAAGTCACTTGTAGTTGGTGGCTCATTAGGGTTGTTGGTTGGCATTTTCACCATGTGTTGCATTGCCGCTGGAATACCTTTTGGCGCCAACTGGTATCTGCCGATGTTCATCGTCGCCTTCATCTGCATGATGATTATCCCGGGGCACATTATTAACTACAAAGCCAAGCAGCAACAATGAAAGAGCTCGATCCCATCCTGCACTCCCAGTTGCGGCTGGCGGTGATGTCCATCCTGATGAGCGTGGACGAGGCCGACTTCGTCTATCTCAAGGAGAAGACCGAGTCCACAGCAGGCAACCTGAGCGTGCAACTCGATAAACTCTCCGCTGCCGGCTACATTACCGTCACCAAGGGCTTTGTCGGCAAGAAGACGCGTACCGCCTGCCAGGTTACCGAGCAAGGTCGCAAAGCCTTTGAGGAATATGTCGAGGCCTTAAAAAGCTACCTGAATCTGTAGAGTGCTCGCTGCGCGAGCAGGTTAAAGGTTAGAGGTTAAAGGTTAGAGAGGAATTCGCACGCTTTTTTTCAAACAACTTGAACAACATCACACAACTAAAACAACTTTTTGATTTATTAATCTGTTGTTTAGGTTGTTAACAGTTGTTCAAGTTGTTTGATGAATTGTGATTGTCTTCGTTTTTAGAGGACTGATGGTTTGGTGGCGGGGAGGTGGGTGCTGAGGATGCGCTGGGGCTTGGGGTAGAGGTTGTTGGCACGGTTACCCAGGTTGTTGGCAAAGCCGAGAATGGCACCCTGATGGGCGACGAGAACATAGCCACGCGGGCCATCGACCGTGATGCTCTCGCCGCGCAGGTAACGCAGGGCGGTGGGATAATCCACCTCGCAGACGGGGAAGGCGTCGGCTGCCCTCGCCGTTGACATGGCCAGCGCGTGATGGGGCACGGTTTTGCGGCCCATGACGGTAGCCAGTTCCACGCCAGCGTGCAACACATTCAGCGAGGTGCGCAGGGCCGTCACCTCGCGACGGATGTCCTGCGGCACAGCAATTGACAGGTCACCCTGTTGTTCGACCACATAATCGTCGGGACGTGAGAGCCAATTCTTGCCGATTTCATCGGCTTTTTTTGCGTTTTTGTCCTTGACGCGGATATCCTGCCGCGGGGCATCGCCATCCTTGCGGAAAACTGCCATAAACAGGCCCTCGCCATCCACGCGGTGAGGCATGAAACGGTAGCAGTGGCACGCGCTGCCGATGGCGGGATGGATGTTCCATTCGGGCTCAACAGGCACCTCAAGTGAGGTGGCGCCCAGTTCATTCACGATGAAATCGGCCATCAGCTCGTTCTCCTGGCGATTGTAGGTGCAGGTGCTGTAGATAAGGAGACCGCCGGGGCGCAGGGCCTGCCAGACGTCGGTGAGAATCTCGCGCTGGCGCTGGGCGCACTGCTCGACCAGGGCTGGCGACCATTGGGCAACCGCCTCGTCGTCCTTGCGCATCATGCCCTCGCCACTGCAGGGCACATCAGCGGCTATCACATCAAAGAAATGAGTCAATTTGCCGATTTGGGCGGGCGCGTTGCTGGTCACCACGCAGCGCGGGTCGCCCCAGCGGATGACATTATCGGCCAACACACGGGCACGCGGCGGCACTATCTCGTTGGCGACCACCAGCGATTGCGGCAGCAAGGCCTGGATGGCAGCCGTAGTCTTGCCGCCGGGGGCGGCACACAAGTCAAGATAGCGCACCGGCTCGGGAATGTGGCTGCGGATGGCATGAGCGATGAACATCGACGAGGCATCCTGCACATAATAGCGTCCCGCATGCCAGTCGGGGTCGAAGGTGAAGGCAGGGCGGTCAGTGAGATAAAAGCCCTCGCTGCACCAGGGCACACGGCGGCACCCCTTGGGCACCTCCACCCCACGTGCATCGTTGACGCGCACGGTGATGCTGGGTTCACTCGTCGTGATCGCATCGGCCAGTGCCTCCCACTCGTCGGGCAACAGCTCACGTAATTGCTCTATAAAATCCTCATGCAGTTTCATCAGTGCAAAATTAGTGAAATTGCCGTGAAACACCACATTACTGGCAAAGAAAAATGCTACCGACAAAGTCATCGGCGGAGATTACGGAAAATACTGAAAAAACGGGTTTTTCTCATAGGCTGAAAGGGCGGTGGAAATTAGTATTTTTTAAGGTTTCAGACTTTTGGTAAATGGGCGATTTTTTGTAATTTTGTACGTTTTTAGACACCCACGTTTTTTGAGGGTATAAACACGAAAAAAACTACATTTTTATGTCAGAAGAAGAAAAATATATCGAAGAGCAGGAAGAGAAGAATTATTCAGCGTCAAACATCCAGGTGCTGGAGGGTCTTGAGGCCGTTCGCAAGCGTCCCGCGATGTACATCGGTGATACCCACATCAAGGGTTTGCACCACTTGGTGAGCGAGGTCGTTGACAACTCTATCGACGAGGCGCTGGCCGGTTTCTGCAACCGCATCGACGTCTTCATCGGCGAGGACAACAGCATCACCGTCAAGGACAACGGCCGCGGTATCCCCGTTGACGAGCATGAGAAGCTGCACAAGTCGGCGCTCGAGGTTGTCATGACCGTGCTGCATGCCGGCGGTAAGTTCGACAAGGGTTCCTACAAGGTGTCGGGCGGTCTGCACGGTGTGGGCGTGAGCTGCGTGAACGCATTGAGCGACTATCTGCGTGCCGAGGTTCGCCGCGGCGGCAAGGTCTATATGCAGGAATACAGCCTGGGTAAGCCGACCAGCGAGGTGAAGATCATCGGTGACTGCAAGGAAGAAGAGCACGGCACGACCATTATCTTCCACCCCGACGGCAACATCTTCTCGACTACCGTATATGAATTTGACATCCTGTCGAAGCGTCTGCGCGACCTGGCATACCTGAACGCCGGTGTGACCCTGAGCATCACCGACTTGCGCAACAAGGACGAGAACGGCAACTGCCACACCGAGACCTATTACAGCGAGACCGGTCTTGACGAGTTCGTGCGCTACATCGACGGCAACAAGGAAGCGCTCATCCAGGACGTCATCCACATCAAGAGCAAGAAAGGCGACATCCCCGTTGAGGTCGCCATGACCTATAACACCTCATTCAACGAGAACATCTACTCGTTTGTCAACAATATCAACACCATCGAGGGCGGTACCCACTTGACGGGCTTCCGTCGCGGCTTGGGTTCGACCCTGAAGAAATATGCCGAGGACAACAAGATGCTCGAGAAGGCCAAGGTAGAGATCAAGCCCGAGGACTTCCGCGAAGGTCTGACCGCCATCATCTCGGTCAAGGTTCTGGAGCCTCAGTTCGAGGGTCAGACCAAGACCAAGCTGG
This sequence comes from Muribaculaceae bacterium, assembly GCA_017405965.1. Taxonomy (GTDB): domain Bacteria; phylum Bacteroidota; class Bacteroidia; order Bacteroidales; family Muribaculaceae; genus Sodaliphilus. The sequence continues at coordinate 213,853 of JAFQZK010000004.1, read as the reverse complement.
GCAACACCGAAGTCATCGGCGCCGTCGAGACCTCGGTGCGTGATGCATTGAACACCTATCTCGAGGAGCATCCCAACCAGGCCAAGACCGTCATCGAGAAGGTCATCCTGGCTGCTCAGGCACGCCATGCCGCACAGAACGCCCGCCTGAAGGTGCAGCGCAAGTCACCGCTCGCCGGCGGTGGTCTGCCCGGCAAACTGGCCGACTGCTCGTCGAAGGATCCTGCCGAGAGCGAGCTCTTCCTCGTCGAGGGTGATTCGGCAGGCGGCAGCGCCAAGCAGGGCCGTGACCGCAAGTTCCAGGCCATCCTGCCGTTGCGCGGTAAAATCCTCAACGTCGAGAAAGCGATGGACCACAAGGTGTTCGAGAGCGACTCGATCGTCACCATCTTCCGTGCCCTAGGCGTGACCATCGGCACCGAGGAAGACCCCAAGGAGGCCAACCTGAGCAAGTTGCGCTACCACCGCATCATCATCATGACCGATGCCGACGTCGATGGCGCACACATCGACACGTTGCTGATGACCTTCTTCTTCCGTCGCATGCGACCCATCATCGAGAACGGTTACCTCTACATCGCCACCCCGCCCCTGTACCGTGCCCGCACCAAGAAGGGCGGCCGCGAGGAGTACTGCTGGGACGACGTGCAGCTGCGCAAGTTCATCGACACCTATGCCAACGGCAATGAGGACGGTGTGACCGTGCAACGATTCAAAGGTCTGGGTGAGATGAACCCCGAGCAGCTGTGGGACACCACGATGGATCCCGAGCACCGTCTGCTCAAGCGTGTCAACATCAGCGATGCTGCCGAGGCCGACCGCATCTTCTCGATGCTCATGGGCGAGGACGTTGATCCGCGCCGCAAGTTCATCGAGGAGAACGCCACCTACGCCACTATCGATACTTGATTCTAAACTTGTCGGATTGGCAAGTTTAGAAGGTTAGAGGTTAAAGGTTAAAGAGGCATCCGCCTTTTATGCTCGCTGCCGCGAGCAGGTTAGAGAGATTTCTATGAGCCTTTGGCTACGTGGGGCGTAATCCCCGCGACGATATATATTTACTAAACCCCTGGTACTGCTTGGCAGCGCCAGGGGTGATTATTTGAGGGCCTTAGTGATTTCCTCGCTTACCTTTCGCTTGAGCATAGTTACAACTTTTTGCAACAATGGCAAAAACTTAACGTGAATTCAACGAAGACAAATCATTGATACTGAATTCATTAGCTCTGTAGAGACGCAAAATTTTGCGTCTCTACTGCCATTTGGCCACTAACCCACTGATATTTAGAATTGCATTTCGTCGAACTCACGTTACTTACCACTTTTTCTTGGGCAAATAATGTGATAACCATTGCATTTAATCTAGCTTGAAGAGGTAGTATTTGACGGTAATTCGGGTTATGTGAGAAGTGATTTCTTTTTATAATGTTGGCAGTTAGCGGGATTTATTGTAATTTTGCACGTTTTTAAGCGATATAAATTATTCAAAATCATGAATATTTCCTATAAATGGCTCAAACGCTATATTGACACCGACCTGACGCCTGAAAAGGTGGCCGAGGCGCTGACCTCGCTGGGTCTGGAAGTGGGAGCAGTAGAACAAGTCGAAACTATCAAGGGCGGACTGCGCGGTCTGGTCGTGGGACAGGTAATGACCTGCATCGACCATCCCAACAGCGACCATCTGCACATCACCACCGTCGATCTGGGCGATGGCAATGACCCCGTGCAGATCGTATGCGGTGCCCCCAACGTGGCTGCCGGACAGAAGGTCATCGTCGCCACCCTGGGCACGAAGCTCTACGACGGCGACCAGGAGTTCACCATCAAGCGTTCCAAGATGCGCGGCGAGGAATCGCTGGGCATGATTTGCGCCGAGGACGAAATCGGCGTGGGCGCCAGCCATGACGGCATCATCGTCCTGCCCGAGGACGCTGTTGTTGGCACCCCTGCCGCTGACTACTACGGCATCGAGGACGATTACCTCATCGAGGTGGACCTGACGCCCAACCGCATTGACGGCGGCTCGCACTATGGTGTGGCCCGCGACCTGTCGGCCTGGATGAAACATAACGGCATGGAGGGCAACCTGCATCGTCCCAGCATCGAGGAGTTTGCCATCGACCGCAAGGACGGCGGTATTCCCGTCACTGTAGAGAACGCCGAGGCCTGCCCGCGCTATGCCGGACTGACCGTGCGCGGCGTGAAGGTCCAGGAGAGTCCCAAGTGGCTCAAGGACCTGCTGCTGGCAGTGGGCCAGCGTCCCATCAACAACATCGTGGACATCACCAACTACATCCTGCTGGGTACCGGCCAACCGATGCACTGCTTTGACCTGAGTAAGGTCAAGGGCGACCGCATTGTGGTCAAGACCGTGCCTGCAGGCACCAAGTTTGTCACCCTCGACGGCGTGGAGCGCACGCTCACCGACCGCGACCTGATGATCTGCAACGGCGAGGAGCCGATGTGCATCGGTGGTGTGTTCGGCGGTCTGGACTCAGGCGTTACCGAGACCACTACCGACGTCTTCCTGGAGTCGGCCTATTTCCACCCCACGTGGATCCGCAAGACGGCCCGTCGCTTCGGGTTGAACACCGACGCCTCGTTCCGCTTTGAGCGCGGCATCGACCCCAACAGCGTCATCTATAACCTCAAGTTGGCCGCCATGCTCGTCAAGGAGCTGGCCGGTGGCGAAATCTGCGGTGACATCATTGACGTGAAGGCGCACGACTTCCCCGGCTTCCCCGTTGAGTTGCGCTACGACTACGTTAAAAACCTCATCGGCAAAGAGATTCCCCACAACGAGATTCGCGACATCGTCAAGAGTCTGGAGATGGAAATCACCGCCGAGGACGAGGAGAAACTGCAACTCGTCGTGCCGCCCTACCGCGTCGATGTTCAGCGTCCGTGCGACGTTGTCGAGGATATCCTGCGCGTGTACGGCTACAACAACGTCGAGTTCACCAGCGAGGTTCACAGCAGCCTGTCGAACAAGACCGAGGTGGACTTCCGTGAAGACAAACAGGAAATCGTGAGCAACCAGCTCACCAGCGTGGGTTATCACGAGATTATGAACAACTCGCTCACTGTGGGCGCCTACTATGAGGGCCTGACGACTTATCCCGCCGAGTTGTGTGTGCACATCATGAACCCGCTGAGCAGTGACCTGAACGTGATGCGCCAGACCCTGTTGTTCGGCGGTCTGGAGAGCATTGCCCGCAACATCAACCACAAGAATCCCAACCTGCGCCTGTATGAGTTCGGCAACGTCTATAGCCATGACGGCAGCATCAGCCAGGAGGAAAAGGCCCTCGCTCCCTACAGCGAGAGCACCCAGATGGGTATGTGGCTCACCGGCAACAACCACGACGAGTCGTGGGCCGACAAGGTGAGGGCACTGAACGTGTATGACCTGAAGGCTGATCTGGAGAACATGTTCGTCAACATGGGACTGAACATGAGCGACCTGGTCGTTGAGCAGCACGAGGACGAGATACTCAATCCGGCTCTGCGCTACAGCAATCGTGGCGGCAAGACCATCGCCGTGATGGGTGTCGTGGACGAGGCGTTGGCCAAGAAATTTGACGTTGACCAGCCCGTTTACTATGCTCAGGTGAACTGGAACCTTGCCTGCAAGCTGGCGATGAAGAAGGACATCAAGTACAGCGACCTGCCCAAGACGCTGCCGCTGCGCCGCGACCTGGCCCTGCTGGTTGACCGTCAGGTGACCTATGACGACATCCGTCGCGTGGTGGAGAGCAGCGAGAAGAAGCTGCTGAAGTCGATGACCTTGTTTGACGTTTATGAGAGCAACAAACTCGAGGCCGGCAAGAAGTCTTATGCCATCAGCATGATTCTGCAGGACAACGAGAAGACGCTCAACGACAAGCAGATCGACGCCATCATGAACAAGATCATCAAGAACCTGGAGACGCAACTGGGTGCGAAACTGAGGTAAGTCAGGAGTTAGAAGTTAGGAGTTAGGAGTTAGGAGTTGGCATCCGTCTACTGGCAACTGACAACAGACCACTGAATTCTCACGCGAGGTCATGAGGCCAAAACTGAAAATATTAATCTTTAAATAATATATACACAGAACAATGGGAAGAGCTTTTGAATATCGCAAAGCAAGAAAGATGAAACGCTGGGGCAGCATGTCCCGCACGTTTACACGTATCGGCAAGGAAATCACCATCGCCGTTAAGGCTGGTGGTCCTGACCCCGAAGGCAACTCCCGCCTGCGCGCGTTGATCGCCAACGCCAAGACGGCCAATATGCCCAAGGAGAACATCGAACGCGCCATCAAGCGCGCCAGTGAGAAGGATGCCGGTGATTACAAGGAGGTGATTTATGAGGGATTCGGCCCTCACGGCATTGCCGTGCTGGTAGAGACCGCTACCGACAACACCACCCGCACCGTCGCCAACCTGCGCAACTACTTCAACAAGAAGGGCGGTTCGCTGGGTAACTCAGGCAGCGTAGCCTTCATGTTCAGCCACAAGTGCTACTTCCACGTGGCTCCCAAGGCCGATGTTGACCCCGATGAGCTCGAGTTGGAGCTGATCGACTGCGGAGCCGAGGAGTTTGCCATCGACGAGGAGGAAATGCTCGTGTCGGGCGACTTCGCTTCCAACGGCGACATCATGAAGTACCTCGAGGAGAACGGTTTCGAGATCAAGAGCAGTGAGTTCGTCTATGAGCCTGCCGACTACAAGGAGGTAAGCGATGCCGAGCGCGCTGAGGTCGAGGCCCTGATCGAGGCCCTTGAAGAGGACGAGGACGTGCAGAACGTCTTCACCACCATGGCCGAGGCCGAAGGTGGCGACGAGGAGTAAACCACACTTCTTGCTCTAAACAACAACACAGGCGGTTTCAATGATAGAAACCGCCTGTTTTTTTTGTTATTATTGGTGTATGCGGTTGCCTAGTCAAGCAAATTAAGCAGCTGTCCATACACCGGCTGCCCGATAAAAAATCCTATATCTCGCGGTGCTCAGGTGTGTCCTCGTCTTCACGGAAGTATATATTCCAGTTGCGTTTAATCCATTCAATGGATCGGGCCTCTACTCGCTTTTCGATACCCATATCAATGACTTCCGAGTAATAATACTCCTTGGGCCAGCCATTCAAGAAGAAACGATAATACTCGCTGGTTGTCATCTCAATGCCAGAGGGCTTGGCTGCGCTGATGCTGTCAACAATCATGTCGCGCACCAGATCCAGACTATCGGTGTCCAAGCTCTCGTTGGCCATACCCATTATAATTGAGACTACATCAAACGCCGAACCCATCAAATCCTTCATGTCCTCGACAGGTATGAGCGTCGTGGACTTGGTTGAAATGGCATAATCACCGTCAAAATCGTTCTCCTCGTCCTCAACGGCGGTGTAGCCGATACGGACAAGGCGGTGCTGCGGAAAGCCGTTCATCTCGCTGTCCAATTCCTGGTCGCCGATGTCAAAAACCGACCCGTGGATGCCGAACAGGTCTGTGAGTTCCTCGTAGGAATCCTGTATCGACTCCATATCTGACGGCAATAGCAGCGACAACATTTTTTCAAACTCCTTGCGTGACATGATGCTGTCCATGTCCGAGATATTACTGTACAGGGAGTCACACACCACCTTGACGCCCTTCTTGAGATGGTCACGGATTTCACGCCAGTTGTCGATGCTCTGCAATTGTCCAAGTTCATCGGTCGTGAAATTGCATTCCTCAGACATCATCAATTTGTTAATGGCACTCGTCATGATACCATCATCCGTATTATCATCAAGGGTTTTGAAACTCAAGGGGACATATTTCATCTTATAACCCTTGCTGGTGGAATCAGTCACCACAATCAGGAATTCCTTCTCGCAGGACTCGCTGATGGTTGTGTCACAGCCTTTTATCTCATACTCTTGTTGAATCAGCCTGAAAGTCATGCTGTCGTTCTTACAGAAGTAGCCCACGACGTCAATAACGTCTTCGGCTTCTTCCTGATCCAGCATCAGGTTCTGTGACAATGCGACAAGAGCTACACACACCATGCACACAAGTGAACAAATCTTCTTCATCATGATCAATTATTTTTTGCAAATAATATTTGCAAAGGTACTGGTTTTTTGTAGCAAGAACAAAGATAATATCTAAGCTGCCAAATCAGTCGGCAGCCATGAAGTCCTCGACATCCTTGGGATGATAGGGGATGCGCTTCTCGCCCAAGAAGCGGCAGCCGTCGGCCGTGATGAGAATGTCATCCTCGATACGGATACCGCCGAAGTCCTTGTATGTTTCCAACATGTCGAAGTTAAGGAACTCGGCGCAATGACCACTGGCACGCCAATCGTCAATGAGGGCGGGAATGAAATAGATGCCCGGCTCGTCGGTGACCACAAAACCCTCCTGCAGACGGCGACCCATGCGCAGGCAGTTGGTGCCGAACTGCTCCAGATTGGGACGCGTCTCCTCGTCGAAGCCGACGTAAATCTGTCCCAGTCCTTCCATATCGTGCACATCCATACCCATCATGTGGCCCAGTCCGTGGGGCAGGAACATGGCATGTGCGCCGGCAGCCACTGCCTCGTCCACGTCGCCCTTCATCAGACCCAGTTCCTTGAGGCGCTGAGTCATCAAGCGGCACACCGAGAAGTGCACGTCCATGTACTTCATGCCCGGCTTGGAGATATCCAGGGCGTGGTCATGGCACTCCTCAACGATGCGATAGATATCGAGTTGACGCTGGTCATACTTGCCGCTCACAGGCATCGTGCGGGTGTTGTCGCTGCAGTAGAACTCCATCGTCTCGGCACCACAGTCACACAGGGCGAGGCGTCCAGCCTCGAGCGGAGCCATCGACGGATTGCCGTGCATGATCTCGCCATGCTGCGAGAAGATGGTGGCGAAACTGTTCTTTGCGCCATAGCTCAATGCGATGCCGTCAATCTGTCCGCCGATGAACTTCTCGGTCACACCCGGCTTGATGAGCTTCATCGCCGTTGTGTGCATCAGATAACCCACCTCGGCAGCACGCTCCAGTTCAGCGATTTCCTCGGCAGTCTTGACCGAGCGCATGTTGATGACCGCCATACGCAGGTCATGGGACACGGCAACTGCCTGCTTGTCGGGGTGGATGCCCAGCAGGTCCATGATCTGGATTTTGGTGTCATGACGGTAGGGCGGCAGGAAATGGATGCGACGGCCCTTGGCACGGGCCTCGTCACAGATGACCTGCAGATGCTTCATCGGAGCCGAATTAGCAACGCCCACTTGGGCGGCCATGTCGGCGACACTGTCGACCGAGCCATACCACACGATGTCCTCGATGTCGATGTCGTCGCCAATGAGCATCTCCTTGTTGTTGTCGATATCAATGACGCCCACCAGACCATCGCGCTGCTGACCGAAGTAATACAGGAAACTCGAGTCCTGGCGGAACGGGCCATAGGCATTATTGGGATAATTACACGGCGACTCGTTGTTGCCGAAGAGTAAAATCACGCCGTCACCCACGAGTTTTTTCAACTCGTCACGACGACCGATGTAAGTCTGTTTACTGAACATAATATTTTAGGTTAAAAATTATAGGTTACAGGTTAAAGGTTACAGGTTAAAGAGGTCATTCCATTGGGATGGCCTTGATAGTACCGAGTTTGCGCACGGTGACCTTGCTGGGATTGCCCTTGTAATAGACCTTGCCGGTACCGCTACCGCTCACCTTGAGGTTTCCGCCTTCCACGTTACAACCTATCGTGCCGGTTCCCATGATGCGACACGAGACGTCGGTCGCCGTCACTTGGTCGGCCTGGATCTCGCCCGTTCCCACCAAGCGCAGCAACAAGTTATCGCATGAGCCGTCGGCTATGATCTTGCCCTTGCCGCTCAAAATCTGCAGCTCGAGCTGGGAAGCACGCACGCCGCGCACGATAATCTTACCGTTATCGATGAGGCGCACCTTGAATATCTTCATGGGCTGCAGCCCCGATACACGCAGGGTGCTGTCGCTCGAGTTCTCGACCTCGTCGAGCGAGGAGGAGTATAACGTGAGCGTGGGCAGATTGCCGAGTCGCTCAAATTCATCATTGACCTGAATAGACAAACGTCCCTTGTCCGAGAGGGTGAACAAGAGATGATCGGCAGTCTCCTGATTGCAAGTGAACACGGCATATCCCGCTGAATCAGGATTGCAGCGGTAATTCACGTTGATGTTGTCGAGCAGCACCAGACGCGAGAAATCACCCACATTGACCTCGTGGCGTGAAACCTGAGCTCCCGCCATCAATGCCACAGCGAAAAATCCTATCAAACTAATCAGCGCCTTTTTCATCATGTTGTGTTTCAATATTTGGCAATATGTTGTTCTCAATGTCATCAAGAATGGCTTCAAGTTCGGCACGAGTATCGGCCCGCAGCATGGCGATGCGCGTGGGACGGAAGTTGCGTATTCCCTTGAACAACGGCGTTGCGGCCAAGTGACGGCGAATGTGCAGAATGCCGCGGTACTCGTCGATGCGGTCGATGCTCTCGGCAATCTGGCGGCGCACCAGCGCCATTTTCTCCTCGTTGCTGATGACCGGCACTTCGCCCGTGAGCAGATACTGCTTCATCTCCCTGAAAATCCACGGGGCACCGATGCTGGCCCTGCCCACCATCACGCCATCGACGCCATAGCGGTCAAAACACTCCTTCACGCGCTGGGGCGTGGTCACATCTCCGTTGCCGATGATGGGAATCTTCATGCGCGGGTTGTTCTTCACCTCGCCTATCAAGGTCCAGTCGGCCTCGCCGGTATAGATTTGGGAACGAGTGCGGCCATGAATGGTGAGGGCGGCGATACCGCAGTCCTGCAGTTGCTCGGCCAACTCGACGATAATCTTGTGGTCATGGTCCCATCCCAGACGCGTTTTCACCGTCACAGGCAGATCGACCGCATTGACCACGGCACGCGTGATCTCGAGCAGCAACGGCACGTTGCGCAACATTCCCGCACCCGAGCCCTTGCCGGCAATCTTTTTCACGGGGCAACCCCAGTTGATGTCGATGAAATCGGGCTTGGCGGTGGCAGCGATGCGTGCGGCCTCGACCATCGAGTCCACGTCACGGCCATAGATCTGGATCGCGGCAGGCCTTTCACCGGGAGCGATAGCCATCTTCTGGAAAGAGCGCTCGATACTGCGTATCAGCGCATCGGCACTCACGAACTCGGTATAGACCAAATCGGCACCCTGTTCACGGCAGATGAGCCTGAACGACTGATCGGTGACATCCTCCATGGGTGCCAGCATCACGGGGCGATCGCCCAAATCTACATTCCCTATTTTCATTGTGAAACGGTGCCTTGGTGTTGTTTTAACCCTGCGAAATTACGACATTTTGCCCACACGGGCAAAACCTTAACGCATTTTAGGACAATATTAAGGAAATTTGATACCTCACTCCTGGCAGCCGCATCCCTTTCATCAAACAACTAATACAACGCTGAACAACTTGAACAACTTTTCATTGAGCATCCGCACACAAGTCTCACGCTAAGACGCCAAGACGCTAAGAAAAAAGGAAAACAATAAATACAATAAATACTATGGCATCCGCATTCAGGAGACGCAAAATTTTGCGTCTCTACTCGTTCGACACTCACCCCATACACCTTCTCTTCCTTTCCACTTCTCTTCCTTTCCACTTCTCCACTGCGGGCGACAGCCCGCATAAGACTAAAAACTAACACTCTACACTGCGGGCGATAGCCTGCAGTGTAGAGTGTGGATTAGTGTCTTGAATAATGGTTATGAATTAAATGGTGACTTTGATGGTCGAAACATGGCTACCGTAGCGGCCATGAATGACGTAGATGCCGCGCGACAGGTGCGAGAGACCCACGTTGCCCTTGCCGGTAGCGACAACCTGACCTTGCAGGTTATAGACGGTGATGGCACCGGGATAGGTCACCATCTTGCCGCTCAACTGCATTTGAGGCTCATTGTCAACAACATTCTCGATCACGGTAGCCTGGAACTCGTTCACCTCGCTGGAAGTGATGATGAAGTAGTAGTCACGGTTGGCCACGATATCATAGTCGGGCAACTGCAAGCCATTGTTCCAGTTGTTGAAAATCAGGTGATAGTTGCCGCTGTTAGCGTCGAGCAGGAAGACCTTGTAGTTGACGCCGTTGACGATGGAATCGCCCACGCTGGCCTCGCCGGGCCATGCGCCGAAGAGTTCGCTGTCACCCCAAGCATACAGACCCAGAGCATCCCAACCCGTCAAGTCGTTGACGAAGATGTAGTGCTGCGAAGCGGGAATCTTGGGCAGTTCGCCCTTGATGCTGAAGTCGTCGATTCCCAAGGCCATGGCACCCTGTGCGGCGTCACCGCTGGCCACGCTGATGTTCCAAGCCAGATACAGGTCACATCCGCGCGAAATCTTGGTGCCGAGCACGCCATTGACGGGAACGGTCTCACCAGGAACGGTCTCATAGCCTGCCGTCTCGCTGTCGGGGGCGAAGTAGGTGTAGAAATCGCTGCCGGCACTGGTCCAGTTGCGGCCGTCGATAGAGTAATACAGCTGCACGGCAAAGCCAGCGCTGTTGTTGCCCTTGCGGTACTTCTCGACGTTGTAAGCGACATTGAGGTTCTCGATGTCCTTATCACCCGTGTTGAGCAGATGGGCATACACATTGACACAGCGGGTACCGCCGGCCACACCCGTCGAGATGCCGCCCAGAGCGCGGTCATCACCGGCATTGTCGCCGAAGTTCCAGGTGCCGTTCTTGGCATTGCTGGGCAGATTCACGCCGCCGCTGTACATCGTCTGGTCATCGGCCTGGTCAAAGCGGCCCACGGTGCGGGGAGCAGTGAGAATGCGGTCGATGCGCCAAGCCTGAGGCAGCGTTGCGGTGGCCTCGTCACCCATCACGTCGAAGTTCTGGGTAGCGCTCAACGTCGTTTCATCCAATTCGATGGCAGGATAGGTCACCACCTCGGTCAGCGCCGTAGCCACCTTGACGGTAGCGTTCTGGGTGAAGTTGCCGGTAGTGGCGGTAACGGTGTATTCGCCATTCACGCCGTTGCTGGTGAACACCTGGTCGGCATTGATTTCGCCGCCATCGCTCAAGGTCATCACCACGGGCTCGGGAGCCTCGATTTCCATGCCGAACTGGTCGCGCACGGTCACCTTGTAATGAACCTGACCGGCAGTGTGGTCAACATAGTTGGTGAAGCCGTTCAAGGCACGGCTGGCATAGCCACGCATGGCGGCAGCGTCGGTGGCATTCAGGCCGTTGGGAGCCCAAGTGATGTCCATCGGGTCAACACCGTAGATGAGGCCATACTCCATCGCGGCGGCCATATAGGTAGCCTTGAGGGTCGGATGGCGGTCATCGAGGAACCAAGTGAGGGTACCCTCGCTGCCCTCCAGGTCATAGACCTCCTGATAGGCCACGCCCACGGGACACAGCGTCACGCCCAAGTCGAGGGCTACATCCTGGTAGTTCTTGACGAAGGTAGCGTTGAAAGCCGTGTAGTTAGCCCAGTCGCCGCTGTAGGCCCAGTTGACGGGCACGATGATGATGGCGTTGGGGTTGGGGCAATACTCGCGGATGTAGTCCACCCAGCGCTTCACGTTGGCGCGGAAGGACTCGATATTGGTGCGGGGCAGCGAACTCTGCTCCTGCAGGATGATGTGGCTCCAAGCCTCGCTGCGCACGAGCATCTTGGCACCGGGATTGCCGTCCTCGGCCACGCCGTCACCCTCTTCCCAATGGGTCAAGAGCGACTTGCCCAGCAGGGTGTGCTTGGTCCAGTTGGCATCCTTGCCCATCGCCTGGGCAATGCCGTTGAACACAGCGTCCTGATCATTATAATAAATGAGGCTGTTGTTGAGCGAGAGCACCTTGACCTGCTCGGGCAACTCGGGAACGAGTACCACGTCGGCGGGTTGCAGTGTCATCGAGGTGGGGGTGGAGGCAGCCAGCGTGAGGCTGTATTCGCCCGTAGCGAGGTTAAAGGTCACGTCATAGGTGCCGGGAGCGGTCGAAACCTTGCCCGTGGCGCCCTTGACGAGCGTGCCGCTGGTGTTGTCGCCGGTGAGGTCGTTCTCAGCGCCCCACACGCCGCCCATACCCAGGCGCTGGTAGATGCGCCAGTGGCTGTAACCGTCGCCCACGGCAGGCATGGTCACCTGACCCTTGAACGTCTTGCCCTCGACAAGATCGAGCTTGCCCGAGGCATCCATATAGTTCCAGCCATTGTTGTCGCCGATGACATAGACAGCCGTCAGGCCCGTGTCGTCGTCATCGCTCTCGAGCAGCAGCGTGGCAGTGCCATTGTTGATGTTGAGCACGATGCGCTTGCACACGAAGGAGAGTCCACCGCACGAGATGTTGTCGTTGGTACCCAAAACAAGGTTATAGGGAACGCCCATCTGAATGCTGGTGCCGTTGCTGCCATAGTTGCAGGCACTGGTCCAGCCCGAGTCGGCCACCTTGAACTGACCGCTCAAGGCCTTGTCATACAACACATAGGTGCCGCCGCCCTCGTCGCTGAATTCCCAGTCGGCCACTGCGCCCCAGCTGTTCACCTCGCCGCGCAGGAAGATGCCCGATGCGACAAACGGGGGACGCGTGGGATCCACATAACCCTCGTAGTTCTGCGGGTCGGTGATTTCGGTCACCTCCTCCTTGGTCACACACAGGTAATAATCGCGATTGGCGGTGATGCTGGTGTTCAAGGTATTGCCATTGTTGTCGGTAAAGACGAGCGCGTGCTCATTACCGTCCATCTCAAGCGACCACACCTTGTAGGTCACGCCATTGACCACGGCGCCACTGGCGGGAGCCTGGGCTACACCGCCGTCAACAGCCATATACATGGCAGCCCACTTGGTCACATCCTCGACATAGATGTAGCAAGCCTGGTCCTGCGAGGCAAAAGTCGCGTCGATGACCACATTGTCAATCGACAAGCCCATGGCCTTGTTGGGGCTGGTGCCGCTGGCCACGCTGATGTTCCATGCCAAGTAAAGGTCGGCACCGGCAGCGAAGTCAACCATGAGTTGCTTGCCAGTGACGGGGGTCGTACTGATGGGAACCACAGCTGCACCCTGGGTCGCGCCATCGGGGGTGAAGTAGTTGTAGAAGTCTTCGCCGGCACTGGTCCAGTTAACACCGTCGTTGGAAACGTAGAGTTGAACGGCAAAGCCGGCGGCATTGTCGCCGTCGCGGTACTTCTCGATGTCGTAGCCCAGAGTCAATTTGGTGATGGCTTCGTCGCCGTTATTATGGAGACAGGTCATCACATTGATGCAACGGGTACCGCCGTCAACAGTAGTTGACAGACCACCCACCGAGCAGTCGCTGGCATCGCTGCTGGAAACAAAGTTCCAGGTGCCGTTCTTGGCATTGCTGGCCAGACTCACGCCACCCGTGTACATGACGCTGGTCGAAGCGGTTGCGAAGCTGCCCACCGTGCGGGGAGCGCTCATCTGGCGATCAACGCGCCATCCCTGCGGCATGTCGAGTGTAGCAGCCTGGGCTTCACTGTCCCACATGCCGTCGAAGTTCTGGGTCACACGGGCTTCGCCTGCAGTCACCTGCACAGCGTCCTGCGCCCATACATTGCCGCTCCCTGCACCCAAGAGCAGTGCAACAGCGGCAAGAATCATTAATGACATTTTTTGTTTCATAGGTCAATAGTTATTCATCAACATAAATCAATTTTTGGCAAAATTATTAGAATGTGAGAACCTTGACAATACCCCAAAACAAAAATCTAACTTCAGATAAACCATAAATCACTGATTATAAACCTATTATATTTGTTACCATGCCAAGAAAATCTAAATTCCTCTCAACCGTAAAACAGGCGAAAAATGCTCCATTCAGGCCGACTGAATCGGCGGAAGTATTTCATGGATCGGACGACGAAATAAAAAACTCACGCCAAACCACTGTTCGGTGATTAGACGTGAGATAGATGTCTCTCAAAGAACTGATCAGTTCTTCTTGGCAGCGGCCTTAGCCTTGCAATCGGGGCACTGCTGATCGGCGGGCTTGTCGCACTTGCCGTCCTTGTGATCCTTGCACTCGTGCTTAGCAGCCTGGGCCTTCTCGCACTTCTTCATGCCGTCCTTGCACTCATGCTTCATGCCAGCAGCCTTCTCGCACTTCTTCATGCCGTCCTTGCACTCATGCTTCATGCCCTCGGCCTTCTCGCACTTCTTGCCGTCCTTGCACTCATGCTTCATGCCCTCGGCCTTCTCGCACTTCTTCATGCCGTCCTTGCACTCGTGCTTCATGCCCTCGGCCTTCTCGCACTTCTTCATGCCGTCCTTGCACTCGTGCTTCATGCCAGCAGCCTTCTCGCACTTCTGACCTTCAGCCTTCTTGCACTCTTGCTTAGCAGCCTTGGCCTTGCAGTCGGGGCACTGCTGATCGGCAGGCTTGTCACACTTCTGTCCATCCTTGTGATCCTTGCAGCATTCCTTCTGTACCTGAGGAGCAGCGTCTACTGCTTGAGCGTTCATAGCACTAACGGCAAAAGCCATCATCACGAGCGAAAACAATAATTTCTTCATTTTTCTTTCTTTTGATTTAATTTATGTTTGATTGTTATTGAATTTGCGCGCCAAAATTAGCAATAAAAACCGAATAATTAGATGTTTTAAGGTTTTTTTGGTTTAATCGTTGCACAAAATTTTGTCTATTGCGGGCAAACAAGTACATTTGCAGCCATTAATGCCGAACGGCTTTTTGCTGCAAGGCATTAGAATCAACATCTTTAGACAAACTCTAAACACTCAACTAAATAATGTCAACCTATACCGTTACAGACCCCCGCAAGGTCACGACCAAGCGCATCGCCGACATGCGAATTGCCGGTGAGAAAATCGCAATGATCACTGCCTATGACTTCACCATGGCCACCCTCGTGGACCAAGCCGGCATCGATATCATCCTGGTGGGCGACAGCGCCTCCAACGTCATGCAAGGCAATGCCACCACCATTCCCATCACCATCGATGACATGATCGTGTATGGCCGCACAGTCGTGCGTGCCGTCAAGCGGGCGATGGTCATTGTTGACATGCCTTTCGGCACCTACCAGGGCGACCCGATGGAGGCACAACGCAACGCGGTGCGCATCATGCAGGAGACTGGCGCCGACGGCGTGAAACTCGAGGGAGGCCGCGAGATGCGCGCTGCCATCGAGATGATTCTGCGTGCCGGTATCCCCGTGATGGGTCACCTGGGACTGACGCCACAGTCGATCAACAAGTTCGGCACCTATTCCACACGAGCCCAAGACGAGGCCGAGGCTACGCGCCTGCTGGCCGACGCCAAGGTGCTGGCCGAAATCGGCTGTTTCGGCGTCGTGCTGGAAAAGATTCCCGCCACACTGGCTGCCAAGGTCACCCAGAGCATCAACGTGCCCACCATCGGCATCGGCGGCGGTGGCGCCTGCAGCGGCCAGGTACTGGTGCTGCACGACATGCTGGGCCTGAACCGCGAATTCAAACCCAAGTTCCTGCGCGTCTATAACAACCTGGGCGAGCAGATCATCGACAGCGTGGGCAACTACATCAGCGATGTCAAGAGCGGCGACTTCCCCAATGCCGATGAGCAGTATTGATTACAGGTTAAAGGTTAGAGGTTAGAGGTTAAAGAGACTGACACCTATTTCCCATTTGAAAACAGGAGAAACAAAGACGCTCTACGTGAGCGACCTTGACGGCACGTTGCTTGACGACAACTCACAGTTGTCGGCAGGCACCATTGCCACACTCAACCGCGTCATCGGTGAATTGGGCGGCCTGTTCAGCATTGCCACGGCCCGCACCCCCGCCACGGTCGTGCCGCTGATGCAAGAGGTGCATGCCACCCTGCCTTTTATCGTCATCGGCGGTGCTGCGATGTGGAATCCCGTTACTGCCAACTATGAGCACACGCGCGGCATCGACGACACGACGGTGAATGCCGTGGCCGACGTGTTCGACCGCTACGACAGTCACCCTTTCATCTACCGTCGCCATGGCGACCGGCTGCTTCACACCCACCACTACGGAGCCATGTCGCAGCAGGAAGAGCGATTTATCGCTGCACGGCAACATCTGCCCCTGAAGAAGTTCTTCCTTGATGACAAGAATTACCGTCACAGCGACGACGAGGCCCTGCTGATTTTCACCATGAACAAGTTTACCGTACTCGATGCCATTGCCGCCGACCTCAAGGCCACAGTGTCCACGTGCTCGGTGATGTTGTATCATGACATCTTTAACGAGAGCGAAGGCTATCTCGAGATTTTCACCGCCGGGACCAGCAAGGCGGGCGCCATCCGCGAACTGGCCAGACAGGTGGGCGCCGACAGGGTGGTCGTGTTCGGCGACAACCGCAACGACATCGCCATGATGCAGGCTGCCGACCACAGCGTGGCCGTAGGGAACGCCTTTGACGAGGTCAAAGCGGCTGCCAGCGAGGTCATCGGCCCCAATACCGAGGACAGTGTCGCTCACTGGATCGAAAAAGACCTGCTAAAAGGAAAACAATAAATACAACAAATACAATGGCATGCGCACGTGGGCCCCACCCCCACGCGAAGGAGCGAAGGCGCTAAGATTATTGGGATTGCTCGCTTGAGCTCGCAAGAAATTAAAAAAAATATTTTATCGAACAACTGGTACAACTCTTTTTTAGGCTTACGCGCGAAGGGCCCCACGCAAAGGCGCTAAGACGCTAAGAGATTGGGATTGCTCGCAAAGGCTCGCAATAAATCAAAGAAAATCGTTTTAATTGGCATCCGCGTTCTTTATCAGGATACTCGCATTGCTCGCAGGATCAGGGTCTGTCATCCATCTGAAATCAATGCGGAAGCATCAGATGATTCAGAAAAATCAGTTGTTTGATACAATTGCCAAGGGCTAAGATTTGGCAAGTTGCCGGCGCATCATTTGTTCAATTCGGGGGAATTGCCTAATTTTGCCCACTGTTAACGACTTAACATGGCGAATCTGCGCAACATATATGACTCACGACGCATCTGGAAGGTGGTGTTTCTCGCCATCTCGCTGATGCTTGTGGCGCTGTTCCTCTACATCTCCAACAACCTGGTCAAGGACCTGGCCGAGCAGGAGCGAGAGCGCATGGAAATCTGGGCCGACGCTACGCGTGAGCTGGCCACGATGGGCAACAACACCGAATTTGATGCCGACGGGAACCCCATTGAGTCGGGCATGGCCGACGTTGATTTCCTGTTCAGCATCATCGAGGGTAACCACAACATCCCCGTGCTGCTGGTGGATGACGAGGACAATATCCTGGATCACCGCAACTTCCGTCTGCCTGAGCCCACCGACAACCCCCTTGAAGAGTCGCCCGCCAACCAGGAGTACCTCAACAAGAAGTTGCGCCACCTGAAGAACAGCGAGAACAAGATCGACATCATCATCGACGACAGCACGACGCAGCACCTCTATTATGAGGACTCGACGCTGTTGCGCCGATTGTCCTACTTCCCCTATATCCAGCTTGCAGTCCTCATCCTGTTCTTTGCCATCGCCTACTTTGCCCTGATGAGCATCAAGCGCGCCGAGCAGAACAAGGTGTGGGTGGGTCTGTCGAAAGAGACTGCGCACCAGCTCGGAACGCCCATCTCGTCGCTCATGGCCTGGATGCAACTGCTGGACTCGATGGGTGTTGACCACAGCATCGTCACCGACATGGACAAGGACGTGAAGCGCCTGTCCACCATCGCCGACCGCTTCTCCAAGATCGGCTCGATGCCCGACAAGGAACTCACGTCGATCAACGAGGCCGTGGTGACCAGCCTAGAATATATGCGTGCCCGCATCCCCAAGCGCGTGGACCTGCAGATTCACACCAACGACCAGACCAACAACGGCGTGATGCTGAGCCAGACGCTGTTCGCCTGGGTGATGGAAAACCTGACCAAGAACGCCGTCGATGCGATGGACGGTGAGGGAAGACTCGACATCACCGTTGAGGACAGCCCCAACAACGTCGTGATTCTTGTCAAGGACACGGGTAAAGGCATCGCACGCAAGAACTTCAAGAACGTGTTCAACCCCGGCTTCACCACTAAAAAACGCGGATGGGGCTTGGGCCTGACGCTGGTCAAGCGCATCATCGAGGAATATCACAAGGGGCAGATATACATCCAGGAATCGGAATTGGGCAAGGGTACGACCTTCTGCATCGAACTCCCTAAAGTAAAGTCTTGACAGTTATGGACAACACCACACGCATCACCATTTTGGGCACCGGCAACGCCATGTGCGTCAACTGCTACAACACCTGTTTCCACCTCCGCACCCCAATGGGCGGAATGCTCGTGGACGGCGGTGGCGGCAACGGCATCCTGCAGCAGCTGATGAAGGCCAAGATACCCTTCGAGAGCATCAAGCACATGTTTGTCACCCACAGCCACACCGACCACATCCTGGGTGCCATCTGGATGATGCGCAAGATTTCCCCCATGATTTTCAAGGGCAAGCACAAGGGCCCGTTCACCATCTACTGCAACGACGTGGTGAAGCATGCCCTGTACACGATGGGAGAGCTGATGATTCCGCGCAAGATCTTCAATTCCATCGGGCAGACCATCATCCTGCAAGAAGTGCATGACGGCGAGACGGTGGACATCGACGACATGAAGGTCACCTTCTTTGACATCGCATCGACCAAGGTCAAGCAATACGGCTTCGAGGCCAAGTTGCCCGACGGGCAGCGACTCGTGTGCCTGGGCGACGAGCCTTACAGCATGCAGAGCGAGCCCTACGCCCGCAACTGCGACTGGCTAATGTGCGAGGCCTTCTGCCTGTACAAGGACCGCTTCGTGTTCAACCCTTACGAGAAAAGCCACAGCACCGCCCTTGACGCCGGCATGATTGCCCAGGAACTGGGCGTGAAGCATCTGGTCCTCTACCACACCGAGGACACCAACCTCGAGACCCGCGCCGCCACCTACAGCGCCGAAGCCGGGCAATACTACCGCGGTCCCATCCTCGTCCCCAACGACCTGGACATCATCGACCTGAAATAATCAAACAACGACCTTTAACGACTATCTCAGGACGATACAAAGGTTTTCAAACATCTAGAACAACTTATTGACAACTTTCACAACTTTTTTATGTACCTTTGCCCTCGCTATCATTTCAAGTGAAAGGACGCTGGACATATTGGCTGTTGACACTGGTCGTGGGTGTGATACTCGCGGCATGTGCCAGCATCGGGTCGCCCGAGGGTGGTCCGCGTGACTACACACCGCCCCAGGTGGTCAAGTCATCGCCCGAGGCCAATGCCCTCAATTTCAAGGGCCAAAAGGTGGAAATCACCTTTGACGAAATCGTCAACCTCAAGGACCAGCAGAAGAAAGTCATCATCTCGCCAGCTCCCAAGACACAACCTCTCATCCGCACGGTGGGCAAGAAAGTGACCATCGAGTTCCGCGACGAACTGGAAGAGAACACGACCTATGTCATTGACTTCTCGAATGCCATCGAGGACAACAACGAGGGCAACCAACTTGACGGCTACTCGTTCGCCTTCTCGACCGGTGACGAGATTGACACGCTGGCCGTGTCGGGCATCGTGCTGCGCGCCAACGACCTGGAACCGATGCAGCACGTGATTGTGGGTCTGCACAGCAACCTCGACGACACCGCTTTCACCCGCGTGCCGCTGGAGCGCGTGAGCCGCACCAACGACCTCGGCAAGTTCACCATCCGCAACCTGAAACCCGGCAGCTACCATGTCTTCGCCCTCAGTGATGTTGACGGCGACTACCACATGGCCCGAACCGAGGACATCGCTTTCCTCGACGAGATCATCGTCCCCACGACGAGCGAGTACACCTCTCAGGACACCGTCTTCACCTTTGACCGTCGCGTGGACACGGTGATGACGGCGACTCACACCCTGTACCTGCCTAACGACCTGCTGCTGTGCATGTTCAACGAGGGCTACCGCAACCACTACGTCAGACAAACGTCACGTCCCGAGGCCCACAAGCTGCACATCCTCTTCGGCGCGCCCAACGACTCGTTGCCGCAGCTCGAGGTGCTGCATCCTGCCGAGCATGAGCGCGACTGGTACCGTGTGGAACGCACGATGACCAACGACTCACTGTTCTACTGGATCACCGACTCGGCCCTGATCAAGACCGACACGCTGATTGTGGCCATGACCTACCTGCGCACCGACACCGCCGAGCGCCTGGAGCAGGTGACCGACACCGTGCGCTTCGGCTACCGCAAACCCAGCTCTCAGGTCAAGGAAGAGGAAAAGAAAGCCAAGGAGCGCGAGGAGCGCGCCAAGCGCCTCGCCCAACTGCTCGAGAAACAAGAGAAAGCCGCAGCCCAAGGCAAGGAACTGGGCGAGGGTGATCTTGAGGAAATCAAGGAACTGCAACATGTCGATCCCAACGACACTCCCAGACTCAATATGGAACTCGCCAAGAGCGGAAGCTTCGACATCGGCGACTCCATCATCCTCAGGTTTGACACGCCCATCGCCAGCATCGACCCGCGGGGCGTACACCTCGAGATCAAGCGCGACACCTTGTGGGTGCCCTACCCTGTCGTGCCGTCGTTGCGCCCTGTCGACGACCTGAATCCCATGCGCTACTGGCTCCCCTTCACCACCCTGCCCGACTCCACCTACCGGCTGACCATCGACAGCGCCGCCGTGACGTCGGTCTACGGGTTGCACAACAACCCCCTCGTCAAGGATATGAAAGTCAAGGGCACTGAGGAATATGCCAACGTCTATTTCAAGGTCAATGCCAAGGGCGACGCCTTTGTCGAACTGCTGGGCAGCGGCGAGAGGGTGATGCGCACCGTCAAGGTAAAGGACGGCGCGTTTGAACTGCTCAACGTCACGCCCGGCACCTATTACCTGCGTCTCACCCTCGACAGCAACGGCAACGGCCAGTGGGACACCGGCAACTACAACAGCCACTTGCAACCCGAGGAGGTCTATTATTACCCCAAACGGCTGAAACTGCGCCGCAACTGGGACCTTGACGAGACCTGGAACATCTATGAAACCGCGCTCGACCTGCAGAAACCCGAAGACATCAAGCGCAACAAGCCCGAGCAGGCCAAGAACAAGGTCGAGAAGAAGCAAGACAAGACCGGCAACGAAGACGAGGAAGAAGACGAATTCTCGACCGGCATCACCAACACCTATACCGGCAACAAGTATGACGACGCGAGAAACAGGCGCCGCCAGAACCGCTAACCTCACACGTTTTTCCAACTACCTCATGCCCTGATGTGCCACCCCGTGTGTGGCTCACATCAGAACGCCTTTTCATTGTTTTTACATTTTTATAATAAGTTTTTGAAAATAAAACTGTATATTTGCCACGACATAACCATCATTCAATCACAAAAAACTATGAAGAAAAATCTAGCTCTTTTACTGATGCTGCTGTGTTGCAGCATTGCAGTAATGGCTGTGCCCGCCAAGCCAGGCTGGCACACGATCAAACAAAGTGACGGCACCACCTTGAAGGTTCAAGCCGTAGGTAACGCATTCAATCACGCCTTTCTCACCAGCGACGGCCTGACGGTGGCCCGTGGCGACGACGGAGACTACTACTACACCTCGTCGCTGACAGGACTGACCACGATGCGTGCCCACGAAGTCAACGAGCGCACTCCCGCCGAGACCGCTTTCCTGAATGCTCAGCGTGGCAGCATGACGATGCCGCAGAAATCACATCAGATTCCCGGCAATAAAAGGTCGTTCAAGAGTGTGGGCGGCAGCAACGCCGATGCCGATGTGCCCGCGATGGGCTCACGCCGCATCCCCATCATTCTGGTAGAGTACAAGGACAAGAAATTCAGTAACACCCGTCAAGGCATCATCGATGCCTTGCTCACCGGCGACGAGAGCGTGGGACAGTACTTCCGCGACCAGTCCAACGGCCTGTATGAGCCCGAATTTGACGTGTATGGAATCTATACCTTGTCACAGAACCGTTCTTACTACGGAGCCAACTACAACGGGACGGACAAGGGCTTGGGAGCGATGGTCACCGAGGCTTGCCAGCTGGCTGCTGCCGACGGTGTGCAGTTCAAACCCTATGACACCAACAGCGACGACTTCTGTGACGTGGTCATCGTCATCTATGCCGGCGTAGGCGAATCACAGGCCTCAACGACATATCCCGAATCTATCTGGCCCTGCAACTGGAGCCTTGACGCTGCCGCCTATTACAACTATGGCGGGAATGGCGCCTTCAGGCCCAACAACGGTGACCCCTACGTCAACAATTTTGCCGTGTTCAACGAGCTGTACGGCAGCAACGATGACGGCAGTACGATAGACGGTATCGGCACCTTTGCCCACGAGTTCGGCCACTGCCTGGGTCTTCCCGACTTCTACGACACCGGCAATGGCAACCATTTCGGCATGGGCGACTGGGACGTCATGTGCATGGGCTGCTACAACAACGACGGATTCACGCCGCCCGGTTATACGGCCTATGAGAAGGTGTTCATGGGCTGGATCGACTATATCAAGGCGCAACCCGGCACCTATTACACCCTGCCCGTGTTTAACCTCAGTCAGCAATCGACCGACAAGGCCGTGTGCATCACCAGTGACCTGAACGAGAACGAATACTTCGTCCTGGAGTACCGCAAGCGCCAGGGTTGGGACCGCTACTTGCCCGGCCAGGGTATCATGATCACCCACATCACTTATAATCCTGACCGATGGTGGGGCAACTCAGTCAACAACCAAGACATACAACTGATGACCATCGTACCTGTCGATAACACCCTGTCCTACTATAATGAAAACAGCGACCTGTGGCCCCGCGACGGCAAGAACCAATTCACCGACAATTCCACCCCTGCCGCCAAGCTGTACATGAGAGCCAACGGCAGCATCACGGGTAATGCCGGCTACCTGGGCAAGCCTGTGACCGAGATGGTCATCAACAACAACGGCACGGCCAGCTTCTGGTTCATGAAGGATGCTGTGGTGGATCCCGTCATCTCGGTTTCGACCGACGACCTCAACTTCGGCAATGTGATGATGACCCAAAGCGGCACGATAACGATGAGGGTTTACGGCCAAGCGTTGACAGGCGACATCACACTCAGGCTCAACGATGCCAACGGCGTGTTCAGCATCAACCCCACTGTCATCAGCAATGCCGATGCCGCCAACGGCACTGA
Source organism: Muribaculaceae bacterium (assembly GCA_017405965.1). Lineage (GTDB taxonomy): Bacteria > Bacteroidota > Bacteroidia > Bacteroidales > Muribaculaceae > Sodaliphilus. The sequence goes on along the minus strand of JAFQZK010000004.1, from coordinate 190,669 downwards.
CGTCACCGTGACCTTCACACCTGACGACAACAGGGATTTTCAAGCCACGCTCACTCTCTCGAGCGACGGTGCCCAGGATGTGATTGTCAACCTCGCTGGCCATGGCCTGCTCGAGGGCTATACCCCCGTGATGCAACCTGCCGACAGTGTGATGATCAATCTGACGCAGTTCCGTGCCGACTGGACCGACCAGACACCCGACGACAACGTCGCCAGCTACACACTCGAGGTGTACACCAAGCCTCTGGTGGTTCAGCTCGAGACCGCCGACTTCAGCAACGTACCCGATGCTGTTGAGGGCAATAGCCTCGTTGACATCTCGGGCAACTACAGCGACTACATGCCTGCCGGATGGAGTGCCACATCCTATCTGGGCGCCTACGGCAACGCGCTGATTCTCGCCTTTGATGGCACCATCTCATCCCCCACCTACAACCTCAACGGATATGAGAAGATGACGGTTGTCATCAAGGCAGCGTCCTATTACTACGACAACTCTACCATCAGCGTGTCGAACAGCATGGCTTCTCAGGAGGTGGCCTTGGGTCCGGACATGACCGATTACGTCATCGTCCTCGATTGTGCCGCAAACGACGCCGTGACCATCCAGTCATTGATCGACTATTCGAGCATCAAGCAAGTCACCGTCTATGCCGGTGACCTGACCACGATGAATCTCAATGCCCAAGAGACCGGCGATACCACCTACCGGTTGATCACCGACATCACCGACAAGTTCTACCTCGTGAAAGACCTGGAGGCTAGCGGAACATTCAACTACAAGGTGAAAGCCGTTTATTCGGACGGTACCGAGAGCCCGTGGAGCAACATCGAGGAGGTGACCCTGTTCGAGAACGGCCACAGCTACCAGCTGGGCGACGTGAACCACGACGGCACGGTCAACGTGACCGATGTGACTACCCTCATTACCTACCAGATTGGAGGCAATGTCGAGTGCTGTCAAATCTGCGGAGACATCAATAACGACGGTAATATCAACGTGACTGATGTGACCATGCTCATCACCATGATGCTCACCAGCACCGAGTAATATCCACCGGTAAAATCAACAGTCAACGGGTTGCCCTGTAAATTCATGGGGCAACCCGTTGTTTTTCAGGAAAATGGAACGATGATGAAGTAGCAATATCACAGCAAACGAACGACTTAAATCAATCCATCATACCAAATAATTTTCTTATTTGAATTATTATGCTTAATTTTGCGCCCGTAAATGTAATTGTCACATTCCCTTGCACATAGGCTATGTGGCAATTGTGTTACAATAACTGATATCATTTATTATTCATCTTCAACTACCATTTCCAATGAGAAGAAAACTGTGTTTCTTGACTATTTACTTGTGCGTTGTGGTCATCGCCATGGCTGTACCCGCCAAACCCGGCTGGCATACCGTCACACAGCACGACGGCACCAAACTGAAAGTACAAGCCGTGGGCAATGCCTTCAACAATGCCATCGTGACCAGCGACGGCCTGACTGTTGCCCGAGGCAGCGACGGGGACTTCTATTACACCTCGAGACTGACGGGCCTGAGTTCCATCAGAGCCCATGAGGCCAGCGAACGCACACCAGCCGAGAAAGCGTTTGTGAATGTTCAACGCGGTACCTTGACAATGACCCGCAACTCATACATGCTGCCCAACAAGAGCGGCAAACTCTCAGCCACGGGCAGCAATGCCACCGCCAGCGTTCCCGCCATGGGCGAGCGTCGCATCCCCGTTATCCTGGTCGAGTTCCAGGACAAGAAATTCAACAACACCCGCGAGAAAGTGATCAATGCCATGATTTCGGGTTCGGAGGGTGTGGCACAATACTTCCACGACCAGTCCAACGGCATGTATAAACCCATATTTGACGTGTATGGCATCTACTGCCTGTCGCAGAATCGCGAATACTACGGCGGCCACTCGGGCACGACAAAGGACAAGGGCATCGGTTGGATGGTGACCGAGGCTTGCCAGCTTGCAGCGGCCGACAGCGTGTCGTTCCAGCCCTATGACACCAACAACGACTACTACTGTGATGTGGTCATCATCATCTTTGCCGGTGTGGGCGAGTCCCAAGCCGCGGCCTACCACCCCGAAGCCATCTGGCCCTGCAACTGGACACTTGATGCCGCAAAATATTACTCGAGGGGAGGCAACGGCGCCTTCAGCCCCAGCATCGGCGACCCCTACGTCAACCATTTTGCTGTGTTCAACGAGCTCCACGGGTCCAACGACAACGGCAAGACCATCGACGGCATCGGCACGTTTGCCCACGAGTTCGGTCACTGCCTGGGCTTGCCCGACATGTATGACACGGGCAATAACGACAATTTCGGCATGGGCGACTGGGACATCATGTGCCAGGGTTGCTATTGCAACGACGGCTACACACCGGTAGGTTATTCGGCCTACGAGAAAGTATTCATGGGATGGGTGAATTATATCACTCCCGAGCCCAACACCTACTATACCCTGCCTATATGGAACCAAAAGCAAAAGGATAGCGATAAAGCCGTTTGTATCGTGAGCGATGAGAACAAGAACGAGTATTTCATCTTCGAGAACCGCAAGCGCCATGGTTGGGACAGCTTTCTGCCCGGTGAAGGCATCTTGGTGACTCACATCACCTACAGTGCGAGCCAGTGGACCAACAATAAACCCAACAACGAGAAGATTCAGCTGATTACCATACTTCCGGCCGATAACAAGTTGTCCAAATACACCCAGAGCGGGGATACCTGGCCATATGGCAACAAGCGAGAGGTGAGCGATGAATCAACGCCGGCAACCAAGCTCAACATGGATTTCAGGGGCGAGATCACCGGCAATGCGGGCTACCTGGGCAAACCCGTGACCGAGATGGTCATCAACCGCGACGGCACAGCCAGTTTCTGGTATATGAAACAGCTGCACACCAGCGGCGACGTGAACCATGACAATCTTGTCAACGTTACCGATGTCACCGTACTTATCAGCTTCTTGTTGGGTTCCATGAACGGTACCTGCGAGACCTGCGCCGACATCAACAAGGACAGTCTTGTCAACATCACTGATGTGACCGCCTTGATCAACATGCAGCTATCACAAACCAAATAATCATCCATTAACAAAACCACACAAAAAAAACGATGTGACGGGAGTTTCAAGCGTTCCCGTCACATCGTTTTATATTAGGGCTGGGTCGAGTCAATGTTCCAGCACGCCGCGCTTGAGGTAGCCACGGTAGAGGATGGTCTGGATGATGCCGCGCAAAGCGAGGAAACTCAGGTAAGCAATCCACAGGCGGTTATTGCCCCAAGCCTCGGGTGTGAGCCAGTAGATGACGAAGAACAGCGACCAAGCGATGCCGGCGCTGATGAGCATGCCCATCGAGCGAGTCAGGCTGATGAACACGCCATCCCACACAAAAGCCGCCATACCGGCAGCAGGTATCAAGGCGCACCACACGCGGTAGTCCATGGCGGCCTCGATGACACTCTGCTGGTCGGTCAGCAGCCAGAAGGCGATGCGCGGGAACGAATAAATCAACGTGAACAGAGCGGCTACGGCCAGGCCCCAGCCGAACAACAGCCTCACGCAACGCCGCATGCGGCTCATGTCGCCCATGCCGTAGTACTTGCCCACAACGGCCTCGCCGGCAAAGGCGATACCGTCCATGAAGTGGCTGTAAAGGGTAAACAGTTGCAATATCAAGGCGTTGACGGCAAGGATGAGGTCGCCGCTGCGGGCTCCGATCGAGACGTATGCCAGGCTCACGGTCATCAGCAGGAAACTGCGCACGAAGATGTCGCGGCTCACCTTGAAATAGCGTCCGGCGCCCTTGAAGCGCCACACGCGGCGCCAGTCGAGTAAACCGTTCAGGCGAGGGAACTTGCGTTGCACCGTCAGCGCGGCATACAACAGTCCCAGCCATTCACCTGCCAGCGTGCCGACGGCGATACCCACAAAGCCCATCTTGAACAGATAGACGCAAATCAGACTTGCGCCGATGTTGAAGACATTGGTCATGATGGAGATCCACATGGCGCTCTTGGAGTCCTGCATACCTAAAAGCCAGCCCTTGAAGGCCATCATCACCAGCACGGGCGGCACACCCCAGATGCAGATGGTGAAATAGGTGATGGCCAGCGAGGTGACCTCGGGCGAGGGTCCGATAATCCACAACAGCAGCAAGCGGATGGGCCACTGCAAGAGGATGATGAGGCCCGAGATGAGTGCCGCCAGCGCGGTGGATTCGCCCAGCAGTTTAGCACTCTCGTTGAAATCGCCGCTGCCATAGGTCTGAGCCGTCATGCCCGACGTGCTCATGCGCAGGAAGCCGAAGTTCCAATACACCAGGTTGAACATCATCGCACCCACTGCCACAGCACCGATGAACACCTTGTCACCCAGATGCCCCGCGATAGCGGTATCCACCAGTCCCAGCAGCGGTACCGTGATGTTGGCGACAATCGCCGGCAACGCAATTTTCAATATCTCCCGATTCATGCCCTCTTTCATGCCTGCAAAGGTACTTATTTGCACTTGATTTTACTGTAAAAACACAGAGTTTACTCTATTTTTTGCAGTAAAATCAAGAGTCACAAATTCAATTCAATCCAAACAAACAGATAATTTAGACCCTCAGGTATCTAGTTTTTCCCGGTATTGTGACATTAATATATTAAGCCTTGAGATTCCAGCTAAAAGTCATCCCAAAATTACATTTTAGCTGATTCTTGTGATTACTTTTCAGCTAAATCTCACTATAAAAACCAACATTTAGCTGGAATTTCAGCAATTTTCTTGTTTTTATCAATCAGATGCACTACTTTTGCAAAAACAACAATGAGTCAATACATGATGCTATTATGGAAAAGTTAATTGGTCGTGAACGTGAAATAGCAGCATTGGAGGGGTGCATGATTTCACATCGTTCAGAGTTTGTAGTCGTTGCTGGTCGTCGCCGTGTGGGGAAGACATTTCTAGTAAACAGTGTCTTGAACGACCGTATCACTTTATCTTATGTAGGGTCACATAAATCGCCTAAATCTCGCCAATTACAGCGATTTGCACAATCATTACAGCGAAGTGGTTTGACTGATGTCATGCCATTGCTTAGGTCATGGTATGATGCGTTTGATTTATTGGAAAGATTGCTGCCAAAATACAATAAGGATCATAAAAAAGTGCTGTTTTTTGATGAGATGCCATGGATTGACACCCCTGGCAGCGAATTTGTCGCTGCACTTGAAGATTTCTGGAATGGTTGGGCTTCGTTGCGAAATGATATCGTGCTTGTAGCGTGTGGATCTGCAACATCGTGGTTGGTTGATCAGTTGATTGAAAATCAGGGAGGGCTCCACAACCGCATTACATCAAGAATAATCCTTCAGCCATTTAACTTAAATGAATGCAAGCAATATGTCGAACAAAAGAATGGTGTGTGGGACGAATACCAGATAACTCAGATGTACATGTATATCGGAGGGGTTCCGTTTTACTGGAGCCTGATCGATTTTTCCAAAGGTGTAGCCGAAAATGTAGATGAATTGTTTTTCTCTCCAAGTGGAAAATTGAAAGGAGAATTTGATGAACTGTACCAAGTGCTTTTTAAAGATGCTGACTCATATATCAGTATTGTCCGTTTATTGGCAAATAGACGTGAGGGATATACGCGACAAGAGATTGCTGAGGCAATTGACTCAAATGGAGGAACTTTGACAAAACGACTTACCAATCTTGAAAGATGCAGTTTTATCATGGCGCAAAAGCCCATTGGCAATAAACGTAAAGGGATTATCTATAGGTTGTGTGACTTCTATACACTTTTCTATCTGCGTTTTATAGAAACGGCTCCAGACAATGTTTCACATTATTGGATAACGCAGATGACGACACCAAGTGTTAACTCGTGGCAGGGGCTTACATTTGAATTAATCGGTTTGACTCATGTTGACCAAATCAGGCAAGCTTTGGGTGTTATCGGCATGAGTGCCATGTATTCTTCTTGGAGAAGCACCAAAGATGCCGAAACCGGAAGGAGTACTCAAATAGATCTTATCATCAAACGCGCTGACCACATTACTCACTTATGTGAGTTCAAATTCTCATCTGAACAGTATGATATCACGTCTGAATATGCCAATAAATTGCGTGAACGTATGAGCATTTATCGAAGTCAGACTCACACACGTGACACGTTATTGACCACATTCATCACCACTTTTGGAATTAATCGGGGAAAGAATTCATCTATTGTTCAGGGCGATATTAAGTTGTCGCAATTATTCATGCCTCTATTGTTCTAGATAAGACAACAACTGAATAATCTGAGTTTTCTGATTTAATCCTTGGCTGGAGTAAATCAGTTTTTCCTGATTATTCAGTTGTTGATTAAAACCTGTCGGTGTTTGGGTTAGAAGGGCTTGGCGTCGGTGCCGGTGAAGGACTGGAACAGGGAGTTGGCCAGGCTGGAAGCGCCGATGCGGAAGTACTTGTTGTTCAACCACTTCTCGCCCAGGACTTCCTTGACGATGGTATAGTACTTGACAGCGTCCTCGGTGGTGCGGATGCCACCCGATGCCTTGAAGCCCACCATGCGTCCGTGCTGGACGAAGTATTCCTTGATGCACTGGCACATCACGTAAGCAGCCTCGAGCGAAGCGCCGGGATAAATCTTGCCAGTCGAGGTCTTGATGAAGTCGCAGCCCGAGTACATCGACAGGATGCTGGCACGGCGGATGGCCTCGGCACTCTTGAGCAGACCCGTTTCGAGGATGACCTTCAAGGGACGGTCGCCAACCACGTGCTTGATCTCGGCGATCTCGTCACACAATTCCTCGTAGGCCTCGTCCTTGAAGTAGCCCACGTTCAACACGATGTCCACCTCGTCGGCACCGTCGGCAATCGCCAGTGCGGTCTCGGCAATCTTGGTCTCGATATGGGCCTGGCTGGAGGGGAAGCATGCGCTGCACACGGCCACGTCAACACCGCTCACCTCGAGCGTGCCGCGAACGACGGCCGCGAAGTTGCTGTAAACGCAGATGGCGGCCACGTTCTTGTACTGGGGATAGTTGTTGTCGAAGTCGTTGACCTTTTGTACAAAGCGGGCGACACTGCTCTCGCTGTCCTCGGTGGCCAGCGTAGTCAGGTCCACACAGTTCAGCAGGAATTGCTGCACCTCGGGGGTATTGTTCTCGGCAGCATGCTTGTCGATGATTTCCTGCACGGCGGCAGTCACAGCGGCATCGTCGATGATGACGCTGCTCTGGTTGATAGCGGTCATGTACTTGTCCATGGGTTTGTGGTCATGATCGTGATGCTCACATCCGCATCCGCAGTGTTCGTGTTCGTGATTGCTCATAATACGTTCTGTTTTATAGGTTAATGTTTTAGTTTATCGTTGTCGAGATGACGGTGGCTGTCGCGGTTAGTTTTCTTGGCGAAGTTGCGCTCGAGTGCAGCGTCCAGGTCAATGCCTGTCTGGTTGGCCAGGCACATCACCACCCACATCACATCGGCCAGTTCGTCGGCCAGGTCCAGTTCGTCGCCAGGCTTGCTCGACTGGTCGCCATAGCGGCGTGAGATGACACGCGCCACCTCGCCCACCTCCTCGGTGAGCACCGCCATATTGGTGAGTTCGCTGAAATAGCGAACGCCATATTGCTTGATCCACGCGTCAACACGCTCTTGAGCCTCTTGTATTGTCATCGTGTGCAAATTTACACAGAATTCTCGGAAAAGTAAGCCCGTAGGATAAAGAAATCTGATTTTCTTCTCAGTAACAATGCTAAAAGAACCTGATTCTTAGTTTTTTGTCCATGAACCAGGTCGCCGGGCCAATGAACCATAACTACAGATTTGTTGATTATGGGCCAGGAAAATGCTAAACATGTGATTTTTTTGCAGTTTTTTATAATAATTTTTGGCCATGTCAAGAATTGTGCGTATAATTGCTCGCTGAAAACAATTAACCTCAAGACATCTTAACACGATTATGAACAAAAAGTATAAACCCGAAACCATTGCCAAGACCATTAAAATCGAGGAGCTGTATGACCTTGATGTGTCAATCGCGCGCTTTATCCTGCCTCGCCTGATGGTGTTCAAGGAGCATTGTGAACGCACTCCCAACTTGAACATGTCCCTTGAGGAGTGGAGGGCTATTCTGGACAAGATGATCTACGCCTTTGAGCGCATTGCTTGCCAAACCGAGGAAGATACCCCCGAGTACAAGGCCTATATCAAGGCCATCTGGAACAATGAGGAAGACCTGGCCGACCTCAAACGTGCCGCCAAGGCCTCGCTCAAGCCCATCAGCGAGGGCCTCTCGCTCTATCACAAATATTACCGCAACCTGTGGTGGTAGTTTACTTCGTAGTTTAGAGTTTAGAGTTTAGAGATTAGACTTTAGAGATTAGACTTTAGAGTTTAGAGAGAATAGTATCTTATTGGATTTAGGATATTTGAAGGCAAAAACAATTTCATGTAAATCTGTCCGTTATTATAGAAAAAAGCAAAAAAAGACGATGAAACGGACGATTTTGATTCTTTTGGCTATACTGACAATGACTCCTGCCGCCCTGCGCGCCCAGGAGAATGAATCGTTGTCTCATGGTTGGGGATTCGGTTTCCAGGTGGGCGTGGGCGGCATGCTGCCCACGGGCTCGTTGAGTGACGACCTCAAGGGATGTGCCTTGTTCACCGGAGGACTGAATGTCGAGTACAACCTGTTGAGATTCAAGGCCGATGTTGCCTATGGCCAGCCCTCGTTCAAGAACAAGAACCCCTATGCTGTTCTTGATGACCAGGGCCGCAACCTGCAGCTCAACGCGACAGCCAATCCCACACTGCTGGGAGTGGGGCTTCAACTGGGTTATACCATCTGGCGCCAGGGCAAGGTGTCGGTAACGCCCAATGTGGGCGTGAACTGGAACCGCCTGTCTTGGGACATCAACCACATCAAGTATGAGAAGGACACCGAGGGCACCGAGCGCCCGATGATCGACAACGTGACCGGCGATCATGTGAATAATTTCAGTTGGATGGCCAGCGTCGATATCGATATCAAGCTGCATGGCAAAGTGGTGGACTATCCGTCCAGCGAAGACCGACAGGGGCATTACGTCTCGTCGCTACGCATCTCGCCGTTTGTCACTCATGCCAAGTTCAACAGTTTCAACCCATCGGTCAAGGGCTGCTGTGTGGGCCTCACCGTCTCCTACGCTGGTCTCTTGCGCGCTGTCACGAATTAAAGACTATTTAACACCCTTTTCTTGCTGGCATTCATTTCTTTGTCCTATCTTCGCCGCCGAGAAATGAAACGGTTATTCCTCATATTAGCTATTGCCTTGGCCATGACGGCTTTAACGGGCACTCATGTGCACGCCGCTCCTGCTGTGGAGGATCCGCTCGACCATATCGAGCTGCCATCGGTGTTGCAGAAGACCTTTGCCGGCTACTACCACTTCATCGAGCCGTCGACAGGCGACACGCTGGCGATGATCGTCTTCAATCCCATCATCATCTATCCGCGCGAGCGTTTTCGCAACAAGGCTGAGGAAAAATACTACTGGAAGACGGTGCGCGACATCAAGAAGACGCTACCGTATGCCAAACTCATCAGCTCGACGCTGCTCGAGACCTATGAGTACATCGACACCTATCAGACCGAGAAACAGAAACAGGCCTATCTGAAGCGGTTCGAGAAAGAGCTGTTCAACCAGTACAAGCCCCAGATGAATAAACTGACCAAGAACCAGGGCAAGATGCTCATCAAGCTTATCAACCGCGAGACCAACCAGAGCAGTTACAGCATCCTGAAAGCGTTTCTGGGAAAATTCCGCGCGGGTTTCTGGCAAACCTTCAGCAAATTTTTCGGCGCCAGCCTCAAGGCCGGGTACCATCCCAACAAGGACAAGAAGGACGCCATGATCGAGCGCATCTGCGTGCGCATCGAGCAAGGGGCGTTGTGAGGCGAGCGAAGCTCGCTGATTAGTGATTAGAGATTAGTGATTAGTGAGGCTTACGCGTTGATGCGAGCGGGGCTCGCAGGTTAGAGGTTAAAGGTTGGCGAGGCCCTACTGCAGGCTGCATCAATTGTGTTCAATTTACCATACAGGAACGAGGCTGTGTCAAGATGCAATGTCGCAGAAATAAACCGTGCTACGCACGGGAAATTAAACAAAATTATTTCAATTTGAATAATTTTTATTCTAATTTGATTAATTTCCCGCCCGCTAGGGCGGTTATTTTTACAGGCGAAACAATTATGACACAGCCCACTACAGCATGATGCTTCGTGGTAGTTGTTTGTTCAGCTAACCAAAGAATAAGTAGGCGCGTCAATCGTTGACGCGCCTACTCGATTAATCAGGGAAACTGTATCGGATTACTTGACAATCACCTTGACGGCCTGCTTGCCGACAGTCACGACATAGATGCCGGGATCTACCGACAGGGTGCGGCTGCCACCGGCAACGAAGGCGCCAACCTGGCGACCATCGACGGTGTAAACACGCACTTGCTGACCCTCAAAGCCCTCGAAGCTGATGCCGCCGCTGACGGTAGCGATGCGCTGTACGTCGGCCAGCTCGTCAATTCCGCTGGGCTTGTCCTCGGCGGTGACGCTGATATTGTCAATCCAGATGCGCTCGCTCATCGTGCTCATGTAGCCACGGAAGCTGAACTTGACAAAGTTGGCAATCTCGGTGCCCGTCAACGGGATCTCGAACAACTGCCAGCCGGCTTCGCCCTCGGTGACATCGATGGTCATCAGCTCCTCATAGGGATCGTCGTTCAGACTCTGCGACACAACCAGCGTGGGCAGAACGGCCGAGCTTGAGGGATAACCCATGTAAACGTAGAACGAGAGCGTGTACTGCTTGTCCGGGTCAAGCTTCATCTTGGGTGAAACGAGGTCTGACCAGTGATACTGGCTGTAGTAATTGCCGTTGTAGCACATAGCGAAGCCGTTATCACCGTCTTGAGCGGTCTGCTCGTCATCATCGCTCAGGATGTACCAGACGGTGCCATAGTTGGCAACATCGCCCTCGGTCATCCAGCCCGTGGTGGACAGGATGGCATTCTCAAACGACTCGACGAAGGGAACATCCTTCAACTTACCCAGGATGATGTCATCGATCACTGCCTGGCCGACACCTGCCGACGTTGACGGGATGACAGCATAGTAGTGCATCTCCATCTCATCGGTGGGTTCACGGTCAACGGTGAAGGTGGTCTCGGTGGTGGTGCCCAGGATGACCATCTGCTCCTCGGGGGTAGCGCCGTCGGGGAAGAACTCGACAACCGTGTAAGTCAGCGAACCGTCGATTACACCGCCGTTGACTGAGCCCGCGGGGGCATCCCAAGTGAAGACAGCCTTCTGGTTATCCTCGTTACCACGAATCCAGTAGTTCTCAACTGCCATGGGCACATCCACGCCGGCAAATACGAGAGCCGTGCTGGCCTTACCGCGGCCGTAGCTGTTCTCGGCAACGATGATGTAGGAATTGTTGCCGCGCAGGGGCTGCTCGTCAATCCACTCCAGCGCCTGACCGGGTTCCACGTTCTCGAACGTCATCAAGGGGATGGCTGAGCCTTCACGGTAGATGTAAACCGTGAGCGGGCCCTCGAGGGGACGCTGAGCGTAGTCAACCGACGGAGCATTGAAGTCGAAGTTCACCTTCAGCAGACCCGTCATGTCGTGCTCGACAACCAGGTTCTCGACACTGTAGGGGGCAAAGGCCGAGCCCACGAGCGTGATTGAGATGTCGTCGATGCTGGGCGAGATGTAACTGCTGGCCTGGTCGGCGGTGATCAAGATCGAAGGATAGTACTTGCCCGTCTCGGTGGCAATGACCTCGTTTTCGATCCATACCTTCTCGCCATAGTTGGTGAACGGCAACTGATCGGGATAAATGGTCTGAGCATCAGGTTCCATAGCCATACCTACACCGGCAAAGCCCGGGCAAGTCTGGTTGTAGTTGCTGTAGGTCCAGTTGAAGGCATAGGTGTAAACCATATCCTTCTCCAGCTTGATGGCGGGCATGTAGAGCCAGATGTTCTCGACAGGATGCTGCACGAAGTAGCCATAGCCGCCTAATGCCAGGTTCTGGTTGTAGCTACTCCAGATCCAGCGATACTCGTTGGACGAGTAGATCGACGAATCGTTGACGGTGGTGAAGAAGCGGGCATCCTCCTCGGTGTCAAACGTGTTGGTGTAGGTCGGGGTATATACTCCGATAAAGGCCTCGGCACTCACGCGCTTGCCCTCGCCAAACTCGTTGCTGATGCCCACGGTGTAGGTGTGTACACCCACGCCCTCGACCGTGTTGTCGGTCCACTGGGCTTCGGCACCAACCTCAACGGGGAACTGAGCCACAGCTTCCTCGCTGCCGTCACGGTAGATATTGGCCGTCAACGGGGCTGCCAGCTCTTGGCCATTGAGCGTGGTGGTGGGAACGGTAAAGGTCACGTCGGCAATCATCTCACCGCTCTCCTCGGGGGTGATGGTGAGGTTAGTCACCTCGGCGGGAGCACCGTTCTTGCCAAGCTTGTCCAATGCCATTGAGTAAACAAAGATACCCGAAGCATTGTCCTCGCGCTTGGTATAGACATGAACGGCAAAGTAATAGGTACCGGTCTCCTCCATCTGGAAGTCTACCTCCCAATCGGCCAAGGTTCCATCCACATCATAGGCATCGTTGTAGTCCAGCACCTGGAAGGTCGAAACATCGTTGGGATCGGTGCCGACCATCAGGCTCACGCGCTCCTTGTAGTTGGCGAAGGTGTTGCGCATGTTAAAGATGAGGGCGTAGGAAATGCCCTGCTCGATATTGATACCCGGAGAAATCAGGTAATCATCGGCGCCGTCCTGGTCATCACCCATGCTATAGGGACCCGTATTCATGCTCCAGCACTTGTTGTAGTCGTTAAATGTCCAGGTATAGACACTGCCCCAACTGCTGACATCGTTGTTGGCATTGACAATAGTCCACAACTCACGGGCATTCATGTCGGAGAAGTCATCGAAGAAGGGAGCCTCAAAAGCAGTACCGGTCAGCACATCGTTGGAACGGGCCTCGTCGCCACGCTTGCCATCGCCGTTGAACGGGATGATGATGTAGTAGTAGCGCTCCATCTGGCTGGGCAAGGTCTCGCTGAACTCACACTCGGTCAAGCCCTCGGCAACCGTCACGCCGCCGGGCATGCGGATTACGGTGTAGGTCACATCGGCCAGGTAGCCGTTGTTCACACCACCGGCGGGAGCGTCCCACGCCAGGTGGCTCACACCATTCTCGACCGTCAGCACAGCATTGGTGACAGGAAGCGGCGTGTCATAGCCAGCATACACATACAGGCTGTTAACGGGCGAGTAGTCGCCGTCGTTGCTGAAGAGCACATACACATAGTGGTTATCGTTCTCAACCTCGCAGTTGAAGGACTGGGTGCTGCCGGGAGCAACGCTGACGTAGTTGGCGATGGCTTCGCCGTCGAGCCATACGCTCATCGTCACGTTTCCGTTCAAGGCACTGCCGCCGTAGGTGGTGGTGGGCACGGTAAAGCTGATAGTGCCATTGGTGCTACCACCATCGAAGGTGAATGCCAAGTCGGTTGTTGCTGCAGGAGCATCGGCAGGAGCCGCATTGTCCAGGAAGAACACAGCGGGAGCCTGCTCATTATTGTTCAGCCTCTCGACCAGCGTCATTGAAGCGTCATAGGGATTGATGGCATACAAGGCAGAACCCTCTTGAGTCACGGCCATCCACAGGAAGCAGGCACTCCTGGGCTCGTAGCCCATGCTCTGCACATACATGGTGGGCGCTACATCCAGGTTTCCCAGCATGCGGGCGTCACCCGTCTCCTTATCCAACTGGTAGAAACCGCCGTCGGCACCCACGCAATACATATCGCCGTTGGGCATGAAACCCAAGGTCATCGGCTGGAAGCGATTGGGCCAAGCACAGATGGTCTCGAACATGCGGCTGATGGGGCTCCATTTTGCCAGGTTGAGGCCAGTCAGGTCGGAATTATACTGGATGGAGTAGATGATGTCGCTGGTCACGTCATAGGCCATCACCGAGGGGATGAAACTGTAATCGGCATAGTCATAAACCATGGACCACAACTCACCGAAGCCTGAACGGCTCAACCCGAGGTATTCAACACCATTCAGGACACCCAGCATCTGCATGGGGCGTGCGCCCACGAGCTGATCGCGTCCCATGGCACTGGCCATGAAGTTATAACGGAGGTCGGTAGCCAAAGCCTGGAAGTCATCGTTACCGATGGTGTGGCTGTAGATACCATAGGGTACCGAACCGATGCCCACACCAGCCCAAGTGTCGGAGTTGGTCAGGTTGACATACATGTTCAATCCCTGGAACTGGTCGGCACTCGGAGCCTTTTGCCTGGAAACCACCTTGCCAGGAGCCAGGATTTTGGCCCTTGACTCGGTCTTCACAACCTGCTTGAGCACCGGGTTAGGCGCCGATGTGAAGGTCGTGGATTGTCCGGCGGCTGATGCCATCAAGGCCACCAGCGCCATCAATGCGAGTAATAATCTTGGTTTTCTCATTATCCAAAAAGGGTTTAAAGGATGAATAATTCTTTTGCCACACATGACGGGACCATGAGTGACGATTTTAAGTTACACATCGCAAATTTACTATTTTTGGGACTGAAAGGAGGCTGGAACGAGATTCTAAAATGTACAAATTTCGGCAATTCGCACAAAAAGCGCCTATTTTCGGCGATTTTGTCGCCCCGACAAAGGGCGAATCACAACTGGGCCTCTTTGCGGGCAATGCGCTGATATTGTGACGGAGTCAGGCCCGTGATGCGCTTGAACGACGAGACAAAAGTGGAGCGCGACTTGAAGCCGACACTCTCGCTGATGGCTTCGATGGTGTAATTTCCATAGTTGGCAATGTCACCCATGCGCTTGCATGCCTCCTTGATGCGGTAGGAATTGAGGAAATTGTTGAAATTCTGCTCGTAGTACTCGTTGATGACCTGGGACACATATTTGGACTTGGACTCGGAGAGCATGGCGAGACGCTCGAGCGAAAATTCAGGCGAGAAAATCTCATCGCTGTTGTCCATCACCTGTTGAATGCTTGACAGCAGTTGCTGCTTGTCCTCATCGCTCAGGTGGCTGCTCTTGTACTTGACATCGGCGGCACCATAGGAATCGGCGGCATCGGCGACGGCAGGCGCTTCCTTGACCTGCAGCTGGCGCCGCAACTGGCGCTCTTCCTCCTCGGCACGCAGCATTTCCACGTTCTTGAGGTACAGGGACTGGTTGGAACGCGTCAGTTCGCCGTTCTTGCGGTAAACGAGATAGAGGAGCACGGCCAGAATCAGCAGGAAGCCCAACGACGTCATCGCGACGATGCTCATCACCTCACGGTGCTGCCTGATCTCGCTCATTTCCTGCTCCATGCCTTTCAGCTCATTGCGGAATTCCATCTCGCTCACGCTGGCAAGCTGCTGGTAATTGGTCAACGTGTCCTTAAGCTGGGAATACTCGTTGTAATAATGTTCGCGCGAGCCGTGGTCGCCCAATTCCTGATAGTATTGCGCCAGCATCTTGTACACCTCCAGCTTGCAATCCTTCATCTCCAGGTCAACGGCGATGCGCTCGGACTGTTTCAACGCTTCGATGGCCCGACGGTAGTCATTCTTCATGGCATGGACCTTGGCTTTCTCAACATGGGTGAAGTAGATCAGACGTGTGTACTCGGTAGTGTCGATCAGCTGCAATTGACTGTCATACACCTTGATGGCATCATCAAACCGTTTATTCTCAACACTGTTGAATGCCTGATAAAGCATCTTGTTGTAGCGGCGCAATATCCAGGTCTCGTTATCTTCGGGCAGTTGCAGGTAGTTCTGCCAAATGTCGGCAACCGGTGCCAGTCCTCCCTGAACGTGAGCCATCGACAGCACGTCGGTACAGGCCATGTCGGTGTGCTTGTCGTCGTGAGTCTTCAATCCCACCGAGAGGGCCCGCTGGTAGTAACTGAGGGCCGTGGTGCCCAACTTATAGTCATTGCATTCCTCGGAGATGGTCTGGTACATGCAACCGAAGCCCAAGTAGATGTTGGCATCCTCGACGCCGGCGGCATCGGCAATTTCCAAGGCACGTGTCAGGCAGTCGAAGCACTTTGGATAGTCATAGAAATCATAGAAATAGATCGACCACAAGCGCATGCTCGCATCCTTGCACATGACCTTCTGCTCCCGGGACAAGGAGGCTTCATAGCGATTGGCGGCAATCGTGTAGCACATCAGTGCCGTGTCCTTCTTGTTGCCGTCGGTAAAATCCTTGTCGGCCATGTCCATCAGTTGCTCAAGAGGCAAATTAAGCCACTTGCTGTGTTCCCACGATTGAGACAAGAGTGGAGTCGTCCCACTCAGCAGCAGGGCGATGACACACAATATGGCTCTAACGGCATGACGCATTACAACGGTTAATGGAGCCACAAAAATAATAAAAAAATCCTCAACCACCAATAACAACAACAGCACATCACAACAAAACAACGGCAGGGTTACCCCTGCCGTTGATAATGTTCAAGTTAATGGTATTATCGAGATTATTTAACCCAGTCGCTTGAGTTTCACGGTGAAGTGGCGCATCAGGGGAGCTTCCCACTCGATGGCGACACCGCGGGTGATCTCGTCACGACGGTCATAGACGTTCTTCAGAGCAGCTGCGATGACATTCATGTGGTTGTCGGTGTACACGCGGCGGGCGATGCACAGGCGCAGCAGGTCGAGACCGCCGAAGCGGTTCTCGCGGGTCACGGGATCACGGTCGGCCAGGATGTAGCCGATTTCGCAACCACGTATACCAGCCTCCAGATAGAGTTCGCAGGTCAGGGTCTGAGCGGGGAACTCCTCCTTGGGAACGTTGCACAGCACCTTGTCGGCGTCGATGAACAGAGCGTGACCGCCCACGGGACGCTGATAAGGAATGCCGTACTCGTCAAGCTTCTTAGCCAGATACTGAACCTGGTGGATGCGGGTCTCGAGCATCTCAAACTCGGTGTTCTCGTCAAGACCTACTGCCAGGGCATTGAGGTCGCGGCCGTTCATACCACCGTAGGTGATAAAGCCCTCGAAGGGGATGCAGAACAGCTTGGCACCCTCGTACCAATCCTGGTTGTTGGTAGCGATGAAACCACCCATGTTCACAACGCCGTCCTTCTTGGCCGACATCGTCATGGCGTCAACGTAGGAGTACATCTCGCGGGCAATCTCCTTGATGGTCTTGTCGGCGTAGCCCTCCTCACGGGTCTTGATGAAGTAGGAGTTCTCGGCAAAGCGGGCGCTGTCCATCACGACGGGCACGCCATACTTGTGGCAAAGCTCGCAAGTCTCCTTGATGTTTTTCATCGATACAGGCTGGCCACCAACGGTGTTGTTGGTCACGGTGAGTACCATGAAGGGCACGTTACCCTTGTTCTCGGTCAACACCTTCTCCAGCTTCTCGAGCGATACGTTGCCCTTGAAGGGGATCTCGAGCTGGGTGTCCTTGGCCTCGTCGATGGTGACGTCGATGGCCTTGGCCTTACGAGCCTCGATGTGACCCTTGGTGGTGTCGAAGTGGGCGTTGCCAGGGATGACATTGCCTTCCTTCACCAGATAGGAGAACAGCACGTTCTCGGCAGCACGGCCCTGGTGGGTGGGGATAACATACTTGAAACCGAAGATGCGTTGTACAACGCTCTCGAACTTGTAGAACGAGGTGGCACCGGCGTAACTCTCGTCACCCAGCATCATCTCGGCCCACTGACGGTCGCTCATAGCGCCCGTACCCGAATCGGTCAGGCAGTCGATGTAAACCTGCTCAGCCTTGAGCATGAACACATTGTTGTGAGCTTCCTTGAGCCACTGCTCACGCTCGGCACGAGTGCTCTTGCGCAACGGCTCAATCATCTTGATTTTCCAAGATTCAGCAAATGGTAATTCCATTGATAATCAAATATTTAGGTTAAACTTTTTTTAGCTTAATCAATCAAAATCTGAACTCCTAAAAAGGTAATTATATTCAAATTTTATGCAAAGTTACGGCAACTTGCCGAACTGGCAAAATTCCAGCCGATTTTTTTGCCCCATTGATTATTTTTAACAATTCGATTGCAGTTCCCCCTCAACTACCGTGCAACAAAAAAATGAAGGACCTAAAGGCCCGAAGGCCATTAGTCCCTCATATGGTGTGTCAAGCTTTTATGGTGCTTATTTTTTCCCTTTGGCAACTTCACTAGTAATCGCAGTGCGTACGATTGTAGTTGGTAGTGGGATAAGTCGGATAGGTGGGCTGGTTGATTACCGTCTTCTGTTCCTTGTTGAGGATTACCAGAGCGCCTATCACACCCGGAATCCAGCCGGCGCAGGTGAGCAGTAGTACAATCAGTACCGAGCCACAACCCTTGTCCAACACAGCCAGCGGCGGGAAGATAATCGATAATAAAACTCTGAACAGTGACATAGTTCCACTCCTTTCTACTTTTATTAATTCATTCAATCAATTGTTTTTCTTCAATATCTGCAATTTTCATGCCAAAAAGGGGAAAGGATTCCAGTTAACGTAAGTTCAACGATATTCTATTCCAGATTTCAGTGAATTAGTAGAGACGCAAAATCTTGCGTCTCCAATCGTTAAGTATTACCAAATGGTGACCTAGAGACGCAAAATTTAATGTCTCTACATAGCGAATTAATTGAGTGTCAACGATTTATTTTCATCGAATTCACGTTAGTCATTGGTTAGAAAAGACAAGTGGAGCAAAATGTTTGCTCCACTTGTCAATATCATCAATAAAGATTCAGGTTATTGTTGGGCATTGAGAAATTCCACCAGTCGGGCCACAGCACGACCGCGGTGACTGATGCGGTTCTTGTCTTGGGGCGACATTTGAGCAAATGTACTGCCGTCACCCTCAACAGGTTGGAAAATACTGTCGTAACCGAAGCCACCAGTACCGTGACGCTCGGTGAGGATAATGCCCTCGACCTGGCCTTCGAAGATGTGCAACTGGTCGCCTTGCAACAGTGCGATGGCCGTGCGGAAACGAGCGGTCCGCTCGGTCACACCTTGCAGTTTACCCAACACCTTATCTATATTGGCTTCACTATCATGGCCAGGACCGGCATAGCGCGCCGAATGTACGCCAGGCTCACCGTTCAGCGCATCGATTTCCAATCCCGTGTCATCGCTGAAACAGTCATACCCGTAATGTTCCTTGACATACTCGGCCTTCATCCGGGCATTGCCCTCGATGTTATCGGCAGTCTCGGGAATATCCTCATTGCACCCGATGTCAGCAAGACCCAATATCTCATAACGATTGCCCAGCATCTGCCTCAGTTCCTGCAACTTGTGGGCATTGTTGGTAGCAAAAACAATCTTCTTCATTTCCAAACAATCATATTATAAACTGCGAATTACACGAATTAAACTTATTGATTCATCAGTATAATTCGCGTAATTCGCAGTTTGAAGTTGTTTACACGACGATGTTGACAAGTTTACCCTTGACGAAGATGATCTTCCTGGGTTCCTTGCCGTCGAGCCAACGCTCGGCACCGGTATCGGCAAGGGCAAGGCGCTTCACCTCTTCCTCGTCGGCATCGGCGGGCACCTCGATGGTGTAACGGGACTTGCCGTTGAACGACACACCGTATTTCACCGTCGATTCCTTCAGGTATTCCTCATTCCACGTGGGCCACTGGGCATCGCACACGGTGGTGTCGTGACCCAGCACATGCCACAATTCCTCGGCGATGTGGGGAGCAAAGGGTGCCAACAATACCACGAGCGGCTCATAGATTTCTCGCGAACGGCACTTCAAGGTTGTCAACTCGTTGACACAGATCATGAACGCTGCCACTGACGTATTGTAGCTGAAGGTCTCGATATCGCCACTCACCTTCTTGATGAGTTTGTGCAGTGACTTCAAGGAATTGGCATCGGGTTTCTCGTCGGTCAACTGCATGGTGTCGCCCTTGTAGAACAAAGCCCACAAGCGCTTGAGGAAACGATTCACACCATCGATGCCGTTGGTATCCCAAGGCTTGCTGGCCTCGACAGGACCCAGGAACATTTCGTACAGACGCAAGGTGTCGGCACCATATTTATCCACGATGTCGTCGGGGTTCACCACATTGAACATTGACTTGGACATCTTCTCGATAGCCCATCCACAAATGTACTTGCCGTTCTCAAGAATGAACTCAGCATCCTTGAACTCGGGCCTCCACTCACGGAATTTCTCGATGTCCAACGCATCGGTATGAACGATATTCACATCCACATGGATAGGTGTCACGTCATACTGATCCTTGAGATTGAGCGAGACAAACTTATTGGTGTCCTTGATGCGGTAAACAAAGTTACTGCGACCTTGAATCATACCCTGGTTAACCAGTTTGCGGAACGGTTCAACCTCACAAACAAAACCGTAGTCATAGAGGAACTTGTTCCAGAAACGGCTGTAAATCAAGTGACCCGTAGCATGCTCGGTACCACCCACATAGAGGTCCACCTGACGCCAATACTCATTGGCCTCATGCGAGACGAGTTCCTTGTCGTTGTGAGGATCCATGTAACGCAGGTAATAGGCCGACGAACCGGCAAAGCCCGGCATGGTGTTCAATTCCAAGGGATATCCGTCGGCGGTCACCCAATTCTTGGCACGGCCCAGGGGCGGTTCGCCAGTCTCGGTGGGCAAGAATTTATCAACTTCGGGCAATTGCAGCGGCAAGAAATCCTCGTCAAGCGCCTGAGGCTGGTTGTTCTCATCATAGTAGATGGGGAACGGTTCACCCCAGTAACGCTGACGGCTGAAAATAGCGTCACGCAGGCGGTAATTCACCTTCACATGACCTATTCCGGCCTCCTCGATGTATTTCTTGGTTTTGGCTATCGCCTCCTTGACCTGCAAGCCGTTAAGTTGCAAGCGTTCGTTGGACGAATTGGCCATGATGCCTTCCTTGGCGTCGAAACTCTCCTCGCTCACATCGGCACCCTCAATCAGCGGAATGATGGGCAGATCGAAGTGCTTGGCAAAGGCGTAGTCGCGGCTGTCGTGAGCCGGCACCGCCATGATGGCGCCAGTACCGTAACCAGCCAACACATAATCACTGATATAGATAGGAATGTTCTTTCCCGTGATGGGATTGACAGCATAACTGCCGGTGAACACACCGCTCACCTTCTTCTCGATCATGCGTTCACGTTCGGTCTTGTGCTTCACCTCATCGAGATAAGCATCGACGGCAGCGCGCTGATCGGGTGTCACCACCTCATCGACATAGATGCTCTCGGGGGCCAGCACCATAAAGGTGACACCGAAGATGGTATCGGCCCTGGTGGTGAAAATCAGCAGGCTCTTGTCACTGTCGGCCACAGGGAAAGTCATCTCGGCACCCTCGCTGTAACCGATCCAGTTGCGCTGCGTCTCCTTGATGGACTCGGTCCACTCGATGGTGTCCAAATCGCGAAGCAGACGGCCGGCATAGGCCGACACGCGCAAACACCACTGGCTCATCATCTTCTGCTCGACAGGATAACCGCCGCGCACCGACACACCCTCGCTCACCTCATCGTTGGCCAGCACGGTACCCAATTTGGGGCACCAGTTCACCATCGTGTTGCCCAGATAGGCGATGCGATAGTTCATCAGCACGTCGTTGCGCTGAATCTGAGTCATTGCGTTCCACTCGTCGGCGGTGAACTTGTCGGTACAGCTGGTGTGAGCGTTGCAACCGTCGGTTCCGTGCTTCTCGAAGTGAGCCACCAGTTCCTCGATGGGACGAGCCTTATCGAGCTCGGTGTTGTAATAGCTCTTGAACATCTTCAAGAAAGCCCACTGTGTCCACTTGTAATAGTTCGGATCACAGGTGCGCACTTCATGGTCCCAGTCATAGCAGAACCCGATTTTGTCGAGCTGCTCACGATAGCGGGCGATATTTTGGATGGTAGTGATTTCGGGATGCTGACCCGTCTGGATGGCATACTGCTCGGCAGGCAGACCATAGGCATCATAACCCATGGGATGCAGCACGTTGAAGCCTTTCAAGCGCTTGTAACGCGCATAGATGTCGCTGGCGATGTAACCCAGCGGATGACCCACATGCAGACCCGCTCCAGACGGATAAGGGAACATGTCGAGCACATAAAATTTAGGACGGCTGTTGTCAATATCACACTTGTAGGTGTGATGTTCACGCCAGTATTGTTGCCACTTTTTCTCTATTTCCTTATAGTTATAATCCATTTTATTTTTTGCTGTAAGCCATTAGCGTTTTGCTATTAGCCAGTAATATTAAAATTAAAGTAATTTCTTGATCTCTTCCTCAATGACATAGCACTCGGTCGTGGGCTCAAAGCGCTCCACCACGTTGCCCTTGCGGTCAATCAGGAATTTGGTGAAATTCCACTTGATGTCGGGGTTGCTGGCATAGTCGGGGTTGTCCTTGGAGAGCATCTGGTCAAGGAGTTGACCGATTTTGTGATCAGGATTGAAGCCCTTGAAACCGCATTTTGACTTCAGGAAAGTGTACAGGGGAATCTCGTTCTCGCCATTCACCTCGATTTTCTTGAACTGAGGAAACTCGGTGCCGTAGTTCAATGTGCAGAACTGATGGATTTCTTCTTCGGTGCCGGGTGCCTGCTCACCGAACTGGTTGCAGGGAAAATCAAGAATCTCAAGACCTTCTTCCTTGTATTTCTTGTATAGCGTCTCCAATTCCTCGTATTGCGGAGTGAAACCGCAGCGGGTTGCCGTGTTGACAATGAGCAACACCTTACCCTTATAATCGCTTAACGACACGTCGTTACCACGACGATCATTCACTGTAAAGTCATAAACATTCTGTGCCATAACATTCATTACATTAAATTCTATATATAATGCTGCTTAATATGATTACAATATGATCTATTTAATGATACCCAAGTCACGCGAGATGTCGAGCATGCGCTGAATGGGCTTTACAGCACGCTCGGCAATGCGCTCGTCAACCTTGATTTCGGGTGCCATGAACTTGAGTGAATTATATAATTTCTCCAGCGTAATCAGTTTCATGTACTCACACTCGTTGCACGCACAGGTACCATCCTCGGGCGGAGCGGGAATGAAAGTCTTCTCGGGGCAGCGACGCTGCATCTCGAAGAGGATGCCGCTCTCGGTGCACACGATGAACTCCTGACTCTCGTCGTCAACGGCAAAGTTGAGCAAGGCCTGGGTCGAGCCCACCTTGTCGGCCATGATGCGCACGGGCTTGGGACATTCGGGATGCACCAGCACCTTGGCATCGGGATGCTCACGCTTGAGGTCGGCCAACTTGGCTGCACTGAACTTCTCGTGCACGTGGCAAGCACCGTCCCACAGCAGCATCTCACGTCCGGTAATGCTGTTGATGTAATTACCCAGGTTGCGGTCAGGTCCGAAAATGATTTTCTCATCCTCGGGCAGGCTGCCCACAATCTCCTTGGCGTTGGACGAAGTCACCACCACGTCGGTCACGGCCTTGACAGCAGCGCTGGTGTTGACATAGCTGATGACCGTGTGATCGGGATGCTCATTGACAAATCTCTCAAACTCATCGGCAGGACAGCTGTCGGCCAACGAGCAGCCGGCACTCAGGTCGGGAACGATGACAGTCTTGTCGGGACACAAGATCTTGGCCGTCTCACCCATGAAGTGCACACCACACAGGATGATGACGGGTGCATCGGTTTTCGCCGCCAGCTGCGCCAGAGCCAGGCTATCGCCAATATGATCGGCCAGCTGCTGGATTTCCTCGCGCTGGTAATAATGTGCCATGATGACGGCATTGCGCTCCTTCTTCAAGCGCAGGATTTCTTCTTTCAGGTCGATGCCAGCCTCGATGGGTTCATCGACATAGCCATTTTCAACATTCATATTATATATTTTTTGTGTTTTAATTTTTTAAAAACTAAAATCTAACTACAATAACTATGCCTGTTAATTGTGTTGAAAACTTTTCAGTCCCGAGAGGCTGCCGGCTAATTATCAACCACAATTCAGAGTTATTGATAGTTTATCAACAAGCCTAATTGCTGAGTCATAGCAACTTCGGTACATTATTAACAGGGTGTTAACAAACTGCAAAGTTAATAAAATCTTATGGTATAAGTTGATAAAAAGTGGCGAAAACCATGTTTATAGTCCAATTAAAAAAAATTAATTGCTTTTTTGGCGGTTCAAAAAAGAATGATAAGCCAAATTGATTTGAATTTGTCAAGAGTTTTTTGCCGTTTTTTTTGAAATAGTTTTGAACAGTATTTTACAAGGTTATTGACAAGATGATGATAATGATTGTCAATCGTTTTTTGATAATCATTTAATTAATTGACAACCAGTGTATTGATAATTGTTTTATTTGCTCCATAGGAGCAAATAATGGTGAAGGATACCGATGGTTGTGAGAAATGTTTTATACCTTTGTGGTGATAAAAAAAGAGCAAAGCAGATGTCACGAAAGAAATCCATGGTTGAGTTGCACCGCGTGGGTGTGGAAGAATACAGGCAGGCAGCGAAGTTGCCGGTGACGGTTGTGCTCGACAATGTGCGCAGCGAGATGAACGTGGGGTCGGTGTTCCGCACTGCCGACGCTTTTTTGATCGAGCGCATCTGCCTGTGCGGCATCACGCCGCAACCTCCCAAACCCGAGATTCACAAGACAGCGCTTGGTGCCGAGGAGTCGGTCAATTGGAAGTACTACTCCACTACCCTGTCGGCTGTTGAAGAGCTCAAGAAAGAGGGATATGTCATCTGCTCGATCGAGCAGGTACACGACAGTGTGAATTTGAAAGACTTCGACGTCAACGCGTATAACAAATTGGCCATCGTGCTGGGTAATGAAGTGAAAGGAGTATCCCAGGAAGTGGTCGATGTAAGTGACCTTTGTGTCGAAATACCTCAAGAGGGCACAAAGCATTCGTTGAATATCTCTTGCTGTGCCGCTATCGTGATGTGGCACGTGTATTCCAATTGATTCATTCCCCTATTTATAATTAAGGAGAATCACTGATAACCGTCTTTGTTTATTGAGGTATATATAAAATAGCCCTTGATATTTAGTTAAAAATTGAATGTTAAACGATGTTGATTTTAACATTCAGTTTATTTTGCTTGTCAAATCAAGGAATTTGCACTATAACATATATAATTCATCTGTTAATCAATATGTTATAATTTTTTTTGTAAGAAAATAATTTTTTTCTTACATTTTTTTATGAAGTGAATAAAAAGATAGAAAAGACGGACATTTAGTTAAAGTAATCCATTTATTTTGCCTCATTTACATTTTTTGACTTATTTTGCAAACTTGTAATTAATCGATAGAGACTACCATTTTAGTACCATCGAGACCTTACAGAAAATTTAGTTGATTTGAGAAACAAACACATTTTTAACTAATTATATTAATTTATAAACATCACATTTTATGAAGAAGCTATTTCTATTATTGTTTGCGATGTGCTTCATGGCACTGTCGGCATATGCCGACCGCACAATCAGTGGACAAGTAGTGGATGCAGCCAATGGTGAACCCCTGATTGGAGCTACAATCCAAGGCGAGGGTGTTAATCATGGTACTGCAACCGATGTCAATGGTAATTTTACCCTGATTTTACCTGATCATGTGAAGTTTGTCAATGTATCCTACGTTGGCTATGCTACTCGTCAGGTTGAGGTTTCCTCTCAAATGCTCGTTAAGTTGACCGACTCTGGTCAGAGCCTTGATGAGGTTGTGGTTGTCGCTTACGGTAGCGCCAAGCGCCAGTCGATTACCGGTTCTATCTCGGTAGTTGACGAGAAGAAGATCAAGGACCGCATCGGTTCTTCGGTTACCGCAGCGCTTGAGGGTAGCACCCCTGGTATCCAGGTGAACAACACCTATGGTGAGCCTGGTGCCGCTCCCAACATCCGCATCCGCGGTATCGGTAGTATCACCGGTTCGAGCTCACCTCTGTATGTAGTTGATGGTGTGGCCTTCGACGGTAACATCGCCGAGATCAACCCCGTTGATATCGAGAGCATGAGCGTGTTGAAGGACGCTGCCTCGGCTGCCCTGTATGGTAACCGTGCTGCTAACGGTGTCGTTCTGATCACCACCAAGAAGGGTTCCTACAGCAACAAGCCCAATGTAACCCTGCGCATCAACCAAGGTATGTACAAGCGTGGTATCGCTGAGTATGAGCGCATGGGTGCTGACCAGTGGATGGAGGCTTCATGGCTTGCCATGAGGAACTTTGCCATGAACGGAAGCATGGGTCTGGATCAGGCTGCTGCTAACCAGTATGCTACCGAACACTTGATTGGTGACTATGCTCGCAAGAATATCTACAATGCTCCCGATGATAAGCTTTTCGATGCCAACGGTAAACTGATTGCCCAAGTATTGCCCGGCTATACCGATCTGGATTGGGAAAAGGACGTTGAGCGCACCGGTTATCGTCAGGACTACAGCCTCTCGGGCACCGCAGGTGGCGAGAAGTACAATGTATATGCTTCGGCAGGTTACACCAACGAGAAGGGTTATATCTATGCCAGCGCCTATGAGCGTTTCACTGGTCGTATCAACACCAACTTCACTCCCAGTGACTGGTTCAAGACCGGTATTAACCTGAGTGGTACCTATGCAACCCGTAACTTCAACGACAATGCAACCGGTAACTACTATGCTAACCCCTTCTATGTAGCTCGTTACATGGCTCCTGTTTATCCTCTGTTCCTGCACAACCCCGATGGCAGTTTCCTGCTTGACGAGAATGGTGAGAAGCAGTATGATACCGAGTCCTCTTATCTTGACAACCGCAACATCGCCTTTGAGCTGCGTCACGACTTCGACCGTCGTCGTCGTGCCGTTGTCGAGGGTATGGCCTATGGTACCTTTACTCTGCCTGCAGGCTTCTCGATCACGTTGAAGGCCGACTTCATGCACTCCAACACCAATCGCCGTAACTACAACAACCCGTTCATTGGTGATGGTTCTACCAACAATGGTCGTCTGACCAGCTATGCTTATGAGTACAATACCCGCACCGCTCAGGAAATCCTGAACTGGTCGCGTGAGTTCGATGTTCACCACATCGACATCATGGCCGCTCATGAGAACTATGAGTACAACATGCGTTCGGCCTATGGCATGAACACCGGTTCGGCTGCCGATGGTATCTACACCCCCGGTAACTTCCAGACCAACTCCTACTTCCTGGGTTCGGATGACGAGGACAAGACCGAGTCCTATCTGGGTCGTGCTCGTTACAACTACCACGAGAAATACTTCGCTGATTTCTCGTTCCGTCGTGATGGTTCTTCACGCTTTGCCAAGAAGAACCGCTGGGGTAACTTCTTCTCGTTCGGTGTAAACTGGAACGTTAAGAAGGAGAACTTCATGCAGGATGTAAACTGGGTTGACGAGCTGCGCGTTCGTGCTTCCTACGGTGAGACCGGTAACAACATGGGCGTTAGCCTCTATGCTTACCAGGCACTTTATTACATTGAGAAGAACGCTGGTAGCGCTGCCTTCATGAAGCAGAGCCTCTCGGCCGAGGACATCAAGTGGGAGACCTGCCAGAATATCGACTTCGGTATTGAGGGTCGCCTGTTTAATCGCCTGAACTTCAACTTCGTTCTGTTTGACAAGCGCAACAAGGACCTGTTGTTCGCAGTTCCCCTGCCCCTGTCGGCTGGTTCGTTCGTTTGGGGTGATGACTACAACATGAGCATCTACAAGAACATCGGTACCATTTCTAACCGCGGTATCGAGATCTCGCTGAGCGCTGATGTCATCCGCAACCGTGACCTCAACTGGACGCTGTCGACCGAGGGTACCTTCATGAAGAGCAAAATCAAGAAGCTTCCTGACGGCAAGGACATTCTCCATGGACAGCAGAACTACTCCGAGGGTCATGACCCCTATGAGTTCTACACCTATCACTTTGTCGGCGTTGACCAGATGACCGGTCGCTCGCTGTACACCCTGGATCCTGAAATGGCCGAGCGCGCTGAGGCTGCTGGTGAGACCGTTACCATCGGTGACGAGACCTATACCACCATGCCTGGCTCCTATGGCAAGCGTGACTGGGCAGGTACTGCTCATCCCTGGTTCTTCGGTTCATTGAACTCTGTTCTGCAATTCAAGGGCTTTGCTCTGAACGCTCTGTTTACCTATAGCCTGGGTGGTAAGGTTTACGACTCGGCTTACCAGACTCTGATGTCGACCAACTCGGCTTCTTCGGCAGGTGCTAACCACGTTGACCTGGCCAAGTCTTGGAACGGTGTTCCCGCCGGCATGACTGAGGATTCACCCAACCGCATCGATCCTAAGGGTCTGCCTCAGCTCGACTTTGAGTACAGCACCTATAACAATGCTACCAGTGACCGCTGGCTGACCAGCGCTTCCTACTTCGTAGTGAAGAACATCTCCTTGAGCTACTCAGTGCCCAAGCTGTTGATGAACAAGATTGGTATGCAGGGTCTCACCCTCACTGCTGGTGTCGAGAACCTGGCTACGTTCACTTCCCGCAGGGGTGTGAATCCCCAGTACAGTTTCAGCGGTGGTTCTGATAACACCTATGTTACCGCTCGCGTGTTCAACTTCGGTCTTCAGTTCCAGTTCTGATAAATCAGATGATCAATTAACCATTAATTTCTAAATGAAACTCATTATGAAAAATATAAGTAAAGTTTTATTGAGTGGTCTTCTGTTAGGATCGGCAATGCTCATGACCTCATGTGGTGAAGACTATCTCGAGACAAAACCCACCGAATCGATCAGCGATGTTTCGGCCATTGCAACTGTCGATAATGCCTACAAGGCATTGAACGGTGTAGCTAAGACGATGACCATCCAGCATGGTAACTATTCACAGGGTTTCTGTGGTGAGAATGCCATCATGCGTCTGTATGAGAACTATCCTTGCCAGGACTACAACTACAACCAGTATGCATCGGGTTGGGCTCCTATCCACAACCAGACCTTTCACACCAATAAGAGCAGCATTTACAACCACTATGCTTGGTACTACTACTATCAGATCATTACTCAAGCTAATGTGATTATCAATCGCATTGACAATGCCGAAGGCAGTGAGGCTGACAAGAAGTTCATCAAGGGTTCGGCCCTGACCTTCCGTGCCTATGGCTATGAGAAGTTGCTCCACTACTACTGCCAGCGCTGGAAAGACTCCAATAATGGTAGTTCACAGGGTGTGCCCCTGCGTCTTGATGAGTCGACCGGTGACCTCGCTCCCTCGACCATGGCCGAGGTTTATGCTCAGATTTATAAGGATCTGGACGAGGCTATCACGCTGTTCAACGAGAGCGATGTTGACCGTGCTGCCAGTGACTGCTGGACTCCTAACTTGAATTGTGCACATGCTGTTTATGCCCGTGCTGCCCTCTACAAGGAGGATTATCAGACTGCCCTCAGCCATGCTAAGCTGGCCGAGGATGGTTATCCCTTGATGACCAATGATGCTTATGCTGCTGGTTTCTGCCGTCCCACCAGTGAGTGGATTCTCGGTAGCTATGGCAGTGCCGATGAGAACAACTGGTACTGGAGCTACGGTACCCAGTACAGCTGCAACGGCTACTATGCTTCCAACACCCAGAATGGTGCTGGTACCATCGGCCGTGAGCTCATCAACCGCATTCCCGACGAGGATTTCCGCAAGTCGCTGTTCCTCACCGAGAGCGGTCTGGGCATCGATGGCAGTGATCCCGCTCAGGTTGACCAGACCTACGGTTACATTGGTTTGACCGCCGGCTTGTCATTCTCAAGCATGGATGCTTACATGAAGGCTTACAACTACGTTCAGGAGCATGCAGCTCCCGGCCTGAGTGAGCCCTACGCTGCTGGTGTATATCACCTGGGTGCACACTTGAAGTTCTACGTCTTCGACACCCCGGGTGTTGGCTATCTGCCCTACATCCGCACCAGTGAGATGCTTCTTATCGAGGCTGAGTGCTACTACTTCTTGAACCAGCCTGCCAATGCTCAGGAAGCCCTCGTTCGCTTGAACGCCGGTTCGGGCCGCAACCCCGGTTACACCTGCGACAAGACCGGTCAAGACCTGTTCAACGAGATCGCCGACTACCGTGCACTTGAGCTCTGGGGCGAAGGCTTCCAGTGGAGTGACCTTAAGCGTTGGAAACTGCCTGTTATTCGTCACAGCTTTGCTCAGGGTGGCAATGCACACGCTGCTGTTGCTATCACGATTATGCCCAATGAGGTGAACAACTGGGTATGGGAGGTTCCCTTGAAGGAGACCGACTATAACGGTGCCTACAAGAGCATCAATGATCCTACTGCTGAATAATCTTTGACATAGATTATAACGCTTAATCATTACTGGGGATGTGCCTAACGGTGCATCCCCAGTTGTTGTAAACAGGCCTGAAATCGGGTGATGATGCTTGAATAACAATTGTTGTGGTAGCGATTGTGGACAATTTGCTTAAAAAATGAGTATCTTTGCGGCCACATTTTGAAATCATGATATCGATGAAGAAGAGTATATTGATTGTGCTGGCAATGCTGGCAGTTGTGCTACCGGCAGGAGCCGTGCTCAAGGAGAGCAATATGGAGCAGACGTTGGGCGTGCTGTGTGAGGAACTCAGCGAGACCCATCAGGAGCACAAGGAACGTGCCGAGCGCTTTGAGAAACGCAACAAGCAGTTTCAGCGCAGCATCGGTCGAGACCTGGAGTTGTGCAACAACATCGAGTTGATGCTCTATAGTCAAAAAGAGCAGAATATCTTTGACCTGGCTTATGCCTGCGGCCAGGCGACCTCGCTCTATAAACGCGTGTCACGCACGCGCTCATTCAAGCAATTTGAGCAGCAGCAAGACGAGATGATTGCCCAATACGAGAATCTGGTCAAGGCCCTGAACAACATTCCTGAGAATCAGCTCAAGACCCCGGCGATGCGTGCCAACCGCGACAGCTGCATCTATCTGGCAAAGATCATCGAGAGCGACATTCGCCACACGCGCGAGACGATGAAGGACAATCACGAGAAGCGGCAATGGGTCGCCGTCAAGGCCAAGAAACTCAACGATTACGCCTTGTCGATGTATGAGCGCATCCGCCAGAGCGTGTTTGTCAACGGCGGTCAGAACTATTTCCAGATTCTTAACCGCCTGAGCTACAATTTGAAGAGCAGCAAGGATGATTTGTCGGAGAAGTATTCCCGCTCTCGCAAGACGCGCAGCGAGTGGCGCGGTCCGCTCATCGGTTTCCTTTTCATCTTCATGGCGATATATATTGTCGGTGCGTTGATTATCAGTTGGCTCATCATCAAACTGATACCGCGGCGGTTCTTATCTAACAGCACCTATAAGAAATTCCTGCCCAAGCGTTCTTGCATCATCATCTGCGGGGCAGCGGCAGTGTTTGCCATCGCCACTTTCATCATCAGCAATGTCACCGATCAGAATTTCATGACGATGGCGACGCGGCTGTTGAGCGAGTATGCCTGGCTTATCGCTGCCATCACGCTCTCCATCATCATTCGCATGGAAGGCGATACCGTCAAGAGCGGTATCAAGCTCTATGTGCCGGTGCTGCTGGTGGGCTTTGTGGTGTTCTTCTTCCGCATCGTGTTCTTGCCCAGCACGGTCGTCAACATGCTCTTCCCTCCCCTGCTGCTTGTTTTCACCATCTGGCAACTGGTTGTCAATCGTCGTCACAACAGCAAAGTGCCGCGCAGCGACGTGTTCTACTCGTGGATTTCACTCATCGTCATGGCCGTGTCCACAGTCATGTCTTGGATGGGCTACACATTGATGAGCGTGCAGGTGCTCATCTGGTGGATCATGCAGCTGACGCTCATCCAGACCATCACCGTCATCTATGACTTGATGCATTCCTACGAGAACAAGTACATACCCAAGAGTGCCGATGTGAGGCGCACCTGGTTCTATGACGCTGTTTACAAGATGATTATCCCGATTGCCGCCACGCTGAGCGTTGCTCTGTCGATCTATTGGGCGGCGAGGGTGTTTGATCTCACGCAGTGGTGTGAGCACATCTTCCGCTACAAGTTCGTGGACCAGCCGGGACTTATCGTGCTGTCGCTGGACAGGATTCTGGCATGTGTGGCGTTTGCCTTTGTGTTCCAGTACATCATCTACCTGTTCATTCAGGGATATCAACTGTGGAAGCAGAACCGTGCCGAGGCTAAGGCCATCTCGGTGTATGAGCGTGATAACGAAATTAATGACAATGAGGTAATTGACATCGAAACCGTCATTCAGGACAATCCCGATGCCAAAGCTCAGGTCAAGGCCGCTTCCAAGGCCGTCACCTTGTCGATGAACATCATCAAGTACATCGGCTGGGGTATCTACATCTACATCGTGCTGGTGACGCTCCATGTCAACCGCACAGGTATCACCTTCATCCTCACCGGCCTCTCGACAGGTATTGGTTTTGCCATGAAGGATACCCTGGAGAATCTGTTCTACGGCCTGTCACTGATGAACGGGCGCGTCAAGATCGGTGACGTCATCGAGTGTGACGGCGTGCGAGGCAAGGTGAGCAACATCAATTACCAGAGCACGCTGGTCGAGACTGTCGATGGCTCGGTCATCGCCTTCCTCAATAGCCAGCTGTTCACCAAGAATTTCAAGAACATGACCCGCAACCACGGCTACGAGATGGCCAAGATCACCGTCGGCGTGGCCTATGGCAGCAAGATTGACGCCGTGCGTGAGATGATTATCCGTCGCCTGGAGCAGCTCAACTGCTACGATACCAAGAAAGGCATTCAGGTGCTGTTCCAGAACTTCGGCGAGAGCAGTGTTGACCTGCTGATCATCATCTGGGTGCGTGTCAAGTCTCAGGCAGCCGATGTGGCTCTGGTTAAGGAGAATATCTATAGTGTGCTGAACGAGAACGGCATCGAGATTCCCTTCCCGCAAGCCGACCTCCACATCCGCACCGCCCTTCCTGTCAAGGCCTGAAGCAACACACCATAAAGGGAAAACAATAAGTACAAAAAATACAATGCCACGCACCGGATGGCATTGTATTTTTTTGTACTTAATGTGAGTTTGACGAAAATAAAGCGTTGATGCTCAATTTATTCGCTATATGGAGACGCAAGATTTTGCGTCTCTACTACTTGTAGAAAGTGATCCAGTTGGTGCAGTAACGCGATTTCTCGGCCACGGGGTGAATCTCATGCACCTTACCATCGCCGTCGCGCCACCACGAGTGGTTCCAGCCCTTGCCCATATCCATGTACAGGGCATGGCGCGGTTCAAAAGCCTCGAGCAGGGCGACAAACTGTTCGTAGCTCACCTCGTCGCGGCTGTCGGCGATGCACAGGCGGCCGTCTTTCTCGCACAAAGCGCGGTAGCGGTTCACACCTTCGCGCCACAAGGGGCGAAGACTCTCGCCCTCGTGGATGATGATGGCCTGTCCGAAGCCCATGCCTCCGGCAGCAGCTACGCTGTCGAGCAGGGTGTTGTATTCACCGTTGACAAATTCCCACGTCGTGTCGTCGAACCAGGCGAACGCGCCGGTGTTGTCCTTGCACTTGGCACCCGTGTAGCGCTTGCCGCCGCTCACATGGTCGCCGTCGATGTTGCTGTGGCTGAACTCGTCAAGCAATTCGTGGGTGAAGGCGGCCTCGGCGCAGAAGATGACGCTCGTGTCCTGTTGTGAAGGCATCGTCTCGCACACCAGGTCGATGCGGGTGAATTGCGGGTAATACACGATCAGGCCATCGACAGTAGTATCGTCGATGGCAACGGGTGAATCCTGCAGGGATGTGGTATCGTTGCTGTTCATAGTCTGTTTATCGGTATTGCCGTTGCAGCAGATCATCAGTACCGCTGCAAGCATAGCAATAATGAGATGGAGAGCAGTCTTCATTGTTGTAAAATATTAACTAGCAATAGATTGTAATTGTTATTTCCCTTTCTTCTTCTCGTCGGCAAAGCGGTCAGGATATTGCAACGGCACGCGCGGGCGGCGCATGGCCCTGACGATGAGCCAGATGCCCAGCACGATGAACGGGATGCTCAGCAACTGTCCCTGGTCGATGCCCCAGTTGGCGCGCATGGCGATTTCCCATGATTCCTGCACGTTCTTGATATACTCGATGAAGAAACGCGGCACGAAGATGCCCAGCATGAAAACGCCGAAGATGAGTCCTTCCCTCTCCTGGCAGCGCCATCGCCAGTACATGAGCATGCACACGGCAAACGTCAGCAGGTAGAAAAGCGCCTCATAGATCTGCGTCGGGTGACTAGGAGCTGTGAAAACGGGCTCGGCACCGCGCATCCATTCGCCCAGGTTCTCCACGAAGCGGAATCCCCACGGCAATGAGGTCTCGCCGCCGTAGATCTCGTGGTTCATCAGGTTGCCGATGCGGATGAGTGCGGCGACAAAGCCCACGGGCACCACCAGGCGGTCGAGCGTCCACAGCATGCTCTTGTGCGTCACATAGCGGCTGTAGAGCCAGATGGCGATTATGATGCCCAGTGTGCCGCCGTGGCTGGCTAATCCACCCTCCCAGATCTTGGGAATCTCGCCCAGATGCTGAGAATAATAGGACCAATCATAGAAGAAGACGTGTCCCAGCCTTGCTCCCACGATGGTAGCGACCACTACATAGATGAACAGGCTGCCCACCCAGCTCTCGCGAGCGCCCTCGTGACGGAAGATGCGGTAAACGATCTCATAGCCCACCAGAAAACCGATGGCGAACATCAGGCCGTACCACCGCACGGTGACGGGGCCTGCGCTGAACAGATTGGGACTCGCGGTCCAAGTGATAGAATCCAGTATCATAGTTGATGTTGTTTTTCTCTTGTTTAGCGGTGACAAAGGTAGTGAAAATAGTTTTTGGTTGTTTGTTTTGGTTGTTTGTTTTTCCGAGCCCGAGGCTCGGAGTACGTTGACAAGACCTTGTTTAGAAGATGAGAAAGATGGGTTATTAGAAAAAATGCACTACCTTTGTGGACAAAATAAGAGATCGTTATGGCAGAGAGCAATTTTATCGACTATGTGAAGATTCTGTGTCGCAGTGGCAAGGGCGGAGCCGGTTCGGCCCACCTGCACCGCGCCAAGTATGTCCCCAAAGGAGGTCCTGACGGCGGCGACGGCGGTCGTGGCGGCCACATCTTCCTGAAAGGCAACCGCAACCTGTGGACCCTGATTCACTTGAAATATCAGCGCCACGTGTTCGCCACCGATGGCCAGTCTGGCGGCGAGAACCAGATGACGGGTAAGGACGGCGAGGACCGCACCATCGAGGTGCCCTGTGGCACGGCAGTCTATGATGCCGAGACAGGGCAGTTCCTGTGTGACGTGACCCGGGATGGCCAGGTCGTTCGCCTGCTGCGTGGCGGTCGCGGTGGCTTGGGCAACCAGCACTTCAAGACGGCGACGCGCCAGACGCCTCGCTTTGCCCAGCCGGGCGAGAAAGGTGTAGAAAAGGCTGTCATCCTGGAGCTTAAGCTGCTGGCCGATGTGGGCCTCGTGGGCTTCCCCAATGCGGGAAAATCGACCTTGCTGAGTGTCATCAGCGCTGCTAAACCCAAGATTGCCAACTATCCATTCACCACGCTGGAACCCAACCTGGGTATCGTGTCCTATCGCGGTTCGCAGTCGTTTGTCATGGCCGATATTCCTGGCATTATCGAGGGTGCCAGCGAGGGCCGCGGCCTGGGACTGCGTTTCCTGCGGCACATCGAGCGCAATGCCGTGTTACTGTTCATGGTGCCTGCCGACAGCGATGACATCCGCAAGGAATACGGCATCCTGTGCCGTGAGCTTGAGACCTTCAACCCCGACTTGGTGGAGAAACCCCGTGTGCTCGCCATCACCAAGTGTGACATGCTGGATGAGGAACTCATCGAGCAGATGCGTCCCGAAGTGCCCGACGACATCCCCAGCGTGTTCATCTCCAGTGTGGCCCAGATGGGCTTGACCGAACTCAAGGACCTGCTGTGGCGCACGATCAACGACGAGCGCAACCGCATTCCCGAGACACCTACCCATCACGACCTGGATGCGCGCCACCGCGAACAGGCCGAGGACGACTTCATCTTCGGTGCCGAAGACTTTGAGGAAGAAGCCCCCGATGCCGGCGGCAAGATGGTGGATTCCGGAGCCAAGCAATGGAGCGAGGAATACTGGGAGAGCGACTACGAGGACGAGAACAAGGACTTCCAAGTCGTCAGCGATCCCGACGACGAATAGAAAAAGCGGCATTTTGCCGCTTTTTTTTGTTATTATTTTCTGGAATAACTAGATAATCTAGATGCTCTTGAGATTCTAGATTGAGGTGGCGCTGGGCGCCGGCTTTATTTTCCCTCGTTGCTGAGAAGGAATTGGCGCTTGGGAGCGATGGCGGCAAAGTCTTCCTTGGAGAGCGGGGCGATGCGGTCGAGGATGGCCGACAGGCGTTGTGCGATGCGGTATTCGACGGGTTCACTCTCGGGAACCTCTCTCAACAGTTGCGCAACGCGGGATTTGATCGCCGAGAATTCAAATACCATCGATGTGTTGAACCAGGCATCGGCATGGCTGGCAAAGGGGAGAATCCACAGGTTCTCGCCACGCAGCACACCGGGCCACCACTGCAGGGTCTGCAATGCGCTGGCTCCACGGCTGTTGTAGTCGCGATAGATGCGACGCAGCAAGCGGTTGTCGTGTTCGTCAAGGCCCATTTTCTCGCCGTAGTAGATAGTGGCTTGTGCCGTGATAAAGAGGCGGAATTTCAAGTCATCCCCGATGTCGGGTATCAGCAGCGGGTTGAGGGCATGCAGGCCCTCGAGGAAGAGGAGGCTGTTGTTTTCGAGTTTGAGCGTGTTTCCGCGGTAGGTGCGTTGTCCCAGCACGTAATCGTAGGTGGGCATCGATACCTGGTCGCCTGCCAGCAGGCTGGAGACGTCACGGCTCAATTGCTTGAGGTCGAGGCCGTAGAAGGACTCGTAATCGATATTGCCGTTGGGGTCAAGCGGGCGTTGATCCAGGTTAAGGAAATAGTTGTCAAGCGAGACGACACAGGGCTGGATGCCGTTGTCGCGCAGCATGTGGTTGAGGAAACGCGATGTGGTGGTCTTGCCCGAACACGACGGTCCGGCGACAAGCACTATGCGCAGCCCCTCGGTGCGAAAGCGTCGTGTGATTTCGGTGGTGATGCGTTCCAGACGACGGCTGTGCTGCACCTCGTCCTCGGCGATGAGGTCGGGTGCTAGACCGTGCGAAATCGCATCGTTGAACAGTGCGATGCCATCACGTCCCTGCGACTCCAGGCGCCTGATATTGCCGCAAAACTCTTCTAGAGATAAGCGGCTTTCACTTGCTTGTTGTTGCTGCCCGTTGGCACTTGCTGTAATGTCTGTCATTGAGTTTAATCAGTTTGTATGTTGTTGATTTTGAAGTCTTATATTAAAATTTGTGGGCCCTATTGCAGTTCGCAATAAGGCCCACAAAGTCTCGTTAGTAGTGGAAGCTGCTGCCTCCCAGAAATTCGCGCAGCAAGCTCGTGCTGGGAATGTCTTTCTCGTCCAGCGGCTCAAAATAATTCAGGAATTTTATCAGTCGGTCCGCTTCGGAATACTCAGGC
This sequence comes from Muribaculaceae bacterium, assembly GCA_017405965.1. Classification (GTDB taxonomy): domain Bacteria; phylum Bacteroidota; class Bacteroidia; order Bacteroidales; family Muribaculaceae; genus Sodaliphilus. The sequence continues at coordinate 153,036 of JAFQZK010000004.1, read as the reverse complement.
GTATTGATGGGCACCTGCTGCAGGATGGGCAACGCGTAGTTCTTCATCACCGACAGCTCGAACAGCAGTGACGAGTTGAACATGGCGTCGGCATTCTCGTGGAACGGCATGATCCACTTGTCCTCGCCGCGACGCACGCTGGGCCATCGCTGAATGGTGTCCAAGGCATTGGCTCCGCGGTACTTGTGGTCGCGGATGATGCGGCGCAGCAAGCGGTTGTCGTAGGTGCCTATCCAGTTGTGGTCGTCGATGCTCAATGTCGTGAGAGCCGACACGAAAATGCGGAACTTCTGTTCCTCGGGGATGAGCCTCGTGAGCTCGGGATTCAGGCCATGGATGCCTTCCAAGAGCAGGATGTCACCATCCTCGAGCTTGAGCTTGTTGCCCAGGTACTCGCGCTCGCCCTTCTTGAAGTTATAGGTGGGCATGGCCACCTCCTTGCCGGCCAGCAGGTCGGTCACGTCCTTGTTGAACTGCTCGAGGTCAAGGGCATAGAGCGACTCGTAGTCGTAGTCGCCGTTCTCGTCGCGCGGGGTGCGCTCACGGTTGATGAAGTAGTTGTCGAGCTCGATGACCTTGGGCACGATGCAGTTGGTGATCAGCTGGATGGCCAGACGCTTGGACGATGTGGTCTTGCCGCTCGACGACGGGCCGGCGATGAGCACCACTCGGGCGCCGCCCTCGTGATAGCGCCGTGTGATTTCGTCGGCAATCTGGATGAAGTGCTTGTTGTGAAGCGCCTCCACGACGTTGATGAGCAAGGGTGCATAGCCGGCTCTGATGGCCCGGTTGAGCTCGCCCACGTCGCCCAGACGGATAATCTTGTTGAAGTTGATGTAGTCGGTAAAAGCTTGGAACAGCTTGGGTTGCGGCTCCCAGTTGACAACCTGGTCAAGATGCTTGCGGTCAGGGCCCAGCAAGAGCATACCGCGCTCGTAGGGGACGAGGTCAAACACCTTGAGCATACCCGTTGAAGACACCAGCGGCCCGAAGAAGCTGTCGATGATGTCGTCGAGCTTGTAATAGACGGTGTAGAGCTGGTTAAAGCCTTCCAGCAGACGTACTTTGTCCTTGAGGCCCTGCTTGCGGAACATCTCGATGACGTCGGTCGTCAAACGCTCGCGGCGCTTGAAGGGCAGGTCGGCCTCGATGATCTCGGCCATGCGCTGCTTGAGTTGGGTGATGACTTCGGGCGAGAGGAAATCCTCCTCGTGCTTGATTTGACAATAATGGCCGTTGCTGATGCTGTGCTGGATGCACAGGCGCTTACCGGGATAGAGGTCGTTGAGCGCCTTGTAAAGGACCATGCACAGCGAACGCGTCATTACGCGATAACCAGCATTGTTGGTGATATCAATAAACTCGATGTGTTTGGGAGAAAAAACGGGGTAATGCAAGTCTTCGACCTTGTTGTTTACCAACACACACACGGCATCACCCTGCAGGCCCAGACGGTCCTTAACGGTGTCATACAGGTCGATGAGTGCCTCACCGCCATCTATGCTCAGATACTCGTTGGTGTTCTTGCAGAACACCTTGAGTTCATCATACTTTCTCATAAAAGCCAGCGCTTATGGGTTTATGAGTGGCAAAAGTAGTAATAATTCCTGAAAAAACCATTAGTTTTAGTAGATAAACTTCAGATTGAGGCATATAAATGATGAAATATCGTGTTTTTGAGCACTCGTATGGATTGATTTGTATATCTTTGGGCAAACTTAACACTCATGTGACGATGAAAACGAAATTATTGATTATGGCTATGATGATTGTTGGCGCCATGTGCAGCTGCACGGCGCAAAACGGAGAGAACGTTGGGCCGGGTTGTGACGTGTTCAAGACCGAGGCCGGCACGACAGTGAAGATGTACTGCATCAAGCACGGCAGCCTCAGGATGCAGGTGGGCGAGAAGTGGATTTATGTCGATCCCGTGACCACAGCGGTAAAGCCGGTGACCGACTACTCCACCCTACCCCAGGCCGATTACATCCTGGTGACTCACGAGCATTTTGACCACCTGGATTCGGTGGCTATCAACCAGTTGAGCAAGCAGGGCACTGTCCTCATCACCAATGCCCGCTGCCACGAGATGCTGGGAGGAAAAGGTGATGTGATGGCCAACGGCGACAGCCGTACCCTGGCTGAGGGCTGGACGGTGGATGCCGTGCCTGCTTACAATTACTCGCAGGAGAAACTGAATTTCCATCCCAAGGGACGCGACAACGGTTTTGTGCTGACCATCGAGGGCATGCGCATCTACATCGCCGGCGATACCGAGGACATTCCCGAAATGGCTGACCTCAAGGACATTGACGTGGCTTTCCTGCCCTGCAATCTGCCCTACACGATGACGCCCGAGCAGTGCGCCCATGCGGCCCAGATGTTCAAGCCCACCGTGCTGTTCCCCTACCATTACGGCAATACCGATATCCAGCAGGTTGTGAAGTTGCTTGAAGGCAGCGGCATCGATGTGCGTATCCGCGACTATCAGTAAAAGAACGAGCAGAACTTGTAGAGAAAGGATAATGAATTAAGTCCATTAATCATTCTTCTTTCTCCACGTCGGGAGCCGTTTCATGATAATAAAGGTGCGGCGCTCTGGCCTTGACCAGCGGCGCCGCACCTCGAAGAATTTCACATTTTTACGTTATTCTAGCCCCCCTTATTGGTGCATGACGATGTTGATGAGTTGCGTCACGTCGGTGATGTTGATGGTCCCGTTGCCGTCGATGTCGGCGGCGGGCAGGTCGGTCGCGCTGATTTCGGCGGTGCTGCCCAGCAGCAGGTTGGTCAATACGGTCACGTCGGTGATGTTGACCTGACCGTCACTGTTCACGTCGCCGATGAGCGACTCCACGGCAAAGACCACAGCCTTGAAGAACATGTTGCTCGACCCCGACGTCCAGTATCTGCGGTCATAGCCGCTGGTGACCGTGCCCTGCATCGTCACCGTGCCGCCCGGGAAGTCGTCGGCAAGGAAGAAGATGATGCTGAACATCTCGTCATAGTCAGCAAGCTCCCATTTGACCAAGCCATACTGCATATAGCTGCCACTGTACAGGAAGTAGCCGTAAACGGTGGTTGATGCCGTGAACAGCGTCAGGTCGCTCGTGCTGGCCAACGGCACTTCCACGACGCAGTCCTGACCTTGGCTGCCCGTGTAGGAGATGGTCATCGACGGGCTGGCCTCGGCGGCTATCGGCTGCAGGCCATCGGGGTAGGTCAGGGTGATGTCCCATTGGTTCGCGGGATTCCCGAAATGCGCCCTCACGGGCACCGTGATGCTGCTGCCCAGCGCGCTGCGGGGCACGGTGACCGTGTCGTTCACGCCCATGGTGAAATAGCTGGCGTACTCGGTGGCGGTCGCTGCGCCCGACGCGCTTGCCAGCATGACCACAGCCAGCACCGCCGTCTTCAATTGATGTGTCTTGTCCATAATCATTCGATTTGATGTGATGTGATTTGATGTTGATATGATATGTCTCATTCGGCAACCGGAAGCGCCAGACGCAGGCCGCAGGGGTCGCCATACTTCGTCGAGGGATCCTTGAGGATCCAGCTCGTGGGGCGGCAGTTTTCTGCCGGGCTCACGCAGTGCCCGCCATAAACCCAGGCTGTCCTGACCACGCCGTTATCGGTCTGATACTCCTTCATTTCCTGGACCCATTCAGCCACATTGCCGCTCATGTCATACAGACCCAGCTCGTTGGGCGCCTTGGTCGCGACATCATTGGAAATGCCCCCATTGATATAGCCGCTGTTTTCACTGTACCAGGCCACCTCGTCGATGTCGCTGCTGCCGCTGTAGTCGTAGCCGATGGCCAGCTTGCCCCCTGAGGCGGCGAACATCCACTCGTCGGCATAGGGCAGGCGGAAGTTCCTGCCGGTCATCCTGTTGAGCGAATCCAGGAAAACCTGGCACTCGTCCCAGCTCACGTTCTGCATCGCATGGTGGCGCAGCATCTCATTCGACGGATAGTTTTCGCGGCCCATCACTTCCCACCACAATTCATAGGTCACCTCGGTCTGCCCGATCCAGAAGTCGGACTCCACCGTCCTGACGTCACCGTATTGCAGTGTGTAGGTGCCCGCCTTGACACGCACCATCACGACGGGGATGCCGCTCACCGTGAGCGTGTCGCGATCACTGGGAGGCACCTCGCCCGGGGAACCCTTGAGCAGGCAGTTGATCATCGAGACCGCGTCGGTGACGTTGACCTCGCCGTCCATGTTGAAGTCGCCGCGCAGCGTCTGGGAATGGGCGCACAACGGCAGCATCGCCGCCAGGAGGGCCAGCCCAAAGAACTTACTCCTGATATTTGTCTTCATGTCTTTCATATTCCTGTGTTTTCTTTTATTGTCAGTTGTTCTGTCTCTCATCACATGGCGAGGCGGAAGCCTGAGCCGTTGAAACTGCTGTTCTCGTCGGCAGTGCCCCTCGTCGAGGGCCGGTTCTCCTCGGCGGTGCCGTAATACCTGCCGCCGCAATAATAACGCGATGAGCCGTTGGGCGTCTTCTTGTCCTGGCACCATTCCGTCACATTGCCGCTCATGTCATACAGACCCAGCTCGTTGCACTTCAGCAGGCCGACAGGCATGCACTTGTAGCAGTTGCCCTTGTACCACCCCACCACGTCGAGGTCGTTACCGCCGCAATAGGTGTAACCGCGGCTGCGGTTGCCGCCCCGGGCGGCGAACTCCCACTCGTTGCAGGTGGGGAAGCGGAACTCACGGCCGGTCAACGCGTTCAGGGCGTCGATGAACGCCTGGCAGTCGTTCCACGAGTTGTTGGACAGTGCCGTCTGGCTGTTGGACACGCCGCCCAGCACGGCCGCCCACAGCTCGATGGTCACCTCGGTCTGGCAGATCCAGAAGTCGTTGACCATGTACATGCCGCCGTCATCACGGATCAGAGTGCCGCCATCGACGTGCACCATCACGATGTCCACGCCTTTCACCGTGACCGTGTCGCGCTCCAGGTCCGACGGGGCGTCGTTCCACCTCTCAGTCAGCAGGTAGTTGAGCAGCGTGGTCAGGTCCGTGACGTTGAACTCGCCGTCATAGTTATAGTCGCCGCGCAGCGTCTGCCCCGATGCGCCCAGGGGCCACATCAACACCGCCGCAACAAGCGCCACAAGAACCTTGAAAAGTGTTGTCTTTCTCATGATTACATCTGTTTTGATTTTGGTGTTTGAAAAGTTAGTAAAAATTTTTTACAAAGTTACGCAAAACAATTGGTTGTCACCAAAAATAATAGGTCATATTATTGACGTATAATATTCTATCTGTCAGGTATTTATGAAATTAATTAGGTCATATGAAAAAACCGTGGTTTGTCACGGATTCAAAATAGAAGCATTTTTCATGTAATTATTGATGAATTCATCGAATGTCATGTCAAGGCCCAATCTTTGCCTGATGATATAGTTCCTGTAATTTGAAGCTGTCTTGACATTGGCAAAATTCATGCAGATTTTTATAATCTGAGGTGAAATATTAGCACACAGTAAACAGAAGGTTCTGTAATCACGTTCACTTATATCGGGAAAATTCTCCTTTACATATGTGGCAATGCCACGGTATTCAACATTCACAGAGAGTTCAATTTTATTCCAAAAACTCTTTGCCAATTCAACGTCAGACATCTCATAATACTCACCCAGAAAACCGAGAACCCTTGAAAGAGGAACAATACTCCTTTTATTGTCTTTTTTTTCTTTCGCTGTGAACTTTATGCTCTCAAATAGTTCGTTAAGTGCCTCAAAACGGTAACTCACAGATTTTGAAATAGCGGAATTCTGATCTTTTTGCTTCTTGATGATTTCATTCAAGTCGTTGATTGAAGTTTTCAATTCTCTCTCAACCTCGGTTCGTTCAATGCTTTTTATCTTGATTCTGTGTTTTAGCCATAACGTTAACGCAAACAACAAAAAAGAAATTGCGGCCAAAATAATCAACACGATGGCCAAAACGTTATTCTTTTTCGCTTTATCATCAACCTGCTGTTTGTGAAAAATAGATTCACCTTCGACGATCTTTTTTTCTTTACTGTCAATCAAAACCTGATGCTTCAAATTATTCGATTTGAGGGAGTTTTCTAAGTACGCTGTTTGTTGGGACTCAGCATCAGCTATCTGAGCGTTCATGTCATACCATGCCATGCTGTCGACAGCATCAATTGGCTCGGGGGTTATACTGAACACATATTTTGCTGAATCAAGTAAACCGAGTTTGAGAAATGACAACGTAGCATAATAGTAGAACCGAGTATCATAACTGTCTTCAGCCCCATTCTTGACGATGTCCATAGCCAATGATTTGGCAGATTCAAAATCGTTCTTAGCATAGAAGTACAGTCCTGCGAGTTTTGTCTTGTAAGTGTATTGTTTGGGAGGGTCGAATTGCTGAGCCAGCTTGATGGAATGATTCAGAAAACGAAATGCCGTATCAGGGTATAATGTACCGCAAATAGAGCCCATGTCTCCATAACATGGAATGAGATAAGCAGTGTCTTTAAGCATCTCAAAGTATTGAATGGCCTGAGTCAAGCTTTCAATTGCTGAAATGTCTTGAGAATACTGATCTTGATACATCGAAGCTATTCTCATTTTGGTGTAGCCCAGGTTGAAATAGTCATCGGGGGCGGCGGTGGCTTCGGCTGTCTTGTAGTAGAGCATGGCGCTGTCGGGATGGCCCAGTTCTTCCATGACGGCACCCTTGTAGATGTAGGCGCGGGTGAGTTTCTCGCGCTCGCCACTGTGGGCGCGGTAGTAACTCAGGGCGTGGTTGATGTCGCTGTCGCTGGTGGCGGGGATGTAGCAGCGGTAGCGGGCCTGGGTGAGCAGCAGGTCGCGGTAGGCGCGGTCGCCCTCGCGGATGAGGCTGTCGTGGGAGACGCCCTCGACGAGAGCCAGAGCACTGTCAGGGTTACTGCGCATCAGGCTGTCGGCCGCCGTCAGACGGCTGTCGTAGCGGTGCGCACCGCCGCAGCCTGTGACCGTCGCCCCAAGCACCAGCATCGACAATATGACCCACAACAGTTGTTTCACGCCTGCGAAGATAAGCCAAAACCGGGAATTACGCAAACATCAACAAAACTGACGACGACAGAACAACGACAGAACAATAACAGAAAAGGAAAACAATAAGTACAATAAATACTATTGCATCCGCGTCCTCTTTTTCAAACAACAGATTTTTCTGAATTCTCTGAGGGCATCCGCGTCCTCTTTTTAAAACAACTGAGTTTTCTGAATTTTCTGAGGGCATCCATTTTTGTCAGACAACAGGGACTATTGATAGACAATACAGACAACTTTTTAAAAACGAATGATTCATTAAATCATTGATTTATAGGGTAATTACTGGGTTCGTTAAATCACTAATCTCTAATCATTAATCTTCTTCGGGCTTAGTGAGGTCGGCATTGCGGCGTAGGCCCTTGCTCCTGACGCGGGCGATGGCGCTATGGGCAAACGTGCGCTTGAATTCACCGGCGGTCATGCCGTTGATGCGCTCGCGGGTGAGCGTCATCACGGCATCGGTGGGAGAAAAATCCTCGACCGAGGTCGCCGTGGCATGGACGTTGTGTGGACAGCACAGCTGGCACTCGTCGCAGCCCACCACACGGTTGCCCACCACCTGGCCTACCCACTCGGGCAGTTCCTGGTCATGATTCTCGATAAGCAGGCACGAGAGACACCGGGTGCAGTCGGCGGCACCTTCGGTTGCCAGCGCTCCTGACGGACAGTTCTCAACACACTTGTTACAGTCGCCGCACGTCAGAGTGCAGGGCTCGTCGGGTGTGAGCTGTGCGGTGGTGAGGATCTCTCCCAGAAAATAGAACGAACCTTTACCGGGAAGGATGAGGCAGTTGTTTCGCCCGATGAAACCGATGCCTGCCCGCTGGGCCCAATAGCGTTCGCGGATGGGTGCCGAGTCAACGCATGGGCGGGTGGTACATCCGGTAATTTCTTCGATGAAATGGGCCAATTCGGTTAATTTTTCCCGCAAGACTTCATGGTAATCGCGGCCGTAGGCATAATAGGCGACGCGTAACGCTTCGGGATCTTGGAACCGTATGGGGTAATAATTCATGGCCAGCGAGATGACCGTTTGGGCGCCCTCAAGCAGCAACGTCGGGTCGTGGCGCAAGTCTTGATGCCCTGCCGCCCATTGCATGCAACCGTTGTGCCCCAGTTCAAGCCAGCGGTCATAGTGCAGCACAGCCTCCTCATCGACGACAGTGGCTGCCGCAAAGCCGCAAGCGTCAAATCCCAGGCTCAGGGCCTGGGACTTGATAGATGATGATATGTCATTTGTCGGGGATGACATCGAATTGATAACCCTTGCTTTGCAGCCATTCGATGGCGCGAGGCAAGGCATATTTCATATTTTTTTCGGCCTTGAGTGAGTCGTGGAAGACAATGATGGACCCGTTGCGGACGTATCGTTTGACGTTGTTGAGCACCTGCTCACCGGAGAGTTTGCGGCTGTAGTCACGCGTCACCAGGTCATACATGATGATGGCAAACCGCGACCTCAGGACCTTGGACTGCCCCCAGCGCAAGAGACCGTGGGGCGGGCGGAACAGTGTGCTGCCTATCAGCTCGTTGGCACGGAAAACGTTGTGCAGGTAGTGCTTGGTGCCCACGTGGGCTCCTTGCAGATGGCTCATCGTGTGGTTGCCCACTGAATGGCCACGGCGGCGCACCTCCTCGAGCAGTTCGGGATGACGTTCGACATTCTCGCCGACCATGAAGAACGTGGCCTTGATGCCGTAGCGGTCCAGCGTGTCGAGCACCCACGGGGTGACCTCGGGGATGGGCCCGTCGTCAAAGGTCAAATAGACCGTGTGGTCGCGCTTGTGTATGCGCCACACGGTCTCGGGGAATATCATTCGATAGATAAGGGGCGGACGTTCAACTAACACGATTGTCTATCCTGTTTGGTCGAACCTCAATTACCCAGCACATCCTCCAGGTTGACCGAGGATTCACCCTCGCCGGCTGCAGCCTGTTGCTGGGCTTGCATCTGCCTCATCATAGCCTGTTCGTAGGCCTTCTGATAGGACTGCAGACGATCCATGTTCACACCGGCAGCAACGAGTTTCTTGGCGAGCTCCGAATATTTCTCGTCACCGCATTGCTGACCGTAGTCACCGAGCAAGTCAAGCATGTACTGCTGGTCGATGACCTTGTCGATTCTCGTCAGACGCTCGTACTGTGACGGACTGAGTGACTGATAGTACCTCATGTAAGCGCCATAACGCATGATCTCGTCTTCCAGGATCTTGACACCCTTCTGGGTGCTGGTCTCGTCAGCGCTGACCTTGCCCAAGTTGCAGTAAGCGCGCGATACCTGCTGACCCATCTGTACCGTGAACGGACAGGCCTTGAGGGGCAGCTTCTCCATCATCAGGTCGAGGATGTGGCGGGCTTTCTTGAAGCGGTCGGCGACATAGGCCTCCTGAGTCATGCCGGCGGGAATGGTCTTTTGGCCATTCTGGGCGAGGACGCCTTCTTGAGTCAGACCGTTGACCAGGTCAAGCAGGGCGCTGCGCATCGTGGTCACCATGCGGCAGATGGTCTCGTCGAGATAGAGCGAGCCGGGCTCGGCAGTGTCCAGACCACCCCACAGGAACTTGTTCACCACGTTGTCATACATGATGTCGGTCGACACGTTAACGTCGCCACTCTGAGAATCAGCGACGATGGGAGTCACCTGATAGGCAAGACCGGTGAGACGCAGATAAGGATCGAGGCCCAGGTAGTAGCTGCTGGGCACGGTCATGGCGAAGTAGCAAGGACGGTTCCAACCTTGAGCAATGCTGCTGGCGATGATGTCGAATGACATCAGCTGGCTGGCGGTCATGCCAGCACCCATGCGCTGCAGGTCGAGGTTGATCGACTGCTGGATCTTGTCTCGAGATTCCTCGCGCACGACGCCGGCCTTGATGGCCTGGTCGGCATCAACGGGGATATAAACCTTGGGATAACGGATCTCGTTGATGTCGTAGATGCTGTTCCTGCTTTCAGGACCGTAGATGAACTCCAGGGACTTGAGGGCCTCGACAGGAGTCATATCGGGCTGAATGAAGTAGCAGAACTGGCGCTGGTCGTAGGCGTAGGTATCTTTGTCGGCCTTCATGGGCAGCGGAGCCGACTCGTAAGCGGCACGCTGCATCTGGCTGATGTACCAATCGGTGGCCAGATAGCTCAGGTTGACGGCACGCACATCGGTGCGATAGCCCTCGACCTCCTGCAAGTACCACAGGGGGAAGGTGTCGTTGTCACCGTTGCAGAAGATGACACCGTTGGGCGCCACGCTCGAGAGATAGTTGCGGCCGAAGTCACGGGCTGCTGTTCTTCCGCTGCGGTCGTGGTCGTCCCACGTCTGGCTGACCATCTGCAGGGGCACGAGGATGCCGATGATGGCGGCCACTGCGGCCACTGCGGTGGCAGCACCGCCGCGATTACCGTTGTCGGCAACGGCGGCTGCTTCGCCCTTGGCTTGTTTCTTGCCAGCCTTGCGGATGGCCCACATCACGAGGCTCCAGAGTCCGGCGACTCCCATACCGATCCAGATGCTGTAGGCATAGAACGATCCGGCGTAGGCGTAGTCACGCTCACGGGGCTGGCTGGGCGTCTGGTTAAGGTAAAGCACGATGGCGATACCTGTCATGAAGAAGAGGAAGAAGATGACCCAGAACTGCTCGATGCCACGGCGTCCCCTGTAGGCTTGCCACAGCAGACCGATGATACCCATGAGCAGGGGGAACAGATAGAAGACATTGTGTCCCTTGTTGCCCTTACCCAGGTCATCGGGCAGGAGGCTCTGGTCACCGAGTCTGGGATTGTCGATGAACGAGTACCCCGTGATCCAGTTGCCGTGGGTGATTTCGCCCATGCCCTGGATGTCGTTCTGGCGACCGGCGAAGTTCCACATGAAGTAGCGCCAGTACATATAGTTGAGCTGATAGTCCACGAAGAAGCGCAGGTTCTCCATCATTGTGGGCTTGATTTTGGACTCGTAGCCGTCAGGATTGCCGTTAGCGTCCAGGCGGGTGGTTGCCTGCACCTCGGTGCCTTGCATTCCCAGCCAGTCGATGTATTCCTGTGCATGCTTGTCATCGTGGATGCGCGGGAACAGCATGTTCTGCTCGGGGCTGTAACGGTAGGTCTTCTTGGGACCCAGTTCCTTGTAGCGGTCGGGCTGGTCAGGAGTGGCCTTCACCTCGGGAGCATACTGCATCGGACCGATCTTGACGGCGGGCTGCATCGTTCCTGAATTGGTCTCCTGATACATGATGTCGCTGTACAGGGTGCGTCCGTAGAGCAGCGGTGTCTCACCGTACTGTTCACGGCTGAGGTACTTGGCCAGTGCGAAGGTGTTGTTGGGCGAGTTCTCATCGAGCGGCGTGTTCTGCGAGCTGCGGATAAGAATCAGCGCATAGCAGCTGAAGCCGATGAAGATGACCAGTATGCATGACACGATATTGGTGAACACGCGTACGGGGATGTTCTTGCAGAACTTGAACAGATAAACGCACAGGGCAATGAAAAGCACGATAGGAATGAGCATGCTTTCACCGAAGAGCAGCATGCCCGACAGCAGAATGGCCAGTGCGAACGACACCTTGATTCTGGTGTTGCTCTTGCGAGTGTAGAGCTCCCAAAGCGCCCAAGCGATGACTGCGATGAGCAGAATGGCATAGAAGAGCACACCCGAGTTGAACGACATGCCGAGCGTGTTGACGAAGAACAGATCAAACTTCTGTCCCATCTCTACGAAACCGGGTTCGAGTCCGTACAGGATGGCGCCCACGATGACGAAGGAGAGCAGCAGAGTGATGATTGATCCCTTGAGGGTCGAGTCCTTACCCTTGGACTGGCACTGCCTGTAGTAGAAAATGAGCGCGATGGCGGGGATGCACAGCAGGTTGAGCAGGTGCACACCCAGCGAAACGCCAAGCACATAGGCGATGAGAATGATCCACCGGTCGCTGGCAGGCTCGTCGGCCCTGTTCTCCCACTTGAGGATGAGCCAGAACACGAGTGCCGTGCAGAACGAGGAGAATGCATAGACCTCGGCCTCGACGGCGCTGTACCAGAAGGTGTCGCTCCAGGTGTAAGCCAGCGCACCGCAGATACCGCTACCCATGACCACGAGGTACTGGGCGAGCGTCATGTTGTCCTCCTGTCCGTCCTTGACGACGAGTCTCTTGACCAGGTGAGTGATGGACCAGAAGAGCAGGAGTATGGTGAGTGCACTGAAGATGGCCGACATGGCGTTGACACACTTGGCAACAGCCATGACGTCACCGCCGGCAAACTTGCTGGCGAAATTGGCGGCAAGAATGAAGATGGGGTTGCCGGGCGGGTGTCCGATTTCAGTCTTAAAACCTTGTGCAATGAACTCTGGGCAGTCCCAGAAGCTGGCGGTGGGCTCGATGGTGAGCAGATAGGTGGCAGCGGCCACCACAAAGATGAGCCATCCCAGCGTGTTGTTGATGAGTTTGTACTTCTTCATCGTTTCTGTTTTGTCAAAAAGTTTGGTTTATTCTGTTTTGTTGAGTTATCGTTAACTGAATTCTGTGCAGGCCACTCGCAAAAGTATGCTCCATCAGCGATGGCCGCGGCAAAATTTTTCAAACGGCAAAATTAGTTATAATCTTTGAAAACAGCCCTTTCTATAAGGTGATATTTGCCAAAAAATAGTGTTTTGACTCAATTAACGATGAATATGGCAGTCAATCTGCCGGGGCGATCATGTCCACATCGGCAATGGCGAGCCTCCTGGCAAGTGTCTCGTTTCTTTTCCCGCCATCGCTGGCAGATGGCCTCGTGCCGTTTCATCGTTCCAGAGGGAAAGGGTTATTTTCGCTTTCTTTTAACCTAACGTCAAAACAGTGGTAATGTTGAATAAATGAATCGGAAATTGACCATTTTTAACCTGTCAACCCCGATTATTAACATATTTATGACTTGTAACCGGCAATGAGGCCTGATTTGGCCTCTCGTGCCCTACCCTACCCGGGACGTGGATTCAGTCCTCGGTGGTGCTCAAGGCCGCCTTGAGCGCTTCGGCCTTGGCTTTTCCGATGAGTGTTGTGAGATCCTCGATGCTGGCCTCGCGAATGCGCTTCAAGGACTTGAATTGCTTGAGCAGTTGTGTGCGTGTTTTGGGACCGATGCCGGGGATGTCGTCGAGGGCGCTGTGCACCTGGCCCTTGCTGCGCTGCTTGCGGTGGAAGGTGATGGCAAAGCGATGAGCCTCGTCGCGCAAGCGCTGGATGACATGCAGCGTCTCGCTGTTCTTGTCGATGTACAAGGGGACGCTGTCGCCAGGGAAATAGACCTCGTTCAGGCGCTTTGCGATGCCCACAACGGCCAGCTGTCCCTGGAGCCCGATGCTGTCCAGCGCCTCGAGTGCTGCCGTCACCTGCCCTTTGCCGCCATCGACGATGAGCAGCTGCGGCAGTTCCTGTCCCTCCTGCACCAGACAGCTGTAGCGACGGACGATGACTTCGCGCATCGAGGCGAAATCGTCGGCCCCCTCCACGGTCTTGATGTTGAAATGGCGGTACTCCTTCTTGGATGGCTTGGCATTGCGGAAAACCACACATGAAGCTACCGGTGAGGAACCGCTGATGTTGCTGTTGTCAAAGCACTCGACATGGCGTGGCATGACCGTCAAGCGCAGGTCGCGCTGCATGGTGGTGAGCGTGCGTGTGGTGCGTTGCTCGGGGTTGAGTTTCTCCATCATGCGCAGGCGGTCGGTACGCCGCTGGGTGGCGTTCTTGATGGCGATGTCGAGCAACTTCTTCTTGTCGCCGCGTTGCGGGATGGTGAACGTGAGACCGGCAAACTCCACATCCGGCTCGATGTTGACCATGGCCTCGGTCACATGGTCGCGGAGGTAGGTCTCGGCAAAGCGCTGATGCACCTCGCCAATGGCCATCGACATGATTTCGGCATCGGTCTCGTCGTGGGTCGAGAGGCGGTATTCCAGAGTCAATGATTGTACCACTGCCCCACCCCGCACATGCATGAAGTTGACCCACGCGGCATCCTCGTCGCGCAGCAGCCCGAACACGTCGATGTTGTGGATGCTGGGGCTGACGATGACCGAGCGGCGGCGCACGTGCTCCAGCAACTTGTAGCGGCGTTTGACCACCTCGGCCTCCTCAAAGCGCAGCTCGCTGGCCAATTGCTGCATCTGTTCCATGAGCACGTCCATGAGCACATGGGTGTCTCCGTTCAAGATCTGCCTGATTTCGCTGATGTATTGCCCGTATTGCTCGGCGCTGACAAGGCCCTTGCAGCAACCCTCGCAGCGGTGGATGTGGTATTGCAGGCACAGGCGGTGCTTGTCGGCCTCGATTGTTTCACGTGAAACATTCAGGCGGCAGGTGCGCAACGGATAGATTTGCCTAATGGTGTCAATGAGCACTTTAGCCACCTCGGCGCGCGGATAAGGGCCGTAGAAACGGTCGCCCTTGGCGCGTGCGTCGCGGGTGATGAAAACGCGCGGATACAGGCCGCCCGAGATGCAGATCCACGGGTAGCTCTTGTCGTCCTTGAGCAGCACGTTGTAACGCGGCTGGTACTCCTTGATGAGGGAGTTTTCAAGGTCGAGGGCCTCTTCCTCGGTGTTGACGACGGTGTATTCCAGGTCGGCGATGTTGCGCACGAGCATGGTGGTGCGCACCGACGAGTGTTCACGGTTGAAATAGGAATTGACGCGACGCTTCAAGTTCTTGGCCTTGCCCACATAGATGATGGTGCCCTCCCGATTGCGGTAACGATAGACACCGGGTTCCTCGGGCAGCAGCGACAGTTTGAGCTTGAAGTCGTCGGTCATAGCCAACTTTTTTAGATCAGGCCAATTGGACTAACCGGTCAGATTGGACCAATTGGCCTGTAAGTTTTTTAGAAGGTGAACAGTGAGGTGATTTCCACTTCGGGCGGGAACACTTCGCGTCCGTGCAGGTCGGCCAGGTCGCAGATGAAGTTGATGTAAACCTTCTTGGGGTTCATTGACTTCACCAGTTCATAGGCGGCCAGCATCGTGCCTCCGGTTGCCAGCAGGTCGTCGTGGATGACCACTACATCGTCGGGCGTGATGGCGTCCTGGTGGATCTCGATGGTGTCGGTGCCGTATTCCTTGGTATAGGATTTCTGGATGACCTCGGCAGGCAGTTTACCGGGTTTGCGCAGGGGCACGAAACCGGCATTGAGCTGGGTGGCGAGGATGGCGCCGCCGATGAAGCCGCGCGCCTCGATGCCCACAACCTTGGTGACACCCTTGTCGCGATACAGGTCGGTCAAGGCGTTGACCATGATTTGCAGGGCCTCGGGGTCCTTGAAAGCGGTTGTCAGGTCCTTGAACTGGATGCCTGGAACGGGAAAGTCGGGTATGTTGCGTACCACGCTTTTCACTCTTTCTAATTCTTTGTTATTCATCTGTGTATCAGTTTATTATGTTAATTTTGTTTCACGTGGAACAATTATCTGCCCAACAGGACGAGCAGAATATTGATGTCGCTGGGTGAGACGCCGGGAATGCGTGATGCCTGCCCTACCGTCTCGGGGTCGATGGCCTGAAGCTTCTGGCGCGCTTCGGTCGAAATCTGATGTATTTGTGAGTAGTCGAATTTACCTTTCAGGGTGACGTTATCGAGGCGTGCCACGCGGTCGGCGATTTGAGTCTCACGTTCGATATAGCCGCGGTACTTGATGGCGATTTCGGTCGCCTCGACGATCTCCTCGCGACGGGCGTCCTCAAGGGCGTCGATCTGTGCTTTCAGGTCGGGCAAGGCCTCGGCAAGCAGCATCATGTTCAGCTGAGGGCGCAGCAGCAAGTCGTGCAGTCGCTGACCTTGGGTCAAGGGTTGCATACCCTGCTGCTCCAGGAGCGGATTGATCAAGGCAGTCTTTACCGTGTACTCGCGACAGAAAGTCGTGAGGCGTTCAATCTGCTCTCGCTTGGAGCACATGTATTGGTAGCGCTCCTGTGTGGCGAGTCCCAGTCGGTAGCTCTTCTCGGTCAAGCGCATGTCGGCGTCGTCCTGGCGCAGCAGGATGCGGTGCTCGGCACGCGAAGTGAACATGCGATAAGGTTCATCGACACCGCAGGTCACCAGGTCGTCGATGAGGACGCCGATGTAGGCCTCGTTGCGTGACAGGGTGAAAGGCTCGCCTCCCGTGATGTTCTGGTGGGCGTTGATGCCGGCGATGAGTCCCTGCCCTGCCGCTTCCTCGTAGCCGGTCGTGCCGTTCACCTGTCCTGCAAGGAACAGGTTCTTGATGATCTTTGACTCCAATGTGTGTGACAACTGTGTCGGGTCAAAGAAGTCATATTCGATGGCATAGCCCGGACGGAAAGCATGCACATCCTTCAGTGCCGGGATGTGTCGCAATGCCTCGATCTGCACCTCCCACGGCAGCGATGATGAGAAGCCGTTGAGGTACATCTCGTGGGTGTCGGCACCCTCGGGTTCGATGAAGAGTTGGTGCGATGTCTTGTCGGCAAAGGTCACGATCTTGGTCTCGATGCTGGGGCAATAACGGGGGCCGATGCTCGTAATCTGGCCGTTGTAGAGCGGCGACTGAGGCAAGCCTTTTTCCAGCACCTCGTGCACCTGTTCGTTGGTGTGCACAATCCAGCAGGGGCGTTGCGGCAGTGTGGAAGTGATGCCCGGCAGGTAGGAAAAATGATGGAAATCCTGTTCGCCGTCTTGGCGGATGCACTGCGAGAAGTCGATTGAGCGCTCGTCGAGGCGAGGCGGTGTGCCCGTTTTCATGCGGCCGACGTTGAATCCCAGCGAAGCCAGTTGCTCGGTAATGCCCGTTGCAGGAGGTTCAGAAACGCGCCCTCCGGGGGTTTTGACGGGCCCCACGTGCATCAATCCGTTCAGGAAAGTGCCTGCCGTGAGGACGACGGCCTGGGTGTTGAAAGTGATGCCCAGAGCGGTTTTTACACCCTTCACTACCCCACCCTCGATGACAAATTCGTTGACTGAATCTTGCCACATGTACAGGTTGGGCATGTTTTCAAGCACCTTGCGCCATTCCAGGATGAACTGCTGACGATCACTTTGTGAACGCGGACTCCACATGGCTGGTCCCTTGCTGCGGTTGAGCATGCGGAACTGTATGCTGCTGCGGTCGGTGACGATACCCATCTGACCGCCCATGGCATCGATTTCGCGCACAATCTGTCCCTTGGCGATGCCGCCAACAGCCGGATTGCAGCTCATCTGAGCAATCTTGTTCATGTCGATGGTGATGAGCAGTGTACGGGAACCCAAACGGGCTGCTGCACAAGCAGCCTCGCAGCCGGCATGGCCGGCACCTACCACTATCACATCATAGTCGTTGTTCATTTCTTGAATACGTTGTCGGGAAGAATAGCCAGAGCGTTGTTCTCGTGCTGTTCCATAATCTCGCGTTCGCCGGGGCCCTTGTCGTTGATGCCGCACAGGTGGAGCACGCCATGGATGATGACGCGCATGAGTTCGGTCTCATAGGGCGTGCCTAATCCCTCGGCATTGGTTCGCACGGTGTCCAGCGAGATGACCATGTCGCCGGCGATGTGTCGCGAGTTGGTGTAATCAAAGGTGATGATGTCGGTGTAATAGTCATGTCCCAGGAACTGACGGTTCGTCTCCAGGATGAAATCATCATCACAGAAGACATAGGTCAAGCAGCCCACCTTCTGGTTCAAGGAGGCGGCGACGGCAACAATCCACTCTTGCACGACTTGCTCGTTGAGGTTGGGCAAGGTGACATTGCCTTGGGTCATGTAGTTGATTTCGGTCATTACTTCTGTTCTTGAAAAACGAGACACAAAGATAACACATATTTTTCATAAACAAGCATAAAATGCCAAGATTTGACGTCAGGTAGCCTAACTTGTGCCGTTTGATGCTGTTCTTGGGGTTTTAGGGCTGCAACTCTCCCCTTCCCGATTTTTCTGACTAAAACCGAGAAAACGCTAAAATGGCTGAATTACAGCCAAAAACGTCATTTTAACCCCGCGAGAATGCAAAATTCGGGAGCAGCCGATAAACTGTGCAGTGATTTTTGAAGTAATTTGGCATAAAATTTGCATATCAAAGAGAAAAAGCCCTACCATTGGAGATGGCTGCCGATCACCTCCTTGATACAGTTTTTTTAGAGAGCCGATGATGAAAATTTCTCGTCTGGTGACGAATTAATGAAAAAAAAGCATCAACAAGTGTAGTTTTTTGTTTAGTTGATGCGTCTAAAAAGTGAAAGAGAGAATAAAAAACAATAATCACTAAAAAAGATACAGCTATGATTGACTTTTTCACATCCAACCTGTGGCTGATTTGGGTAACCATTTCCATCTTGTGCCTCATCCTGGAATTATCATCAGGTGATTTCTTCATTTTGTGTTTCGCCATCGGTGCAGCCGTGAGTGCCATTGTTGCCGGTTGCGGATTGTCGCTCACTTGGCAGATCATCCTGTTTGCCGTGGTGTCGGCTTTGAGCCTGTTGCTTGTGCGTCCGGCCCTGCTCAAGAAATTGCACAAGCCCGAACGCGTGCGTCTGAGCAATGCCGAGGCCATGATAGGGCAGGAGGGTCGCGTGAGTGAACCTATCGAGGCTGGCGGCTATGGCCGTGTAGCCATCGACGGTGACGACTGGAAAGCTCAGGGTGTTGACGGCGCTGCCATCGACAAAGACGTGCGCGTGCGTGTCGTGAAGATGAACAGCATCATTCTCACTGTTGAGCCAGTAACGGCCGAATAAAATCATCAACAGACATTATTAACGATTAAAACTATAATATTATGCCATCCACGTTAACAATTTTCCTTATCGTCATTATCCTGCTGGCGCTGATTCTCGTGAAGAACAGCTTGGTGATCATTCCGCAAAGCGAGACCAAGATTATCGAACGCCTGGGTAAATACTATGCTACGCTCAAGCCCGGCATCAACGTGATTATCCCTTTCATCGACCGCGCCAAGAGCATTGTGGCCTATGAGCACGGACGTTACCGCACCACCAATGTGATCGACCTGCGTGAACAAGTGTACGACTTCGACAAGCAGAACGTGATCACCAAGGATAACGTCATGACGCAGATCAACGCCTTGCTGTATTTCCAGATTATGGACCCGTTCAAGGCCGTGTATGAGATCAACAACCTGCCCAACGCTATCGAGAAACTGACGCAGACCACCTTGCGTAACATCATCGGTGAACTCGAGCTGGACCAGACGCTGACATCGCGCGACACCATCAACTCCAAGCTGCGTGCCGTCCTCGATGACGCCACCAACAAGTGGGGTATCAAGGTGAATCGTGTTGAGTTACAGGACATTCAGCCGCCTCAAACCGTGCTTCAGGCTATGGAGAAGCAGATGCAGGCCGAGCGTAACAAGCGCGCCACCATCTTGACCAGCGAAGGTCAGAAACAGGCTGCCATCCTCCAGTCCGAGGGTCAGAAGACGGCTCGTATCAATCAGGCCGAGGCCGACAAGCAGACCGAAATCCTGCGTGCCGAAGGTGAGGCCCAGGCTCGCATCCGCAAGGCCGAAGCCGAGGCTATCGCTATCGACAGGATCACCCAGGCAGTAGGGCAGAGCACCAATCCTGCCAACTACCTGCTGGCCCAGAAGTACATCCAGATGCTTGATACCGTTGCCAGCGGCGACAAGACCAAGACGGTTTATCTGCCGTATGAGGCCACCAATCTGCTGGGATCCATCGGCGGCATCAAGGAACTCTTCGGAGCTGACAAGAAAGAGTAGTCGGGTAGGGGAAAGCCTGCTTTCCGAACCAACTAAAGCACCGGGGTATTGCCCCGGTGTTTTTTTGTGAGCATTCCAGAAAAACTTGCGTGGTGGGGGAGAAATGCAATTTTTTTTGTATCTTTGTGGTTTGTGGTGAAGAGAATACTGCGACTCATGTTGAGATTTGACTATAAAAATCTAATTAACAGATGATTAACGTTTTCCATATCGTATCCAACAAGCACTGGACCGGTGCCGAGCAATACACCTATGACCTGGTGGAACGGTTGCGCAACGACGATGACTTCTATGTCGAGGTCGTATGCCGCAAGCACCAAAATGTGCTCAAGCAATACCGCCGCCTGGAGATACCCATCTCCATCCTTCCGCTCAAGGGCGTGACCGATATCGACTCGCCCGTGCGTTTCGCGCGTCTGCTGCGCAAGGGCAAGAATATCATCCATGTGCACAGTTTCAGGGATGCATTCATGGCGGTGATGGCGCGTCGCATCAGCGAGAACCGCGACACCCGCGTTGTGGTGAGCGTGCATGGTGTTTACAAGCCTAAAAAGAACTACATGTACACCAAGTTGTACAAATCCATTGACTGCTTCGTCTTCTCGTCGGAGATGGCCCGTGAGGCGTTCCTGGGCAAGGCCAAAAAGACCTATGCCGACCGCACAGTCGTGCTGCGTGACAGCGTCTGCGACAGCCAAATCGGCACTCAGGTGCCTGACCTGCGACGCGAACTGGAACTCGACAGCCATCAGGCGCTGATCATGTACCATGGTAAATTGGCCGCCGAAAAGGGCCTGGATGCCCTTCTGAGCGCATTAACCCATGTGGACAAGACCAAGTACCATCTGGCCATCATCGGCGAAGGACAGCCCAAATATAAGGCTAAAATCAAGGGTTTCATCGTTGCCAACGGACTTGTCCAGAACGTGTCGCTGCTGGGATTCCGCGACAACATCCTTGAATATCTGCGTCAGGCCGACTTCGGCATCCTGCCGTCAATCCAGCCTGAAGCCCTGGGAATCAGCAACTTGGAGTATATGATGGCCGGCAAGGCACATATCTGCAGCAACAACGGTGCCCAGCCCGAGTATGTGCATGACGGCGTGAACGGCTTGCTGGTGCCTCCTGGCGACGTGCAGGCACTCACCGATGCCATCAACCGGCTCATCAGCGATACGGCCAGCCGCAGCCGCATGGGCACCCAGGCCCAGAAGGATTTTGAGGACAGCCTCGATTACCCCGCCTTCTACAAGAAGATGACCGACCTCTACCGCAGTCTGCTCGAGACGGCCCCGGTCATTGAAATCGACACGCCGCAACCCGAAGAATAAGGGAGCTCGGAGATCTCAGAGGATTGAAATCTCAGTTGTTACTATAAAAAACGCCGCCGGGGCAGTGAAGCCTCGGCGGTCGTTTTTAATTGATAGGGTAGGGGGAATGCCCCTGCTTGTTTACTCGACCACGAACTGATACAGCGTGCAACGGATGCTCTTGCTACCGCAGTTACCGGCGGCAATCTGACGATAAGCACGGCCGATGTACCAGGTCCAGTAGTCGGTGAACTCACCCGTGTTGCCGTTTGACAGGGTGTAGGGGAGCTTGCCGGTTACATTGCCATTGTTATCCACGGCAAAGAGGCAAACCTCACGACGCTGTGAACCGCTACTGTTGTAAACGGTCTTGCGGATCTTTACAGTGAACCACTTGGTGCTCTCACCGAAGCCGATGGGCTCACCCACGGGCTCGTACTCCTTGGTGTCCAGGTTCTGAACACCATACTGCACCTTGCCGCTGTAGGGCGTACCGTCAGCCTCATAGAGCAGGTTGACGAAGTGAACGCGGCACAGCGAGTCGGTATCGAGAGCCTTGCCGAACTCGGGAGCGGGCGTCATCTCGATGGGGATGGGTGCCTTGTTCAGGTCGTGCACATACAGGCAATAGCGCTTGCCAGCCTCGACGTTCACGTTCTGGTCATAGACCACGGGATAGGTGTAGCCGCCGCTGCCATCGCTCACACGCTTGTGCAGCTTGATGTTCACATTACCGGCATCAACAGCATAGAAGCGGTTGGTACCGCCCGAGGGAACCGTGTTGAAGGTAGCCAGGAAGGTGGCACCGTCGTTGCCGTACTCGACACCATTGATGTCGATGTAGTACATATAATTGGCTGCACCAGCGGTGACAGGCTCGTAGTAGCCGACCTGGATGTATGCCTTTGCCGACTCGTCAACGGGCTCAGCCATGTAGGAGACGTCTTTCTTGTCACAGGAGCCCATCGTCACTGCCACCAGCAGCAATAATGCTATATATTTGAAAAATTTCATAGTCATTGAATTTTTAGATCAATTAATAAAACATCATCTTGAAGTGGGCATATCGCCAGGATAGCAGAACCACATGATAGAGCACTGGTAATCAAGTTCTTGACCGCCAATGGGCAACAGGGCATCCAGGTTGGTCTTGTTCCACATGTACTCGGAGTTGTAGCGCGGGCGCAGGCGGAAGCAGGGCGAGCCGTTGTTGTCGGCATTGAAGGCGCTCTTGCGACCCTGTACCTGTGCGGGCTGCAGCCAGAATCCCTTGTAAACCTTGTTAGGATCGGTATCCAGCTTCTGGTCGAGGGTCGTCTTGTCCCAACCATTGCCATACTTGGGATATTCACCCGTGTACTGGATATCGTAGAAGTACTTTCGCAAGTCAACCCAGGCTTCGATGCCGCCCCAGGGGAAGAGGGCAAGATACTTCTGCATCATGATGTGCGAGAGCGAGAAGTCGCTCTGTGACAGACCTGCTACATAAGGACCATTCAGGTACTCCTGAGCCAGGGTATTGAAAGTGGCCTTGGTCACACGGTCACCCTGACGGTAGTTACCGTTCACGGTACCTGCAACGATATATTCGGCAGTGAACTCCATATCGGCTGCGAGGGCCTTCTTCCAGGTCTCGAAGGCATCGCTCTTGTTGCCGTACTTGTACTGTACCTCGGCAAGGTCAAACAGCAACTCGGCATAGGTTGCCATAATATAGGGAGCATCGTCGCGATACAGCCAGTGGCCTGAGCCATCATAGGTCGTGTTGGACGTAGCATTGCGGCCCCAGAACGAGGGAGCAGTGCCGATAGGACCAGTAGCACCAGTGAAGCCAGAGCCCACGTAGTAGAGGCTGCGGAGCACCTCACGGTCGGCGATGGTAGCATAGTTGCTGCTATCGGTGGTAGCCAGCTTCACGAGGCGGCGCGGGTCGAAGTGACCGGCATCGGGCAGGGTGTCGCTGGTAATCTGCTTGTCGAGCAGCTGGTAGGGATAGTGCTGCTTGTTCAGGGGCAGGGTATCCTCGGTCTGGATGTAGTTGCCCTGCTCGTCATACTTGCGGATGGTACCCGTGAACAGCTGCACGGCATAGTCATGCTGGAAGTAGCTGTAGGTCAGGTTGCCACGATAGGTGCCCCAGAAGTTGTTGTAGCCACTCTCGGCAGCGTCGGCACCACCACCCCAAATCTTGAGCGTGGCATTGTCAGCGTTGCTGGCAAAGGCATTGTTCACAGCCGTCATGAACTCATTGTAGTATTTCTCCTTGAAGTCCTTCTTGTTGGTCAGCGAGGCCAGGTTGCGGGCGATCACTGCATAGGCGAACTTGATCCACTTGTCCTTGTCACCGCTATACATGAAATCGTTGTTCTTGATACGGTTACCATAGGCTGAATTATCCTCCTTCTGCAGGTACTCGATAGCCTGATAGGCCCACTCGCGCACTTGGGGATAGATGTCATACTGGTAGTCATACTGATGGTCGAGACGTCCAGCCTCATAGGCCTGTTTCATGGGAGCCTCACCGTTGATCTTGGTCAACAGGTCCCAAGAGAAGGCCTTCATGGCCAAGCCGATACCGGCCAATGTCCAATTCTCGGCATCAATACTCTGGTCGATCATGTTCTCCAGATTCATACCCTGGTTCCAGTACACCATGCGCCAAGCCTCACCACCGGCATCGCTGGCCTTGGTGTAGTAGTGGTTGGCAAAGTTGGTGTAGCTCGAGGTACCCATCATCTGGGTGAGCGGCGCGATGGCACGCAAGTCCCAGTAGATGCCCTGATAAGCCTGCTGAATACCCGCCAGATAGAGGTAACCCTCCACATAGTCGGGGGCGTCGGTGTTCTTGTTCACATCCAGGTAGTCGTCGCAGGATGTCAGTCCCATAGCCAAGCAAGCCAGCGCACACAGTATAATTGATTTGAATGATTTCATAATATATATCTTAGTTTTTAGTTTTTAGTCCTTAGTCCTTAGTTTTTAGTAACTTAAGTCACTCTAAACTCTAAACTCTAAACTCTAAACTTGATTTATACTTACTTCACGATGATTTCGCAGATCGAAACACGGTTCCAGCTCAATTCGTCGAACATGTTGCTGATACCTTGGCCATCGGCTTTGATGCGGTTGGCGGCGATACCATACTTGTTGACGAGCATATCCTTCACGCTGGCGGCGCGGCCGTTAGCGAGCTTGATGTTGTTGTCCTGATTGCCCTCGGGCGAAGCATAACCCTTGATGACGCAGGTTGCCTCGGGATGGCTCTTCATGTAGGAAGCGATGCGCTCCACATTGGGACGCTGATCAACGCCGACGGCGGTCTTGTTCACGGGGTAGTGAACCAGGATGTTCATGTACTGCTTGCTGTTGTCGATTACGGCAGGTTTCACGTTCTTGGCAGCATTCAGGTCATTCTTGCAGTTGGCCAGTGCGCGGTTGGCGGCATCGAGGTCACTCTGCAGCTGGGCCAGACGGCCGTTGAAGTTGTTCTCGGCGTTGGCGAGCTGAGCGCGCAGGTCATTGATCTGGTCGTTCAGGACTGCAGTGTTCGTATAGGCGGGCTTGGGAGCCTCTTCGTTGGAGCCGAAGGTCACGCTCAAACCAACCGAGTAGGAGCGGGGAGTGGGCAGCGACCAGCAGTCGTAACCCTCACCACCGGTACCACCGGCAGCAGCCGACATGGTGTTACCAGCAACGTCGGTACCCGTGTAGTTAGTGATGGTGAACAAGTCATTGGCCGAAGCATAGATGCTGGCATTCTGTATGGTACCCTTGGTCACGCGGTTCAACCAGTTGCGTGAGAACATGTAGGCCAGACGCAACTCCTGACAGCGGATGTAGTTGATCTTGTGCTGGATCCAGTCCTCATCACCACCAGTGTAGGTGTATGAACCATACTCGCCCAGGTTAACGGCGATGGTGTTCTTGGTGGGATTGGCAGTCTCCTGCTTGCCGTCATACAGCACGCCGTCGAATACCACGAATCCCTTCTCACGCATGTCAACCGACAGCCAGTTCAGACCGGTGCCCAACATGTCACGCATGGTAGCGTTGACAACGTCGGCATGGTAACGGCCCTGGAACATGGCACTCAGGCGCCAGTTCTTAACGTCAAGCGAAGTAGTGAAACCAAAGCGGAGTTTGGGCTCACGGTTACCGAGGATGCTCCATTCAGAACTTGTGCGAGGCAGACCGGTCGTCGGGTTAATCAGGATCTGGCCTTTAGAGTTGCGCTCGTAGGCGTTACCAGTTACGGTGCTGATGGGATGTCCCCTCATCACACCGTTGCGGATACCACCCGAGTTCCAGGTGTAGGCATTGTAGAACTCAACCAGATTCTCAGGCAGATAAACCACCTCACTGTTGGTGTGAGACACGTTCACGCCCACATTCCAGCGCACGTCAGGGGTGCGGACTACGTCAACATCGGCGTGGCCTTCCCAGCCCCACGTGTTAAACGTACCCACGTTCATATTGTTCAGCACGAAACCGGTAGCATAACTCATACGGAAGCCGGTCACAATCTGGTCGGCGCAATGAGTGTGGAACCAGGTGAAGTCGGCATTGATGCGGTCATTCCAGAAGCGGGCCTCAACACCAGCCTCGACAGAGGTGGTCATCTCAGGCTTCAGGCTGCGGTTGGGACCGGTGTAGCCATACTTGTAACCGCCTCCAGTCAGGCCAGTGGGCTCAAGTTCGGGATCGATCGAGAGCACGGGAGCGTCCTTACCTACCTGGGCGATAGCGCCACGCAGTTTCAGGTAGTTGATGAAGTTGATATTCTTCATGAACTTCATCTCGCTCAGCACGATTGAAAGCTCGCCGGCGGGATAGAAGTAGTGGTTATTGTCCTTGGGAAGGGTCGAAGACCAGTCGTTACGGAAGCGGCCGGTCAAGAAGATCATGTTGTTGAAGCCCAACTCTAACTGACCCGAGATAGCCTGCACGCGGCGCTTGGTGGAGCGCTTCTTGCTGACTACGGTGCTCTCGGTACAGTTGTTGATGCTGTAGAAGTCAATCACCTTGAAGTTCTGACCATAGGATGAAAGGCTGGTCACACCATTCTCCAACTGGTGGTAACCCACCTGAACGCCCAGCGAGAACTTATCGTTCCAGTTGTTGTTATAACCGGCGAGCACGTTGAGCGTGGGATCGTTGGTGTTGTACTTGGTGATATTATAGGTACCGCTGTTGTTGCTGTCATCGACACTCTGGTTGGCGCTCACATAGTAGGGGTGAGAACCGGTCTCATAGGTCGATGTGCTCACGTCCCAACCCATCTGCAAGCGCAGGTAGGTGTGAACGATGGGTGTGAAGTTCAGCGAGAAAGCGCTGATGATGCGGTCGGTTTCATCGTGCATCAGGTTCTTCTTCAAGCCAAACAACGGGTTCAACAGGTCGGTGTCGGTGTAGTATGCGGGATACTTCTGGTGGGCTCCGTCCTCGGCCAGATAGATGCTCATGTCATCCACGCTGGGCCAGCGGTAACTGTAACGCACAGGACCATAGAGACCACGCGGGGCCTTATCGTTCTTGGCGTTCACATACTGCATGCTGCCTTCCATCGATAACCACTTGGTCAGTTCGGCGCGGCCGGCCAGCGACAGGTTGGTACGCGTCAGGTTAGTGGTCTTGATGACACCATCCTGGTCGAAGTAAGAAGCACTGGCACGGATTGACATCTTCTCGTTACCGGCTTCCATCGACAGGTTGTGGCGGTGCATGAAACCAGTCTGGAGCACAGCAGCCGTGTTGTCATAGAACGGCATTGAACCGTCATACAACGAACCGTAACGGCTGGTGTAGTAGAAGTTCGCTGCACCATAGGCACCATTGATGTACTTGTTCTGAATCTCGGGCCAACCATAAGCCTTGGACCAAGTAATCTGGTTGCTGTAGGTCACGCGTGCGCGGCCCGAGCGGCCTTTCTTGGTCGTGATGATGATGGCACCGTTCGAAGCGTCACTACCATACAGAGCGGCTGCGGCAGCACCCTTCAGCACGGTCATCGACTCGATGTCCTCGGGGTTGAAGTCGTTACCACGTGACGAGTAGTCGGTCGAACGGGGCGACAGTCCACTGCCTGCGAGGGCTGAACCACCATCGGCAACTGCCAAACCAGTCGTGGGGTTGAACGAGGTGTTGTTCATGGGGATACCGTCGATGACATACAGCGGTTGGTTGTTACCGCTCAGTGACGTGGCACTGCGCAGTACTACAGTCGTTGAGGCACCAGGGGCACCACCCGAACTAACAACGCTCATACCCGACACACGACCTTGCAGGGCCGAGATGAAGTCGGTGCGGCCCGACTCGATAATGTCCTGGGCCTTCACGTTCTGCACCGAGGAACCCACGGTGCGGGCGACACGTTTCATACCGAACTCGGCCGTTACCACCACATCCTGCAGGGTATTGGCGCCTTCGGACAACTGAACGTTAGCGGCTTGTGACGCAGGAACTTCGATCGCATCATAGCCCACAAAGGAGAAGACAAGCGTCTGGTTGGGGTCGGCCTTAATCGAATATCGGCCATCCAAATCGGTGGTCGTACCCGTATTTGTGCCTTTTACCCTTACATTAACGCCAATCATCGGCTCTCCGTTGGCGTCCTTCACGACGCCCGAAACTCGGTTGCTCTGGGCCACAGCCGTGAAACCCGTGCTGGAGTGGTTCGGGACCAGTCCAGCGGGAATTCCCATGGCTATCGCCAGTGTGCAGAGCAGTGCTAATTGTTTTTTCATACGCACTTTGCTTTTAATTGATTAGTTAATGAATTGGTTAATATCTCATCTTTATCAGTTACGTTTTTTAGGGAGAAATTGAATTTCGGAAGGCAAAAGTGCAAAAAAAGTTTAATCCAAACAAGCATTTTGATAAAAAAATGACGATTTTGGCGTGATTTTACTCTAAAACCACCTTTTTATAAAAGAAAAAGCGATATTTTTGGTTTTTGAATTATAGATTAACCTCATATTTTTTACAAAATTAACACATCAAAAAAACACCAAAATCAAACATCTCACCTATTTTCAAACAACATGAACAACAATGAACAACATCAACAACCTTTTTTGTTGTTCTGGTTGTTCCACGTTGTTCATGTTGTTTGATAAAAAAGTGGGTTGTTTGATAAAAAACGCCGCCGGGGCGTTGAGGCCTCGGCGGACGTTTTTATTGTTGAGTGGAGTGGGGGATTACTCCTGGTTGCTGTCCCACCATACGGGGATGGTCCAAGCGTCATCCTGACGGTTCCACATCACTTCCTTACCTTCACCGTCGGTCATGCGGGCGCCGGGAACCTGGCTGCCGATGGCTTGCAGGTTCTTGCTGTTGTAGTTGTACTCGTGCGAGCACTGACGCCAGCGGCGATACTGCTTGCCCTCGGGGATAGCCAGCATAGCGGCAGCCACCTTGTAGTGGTAAGCGGGAATCTTCCAACCGAAGAAGATGTTGGGATCGAAGTCATAGCGGCGCATATCGTTCCAGATCTCGTAGGAGAACATGAGGGCGATGCGCTTCTGCATGAGGATGTGACCAATGGTCAACTCAGCCTGAGTGCCGATACCGTTGTCCACGAAGTTGTTGATGGCATCGTCGGTCATCGGGGTGAAGGACGGGCAGTCGGCAAGGCTGGGATCCTCGGCGACCCATGCTTCCAGCTTCTCATTCATCAGCTCGCAGCTAGCCTTGACACCCTTCTTGTAGGCATCGTAAGCGCCAGCCTTGTCACCCTTCTTGAGGAGGGTCTCGGCCTTGATGAAGCAGCACTCAGCATAGGTGCCGATGTAGGTAGGCGAGCTCACGCGGGTGTAGAACGTACCTGACTCAGCCGACTGGAACTGACCGCTACCGGCGCGGCAGTACAGGATGCTGGGGTTAGCGAAGTAACCCTTGCAGTCGCTGGTACCCTCGATATAGACGGTATCACCCAGACGGGCCTCGTTAGTGGTGCTGATGTACCAGCTGTTGGTGCTGGTGTTGAACATGGCGCGCAGGGGGCCACCCTGGCTGTTGATGTCGCTGGCCATATCAACGCCCAGCGTGCGACGCCAGTGGCCATCCCACTTGACACCAGCATCATCGACACCGACTTCACTCCTATTGGGGCTGTAAGCCCAGGGCAGAATGTGGTCGGCACGGGGATCCTCAACACCCTTACCAGCGAAGTTGGTCAGGTTGTCATAGAGCATCTTGGTTGCCATGTAACCAGAGTTCATACCGCTAACCGAGAACAGGGGCGAGTAGTCAACGGGCTCATCCCAACCGAGGTTGTCGTGAGTGGGACCGTTGTCGTCGGTGTGGTTGACGATGGTGTTGTCGGCATTGCTCTGCATAGCCTTGTCGAGGCAGCGCAGGATCTCGTCGGCATCATACTTACCATCCTTGTAGCTACCGGCAGCCTTCTTGTTGAGTTTGTTGATCCAGCGGGCCTTCAACATATAGGCGAGCTTGATCCACTTGTTCAGGTCACCGTGGTTCCACCAGTCGCCAGCTGCCAGCGTGGGCAGTTTGGGATCCTGGCTCTGTCCCTTCTCGAGGTACTCAATAGCCTTGTCGATGCACTCAAAGCATCCCAGATAGATGGTCTTACCCGTGTCATACTCGGGGGTGGCGGGCTCAGCACCAGCCTGGGTGTAAGGCATCTCACCGTGGAGGTCGGTCATGGCCATGAAGCCATAGGCCTTGATCAGATAGCCGGCACCGGCAAACTGCCAGTTCTCGACCTCTTCAGCCTTCTTGATCATGTCAGGCACGTTGGCATAAGCGCCAACAAACCACCATTGATAAACCGTGGTCACCTGGCCGTCAACAGGATACCAATAGGAAACGTGCCAGTAGTTACCGCCACCATTGTTGCGGGTCCAGTCACCCATGGCCATGGTGGTACGCCATGCGCCGAACTGCAGACCGCTGTTGGTATAAAACTGAATGTGCGCCAGACGCTGGTCGTAGGTTGTGGACTCGGCCGAAGGGCTATCGGGGTCAACGTTCACGTCAAGCCAGTCGTTGCAAGAGGTCAGCGATAACATCGCAGCGCCCAAGCCGCACAGTATAATTGATTTGAAAAGTTTCATAATTATATCTGTTTTTTAAAGTCAGTTGATCATTACTTAACGATGATTTCGCAGATGGAAACACGGTTCCAGCTCAATTCGTCAAACATCTTGCTGATACCCTGGCCATCGGCTTTGATGCGGTTGGCAGCGATACCATACTTCTTGACGAGCATATCCTTCACGCTGGCGGCACGGCCGTTAGCGAGCTTGATATTGTTGTCCTGATTGCCCTCGGGCGAAGCGTAACCCTTGATTTCGCAGGTAGCCTCGGGATGGCTCTTCATGTAAGCAGCGATGCGCTCAACGTTGGGACGCTGATCGGCACCGATGGCGGTCTTGTTCACGGGGAAGTGAACGAGCACGTTCATGTACTGCTTGCTGTTGTCAACTACAGTTGCGGGCTTGTTCTTGGCAGCATTCAGGTCGTTCTTGCAGTTGGCCAGTGCACGGTTGGCAGCAGCGAGGTCGTTCTCGAGCTGTGCGATGCGGGCGTTGCTGGCGTTCTGAGCGTTGGCCATCTGGTTGCGCAGGTCGTTGATCTGGCCGTTGAGGAGCTCGAGCTCGGCAGTGTTCACGCGAGCGGGAGCAGTGAGGTCGGTACCGAAGACGAGGTTAACGCCGATAGCATAGGAACGGGTAGCGGGAACACCGCAGTAGTCGAAGCCTACCGAAGACGAACCACCGATACCGGCACCCGAAGCAGCTACCTCGGGATCACCGTCGTAGTTGGTGAACAGCAACAGGTTGTTGGCCGAAGCCGTGATGGCAGCACGCTTGATGTACTTGGTGCGGGCCAGCAGGGTGCGGGGAACATCGTAGGTCAGCGAGATGGTGCGCAGGCGCAGGCTCTTCACGTAGGTGATCCAGTTGCGAACCTCGTAGTTGTAAGCACCGGTGTAGTAGCTCTTGATGATGTTGTAGCCACTGGTCTCGTTGCCGTTGAAGGTATAGTTCTTGTCAGCAGTCCAGGTGTTGCTCACGTCCTGATAGATGGGATTGCCGTTAGCATCCTTGTTACCGGTGTCGATCACACCATCGATGGTGAGGGACTCGTTGCGCCAGTCGCCGCTGAGCTTGCTCACGCCGCTCATCGACATGGCATACTTGGTACCGTTGAAGACGTCGCCGCCATAACGGAACTCCCACAACATGTTGAAGGTCCAGTTCTTGAAGAAGGTGAAGGTGTTGTTCCAACCACCCTGGAACTTGGCCTCACGGTCGCCGACCTCATAGGCCTTGCTGTCGGTGGTGGGGAAGCCGTTCTTGTCGAGGATGAGCTTGCCATCGCTGGTGCGGTTCCACTTGGTACCGTCGATACCCATGAAGTTGCCATGGTTGTAGCTGGCAGCCTTGGCGCCACCATACTGTACGTCGGTCAGGTACATAACGTCGATACCGTTAACCAGGTCACCCACGGTGCCACGGTTGCCATAGACGTTGATACCGGTTTCCCAAATGAAGTTCTCGCGCTGTACGGGGGTACCGCTCAGGCTGATCTCAAGACCCTTGTTGTAAACGTCACCAGAGTTAACCGAGCAGAAGATGTAACCGGTTGACTGCGGGCCACGGGGTTGCAGAATCAGGTCGAACGAGTTGTTGGTGTAGTAAGCCACATCAAATTTCAAGCGGTTCTGGATGAAGCGC
Source organism: Muribaculaceae bacterium (assembly GCA_017405965.1). Classification (GTDB taxonomy): domain Bacteria; phylum Bacteroidota; class Bacteroidia; order Bacteroidales; family Muribaculaceae; genus Sodaliphilus. The sequence goes on along the minus strand of JAFQZK010000004.1, from coordinate 121,234 downwards.
AGCTCAAGACCAACCTCGGTCGAACGGGTGCGCTCGGGCTTCAGATAGGGGTTACCGCGGGTCCAGGTGTTACCCAGACCGACCATACCCTCCAGATAGGTGCCCACAGGCCACAGATAGGTGTTGGTAACATAGGGGTTGGTACCCTTACCTACCTCGGCCCAGCTGGCACGGATCTTACCGAACGAGAACCAGTCGGGCAGGCTCTCACGGAAGAGCTCGGTGAAGGCGATAGCGCCGCTCACACTGGGATAGAAGTAGCTCCAGTTGTCCTTAGGCAGGGTCGAATCCCAGTCGTTACGGCCGGTAACAGTCAGGAAGATGGCGTTGCGCCAGTCGATGCGGAACTCACCGAAGGCCGATACCATGCGCTTCTTGCTGCTGCCGTGCGAGAACTTCTTGTCGGCATCGCTGGCATTCTCGTAGCTGAAGAAGTTAGCTACTGCGAAGTTCCAAGCCGACTCATAGTCGCGACGGGTCTTGGTGTAATCGGTCGATCCACCCAGCATCAAGTTGATGTTGAAGTCACCGAACTGCTTGTTCCAGTTCGACATCAAGTTGTTGCTCAGGTAGCGATACTTGTACATGTTGTCGCTCAACATACCGCGCTGCCAGATCTGCTTGATGGCACCGCCGGGAGCGATTTCGTTGTGGCTCTGGGTGGTATAGCTGTCGACACCCATGCGGTAGCTAACCCACCACCAGTCGAAGATATCCCACTTCACATTGAAGTTGCCGGTGAAACGCTCGGTGTCATCGGTCATCTTGTTCTTGTTGACAATCCAATAGGGGTTGTCGCGCTCGTCCCAGGGCTGGAACTGGTCACCGAACATGCGATAGCGCGTGCCGTCATCGTTGAGGTAGTGACGCATGTCATCACTGGGAGCCCAGTTGTAGGCAGCGTAGAGGGCACCAGTACCACTGGAGCCGTACAGAGCGGCACCGGTCAGGGTCTTCACCGTGCGGGCATCGCTGTAGGCAGCGTTGGCGCCGAAGGTGAACTTGCCCACCTTCTGCTCACCGTTGAAGCGGAAGGTCGTCTTGGTGTAGCCCGTGGTGGGAACGATACCGTCCTGATCGTAGAATGAACCGCTCAGGAAGAAGTTGTTGTTGGCAGTACCACCGCTAACGCTCAGGTTGGTGTCCCAGATGATACCCGTCTCGAAGAAGTTCTTCAGGTTGTCATAGAAGGGAACATTCTGCTTGGGACCCCATGAGTTGTAGCTGTCGTCCTTGATCTCAACACCGGTCCATGCACCAGCGTCGTTGTACATGTCGGTCATGTAACCGCGCACGAACTGATTCTGGGTCTTGGGCAGGTCCTTAACCATCGAGGCAATCATCTTACCCGAGAAGCTGATCTCGGTGTGACCTTCCTTACCTTTCTTGGTGGTGATCATCACAACACCGTTGGCAGCACGCGAACCGTAGAGCGCCGATGCGGCCGGGCCCTTCAGGATTGACATGCTCTCGATATCCTCGGGGTTGATATCCATCACACGGTTGGAAGAAGTGGTTGCGCTGTTCATCATACCGTCGAATGCCGAGTTACCTACGATACCTGCCGAGTTGTCGTAGATGACACCATCCACAACGAACAGCGGCTGAGAGTCGCGGTTCTCAGCAACCGAGGTACCACCACGCAGGATGATCTGGGCGCCCGAACCGGCGGCACCAGAAGACTGGGTGATGTTCACACCAGCAATCTTACCCGAGAGGGAGTTGATGGCGTTGGCGCTCTTGTTGCGCATCAGCTCATCGGCCTTCAAGTCGTCGACTGCATAACCCAGCGACTTCTTGTCCTTGCGGATACCGAGTGCGGTTACAACAACCTCGTCGAGGACTTGGTCGTTGGCCTGCATGTCGATGTCCATGGTGCCGCTGCCCACGGTTACTTCCATGGGCTTGCTGCCGATGTAGGACACAACGAGCACGTCACCACGGTTGGCGACGATTGAATACTTGCCGTCGACATCGGTGGCGGTACCGCGGTTGGTACCCTTGACCTTGACGGTCGCACCGATGAGGGGCTCACCTTGGGCGTCACGTATGACGCCAGAGACTTTGTTGGCCTGGGCCTCGGCTGTGAAACCCGTGCTGGGGAACGATGTCATCCCAGCCGGTGCTCCGCAGGCGATTGCCAGGGCGGCCAACAGTGCTAATTGTTTTTTCATACGCACTTGCTTTAAAAATTTATAAAAAATTGAAATTAATTGACTTAATTTTCTTTTGTCGCAATGCACTTTTCAGCAGATTCCGGCTAACGGCTAGTGGCAATTAGCTTTCGCTAAAACGGCTTAAAAGTAGGCAAATTTGCAAACAAAAATTCACATGACCAAACAATTGCCCAAAAAAATGATGACAGTCCTACCAAAAACAATAGTTTTTATAGCGAAATTTATGTGTCTTATACAGATTTTTATTGTTTTTAACATTTGTAATTGTAAAATCTGCCCTTATTTTTTGGCTATTTCAAAAAAATTATTGAATTTTGCACTTTGTTAAAAAATAAAAATACAAGCCGAAATACGCTGGGGAGGCGTATAACGACATTTTACGATAGCAAAACTTACTGAATTATCAACTAATATTAACAAATTAAAACGTGCTTATGAAAAGACATTTAGCTCTTTTGGGCGCCTTGTTGATGCTGTGCGGCACTGGCTACAACAGTCAGGCCTTTGCAGCACCTGCGCCCCAGGTGTCGGCTAATTCCGCCACCAGCATTGTGACAGGCCGTGTTGTCGATGAACAGGGAGAACCCGTCATCGGCGCCAGCATTGTCGAGGTTGGAACGACCCGTGGCACATCGACCGATGTGGACGGTAACTTCTCGTTCAAAGCTAGCCCCAACGCTAAGCTTCAGGTTTCGTTTATCGGCTACAAGACGCAGACCGTGCGCGCTGCCAGCGGCATGCGCGTGGTTCTCGCCGAGGATAACGCGAAACTCGATGAGGTCGTTGTCGTTGGTTACGGTACGCAGCGCAAGGCCAACCTGACCGGTGCTGTGAGCACCGTCGACGTTGACAAGGTGCTCGGTTCCAAGTCCGAGACCGACGTGGCCAAGAATCTTCAGGGTACCGTCCCTGGCTTGACCATTTTGAACGCTAACGGTGACATCAGCGCTGATGCTTCGGTAGTGATCCGTGGTATCGGTACGCTGTCCGGTGACGGCACTGCCGGCCCGCTGGTTATCATTGATGGTGTTCCCGGTAACTTGAGCGACCTGAATACCGCCGACATCGAGAACATCAGTGTCCTGAAGGACGCTGCCTCGAGCTCGATTTACGGTACGCAAGCAGCCTTCGGTGTGATTATGGTCACCACCAAGACCGCCCGCGTGAAGGACAACGTCAGGATCAGCTACAACAACAACTTCGCTTGGAGCCAGGCAACCACGTTGCCCGACTATCCCAATGTTCCCACCCAGGTGGCCGCCCTTAACGACGTGAACCACCGCATGGGTGTTGCATCGGAGCTCTTCGGTATGTACATGGATAGTGAGGCTTTCCAGAACGGTATCAACAACTGGATCAAGAAGCATGGCGACATCAAGGAGATGTATCGTGAGATGGTCTATGGTGACGACTATGACGAGAACGGTTACTATGCCAACTGGGATGTGCCCGGCATCATCTTCAACAACCACGCTCCCTCGCAGAGCCACACCTTGAGTGTGACCGGCAATTCGGGCCGCATCAACTTCTACACCTCGGTAGGTTATAACCAGAAGCAGTCGTTGATGAACTTCAACCCCGATAAACTGCGTCGTTACAATGTTACCGCTAACCTGTCGGTGCGTGCTACCGACTGGTTGGAACTCGGTACCCGCATCAGCTATGTTGACAGGACCTATAACACCCCCTACAAGCGTGGTGCCGGTACCTATCAGTACCTGTGGCGCTGGGGTTCGTTCTTCGGCCCCTACGGCTACTTTGTAGATCCTAACGACGGCCAGCAGTATGACGCCCGCACGATGATTGGTGGCCGCAACACCGGTGGCGATTGCTACTACAAGAGGCACAACACCCGTCTTGGCGTATTTGGCAAGATTGACTTCGGCTACGGACTGAGTTTCAATGCCGACTACACCTTCATCAAGACTGAAGGTCGTTACAAGGGCATTGGTCTCCCCTCGGTGGTTTACAACACTTGGGGTCTGAATCCTCAGGGTCCCGTGGACATCACTGGTTCGACCTTCATCGAGACCGACCGCAGCTTCAGGAACGGCCATGTAGCTAACGGCTACTTCGACTTCTTCAAGTCGATTAAGGATGCCCACAACTTCAACTTCAAGGTTGGTGCCAACATGGAGAAGTACGAGTATGAGTACCTCTACTTTGAGCAGCACGGTCTCCAGGACCTGAACCTGCCCGAGCTGGCTCTGACCAACGAGTTCTATAGCTACAGCCACCAGCACGACCACTGGGGCTCAGCAGGCTTCTTCGGCCGCATCAACTATGACTACAAGGGTATCTTGCTGCTCGAGTTGAATGGCCGCTACGACGGTTCGAGTAAGTTCCCCAAGAAGGATCAGTGGGCATTCTTCCCCTCGGCATCGCTGGGCTTGCGCATCAGTGAGATGTCCTTCTGGAAACCCATCAAGAATACCATCAGCAATGCCAAGCTCCGTGCATCCTATGGTGAAATCGGTAACGACAGGGTTGGTAACTACATGTTCCTTGAGACCATGGGCAAGGTGACCAACGGTGTAAACTGGATTGGCACTGGCAACTCCAAGTATGACTACTTTGGCACTCCCAAGATGGTTTCTGAGTCTCTCACCTGGGAGACCATCCAGACCCTCAACTTTGGTGTTGATCTGGCCTTCTTCAATGGCCACCTGAACGTGACTGCCGACTGGTTCCAGCGCACCAACAAGGACATGCTCGCTCCCGGCAAGGCACTGCCTTCGGTCATCGGTGCAAGTGCTGCCTTTGAGAATGCTGGTTCGTTGCGCACCCGTGGTTGGGAAGTCCAGCTTGACTATCACAACCGCTTCGGTGCTGTTGATTTCTATGCTACTGCCATCGTGAATGACTATAAGGCCACAATTACCAAGTGGGACAGCAACAACATGATCAACACCAACTACTCTGGTAAGGAGTATGGCGAGATCTGGGGCTTTGAGACCGATCGCTACTTCGACTTCAAGGACTTCAACGCCGATGGTACCTATGCCAACGGTGTTGCCGACCAGAGCAAGTTGCAGTCCAATGGCTTTGTTTACGGCCCTGGTGACATCAAGTTCAAGGACCTGAACGGTGACGGCGTGATCGACTGGGGTAAGGGTACTCCCGATGATCACGGTGACCTGAAGCGCATCGGTAACTTCACCCCGCGCTATCAGTACTCACTGCGTCTGGGCGCTGCCTGGAAGGGCTTCGACGTTGACTTCTACCTGCAGGGTGTGGGTAAGCGCGACATGTGGACCCAGTCGGCATTCGTGATGCCGTTCATGCGTGGTGCTGACGCTATCTACACTAACCAGACTGACTATATAACCGAGGCTGACTATGCTAACGGTGTTATCGACCAGGATGCCAAATTCCCCCGTATGTGGGCTGGTGGCGCTGGCCGTGGTACCGCTTCGAGCGACATTCTCGATCTGGGTAAGTTCAACTTCTATCCCCAGACCAAGTATCTGGTGAACATGAGCTACCTGCGCATGAAGAACATCACCGTGGGTTACACGCTGCCTCAGCACTTGACGCGCAAGGCTCTCATCGAGAAGCTGCGCATCTATGCTTCGACCGACAATCTGTTCGACATCATCAACCACAGCAACGGTACCGGTCTCGATCCCGAGATCAACACCGGTGTGGGTAGCTATGGTAACGGTGTTTGGGGTCGTACCGATCCTATCATGCGCACCTACAGTGTGGGTCTGCAGCTGACCTTCGGCAGCAACTCCCGCTCTGGTGTTGCCGCTCCCGTTGACAACAGCGCCCTGAATGCACAGATCAATGACCTGCGCTCCCAGCTCGCCGATGCCGAGAACAGCTACAACGCCCGTCTGGCCGACCTGCAGAACCAGCTCAACGCTGCCAACAACCGTGCCAACCAGCTCCAGAAGGACCTCAACGACTGCCAGAAGAGCAAGACCGGCATGATTGACAAGTCGCTGCAGTACATGACCATCCTGGTTCACTTCCCCGTGAACAAGACCGCCGTTAGCACCGACCAGCAGCCCAACGTAGAGCGCATCGCTGCTTACATGAAGAGCCATCCCGAGGCCAACTGCACCATCAACGGTTATGCCTCCAAGGACGGTCCTGCCGACCACAATATCAAGCTCGCTGAGGGCCGTGCCGCCAGCGTGAAGGATATGCTCGTGAAGAAGTATGGCATTGATGCCAAGCGCATCAACGCCCAGGGTCAGGGCATCAGCGACATGTTTGATGAACTGAGCTGGAATCGTGTTTCGATCTGCGAGATTATTGTGAAGTAATGATTAATGAACTCAATTAAAACAGATATAATTATGAAATCACTGAAATCAATTATACTGTGTGGACTGGGTGTTGTCCTGCTGTCGCTCGCATCTTGCGATGATATTCTCGACACTGAACCCTATGATCAGTTTACCAAGGACAACTACTTTACCAGTGAGACCAATGTCCAGCTGTTTGCCAACTACTTCTACAACACCTTCACGGGTTATGGTAGCGGTAGCGGTGACTACTACTTCAACACGCTGAACGATGACCAGGCCTCGACCGGTATCACGAAGTGGACCTACATGAACGTTCCCGGTAGCGCTGGCGCTTGGAACACTCCCTATGTGGAAATCCGTCGTGCCAATACCCTGATTGCCGCTGTGCCTAACGTTGAGTCGATGAGCGATGCCAAGAAGGCCAACTGGCTGGGTATCGGCCGCCTGTATCGTGCATGGCAACACTATAAGCTCGTTCGTGCCTATGGTGACTGCTACTGGGTGGATAAGGAGCTGGATCCCAATGACACTGAGATTCTGTACGGTCCCCGTCAGCCCCGCAACGACGTGATGGACAAGGTGCTTGAGGACCTGAACTTCGCTTGCGCCAACATCACCGACAATGACAACTCGCGTACCGCCTTCAACAAGTGGGTTGCTCTGGCCATGAAGGCCGAGGTTTGCCTCTATGAGGGTGACTACAGCAAGTATGTGACCAAGAGTAATGACCGTGCCAACCGTTACCTGAACGAGGCCAAGAGCGCTTGTGAGGCTATCATGAGTTCGGGCAAGTTCAGCCTGAACGGCAACTACCAGGCTAACTTCAACTCGCTTGACCTGGCCGGTAACAATGAGATGATCATGTACAAGAAGTACATCCAGAGCACCTTTGCTCACGGTACCATCGACTACACTTGCGGTTCTACCCAGGTGAACGGTATGACCAAGGATGCCTTCGACAGCTACCTGTTCAAGGATGGTAAGCCCCTGGCTACCACCAGCCTGAACAAGACCGACCACGGTACCGTGGTTGTCCTTGACGACAACTCGGGCCTGGGCGAGGCTTCCCACATCGACATCAGCAACGTGCTCGCTAACCGCGACCCGCGCCTGAGCGCTCAGGTGGACAAGATCCTCCAATTCCCCGGCTGTGGTTATGCCCGCTTTGGCGGTGCTCAGTCCACCGCTTCGACGGGTTATGGTGTTTACCTGTTCGATACCAACCTGATCGACAACACCAACCGTCAGAGCACCTATGGTAACTGGACCGACGCTCCCATCTTCTGGTATGCCGAGATCCTGTTGAACTATGCCGAGGCTTGCGCCGAGCTGGGTAACATCACCCAGAACGACCTCGACAGGTCCATCAACCTGCTGCGTGACCGCGTGAGCATGCCTCACCTGATGACCAGCGTAGAGGCCGATCCCGCCAACAACATGGGCGTTAGCCCCATCATTTGGGAGGTTCGCCGTGAGCGCCGCGTCGAGATGATGTACTGCATGAACGACCGTTACTGGTCGCTGCTCCGTTGGAACCAGCTCTCGCTGCTCGACACCGACAACAATCCCAACCTGAGCCGTGGTGCTTACGTTGCCGGATTTAATGCCATCAGCCTTGCTGAAGTCGATGTTGACGCCGACGGTTACATCAACTGCTCCAACAACGGTGCTCCCCGCAAGTGGGATCCCAAGTACAACCTGTTCCCCATTCCCGACGATCAGCGCAACCTGAATCCGCAGATTGGCCAGAACCCCGGTTGGTAATTTCTTATTCAATGGTGTCAAGCATCGTGCTTGACGCCATTGAAGTTTAGAGTTTAGAGGTTAAAGTTTAGAGGTTAAAGACCTCTGCTGCCTGGCCTCTAGATAACAACAAACTAAATGGCTGCCGCCGCGTCACTCACGATGCGGCGGCAGTCTTTTTCAGTGATTTGGGGGCATCATTTCGGTCACTGTGTTTGCGCTTTTGGGAAATAGTTGTACTTTTGCACTCATTATTATGCAATAATTTAGACAATGATAACTTTTATTATCAGCCTTGTGGCCCTGGTATTGGGCTATCTGGTGTATGGAGCCATCGTGGAGCGCGTGATGCGTCCCGATGACCGTGAGACACCGGCGTTGCGTCTGGCCGACGGTGTGGACTATGTGGCACTGCCCACGTGGAAGGTGTTTATGATCCAGTTCCTGAACATCGCGGGAACGGGACCGATTTTCGGTGCCATCATGGGTATGTGGTTCGGCCCTGCTTCCTATCTATGGATTGTGCTGGGCTGCATCTTTGCCGGTGCGGTGCACGACTTCATGAGCGGTATGCTGTCGCTGCGTCACGACGGTGCCAACCTGCCGACGCTCATCGGCAAGTACCTGGGCAGCGGAGCCAAGGTCGTGATGCTTGTCTTCACCGTGCTGCTGCTGATGATGGTGGGTGCCGTGTTTGTTTATAGTCCCGCACTCATCCTCTCGGGCATGTTCCCCAAAGATTCCATGATGGCTCAGGCCATCCTGTGGATTGTGATCATCTTCGCATACTATGTGGTCGCCACGTTGCTGCCTATCGACAAGATCATCGGCAGGATTTACCCGCTGTTTGCCATTGCATTGCTGGTAATGGCTGCAGGACTGCTGGTGGGCCTGTTCGTGAAGATGCCGCAGTTGCCCGAACTGTGGAACATGGGTGACTTGTCATCGTGGATTCAGAAGCAGGAAGTCAATGGTCAGGACATTCTGGGCGTCACCGGCTATTTGCAGAAGAATCCCCTCTTCCCCTGCCTGTTCATCACCATTGCTTGCGGTGCCATCAGCGGCTTCCATGCCACGCAGAGCCCGCTCATGGCGCGTTGCCTCAAGAGCGAGCGACTGGCACGGCCCGTGTTCTACGGCGCAATGATTACCGAGGGACTTGTGGCGCTCATCTGGGCTACTGTCTCGTCCTATTTCTTCTATTATGGCGGTTGGCAGGAAGTGGTCGACCCCGAGACAGTCAATGAGTTTATGGCTCAAGTGCAACTGGCCGACGGCAAGACGCTGTTACAGTACTTTACAGCGCCCCAGGTGGTGAATTTGGTATGCAGCGGTTGGCTGGGCATTTTTGGTGGTACGCTGGCTGTGCTGGGCGTGGTTGCTGCCCCCATCACGAGTGGTGACACGGCATTCCGCAGTGCACGCCTCATCATTGCCGAGGCTTTGCACTACGAGCAGAAGAGCATGGTGCGTCGCTTGTCGATCAGTGTTCCCCTGTTTGTCGCTTCGCTGTTGCTGCTCATCTGGCAAATGGAGAACCCCAACGGTTTCAATGTGCTGTGGCAATACTTTGGCTGGTCCAACCAGGCCTTGTCGGTATTTACCTTGTGGATGATCACGGTCTATCTGGCCCGCAATCACAAGGCCTATATCATCACACTGATTCCTGCCGTGTTCATGACGGTGGTGTGCACTTCTTTCCTCGTGGCGTCGCCTCAGGCCCTCGGCCTCAGCGGACTCATCCCCTGGACCGTGCTTGCCGTCATTCTGATCTCAGTGGTCTGGTTCGCCCTCTGGCTCAAAAAAGACCGCAAAGGTCAAGCCCTCTAAACCTGTTTGATTATTAGACCAACAAATCGCCTTTGGCGATGATACGGCTCTGTCCGCCCACGCGGATGGAGCCGTCCTTGTCTATTGTGGTGGCTACGATGGATGGGCGCCCCATGGCTTCGCCTTGCAGGAAACGGCAGTCGGCGGGGCAGGGGAGGTGGCCGTTACGGTGCAGGTAGTGGGTCAAGGCGCCGTTGGCCGTGCCGGTGGCACTCTCCTCGGGGATGTTGTAGCGAGGCCCGAAATTGCGCACATGAGCCGTGTAGCCGTCATCGGCGAGCGCAAAGGCATGTACTCCCGTCACGTCGAGGTCGCAGCTCATCCGGGCTAATGCATCCATATCGGGGCATAGGCGGTTCAGGGCCTCCACATCGGCCACGGGCATGATGATATCGGGCAAGCCGGTGGAGATGATTTCAATGGGCAGGTCAGCGCGAGATACTGTTGCGGCGCCCATGATGCTGCACAGGCTATCAATGTCAATCTTTTTCTCGATGACGCGAGGACTCGCCATTTGCATCATCACCTGTTCACCTGCGTTGATTTCAAGGTCGCCTGCCAGCGTGTGGTTCATGCACACAGCACCATCGGGGATGATGCCCTCGCGACACAGCGTGCCGAAGGTGGCGATTGTCGCGTGGCCGCACAGGTCGACCTCGCCCGCCGGAGTGAAATAACGCACTGTGAACTCGCGGGGACCGTCTTGACGCACAAAGGCCGTCTCGCTGTAACGCAACTCGGCTGCAATCTGTTGCATCAACCTGTCGCTGGGGAAGGCTCCACCTTGTCCCAGCAGCACCACGCCCGCAGGATTACCCCCGAACGCCTCGCTCGTGAAAGCATCGACAATATAGTATTTCATGGGCATAACTTTTTTGTTGTCACAAATTTACGCAGATTTTTTGGATTACTTGACCAAAAGAAAGAAAATCGTTATTGACCTTGGCGGTGAAATTAGGCTGCGGCTCGGAAATTACCAAATAAATTTGGCATTTCTCTCACCTTGCACGGATGTTGAGAGCTGTCGCTCTCGAAATTAGGCTGCGGTTCGGAAATTGCCAAATAAATTTGGCATTTCTCTCACCTTGCACTAATTTTGCCACCATGAAAAGATTTGTGATATTCGGGAACTCCTATCAGAGGGGCGACATTACCGATGTGCTGGAACTGATCAGGCACTTGGAGACTCGTGGCGTGGAGGTTGCTGTAGAGCGTGATTTCTACGACTACCTCTCGGCCAAGCAACAGGCTCTGGACTTGCCGGTGTTTGAGGCCAGCGAGGTGCCTGATGCCGATATGGCGCTGTCGCTGGGCGGTGACGGCACGTTCCTGACGACGGTGATGTGGGTGTCGAAGCAGGGTATGCCCATCCTGGGCATTAACTTGGGGCACCTAGGCTATCTTACAGCAGGCAACCTTGACAGGCGCGGCAACGTGATTGACGATGTACTGGCAGGGAACTACCGCATCGAGGAGCGCACGATGCTGCAAGTGAGCTGCGATGCCACCGACATATCGCACCCGTGGGCCTTGAACGAGGTAGCCATCTTGAGGCACGAGACCTCGTCGATGCTCGACATGGAAACCACACTGCGTGGCCGTGAACTCACCACCTATCGCGGCGACGGCCTCATCGTGAGCACGCCGACCGGATCGACAGCCTATAACATGAGCGTGGGAGGTCCTATCCTGGAACCCACAACATCGTGCTTGGTGTTGTCTCCCATCTCACCGCACTCGTTGACGATGCGCCCGCTGGTGGTGCGTGACGACAGCGAGATTGAGGTGAGGACACATTCACGTGCCACCCACTACGAGTTGAGTATCGACGGCGAGGTAACGTTGTGTCCCACGGGCTCCACCTTGACCATCAAGCGGGCTTCCTATTGCGCCCGTGTGGTGCAGCTCCTGGGCAACAACTTTGCCAGCACCCTGCGACAGAAACTCCTGTGGGGAACAGGTCAGCAGGGCCAGCAATAAGCATCTTTCATTTCAGCAGATTAGACATCATGGTATTCCAGTCCTGGGCATCCGACAGGCTGCCCAGCATGCCTTCGTGCGCGGGAAATGCCAGGCTGTCGTTGAGGGTGTAGGCCACCTGGGGCAGTTTCACATACAGGCTGATGGTATTCAGTGTCTGGCCGGTCTGGTATAGCTCGCCCAGTTGCTTGAAATCGGCAGCAGAAATGTAATACAGGCGGTCACCTTTGTTACACAGGTAGATGCGGCTGAAGTCGCGTTCTCCCAAATGTTGTGCACATTGCAGTAGGCAACGTGTGACGTCAAAGCGGTCGAAGTCGCGCTCGTCGGGCTCGCCCACGTTAAAGGCCAGTTCCTTGTTGAGATTGATCCATGGCTGGGTCACCTCGATGTTGATGCCATTGTTGGCAGGATCCAGATTCTTGAGTTCCACGCGAGAGATGACTTTGCGGCCGTTTTTCACAAAGTCCACCGACAAGAAAGCGTGGATGCCGACTAATGCCAGCACCGCCACGATGCCGAGAATCAACAGTTTGTCTGTCCTGGTCATAGCAGTTATATTTTTTTGTTGTTTTTCTCAGACCATAAGGTCCTTAAAGTCCTTTGAGACCTTATTCGCCGAATTGCAGGGTGACTCCACCGGGAGTTACCTCGAGTGTGGCGGGGCAGCCCTCGATCATGGGGTAGTTCCAGCTCTCGTCGTGGCTGGCGGGGAAGTCATAGCACACGGGGATGTTGTAGCGGTTCAAGGTCTCGCTCAGCATCTCGTTCATGTCGGTGTAGCCGTCACGAGGCTCATACTCGGTGAAACGGCCCACGATGATGCCCTTGACCTGGTCAAGCACGCCCTTGAGGCGCAGCTGCTGCAGCATGCTGTTGACGCGCGGCATGCTCTCGCTCACGTCTTCAAAGAACAGGATGATGTCTTTGTCCTTGATGTTGTCGCGGTCCAAGAAGTCCCATTCGCGGCTGCCGCCGATGTTGGTGAACACGGCCATGTTGCCGCCGATGACGATGCCTCGTGCCGTACCCATCTTGTTCAACGGATGGGCAGGAACGCTGTAGCACGGCAGCTTGCCCGTCAGCACATTGAGCAGCATCAGGTTGATGCTGTCGGTGGCTCCACGCTCGCCCAGGGCACCGCCCATGTTGGCATGGAGACTCATCACGCCGCTGCACACCATTGCACTGTGCAGGGCGGTAATATCGCTGTAGCCCACAATCCACTTGGGGTGACGCTTGAAGTCCTCATGAGTCATCGGGTCGAGCAGCATGGCTGAGCCGTAGCCGCCGCGGGAGCACACGATGGCCTTGATGTCGGGGTCGTTGAGAGCCCAACGCAGGTCACTGCAACGCTCCTCGATGGTGCCGGCATAGCTGTGGTACTTGGTGAGTACATTGTGGCCGATGACAGGCTCAAAGCCCCAGGCGCGCAATGTGGCGGCTGCAAGTTGGGGATTCTTGTCGCCAGGCGTGCTGGCAGGCGAGATGATGGCGATTTTGTCGCCGGTCTTGAGTGCTGGGGGCATGATGAGGCATTTGTCGCTTGCCATAGCAGTAACGGTAGCCATGATTGTAATCAAAATTGTAAGGACTATTCTTTTCATATCTCTAATCGTCAAAAAAACTAACTTCTAACTCCTAATTTCTAATTTCTAATTCCTAACGTCTAACCATCCTCGCCACTCGGTCATGCGACTCTTGCAGCCGTTCCCAGGGAATGCGTCCTTCCTTGACCGAATTGACGATCATGTCCACAAGTTTGAAAGGACGGTCGGCCTCAAAGCCTGTGCTGATGTTGTTGCCCACACAGATGAGGTCGGCTCCCGCGTTGATGGCGAGTTCCAGTGCAGTGAGGATATCGTAGTTGTTACGGATGGCCTGCATGTACAAGTCATCGGTCACCACTACACCGTCAAAGCCCATCTCGTTGCGTAACAGGCCGTTGATGGTCTTGGCCGACAGGGTGGCGGGGTACTCGTCATCAATGTTGCGGTTGAACAGGTGGGCGGTCATGATCAAATCGGCCTTTCCGGCATCGATCAGCATCCTGAACGGCTCCAACTCCTGGGGCGTCCAGCCGTTGGTCACGTCAACGAAGCCGTAGTGCGAGTCGTCGATGGCGTTGCCGTGGCCGGGGAAGTGCTTGAGCGTGCACAACACGCCCTCGCGGTGACACTCGTCAATGAACCAGCCGGCATGACGGACGATGACCTGCGGATCGGTCGAAAAACAGCGGTTGTAGTGGCCCACGGCAGCACAGTCGTGGTTCAAGACGTCGACCACGGGTGCCAGGTTCACGTTCACGCCGCTCTCGCGCATCTCACGGGCGAGTTGTGCGGCATAGTGGCGTGTGGTATCCTCATTGTCCGCGGTGCCCAGATATTCGGCGGTCACTGTGGGCAGGAAGCCGTATTGTGGCTTCAGTCGGGCAACTCGGCCGCCTTCCTGGTCGGTGGCGATGAGCAGGGGATAGTCGGCCCAAGCCTGCAACTGGGAGGTCATGCGCGTGAGGCGTTCCTTGCTGGTGATGTTGCGTGACCCCAGTGTGGCATCTCCTGTCATGTCGATGTCAAACAGCACGATGGCGCCCACCTTCAGGTCGCGCACATAGCGGGCCGCATCGCAGTCCTCGGTCACGCTGTCGCCTTTGAAGCCCACCATGAGCATTCCTGCGGCATAGCGCCTCAGCACCGAGTCGGCCGGCATTTGAGCAAAAAGGCTACCCGCTGCCAGCAGCGCAATAGCCGTCGTCAATAATATCTTCTTCATCAGATCGTCATCAACAGATGAATAAAGAAGACAAGAGATACAATAACCACAAACAATCGTTCTCGGTGGATGGTCGCACTTATTGTATCGGTTGTTTTCCTTATTATTCTTGCTTATCGATTGTCGTTATTTCCCGAAGAAACCGAAGAAGTAGTAGCAGGCAATCCAGTCAACTCTCACGCCGCGGGCAAAGCCGATGGTCTTTTTCTCGGCGTCGGTCACCTTGCCGTCGTTGATGCTGATGTAGCCCAGTACGTTGCTCTCGCCGTCACGCACGGTGCCGTCGGTGTTGATGTAGCCGATGCGGGTGCCCTCGGTGTCGAAGATTTCCAGCTGCTTGATCACTCCCACAGCCTTGCCGTCGGCGGCGCGCACGGTGCCGTCGGCATCGAACGACCCGATCGAGTGCATGCTCTGGTTGCGCACCACGCCGTTGCCGTTGATGCGGCCGATGCTGTTGAAGTCGGCGTCACGCAGCACCTGAGCGCTTGCTCCGGTCGTCATCATGCCAGCCAGAGCTAGCACAGCGACCATGATGTATAATCTGAACTGTTTCATAATCTTATCTCCTTGTTTGTTTTTTCTCACGTTTTGTATCCCTTAGACTAGGAAAGAGCCACAAAGTTAAAAGTTTTTCCAAAATTAGCCAAATTATCGCCCGATTATCAACTCAATACCGGTTGCTTCTCGCACTTCTCGGGGCAACCGGTTGTCGTGGATGTATGAGCCATCGGATCAGGTCGCTATGGCCATGACCATAGGGCAAGGATATGCAAATTCAATTATAAATACAAAATTTTCAGTCATTAATAAGCAATGTTTCAATGATTTGTTGTACCTTTGTGATAATTAGATGAATTGGCATATAGAATTGAAAAAACTAGAAGAATATGAGGCACTATCTTAAGAATCTAGAGGACACTGTACGCAAGCATTGGACGCAAAACGCCCTGTGCGATTACAATGGCGACACTTTTTCCTATGCTAATCTGGCAACGAACGTTGAGCAGTTCCGTATCTTTTTCTCCATGGCAGGCATCGGCAAGGGGGACAAAATCGCCCTGTGCGGACGCAATTGCGCCCGGTGGGCGATGACCTTCTGGGGCATCAATGTGAATGGCTGTGTGGCTGTTCCGCTCCTGGCTGACTTTCACCCCGACACGGTTTCTATCCTGACGAACCACTCGGACAGTGTTGTGCTTTTTGTTGACGACGACATCTGGGCCAAGCAGAAGCCCGAAGACATGCCCAACCTGAAGGTGGCTATCAATCTCAAGGACGCCAATGTGCTTTGGTCCCAGGACAAGGAGATGGCTGAATGTTGGGAGAACCGCAAGAAGGCTTTCGCTCAACAGCATCCTCATGGCATGTACCCCGAGCAGGTGTCCTACCCCGACGATAATGGCGACGATCTGGCCATCATCAACTACACCTCGGGCACCACGGGCAACCCCAAGGGGGTGATGCTCACCTATAATGCCATGTCGGACACCGACGATTTCGCCAACTCTCATTTCCCGAACCGCCCCGGCGAAACCATCGTTTCGATGCTGCCCTTGGCTCACATGTACGGACTGGCCATTGAGTTCATCCATCCCAACGTCGATGGCGTCACCGTGTATTTCCTCGGCAAAACGCCGTCGCCCACCACGCTGCTCAAGGCGATGCAGAACATCAAGCCCTACATGGTGGTCACTGTACCGCTGGTCATGGAGAAGATCTACGCCAATGCCATCAAACCCGCGTTGGAGAGGGCGAAAACCGTGTTGACGATTCCCGGCCTGAACAAGTTGATCTATCGGGCAGCCCGCAAGAGATTGATAGAGTCATTCGGCGGTGGTGTGCGATGCTTCATCATGGGTGGCGCGGCGCTGAATCCCGAGGCCGAACGTTGCTTCAAGAAGATGCGTCTGCCCTATACCGTGGGCTACGGCATGACCGAAGCCTGCCCGCTCTTGGGCTATGAATGGTGGACTAAGTTTGTGCCGGGCTCCTGCGGTAAGCCGGTGCACGAACTCCGCATCGACTCCGAGGATCCGCATCACATCCCCGGCGAGATCCAGGTCCGTGGCCGCAACCTGACGACAGGCTACTACAAGAATCCCGAGGCCACAGAAGCCGCTTTCACCGAGGACGGATGGTTCCGCACAGGCGACCTGGGCATCATCGACGAGAAAGGCAACATCTTCATCCGCGGCCGCATCAAGTCGATGATCCTCAACTCGTCGGGCCAGAACATCTACCCCGAGGAAGTGGAGGCCGTGCTGGCCAACTGCCAGTATGTCGAGGAATGCCTTGTTGTGGACCGCGACGGCAAGATCACGGCGCTGGTATATTCTGAACTGCCCGAAGACATGGACGAGGCGACAAAGGCCAACGTACCCGCACTCATCCGTGAGGCCGCCAACAAGTCCCTGCCCAACTACAGCAAGATCGCCAAAGTGGAAATGATGGACGCCCCCTTCGAGAAAACACCCAAGAGGACCATCAAACGCTTCCTTTACAAATAAAGATATTCAAGTTTTATTATGGTTCAGGGCTTAGGTTAATTCAAACTAACCTAAGCCCTGAACTCATTCTTCGAATCTGAACTCCAATTCATCCAGGTCTTCATTGAATGAGGAATCAATCCAGAAATCCCGGTTACCGAAAAGAGCGCAGATCAGAAAGATAATGATCAAATATCCTAATACCCATCCATCAAGAATATCATCGATGGTCAGGAAAGGAAGGCACAGTAGAAGAACAAGGCAAATGAAATTTCTCAACTGGAAACTTTTTTTCAGCCTTTTGGCAATAGGAAGAAGCCGCTTGGGGTTTGGGGCGAGATTCATGTCGTTGACCATTCTTTGATTGATTTTGAAGAAGACAGCGATCACCACGACGATTGTCCCCACTATAATGGCACCTGACAGCCAATTCACAGATGTCTTTTCTTGCCATTCCATAACTATACACACGAAGAGAGCTACAGACCAAATGACCCGACGAAACTTGTCATTCTTGGAAGAATAGGTCTTGAAGAAAACTAAGCCCCCGGCCAAGATGAGTCCTACCACTAAGAACCCTAGCCACACATACACATACGTCGTGTAGTACAAGTGCAGAGCCACAAGCCCTAAGAAAGCCAAAGCGAAAAAGAGCAGGCCATACTTATCATTCTTGAGAAACAATCTCTCGGCCTTAAGATTGATGTCCCGGCACAACTCCTTTGGAGTTCTTTCCTTGTAAGGAATATATGTTTCTTCTCGTTTCATAATACTATTGCCAGGTCCCTTTAATCCATTTTCAATGTCGCCTGAAGGTCAGAACCTCTTATTAAAGCCTATCATGCAACACCTCATTATATTCACCATGTTACTTAACACACTGCAAAAATCGTTCCACCACCCCCAGCTGAGCCGTCGAGGTCGCCGAGCACCTGATGTCGAGCCATGTTGTGGTGGTTGAGGACGTCGGCGGTGCCCTGTGCGTGGATGCCCATTAGAAAACTCAGATGAATCTGTTGTTAGCTAGAAAGATGTTCCAGTTGATGCTTTGTTGTCACAGTTGTTTGACGGGAGCACGGGCTGGGATTCATACTCGCCACCAGCATAAACGACGCGGGGTATTAGGTCGAGTAATTTTCCCTACTGATACTTATTATCCTGTCCTCCAGCGGCTGCCGCATCACCTCCAGCACCGAGCGATTGAATTCAGGTAGCTCATCCAAGCGGAAGAAATGGTGCCATTGCATTGACAACCAACGCAAAAGACATCAAATCACTACACGAATAGGTCGTTAAGGTCAATTGTTTTAGCACCGAGGCGCTCTGAATAACCGTTGTGTTGGAGTCCAGCCGATGCGATAAAAGTGGGTATCAGACCACCACGATGATTGGTGCTCTGTTTAAACCGCATCATCCGATTCATGAATTTATCGAACTCCTCCTTATCAATAGCATAGGGCAGTTCGCTGTATTTTGCCTCGCATATATTGGTCATCTGGTCAGCACGGTCAATGACAATGTCGATTTGAGCATTGCCCTGATTTCTGCTTTGACCATCAGCATCAGTAGCTCTCCAGGAGTAGAATGTAGTGCTGATGCCATCGATACCTAGCGCGTGCTTGATCTGCGGCATGTGGGTCATGCAGACCTTCTCAAAAGTGAGGCCCTTCCATGTCGAAATTTTGGGAGTGTGTAGGTTCTTGGTCCAGTATTGGTTGTCATTGTTGACTCCCCGCATGAATTGCAGATAGAACAATGAAAAGAAGTCCACCAGTTGATACAGTCCATTGCGGGTGGATAACTTCTTTTCTTTGACAGGATAGAAACGTACCAAGTCACAGTCAACAAGATTGTGCAGTAATTTGGTTAGTCGTCCATTGGAATCGACACCAACAACTTGGGTAACTTCGGTTCGCGTTAGGCCTTTTTTCTTCTTGAAGAGCTCTACAACAATGGCTATATATGGATCGGGGGACGAGAATAAGGTCTTGTAAAGCCTGTCAAACTCGCGATACATCTCTCCGTCGGGATCAAAGAATAGCTTGTCGATATTTTGGGCAAGGCTCATGTCGGTATCCAGCAGACTAAGATAATAGGGTATGCCTCCCATGACCATATAGGTCTGCAACACCAGATCCCTATCCCAATGGAATCCACGGTAGGCAAGGTATTCCTCCTCTTCTCTCAAGGTAAACTCCCTCAAATGAATCTCATGAGTAATGCGGTTGTGCAGCCCGCCATGATCGTCAATGACATTCTCCATCATCCATGACGTAGCTGACCCACAGACAATCAGCATCATCTGCGGCTGCAGCGAAGCCCAACTGTTCCAGAAATGTCCCAGCGACCTTGTGAAGCCCGATTTGCGAGTGTCAAAGCACGGCAATTCATCTATAAACACGATACATGGGCTATCCTTTACGAGGCGACTTTCAAGAAAATGACGCAAAAGCCTAAAAGCCTCCTGCCAATTATCAGGCTGAGAAATTGGGTTGCCATAGATGTCCATGGCATCGACAAATGCTTGTAACTGAGCATCCTTCTTTCCTCCGATGATACCTGTCATCGAGAATGCCAAGCGCCCCTTGAATACATGATTGACCAGATAGGTCTTGCCAACACGTCGGCGTCCATAGATTGCAACAAACTCTGCTTGATTGCTCTTGGCATACTTGTTCAAGCGCCCAATCTCCTCCTGTCTGCCAATGATTATCTGTTCCATTTCCTCTTAATGTGGTTATAATCTGGACGCAAAGATAAGAGAATTATTTTATTTGAGTGCCAAAACAATGGAAAATCTCACCGATTTGGCACTTTTATATAGATTCAAGTGCTAAAAGTCCAAAAAATCACATCGACTTGGCACTCGAAAATATAGTGCGTGCGCTGGTATTCGTTGCAGACGCATTTCTTCTTGGGGTGCCCATAGTACCCGCACGGGCACGGATTCATCGAAGCCACCAGCATGAACGACGCGGGATATTCGGTCGAATATTTCGCCCTACTGATACTTATTATCCTGTCTTCCAGCGGTTGGCGCATCACCTCAAGCACACTTCTCGAAAATTCAGGTAACTCATCCAAGCGGAAGAACTTGCCCCATTGCAACAGCCTCACAATCAGCCATAAAGCCATCAAAACCTCATTATTTCATACATTTAGCAAATTATACATTGCTTTATTAACAATTCTAATTAATACATTTGAATTTGCTGGATTCTTAATAAACAAATCTATATCATTATTTAGACCATTAAAACTTTTTGGATGTTTAGAACAGTAATATTTTAGGAATAAGGAATAAGATTTTTGTTGAATTATTAAATCTTTAATAGTTCTCTCCCTTTCAAAGTCATGAAAATGATTACCTCTGTCCTTATCAATTGCATCACGAAGTAACGTATCAGCATCTAACATTTTTTGCATTACATTGATCATTCTCTCTGAATATTCATCTTCACGCCTAGTTTCTGTTGACAAGTCATTAATTGACTTAGCTACAAAAATCGTTGCATAAATAGAACCCACAGAAATACAGATAAGTCCTACAGATGTGATGCCACTTAGAAACGATCCCATTTTTTCGGCTTGGTCAACTGGCAACTTTATAAAAACCAAAATTAGAACTATCAAAAGGACCAACGAAAACATTATTGTTGGTAATAATATTCTTCCAAACACATTAGATGAATTCATAGCTATACTAATTACTTGCTAAATAATCATAATATTATGAGTTTTTACGATGAAAGAATTCTGACTACAAAGATACTCGTAATTATTGCATGAATCAAAAATAATGACGAAATTTGCGAGTGGATTACTGGTAAATCCATAACATTTTGGAAACAAGAAGCGTTATGCTCATTCTTGTAGTCTGAAAACGTGAGAAACTTTCAAACGAACTCAAGATTAATGCAAGACAGCTTCCGCGTTGCGGAGTGGACAGTCCTTTTTATCCCCTTTTGCGTTCAAGGTTATTCTCACGATCGTCAGACTACAAAGCGTGGCAGAAAATGCAGCCTACGCTACTTTTTATATCACATCGTAAGATTATTAACCGGTTAAACAGATAAGACATGAAAAATTATCTCAAAAACATCACTTTGTTGTTAGCCGCTGTATCGCTGTCGACAATTGCTGCAGCACATGACTTTGAAGTCGATGGGATTTACTACAATATTTATGGCATTAATGCAAGTGTTTCTTGTCGCGGATCTTATGGTACCGAATATTCAAATGAATATTCAGGTTCGGTTGTTATTCCTGAAACTGTCACTTATAATGGAGTAACCTATCCTGTTACTGCCATAGGTAATCAAGCATTTCATGGATGTGGTGGTTTGACAAGTGTAATTATTCCAAACTCAGTCATATCTATTGGAAACTCTTCGTTCTGTAATTGTAAAGGCTTGAAGAGCATAGAGATTCCCAACTCAGTGACAACGATTGACAACTATGCATTTGAGAGTTGTTATGGACTAACTAACATCATAATTGGTAACTCTGTCACTAAGATTAACCTCATGGCATTTTATGGTTGTAGTGGCATTACGAGTATTGAAATTCCCAATTCAGTAAGATACATTGGCTACGAAGCATTCGAAAACTGTACTAATCTAGCAAGTATTGTATTTCCCAATTCGCATATCCGCATATGCAGAGACGCTTTTGCTAAGACGGGATGGTATAACAATCAACCAGATGGTTTAGTTTATGCTGGCAGGATTGCCTATAAATATAAAGGAAATATGCCCAGTGGTGCAACTATCACTTTACAAGATAGCACTCTAGGTATTGCGAACGAAGCGTTCGACAACTGTACTAGTTTAGCAAGTATTGAGCTGCCTAATACGCTCATTTCCATCGGATTTTATTCTTTTAGGAATTGTAGTAGTTTAACTAGTTTAGATATTCCCAATTCAGTATCATCTATTGACTATGGTGCATTTATGGGCTGCAGCAACCTGTCAAATATAGTAATTCCCAACTCAGTAAACTCAATTGAAAGTCTCGCATTTGATGGTACTCCATGGTATAATAATCAATCCGATGGCTTAGTCTATGCAGGTTTGGTCGCTTACAAATATAAAGGTACTATGCCCAGTGGATCACACATCACATTAAAAAATGGCACAAAAGGCATTGCAGGGGGAGCGTTCTATAACTGTAAAGGCTTGACCAAAGTGACTATCCCAAATTCTGTTATCTCTATCAATGAGTATGCATTTGGATTATGCACTGAATTGACCAATGTCACAATACCAAACTCTGTCACAGTTATTAGTAATTACGCATTCAGATATTGCAACAATTTGAAAAGTATTGAGATTGGCAACCACGTTACTGAAATTGGCCAATTAACATTTTCTGGTTGTACTGCTCTTCATGAAGTTTATAGCTACTCTCCCATACCTCCTGCTTGTTATAACGAGGAAGTGTTTTCAATTTATTCTGCAAATCTGCATGTGCCAAGTTCTTCGTTAGCGGCCTATTTTACTTCACCTTGCTGGCGCAATTTTGAAAACATATCAGGTGATGCTATTGCACCTTTAGAAATCGTAGTTAGTGAGAATGATATCGAATTACAATTAGGAGAACAATTTCAATTGACAGCGACTGTTAAGCCTAATAATGCTTCTAACAAAGATGTTAATTGGATTTCAACAGATAAGACCGTTGCTATTGTAGATAATGGCATAGTGACAGCCATTGCTTATGGTGAGTGTGATATCATAGCTTCATGCTTCGGCATGCAAGCCATTTGCCACGTTTCAGTTGTCAATCGAATAATACTTGACCAACAAGAAGCGATGCTGCTTCCTAACCATATGTTGACACTCACACCGTCTGCTCCATCCATGCCCGATGGGTTTACTGTGACCTCTAGTGAGCCGACAGTGGCTGCTGCAAGGGTTATGAATGGTAAGGTGCAGGTTGTTGGCATCAAAGAGGGAACTACAACAATTACAGTCGGATCTACTGATGGAACTGCGATACCTGCTACCTGTCTCGTAACAGTCTATACAGAGCTTGGCGATTTGAATAGTGATGGCTTCATTAATATTAGTGATGTAACGGCTTTGATTAGCTTTATTCTAACTAATGAAGAATCTTTAGTTACAATTAAAAATGCTGACATAAATCATGATGGAAAAATCAATGTATCAGATGTCACCATGTTGATCAGTACCATCTTAGACAATTAATGAAGATTGCAAAAAAACAAAACCACCTGAGGTATGTTATTGCTCATATATCTCAGGTGATTTTTATTGTATAACCTCATGAACTACAAACTTGAACCCATATACGTGGGGCGGTCGAGGTTGCGGTAGGCGATGGCTTCCATGATGTGGTGGTCGAGGACGTCGGCGGTGCCTTCGAGGTCGGCGATGGTGCGGGCGACTTTTAGGATGCGGTCGTAGGCCCTGGCGGACATGTTCATGCGTTCCATGGCGTCCTTCAGTTTTTCCAGGCCGGCGGCGTTGGGCTCGGCGTATTTGTGGAGCAGTGACGGGGTCATCTGGGCGTTGCAGTGGATGCCGGGTTCGTCCTTGAAGCGGCGCTCCTGCAGCATCCTCGCGGCTATGACGCGCTGGCGGATGGCGGCACTGGGTTCGCCTGGGGCTTTGCTTGACATCTGGTCGAAATCGACGGGCTGGACCTCGATCTGCAGGTCGATGCGGTCAAGCAGCGGGCCTGAAATCTTGCTCATATAGTGGGTGCGCTGGTACTCGTTGCAGACGCATTTCTTCTTGGGGTGACCATAGTACCCGCACGGGCACGGATTCATGCTCGCCACGAGCATGAACGAAGCGGGATACTCGGTCGAGTATTTTGCCCTACTGATACTTATAATCCTGTCCTCCAAGGGTTGCCTCATCACCTCCAGCACATTTCTCGAAAATTCAGGCAATTCGTCAAGAAATAGCACGCCGTTGTGGGCGAGGGAGATTTCGCCGGGCATGGGGTAGGAACCGCCACCGACGAGGGCGACGGGCGAGATGGTGTGGTGCGGGCTGCGGAAGGGGCGCACGGTCATCAGCGTAGTGCCTTGTTGCAGTTTGCCGGCCACACTGTGGATTTTGGTGGTCTCAAGAGCCTCACTCAGCGTGAGCGGCGGCATGATGGACGGCAATCGCTTGGCCATCATTGATTTACCAGAACCTGGGCTGCCCACCAGCAGGATGTTGTGCCCGCCGGCACAGGCGACCTCAAAGGCACGTTTCACGTTCTCCTGTCCCTTCACGTCGGCGAAGTCGTAGGGGAAAACGCCCTGGGCCTTGGCGAACTCGGCGCGGGTGTCCACCTCGGTCGCTGTGAGGTCAATCTCGCCGTTGAGGAACTGCACCACCTCAATCAGGTTGTCCACGCCGTAGATCTTGAGGTTGTTGACCACGGCGGCCTCCATGGCATTGGCACGTGGCAGGATAAAGCCGTCGAGGTGCAGCTCACGAGCCATGATGGCCATCGGCAAGGCGCCCTTGATGGGCCGCAGGCTGCCGTCCAGCGAGAGTTCGCCCATGAGCAGATAGCGCCCCAGGCGGTCGAGATTGATTTTCTCGTCACCGGCCAGGATGCCCACCGCCAGCGGCAGGTCATAGGCCGAGCCTTCCTTCTTGATGTCGGCCGGCGTCATGTTGACCATCACTTTTTTGCCGGGGAAGTCGAATCCCGTCTGCTGCATGGCGCATCGCACGCGCTCGGCACTCTCCTTGACGGCAGTGTCGGGCAGTCCGATGACCATGAATCCCGACCCCCAGTCAACGGTCACTTCAATTTCGACTTTGATGGCGTCGATGCCATGCACGGCGGCTCCAATCGTTCTCGCTAACATGATGATCAGTTTTGAGTTTAGGGTTTAAGGTTTAGGACCTGTTGCTTCATCGGCCTTTTTGGCGGCATCCTCCAGGCTGGGGCCTGAATAGATGACCAAACCGGTGCTGTCGGTGACGGCGAACCAAGGCATCGTGTTGACACCCAGCAGTTGGATGCCCTGTTCCAAGGGCCCGCCGGGCGCCCAATAGTGAGGCCAATTCTCGTCGGCGATGGTCTGATGCCAGCGCAGGGTGTCGCTCTCGGCCAGGATGTCGATGATGCTTACCTTGTGCTCCGGCGACTCCTGGATGTCACGTAGCTTCGTGGCAAAACTCTTGCGGTCGGGCTGAGGATTTGCCCACAGCGACAGGAGCGTGATGCGGTCGGTGAGCTTGATTTCCTCGAATTTACCCCCGTGCTTGATGAGTGTGAGCGTCGTCAGGCGCGGAACAGGCTGCTTGGTGCGACGCGTGATACTGGCAGGCAAGGCTTGAGTCAGCGACTGCGGGCGCATCTTGATGTCGATGCTGTTGAGCATTTTCCCCACCTTATCGCGGTTGCTGTAGTCACCGTAATCGGCCACGAGAAGAACCGTCGAGAGCATGTCCTCGGGGTGCTCTCGCACATATTTCTCGATGGCGGCATTCAGGCGGCTGGGATTGGGGTCGGTGTAGAATGCGGCATGTTCGTTGCGGAACAGTTGCCAATCCTCGTTCAGGCGGTTGCCTTTCACCTTGACCGACATCGCTGTAGCGGCATCACCCTTGAGTTTCAGGTGGTCGCCGTTGGTCGCCACGACCATGGTCAGCAGCTTGTTGCTGCGGTCCAGCAGGCACACGATGACGGGTTGGGCCGATGCCCCCTTGAAGGAGAAATGCCCTTTCTTGTCCAGGTTGACTTGCTCGTCGACCACGCCCGAGTCGCCCTGGAAAATCACCCTGACGGGCGCTCCGTCGTGGTTGCTGATGTTGCCGTCGATCTTGAAGCTGTTGCTGCTGCATGAAGCAAGAGCGACGGCCAGCACGAGCAATATGAATTGCAGTAGTGGTTTCATTCTTGTTTTTTTATTGTTGGCATCCGCGTTAATTCAAGCTGTTGTCGAGAACCTAGTTCACGGGCTCGCGCCAGTCACCGTTTTGCCTGATGAGTTCGACAAGACGATCGATGGCTTCCTCTTCGGGGATATTCTTCTCGATGCACTCCTTGCCCTTGTAGAGGCTGATGCGTCCTGCCGCAGCACCCACGTAGCCATAGTCGGCATCGGCCATCTCGCCGGGACCGTTGACGATACAGCCCATCACACCGATTTTCAGGTGGGTCAGATGGGCCGTGGCCTGTTTCACGCGTTGCACGGTCGCCTGCAGGTCAAACATCGTCCTGCCGCAGCCCGGGCACGAGATGAACTCGGTGGAGGTAATGCGTTGCCTTGCGGCTTGCAGAATGGCGAAGGCGTAGCGCACGACGTCGGCTCGGTTGTGGATGTTGGGAGCTTCCAGCCAGATGCCGTCGGCACGGCGGTTGAGCATCACGGCGCCCAGGTCGGCCCCAGCCTTGACCTGCAGCCACTCGTTGGAACTGTCGGCATAGTTGTTGCGCATGATGACGGGGCAGTTGATGCCTGCCATGTCGAGTGCATGCGTCAAGGCCTGCTCCTCGCCGGGGATGTTTTTGCCTACGGGTGTGATGACCAGCACCGTGTCGGTGCGCCCCCGCAGGAATTCCAGGCGGTTGACCGGTGTGCTGGCCGGCAGTTGTAGGAAGCGGATGCTTGTTGACGGGCAGCGCTCCCACTCGCCCAGCGTGATCAACGGATAGGCGTTGCGTTCGCCTTTCCAGTAGGCCAGCGGCACGAGGAACTGGTGCATACCGTCGATTAACCCGTCGCCGCTATAGTAGAAGTCGGGCTGCAAGGCAGCGCCGTCGATTTCGTCGGGGCGGTAGGTGGCGATGACCACGGGCTGCTGGTTACCGCCGATGCGACTGTTTACAGCCATCGTGGCCCGTCGCTCGGGGCACAAGGGGTCATAGCCCTTGCTGTACTCACCCTCGATGGGGTCGTGGCCCTCGCGTTGTTCGATATACTCCACCAACTTGCGAGCCACGGGAATCTCCATTTCGGGCTCCTCGCTGAGCGAGACGCGTATGGTGTCGCCCAGGCCTTCGGCCATGAGTGTGCCGATGCCCACTGCGCTCTTGATGCGTCCATCCTCGCCGAAGCCGGCCTCGGTCACGCCCAGGTGAAGCGGGAAATGCATATCCTCACGGTCCATTGCTTCGACCAGTCGACGCACCGCCTCGACCATGACCACGACGTTAGAGGCTTTCATCGAGATGACCACCTCAAGGAAATCCTGCTCGACGAACACGCGCAGGAACTCCATCACGCTCTCGACCATTCCCGCCGCCGTGTTGCCATAGCGGCTCATGATGCGGTCGCTGAGCGAACCGTGGTTCACGCCCAGGCGCACCGCCGTGTTGTGCTCACGGCACACTTTGATGAACGGCAGCAAGGCCTCGCGGATGCGGCCCAGTTCGGCCGTGTATTCCTCATCGGTGTACTCCAGCTGCTTGAACGTGCGTGCCGGGTCCACGAAGTTGCCCGGGTTGATGCGTACCCCCTCGCACACCTCTGCTGCAGCAAGGGCGGCCTTGGGGTTAAAATGGATGTCGGCGATGAGCGGAATATTGCAACCTCGCGCCCGCAGAACCTTTGAGATTTCGCCGATGCTTTTGGCCTGTTTCACGCCCTGAGCCGTGAGGCGCGCGTATTCGCCACCGGCATAGGCGATGCGCTGGCATTGTGCCGCGCTGGCCTCGATGTCGTCGGTGGCCGTGTTGGTCATTGACTGGATGCGTATGGGCCAGTCACTGCCCATCTTGATGCCGCCCACGTCAACGCTTACTGTGTGGCGGCGTTTATAGTTGAAAGGATTCATTTTCTTAATTTGCTTTTAGCTTGAGGGCTATCCCAGTAATTTCATGGTTAACGATACACACAAGAAGCCCACTACGGCACCAGCAAGCACCTGCCATGTGTTGTGACGCTTCAGGGCCAGTCGTGCCGACCCCAGGGCGCCTGCCACAAGGACAGCTAGACACAGCAGCCACAACAGGTCGAATGCGCTCAGTCCCATCACGTGAATCTGATAGATGAGCGCTACCACGCCGCCGATGCCCGCCATGTGGGCGCTGATTTTCCACTTGAGGTTGATGAGCGCCATGAGCAGGATAGTGACGGTAGAGCCTACCATGAACATGGTGAACCACTTGGGCGCATGGCAGTAATACAGGTAATAGGCCGCGACAGCATAGCACAGCGCGGTGAACAGGTAGGGGATGAGCCGCTGTTCCCTGACCTCGACGTGCAGGTCACTCACGAGTTTGAAATGACGCATCACGCTCAGGAAGATGAGCGGGATGATGCAGGTGATGCCCATGCACACGAGCAGCAGCGCCACCCGTCGGCCGTAGGGCAGGAGGCAGAGCACCGACACCCACAACGCGAGGAAAACGCCGAATGTGGGCATCAGCAGCGGGCTCAGTGCCGTGGACAGGAAGTTGGCCGAACCCGCGATGATCTTGTTGACGGTATATCGTTTCATTGTTGTCTTTTACCTTTAACCCTTTACCTTTAACCTTGTCTCACTTGGCCATTTTGCGCCTGACGGTGCTGCTGGGGATGTCCAGTGCATCACGGTATTTGGCCACCGTGCGGCGTTCGAGCTGGTAGCCCATCTCCTTGAGTGCGGCACACAGGGCATCGTCGCTCATCGGGTGTTTCTTGTCCTCGTTATCGACCAGCTTTTTCAGGTCGTCATACACCTCGTGGCGTGACGCGCCGTTGATGTCCTCGCTGAAGAACGACTTGAGGCTCTTGATGCCCCACGGCAGTTGCACGTACTTGTTGTTCACCGCCCTCGAGACCACCGACACGTCCTTGCCGATCATTTCGGCAATCTGCTGTTGTCCCAGCGGGCGCAGGGTGCGCTCGTCGCCGGTGAGGAAATACTGCTGCTGGCACTTGACGATGGCGCTCATGGTGTTGAACAGCGTCTCCTGACGCTGCTTGAGCACATCAAGGAACATGCTGGCACGCTGGTAGGCATCCTGAATCTGCTTCTTCTCCTTGTTCTCCTTGACGCTCAACGAGTCGCCGCCCTTGTAGCGTTCATTCATCAGGGCATAGCTCTCGCTGATTTGCAACGTGGGGATGTTGTTGCGCAAAGTCACCGTCAATCGCCCGGTGTTCTCGTCGAGTTCCACATCGAAGTCGGGCGTTACCTGCTGACTGTTGTCGCTGCGGGAACTGTAAGCACTTCCGGGATAAGGGTTCAGGCCGCGCCTGATCTGGTGCTTGAACACCTCTTCGAGGCGCTTGGTGTCCACGCCCATTTTCCTGCCGATGGTGTCGAAACGCATAGCCGCCATCTCGTCGAAGTATTTATCGACCATCGTGATGGCCATGTCAACGTCCTCGGTGCGGTCTTTGCGCTGCAACTGCAGCAGCATGCATTCGCGCAGGTTCCTTGCGGCGATGCCGGGAGGATCGAGCGACTGGACCACGGCCAGCATCTGCTCGACTTGCTGCATGTCCACCATGTAGCCGTCGTTGAACGTCACGTCGTCGGCGATTTCGGCCACACTGCGGCGCAGGTATCCATCGTCCTCCAGGTTGCCGACAATGGCATGGGCGATGAGTTGCTGGGTCTCGTCAAGTTCCAGTTCACCCAGTTGGTCGCCGAGGTACTCTTGCAACGTCTTCTCGCTCACCGCTGTGGGGGCGTAATACTCGTCGTCACGACTGCGATTGTTGGCAAAGTAACGGTACCAGGCCGCCGCGTCGTCGTCACCGCTGGTTTCGCTGGCGATGTCGTCGCGGTTGCCCTCGTCGCGGTTGCGGTCGTTGCGGCGCTCTTCCTCGTTATTGTAGTCGTCACGCTCGTCGTTCTCGTCGTTTTTCTTTTCCAGGGCCTGAATTTCGTTCACCTTGATGTCGATGTATTCGGCCATCTCGGCATCGTTTTTCTCCAGCACCAATCCCAGCAGGCGCTGCTGTTCCAGTGCCAGCCGTTGTCGCTGGGTCTGCTCCAGTGTGAGTCCTTGTTTTGCCATTGTCGATAGAGGTTTTATTGCTTTAACCTACAAAGGTAGTAAAAATTGTGTAAACGTGATGCGATTAAGTCAACTTTAAGGTTGAAGACAGACAATTTTTTGATTCAGGGCGCTGGATAGCATGGACAGAACGGAATTGCTGGAAGGGCAAACCGAATGCCCGTCCAGTGCCGAATCTTAAACGGCCACGCCAAGGCAAGGCCCTACTTGGAACTCTTGTGTGAGAAATTTTCCAACACCTCGGCGACTTCGTCGATGTCGTCGGTGAGGGTGAGCAGCAGGTTTTTGTATTTTCCTGTTTTCATCAGTTGCTCAAGCAAGGGATAGATGGGGATTTCATGGGTCCAGAAGTGCTTGCCCATGAAAATCATGGGGCTGGCGAAACCGTAAGACAAGTAATGGTTCTGCACCGCCTCCTGGAAGATTTCCTGCATCGTTCCGGCACTGCCGGGTGTATAGATGAGTCCGCCATAGGCCAGCGTCAGGATGTTGTCCTCGCGGATGCTGTTCTCAAAGAATTTGGCGATGTGGGTGGCAAACGGCGTTGACGGCTCGTGACCGTAGAGCCACGTGGGGATGCCCAGGCTCACAGATTGCCCCTGCGGGTATTTCTTGATGACGTCAAATGCCGAGCACAGCCATCCCTCGTCCTTGAAAGAAGGAGTGGGCATCAGCATGGCCAAGGCATCTTCCAGCTCGTCAGCAGTGCGTCCGGCCATCCAGGCCCCCAGATGTGTCGCTTCCATGGCACCGGGGCCACCGCCGCTCAGCATGACGAATCCGTCCTCGGTGAGCCGCTTGCTCAGGCGTGCCACCTCGCTATAGATCTTGTCGGTGCGTGGCACCGCATGGCCGCCCATGACACCCACGCAACGTCGTGAGTCATGTTCCTCAAAGAAGTGCCTCAACGCCATGTGTACGCCGTTATCGTGCAGGCTGCGTGCCAGCGATTCCTCCACGCTGGGTTCCTGAGAACCGGTGTATTGGTAATATTGATAAACCCGGCCGTCGAAACAGCTGCCATAGTTGCTCTCGTTGCCCCTCTGGAAGCCCTCATACAGCTCGGCAGCGGTATAGAGCGACCTGCGGGTCACGCAATAGGGCACCTTGTCCAGATAGGCCATGATGTCTTTTAATTCGTTCAAGCCGGTATTGGTAATCATAGCAATGACGGTTTACAAGTATCACAAAAGTAATAAAAATATCTCTTAAATTCTTCGATTGGTTGATTTTTTGGATAATCATAGTGTTTTTTTCTCACAATTTGATTATTTTTGCGCCAAAACAACATAGACAAATCACATAATAACCGAAAAAACTATGAAGAAGATTTACATGACTTTGGCAGCGGCGGTGCTGCTCATGGGCAGCGGTTGCTCAATGCTTGGCAACATGGGCATGGGCAACGGCACGGCCAGTGAATCAGGAAATGGCACCCTGGGTGATATCATTGGTAACGTGCTGGGCGGTGTGCTCGGCACCCTAGGCTCGCAAAACACCATCGACGGCTTGCTGGGACTCGTTATCGGTAGTGTCACGTTACAGGAAAATGAACTCTACGGCGCATGGGCCTACACTCAGCCCGGATGTGCCTTCACCAGCGAGAACCTACTGGCCAAGGCTGGTGGTGCGGTGGCTGCCGAAACTTGCAAGGAGAAGATGCTTCCCGTATATAACTCGCTGGGCATCAGCTCACAGAACACTCAATTCCAGTTCACGCAGGATCATCAGTTCCAGGCCAATGTCAGGGGCATCCCCGTAAGCGGCACCTACACCTATGACCCGTCGACTTCGACCATCAAGTTGAAGACGATGCTGCTGAGCACCAACATGTATGTGACCCGTACAACTCAAGGTCTCGCTTTCACTTTCGAGAGCAAGAACCTGTTGAAGGTGCTGCAGGCCGTGGCCGCCGTCAGTGGCAACACCACGCTGCAGACCGTTGGCGACCTGAGCAAGCAGTTCGACGGCGTGCGTCTGGGCTTTGACATGGCCCCCATCCGTTAATTCAGTAAATCGACAAATTATCTTCAGCGATTAGCCTGTCAATGGGGTTAATCGCTGAAGTCATGTTTCCCCAGCAAGCGCCGAAACTGGATGTCTTGATACAAAATAACGGGTTAGATGTCACATATTCATCTGTTTGAGAGCAAGATAGCGTCATGTCTCGATTCATCGATGAGGAGTTCGTCACCTAGTGAAACCTATAATTCCAGGAGTGCAATTGTCCCGCCAGAAACTATGATTTACTGACAAATACCCTTATTTTATTGATTTTAGAATCAAGATATTACAATTCAAATGCTTGTATTGCGTTAATAATATATATATTTGCACGCGTTTTGGAGAACATCATCAACAAATACCATCCGATTAGCCTCGATGAGATGAGTGGCATCAAGCTGATGAACCGCACCGACACCAAGTTTGTCACGACGGTTGACCGGCTGCGGTTGCTGTTGATGATGGCCAGGGACGATTACCGTATTCAGGAGATCAACGGCAGGCGTGTGGCCAGCTATTACACCGCCTACTTTGACACGCCCGACCACAACATGTATATCGTGCATCAGAACGGGCATGCAGGCCGGCAGAAGCTGCGCATTCGTTCCTATATTGACTCGGGCCTCAACTTCCTGGAAGTGAAGACCAAGAACAACCATGGCCGCACCCGCAAGAAACGCGTCGATATGTTGGGATTTGACCCGATGAATCCCGATCATGATATACGTTTCCTGCGGCAGGACGACGAGTTCAGGTACTACGACGAGTTCTTGCGCAAGCACCTGCGCTATGACCCGGCGACCATGAGCGAGCGCCTGGAAAACAACTTCAAGCGCATCACCCTGGTCAACAAGGCCAAGACCGAACGCCTGACCATCGATACCAGTCTGAAGTTCCACAATCTTGAGACCGATTGCAGGGCTGACTTGACCGGACTGGTCATCATCGAGTTGAAGCGTGACGGCCTGCAGCCGTCGCCCGTGCTGGGGATGTTGCGTGAGCTCAGGATCAAGCCCTGCGGTTTCAGCAAGTACTGCATGGGCTCGGCGTTGACCAACTCCTCGCTGAAACGCAACAATTTCAAGGAGCGCCTTCACCTGATCGAGCGCTTGATGAATGTAGAGATGCAAAATCTTGTGTCTCCCCGATTGACAATAAACTAAAAACAGAATATATGAGATTACTGCAAGATTTAACTGGCCTTGAAGATGGTGTCGATGTCGTTCAAGATATCGTCAGCAAGGCTCATGGCGGGTTTAGATGGTATGACGCTGCCGGTGTCACCGAGATGCTGTTGCGTTTCGGCTTCTTCATGCTGGTTTTGTTTTTCATCGTCTATTTCCTGTATTACCGTAAGACACACCGCCGCGATTACTTCTTCACCCTTGTGTTGCTCAGCGTGAGCATCTTCTTCCTGATCTACCTGTTGGGTAGCGTGAAGGTGAAAATCGGCTTTGCCCTGGGATTGTTCGCCATCTTCGGCGTGCTGCGATACCGCACCGAGACGATTCCCGTGCGTGAGATGTCTTATATGTTCGGTGTCATCAGCCTCTCGGTCATCAATGCGCTGGCCGACGCGCTGAGTTTTGTCGAACTGTTGGTGCCCAACATAGCGATTGCGCTCTTGATCTGGTTCTTCGAGGCGTTAGTGCTGCGGCGCAACCTGGCCAGCAAACTGATCCTCTATGACCGCATCGAGCTCATTACACCCGAGCGTCGCGAGGAATTACTCGAAGACCTGCGCAAGCGCACGGGACTCAATATCTACAAGGTCTCCATCGGTTCGGTGGATTTCCTCAAGGACACCGCTATCATCAAGATCGAATACGAGAATGACGGTAGCGGCGGCAGTCACATCAACAATACATTGAAAATTCAAAGGGACGAATGGCAGGATGTAAAAGAAAACAACTGACGGTTATCCTGTTGCTGCTGATGCTTACTGCAACATTCCCGACATTGTCGCGTGCCGACGATGCCGGGTTGATAACTACTATAGGGGCTTCGCACAAGTTCAACAAGAAGTTGAGCGCCGGAGTAGAGGCTGAATTCCGTTCGCGCAACACCTTCCGCACTGCCGATCGCGTGAGTCTTGGCGGCGACGTCAGCTACAAACTATTGCCGTGGCTCAAGGCCAGTGCGGGCTACGTTCTGCTCATCGACAACAATCGCGAGAAAATCACCTATCAGGACGATGGCGTGAGTTACAACAACTGGCGACCCAGCTATTGGGGGGTGAGACATCGCTTCAATGTGTCACTGACGGGAAGTTACAAGGTGAGGCGCGTGGAACTGAGCCTGCGTGAGCGCTGGCAGTACACCTACCGCCCGTCGAAGATGATCGACAACTTCGACTTCGACGAGGGTGAGTGGGAGGACCATGAGGTGAAGGGCAAGGGAAAAAACTTGTTGCGCAGCCGTCTGCAGGCCGAATGGGACATCCCCAAGTGCAAGTTTGACCCCTTTGCCAACGTGGAGTTCTACACGACCGACGTTTTGGAAAAGACGCGTTTCTCCGTCGGTGTGAATCACAGCCTCAAGAAGAAACATGAATTTAAACTCTATTATCGCTATCAGCTTTCGGGTAAAAGCAGCGATGAGCCTGATAATCACATCCTGGGTTTGGGTTACACCTATAAATTCTGACCGATATGAAGCAATTGTTACGCTATAGCCTCATGTTGACGGCATTGGCCCTGACGATGGCCTCGTGTGTGAAAGACGACACCGACTTGGATGATGTCATCGCCCAGTATCAGGTGGAACCTGTCAGCATCGAATTGGACTTCAGCGACTTGAGTGAGGTCCCCGATGTGCCCGTGACCGACGAGAACGACTCGGCCTACAACGACTATGTGGAGAACAGCCCCTGGAACAAGGTCATCAGTATCACTTTTGACGGCGGGCAGGCCATTGTCGACGGCAGCGTGCCGGGCGTGTTGGTTCAGCATAGTGGCGCCCATGTGATTGTCTCCAACTTCTCGGGGCCCGTCAAGTTTATCGTGAGCGGAACCACCACCGACGGCTCATTGAAGTTCTACGGCGACAAGCGATTCCAGCTGTTGCTCAATGGCGTGGACATCACCAATCCCCATGGTGCCGCCATCAACAGCCAGAGTGGAAAGTCGATGTATGTGGTGCTGGCCGATGATACACAAAACAGTCTGTGTGACGGCCCGACCTACACCATGGTCGATGAGGAAGATCAGAAAGCGGCCCTCTTCAGCGAGGGACAGATCATCTTCAGCGGCAACGGACGACTGGATGTCACTGCCGTGGGGCGTGGAGGTATCCGCAGCGACGATTACATCCGCTTGCGTCCCGGTGTTAAAATCCATGTCAACAGCAGCGCCCTCGATGGCTTGCGTGCCAACGACGGCATCATCATCGACGGCGGTGTCATCAACATCGAGACAACGGGCGCAGGAGCCAAGGGCGTGCGCAGTGGTGGTCCCATGACTGTGAACGGCGGTCGCCTCGTCGCCATCAGTGACGGTGATACAAGAGTCGAGACTGTCGAGGCCGTACTCGATACGGCGACTTGTGCAGCATTGTATTGCGACACCCTGTTGACGGTCAATGCCGGTATCATCAGGCTCAAGGCCACCGGCGACGGCGGTAAAGGCATCAACGCCAAGCGTGATGTCACCATCAATGGCGGCTCGGTCGAAGCGGTGGCCTCGGGCACACGCAAGGTCAAGAAGCCCAGGGGCGTGAAAATCGAAGGCAACTTCGCCATCTCGGGCGGTTACTTCTATAGTTACAGCCGTCGCAGCGACCCGATGGAGGTGACGGGAACGACGCGTATCGCTCCGGGTTACAAAACCTATGACATTCAGCCCAAGTTAATCACAATTGCTTATTAATCAAACGGTATATATGAAAAGAATTTTCCTGCTTTTGATCTTGACGCTCTCGCTTGCCGTGGGTGCCGAGGCGAGGACTGGCGACGTGAACGGTGACGGTGAGGTCAATATCAGCGATGTCAATGCTGTGATCGACATGATCTTGAGTGACGACACCGACAATGCCGGCGACGTGAACCATGACGGCGAGGTGAACATCAGCGATGTGAACGCTCTCATCGACATCATCCTCAACGGTGGCAACGACGACGAGGATGAGATTATTCCCAAGGAAATTGAACTGGACTACAGCTCGCTGGTAGAGCCTGCCGAGGTCATTCCCGACGACGAGGACGCCCTTGACTATGGTGACTATGTCGAGAACACCAGTTGGGCCACCACGGTGCGCATCACCTTCGACGGTGAGACCGCTACAGTGACCGGCAATCCCTCATCGGTCCTCGTGAATGTCGATGGTGCTCACGTGACTGTCACTAATGCGGCCAAGCGTGTGAGGTTCATCGTGACAGGCACGACCGAAAACGGTTCGCTCAAGTTCTACAGCGAAAGGAAATTCCAGTTGCAACTCAATGGTGTGGACATTACCAACCCCCACGGTGCAGCTGTCAACAACCAGTGCGGCAAATCGCTCTATCTGGTAATGAACGAGGGCACTGTCAACACCCTGCGCGACGGTCAGGAATACGTGATGGTCGGTGAGGAGGACCAGAAAGGGGCCATCTTCAGCGAGGGCCAGATTCTCGTCAGCGGCAAGGGTCAGCTCAACGTTTACAGCGTGGGCAAGCATTGCATGGCCAGCGACGATTACATCTTTGTGCGTCCTGGCTGCCAGCTCTATTTCAACAGCACCAGCGGTCACGGCATCAAGGCCAAGGACTATATCCATATCAAGGGTGGTGTCATCAACATGGAAATCGCGGCCGACGGTGCCAAGGGCATGAACTGTGACAGCCTCATCTGCATCACTGGCGGACGCACCACCATCATCAACACGGGCACATCGCGCGCCGAAGTCGATTCGCTGGGCAATGAGACCTCGACAGGTGCTGCCGGTGTCAAGTGTGACTATAACCTGGTCATGACAGGCGGCACGCTCAACATCAAGTGCACCGGCAACGATGCCAAGGGAATCAACGCGGCTCAACCGTCCACCTTCGGCGGCGGCGAACTCAATGTCGTGGTGACGGGTCAGGAGACGACAGTGGCTCCCAAGGGTGTGAAATGTGACACCGATTTTACCATCAGCGGCGGCTCGTTCTACAGCTGTTCCCCCAATGGCAAAGCGCTTGATGTGGACGGAACTCTCACCATCGCCGACGGTTATACCTCGATTAACAACAAAGACGAGAGGCTGGTTGAGGTCGTTTACTGAGTTGACTGATACAACAATTGCATAAAAAGGGCCTCATCGGCCCTTTTTTATTGAAAACTGTGGTAATTTTGCAAGCTGAAAATGCCGATAGGCACGTTTTCTCCTCATCGAAATGACAACTAACGACACTTCGCGTAATAATAAGGATTTCAAGGCCCATGGCGCCATGCTGCTGGCTATGGTGCTCTTCGGGCTGATGGCGACCTTTTCCAAGGATGTGCTCACCAACGGGGGCATCACCGGACCGCAACTGGTGGCATTCAGGATATGTGGTGCCGCCTTGCTGTTTTGGGCGGGTTCGCTCATTGTGCCGCAGCAGCGGGTGGAGCGTCGTGACCTGTTGAAGATCATGGGCGCCAGTGTTTTCGGCTTTGTCATGGCCCAGGGCGGTTATATTGTGGGTTTGAGCCTGACTTCGCCCATCAATGCCACCATCGAGTTGACCACGATGCCCATCTTCACGCTCATTTTGTCGGCTTTCCTGTTGCACGAGCGCATCACGCCCCGACGGGCCCTGGGCATCCTCTTGGGTTTTGCGGGCGCGATACTGCTCATCACGCGCACCACAGCCGGCGATGGCCGTCCCACCGACTTTCGAGGCGACCTGCTCATCCTGGTCTCACAGGTGGGCTATGCGTTCTATCTGACCTATTACTCGGGAGTGATTCGCAAGTATGATGCTTTTACTTTCAACAAGTGGACGTTCACTTTCGCCAGCTTGATCATCTTGCCGTTCGTGTTCCCTCACATTGCTCAGATTGACTGGCCTGCCTTGAGTGCCAAGACCACCATCGAACTCGTGTATATCGTGGCGGCAGCGACGTTCTTCACCTTCCTGCTCGTCGTGTTTGCCCAGCGGCGCCTGTTGCCCACGACGGTGAGCGTTTACAATTATGTGCAGCCCTTTGTTGCCGGAATCGCCAGCATCGTGATGGGCCTTGCCACCTTGCAATGGGCCCATGCCGTGGCTGCGGCGCTCATCTTCACGGGTGTGTGGATGGTCGTGAACAGCCATCCCCGTCAAGCAA
Source organism: Muribaculaceae bacterium (assembly GCA_017405965.1). Taxonomy (GTDB): domain Bacteria; phylum Bacteroidota; class Bacteroidia; order Bacteroidales; family Muribaculaceae; genus Sodaliphilus. Next base: position 82,781 of record JAFQZK010000004.1, on the reverse strand, counting down.
GACGGGAGTAACCACCGTGATGGCCCTCCCGTCAGTTTTTTCAAAAGTCAGTAGTCGATTAGTGCCGTGATTCCTGTCACGGTTTCATGGGGTCAGAATCCGTACAATGAACCCATCGTGCCTTCTTGAATCTGTTGCATCAAAGTGGGATCTGAAATCATGCGGTAGGCTTGGATGGCTGTCCATACCAGTCCAACGACAACCGTGATGATCATCCACTTCTTGGCCGTGGCACCATCGGCTGCCGAGCCGGTCACGTCACCGCTCATGTACTTGTTCTTGGAACTGTTGGCCTTGAAAATCGAGTAAATACCCGTGAACAGGCCGACAGGGTTACAGCAGCACAATGCCGACAAGACGGTGACGATGATGCACTCGGTTAGCCAGTTCTTGGGCATCATCTGGCGCTGGTTGGGCTGATTGGTGCTGGGACCGTATTGAGGCGGAGCATACGGCTGGTTGACCTGCGGCTGCGGGTTGTAAGGATTGCCGGTAGTTGTCGGTTGAGTCGTACCGCCAAAGGGAGGTACCTCGGGCAGTTGTGTCGGCTGATTGCCCATGGGCGGCATTTGGGGCAAATCCACTTGGCCGGGGTTGAGAGGCTGTCCTGACAGCAGCGCCATCAGTTCGGGCACCTGGCTGGCCGACGTCCAGTTGGCCATGCCCTCGCACCACACGAGAGAGTTGACCGTCAGGCCATGCAGCAACAGTTCATTGGGTTCAAATGGTCCGGCCTGCTGGCCGTTTTCTGCGATGTAGTATTTCATAATTATCAAGTTTTTTGGTTTTAAGTTGTCGGATTTCAATCTGCAAATATAGTACTTTTTCAGAATATTCGCTACTTCGCTACCATTTTTTTCACCATAAAACGACGCAATGGCAACTAGCCACAGGGGACTTGCTGCCATTGCGGTATCTTGTAGCGGGAAGGAGCCCGGTGCCGTCACGTCGGCTCTCTGGGTCGCTGCCGCTAGGATTGGCTTCGGCGAATGAAGCCGGGTGGGGACGCTTTACTTGTTCTTGGCGTCCTCGGGGGCGATGCCTACCAGCTCAGGGTCAATGAGAATGCGTCCGCAGTACTCACACACGATGACCTTCTTGTGCATCTTGATCTCCATCTGGCGCTGTGCGGGGATGCGGTTGAAGCAGCCTCCACAGGCGTTGCGCTGAACGACAACGATGCCCAGACCGTTACGGGTGTTCTTGCGGATGCGCTTGAAGGCGGTCAAGAGGCGCTCCTCGATCTTGTTCTCCTGCTTCTTGGCTTTCTCGCGCAGGGTCTCCTCCTTCTGCTTGTTCTCGGAGACGATCTCGTTGAGCTCACTCTTCTTCTCCTCCAGGGCGTGTTCGCGGTCGGTACACATCTCTTTGGCCTTCTGGATCTCGAATTCCAGCGCCTCGGCCTTGCGGGCGGCCTCGTTCATCTTCTTCTCGGCCAGCTCGATGGTCAGTTTCTGGTACTCAATCTCCTTGGTCAGGTAGTCATACTCACGGTTGTTGCGCACGTTGTCCTGGTCGGCGGTGTACTTCTCAATCATGGCCTCGGACTGATCCTTGATGTCATGGTTGCGGGCAATCTCGTCCTGCTGGGCAGCAATCTCGTCCTGATACTTCGACACGCGGGTCTGGAGACCGGCGATCTCGTCTTCCAGGTCCTGCACTTCCTGCGGCAACTCGCCTCTCAGGGTCTTGATGGCGTCAATCTCCGAGAGTTTCTGTTGCAGGTCATAAAGCGCTTTGAGCTTCTCTTCAACGGTGAGTTCTTTTTTCTGTGTTGCCATAAACTTTTTAGCGTTTAGCTCTTAGCTTTCAGCGTTCAGCTGCTTAGGTGTAACTCCCTGACAGCTAACGACTAATGGCTAACAGCTTATTATAGATATTTCACTTGGTTTGCTTCGTTTTTTGCAAAATCGACTGCAAAGGTAGGATTTTTTTTCTGAATAATCTCCAAAAATATCTCTTTTGTGAAATGTTCGCTCTCGTAGTGACCGATGTCGGCCACCACGATGCGCTGGTGATTATCAAGGAAATCGTGGTAGCGCATGTCGGCCGTGACATAGAGTTGTGCGCCCAGTTCGACCGCCTTGTCGAGCAGGAATCCGCCAGCACCGCCACACAGAGCGACGCGGGTGACGATTCTAGTTGTGTCACCGCAGTAGCGCACGGCGCCCACTTCGAAGGCCTCCTTCACGCGCTTGATGACGTCGATGGCGGGCGTCGGGGCAATGTCGCCGATGACGCCGCAGCCGGCCGTGGTGCTGCCGTTCTCGCCGTAGGGGTCAACCTGGTTGCCGTCAAGGAACTGGAGGCCCGTCATGCCGATTTTGTCGGCCATGCGGAAGGAGACACCTTGCCAGGCGCTGTCCATGTTGGTGTGGGCGCTGTAGATGGTGACATCGTGCTTGATGGCCATCGCCACAGTGCGTTCCACGGGCGTGCGGCCCATAATCTTCTTCAAGCCACGGAAGATGAGCGGATGGTGGGCAATGACGAGGTTGAAACCGCGTGACACGGCCTCGGCAACGACGGCCTCGGTGGCATCGGTGCACAGGAGCACACCGGTGATATCGGCTTCGGGGTCACCTACCTGGATGCCCGCATTGTCCCACTCCTCCTGCAGCCGCAAGGGAGCGTATTGCTCGATAGCGTCAGCAATCTCTCGTATTTTCATTGATCTTTAGTTTTTAGTCCCTAGTCCCTAGTCCCTAGTTTTTAGTCCCTGGTCCCTAGTCCCTAGTTGTTAATCCTTTAGTGAATTTGACAATGCATTTAGCATCTTTGCGATTTCAGTAATTCGAGTATGCAGAACTACGGTTTGTGATTGGTCTATATAATGTAATCTTTCACATAATTCGATTTGGGTTGAAAGTTCACTAAGAGACCCCCTAGCAACAGATAAGAAGCGGATAAACTCCTTGGATGTGATTCTTCCTTGTCCTTCAGCGATATTCGATGGAATAGAAACCACGGCCCTACGCATTTGATCAGCTAAAGCGTAAGTTTCTTCTCTCGGTAGTAACTTCGTTATGTGATAGACCTCTACGGCCAAGTCCATTGACTTTTGCCATACAATTAGATCTCTAAACTCACTTGACTTCATGCTAGAAACTAGGAACTAGGAATAAAAAACTAGGGACTAGGGACTAGAAACTAGAAACTCAATCAGTTTTTGTTCTCTGCTTTCAGGCGCTCGCGGTCGATGTCGATGTAGAGCTCGTCGAGTTGCTTCTGGTCAACGGGACTGGGAGCATCGAGCATCACATCGCGGCCACTGTTGTTCTTCGGATAGGCGATGCAGTCACGGATGCTGTCCAGACCAGCCATGATTGATACAAAGCGATCGAAACCGAAGGCCAGACCTGCATGGGGAGGTGCACCGTACTTGAAGGCGTTGATCAGGAAGCCGAACTGTGCCATGGCGCGCTCGGGGGTGAAGCCCAGGATGTCGAACATCTTGGCCTGCAGTTTACCGTCGTGGATACGGAGGCTGCCGCCGCCCACCTCGATACCGTTGCACACGAAGTCGTAGGCCACGGCGCGCACCTGCTCGGGATGCTCGTCGAGCAAGGGGATATCGTCGGGGTTGGGCATGGTGAACGGGTGGTGCGTCGCCATCAGGCGCTGCTCCTCGTCGCTCCACTCAAACAGCGGGAAATCTACAATCCACAGGCACTCGAACTTGTTCTTGTCCCTCAGGCCCAGGCGTTCGCCCATCTCGAGGCGCAGGGTGCACAGTTGCACGCGCGTCTTGTTGGCGTTGTCGCCGCTCATGATGAGGACGAGGTCGCCGTCGTTGGCGCCCATCTTCTCCTTGAGCTTCTGCCATACCTCGGGCTCGTAGAACTTGTCGATGCTGCTCTTGACGGTGCCGTCGGTGTTGAACTTCACATATACCAGGCCCTTGGCACCCACCTGCGGACGCTTTACGAAGTCAACCAGGCCGTCGAGCTGCTTGCGGGTATAGTCGGCACAGCCGGGGGCGCAGATGGCGCCGATGTAGTTAGCCTCGTTGAACACGGGGAAAGTGCCGGTGCCCTTGAGCACATCGTCCACCTCGACAAAGGTCATGCCGAAGCGGCGGTCGGGCTTATCGCTACCGTAAAGGCGCATCGCCTCGTGCCAGGTCATCTGGTCGAGTTTCTCGGGCAGGTCGACATTGCGCACCTTCTTGAACAGATGGCGTGCCAGACCCTCGAACACCTCGAGCACGTCCTCCTGATCGACAAAGCTCATCTCGCAGTCGATCTGGGTGAACTCGGGCTGACGGTCGGCGCGCAGGTCCTCGTCGCGGAAGCACTTGGCAATCTGGAAGTAGCGGTCAAAGCCGGCCACCATCAGCAGCTGCTTCAGCGTCTGCGGGCTCTGGGGCAGGGCATAGAACTGACCGGGATTCATGCGCGAGGGCACGATGAAGTCGCGGGCACCCTCGGGCGTCGAACCGATGAGGATGGGCGTTTCAACCTCAAGGAAACCCTTGTCATCCAGGTAGTTGCGGATAAGGATGGCCATATCGTGGCGCAGCTCCAGATTCTTGCGCACGGCATTGCGGCGCAGGTCCAGATAGCGGTACTTCATTCTCAGGTCGTCGCCACCGTCGGTATTGTCCTCGATGGTGAACGGCGGCGTGATGCTCTCGCTCAGGATGTTCAACTTGCTGGCGATGATCTCGATGTCGCCAGTGGGCATGTTAGCGTTCTTGCTCGAGCGCTCGGCAACGGTGCCCTCGACCTGGATGACATATTCACGTCCCAAGTGGTTGGCCTGCTCACAGAGGGCGGCGTCCACCTCGTTGTTAAACACGATTTGAGTGATGCCATAGCGGTCACGCAGGTCCACAAAGGTCATGCCACCCATCTTGCGGGTGCGCTGTACCCAGCCTGCCAGAGTCACGACTTCGCCCACATTGGCCAGACGAAGTTCGCCGTTAGTCTTGGTTCTGTACATTGTTGAATCTCGTATTGATAGGTTTTTTATCGTTATTGTCGTTTCAAACATACAAAGTTAATACATTCTCTCTACAATTGGACCCAAAGAAGGCAAAAAAAAAGCAATTTTTTTGGTATTACTCTCGGTTTGCACTACCTTTGCACCGCTAAAAACCGAACGGGGTGTAGCGCAGTCCGGTTAGCGCGCCTGCTTTGGGAGCAGGAAGTCCCTGGTTCGAATCCAGGTACCCCGACACGACAGACCAGTCTAATAAGCATCAACAAGAGGGAGCAAGTTCATTGGCGAACTTGCTCCCTCGTTTATTGTAACTTCTTGTTTTTCAACAAGAAGCAAAATACCTTTTAATTGTTGAGCACCATAGTGATGAGTGTTGTCACGTCGTTGATGTTGACGGCGTTGTCCTGGGTGCAGTCAGCGGCATCGAGATGGATGCCATCGGCTTGGCCAGTGAGCAGATATTGAATCAGCATGGTCACGTCACCGATATTGACAATGCCGTTACCGTCAACGTCACCGGGGATCACCGTCGGCTCGTCGTCGTTTTCGCCCAGCTTGCGCTTGTTGGCGTTGGTGACATAGAGGTCCGAGAGTGCGTTAGCGCGCAACGGGCGGCTGATGAAGGCCACGATGTTCATGTTTTCGGCATTCCATTCTTCGGGGATGACGATAGAGAATTCGTTCTTGTAGGTGTTATCGGTCCTGTTCAAGGCTACACCCTTGACCGAACCTATTGCCATGCGGAACACGTTGTTGTGAACATAGTCGTTGCCACCGCTCACTTGGGGAGCTACGAGGCCGTTCTCGGTAAGAAAAACCGAGAGCTTGCTGTCGCTACCCATGCGGGTGTCGAAATCGACCTCTGTTTGGCCGTCGATGGTGATGACAGCCTGGCGAGTCTCGGGGTCATAGGTGCTGCTCACGTTGATGGTGGCCCATGCCGGAGTCTCTGATACATAGTCCAGGAAGGTGCTCATCTCTGATGCGGGTATACCTGAAATGGCTGCATAAAGACTGTTTCCGTTGAAGCCCATTGAGCGATCGAAGGTGCCCTCGGGGAAACCGTCGATGCGCTCGAAGGAGGTAATCGAATCGCCTTGCGAGGTTGTGAACGGATCAGGGTTGTTCGGATTCTGGATGTCGTGGATGGCTACCCAGGCGATATCGCCACGCATATCGGAAAGGTTCTTGATGTTGGCGGTGCCGGCCGGGCAATAGGTGCAGCTGGTCGAGGTGAATTGTTCCACCAGATGCATCTGGTGTGTGAAGCCGAACTCAAAGCTCTTGAACGTGGCGCTCGAGGCCGTTGCATCCACGATAGGTTCTCCGTTGATGGTGGTGGGGGTCACCGTGAGAGTGTGCTGGCCCGGTGTGAGGCCTGCCGTATTGATTGAGTTCGAGAGATAGACAGGCATGGTTGTCAGCGTTTCAGCGTTGCTGAAGGTTTTCACGACCTGTCCATCAATGGCGACGTCAAAGTTGACTTCACCAGGGTTGATTTTCACACTGCCCAGGTTATAGGCCTGGAACGAGAACGAGAGGTCATCGCCGATTCTCAGATTCTTGGTGCAGTACAGGTCGTTGGTGCGAAGGATGTAGTGAGGGAAGTTATCGTTCTCACAGATGCACTGCAGACTCAGGTTACCGGTGGTGTTCACGCCATAGTTCATCCATTTGCCGTTCTTGAAGTGTAAGGTGCGGTAAATGGTGCCCGCATTGACTGCCGAGAGGGGCTTGGAATTCTTGGTTTCCTGTAAGTAGTCGAAGCCGATTCTCAGGCTGTAACCGCTGGGCAAATTAATCTCGTAGGGGGTCTCAAGTTCAATCAGGTTCCAACCTTGCTCCGAGACGTTGCAAGACCACTCGGTGACTTCATCGGTGGGATTGCCATCGGTATCAACAGGGATGACAAACACACGGGTGACAGGGGTCGATTCGGCCAGACCCACACGAAAGGCGATAAGCTTGCTGCCTTGAAAAATAGCGAGTTCGTCGGGCGTGATGTCGGTGGCCACGATGTTGTCACCGCTAAGGAAGGTTTTTCCCCAACCGGTCTCGGCCAGTTCATCGGATGTGTAGTGCCCCATAAGCATCTGATTGGGCTGGAGATCCAGTGCTCCCAATGCGAACGGCAGCAGCAATGCTGCCATCAAGAGTGATAATAATTTTCTCATGTTGTTGATAATTAATGTGATGAATATATTAATGATTGTCGGTTTGTAATAAATTGCAAGCGACTTAGGTGGTTATCTTTTTGGAATGCACAAATTTAGAGAGAATAATTGATTTTTTTATTCATTTTATCGCTTTTTTATCAATCGCTCTTCATTTTGGCAGAGCATTGGCTTTCTCAGGGTATGCAACGAGGGGGACAAGTTCGCTGGCTTGTCCCCCTCGGTTATTGGATCAGTCGGTCGTTAGACCGATGATGAGATGACTTTAAAGCGTGAGCACATACTGGATCAGTGTTGTCACGTCATTGATGTTGATGGCACCGTCCCCAGTGAAATCGGCTGCATCGACATTGATGCCCTCGCCTTGGCCCGAGAGCGCGTATTGAATCAGCAAGGTCACATCAACGATATTGACAACGCCGTTACCGTCAACGTCGCCGCGAATCGTCGGCTCGTCAAACTCGCCCAGTTTGCGCTTGTTGGCTTGGTTGACGAACAGGTCGGTATAAACTCCGGTGCGTCCGTTGATCAGAGGACGGCTGATGAAGGCCACTACATTCAAGTTGTCGAGATTCCAGGTCGAGGGAATGGTGTAGGTATAGACATTCTCATAGCTGTTGCCGTCGCGGTTCAGGTTGTTGCCCAGCGCCGAGCCGAGGGCCCTGCGCATTACACCGTTGTGCACATAGTTTTGTTCCCATGTGCCGTCATTTAACTGACGATTCACGATGCCGTCCTCGGTAATATAGACGGTGAGCTTGCTGTCGGCACCGAGCATCTGGTCAAAGTCGGGGGTCAGTTCACCGTTGATGGTGATGACAGCCTCGCGGGTTTCAGGATCGAGCGTGCTGTTAATGTTGACGGTGGCAAACGAGGGAGCCTCGCCCAGTTCGTCAAAGAAGGCGCTCAATTCTTCGGCAATCATTTGGTGATATTCAGCGTAATAACCAATGCTGTTAGAAACGACACCTTCTTCCTCCCAACCATCAGTGCGGTCGAATGAAGCCGAGGGGAATGAGCTGTTACCCTGATAGTTGTTGATAGTGTCACACTGCACGGTCCTCATGGGGTCAGTGCCATTGAAGTTCTGGTGAATAGCTACCCAAGCGATGTCATTGCGCATTTCGGTGAGAAGTTGCAGCATGTGGGTACCCTTGGGGCAGTGAGTGCAACCGATAGCGGTGAACTGTTCAACCAAGTGCATCTGACGGGCAAAACCGAACTCATAGATGGTGAACTCACGTTCCATGGTGACGGTTTTCTCGATGGGCTCGCCATTCAGGGTGCCGATCTCAACGGTCAGCGTGTGCTTGCCAGGTGCAAGGCCTGCCGAGGAGACAACGTCGGATAATGACTTATAATCCCTGCCAAAGGCTTCGGTGTTGGACAACGTCGCAACCTGAGTGCCGTCGATAAACACATCATAGGTGACTGCACCGGCAGCAATTTCAGAAGCGATACCGCCGTTCTTGATATTGAATGAGAATTCGATATCTTCGCCTGTCTTGATGTATTTTTTTGTCGACAGTCCATAGGCTTGGATGATGTATTCGGGGAATTGGTCACTCTCGACGATGCATTGCAGACTCAAGTTGCCGTAATCGTTCGTTCCGATGTCAAACCAACCGGTAGTGCCCTGATAGGTCAGATAGGCATAGGTGTTATAATAGGTGTTACCCACCTCGACATATGAGAGGGGATAGTTGGTTGTGGTCTGCCTGTAGTCAAAACCGATGAACAGTCCGGTTTCGTCATCAAGATTGATCTCATAGGGAGGATCGACGGGAATCGTGTTCCATCCCTGAGACCTGACGTTGCAACTCCATTCGGTGAAGGGGCCGAGGCCGGAATCGTTCGACGGTCCTACAAACACACGAGAAACAGCGGTTGAAACCGAAAGACCTACCCTGAAGGCGACAATCTTGCCACCCTGGAACATAGCGAGCTCATCGGGAGTGAGTTCAACAGCAATGGGAATGACTCCAGCGAAATTGGTCAAGCCCAGATAACCGCCGACTGTAATGTCGTCGGTGTCATAGTGGCCAAGAATCATCTGGTTTTCAGCCAGGTCGGCACGAGCAGGAGCCTTGAACTGATGTGTGAGGCTCTTCGGCATCAGTTGTGCACGTTGCACTTGGATCTCCTGATTGTTGAGCAATTGGGCACTCAGTGCCACGGGTAACAGCATGACTGCTGTCAGCAGGAATAATAATTTCTTCATAGCTGATGTTTTGAGTTAATAGTTATACGAGAATTGGTTAAAATATGTGGTTACGATTAAAAAATGCGGTTATGTTACTGAAATCAATTAAAAAATTAATTGAGTGCACAAAAATAATATTTTCTCGTGATAATCTGCAACAATTAATCAAAAAAACTGATTCTCCCACTTCAAGTTAGGGAAAATAGCCAAGACTGTTACCCCTCGATTCCCCTTTTTCAGCGCTTTTATCAAGAAAATATGTATATTTGCAAATCTAATCTATTTAACCTCAATGAGCGAGATGAAAAAATTACTAACCTTATTAGCTATTTGCCTGTGCTTCGCTCTCAGCGCTGTGGCCCAAATCCAGCACGGCTACATCAAAACCAAGGGCCGCTTGGACAATAATGGTAAAGTGATTGCAGGAAATCGAATCGCGGGCGCTACAGTGAGGATTAAGGGCCGCACGGCTGTGGTATCAGACGGGAAAGGCAACATTTCCTTCCCCATTCCTTCTAGTATATTCTATCTCCAGAGCGTCACGAAAAAGGGTTACGTTCTCGTTGATCCTGAGGCAACCAGTCGACAATATACCTACTCGACCAATCCACTGATTATCGTCATGGAGGACACTAAACAGTTGGAAAAAGATAGAATCGAAAATGAGCAGAGAATAAGCAAGAACCTTCTTCGCAAGTTGAAAGCCAAGGAGGCCGAAATTGAATTCCTCAAGCAACAGAACAGAATCACTCAAGAAGAGTATCAAGACAAGTTGCGGCAACTCTATGCAGAGCAAACGAAAAACGAACAACTCATCAACGAAATGGTCGATCGCTACAGTAAAATGGACTTTGATCAAATGGATGAGTTTAACCTACGCATCAGCGACTGTATTCTAAACGGGCGTTTGGCCGAGGCCGACTCCCTCCTGAAGACCAAAGGCAACATTGACACACGTATCAACGAATATTGGCATGATGTTGATGTTTTGAATGAAGAGGAGGCCAAACTTGCACAACGTCTAGAATACATAAAGAAAATCAAAGAAGCGAAACTAAAGGATATTGCCCAAGATTGTTTCTCCCTCTTTGAGAGATTTTTGATGGATGTATCAATGGATCACCATAACGACTCTGCCTCCTCCTATCTAGAGAAACGCGCCAATCTCGATACAACCAACGTCCAATGGCAAATAGAAGCTGGAAAATATATATCTGATTATTTGGCAAATTATCCATTGGCGTTATCCTACTATCAACGGGGATTACAACAATCCCAAATCCAATTTGGTGAATTAAGTGGCTGGACAGCGGAGTTCTACATGAATATCGGTGATGTTTATACAAAAAAGGGCGACTATGACAAGGCTTTGGAGTATCATAACAAGGCGCTAGATATATCTGAGAAAACATTTGGCGTGAATAGTTTTGGGAGCGCTACAGTATACAACAGTCTTGGTGAGATTTATAAGAGTAAGGGTGAGTATGACAAAACACTGGAATATCTTGACCAAACGCTGGAGATATATATAAAAGAACTGGGCTCAGACCATCCCTTTACCGCTGCTATTTACAATAATATTGGCGCAGTTTACGATAAAAAGGGATGGTACGAGAAATCTCTGGAGTATTATGGCAATGCACTGATTATTTATGAGAAAGTTCTTGGTACAAACCATCCCTCCACCGCTGTGGTATATAATAATATTGGATTAGCTTACATAAATAATGGTCAATATGACAAAGCTTTGGAATATTGTGGCAAGGCTTTGGATCTCGGCAAGAAAATATTGGGCGCACAACATCCTGAAACTGCTTCAGCCTACAACAACATCGGTTTGGCATTCAGTAAATTAGGCAAGTACAACAAGTCACTGGAGTATTATGACAGTACATTGGTTATTCTTGAGAAAGTATTAGGTGCCAATCATCCTAAGATTGCAACGTTATACAGTAATATCGGTGCTGTTTACGATAATATAGGTGAATATGACAAAGCCTTGGAATACTACGGCATGGCATTGGAAATACAGGAGAAAGTACTGGGCACAGAACACCCCGATGTTGCCATATCGTACAACAATATTGGCTCGGTTTACAAGAAAACTGGTCAGTATGATAAAGCGCTGGAACGCTGTAGCAAGGCCTTGGAAATTGAAGAAAGAGCACTTGGTCCCGACCATCCTTATACTGCTACGACATACAACAACATTGGTTCTATTTATGGTGATTTGGGCGAATATGACAATGCGCTGGAATACTGTAACAAGGCATTGGGAGTTTTTGAGAAAATGAATGGAGCAGACCAAAAAGCCATTGCTCAGACTTACTTCAACCTCGGTATAATTTCTGCTAGAACGGGCAAATTCGACGAGGCACTGGAATGCTATAATAAGGTATTAGAGATTGAAGAAGTGCAGGGAGTGGACTATGTAGGGAATGCCGCTTTATTCAGCAATATCGGCATGGTTTTCCATAACAAGGGCGACTATGATACTGCATTGGAATTTTATAGCTTAGCATTGGAGATTGAAGAAAAAGTGTTGGGAGTAGACCATCTAGACACTGCTGTGTCATACGCTTCTATCGGTATGGTTTACCTCAACAAGAGTGAGTATGATAAGGCAATAGAATACTATACCAAAGCCTATAATGTGTGTTTAAAACTGCTCGGAGCGGAACATCCATATACCAAAACTGCAAAAGAGGGCATTGATTATATCAAGACGTTGATGTGAAAATTCTATAACTTGACCGGCCATATGGCACAGCTTGTTCAATAGAAATAATCACTCATCAAGTGTCTGGGGGATAAAACAACGAGGGAAATCTGAATTCAGACTTCCCTCGTGGCGGTGTGTACGTGACTCGAACACGCGACCCCCTGCGTGACAGGCAGGTATTCTAACCAACTGAACTAACACACCATGTTTTGCGAAATGCGGTGCAAAGATAGCGTAAAAGTTTGTAAACTTGCAAATATTTCATCACTTTTTTTGTAAAAACCGTGCTTTTTTGTCATTTAGTTCTTGTTTTAATGCGTCAGCACCAATTGATCACGTTTACTGTCGCATGGTCAGGTAACGAATTGCGATAATGTCAAAAAATTAGACATTTTATCGGGTGTTTTTATGTAATATGCATTTTATTTTGAGAAAAACTTGTCGATTGCCCTTTCTCAATCTATCTTTGCTCCGGATATGCAATCCCCCGATGATTGGCAAATACATTTTATAAATTAAAACAATAAACGATTATGAAAAGACACCTGTTTATTACAATGATGATGGTGATGCTCGCAAGCATTGCCATGCATGCCTATGACTTTGAGGTCGATGGCATGTATTACGACGTCAATGGCGATGAAGCTACTGTCACCAGTGGAGACAACAAATACACTGGCGACGTGATTATTCCCGAAACAGTCACCAACGAGGGCACGACCTACACGGTTACTGCCATCGGCGACTACGCATTCAGTTCATGTCGCTCGATGACGAGTATATCCATCCCCAATACGGTTACCTCCATTGGCCAATGGGCGTTCAGTGAGTGTTATTCACTGCAGACGGTAGCACTCCCCAGTTCACTGACCTCTCTCAGTTTTTATACGTTTTGTTATTGTTCTTCTTTGGAGCAGATCACGATCCCCAACTCTGTCATCGAAATTTGTACAGGAGCGTTTAAAAGTTGCAGTAGTTTGACCGACATTTCCATTCCCAGTTCTGTCACTACTATTGGTGGATCTGTTTTCGAGAGTTGCGGTAGCTTGACCAGCATCAGCATCCCCAGTACTGTTATGACAATTGGTAAAGGTGTGTTCAGTGGTTGCTCGCGTTTGTCACAGATTACCGTTGATGGCGATAATCCCTATTATGACTCCCGCAACAACTGCAATGCCATTATTGAAACAGCAAGCAATACACTGCTTGCAGGGTGTTATAACACGGTTATTCCTGATGGAATTGTCACGATAGACATGAAGGCATTCTATGCTTGTCATAATCTGGCCAGCATTGCCATCCCTAACTCGGTCACCTCAATCAATGGATATGCATTTTACAACTGTGATGCACTCACTAATCTGACTTTCGGTAATTCAGTCACGACCATCGGCACTAATGCATTCTATAATTGCGACGGACTAACCGATGTGGTCATCCCTAACTCAGTTACCACGATTGAAGGCGAAGCCTTTCATGGCTGCAGTGCACTCAGGAGTGTCACAATAGGTAATTCACTCACCACTCTGGGTAGAAACATATTTAAATCATGTGATGCGCTCAAGACACTAAACTTCAATGCAGTCTCATGTGCTGATTTCAGTGCAACAGCTGCCGACAATCCGTTCAATGGTTTAAAATTGACCACCATCAATGTCGGGAACGATGTTGAGAGGATTCCCGCTTATTTCGCGTCTGGATTGACTGCCTTGACCACGGTGTCGATCGGCAATTCTGTCGTTGCCTTCGGTGAACATGCGTTCATGAATTGCCCTGCTTTGACCAGTATTTCGATAGCCAGCGGCAACCCGGTATATGATTCCCGCAACAATTGTAATGCCGTTATTGAGACGGCCACCAATACGTTGGTGCTCGGTTTCGATATTTCTACCATCCCCAATTCAGTCACCGCGATCGGCGACTATGCATTCCAGCGTTGTACAGGGTTGACAAGCATCAGTATCCCCGGCTCGGTAACGACCATCGGCTCCTATGCTTTCGATAATTGCACCGGTCTGACAGGTTTAACTCTGCCCAATTCGGTGACGACCATCGGCGACTATGCGTTTAATTGTTGCAATAATTTGCCAAATATGGCTATACCCAATTCAGTAACGAGCATCGGTGAGTATGCGTTCCGTTGTTGCTACCAGTTTACTGAGATGGTTATCCCCAATTCGGTCACGGCCATCAGCAATGGATTGTTTAATCAATGTAGTGGTCTGGTGAGTGTGACCCTGCCCAATACAATAACGGAAATCGGCGAGGAGGCGTTCTATTATTGCAGAGCTTTGACGGATGTGACGATTCCTGATTCGGTCACAGCCATTGGTGCCAAAGCGTTCTATTACTGCAACGGTCTGACGGACATGGTCATTCCGGATCATGTCACTTACATAGGTGTATCTGCATTCGAGAATTGTACTGGCTTGACCAGCATGACCATCCCCAACTCAGTCTCCTATATTAACCGCAGTGCATTTGAAGGCTGTACTGGTCTGACCGACTTGAGCATCTCATGCCGAACGATTGATTCAAGTGTGTTTAAAGACTGCACTAATCTGGTCAACGTAGAACTTGGTGAAGGCATCTTGACAATAGGCACCGCAGCTTTCAAGAACTGTGTCAACATGAAGGACGTTACTATTCCTAACACGGTCAATAAAATTTCATCGAGTGCTTTCTCAGGGTGCAGCAGCTTTACATATGTGAGCATCCCCAGTTCTGTCACTTATATCGGTAATGCCGCTTTCGCTAACTGTACTGGAGTTGATTCTCTCTATTTTGATGCCATCAGCACTTATGTATACTTCCCTACAGGGTCAAGCCATCCATTTTATAATACAAACATCTCGACCGTAATTATCGGAAACGATGTGAAACTGTTACCCCAGAATTTTATGTCTGCTCGTTCACAACTGACCAGTATTGTTATCCCTGATTCTGTTGTTACAATTTATGATTATGCTTTCAGTAATTGTTCATCCTTGACAAATATTGACCTGGGCAATGGGGTCAAAGAAATCAAAAATGGCGCTTTCTTGAGATGTCCGATGTCAAGCGTAAGCATTCCTAACTCTGTTCAGAGAATTGGCGATCAAGCTTTTTCTTCTTGCGGCAACCTGACAAGAGTTGATATCGGCACTGGGGCTACATATATTGGTGATAGGGCTTTTGGCTATTGTGCTGCATTGGATACGCTCAATTTCAATGCGGTCGATTGTTCATTTAATTATTATACATCACCTAACTCGGTAAGCTATTATCCCTTTCAAGAGACATCTATTTCGGTTGTGAATATAGGGGAAGGCGTGAAAAGGATTCCCAGTTATTTTGCGTGCCGTCTTTCACAAGTGACCAATGTGAATATTCCTGAGTCGGTCACCGTAATAGGCGAAGGTGCTTTCTACCAATGCTCAGGTTTGACGAGCGTGACTATACCCAAAGCCGTCACGAGTCTCGGTAAAAAAGCATTCTATGGATGCTCGGCTATCGATACAATCTATTTCAATGCTGCCCATTGCGCAGGTTTCCCGTCAGATGCCAGTAACCCCTTATTTAACATCAACGATAGATTCGTTCTCAAGATCGGTGACAGTGTGGTTGATATTCCCGCTTTTTTTGCAATATGTGCAAACGTGACTGGAACGTTGACGATACCTTCCAACGTCAGGACTATCGGAACTTCGGCATTCAAGCAATGCTCGGGCTTGACCGAAGTCATCATCTGTGACTCGGTGGCCAGCATTGGCCATGGTGCCTTCCGCGATTGTTCTGAACTTGAGACCGTGACGATACCCTCCTCGGTCACATTCATTGACGACGGCGCATTTTATGATTGCAGCAATTTGAAAGATGTATACTGTTATGTTCCTGATCCGTCCCAGATTACTGTTGGAGTATCTGACAATAATACGTATATAGGTATGTTTGCTAGCACTGGCACATACGACAATACGCTGTATGTTCCCCGTGGTTCGGCCGAGGCCTATCGTGCCGACGACAGGTGGAGCAGGTTTTTCAATGATATCGTTGAGATGGGTGATGGATCTGACATGTTGGGTGATGTGGATGGTAATGGCGTACTTACAATCAGTGACATCACATTGTTGATTAATTGCCTGATGACGGAGAATACTGACGGCATTAACCTGTCGAATGCCGACATGAACGGTGATGGCGAGTTGACCGTCACCGACATTACCCTCTTGGTCAATTATATACTTGCCAGTGGCGAGGAATGATGATTCATTAGTTACTGTTCAAGACGTTAAAAACTCAGGCCGAGTGAAATCCCGGCCTGAGTTTTTTGCATTCCTCTACTTTGTGTTGTCGCCTTGTTCCCTCTGTTGTGTTGTCGTTGCGTGAGATTGGTCTCAAGCGGTGTGCGGCAGCAGGATCAGTCCTTGTTCTCGTCAAGCACATCGACGCGGATGAGCTCGATGCGGGCTGCGGTCTTGCGCTCGACGGTGAAGCGGTAGGGCGGCAAGTCAAAGACCTCGCCCACGTTGGGGATGGCTTCGTTCTCATCGAGCAGGTAGCCGGCTAGCGTCTGGTAATCGTCGCTCTCGGGGATGTCGAGGTGGAATCGCTCGTTGATTTCCTCGATTTCCATGCGGCCCGAGAATTCATAGCTCGTGTCGCTCAATTGACGGGCAATGAGGTGGTTGCGGTCGTGCTCGTCCTCGATTTCGCCGAAGATTTCCTCGACCAGGTCCTCGAGGGTCACCATGCCGCTGGTGCCGCCGAACTCGTCGATGACAATGGCCATCGAGCGCTTCTCGTCCATGAGTTGTTGCATCATCTTGCGGGCCAGCAGGCTCTCGGGGGCGAACAGGACGGGCTTGATGCGGGTTTTCCAGTCTATGTCGGTGACAAACAGCTCGCTCACCTGGATGAAGCCGATGACGTCGTCGATGTTCTCTTTATAAACCACAATCTTGGACAGGCCCGATTGGGTGAAGAGTTTGACTAGGTCGTCGCGTGTGGTGTCCTTGACATCGACGGCGACAATCTCGTTGCGGGGCACCATGCAGTCGCGCAGGCGGGTGTCGCTGAAGTCGAGCGCGTTCTCAAAGATTTTCACCTCACGCTCCACGGTCTTGTTCTCGTCCTCATGCTTGTCGATGTTCTCTTGCAGGTAGGCGTCTAGCTCATCGACGGTGAGCAGCCTCACGCGTGAGGTGTCGATCTTGATGCCGAACAGTTTCATCAGCATCGCCGACATCCACTCGGTGAAACGCGAGATGGGGTAGAGCACGAGATAGACCATATACAGGGGAACCGATGCCGTGCGCAGCGACCTGTTGGGGTCGATGCGGAAGATGCTCTTGGGTACAAACTCGCCGAAGATGAGGATGATGACCGTCGCGATCAACGTCTGGACCAGCAGTAGCGCTGCCTCGTTGTGCACCCATTGCTCCAATGGCTTGGCGAGCAGATTGGCCATCGCCATCGAATAGACGATGTTGGCGATATTGTTGCCGATGAGCAGGGTCGAGATCAGCATCTCGCGGTTGCGGTAGAAGATGTTGAGGATGCGGTTGATGAAACCGCCGCGCGCCATCTCGATCTCGGCGCGAACCTTGTTGGAGGACACGAATGCGATTTCAATGCCCGAGAAGAATGCCGAGCACAGCAGCGCGATGAGCGCGATAATCAGCGGTGTTGAATAACTTGGGTCCAATGTTGTTTGTATCGTTGGTTTTATAAAGTCGGTTGAATGGGTTGTTTGGCGGGGCGAGGGGGCTGCGGCACCCGAGGTGCGACATTGCCGCTGCCGGGGTGCGGCATACGGCTCTCGTCGATGGGGAAGATGGCCTCGACCTGACGCAACTTGTAGGTGGTGAGCCGCTCGTTGGATTCATAGCCGTAGCCCTCGATGATGCGGCCTTGCTTCTCGATGTGGATGAAGGCCTCGCTGTACAGTCGATGCGCTTGCTGGTCCCACATGAGCTGGTCGGTGAGCACGACATCGCCGCTGGGATTGGTGATGCGCACGTTGCCGGTTAGGGTCCACAGGTTTTGCATCTTGTCGAAGTAGGCCGAGTCACACTTGATGGTCGAGGCTGTGTTGTACTTGTCGTCAAGTTCCTCACAGGTGACCCCCTTGGGGAAGGTCCAGTGAGGATGCTTGGACTCCTCGAACATGTTCCACACCGGGGCGGCGATGCGGTACCGGGTGTGACCCGAGTCGCTGATGACCGTCTGCACGTCGCTGCTGGTCATGGTGGGCACCACCTCGGGGTTGGTGGAATGGCTCACCACGCTGGTGGAGTCGTCCTTGCACGATGTCACGGCCAGCGAGATGATGAGAGCGATTGCTATGTTCAGCAGGTATCTCAATGCAGGGTGAAATGATTAGCGGATGCGGCTCTTCCAGAACCACAGCTCGTTGAAGTTCACGCCGAGGGTGATGTTGAAATAGTTCTCGGTGATGAGCTTCGTGGGGCTGCTCTCGCGGTGACGCCACTCCAGTCCCAGGTTGATGGAGGTCTTGCTGCCGGGGGCCGGCAAGCCGAAACCGATGCTGGCTCCGTAGTCGCGCACGTTGTTGCCGCTGTAGTTCAAGTAGTCATGATTGTAGAACACACCGGCCCTGAACGCCATCGCGCCAATGTAGCTGCCGCGCTTGTTGGGGGTGTATTGCACGCCGACAGCTGCTTTCCAACGGTCGTCGAACTGCATTGTCTGAGGCTCGAAACCGCCGATGGGCAGGTACTTGGCATCACTCCACTTCTGGTAGGTGTAGTCGGCCTCGACGGTGAGTCGGCGGTCATAGATGTAGCTCATGCCCACGCCTATCGTGTGGGGCTGCTCATATTTGCCGCTCATCGAGGTGTAGCCGATGGTGTCCACCTTGCTGTCCTGGCTGTCGAACTTGGTGCCCCAAGCATCGCCGTGATAGGATTTCTTGGGCTGATAGGTGGCACCGATGGTCAGCAGGTCACGGCCTTTGCTCATGGGGAGGCTGTACTGCAAACCGATCTGGGTGTTCCAGTCACGCATTTTCATGTTGCGCGTGAAGTAGCTGGTCGATGTTGAATTGATGAGAGTGGTGTTGGTCGTCGTGCCGAACAGGTAATCGAAATTGAAGCCCACGCTCAGGTTCTTGATCGGCTCATAGCCCACACCGATGAACAGCTGGTTGAAACCGCCGTTACCGCTACGCGATTCATCGCCGCCGTCGATACTGCCGCCATAGGCATAGCCCACCGACGAGTAGGGCAGCAGACCGAAGGCTGCACCCAGCTTCTTGGCCACCTTGAAATGGCCGGTCAGGTAATCCAGACCGCCACCGAAGCTGTATCCCTTGTTGTCGTTCTCCTTGCTCCACAGGTTGGTCAAGTCGATGCCCACATCCCACAAGAACGTGAGCGAATCCACGTCGGCGTAGGAGGCGGGGTTCATCACGTTGACGATGCGACCGCCCTTCATGGCATAACCCACACCGCCCATCGACCGCTGGATGCTCGACACGTTGTCGTTGAGCATGCCGTAGCCCATCTTGGAATAGGGCGTGGTGACGATTTGCGCCAGTGCGGCACCATGGCACATGACCATGATGAGTAAGAATATTGCTATCTTTTTATCGATTCTCATTGGCTTGATTGTATAAATGGATGCGGTTGAGACCTTCAGCCGCCAGATGTTCGTTGTAAATGATGTCCTCGTCGCCCAATCGGCTATACAGCAGCTTGCCGTTGCCACCGGTCATGAAAACCATCAGGTTGGGATGCGAGAGCTTGAGGTCGCTGATGTAGCTCTTGATTTCGCCCAGCATACCCAGCAGCACGCCGCTGCGAATGGCCGTCAAGGTGTCGTAGCCCACCACGGGGGTGTCGCCATCGGCTTCGACAAGCGGCAGCAGTCCGGTGTGCTCGTGCAGCGACTTGAAGCGCAACGTGAGGCCCGGAGCGATATTGCCACCCACAAAGCAACCGTCGGCTCTCACCAGGTCATAGGTGATGGCCGTGCCGGCATCGATGACCAGCACATCGCAGGCGGCATCAAGCCGTTGTGCGATAGACCAGGCACCGGCAGCTGTGGCGATGCGGTCACGACCCAGCGTCTGGGGAGTGCGGTACCCGAGGCGGATGGGCATGGGGGTCTCGTGGGTGAGGTGGATTACGCGGTTGCAACGTTGGTCAACCAGTTGTTCGATACGTTGGCTGGCAGCACTCGATGCGGTACTGCACACGATGGCGGTTTCGGGTTTGTAGGTGCTGATAAAGCGGTCCAGCAGGCGTGTGTCGCGACGCACAAAGCGGTTGGTCGCCACAATCTGTGTACCGATGAAAAAAGCCACCTTTACCGAGGTGTTGCCGTTGTCTATGGTGAGATTACCTATCATCAAAAGCGCAAAATTACGCAAATTTTGTGCAAGTTGAGCACAAAAGCGACAAATTATTGTTTGTTTTTAGATTGTTCACGGTCAATCATCCACGAGGCGTAGAGTTGGACCACAACACCAGCCAGCAAAAATGCGATCCAGTTGTTGGTCCCCTGGAAGATGAACATCATCGATCCGCTGGCACAATACAGCAGGGCGCTGAAGACCAGAATGACGTGAAGGCGCTTGAGGCGCAGCGACGGCCCGCGGTAGATGTCGATGAGACGGCCCACCAGCACGATGAGGGCGCCGGCGATGAAAATCCACCGCATCCACTCCATGTTGAATTGGTGGTTCACCAGCAACGGAGTCACTGCCATCACGATCATCATGATCAATCCCACGATGACCAGGATGTTGGCGATGTTGGTTCTTTTGTTCGGTGTCATGTCGTTGTCAGGGAATTTCGGTGATGTAAACCTCCTCGTTAACGCGCTTCATGCCATATTTCTCGCGCACGAGGCGTTCGAGCGACTCGTTGTCGGTGTTCAGTTCATTGACCTTGACCTCGTAGGCCGATGCCGAGTCCTCGTAATTCTTGATCTGGCTCTTCAGTTCGTTGATTTGTTTGCGGTACTTGCTGCTGCGTACGAAACTGTTCTCGCCGAAGAACACCAGCACCACCACAAAGGCGATGAAGATGAGCAGTGGGAAGTTGACCCACCGCGGTATCCACTTGGGACGTTGTAACTTGAAAAGTGCCATATTCTTAAGTTTTCAGTCTTTATTATTTCTAAATACTAATCTTTCAACAAGTTGGGGCGCAGGCGGCGGGTGCGTTCCAGCGACTGCTGCATCTTCCACTCGGCGATTTTGGCCGCGTGGCCGCTCAGCAGAATCTCGGGAACATGCCAGCCGTTGAACACCTCGGGGCGCGTATAGACGGGAGCCTCGATGAGGCCGTCCTGGAACGAATCGCTCAGGGCGCTCTGCTCGTCACCGATGGCACCGGGCAACAGACGCACCACGGCATCGGCAATGACCGCTGCCGGTAATTCGCCGCCGGTGAGCACATAGTCGCCGATGGTGATTTCCTTGGTGATCAAGTGCTCGCGTATGCGGTAGTCCACACCTTTGTAATGACCGCATAGGATCATGATGTTCTCCTTGAGCGACAAGGCATTGGCCATGGGTTGGTCGAGTTGTTCGCCGTCGGGCGAGGTGAAGATGATCTCGTCATAGTCGCGCTGGCTTTTCAGCTCTTCCATGCATCGCCACACGGGTTCAATCTGCATCACCATGCCGGCCTCGCCACCGAAGGGGTAGTCATCCACCTTGCGGTGCTTGCGCAGGCTCCAGTCCCGCAGGTTGTGGACGTGGATTTCGACCAGTCCCTTGTCCTGGGCGCGTTGCAGAATCGAGGTGTGCAGTGGCGACTCGAGTGCATCGGGCATGACGGTGAGTATATCTATTCGCATAATAGTTTTGATGAATTGATAATCAGGTTAATAATCAAGTTGACGTCGGCGATGTTGACTTCATTGTCGGCATTGCAGTCGGCCAGGATGAGCGGGCAGGTGTAGCGGCTGCTAATCAGGAAATCGATGACTGTATTCACGTCGGCGATGTTGATTTCGCCGTCGGCATTCACGTCACCGGGCGTGAGGATGCGCTCGTCCCTCTCCATGTTGATGCTATACTTGTGCGGGCGCGAGATGGTCTGGAGATAGACGTTGCCGAAGGTGTCCACCACCCGCACCGTGACAGGCTCGGTGGCTGTGGTAGCCTGGGCCTTGAACAGGTGGGTCGTGGGAGTCGTCGCATAGTAATAACTGTAGTTGCCGTAGGTGCTGTAACAGGCGACGTCATAGGCAAGGGTGTGGAACGGATCTTCGGTATAGACACGTTGACAAGGGATGATGTCGTTGCCCTCGCTGATGGTTACGCGCCACCCGGGAGCATATGAAAAGACGTTCACCATCAGTTCGTTGTCGCCGATTTTACCGAAGTCCACCCGTGAGGGGTAGTCATGCAGGATGCCGCGCATTGTGGTGTTGGTGCGGTAGTAGTCGCGCACGGTATTCATGTCATACAGGCGCATCTGTCGCTCGCCCTCATGGATGGCCTTGAACGTCCATTGCAGGTCATCGTCGTTGATGGTCCAGCGCATGTATCCGGCGGGGCTGCCGTCCTGGCAGACGTGGTGTCCCGTGAAAACGGCGCTCTGCCACAGCGAACCGCAGGTGGCGGCGACGTTGTGCTCGGTCACGTGAGGATAGGCTGCTGGAGCGGCAGTGTAGTTGCAATGGTTGTGGCCGCTCACGATGTGGGCCTGCTCATACTTGTTGAGCAGCGAGCACAGTGTGTAGGTGTTGTCCAGTCGAGGGCTGAAAGAGAAATTGGAGTTGATGCTCCAAGCCGGGATGTGAAGACACACCACCACGGGGGTGCTGTAGTCCACCAGCGCCAGGTCCTTGCGCAGCCATTGCATCTGCTCGTTGGTGATGACGCCTCGGTAGTTGCGGCTGCCGGCGACGCCTTCGCTATAGGTCTCGTCATCGTAGGCGATGTTCAGGTACTGGATGTCATCGAGCACCACATAGTGTACCTTGCCCAGGTTGAAACTGTAGTAGTTGGGGCACACGATTTCACGCCATGCGGCAACCGATTCAATGTCGGTGTCGGGCCCTGCAGGCACGCTGGGGTCATGGTCGTGGTTGCCGATGACGGGCCACAGTGTCATCGGGTAGTTGAAATGTGCCATATCGTACATGAAGTCGCTCAGGTTGTAATTGTTCTGTGTCCAGAACACGTCCCAAGTGAGGTCACCGAGCAGGACGGAATAGATGGGTGTGCCGGAGGCGCGTTCCACCTCATCGTTAAGGCTGGCGATGAGTCCTTTCTTGAAGTAGGCACGGTCGCTGTTGCGGCGCGCAAGGTGGGTGTCGGCGGCAAAAATGACCGTATGGCGGTCGTTGTCCACACGTTTCAGCGTGAAGTCATGCGTTTCATCGACGGTGATATCGCGCGTGTCGAGCATGGCCCAGAATTGGGGGTTGAAGCCGTCGGCCAGCATCGGCTCGTAGCCGCCGGGCAGCGTGTAGAAGACATAGCCGTTGAGTTTAGAACTTGACATCGCGTAATAGCCGTTGGCGTCGGTGAGGACGATTTCGTAGCCGTCGCTCACGGCCACACCGGGCACTCCCGTTCCGTCACAAGTGATGGTGCCGCTCACGTTGTGAGCAGCACACATCGCCGTGCCAAGCAGCATCAGCGCCAGTGTTGTCAAGGTCATTGACTTCATTTAGTTTTCAGTTTGTTGCCTGTAACTTATCACTCCTAACTTCTCACTTCTCACTTCTCACTCTCTTTGTCCCACGGATAGGTGCGCTTGGGGTTGCGGGGGAACCAACCCTTGCGCACGCGCTCCTGCTGATCCTTCATTTCCTTGATGCCCCAGAAGCACGAGAACGCACCGACGCCCATCAGAGCCGACAGCAGCACGCTATCGACCAGCAGCGAACCCACACATAGCAGCGTGCCTACAATAATGAATACCCACTTGAAACGTTGCCCATAGTAATATTCACCCTTGATGACAATCGGGTGGCATATGCCGATAATCAAGAACGAGCACAGGCCGAGTACCAGCCCTTGCAGGTGATATGTCGCTAAAAAATCCATCATACTATCATTGTTAATTGCCGCATGCCGGGGCCATTGCTCACCCCAGGCGAAATTGTCCCGCAAAGATAATGCTTTTGACTGACATCAAAGTATGAATAATCCTTAAATTGTGTTGAAAACAGATGACAATTGACCAACCAGCCTAAATCAATTGATTCTGAATCCTGTTTATCGTGCGTTTACTGATGGTAAAGCACTGACGCTCAATTTGTTCTCTATGTAGAGACGCAAAATTTTGCGTCTCAAGGGCAGCATTTGGTAATGTTTAACGAAATGGAGACGCAAGATTTTGCATCTGTTTTACCCTATTGCATGGCTTCGAGCAGAAGGCCGAAGAAGACGTAGGCGGCGAACAGCACCAGGGTGAAGACGATGGTGCGTCCCAAGCAACCCAAGGCACTCATGCCCTGTTGTTTCTTCTTTTTGGATTTCTTTTTTGTGGTGGTCTTTTTCCTGGGTGCAGTGGAATTGGTGTTGCTGTTGCCTCCGAGGCCAGTGTAGCGGTAGGAGGTGGTGGCTTGTTTCATGCGTGTCTTGTAGGGTGGCGGGGTTGTGGGTTTGTATTCGGGCGGGGTATCGAAATCGATGCTTTCTTTTCCTCGTTTAGGGGTGTCGGCAGGCTTGTCGCTGCGCGGGGTGACACGGGCCTTGGGTACGGGCTGGCGGGCCTGCAACAAGCATTGCGGGCAGACGATGACGCCATCGTTGGCAATCAACTGCTCGTTGCTGATTTCCAGCTTCTTGCCGCATTTGGGACAGGTCCAGCGCATAGTTTTTTGGTTAATGGCTTTCAGCAGTCAGCTATTAGCCTTCAGCGGCATGTGTGACCCGCTAAAAGCTAATAGCTAATTGCTGAAGGCTCAGTAAACTTTATCCCTCGTAGTGGATGATGGCCTTAACCACGATGTGCCACTTGCCGTCGATGAACTCGGCTTCACCGGGACGGTCGGTGACGATGCGGGTGCCGTTGGGAATCTGGATGGCATTGCCCGAGCAGGCATGGATCAGGTTCTCGGCAGGCATCATCAGTGCAAAGCTGTGTACCTCGGGTTTGTCGATGACCTCGAAGGTGCCGTGCTGTCCGTCAAAGGTGGTGAGCACGTAGATGGAATTGCCGGGCTCGAAGGTGTCACTCACGCGGGTGAAGTTGTCATCCTCGTCGGGCTTGTTCATGAACAGGTTCATCACCTCACCGTCCTCTTCCTGTGCTACGGGTTCGGCAGCTTCCTCGATCATGGGCTCAGCCTCGGCCATCACTTCGGTCTCGACAACGGGTTCGGGTTTGCGGTAACCCTTACCGGTCAAGCGGATGGACAGCGCCTTCATCTGGTCGGCGGCGTCGGTCGAGAACTCCTGCAGATTGGCGTTGGTGCGATCCAACTCGCGGGCAAAGGTGCGCTGCATCTCCTTGATCTTGCCACGGTTGCTCAGGGCAGTGAGCAGTGCGCACAGACCCAGCAAAGCGCCGAGGATGCTCAGCCACAGGGGCAGGTTGGCGCTGCAGGCCATGCCGTTGCCGTTGCGTTGTTGACGGTGGCGGGCGTCGTGAATGGGCTCGGCGTCGGTCGAGGCATTCTCAGCATCCTCTTGGACACCCTCGGGATTCTCGTTGCCGGCTGCAGCGGGCACAGCGTTGGCAATCTCGGGATGGTCGGTGATGAATGCCTGGAAATCAGGTTCTACAAGCTTCCATACTTGGGGAATCACAAGTTCCTTGAGGTCGTTCAGGCTACCGCCCTTGTCCTCGCTTTTCTTGAACTCATTGTAGATCTTTTCCCACTTGGCGCCCTGGTTGCCGTAAACGTCGTTGTTCAGGTCATCGAGGGTGTAGCCCTGGGGGAAACGGCTCTGCATCTCTTCGGATTTCTTGGCAAAGCCCTTGGCGTAGGCCGTGTAGTGGGCACAGCGGGCAACGCCCTGCTTCCACAGTGCCGGCGACAGCGGTTGGTCGGGATTGATTTGAACCGGTTGATTGTCTTGCGCCATTGCTGTAATGGCGAGGCAGATGATGGCTGCCAGGATTAAAGTAATGCGTTTCATAACTTTAAGAGTTTTGGAGATATTGTATAATTTTATTGATTAAACTTGCTGATGACGTCGTTGCGCATATTCTTGAGCAGATTGTGACGGATGACGCCGATGACGGGGTAGAAGAACGGCACGTCCTCGACCACATCGGTGGCATTGTAGCGGCCCTTGAGGAAGGTGTTGATGCCTGCCGTCAAGTAATTGGCCAGATTCTCGTCGAGCACGCTCCTGAACAGGCTCAGCACATTGTTCTCGATGCCGAACTCGTCCTTGATGGTCGAGTCGCACAGGTTCACGAAGAACTGGTTGAACTCCTTGACCTTCTCGACCAGACGGTCTCTCACCTCGACCGACTCCACTTGGGCCATCGTCAGATCGTCCTCGCCCAGCATCGAGCAGCAGTACCGCATGCGCTTCACGTTCGTGGCGTTGTAGCGTGTCACGTCGGCTTGGCCCTCCAGACGTCTGTTTTCCAGTTTGATGCCGCCACGGCAGGTGATCTGCTTGGGGCACTTGTCCTCGAGCTTGATCTCAAACGACTCGGTGTACTGCTTGCCGAATACCCGTTCGATGATGGTCTGGGTGAGCATGTTGATGCGGCTCATCGAGCCCAGAATGTTGAGGATCTTGCTGCCGGTGCCCGAGAAATAGATCTGCTTGGGCATCTCATAGCCGCGTTGCTTCATCGCCTGGGCAATGTAGTAGATGATGGCCGAGTAGAAGTACATGAAGATGAGCCGTCGCTGGCTGTCGTTGCGCAGCAAGGCGTTGTAGCTGTACAGGTTGCGGTCAATCTCGCGCAGGGTGCGCAGCTCCTCTACGTTCTCGATCGAGAACAGGAAGGCGTTGATGTCCTCGCTGCGTTTCTGAGCCATGATGTCGTTGAGAATGCTGCCCAGATAGGCGATGTTGTTGCCCTTGTCGTTCTCGATGAGCTGCTTGAAGTAGCGTGTGTAGTGCTGCAGCAACGGGTTGTTGTCGGCATCCTTGTCGGTGAATCCGTCGCCGAAGATGGCGTTGCCCGCAAAGCGGAACGACGAAATGGCTACCGGTTCGCTCGACATGCGGTCGGCCGTCGGCTGATAGATCACTGTATCGCACGTGCCGCCGCCGATGTCGATCGACACATAGCTGCTGCCGGCCACTTCGGCTCCGCTGTAGTAATAGGCGGGAGCGAGGCTCTCGGGGTAGGAGCGCAGATGATCGCTGTCGGCACCGATGTAGGTGTTGAACAGTTCGGTCCAGGTGCGTTCCAGCGTGTCACGGTCGGCACCGCCCATGCTCACGGGATAGAAGTAAACGACCTCGGTGCGTCGCAGGTCGGCGTTCTCGAGCAGCGCTTTGGCCTTGATGAGCAGGGTGAGCTCACGCAGGAAGGCCTTGGCCAGTGCGGTGTCGCCTTTCCACTTGAGGTTGGTGGTAACTTCATAGCCATGGAAGTAGCGGCGCTCATACAGGAACGGGATGTTCACGTCGCTGAACAGGTTGCATCCCACGCCGCTGTTCTCGTTGCGGGCCAGGGTGGAACGCAGCGGGAAACCGTACACGTTGTCGATTTCACGCGGCACGAACTCCACGCGCTGCACCTGTTCGGCATATTCCAGCGACTTGGGCTTGTGCAACGAGGCGACGAGCACCTGCTGAGAGCCGTACTCAAAGGTGAACGGCCTCGAGGGCTGGCCACGCTCGGCCCACTCGACGTGGGTGTTGGTGGTGCCGAAGTCCACGGCAAAAATCAGCTCCTTGGCGCTGGGGACATAGGGCTTCCATTGCGGAATGATCACACCGCTGGCACGGCCCAGGTGGTTCTGTACGCTCACCTCCATGTAGTCGAACGAGCCGTCCACGTCGTAGTAGGTCGTGCTGTAGCCCGAGTGGGAACGGATGGCGTCGCGCACGTTCAGGCCATCGGTTTTGATGCCGTTCTTGTAGAAACGCAAGGTGGCGCCGCCGTTCTCGATCATGGTGAACAGTTCGACGGTATAGTCGTCGTTGGCGTCGGTCTTGACAAACGGGAATACCGAGGTGGACAATGTAGCGCCCATCACACGGCCAGTGCCGCGGCTCTCGTCGAAGGTCCACGTGTGGTCGTTGATGGGGAAGTACTTACGCGACAGCTCTATATAGCGGTTCTCACCTTTCTTGACACGGATGCGCAGGGTGACCATCACACTGCCGTCGGCAAACTCCTCGATGTCGATCACGTGGCGGCCGGCGATGGTGCCTTTCAGGTATTCGGTGTCAAAATAGGTGAACAGCAACGGTTTCAAGGGCAGCAGGTAGCCGCAGGTGGGCTGCGGCGTGCGCGGCTTGAGGTTGCCGTCAAAGAAATGGTCGGTGTCGATCACGCAGCCACTGCCCAGACGGACGATGGTGTCGGTCAGGAAGTCGTCGGTGGTGACAAACGGGTATTGTATCGAGGTGTCGGGCAACTTGCGGTCGCTCAAGGGGATGCCGCCGGCATACACCTGGGTGGCGCTGTCCCATTCCTTGTCGATGTAGCGGAAGTGTTCCACACTGCCGTTGAAGCCGTTGACCAGCACCAGCGGCAACTCTTTCTTGTCCTGGGGCATGGTGGGCGTGATGACAAAGTCGCTCTCGCTGGCGGCGGTGCGGATGTCAAGCACGCGCTTGTGATAGAAGCGGGCTCCCAGCACGCTCACGTCGATTCCGCCCCCGAAGGGGTCGTAGTTCTGCTCCAACTGCTCCAGCACGGCTCCGGCGCGGCCCTCGTCGAGGGCGTCCAGGTTGGGGATGATCGAGGTGATGCGACGATACAGCTCGGGGCGCTGCTGGCGCAACGGATTCAGGTTCTTCTGCATGTAGGCATACACCTCGGGGCAGTGGGTGCGCAGGGTGGGGTAGGCGTTCATCAGCAGGTACATGTAGCACACGAAGTCCTCGTCACGCTGCCACAGGTGGCGCGTCTCACCGAACAGGCTCACGCCCTGCTCTACCTTGATGGCGGGAATGGTGCCCAATGCGGGGGCTGCCATCACGATCGACGACGGTGATGTGCCGCCCAGCACTTGACGGTCCCACATGATGATGTACCAGTCCTTGAGCAGGTCAAAGTTATAGACCTTGTCGCTGCGCAAGAACAGGTCGAGCGTCTCGCCGTACAGGCGGTGCTGCGGATTGGCCTTCAGCTGCTCGATGCACTCCTCGCGGTTCCAGCGGATGATGCGCAGGTAGTCCTTGTGGTTCTCGTAGTCAAAGAACAGTTGGGCCACGTCGAGGGCGTTGGAGACCAGGCGCTCGTTCATGCGCGCTCCACGCAGGTGCTCGTTGGCCAGCTGCTTGAAGGCGTTCTTCACCAGGTCGAGCTGGGCCAGCGGGCTGGGGATGGCGGTGCGGGGATTCTCGCTCAGGCCGCCGTCCGGATCCTTGATGCGGGCAATGTCGTCGTCGCTGTAGGGGGCATGGGCAATCCAATCCTCCTCGCCGTTCTTGCTCGTGTTGTTACTGTATGATAATATCTCGCTCATATTCTTCTTTAGTTTGCGTTAGTCACATCGGCCCCACGCTAAGGCGCAAAGGCGCTAAGTGTTTTTTGTTCTATTGACGATTCATCAAAGTTATTGACTACACGTTTAATGCCATTTTTAAGTATATGTTCGTTAAAATTGACAATAAAACCAAGTCGTTTATCAGCCATTTTTAATAGGTTAATAACTGTTTATAATGAACGGGATGCAATTCTTCAACAGATTTCAGTTCAGGTACAATGCTGTCCTCAACAAGGATATCTAGAATAAAGTCCATCCCTAAGTCTCTGCCTTTATATGTAGCACGAACAGGTACTTGTCGTTGTGCATGAATGCCTCGTGAGGCAAATTCAATCATCAGCGCCTCTTCATATACAGACTCCAATAGACCCGGGCCCAGATGCCTATAGACCTCATAAATGCTGTCTAGGACAGGTCGGCTTCCATCATTTCTCCATATTTGTTGTTCGGCCATATAAAAGTTTATTAATTCTTAGCGCCTTAGCGTCTTGGCGTGGGGTGTTCTGGTGGGTAGACTAATTGATGTTTTCGTAGCGTTCGATGAACACATTGTGGGCGGCCTTGTCGAACAGGTCGAGCAGTTTGTATTCCACCGAGTGGTCGCTGTAGCTGGCGTTGTTCTTGCTCAGCTTGTTCATCTCGGCCTTGAGCACGTCGTTATCGACCTTGTAGTGTCCCAGCAGGCGTTTCTTCACCCCGACACCCTCGATGGCATGGGCCATGTCGATCTCGCCCGGCTTGAAGAAGGCCACGCTGCGCATGTTGTCGTTCATCTCGGTGAGCCACTGGGCATAGCCCAGCATGAAGTGGTCAACCAGCGTGCGGTAGAACTGCGACACGAGGAAGTCGCTCTTGATCTTGGGCGCGTCCTCGGTGAAGCCCTGCCCGATGATGTCCTTGAAGCCTGTGGTCAGGAACAGGAACAGCAGGTGGAACTTGCTCATGGGCTCATAGATGAGCTGGCGGGTGCGATGACCCAGCGACAGGAAATTGAGGCTCAACTCGTCCTTGGCCAGGGCATATTCATAGGCCATCGTGGGTAACGGGTAGCCGTCGGGGTCGGTGAGCTTACTGTCAGGAGCACCGGCAAAATCCAGCGGCGCCAGAGCACCGATTAGCTCGATGAGGTGGGCGTTGTTGCGCTGGCCATGCTCGCCTGGGTCATACAGGTAGGGCTTGGACCTCACCTGGTCACCCAGGTAGTAGATGCTGTTGACGTTGCTGTCGTTGGCACCCGTGAGCGTGTTCTTGTAGTAGTACAATGCGCTCTGGGTCTTGACGATGAAGTCGCTCGTGGCGATGCGCTGGTCCTGCTTGTTACCCTCTAGGGTGAAGTAGGGCAGCACCGTCAAGCCGCCGATGGGGGCACGGCTCAGGGCGTCGCGGTTCTCGATGCCCTCGAGATTGGCCGCCTGGCGTATGTTCTTGACCATGATGGGAAAGCCTGCAGCTCCCGTGCCACCGAAGATGGAACTGATGAAGAAGATGCGGTCGCCCTGACGGAAGATGTTGCTGAAGGCCTTGAACTCGTTGCTGTCCTTGATCTCGTTCAGCGCAACGCTGCCGATGTTGGGACTGCCCACAAAGCCGATGTTCATCTTGTTCTCCAACTGGTAGTTGGCAAACAGCAGGGAGGTCAATGCCTGATTGGCCTCGTTCATCGTGTCATAGCCGATGAACTCGCGGAACTTGGCATTCTCCACGGCACCCAGATTGAAGATGAAGGTGTCGCTCAGCGTCACGCTCGTGTTGCTCATGATCTCGCGCAGGGTGACGATGCGGTTAGCGAAGAAACCCTCGGCGTTGGGCTCGTTGCCGTAGAGCCTGCGCCTGATGTCGCGGTAGTCGTTGAGCAGTGCCTCGGTGCGCTTCAGGTCCTCGTTGGCCTTGTGCGGGTCGATGATGACGGGCACGATTTCCAGGTCCTTTACGGGTTTGCCGTTCTCGTCAAGGGGACGCACGCCGGCTGCCGACAGCATCAGCAGCGACTTCAATACCCTCGATCCGGTACCTCCGATAGCAAAAAGGAATAGTCTCATATTGTAGTTTCTGGTTTCTAGTCCCTAGTTTCTAGTTGTTTATGATTTACTGCGGCAGCGGCGTGTGGCGGCAGTTGCTGCTCCACCAGCGCATCGAGTAAGATGCCACGATATAGAGCAGGGCGGCGAACAGCACCGTCTGCATCTCGAACTGGATCGACTCGCCGATGTACATCAAGCCGTTGCTGGCAAACACCGTGTCGTTGTAGATGTAGCACACAACGGGTGCCAGCACGGCAACGATGCCCAGCACGGCCAGCCAGTGATACCACCGGTCGAATTTCACCGAGTTGATGGCATAGTAGTAAATCGCGGCGCCACCCCATGCCACGAGGATGGTGATGGCGGCAATCACGGGATACATGTTCAGGTTGTACATCTTGTCGTTGTACCCCTGGTTGAAGAACATCTGCTCCCAGATGTTGAACCCGTCGGTGCAGCTCAGGATGAAGAACAGCAGCGTGATGCCAATGCCGATAATCAGATAAACCAAATGTTTCATATCTTGCAGTCTTTAGTTTTATTCTTTAGTTTGGGTTCTTAAGGCCCTTAAGGACTTTAAGGTCGTTAAGGTCGATAGGGTCCTTAAGGTCTTGTTTAACGCTGGAGATTGATGGTGATGTCGAAGAAGCTGCTGCCACCCTTCATCGCGTCGAACATGCCGCCCAGCAGCTGTTCCAGGCCCAGCGTCGTGGTTGAGAACGAGCCGCCGGCACTGGTGTCGCTCTGGCTCGAGGACTGGCGCACCCATTCGGGCAGCTCGTTGCGCAACGAGATGTGCACCTCGTCACGCGGACTCTTCAAGTCGCCCACCAGGGTGAGGATGTGTGTCATGCCTTCCAAGTACTCCTTGTTGTTGGCCGTCACCATGCTCTGGTCGATGGGCTGCACCGTGAGGGTATAGCCGTCGATGCTCTTCACCTCATAGTTGGCGGGGTTGGTCAGCAAGGCGTCGTCCTTCATCAGACCGCCCAAATTGGCTGCCAGCGAGAAGCACAGTTTGCCCGTCTGGCGGTCGCCGTCACACTTGGCCAGCACGATGCCGTCGCCATGCTTGACGCGGAAGCGTCCCGCGTTGTCCTTCCACTCGGGCAGCACGCGGCACTGCACATCGCTCGTGGCCTGGTTGAAGCGGTAGCTGTAGCGCACTGCGGGAGCGTCGAGCACGCCGCTGTAGCGCTTGTCGGTGGCCAGCTGGTCCATTGCGTCACCATCGGCGATGATGACCAGGTAGAACGGTCGCTTGCCGTTGTACTCAAACGGCACCCCGTTATAGGGGTAATACTTGCCGCTGTAGTCGCCCATGAACTGCTGCACCACCACGCTCTTGCCCTTGTACTTGGCAAACACGCGGGTGGCCAGGCTGTTCTCCTCGTTGAAGATCTTGTCCAGGCTCACGCCACGGGTGTCCTTGGGCGAATAGATCAGGTCGCTCACCAGCACGCTCACGTTGCCGGGACGCTGGGCTTCCAGGATTTTCTCGAAAATCAGCTGGAAATCGGTGTAGGCGGCGTCTCCCACCCCTGCCGTGCTCTGGTAGATGTCGCGGTCCTTCAGGAACTCATCGACCGTGTGCTGGTAGGGGTAGATACCGTCGTTCACGATGTTGATGTCCACCTTGCTGCCGGCGGGGAAGTGGTTGATCAGGTCGTTGACAGCCTTCTTCAACTGTCCGCCACCGCCACGCTGGTCGTAGGGGACCATCGAGCCGCTGCGTTCAAAGTATACCGTCAGCGACAGGTCGTCCACGCCGCCATAGGGGCGCGTGTCCCAGTGCATGGGCGGTCGCAACTGTGAGCCGATCTGTTCGATGAAATCGGCCATCTTCTTGTGGTCAACACGGCCCTCGGGCGTGAGCATGTCACTGTATTTGCCGGGGTTGTCGGTCACCAGCGAGCACAACGAGTCATAGGCTGCGCGGGTCGTGTCACCGCTCACCAGCACACTGCGCACCGCCTTCTCCAGTTTGCCGTGGCCACCGCACGACAGCAAACCTGCCATCATGGCGCAAGCCATCAGCAACAACGGTAATCGTCTCATATTTAACATCTTCAATTTTTTCTTTTTTCTGTAAAAAGGGAACACTTTCCCATTAAATAGCAAAATTAGTGCCTTTTCGCCATTCACAGAGAATTCCTGCGTTAAAAAGTGTTACTGTCCACCATCCCAGCAGGCGCCGAAGAGATGATTTCACCTATTCTTGTCCCAGATTGATTGAAATGTTATCATCGTTGGCCGAAAGTCATAAAAATTTTGAAAAATGATGATTTTTTTTCTTGGTGACAATGAGAAAAATACATACCTTTGCGCCAAGTTTTGTAAAGCTCTTTCGAGGAGTTGTCGTGGTCAAAATATGAACTATAGGGTTTCAAAGATGGAATTCAATGATTTTCAGCTACTTGACAGTAAGTGTCTTGCAGCTCGTAAAGCTTTGAGTGCCATTTTTTTGTTATGTGACCCTATCTCAACTAGCCATCGCAACCTTCAAAAAAGGTATAGCCGATGGCTTTTTCTTTGGCATGCAGTTTAATCTTTAATTCACATAATTCAAGTTATTTTTTATGAACAGGTTACTTACTTTTTTATTGACTGCTCTGCTGGCATTCTCGGTCGGCTGGGCAGAAACTGAGACGGTGACAACAACCATTACTATGGCTGATCAGGGCTGGACTGCAAGAACTAGTTTTCCAGCCCCACTGGTCGTTTCAAGTGGCGATGTCACTTTGACGTTTACTAAGGGCACAAATGATCCTTACTTTGATGGTACAAATCTTCGTATTTATAAGTCTGGTGGTAGTATGACTGTTGAGGCTAGTGGCAATACAATCAAGAGTATTACTATCACTGGAGCAAACTTGCAGAACATGAGTCCAGCTAATGGCTCATATTCAGGACCAAACAATAATTCAAGAACATGGACACCAGCAACAAATGCTGTCATTACTTCTGAGGCATTCACTGCTTCTAACACTACTTCTATTGCTACAGTTGCTGTTACTTATGAAAAAGAAACAGGTGGTGACACGCCTGCTGAACCTAATTGGTATCGCAAGATAACGAGCACCAATGACTTGAAAGCCGGCAAGAATTATATCATTGTGTATGAGAACGGAGCTTCATCGGCCGCGATGGGTGAGATTGACCTCGCGACCCATCACGCTGCCGGAGTCGCTGCACCTATTGGCACCGACAACAAGATTGATATCGGTGGCAAGAATGTTGTTGAATTCACTTTGGGTGGCACCTCTGATGCATGGACATTTCAGCTGCCCAATGGCAAATATTTAGCGACTAATACGAATTATGATGGCTTTTATCCTGTAGATGACACAAGCTACGCCGATACCAAATGGACGATTAACGACAATGGAATAAGGAACAATCAATACACTTCCTATTACATCCGCTTTAATACCAGCAGTTCTGTTTTTCAGTTGACAAGTTCAACAACTAACAGAGTTGTTGCTTATATCTATGTCAAGGATGATGGTACCACGCCGGTGACTGTTACACCTCCGGTGTTCAGCATCAACGGCACGCCTGTAACGGGCACTCAGGCCGTGGACAACGGCACCGTGGTTGACATTACGGCCGATAGTGGCAACTATTTGAGCTATACCACCGACGGGACTGATCCTGCGAACAGCGGCACCGCCACGATGACTAGCGGCAACACCGCCCAGGTGACCATTACCGAGGGTTGCACCATCCGTGCCATCGCGCTTGATGACGACTTCAACGAGAGCGATGAGAGCAGCCTCACCCTCACCGTCAACGCACCCGTGGTTGAAAATATCTATAAGAAGGTGACCAGTTTGGATGACCTCATGGTCGGCAAAACGTACATCATCGTCAATGAGAATTATGGTGTGGGAATGGGTGTGATAGCACCGATTAACGGCACCAATTGCGGTAGTGTCGTCAACAATCTGACATTCAACAACAACACTGTAAACATTGGTGGCACTGACGTTGTGGAATTGACGTTGGGTGATAATGGTGATGCATGGACCTTTAAATATGGTAACAATTATCTGAGTTGGAGCAGCGGTAACTCATTGACGACATCAAGTTCAGTCAACAATTCATCCAGTTGGACCGTTGCCAGTAAAACAGTGGGCGGTTTCACAGGTTTTGCTTTGACAAATGTAGGCAATACTGATAGGACCCTATTCTACAACTCAGGCAGTCCCCGCTTTGCTTGCTACACTAGCAATCAAAGCCTTGCATGCCTCTATGTCAAGGACAGCAATGATCCGTCTCTGACGGTTACGCCCCCGTCGCAGGCGCTGGACGACATTGCCTACAATGCCGCGGCTGGTGCATCGACCAGTGGCACGGTTCATGTGAGCGGTGCCCATTTGGCTGGTAATGTGAACATTACTTATACGGGTGCTGACTTCACGGTAACGCCCACGACGCTCACTCCCACCGACGGCTCGGTGAACCAGAATCTCACCGTGACCTATAACGGCACGAGCACCGAACCCGTAACTTGCACCATCACCGTAACTTGCGGTGACCTGACCGAGACGGTCACCGTGACCGCTAAGAAGGCTACCCCGCCGCCCGCCACGATGACCGCCACGCCCAATCCGTTGAGCTTTGGCACCATCGATGGTGGCGCACTCACGGTGAATGCCGGCTATCTTGATGCCAACGTCAACCTGAGCATCTTGAACACCAACTACAGCACCAATTATGACAAGTGGACCGTTAATCCCACGACCATCGCTACAGCCGACGGCAGTGTGGTTGAGACCACCGCTACGGTTAACTACAGTGGCCGTCTGTTGAAGTCGGACAACACTGTGCGCGTGAGTACCACAACCAGCGGCGTTGCCGATGTTGACGTCCCAGTTCACTACAAGCACAATGGCCCGGTTTACATTGTGACCAGCCCCTCTTGGGATTTCGCTAACGGTATCCAGATGGGCTATGAAAACGGTGTTTACACCCAAACCTTGACCACAACGAGCGATACCTATCTGGTATTCGCCAAGAAGTCGGGCAGCGATGTCAATTGGCAGTCGAGTTATATTTTCGGTCCGAAAGCCGATCCATCTTATGATAATCCTAATGGTGACTGGTGGCTTAGCGAAGGCAGCATGAACCAGGATTTTCCTCTTGACTCGACAATACATCACGCTGTCAAGATGCTTGCTGGTACCTATACCATCACGCTTGACCCCGAGACCAACATGATGCGCATCGTTCCCGATGTGCACGCTCCTGTCTTCTCGCCCGAGCCTGGCCGTTACGAAGTGGCCCAGAATGTGGAGATCACTTGCGACACCCCGGGTGCCCATATCTATTATACTACCGATGGTTCGACGCCTGATGCCAACAGCACCCAGTACACTGGTCCCATTCCTGTGACAGCTGAGTTGACTACCATCAAGGCTGTCGCCGTCTATGGCGGCATTACCAGCACTGTGGTCGAGGCTACCTACGTCATTAAACCTGCAGGTAGTAATACCTATGTCCTGGTGAAGGATGATGAGGATATTGTACCGTTCGAGGATTATGTGCTGGTATATACCAGAACGAGTACTAACCCCTACACTTATTATGCGCTGAGTAACAATTTTAACAGCAGCAACTACTATGCGACTGTGACGAATGGTTTCACGGTGGATGATGACGTTGTGACATTGGCAGACCCGACCGATGTCAATGTGCTCACTCTCGAGAACGCAGGCAATGGCCAATTCTACATCAGGGATCTGTCTGGTCAATATCTGTATTACTACTCAGGCAATACAGTTAACCGAGGCTCAAAGGGCACAACCGACGCTTACAAGTGGACGCTCTCGATTGATAACAATTACATTGATAACAATTACAATGTCGTGATCCAGAATGTGGGTAGCACGGGAAGATACCTGCAGTGCAATGTTAGCAGTACGCGTTATGCCTGCTATCTGTCAACAAGCAATATGCCCAATGCCAAACTCTATAGGGAGGGTACCGTCAAGGTGGCTAAACCCGTCATTTCTCCTGAGGGTGGCACGGCCAATAAGATGTTTGATGACGTTGAGGTGACCATGACTTGCTCGACCGAGAATGTCACCATCTATTACACCCTGGATGGTAGTGATCCCACCCAGAATAGCGCTGTCTATGACCCGGACAACAAGCCCGTGGTAGCCTACGGCTCGGCTCCCGTCACTGTCAAGGCAATTGCCGTTGACGGCGATGGCAACGTCAGCAAGATAGCCACCGTGACCTATTATTGGGATAGGGTAACTGTTGCCATCAGTCCGGCCTCACAGCGTGTGAGCGCTCCTGTCACTGTAACCATCACCCCGACGCCCAGCGACGCTACTGTGACCTATACCATCAACGGTGGTGAACCGCAGACCTACACTGGACCTTTCACGGTTAACGTCGACGAGACCAACCACGAGATGACTGTCGAGGCAACGGCTGTCAAAGGCCAGTCCACGGCAACGGCCAGCGCGACCTATAACTTCAAGAGCGATAAGGTGTACAGCATCGCCGAGTTCATGGAATTGGATAATGGCGAAGAGGTTACCTTCATGAGTCCCGTGACCGTATTGTTTGACTACTCACAAAACAGTGGCAGTGGTCAAGAATACATCTGGGTAAAGGACCGCACGGGCTACATGCAGTTCTTCATCCAGCCTCAGTTCAAATCAGATTTTGCTGCCAGGTATGAGAACAGTGACGTGATTCCTCCTGGCTTCAAGGTGAAGAAGGGCTACTATCAAGAAGGTCAATACTATCAGGCTCAGTGCTTCGAGTGGCAAGATACATTCCGCGATACTACCCTGACGGCCCTTGCCGATCCCGAGCAGGTGCTGCTCAGCGAGCTGCTTGAAAATCCCGCCAACTACAATGACCGTTACCTGTACATCAACAAGCTGCAGGTATCCAACGTCAATGGCCTTAACTTCCGCATCGCTGCCGATGAGAATGGCGACGATGTATCGGAGGTACAAGGCGGCACCGCCATTGTGGGTTACAACAAGTACGACAGCCCGGCATGGAAGGACAAGCAGGGCAATGAGATTGGTGTTACACTGCCCACCGATAACAAGTTCTACAATGTGACTTTCATCTTCCAGAAGTGGCAGAACGGTTATGAAATCATGCCTATCAAGTTTACCGAGTGGGAAGACAACAGCGTGCGTCTTGAGGACCTGGTACAGATTGGTGAAGAGGGTAATCCTTACACCATCTCCAACCCGCTGATCGCCGCTCACGTGACTTGGGATGACAACAAGGGCAAGTTCGCCATCTTTGCCAAGGACGACGAGATGTATGCCGCCAAGCGTTATCCCGCCGATGGCCAGAAGAACTATCTGATTGAGTTCGAGAACCAGAACGGTACCTTCATCAACACGGTTGAGCAGAAGGACTATGACCAGAGCAACTGGATTGAGATTTTGATTCCGAACAGCATCACCGACAAGACGGCTGTCGACATTAATGTCTATCAGCAGGTTTTGGGTACGCTCAAAGACACCTATGAGAACAAGATTCTCAGTGCCGGTTCTGTCAGCGGTACCTATGTAGATGCCTTGAACCCGACCATCGACTTGGGCAACAACCTTCCCGTTGTGCAGGAGGTTGGTTCGACCTACACCCCCAACATCTACTGCACGGCCAACTTCCTGGCCGAGAATATCGACGCCGACGGCGCCATGAGCTATCGTGAAGACGAGCTCGGTGGTGAGTACTTCTTCTTCATGGACGCCAAGCCCCAGGAGTTCTGCCAGGTAGTGTGGGCTTACTACACTCGAGAGGACAACTTCTTTATCGCTCCCGCCCAGGAAGGCAACCAGATCAACGGTCACAGGTTCAAGGGCAGCTTCGCCGCCAACATGTCGTTGTGCGAGGACTATGATGTGACCAAGAACACTCGTGTACTCGACTGCTTCACCGCATCAAATACCACCACTCCCGAGAAACTCTATGGTTTCGAGGCAATTGTGCGCAAGAATCCTGATGCATGGAGCAATGGTGGCAACGGTGCACCGCACCGCATCCAGCCCTACACCGAGGAAGACGGTAACCTGAAGGACAACCCGCCGCTCTATATCGTTTATCCGCTCAGTTCCGAGTCTTCTTCCAACGGAACTGTAACCGCAGTTTGCGAGCTGATGAACGACAGGGCTGTCAAGAGTGTGAGCTACTACAACCTGATGGGCGTAGAAAGCAAGCAGCCGTTTGAGGGTATCAACATTGTGGTGACACGTTACACCGACGGCTCAATTTCCACAGCCAAGGTTCTGCGTTAATCCGCAACCCTGTCCTATTGCACATCAAGGGAGGCTCTCCGGTCATCGGGGGCCTCCCTTTGTTGCCGCCAAATTACTGTTGACGGTAGGTTGGGGTGTCACGTAGTGACATTCTAAAACAAAAAAAAGGTTAAAACAAGTGCCGTGACTGAAATAATATGTATCTTTGCGGGTTAAATAGACTGAAATACAACCAACAATAGATAAAAACGATATGCGCAAATTGTTTTTCCTGCTGCTTATGGCGGCAGTAGTCACACCTGCCTTGAAGGCCGTGAATGTAGAGAATACAGCAGGTCAGCTGGCACAATTGGTGACTGATACCCAGATTACTGAACTCACCGTTACCGGCACCATGGATGCCCGTGACTTCCTGTTCATCAACGAGCATCTCACCGAGCTCACGTCGCTTGACTTGAGCCAGGTGACGATTACCGCAGTTGACAACGGCAAGACCCTCTTTGGAACGGTTACGGGCTACAGTGCCAACCAGATTCCTCGCACCGCGTTCTTCGGCAAGAAGCTCACTACGGTGGCGCTCCCCGAGACGATCGAGTCGATCGGTTATGCCGCTTTTGCCGGTTGCTACCAGTTGACTTCGGTGACGCTCCCCGAGGCGTTGGCCGAGATCGACGACTATGCCTTCTCGGGCACTGCCTTGACGAGTATTGAGATTCCTGCCAATGTGGGTTATATGGGCAAAGGCGCGTTCTCGCGCTGTGAATCACTGGAGAGCGCTGTCATCAACGGCACGACTGTCGGTGACTATGCCTTCTTGGGTGACTTCAACCTGAGTAACGTGCAGATCGGCGCCGATGTGAGCTACATCTTGAAGGGCGCCTTCAACGGCTGCAAGGCTCTGCAGACGATCAACATCGATCCCGCAAGCACCTTGATTCGTATCGACGACGAGGCATTCATCAATTCAGGTCTCGAGAGCATCAACATCAAGTCGTTGCCGATGGGCACCATCGGTGAATGGGCTTTTGCTCAGACCAAACTCACCAGCCTTGAGTTGCCCGGCACGCTCACCAACCTTGGTGAGGGCGCATTGGCCCACAATCCGCTGTTGACGAAAGTTACAATGCCCGATATCCGCAATTCTACCATCCGTCGTCCCAAGGGTGCTCCCGCATTCCGTCGCACGCTGGAATACATCAAGGATTACACGTTTGCCGGCGACGAGCAGTTGAACCCCGGCAAGATGCTCATCTACGGTGTGAAATCCATCGGCAGCCATGCGTTCTATAACGTGAGCCAGGACATCGACACCATGTATCTCCCCTCGAGCGTACACTCTCTGGGCGACTATGCAATGGCCGGTATGACGGGCATGCAGGTTCTCAAGACCGACGCTGTAGAGGTGCCTGCTCTGGGCAACGAGGTTTGGGCCGGTGTGGATCAGCCCTCTATCCCCCTGATTGCACCTGAGGCTTCGGTTGAACTCTACAAGGCCGCAGACCAGTGGATGAACTTCTTCTTCGAGGAGAGCTACCTCTTGGGTGATGTGAACCGCGATGGCGTTGTCAACATCAGTGACGTGACGGCTCTTATCAGCTATTCGGTTGCAGGCGGTCTCGACATCGATCTGCGAGCTGCCGACATCAACAGTGACGGTTCTGTGAATATCAGTGACGTGACAGCCCTTATCAGTATGGTAATGGGCAGCACCAGCGAGCTTTCGGTTAAGGCCATCCGCGACCAGATTGCCGGCAAGTGTGTGGCCACCAGTGATGTCTTGAGTCTCGAAAGTGTGTCGCTCCAACCCGGTCAGACGCGCACCATCGATGTGGCACTCAACAATGATGAGCATGATTACACCGCCATGCAGTGTGAGCTGGTATTGCCGCAGGGCGTAACCCTCACCGCTGTCGACGGCATCGAGCGTTGCAGTGACCACTCGTTCTTCAGCCGCATCCACGAGCAGGAGAGCAATGTATATACCTTGATCGGTGCTTCGATGAAGATGGATCAGATGACCATTGGCGAGGGTAAGGTGCTGCGCCTGACCATCACTGCCGATGAGGACTTTGACGGCAACAATGCCGAACTGATGCTTGCCAACGTGAGGTTAGTGACTCCCGACCACGAGATTTATCTGGCCGACGATGCCGCTGCCATGCTCAACAACGCTTCGGGCATCGAGCAGGTGAACGTGGACAAGGAAATCGCCGCTGTTCGCTACATCAACGTGGCCGGTCAGGAGAGCGATACTCCGTTCGACGGTATGAACATCGTGGTGACCACCTATGTTGATGGTACCACCACGACTTCTAAGGTGTTGAAATAAAGAATAATTGCAATAGTTTATACAACTAACGTGTAAAGATTTCTTTTTTATAATCACTAAAAACGTATCGGATAATTTGATCAATGAAACGTCGCTACCCGTGTGGGCCGCGACGTTTTTTTGCGCCCTGATGCATTTGTTATGTGTCGGGGTGGTAATGGGGCCGTTGAAAGCGGCCGAATGCATTTTTTGTTAAAAAATGGGCGTAGTTTTTTGAAATGCATTATATTTGCAAGATTAACACATTATTCAAATAAGCTGTGAAGATGAAAAACATCATATTGTTCTTGACTTTGGCTGCAATGGTTTTGCAGGTCAAGGCACTCGACGTGACCACCACAGCTGGCTCATTGTCGAGCAAGGTGAATAATACCGGAGTCACCGATTTGAAGGTGACAGGCACCATGGACGCCACCGATTTTTACTTTATAACCGACAACTTGAAACAGTTGCGCTCGTTGGACTTGACGGGTGTGCAGATCGTCGGATGTGACTACGTTTGCCAGCGCTATTGGCAAGAGGGTTTCAAGGCCGACGAAGTGCCCGTGGGTGGCCTGAGCGGACTGAATGTGACCAGTGTAAGGCTGCCGTCGTCGCTGAAGAGCATCGGCAAGGGTGCCTTTGTGGGCTGTCTTGCCCTTGAGGAGGTCGTGCTGCCGGCCACGCTCGACAGCATCGGGGAGTATGCCTTTGCAGGCTGCACAGCACTGCAAGAGGTGATGCTGCCTGCCTCGGTCAGGGTAGTGGATACAGGTGCCTTCATGGGCTGCACCTCACTGACGAGTTTCAAGGTGGAACCGGGCAACCGGCTCAAGCGGTTGAATGCCACCGCACTGCTGAACTGTCCGTCGTTGACGACACTGACCCTGGGCTCATCGATACGCACGATTGGTGAGTGCGCCCTGCTGGGTATCGGCATTCAGCATCTGGACTTGACCGCCAGCAGCAGCCTGGACAGCATCGGTGACTGGGCCGTGGCGATGTCGCCTGTGGCGCAGGTCAGCCTGCCGTCAAGCGTGACAAGCGTGGGTGATGGCGCTTTCTTCTACGATAAGAATCTTGCCACTATCGGCTTGGGTGGCAAGATTGAAGATATCAACGACTTCCTGCTGGCCTGTACGGCCCTTGAAGGCAACGTTGACCTCACGGGCGTGAGCCGCATCGGGGATTACGCGTTTTACAATGTTTCGACCCTTCCGGTGGTGGAACTGCCGGCAACGGTGACGTGGCTGGGCGACTATGCCATGGCGGGCATGACCGGCTTGACGGCCTTGACCAGCAACGCAGTCGAGGTGCCTGCCCTGGGTGAGCACGTCTGGGCCGGTGTGAAGCAGCGCAAGATTCCCTTGACGGTGCCCGCCGACTCCAAGAGCCTCTATCAGGAAGCCGACCAGTGGAAGGAATTCATGTTCGGGGCCTCGTGGCTGCGAGGTGATGTG
The DNA here is from genome assembly GCA_017405965.1 of Muribaculaceae bacterium. GTDB lineage: Bacteria > Bacteroidota > Bacteroidia > Bacteroidales > Muribaculaceae > Sodaliphilus. Next base: position 39,147 of record JAFQZK010000004.1, on the reverse strand, counting down.
AACAACGACGGTGAGGTGAATATCGCCGACGTCAACACGCTGATTGACATCATCCTGGGCGGACGCTTTGACGACCAGACGATGTTGCGCGCCGATGTCAACGAGGACGGCGAGATCGGTATTGCTGATATCAATGCGGTCATCGACATCATCTTGAATCCCGGCAGCTATGCTCCGGCGGTCATCGACACCGACGACGCACTGCATCTCGACGAGGTGTCGTTGAGGCCCGGTGAACAGCGCACGCTGCAACTCACCCTTGACAATGCCGGCAACTACAGCGCCGTGCAGTGCGACATCATTCTGCCGATAGGCTTGACGCTGGTCGATGTGGCTGCAAGCCAGGGTCAGGTCACCGAGACGCGCGACCTGGGTGATGCCTGGACACGCACCATCGCCTATTCGATGGATAAGCGCCGCTTCGACGGCGAGGACAAGGCTGTGCTCACACTCACCGTGCGCGCCGACGAAGCATTGGCTGGCACCAGCCAGATTACCGTCAGCAACGTCGTGCTTGCCGATGACAATAACGTGGGCTGGCATGCCGCCGATTGCGTCGCCACGGTGAACAACACCACGGGCATCGAGGACCTTACCGCCGATGCCGACCGTGTGTGGATCGAGGGACGCACCCTGTGCATCGACACCCGCAATGCAGCGTCGGCCATGGTGACGGCTATAAACGGCGCGGCACGCTCGCTGACGCTTGTCCAGGGCGAGAACCGCTTTGACATGGAACAGGGCTTCTATGTCGTTGTTCTCAACGGCAAGAGCCACAAAATCGCAATTCGCTGACACTAACCTAAAGAATTGGACCAATGGGTAAGAATAAACTCAAGAAATTTGCCGATATGGAGCGCATGGATTGTGTGTTCCAGTTCCCCTTTGCGGTGGTGAAGCAGGAGGGCGGTTGCCCCATGCGCGGCAAGTGGAATGAGCAATACTTCAAGAACGGCAATCCCATCGTGCTGGAGCTGGGCTGCGGCAAGGGGGAATATGCTGTGGGACTGGCTCGTCGCTTCCCCGACAAGAACTACATCGGTGTGGACATCAAGGGTGCCCGCATGTGGACCGGGGCCAAGATGGCTACCGAGCAGGGATTGCCCAACGTGGCGTTCCTGAGGACGAATATCGAACTGATTGACTGCATGTTCGCCCCCGACGAGGTGTCCGAGATATGGATTACCTTCCCCGATCCGCAGATGAAGAAGGTGAACAAGCGCCTCACCTCGACGCGTTTCCTCGACAATTACCGTCACATCCTGCGCGACGGCGGCATCGTGCACCTCAAGACCGACAGCCCCTTCCTGTACACCTACACCCACGCCCTGGTCGAGGAGAATCACCTGCCCGTTGAGACCGATACCGATGACTTGTATGCCAGCGGCATGGCCGACGACATCCTGGACATTAAGACGCACTACGAGATGCAATGGCTGCAACGCGGCTTGACCATCAAGTACATCCGTTTTGCCCTGCCTCACGGCGTGGAACTCGTGGAACCCGACATCGACATTGAGCCCGACACCTACCGCAGCTACAACCGTGGCTACATCCAGATGCCTCAGCTCATGCCCGATGCAGAGAACGATTCATAAAACATTGAATTATAAATCATTAGATTCTAAACACTAAACACTAAACTAAAAGATATGACTATTTATCCTAATCTGGTACTGGATGCCCTGCGCACGGTGCGTTATCCCGGCACGGGAAAAGACATCGTGGACATGGGCATGGTGAATGATGACATACGCATCGATGGCAACCGTGTGAGTTTTTCGCTGACGTTCGAGAAGCCCACCGACCCCTTTATCAAGAGCGTGGTCAAGGCTGCCGAGGCCGCTATCCTGGCCCACGTGGGCAACGACGTGGACATCAAGGGAAACATCGGCGTGAAAACCGCACAAGACAATCCCGTGCGCAAAATCGAAAAACCGCTGCCCGGCGTGAAGAACATCATCGCTGTGAGCTCGGGCAAGGGCGGTGTGGGTAAATCCACCATTGCCTGCAATCTGGCTGTGGCGCTTGCCTTGCAGGGTTACCGCGTGGGACTGCTCGATGCCGATATCTTCGGCCCCTCGATGCCCAAGATGTTCGGCGCCGAGGACGAACAACTGTATATGCACGAGGTGGATGGCAAGAACTTGATCATCCCCCTGGAGAAATATGGCGTGAAAATGCTCTCGCTGGGCTTTCTCGTGGACAAGGAGAAGGCGATCCTGTGGCGAGGTGCCATGGCCAGCAATGCCCTGCGTCAGCTCATCAACGAGGCCGACTGGGGTGAGCTGGACTACTTTGTCATCGACCTGCCGCCGGGCACCAGCGACATCCATCTGACCTTGGTTCAGACGCTTGCCATCACGGGTGCCATCGTGGTCACCACGCCCCAGCAGGTGGCGCTGGCCGACGCGCGCAAGGGCATCAGCATGTTCATGGGCGAGCATGTGGGTGTTCCCGTGCTGGGCATCGTCGAGAATATGTCGTGGTTCACGCCGGCTGCCCATCCCGACGAGAAATACTATATCTTCGGGCATGACGGCGGCAAACAGCTGGCCGAGACGCTGGGCGTGGAACTGCTGGGCCAGATTCCCATGGTGGCCAGCATCTGCAAGGGCAGTGATGACGGCCAGCCCGTGGTGCGCATGAACGATGTGAGCGGCGTTGCCTTCAAGCAGCTCGCCACCCGCGTGGTCGAGGCCATCGACCGCCGTAACCAGACCTTGCCGCCCACCGAGGTGGTACAAACCCATTAATGAACTCATTATTAGTGTCTTTTAACTTAAATAATCTGTCAATTATGAAAAAGATTATCGCAATGTTGGCTGTTGCAGCTATGCTGCTCACCAGCTGCGGCTCGGTACCTATCACTGGCCGCAAACAATTGAATCTTGTCAGTGACCAAGAGGTGCTGGCTGCCAGTCTCCAGCAGTATGCCAGCTTCATGCAGACGGCAACTATCTCGACCAAGAAGGCTCAGAGCGCCCAGGTTACCCGCGTGGGACAGCGCATCGCCGCTGCCACCGAGGCCTATCTGCGTTATGCCGGTATGGAGAACGAGTTGCAGAACTTCGCTTGGGAGTTCAATCTGGTCAAGAGTGATGACGTGAACGCCTGGTGTATGCCCGGCGGAAAGATCGTGGTCTATGAGGGCATTATGAACCTTGTCAGCAGTGACGACGAGTTGGCTGTGGTTATCGGCCACGAGGTGGCTCATGCCGTGGCTAAACACAGCAACGAACGCATGAGCCAGCAAGTGCTGGCCGAGTACGGCGCACAGGCCATCGGCATCTTCACGAGTGGCAAGAGTGTTGAAACACAGCAGATTGCACAGCAGGTCTATGGCCTGGGTGCTCAGTATGGTGTGATGCAGCCCTTCTCGCGCAAACACGAGAGCGAGGCCGACAAGATGGGCCTGGTGCTGATGACGATTGCGGGCTATAATCCTGATGTGGCCATCACCTTCTGGCAGAAGATGGCAGCTACCACGACCCAGGAACCGCCCGAGTTCATGAGTTCGCACCCGAGCCACTCCACCCGCATCTCCGACATCCAGAAATGGCTGCCCGAGGTCAAGAAACAGTACGGCGGAACCAAGTAACCACAACCGTAAACATCCGCAAGGTGGGCCCGACTTTTTTGAGCCCACCTTGTGTAAATGTGCATTCAACTGAATGAGAATGAGACGTTTTTTCAGCATCTTGGCCTTGACGATGGCGTTGCTGCCGTTGTCGGGGACGGCTCGCACCATTGTTGACCTGTTCGCAATAGAACCGGGCAACATCTTCCCCCTGCTCACGCGCACAAGCCGCCTCGACATGGTGGACTATTACAACAGCGGGCAGCAAGTCGCTATCCCCAATAATCTGGCGGGAGAGACACGTCTGCTTGAAATGGACAGCACCTACCTCAAGGTACAGACAAGCGGCAGCCGCGTGGTCGAGATGCGCATGAGGAAGGCGGGCAAGGATACTGTTGTCACTGTCATCGAGACGGTGTTGACTCCCGTGCCCGATAGCCGCCTCACCCAGTGGAACGCCCATTGGCAGCGTTACACGAGCGACAAAATCTTTGTGAAGCCCGGCATCGACGATTTCATCGTCAGGAAAATGCCTGGTGAATTGCGTGCCGACTTGCAGGATGCGATGATTTTCCCGCTTGTCCAGCTCACCTTCACGGGCGAGAACCATGATATCATCGAGGCCACACACGGGCTGGAACAATTCCTCGTCCCCAGCGAGTACAAGCGCTTCGGCGACTACCTTAAGCCGTCACTCAGTTTCCGTTTCAAGGGACTGAAGATAATACCTGTCAAGTAACCATGTTGCAACCTTCACTTTTTTCTAACCAGCCTCAGGGCATCACCCTGAGCGAGTTCAACACCCGCATAGCCAATGTCATCAACGGCACCCCGTCGTTGCAGAACCAGTGGGTCATTGCTGAGACGAGCGACCTGCGCGTCGTCAGGGGGCATTGCTATATGGAACTGGTCGAGAAAGACGCCCGCGGGACGACGGTGGCTAAGGTGAGCGCAGCCATTTGGGCCAGCAGTTACCCACGCCTGAACGAAAAATTCAAGGCCGCCACGGGCAGTGACCTGAAGACCGGAATGAAGGTGCTGGTGATGGCGACGGCCACCTATCACAGCCAATACGGTTTCAAGGTGGTCATCTATGACATCGACCCGAACTACACGATCGGTGACATGGAGCGCCAGCGTCAGGAAATCCTCAACCGTCTCACGGCCGAGGGCTTGATCGACATGAACAAGCAGTTGCCCTGGCCCGTGGTGCCCCAGCGCATCGCCATCGTCTCGGCAGCAGGAGCAGCAGGTTACGGCGACTTCATGAACCAGTTGAGCAACAATCCCTATCGACTGCAGTTCTACACCTGCTTGTTCGGGGCTTCAATGCAGGGCGCCCAGACGGTGCCCACGGTGATGGCAGCCTTGGAGCGCATCAAGCAGCATCAGGATCTGTTCGACTGCGTGGTCATCATTCGTGGCGGTGGAGCGACCTCCGAACTCAACTCGTTCGATAACTATGACCTGGCGGCCGCTGTCGCCCGGTATCCGCTGCCGGTGATTGTGGGAATCGGCCATGAGCGCGACGTGACGGTGCTCGATTATGTGGCCGGCAAACGGGTCAAGACACCCACTGCTGCGGCCGAGTGGCTCATCCAGCTGGGTACCAATGCGTTGGCCCACCTCGATGAATTGCAGAACGACGTCGTTGCCGCCGCTCGCGACACTGTGGCTCACGCAAGGGAGCAGCTGGGATATTTCACCAGCATGATTCCCGCATCGGCCCGTCGCATCATCGACACCAACCGCATCCGCCTCGATCATTTCACGACCAGCATCCCCGTTGCAGCCAATAACCTGATTGCCAATCAGCACACCCGGCTGCAGCGCGCCATCGAGCGTATGACCGATGCCGTTGCCGCGGCGATGCAACGTGAGCAACAACACCTGCAGGCGCTTGACGACAAGGCGATGCTGCTGTCGCCCGTGAACACCCTGCGTCGCGGCTATTCGCTGGTCAGGGTAGGGGACAAATGCGTCACTTCGAGCGACCAGTTGCACCCCGGCGACACCGTGACCATGCAGTTTGCCGACGGCACCGCCGATGCCACCGTAAAGTAGAGACGCAAAATCTTGCGTCTCCCCAAGGCTTATCCAATTAGAGGAATAAGATGAGAACACGGCTGCCAAAGAATTAGTTTAATCAGCGTAATTCGTAGTTTATTAAAGAATATGGAAGAGAACAAAGACATGACTTATACCCAGGCTGTTACCGAATTGGAACAGCTCGTGCAGAAGATGCAGGACCCGCAGTGCAGCATCGACAACCTGACCGCCTATACCAAGCGCAGCAAAGAACTGCTTGACATCTGCCGCAAGAAGCTCACCGAAGCCGACGAGCAACTCAAGCAGATCCTCGCCACCATCCAGCAATAAGGGAGACAAATTGCCAACGGCAAAAAACTGTTAACGATTAACTATTAGCTGTTAACTAAAAAATTACTATCTTTGCACCCGCATTGATAGTGCAAGTCACGCGCCTGTGGCGAAATTGGTAGACGCGCCAGACTTAGGATCTGGTAACTTCGGTTGTGTAGGTTCGAGTCCTATCAGGCGCACTGTAACTCGCTGATAATCAGCGAGTTATGTTACTTTACACCCCTCTACGCTCCCCTTTTGGAGATAATTGCCCATTTGAATTAGATCAGCTAAACCTGTTTACATTTGCAGAAACTCCATTTATCGTTTCCTTTTCTCACAACTCCATCATCGTATGATTCTTCATATAATCGGCGATATCTGGTCGTTTGGTAACAATATATTTCTCAAATATATCTTTCACATATGGTGCCACCCAATATTCTGATCCTTCTTCTGGTTGCATTCCTAAGTCTAATGCATCAATATAATCTGTTGACATCATATAATGAGGATTAAGGGAATACATATAAGCAAAATGAAATATAAATAAATGTAGTGTGCAAGCGTAAAGATTATTCAATTCCTTTATTCGGTTGGGAAAATAAATCATATTGTTATTAAGCCACAAGTAATATAACTTATTATAGTGTGTATTACCATTCAACAACCGTCGGATTCGACTGTATAGTCCATCAAAATCAAATAGTTTCTCTAGATTCTCCAACGGTTTATGTTTTCTAATTGCATTGAGCATCTTTTTAGAAGAAGGCAATATTTGATTGTTTTTCACCCATTTCTGAATTTTATCTATCACAAAATTATCTAAACTGTAGTTCTCTGCAATATAAACATTGATATAATTGACAGCTATGATTCCGTCGTGATACTTTCTTAACAAAGCATAAGCATCATTAATTCTACCCTGTTTAAGCACTACCCTTACAGAATCTAGCGTACCCGCTAATGAACCGCAGACAACCTTATCAATATTTAGTAAACCAGACTGAACTCCATTTGTAAGGAAGTCTGGCTCCAGCATATATACGGTATTATAAAAATCAATGAAGGAATCCAACAATGTGAAAATCTTGTGTGATTGATACTCCTGATCTTTAGCCACTTGACTCTCAAACAGCAACATAGTTAAATTATCATCCATATCTTCAATCATCTATATCAATTCGTCTGTAGGGGGGTAGATAATAACGATAACGTATACATAATATATTTAAAAGTATACCACTGAGGTAGACATCGCAAACGTATGAGAAGTTTGTCCAGTATTGCCCGAAAAAAACGTGAGCAGTTATCATAGTTTATGGTATACATTGTACTATAGAAGAGCGTGTGCACTCCCTTTTGCGTTGTACAACATCTTTAAATACTATTATAAATCTAATCGGCATTCGGCAAATGGCTGTTCATCAGGCGTGAAATGACAAATCACATCATAAACAGTCCTTAAGTGTTCTGCTGTTAAAGTATTTAGGATTAGATATATATCGTCAAAAACCATCGTAGATAGATTTTGGATTCGCTATCCGTTCTGTCAAAGCTCTATAAAGGTCTGTAAAATTCTTTTTGAATCTCACAGCATTTCGATCTAAATAATTAGTATTAGTTTCAATTCTCAATTTCTCAATATTTTCGGATAAAAACAATTGAATAGTTTCCTGATTCAGCGCATATTGGGGCTTAATTACCCATACATTATCAGCAAAAATCGATTTCCCGTATTCTAGGCGTACGCAGTCTTCAGAATTTATTTGAACTGCGTTCTCTAGTTCAACAATTCCATTTTTTTGTTTAAGCAATAGTTTCCTTCCTTTATCCATGGATAATGTGTGCCCATCCTTCATGACGATAGAACGGTTCTTATCGCCTTCAAAATTCCCTTCATTTAATAAAAGAACTAGATAAATATTTGTTGTATCAGGTTTAACTTCTGCACGCAAACAAAAATATGATAATTTATTACCAAAACTAGATTTGTCTGCATTGTATAGCGATTCCATTTTTGTTTCAATAATCCGCACACCATTTTCATCTATTCTATCTTCTATGATTTTATCACCTTTTGCAAGCAACTGAAATGATCCAAGAAGAATTACAGTTAGAATTATCGTAACGAATCTCTTCATATTACAGAGTTTTAATGGTTAATATAATATGCAAAGATACAACTTTTTCTCAGCGAAAAGTATTTTCGCATGAAAATATTAGAGGGATAATCCAAAGTTTACAAAGGTGTTTTCTGGGGGAGCGTGCGCTCCCCCTTTTCGCGCCGTTCTGCGCCTTTAGACGCCTTTACGCGCCTGATGGGTTTTTCACAAACGCCTCTCGATCAGGCGTTGAGAGGCGTTTAAAGGTTTTGGGAGGCGCACCGTTCAGTCCTATCAGGCGCACAATAACTCACTGATAATCAGTGAGTTATATTATTTTTATATCCCCTCGCGCTCTCCCTTTCAAGAGAAAGCCAAAATAATTAGGAGTCATTCACCATTTTTACTGTAAGTTTATTAATTGAAATGTCTCATCGCTCGCCTGAAACCTTTATGAACAGCCTCCGCAACAGTAAAGGCGAAGAATTCTCCTGCATTCTTTATTTGTGTTCGATGATATTGTTGATCAAAAGGCAAATGATAAATCTTTGAATCACCATTGATATTGCATTTAATCATTGGATATTCGCCCATAGGAATAGGTAAAACTTGTACATTAAGTCGTTTTGCAAATTCTTTAGCCATTTCGGATAATTCTGTCGTTGTTATGAAAAGTGGTACGTATTTACACTTAGTTGAAGTAGCGCGTTTAATTTGGTATTCCATAGCTGTGCCGAATAATTGGCATATAGCATTCTCATGAATCATTTTTGCTTCTGACCAGCGTTTACATTGGATAATTAACACTGTTTTTTCTCCGTTGCTATCGTATGTTTCTGCAATAATATCTCGTCCCAAGTCATTGATTCCATTTAATTCACCAAATGGAACCACACGGTATCGTCTATTAAATGGAGGTTTACCCTCTCGCAATAAATAACCTATGTATAGTTCATACTCGATTCCAATTTCCCACTTGCTTTTTTTGCGATTTTTATAACGATCAAGTGCTAACTGATTTCGTTCTATTTCGGATAAGGACTTATATTCTTCATCTCTAATCCAATATCTGACCCTGTCAATCCTGTCATTGAGGTCATTCAAAGAAGAATACTGAGCCATCTGGACAATGGTTTCCTCATCATCAATATAAGCTTTAATCTCTGGGAATAGCTTAAGTATTAATTCGTACTCATATTGGATGACCTTGTATTTCGCTATACTTTCATAATAGTTCTTTCGAATACTACTAACAATATCTGCAGCATGTCTTGCAGGCCTTATTTTATACCTCAAATATTTCTCATCTTTTTCGTATATAGCAGTTTCAAAATCAGCAAATAGGTTTGCAACTTCTTTGAATGGTGTCTTTGTTTTAATCATGTTAGACATATGAGCATTAATAGACTTCTGCCACATGAGTGTAGATTGATAATCTTTTTCTATTGCATCAATTTTTCTTTTGCATTCTCGTTCTTTGTTGCTTAGTTCCAAAGCATGTTCTTCTTGTCGCTTTAGTATTATAACCCTCAATCGGAAAATGATCCATGTTAAAAGAATTGTTACAAAAGCTAGAGCATAAAAAAATAACTGAACTGAAACCGTTCCATATCCCCAATTAAAAGAATTGCTTGAATTGAGCCAAGTTTTAAGAAGATTTACCCCAGCAATATAAAACGGAATTACTAAAAGGCAACCAATCACATTATATATTATTCTTTCGTATTCTTTCATAGATTCTTTAATGTTAGAGTCTTTCACTATTTTTCTGTTTACCATATCTAACAAGATATGAATTGAGGCCACTAATTTAGCTAAAATATTTTTAATCAGTATCAAACTATTCTAGAATTAATTCATACAGTTCATTCATAAGATGGGACTTTTTATGCCTTTTTCTTGTGTATCAGGTTTTTCGGCAGTACCTTTGCCAATCAATTACTGAACATTTGTTGTGTAGGGGTGCTCATGCTGGTTTGTGAAGTAGTGCCGCTTTGTTCTTCACTTTGCGATACCTCAACAGTTTCGGCAGACTGTTTAGCCGTAGTATGGCGGTTATACACAACATTTCTTTTAGCCCCGTAGGTCTTCTTAAAGATTCCAGCAGTGTTTATGTTCCAATAAGTTCCATCACTAGACAGTTCTATAATTAACGTGTGGTTGTGCTTTTTAGAGAATTGAAGCATAAAGGTCTTGTTTCCATTCCTATTATTGCCCTCACGGATAATTTCATATTTCTTAGCCACTTCTTCTATGAATTCAATAACAGAATTATATCCTGCATTTCGAATCTGTTCACCATGGCGAGCTTCAATATGAAGAAAGCCATAGCCATCATTGGTAGCAGGATTTGTTATAATCCCATTGCTTAAGAATATGGGGGCAGGGGTGAGGCTGGTCTCTGCCTCTATTCTTGCAAATGACAATATACCATCTGATGTAAAAACTAAAAGATGGCCTTTTTCATCAACTTCAGCTGATAACTGATATTTAGACTTAGTTGCCTTTTGGCGCATATGCGATTTTTCAGTCTTTGAGAAAGACTGAGAAAGCTGTATTGTTATATCAATATTACTGTGCATATAATTGTATAAAGCCATATGTTATATTATTTCTTCTGCAAAATTAAGTCACTAGTTTATCAGAGTTTCTTTATCTGTTAACTTGCGTTAGAAATTGATTTTCAAAAATACTCTGATGGAAAGATGTGGTAATTATATCCGTTACCTCTCTCAGAGATTTTTTTGCAAAAATACAGCGTCAGATTCTTTTCAGAGTTTTATCCGTTAACCGTTGAGTAAACTTTTTTCTAAAAACATCATTTTATTTTCCAAAATGAGCGTTAAGACTAGATTTATTGAACATTAGACATTATTTAACCAATAGTATATCCGCAACCAACTAAAAAAGCCGCCCGGAGGCGGCTGGTTCCCTGCAAGAAAGCAGGGCGGGGCTCTTTAATGTGTTGTTTTTCTACATCACTGACATCAAGGAACGGCCGATCTTGTGCAGGCCGTCCACGATGCGCTGGCGCTGGGGCTTGCGGGGCTTCTTGGTGCCGTTGGCATAGTGGCTCAACTGGCGCTCGTTCACCCCGCTGGCGCGTGAAATGGCAGCCAAGGTAGCGTACTGGCTGCAGATCTGGAGCAGGGCGGCGGTGTCCAGATCCCACTCGAACTCGTAGTCCCCCTTGGCAAGCCAGTCGGGAACCTCCTCGTCCTCATCTTCAAGCAGGCCCTCGACGTGGAAGCGCAGGGTCTCGGAAACTGCTTCCTGTAATTCTTCAAATGTCTTAGCAGTAAGCACCACGGCACCAGGGACAGCATCATCCAGGGCGGCACCGAAGTTCTTATCGAACCAGGACACGTGTACTACGATTTTCTTCATAAACATCTTTCAAAGTTAATAAAAAATAGGTTGAACTTTATTCGTGAGACTATTGACGGTTAGATTGCCAGCATCGGGCTGGGGTGGATAATCACTTCCACCCCGCCTGCTTCCAAATGCTGTTCAACAGTTCTTGGCCCAACACATCGCTGAGCTTTCCACGAACTGTAACACGACCTTTCTTGGTCGGATGCTTGAATTGACGATGGTCTCCTGATGTCTGACCGCCTTTGATCTGGTACCAACCATCATTCTTAAGCATTTTAATAATCTCTCTAACTGTATAACGTCTCATAAAATTATTATGTATTTTGACGATGCAAAGGTAGTAAAAACAATACTATTATCCAAATAATTCAAAAAGTTTTTGAAAAAAACTCCGAATATAGGTATACCTTGGCGATAAACAGACATTAAACAATCGGGCATGCGGCGCGTCTCGCGTTACCTGCCCGATTATTTACTAAATAATAATAATTTGACTGAGTCCAAAGAAAAATGGGACGGTTCTTTTTCTCAAGCAAAGAAGTATTCCAGGGGGGTGCGTACGCTCCCCATTTTTGCACCGTTCAACGCCTTTAGACGCCCTTAAACGCCTCATTGGCTTCTTGGAAAGCGCTGTCAATCAGGCGTCGGGAGGTTTTTAAAGGTTTTGGGAGGCGCGAACATGACTCCTATCAGGCGCACAGGAAAAAACAAAACCCGCTGGAATTCCAGCGGGTTTTATGCGTTAATATAGGCCCTGAAATAAAACTGAACCCATCGTAGCCAGTTATTAAACACAAGCAGTCGCTTTAGTGTAACCACTATCTTCAACTTGTGCTCATTGAAATATAACATTGATATTAATCCTTAACCTTATACTTTTGACCAGGATGCTTTTCTATGGTTGGGAATTTCCTTATTAAGAGATGATCCATTTTGGGCAATACTTCACCTCGAATATACTGTTTATTGCGATGTACATATTCTGCAATCTCTTCTGCACTTCTCCATTCAGTACAAAACTCAAGAATCATTTTTTGAAGTTGTACTCTACTCATTCTTGATAGTTTTGAGCTTGTAAGATTAGCATCATGAGCTTGTAAGGTTTTATCTTCTGTGCTTGTAAGGTTTGTATCTTGAGCTTGTAAGGTTTTATCTCCAAGATCTGCTTCATTGCCATCAGAAGTCGTTATATAAAGCACATTGGCTTGAGAATTACTAATACTAGTACTTGTAAGGTTCTTGGCGTCTGCATGTAAGGAACCATCATCTGTATTAGTATCATTAAGACGATAAATAGTACCTCTACCATATCCTGCAGATGTCAGAAATCCTTCTTTGCAAAGCTTTTGCAACAAATGAGTAATATCTGCAGGATGTAATGATAATACATCGCGCAATCGCTCATTATTTATAATTTCTTCGGTCAAAGCCATAGAGAGAACCATTATCTCCTCCTGCTCCAAGGTATTCATTTTTGAACCAAAGAGATGCTTTAATTCACTGAGGACGGCCTCATCTAATAATGATTCCAACGGCATAACTAACTCAACTTTATTTGGTTGTGCCCTCTCTATAGGGTAAGGTTTTTTCCAGTTGAGTGTTTCCCATCCCTTTAAGATTTTATCAACACCACTTCCTGCTTTTTCAGCAGAGCCAATCATCATAAACATTTGTTGTAGGCTAGTATTTCGACACACACTTTCGCCGCCTCTATAGTATTGTTGCCGCGATATCAACATGATACCAGGATTTGAGAACACTATTTTGTGTGGATATCTATAGACCAACAAAGAAGACTCTTCACTATAATCAGCATGAACACATAAGTTGGCAAATGCTTCACGCAGGGCTTCATGTGCAGGGGTATCATCTCGGCGTTGACTACCTTCCAGCTTGAACGGAGTAGGTATTACTTCCTGCAATTTGGGTAACACTCGACGATAAAATTGGAAAAGATTACTTTCCCAAGTCCCATCAGGATATACGCGGTCAAGCCACCGAGTCTTACTCGCATCATTAGGAATTTCTTTATAATCAGGGAAAAACCTTGGGGCGCAAGTCTCCTCCTTTATAGAGTCATATTTACCAAACATAAGTAATCCAGCCAATGTGAAACCCTCCTCATGCGTCTCTCTGTCTTTTCGATACCCACCTAGCTTTCTCATTAGTTCATCATCCCCTAACGAAAGCCAAGGATGGCTTGGCTTTGCCAAAGAAAACAGCCGTCGATATTGTTCGAAAGATGGCATATCGATATCGTCCCAAGAATAATTTTTTAGAATTCTTCCATCTGCGGGTCTATTGACATCCGCATCTGCATACATCCTGCGTACTTCTGCATTACCACACAGATAGTCTCCCTCGTAGTTGCGTCTATATGTTCCGTTAAAAGCATCCAGAGTGCGATGCACTGGGCGCTGATCTCGTTGAGCCTGTGGAATATGAAACAGAATTACCTTTTTCCCATCTATTTCCGCTACTTCAACATCACTGTCTTTAAGAAGACAAACGTTGATTGTACTTTTGTTATGTACTCCACTCCAAAACTCTTTCAGCAGTTTGTCAATTTCATCGTCTGTTAGGCCATTCAAAGTAAAAAGACCTTTCGCTTCTTTCACACCAAGGATGATGGTTCCGCCATGGGTGTTAGCAAAAGCAGAATAGGTGTCCCAGAAACTCTTAGGGAAGCCACCTTTTGCGGACTTGAACTCCACTTCAGCTGTCTCTCGATGCTTAATCAGCTCAGAAACATGCAACTGTATTGAATTATAGTCGTAAGCCATTGTAATGTCACTTGTTAAGAATGCAAAAGTATATAATAAACGTCTAAAACATTAAAGGGAAAGTTCTCTTGATCTTGTAAAAAAGCTAGAATACTGTTATTCAAACATTAGTGCATTTTTTAATGTTTTGCCAGTTTTTCATAACAAAAGGATAAATTAATATTGAATGTATCAATGTAATTTTGATAGAATTCCTCATCCTTATAATTCTCAAGGAAATTTTTACCCATTGTAAATGCTTCTATTGCCTCTTGATATCTTCGTAATTCTTCGAGCGAGCAACCCTTACAAAAATACGAATGAACATAATCTTCTGCTTCATAAGAATCTAATTTCCTCTTTTCTAAGAGAAGATTAAAAGCATTTATCGCTTTGTTTGAATATAAAAGGGCTTCGTTATGTTTCTCAAGTCTCCAATTATCACTAGCAATGGACACAAAAGCTTCTGCTTTTTCTTTATTATGAATAGCGTATCTCTGCATCATTAACGAATACTCCAATGATTGATTGTAGTCTTTTTTATTATGAAAAATACTTGCCAATTTTGAATAGACATCAAAAAGAATTCCATCTTGGTTTTCTCCATTATCTAATTCAATTGCTTTTAAATGGCATCTTTCAGCAGATTCACGATCTTTAAGATTGGAATAACAAATTCCCATAGAATATAATACCCAAGGATTTGTGTCTTCACCATAGAACTCATATACAACTTTAAAGTTCTTCAATGCTTCAGAATAGACTCTATTATCTAACAAGTCTTCTGCTTTTTCATATATAGCTGCAATTTCTTTTTCAGTATAGATGTTTGCATTGTGGATAACCAAGTAATCTCCATCAATAGAAACCTTACCAAGACGCTGAATAACGGATTGGCCAAGTAGCAGTGGAGCATTTTGAGTGGGGACAACAATAGCTGTAACATTCTCAATTGTTAGTCCCCCAATTTCAACTTTTCTCAAGTTAACAACAAGATTATCAATAACACTTCCATCGGCAAGGGTCGCTTGTGATGTCCCTTTAAAGTCGGAGTCATTTAGGTGCCCGTTTTCAAGCATCATCTCAGCATATGTCGAAGATATAGACAAATTTGCCGCGCCTGTATCAAAAATGAATTTCATCTTCAACCCATTGACTTGACAAGGCACCTTATAAACTCCAGCCTCTTTCTCCATATGGATTCTAACCTCTGCATTTAAGCAAAGACAACCCATCAATGCTATGAATAATACAATAATGTGTTTCATATAGTCTTCATTTTATTCCGCAAAGATACTCAATTAATATCTTAATTCAAGTTTTTGCCAATGACTTTCAATCTTTTAAAAATTGGAATGAGAGAATACAAAGCGTTGATAAATATCATACAATTTACGAGATTTTCATGTTCAAAAACTCTAATATATCATCAGCATGATTCATAACAGCGTTCTTCATACCTTTAGTATATAATCTTAACGAACTATTTGGAGATTGCCAACAATCATTAGAAATGTGGTCAAACCGTTTAAATGTTTCTAAAGGAGCTATACCGCCTTCTGTTATTCTTGCTGCAAATTCCTTGAATCCACTTGAGGTATGGTCCATATAGTATCGATACAAACTAACATTATCGTCATTTACATAGTCAGGCCATTTGTCTATTATCACAACTCTTTGGTTCTTGTTATGTATTAGTTTGTGTCTTTCTAATATCTGATTGGCATATAAGTCACCAAAGGAATATCCACAAATCAGTAAAGATGGATTCTCAATAATCTTCTTCACAAGGTGGGCATGGTAAATATTATGTGGCATGTAACATAACTTATCCGTTTTCTTTAGACCAGTGGCAATAGGGGTGTAGAAGATATTGTCGCCAACTTGATTGCGTGGCATCCAATGATAGCCAAAGATAGATTTCCAACCCTCTACGGAATAGAACTTATAAAGGTCACGATGATTATAATAAAACTCTACTGGCTTAGGATTCACATCGGCATACAATATACAGCCATGTAAATGGTTTACTGTTGGAGTAGCACTGTCCGCATTCCACAATACTTCAGGCTCAAAACGTTCGTAGTCCTGGGTAAATCCGACAAAACCATCGTTGTATTTTTCTAGGCTATTCTCTATTGTGGTATCATAATTGAAATTGAATACGTCTATTTGACCATTGAAACTTTTCCAAAAATGCTTATACCACAATTCGCAGTTATCACTTCTAAATTTCTTATCATATGCATCCACAATGTCTACTATTGTTTTTACAATAGCAAGCATTGATCTAAAATATTCGATAGACTCAAAATGGATTTCTGAATTGACAAGAGCAGATATTAGAGATATTGGATAATGCTCATGGTTCCAAGTGCTATTATATGAATATAGAGTTTCTATCACTTCAAAAAGATCTTCAAACGACAGATTGGGTTTATAGTGTCTAACTTCAGGATGAAGCCTCAGGTATTCAGTCTTTGTTGCAGTTTCTATCTTTTCATAGATTTGCCTTATCAAGTCAATTTCTTCAACATATAACCCCTGTACTTTTTGTTCAGTACAAATTCTAGTAATATTCGCAGTTGTCGGTTTCTCAATTCCATTGAAATCAAAATCCAATACAGCACCTGCGCCTAAAATTGCTATTGTTCGATTGTTCATGATTAAAGTCTAATTCAAGGATTTTATTCTATAATACCACTTTGGTAAACAATGCAAAGTTACGAAAAGTTTTGCTCATTATTGCCTGAAGAAGCCGTGAACTGATACTTTGGTTATGATTTCTAGTTGTATTGTTTTGGGGGTGCGTGCGCTCCCCCTTTTTGCCCCTTTTTGCGGCTTGGTTGGGGTTACTCGTGGCTGATGACAAGGGTCGCTATGACGGGAAAGTGGTCGCTCATTTTGACGGGAATGACTTGTGAGTCGATGGTGCGCCATGCCTGGATGGGGCGGGCAAGGATGTAGTCGATCTTCTCGCTGGGGTTGTTGACGCTGAAGGTGAAATCGCCCGCAGTGCAGTCCAGCCACTGGTTTGTGAGAAGCCCGATCACTTGGTCATCGGGTGATGCATTGAAGTCTCCGGCCAGAATGACGGGATGTGTTGAATCGGCTAAATGGTTCAGTAGGAACTGGGCCTGGGCTTCGCGGCTGATACTGTCAAAGGCCTCAAGATGGGTGCTCGCAAACATGATGGTGTCGCCATCGGGCAGGATAAAGGTTCCCTGGAGCAGGCCTCGCTGCTCCATGCGGGCGACGGGATGCGGTAACTTGATGTTGCTCACTTCGACAAACTGATGCCGTGTGAGCAGACCGATGCCGTAATGTCCTCCACTGAATTTGATGGTGGGTCCGAACAGTCCTTGCATACCGCTGAAATAGGCTAACTCGGTGATGAAATCACGGTTGTTCTGGTGTGGGCAATTAGTGCGGTGGGTGTACAGGTCAACTTCTTGCAAGGCAACGAAATCGGGCTGGTGCTGCTTGATGAGCAGCCCTATCTGCTCCAGGCTGGCATCATGGCCTGCATGGAGATTAAAAGTCATGACCTTGATGGTGTCGTTGTGACCTTGGGCCGATGCCACAGCTGCCAGCAGCCATGCCGATATCAGAAGTATGTAGCGGAGTCTCATGATGAATACAGTACTGGTTAGGTGCGCAAAAATACTAATTATTTCATTATGAGCGTAATGGTGTGGCCTCTTTTTGTGTCGTTCAGCGCGATTGTTCACTGAGATAAATGTGCTGTCCATCACCTCTTTTTTGTGATTTCTTTGGCAGGTTCAAGAAAAACTGCGTTATTTGTATTCGATTCAAAGAATACGTACTGAAAATGGCGATGATGAGACGATGTTTTTTATTTGTTTTAGCTATGGCGCTGGGGGTTGCGATGCTTGTGGCCCAGGAGCACAAGACGTTGCGGGAATGGGGGTTCCCTACGGGAATCTTCGAGACTGGCAGGTATAATGCGATTACCGATGTGCCTGGCGTGACGGTGGGCCATGTGACGCTGATCGAGGGCGACAGCGTGCGCACGGGTGTCACCGCGATTGTGCCGCACCAGGGCAACATCTTCCGCAACAAGGTGCCGGCCGCCATCTATGTGGGCAACGGCTTCGGCAAACTGGCGGGCGTGACCCAGGTGCGCGAACTCGGCAATATCGAGACGCCTGTCGTTTTAACGAATACCTTGAGCGTCGCTGCTGGCATTGAGGGGGTTGTACGCTACACACTGATGCAGCCCGGCAACGAGCAAGAGAGATCGGTCAATGCCGTTGTGGGTGAGACCAATGACGGCCGCCTGAACGACATACGCGGCATGCACGTCACGCCCCAGATGGTCATCGATGCCATCATCAAGGCGCATGGCGGCCCCGTGGAGCAGGGCAACGTGGGTGCCGGAACGGGTACGATATGCTTCGGTTTCAAGGGCGGCATCGGCACCTCGTCGCGCGTGTTGCCTGAATCCTTGGGCGGCTACACCGTCGGCGTGCTGGTCCAGACCAACTACGGTGGCATCCTTGAGATTGACGGCGTGCAGGTGGGACAACGGCTTCACAAGCATGACTTCGTCAACCACGTCAAGAAGAGCGAGAATGTGGACGGTTCCTGCATGATGGTCGTTATCACCGATGCCCCGCTCGACTCCCGCAACCTGGAGCGCGTGGCCAAGCGAGCCATGATGGGCATGGCCAAGACCGGAGGCATCGCCTCGAACGGCAGTGGCGACTATGTGATCGCCCTGTCGGTCGCCCCAGGGAACCTCATCGACAGTAACGCCAAGACCATCACCTCGACCGTGCTGGCCAATGGCGAGATGTCGTCCATCTTTGCCGCCACCATCGAAGCCACTGCCGAGGCCTTGTGGAACTCCCTGTTCATGGCCGAGGAGATGACCGGCAGGGGTGGTAACCATGTGGATGCCCTGCCAGTCGAACAAGTGTTGGAAATGCTCAGAAACAGATAATAACCCCTTCAATCCAGATAAGATGAAACACAGTTTTTTGAGATATTGGACCTTAGGCCTGTTGACGCTTACCGTGGCGCTTGCAGCAACGGCAGGAGAAAAGGTGCGTGTCGGCTTGGCGTGGCAGCCCAACGAGGCCGCCCGTGAGCGCGTCGTTCTCTCCATCGAGGCTGCTGGCGGCGAGGCGGTGTTTCTGCCGCAGATGCGTCCTACTGGATTCGACTACGACGGCAGCGCCTTAAGCCCGCAATATACCGATGAGAACGGCGTGTTGCGACAGGAGTATGCCGACATTGTCAAACGTGATACTTATCACGGTACCGATGCCGAGGCGTTGCTGGCCGGGGTGCAGGCAGTCGTCTTCCTGGGCGGCGGTGACATCAGTTCCACGCTGTTTGCCGTTCCCCAGACTTGGCACGGCATTGCCGACGACAGTCCCGCCAATGCCACGCGCGACGTGTCGGAATACCTCACGATGGCCTATTGCCTGGATCACGACATTCCCGTGCTGGGCCTGTGCCGCGGCATGCAGATGCTGGGTGTCGTATCAGGTGCTCCGCTCATTCAAGACCTGCCGACTTACTTCGAAGGTTTGGGCCAACCATACCATTACCTGCACCGCATGCAGCGTGATGCCGAGGGCAAGCGTTACTACACGCCCCATGACGTCGTGGTGACCGACCGCAATTCATTGCTCTATGCTGTCACAGGCTCTGAAACCATCCGTGACGTGCCCTCGTGGCATCATCAAGTTGTGGGTGATGTGACAGGAACCCCGTTGCGGGTGACAGGTGTCACAATGACCGATGGCGTAGAGATTATCGAAGCCATTGAGCGCACCGACAAGCATTTTGCCCTGGGTGTGCAATATCACCCCGAGGAAGCCATTAAACAGCACCTGAAAGGTCAGCCCGATGCTTCCCGATTCATGCCTCTCGACGAAGCTCTCAAGTATTTCACTGCCCTTCTCTCTAATGCGCAGGAAGGCCTCCATTTCATCCCTGGTCGTGCCTACACGCGCTCCGATACCACGGTGTATAGCAAGACTGCCGACGAGTGCTACAACTTCTTTGCAGTGCTGGGACGCGCCGAGCAAGGTTCGCTCGAGGGCGCCGCTGCCGAGTTGTCGCTGCTGCTCAACCTGTTCGAGCGCCGCCACCCCGAGGCCGATAACGTTTCGATTCAGGAAGTCGCTAAATGGGCGACCGAGTGCGGCTGGTTTGCCCATGCCAGCCGTCGCTGGGAGAAGGTGGCCACGCCCGAGTATCTGGCCGTAGCCCGGAACGTCTTGGGCGGTAACCGCGTCTTGCCGCCGAATATCGTCGAGCATGACTGTCGCGAGGATTTGGCCTATATCGAAACCAATGGGGTCAGGTTCAGTCCTTACGATAACGACAAGTATGTGAGTGGTGTGACGGTGGTTTATCAAGCCCCGGTTCACGAGCACAACGGTCGCAAATTCGGGTTCCGCAAGCCCGTACATTGGATATTCTACAGTTTTCCCGCTGCGAAGAGCGACCCGTTCGGCTCCCTGTGCGACGAGGGTTGCGGCCACGAGAACGTGACCGATGTGGAAGACATCATCCGTTAATCGTTACTTGTAGAGACGCAAAATCTTGCGTCTCTACAGATTGTGGATATCAGGATTTTTATTTGTCTGGATTACAGCAGCATCAGGGGCATCTCGAGAGGACTGTCCTTGAAGAGGAATTCTGCTAACTGATTGATCGTCAGTGTTGTCTTGATGCTGGTGCAACGGGCAATGTGCTGTGCTGTGCCGTCGCCGATGGCATAGCAGCCGTTGTTCTCGCTGATGTGCTCGTCGCCGATGACCCGAAGTGTGAGCGATCGGTCGCTATGGGCGGTGGCATAGAGCCGCAGGGCTTCCAGGACATTGACGACACGCACCATACCCTTGTAGTGCGGCTTGACAAGGTAATAGGACTTGTCGAAATGGCTGTAGACCTGCAGCGATTCCCAGTTTCGCTCATCCTGCAGCAGCACGCAGGGGCGTGAACGCTGCCACTGGTCATAGGCTGCAAAACCGTTTTCCACCACGTTCTCGTCCTGCAACGGGGCTGTGCCTACTTGGGCATAGCCGAGTTTCTCGTACATCTCCTGCAGGCCGGGTTGCTCGATCAGCAGCGTCGAGAACACTTTGCCCTGGCACAGAAGGCCGCGGTGCATATACTTCAACAGGCGCGAAATCAGATGCTGGCCGCGCCACTCGGTCAGGGTGCCCACGGCATAGAGATAGACGACGTCGGCCTGATGGCCGTGATAAAGCAGGCGGTAGGGCAGGGCCTGGGCGGCCGACACGACTTGTCCATCGTGGTTGCGGCAGTAGTTGCCGGCTGGGCTATAAACGTGTGTGAAGAAGATGTCAAGCGCCTCGTCGCTGTCGTTGAATACCGTTTTCATCAGGTGGTGCGCGCCAGTACGCTTCAGCTCCTCTTGTTTAACTGACAATTCGGGATAGGAAACGGCGCGGTCTTTCTGAATCTGATAAGCTGGATGATAGGACGACTTGGCGCGCCGCAGTCCCGGCAGGCCTAAATCCTCTTCCAGGTTGATATAGGTGTACTGCTCGGGAATCTGCTGCATGAAGTTGTGGCGCACAACGGTGTAAACGCCCTTATAGTTGATGTCGGCCTTCTCGACGCACAGGTCAAAGGTGTTTACGTTGATGGGTGCGCCATAGGTAAATGCCACCATCTTGCCGTCCACGAACAGCGCCCCGCCGATGGCTCCGAATCGCTCCCAGTTGTCGAACACCTGGCTGATGGACTCGCGTTCCATCACCTTGCTGTCGGCGCCCTGGAGATGGCCGATGGCCTCGGCATTGTCGCTCCAGCGTTGCAACAGCTGCATGCACTCGGGAAACAGGCTCGGTTCCAGCGGGCGGTATTCGAGATCAGGGTAAAATTTCGGGAACTGC
Source organism: Muribaculaceae bacterium (assembly GCA_017405965.1). Classification (GTDB taxonomy): domain Bacteria; phylum Bacteroidota; class Bacteroidia; order Bacteroidales; family Muribaculaceae; genus Sodaliphilus. The sequence goes on along the minus strand of JAFQZK010000004.1, from coordinate 17,060 downwards.
GACAGGTGTTGACGCTTGGGTCTCAGTGCATGACCGGGCAGGTTGATGATGTTCTCACGCAGACAGATGTAGTCATAGCGCTCGGTCATCGACCCGGAGAATTCAAACTCACCGGGGAATGCCCGCTGCAGGAAGTCGATTCCTGATTGATTGATGTTGATGATGCTGAAGGGTTGATGATGGGCGAAGCACTCATCGCGCAAGTCGCTGATGACATTGGCAAAACAACAGTCTTCGGACTTTTGACTCGTAAAGACGCAAAATTTTGCGTCTCCATTGAGGACATTGGCCAGGCGCGGGTGCTCAACACCTTCAGGCACTGGCGGCAACGGCATGGTGTGGGTGTATTGCCCGTCATAGATGAACCGTAACTCCAGGCATCCCTTGACGATGGCATACTCCAGCCCGAAGCGGTTCCACGTGAGCAGGTTCACGCTGCTCCATTCGCAGCCTTGGACATCGTCCCACCGCAGATAAGGGCGGATGATCTCCAGGTCCTCAAAGCCTATCGACTTAAACTCAATCATCAGGTGCCGTGCAGGCTTTTACTTGGTTGTGACGTAGTATCCCAATGACTCAAGTTCTTCTTTGCTTCTCTCTTTGCAGTATAGACCGACGGGTTTCACCTCACAAGATCCATCCTTCTTGACAGTGACTCTCACGAGCAGGTTGTCGCCGCCGTTGGGATGGTCCACGAAGTTCATCGAGGGCATCGTGATGTGCCTTACCATCTTACCGTTTGGACATTCACCGAAGTAACGGTCATCCCAGGCATGAACATGGCCATAGAACATGATGGTCGTGTTCCACTCCGAGAGTTTGTTGAGAATGTAGTACAACTCCTCGCGGCAGTAGGTCGAGGCAAACTCGTTAAGTGAGGGACGGAAGATATTGGTGTGGGTAAACACAAAGGTGTTGCGGATCTCCTTCCCATCATTATGAAACGCATTGTCTTCGATTTTATCAATCTGATAGTTGCCCAGCGTGCCGTTGGCTGAATCGAGGAAAATGAAGCGGTCGTATTGGCCACCGACTTTGACAGTGAACTCATAGAACGATGTCTTGAATTGGTCGCAGAACAAAGTCCAGCCATTATGTGTGATATCATGATTACCCACGACTGGGTAAAATGGCAAATTCCAATCGTCCCATACTCGGCAATTATTCTTCCATTCTTTAATTACTCTGTCATCAATATAAACTCCGTCCGCTTCAGAGTGGTATTCGTCAATAAGCGGGCGAAGGTATTTACTTTTCCACATCCTCTTCGCATCATATAACGCCAACTTGGTGTTATAATAGTACTCTGGCTTGGTGTCGGCAAGGTCACCCAGGTGACAATAGAACAGGTCATCGTTTTCGATGCCCGTTTGCATCATCTCACTCAGTCGGCCGGGATCGAAGGTGATGTGGCTGTCGCTGCCGACCAGAAAAGAGTATTCCTCGATGCTGTCAACAAGATACCAGTCCATATCATCCCCATGGTAGGTGTAAAAGAGCATTGATTGCTTCACGCGGTCATCAACACTGGTGTTGCCCAAGAGTACGCCCTGGGGACTCACTTTCTCACATGAACTGAATAATCCACTTGCTGCCAGTAAAGTGGCAGTAAAAAGAATATATGTATATGACGTTTTCATGATTATTTCCATCTATAAATTACACCTACTTTACCTGTTGTCTCATATTTGCTTGCCAACTGGCTCATCGAGCCGGCAGGACGGATGTTAAACTCGCCGAACATCTTCCACCTGGGGTTGAACCGGTAATAGAAGTCCAGTCCCCAGTTGATGTTCCAGTTCTCGTAGTAGAAGTCGTCGTAGTTACGGAACAGCAGACCCACGTTCCACTTGTTGGTGCGGGGACGCAGCGTGGCATGGGCGCCGAAGGTGAGCGTCGGCAGTTCGGTGTAACCGCTCTCGCCTATCGTGTAGTTGATGAGTGTTTCACCCAACGTGATGTCCCAATAGCCGCGCTCAAAACGGATAGAGATATTGCCGTCAATCTCGTTGGTTTTGTACTTGAAATAGCGGTTATACAACAACTCGGCGCTGGCAAACATATGGAAAGATTTGACCTTGAAGTGATACTCGCCCTTTGCCTTGAATCCGTACAACTGCTTGGTGTACTGTGCATTGAGTCCGCCGTCTACACTCCAGTGGTCGTTGAAATAGTGCTTGTAGTGCACGGTGTTGCCGATACACGGGCCGGTAATGATGTTCTTGCCCGTGGTCACCGAGGCCGACGCTTCGTTCTGGTTCTCACCGTCATAGGTGTGTTCGCCGCTATAGTACTGCGCCATCGCTGTACCGACATTGAAGACGAGCAGCAATATGAATGTTAATCGTTGAAACGTGCTCTGGTAGTTCATTGCTGAATGATTATGTTGTTTTTGGTGCTACAAAGGTAATAAATTTTTTTGTACCTTTGCGCCAATTTATCTGACAAGAGTTTATGATGATCCTGATGATTAACATTAAATCCCTGTTTATGCTTGCCGTGGTGACGATTATAGCCGTCTCCTGTGCAAGGCTTTTCAGTAAGAGTAACAGCAAGCCCCTGGCCATTGAATCGTGGGCCAATATGGGTGTTGACGAGTTCCAGGCCTTTATTGCCGACCCCGCAGTCCAGTTGCTTGACGTGCGCACCCAGGAGGAGTTTGACGAGGGCCACATCGCTGGTGCCACGCTGGTTGATGTGAACGACTCCACCTTTGTCGATAAGGCGATGGCAGTGCTTGACCCCCAGCGTGAGGTCGCCGTCTATTGCCGCAGCGGTCGCCGCAGTGCACGTGCTGCCAATCTGCTTGTCGCCAAGGGGCTGAAAGTCACCAACCTTGACGGCGGTGTCATGGCATGGCAGGATGCCGGTAAAGTTCTCGTGAAATAATGCCGTGCTGCAAGCATTATCATGTGGTAGCCGCGGTCGTTGAGGTGGACGGCAAGGTGCTGTGCATGCAGCGCGGTAAGACTCGCTATACCTACACGAGCTACTTGTGGGAATTCCCCGGTGGCAAGATTGAAGAGGGAGAAACACCCCAGCAAGCCTTGCATCGCGAACTCATCGAGGAAATGGATCTTGATGTTGAGGTGCATGAGCTGCTGGCGACAGTTACCCATGACTATCCCGATTTCACCATCACCCTTGCCGCCTATCGCTGTGTGGCAACGACCACCGATTTCACCATGCGCGAACATGCCGCCTGCCGCTGGCTCCCGTGGGCCGATCTCACGTCGCTCACCTGGTGTGCCGCCGACGAGCGTCTCATCGCACTTTTCCCTAAGCGATAATACGATATCCTGACGATATAAAAAGAGGGCCCATCCATGCCGGTGGGCCCTCTTTATGACGTTAGCGGTGTGATTACCGTAGCACCTTGGACGTTGTTGTGGTGCCGTCGGTGTAACGGGTGACGATGATGTTCACGCCCTCAAACGGACTGCTTGAGGTCATGCCCAGCGGGTTGACGTAAGTCACCTCGATGACATCCCTGTCAAGACTGAACTCGTTCAGGCCGGTGGGATTCTGGGGAGGAGTGGGGCCATCGCCGGGGCCTCCGGCACCGCCACCACCTTCTCCGCCGTCACCGCCGGAGGTGAATGACATGTTGTTGGGAACCCGCTTATAGTAGAATCGGCTGACGAACAGGGGCCTGCTTCCTGCAGGGATGCAGAAGGTGGGCTCGTCAAGGCTCCATTGGTTGTTCACCCACTGGAAGTCCTTGCAGCCGATGATGACCTCATCCTCGTTGCCGTTGAGCTGCTTTTCGCCCATGAGCGTCTCGGTGGGTTCACCGGCTCCAACACCCACTACATAGGGCGTCCACAGTCGCCAGGCACGAGCCAAGAAGCACTCGTAATGGTAATTGGCTCCCTCTTCGACCTGCGGTGCGAAGCAGTGCATGACCACCTCGGCGGTCATGTAGATGTACTGCTCGTCGTTGTTGTCGGCATCGGTCCTCACCGTTGATTGGTCATAATTCACGGTGGCAATCATCGAAGCGGCATAGCTCGGCCTGATGTGTGCACCATAGGTGTTACCGGTGGTCACAACACCATCGGCGACGACAACGGGCACATACCACGTGGGGGCATTCTGCACGGTCTCATAGTCGTTGAGGTGAACCCACATTTCGTTCTCCTGCCCAGCAAAGGTGACTGCCGGTTGCTGTATCCAGCTGGTGAGGTCGTTCTCGTCCTTGGCAAACGGGAAATAGCTGTTCCTGCCGTTGTCGTGGGCGGCATAGGCTACCGTGCGGTTGATGTCACTGGTCGCCCAGTTCTCTTCCGATTCCTTGGTTTCGGCACGGTGGTATACGTCATATCGGGTGATGGCCTCATCGTTCGTGACCTTCACGTTGACGTCGGTGTTGGTGACATTCTCGGGGAGGCTGTGGTTGATGTCTTCCTCAAGCTGACTGATGCTATAGGAGGTGAGCACCTCGATGTCGGTCTTGTAAACCGGTACCGTTGCCGAGTTGCTGACCAGCGTATTGGACGAGGCCGTGCCATTGATGGTAACGGTCACGGGGTTGGCACCGGGACTGGTGAACGTGATGGTTGCGCTGTAGTTGCCCACGGCGGCAGGCGCGAAGGTGATAACCACTTCACCACCGCTCGAGAGGGTCGTCGGGCTGATGCTGAACACGCCGTCAGGATCATTGAGGGTGGCTGTGATGTCACCGTTGAGGTTAATGCCGATAACAGTCACTGTCGAGGTGTTGCTGTAATTGGGGGCGGCCTCTATATTGACTGTAGCAGGGTAGGCGACGATGTTAGGTCGGCCATAGTGTTCCAGGATGTATTGGATGCCCGCAAGCGCATCAATCTTGCCGTTGCCGAAATGTGAGGCGTTCGGGCCGCTGGTTACCCACGAGTCGCGGATGGCGGTCTCGGCCATGATGGTCTTGACCTCGCTCAGGGTGAGTTGCTTGCCGCACTCGGTTGCCGCTTGCAGCCACAGGGCCACGATACCCGAGACACACGGTGCTGCCATCGACGTGCCTGACATTTGCCCATAGGGGTAATTGGAATTGTTGACTACCACGACGTGGGACGAGGTGCGTGACGTGTAGAGGTGGTTATAGGCGGCGATGATGACCTCGCCGGGTGCGGTAATCCACGGGAGCTTGATGCCTGTGGGGTTGGCTTCGGGTGTGGCATAACTGGAAAACTTGCTGATATCACCCAGACTGTTGCCCGAGGAGCGTTGACGTGAAACATACGATCCCACTGTAATGATGTTGGGATTGCTACCGAAGTCATTGGCACTCATGTCGTCGCTGCCGTTCGTCCAGTTATAGCCGCTGGTGGTCAAATAGGCTGTGAAATAGCTGTAAGTGCCACCCCATACATCGATAAAGGCTGTCCCGCTCGTGGGGTAGAACTGGGCTGCCAAGGTGTAGTTGCTGGTGTAATAGTCTGAATTGCTTGTATCATAGCTCTTTGATTTCAGTTCGCTGGCAGTGAGTCTGAGGCAAGTTCTGCCATCGCTTGTGTATCTGGAGGCAGTTAGCGTGCCCGAGAAGTATTGCGTCAAACCGCTGACGGTGGTTCCGTTGCTGGATGTGGGGGAGACTTCGACTGAGGTCAAGACTTCCCCGGTGCGGGTGTCAAGAACCAGTACGCGACACCCCAATGAATTCACGCTGGTGGAGCGACACCAGGCGTTGGCAAGGGTTCCCGAATAGTAATAACCACCATCACGATTGCTGTAGTATGCACACCGCACGATAGTGCCCACGGGGTTGGCTTTGCTTGATGTGCCCGATACATAGCAGCCACCGCCTTCGCTCGCAGGGGCATTTCCCGCTTCGTTACCAATCGAGAACACACAGATGTTATTGGGATGATTATCATTAAAGTAATTGCCGATAACTTCACCATAACTTGCCGTGCCCAGGTGGGGGCCGCTGGTGCTGCCGTAGCTGTTGCTCACGACAAGAGGTTTGCCTTGTTGTGCGGCATAGTTGGCCATTGCCTGGAAAGCGTTGCTGATGCGGGTGTGATACAACGTGTTGATGCCGGCTAGATAAAGGTCGGCGCCGGGCGCCATGCCGCCATAGGTGGCATTGGCATGATCATCGGTAACAGTGACATTGGTACCGTCGACAATCACGCTCGAGCCGCCGGCAATCGAGCTGGTGTGAGAGCCGTGCTCACCTTCGGTATTGTCGGTGGTAGGCAGTGTGCCGCTGCCCGTCCAGTTATAGTCAGGAGTATCTGAATTGCTGCAGCTGTACACACCCTTGATGCGTGTGTTGCCGTTTTTGTCCTTGAAGGCGATGTGCCGGTAGTCGATGCCGGTATCAATGATACCCAGGATGACTCCTGATCCGTCATAAATCTTGGACAGACCGGCTGTCAAAGCGTCGTTTGACAGGGTGAGCACGTCATCGGTATTGGTCGTGCGGCGTGCATTGTCGGTCGTCGGGTACATGACCTCCGAGACTTCAATCTTCTTCACGCCCTCGAGAGCGGCCACTTTCTCGAGGTTGTCAACCGGGATGAGCGAGGTGAGAAGGCCGTTGTCAAAACGACATTCAATGATGACGCCCAGGGCTTCAAGTTCGCTGATGACCTTCTCGTCGCTGATGCGGATGAACGACGATATACAGACCACGCCATTCACGGTCTCAGGACTGGCGATAGGTCGCTGGTAGGGTCTCAAGTCAGGGTTGATGATATCACCATTACTGTTCTTGATGCTGGGCGTGGGAAGATCCAGACTGATTCTCCCAGCCATCTCGTCAAGGAACATCTGTGTAGAGATGGACAACTTCTCGATATTGGCAATCTGGCCCCATACCGACACGCCGACAGCAAGAAACGCCATCAGCACCACAAATCTTATCTTATTCATTGTCGTTTTCATATCTGATGTCTGTGTTGTTGTCATTTAACCAAAATCGTTTCGTTGCACTTCTCGTAGTTCTCGATGATAGGACGGTCCATGTTTTTCAATCCTGGGCCTGCCATGTTGCTTGGGACATCTTTCCCGAAATAGACAGGCGCATTCATTGCTGAACCGTTACCGCTCGAGATCACAATGTCAGTGAAGTCGATAGAGTAGTTGTTCGTGTAGCTGCCGATGGCGTTGCCCTTGAATTCAATGATGCCGTTGGCCGTGACGGGAAGAGTCCATGTGTAGGTTTCCCCTGCTGTGAAGGTGTGGACGATGCCGTTGACATACATGTCGCCAGCACCGTCAGTGCCAGTGCTTGATGTCACGGTAACATTCACGCTGTTGCCCATGAATGAACGGGGCATGGTGTAAGTGATCGAACCGTATGATTGCAAGTAACAGCACGTGCCTGCAGAGGGAGAATAAACATTGGTACTCGAGAATGACCAGTTGTTGGGGCCGATGAAGGCTGCAGTAGCGGGACCGCTGCTCGTGGCTCTGGTAAAGTCGGCCGAAGCATAGAAGTCCAGACCTGTGGCGCCGCCGAACGGTAATGCGATGTTGGCGTCATATTCCACCGAGTAATTATAATAGCTGGAGTGCTCATTTTGAGCGGTTTCGGCAAAGAAAACGTCCTGTACTGTGCCGAGGCGGTACAAATTGATTGTATCGTTGGGGCTGTAGATTGTGCTGCTGCCCAACGAGGTCTCGGTGCTCCAGGTTCCGCCATCGTTGTAGCTGATGGTGGGGGAAACCTCGATAGAGGAAACATAGGTTGGTGGCACTTCCCTGATTGCTATGATTTCAATATCAGGCGAATAGCTGAAATAATAGTTCTGGTCATTACTGTTGTATGTGCCTCCGTAAATGCTGATGACGTCACCACTGTTCACTCCTGTAAAGGTCTTGACTACCACCGCCTCTCCAGCAGTAACTTGGGCGCCCATCCGCCAACCTGTATCGTTGTAGTTGACGGTGAAATAACCGCCGCCGACGCTGGAACCGATGTAGGCTATCAGCTGCATCACAGCATTGTTGAAGCCGGCGGGGACGGTATAGGTCAAGCCGCCCTGGTTTGCCACATAGGCCGAGCCGTTGGTCTGCCAGATCAGGCCGGTGCCGTTGGTGCCCCAGCCTCCAGATAGCATAGCTTGGGAGACCGTGGTCTCGGTTTGCGGTACCCTTGTCGTAAAATCATACATATCGACCATCGTCATCTTTTTCTCCACGATGTGTGCATTCAGGTTAATGCGGGCAATCGCGGTGTCGATACCCTGATCGTCGATGCGGTGGAAAACAATCCGGTTGTTGCCTTCGTTAAGCATGCCAGCAGTCAGCTGGTAAGGCCCTTGGGGCTGATGTAACCGTAACAGGTTCTCGTAGTTGTTGCGCTCATTCACAGTGGTATAGACGCTCTTGTTGTCTGATACCCTGATGCCGATGCGCCTCGCGGGAGATATCTCATTGTCGGGAAGAGCGTGTGCTTGGACACACATACCCATTGCCACGACAGTGAGTATCAACAAATGTTTACTTAGAGGTTTCATTATGTGTTATAATTATAAAGATGTAGTCAACTCTTAATTTGAGGTCAGGTTTCATGAAACAATCGTGGCTGATGTAATCAGCGTAGATTATGATAAGTAGTTAATGATAATTCCCTGCAAAGATATGTCATAAATATTCAACATGAAAGTTTTTCAGAATAATTGGACAAAAAAAAGCCGAATGGCGGTAAGGCCACTCGGCGTTTTTTGTCCAGTAATGATGTTTGTTAAGCTTCCAGGTCGATGTTGAATTGCTCGTGCCAGGGGAGTCCCTGCTTGTTGAGCACCTCCAGGAACGGATCGGGATCAAATTCCTCGACATTGTGCACGCCAGGTTTGCGCCACAGTCCTTTCAGGAACATCATTGCGCCGGTCATTGCGGGTACACCGGTGGTGTAGCTCACGGCCTGCATGCCGGTCTCCTCAAATGCCTTGTGGTGGTCGCAGTTGTTGTAGATGTAGTAGGTCAACGGCTTGCCCTCCTTGTCGGTACCGCTGATGCGGCAGCCGATGCTCGTTTCACCCGTGTAGTTCTCGCCCAGGTCTTGCGGATTGGGCAGCACGGCCTTGAGGAACTGCAACGGCACAATTTCCATGCCCTGGTAGTTGATGGGCTCGATGCTTGCCATGCCGATGTCCTGAATCACGCGCAGATGGGTCAGATATTCCTCGCCGAAGGTCATCCAGAACCGCGCACGCCTGATGGTGGGGAAGTTGATGACCAGCGACTCCAGCTCCTCGTGATACATCAGGTAGCTCTCGCGCGGGCCGATCATGGGGTAGGTGAGGGGCTTGTGGATTTCCAATGCGCCCGTCTCGACCCACTTGCCGTTCTCCCAGTAGCGTCCTTTCTGGGTAATCTCACGGATGTTGATCTCGGGGTTGAAGTTGGTGGCAAAGGCCTTGCCGTGGTTACCGGCATTGCAGTCCACGATGTCGAGGGTGTGCATCTCGCCGAAGTGGTGCTTGGCGGCATAGGCCGTATAGACACCGCTCACACCCGGGTCAAAGCCGCAACCCAGGATGGCGGTCAGGCCGGCCTGCTCGAAGCGCTCGCGATAGGCCCACTGCCAACTGTACTCGAAGTGTGCCTCGTCGCGCGGCTCATAGTTGGCCGTGTCCAGATAGTTCACACCGCAACGCAGGCATGCCTCCATGATGGTCAGGTCCTGATAGGGCAACGCCAGGTTGATGACCATGTCGGGCTTGTGGCGGTTGAGCAGGACCACGAGTTGATCCACGTCGTCGGCGTCCACCTGGTCGGTGGTGATGTTGTCCTTGCCGATGGCCTTGGCCACGGCATCACACTTGGCGCGGTTGCGCGAGGCAATCACGATCTCGTTAAACACGTCAGGGTTTTGCGCGCATTTGTGAGCGCACACGGTGCCGACGCCACCGCATCCAATGATAATGACTTTACTCATAAAATTAATTATGTCGTGTTACTTTCCCGCAAATTTACACCATTTCCCACACATTGCCAAAAAAAACACCTCAATTTCTTTTCTCGAGTCTGATTGCTTCCTGCCGCTTGTTGGCGGTTATGCATGTTTTGCCTTGTACTGTTCTTTCTCGGCCGATTATTGGTAACGCTCGCTTATTTGTCTATAAAAAAGGTGGATTGAGCGAATATTTTTGCCATATTTTCAGCTTTCAACTACTTTTGTGCCATCAAATCACACATTAATTGAGTCAAGACATGAAAAAGTGTTTATTTCCCCTGTTGATTGCAGTGAGCTGCTTGTTGCCATTCACAGCACGCGCTGTTGTCATCAATGGTATACTGGTGGATTCGCAAGATACGACCGAATTGATTGAGGCCACGGTAAAACTGCTCTTGGCCAACAAGGACAGCACCATGGTCAAGGGCACCACGACCGACATGAACGGTGTCTTCAACATCAAGGGCGTTAAACCGGGCAAGTACCTGCTGCGCTTCTCTTACCTGGGTTATACTGATGTGATCAAGCATATCACAGTCGGTGATGACGGCCGTGATGTGAACATCGGCATCGTCAAAATGGACCCCAACACCATCATGCTCAAGGAGGCCGTTGTCGTGGGCGTCAAGAGTCCCATCACGGTCAAGGAGGACACCATTGAGTTCAATGCCGACACCTATAAGACCCAGGCCAATGCCGTGGTCGAGGACCTGCTGAAGCGCCTGCCGGGCGTCGAAGTGGGTACCGACGGCAAAATCACGGCCAACGGCAAGGAGGTGAAAAAGATTCTCATCGACGGCAAGGAATTCTTCAGCGACGACCCCACGGTAGCCAGCAAGAACATCCCTGCCGATATGATCAACAAGCTCCAGGTCATCGACCGCAAGAGCGACCTGGCTCGTTTGACGGGTGTCGATGACGGTGACGACGAGACGGTCATCAACCTCTCGGTCAAGAAGGGCATGAACAACGGTTGGTTTGGCACCGTCAACGCGGGCTATGGCACCGACGACCGCTATGCGGGCAACGTGATGATCAACCACTTCCGCGACGGCAACCAGTTCACCATCCTGGGCGGCGGCAACAACGTCAACAACCTGGGCTTCGGCGACGGCGCGTCGGGCAGGTTCCAGCGCTGGGGCGGTGACCGTGGTGTGACCACGTCGCAGTATGCCGGTATCAACTTCAACGTGGGCAGCAAGGAGGACGAGCACTTCCGCGTGGGCGGTGACATCATGTACAGTCACAGCGACCGCGACACCCGCACCCGCACAGCACGCCAGAACCTGTTGACCGACTCGGTCAGCTACTACGATGCCAATACCGCAGCCCGTGACAAGGGCCACAACCTGCGTGGTGATTTCCGTGTCAAGTGGGAAGTGGACAGCAATAACACGATTGAATTCCGCCCCAATTTCTCGTTCAATTTCAACAAGAGCGAGCGTGGCGACTCGTCGCTCACCAGTGCCGGCGATGCCGCTCGCACCTGGGTGAACCGCAGCTTGAGCAATTTCTTCAACGATGGCAAGAGTTTCGAATGGGGAACTCGCCTGATCTATAACCACAAGGTGGCCAGCCACCCCGGCCGCAGCCAGTCGTTGATGCTCAACTACCGCTATAGCAATGTGCGCGAGGACGCGGACACCTATACTAATAACACCTACTATCTGCTGGAAAACGAGGATCAGCTCATCGACCAGACGGCTAATAACCGCCGCAAGACGCACAATATCACGGGCCGTCTCTCGTGGACCGAGCCCCTGGGTGACGTCAAGAACGCCCGTTTCCTGGAGTTCTCCTACCGCGGCAACTACCGTTACACCTCGAGCGACAAGATGGTCTATGACAACGAGCGCAACGGCGTTTGGCCCGGCGGTACGATTACCGATGCCGAGTGGAACGAGCCCTTGAGCAACAGCTTCCGCAACACGTTCTTCAACCAGGAGTTCAGCGCCGGTTTCCGTCAGGTGCGCAAGGCCTATAACCTCAACGTGGGCATCAGTGTCAACAGCGCCATGTCCAAGAGCAAAGACCTCATCAACAGCGCCCGCGACATCGCCGCCCGCTGGGCATGGTCGGTGGCCCCCTATGCACGTTTCCGTTATAAATTCACCGAGACGCGCAACCTCAACTTCCATTACCGCATGCGCGCTAACCAGCCCAGCATCACCCAGTTGCAGCCTGTGGCCGACGAGAGCAACCCCTTGAATGTCATCATCGGTAATCCCGAGTTGAAGCCTACTTTCAACCACAACATCAACCTGAGGTTCGGTGACTTCGCTCAAGGTGCCCAGCGCAGCATCATGGCGATGATGAACGTCGACTTCGCTCAAAACAGCATCGTCTCGGATGTGACCACCGACGAGCTCACGGGTGGACGTATCACCTGTTACACCAATGTGGGCGGCGTGTGGAGTGCTATGGCGATGAACATGTTGAGCTTCCCCTTCGGGGCCAGCAAGGTATGGTACTTCACTAGCCACATGTTCACCCGCTACGGTGTCACTAAGAGTGTCACCAACGGCATCGAGAACCGCAGCAACACGTGGTTCATCAATTATTCGCCCGGTTTGGCGTTCCGCAACAGTGTGTTTGACATTGAGTTGCGTCCCCGTTACAGCTTCCAGAACACCACCACCTCGGCGCTCAAGTCCAACGCACGCAACATCCACACCTGGGGCGGCAATTTCGACGGCACTTATTCGGCTCCCTTCGGCCTGGTCATCAGCACCGACCTGCGTTACAGCACCACCAGCGGTTACAGCGCCGGTTACAACAGTGACCAGTGGATCTGGAACGGCTCGATTGCCTATCAGTTCCTGAAAGAGAAGCAGGCAGCCCTGACCATCTCGGTCTATGACATCCTGGGCCAGTGCAAGAACATCTTCCGCAACGTCACGGGTGACTACATCGAGGACGTCTTCTACAACTCCCTGGGCCGTTACGGCATGGTGACCTTCACCTACCGTTTCAACACCTTCAAGAAGGGTGAGCAGCCCAAGGATCGCAACTCCGATCGTTGGGGCGGTGGCTTCGATCGTCCGGGTGGCGGTCCCGGCGGACGCCCCGGTGGCAGGCCCCCATTCTGATACGCTCCTGATTATGAATGTCATGCAAGGCATGGCCATGTGAGATAACGAGAGTTCGATGAACGTCTGTTTCGTCGAACTCTCGTTTTTTCGTTTTGAGGCCCTTTTTGTTCCGATGTGTAATTGTTGCGCACCTTACAGAATCAAATAGAGGCTTGCAGCGTGGATTTTAACTTTTTTTAATCATTTTTTTTGCCCGCCTCTTTGCTGTTTTGCCAAAAAGACTTAACTTTGCATTGTACTATATGTAATAGTAATGTAATAATAAAAGGTAATTCTTTTATAAAATACTTGATATGAGACGTTTATATCTTACCACCCCCTTGAGCCGAGACTTATCAATCCTGGCGGTGGATGATGTGAATCCTCTAATTTGTCATCAGGTTTAGTGAAAATGAGTGAAATCTGAAACCCTTTGATGTATGAAAAATTGAGATTTGACACGAATATGCACCATTAATAACGATAATTGTTTTATAACGAATTTTTCATTTATATTATTAACTTTAAAATTGATTCAGTTATGAAGAAAGTTTTATTTACACTTGCAGCTCTGCTCGCGTTTGGCATGACTGCCTTTGCTGAACAAGTAGACCTTGGAGGTATCGGCCCAAACATCGGTATTGGTACTGATGCTAACAACCTGGTTACCGAGGTTTCGCTGGCTCCCGGTGAGAGCGTTGAGTTGGGTATTGTTCTCTTGGACATGCCTCAGGCAATGGTATCTGGCTTCCAGATGCAGTTCCGCATGTTTGATGCCAACCACGAGTTCATCAACTATGCAACCGATGCTATGGTACTCTGCCCCAAGATCTATGGTGGCCGTGTTAAGGGTTGGCTCAATCCTGTAGGTATTGGTACAAGTGATGAGAGTGCAGGCGGTTTCGACGGCGTATCGCTGGCTAACGAGACCCCCTATGACAACATCTATCGTATCATGGGTACGAACACCAAGTACAACATGGTGTTCTTCCAGAACGATGGTGATGGCAACCCCACCTGCCCCGCTGTGTTCGCTAAGTTCACTATCAAGACTTCAGAGGACTGGGCTGAGGAGTTCGCTACCTTCGAGTTCGACAACGAGTACACCCTCTGGAACCAGTGCCCCGAGGAGGATCCCAGCGTGTTTGAGGAGGCCAGGACTCAGCAGCCCTGCATCCTGACGATCAAGAACGCTAACTACGTTCCTCCCACGCCCGATCCCATCCCCCTGACTGGTGAAATCGTTATCGGCGATGCTGACGAGAATGGCTATGTTGCCATCGAGTACACTGGCGAAGAGGAGAACCTGACCATCGTTGCCATGATCGACGGCGTTCCCGTTGAGATCGTTGACGGCAAGATCTTCCTTGGCGCTTATGGCGAGGCCGTTATCACCGTTGAGGTAAGCGGCGAAGGCTACATCCCCATGACGGCTGAGAAGACCGTTAACTGGGAAGAGCCCGTAACTCCCGAGCCCACCGAGGCTCCCGTAATCACTTACGAGACCCTGGATGACTGCGTAATCATCACCGCTACCGGTGCTGGTACCGTTACCATGTACGTGAACAACGAGCTCGTTGAGAATCCTTACACCATCATGCGCGGTGAGGAGGCTACCAGCGTAATCGTTACCGCTTATGCACAGGAGGAAGGCAAGGAGATGAGTGCTGCTGCTACTCTCGAGGTGCCCATCCCCGCTCTGGAGCCCATTACTCCTCCCGAGCCCGAGGTAACTCCGACTCCCGCTATCACCTATGAGATCACCGACGACGCTGTTATCATCACCGCTACCGGTGAGGGCGAGGTTCTGCTCTATGTTAACGGTGAGCTGGTTGAGAATCCCTGCACCATCGAGCGTGGTGAGGAGGATGTAACCATCGTTGTTACCGCTACCGCACAGGGTGAGGATATGGAAATCAGCGAGGTTGCTACCGAGACCATCGTAGTTCCCGCTAAGGAGACCATCACTCCTCCGGATCCCGAGGATCACAATGTAGGTTACTGGTTGGTACTCTTCGACAAGGACGGCAATGAGGTTTGGGTGAAGCTGGAGAACTCCAATACTGAGGATCCCAGCGGCTACCAGACCAACGTGGCTCTGCGCTACTCGATCTTCGGTGGTCACCCCAGCATGAGCGACGACGAGCGTCCCAATGTTCCCTTCTACTTCATGGTTGACGGTGTTCGCTACGGTGCACTCGAGGAGAACATGATCCCCGTTTACGGCAATGCTAACGAGAACCCGCTGTTCGAGAACGAGAATATGTGGAATGTACCTGTTGGCCACAACTACGTGATCGGTATCGTTATCGACCCGATGACTGGCAAGATGTACATGCAGATCTCGATAGGTACTTACACCGAACTCGATGAGCTCATGGGTGGCAAGACCGTTGCTGGCGTACGCTACTTCAACATGGCCGGTCAGGAGATGCAGGAGGCTAACGGCATGACCATCGTCGTTACCACCTACACCGACGGCACCACCAACGCCGTTAAGGTTATGAAGTAATCAAGCTTCACAACTGATCTAAAAAAGGGCGACCCTCACGGGCCGCCTTTTTTTTATGCAATGATATAGATGTTTGCCCACGAAAGATTTCAATGCCAATTTCGCTAATCATGCGAATTTCACGAACAATATTAATAATCACTTCGTCCTTTTTTTAGTTTAATTAGTGTAAGTTCGACGAAAAAAGTTTACTGTAATTCAGTGCGTTAGCAACTCCCCCTCTTTGATAAGAGGGGGTGCCGCGTGAGCGGCGGGGGCGTTGATGCTACCTGATAATATAATTTGAGGACAAATCATACTCCTCCGGCGCGCTCCCCCTCCTCCGCCCTAACGGGCACCTCCCCCTCACAGGCGGGGGAGGAATCCCCTCCTCCGCCCTAACGGGCACCTCCCCCCAGGCGGGGGAGGAATCCCCTCCTCCGCCCTAACGGGCCCTAAGGGATGAATTGATCATCAGTACTTTTTTTTCGTCGAACTCACGTTAATTAGTGTAATTGGCTACGCCGAGCTAAAGGTTCGCATTAGCCCGGCAGGGTTTGGGCCAACTGATGTATCGTTTCCTTTTTTTTGTGTCCTTGCCAGAATGCGCTGCACTACTGCTGTCTCGGCTCGTGGTGCTGTAGGGCCTCGCCTTGGCGTGGCCGCTTGCGTCCCGTCCATCTCGCATATCTCCTCTATTGCTTATTTCCCGTCCCGTCCATCTCGTTCATTTCCTCTGTCCTGTCTATCTGGTCCTGTTCTCTCTTTCCCGCATATCTTCTCTATCTCGTTAATCCCGTCCGGTCCCCGTCATTTCTTTCATCTCCACCAACCCATCCATTTTTTTTGATAAAATATTGTGTATATTTTTGTAATATAAAAAACTTGCATTATCTTTGCAGCGTGAAAAATCACTATTGGTATCATCTTTGAAATCTGGATTGAAAATACAAGGCTGTGAAAATGAAGTGACTTCGGCCCTCAACGGGCTGGAGCTTTGTTGCATCTATGGTAGTAGCCACTCCCCTGGTGCTTCCCGTTCGGGAAAATAACGACAGCCATGCTTGAGAACCTTTTATATTAATTAATGTGTAAGAAAAAAAACTAGTCGGATGAAAACCCTTAAGAGATGAAAACCGTCAAGAGATGCAAAACAGTGAAGTTATCCGGAACTCTTTGAAAAGTCAGAATACAGGTTTTAACCCTTGGATGTCAAGAAATTATTGTTTTTATTCACTTAATAACTTTTATTAATTTTTTAATTCAATTATGAAGAAAGTTTTATTTACACTTGCAACATTGTTTGCTTGCATGACAATGTTCGCTCAGGGTCAGGCTACACCTTTCTGTGGCGTTGCCCCCGTCATCGTGTTTGGTGACGCTGATGGTAACGAGATCACTGAGGTGACCGTAACCCCTGGTGTGGATGTTGAGTGCTCGTTCATCCTGAAGTCGATGGCTGACGAGGTTTACATGGTATCTGGTTTCCAGACCCAGTGGAAGATGTTCGACGCAAGCCACGCCAACATCGACTTTGCAACCGACGCAAAGGTATTCTGCCCGAAGGTTTATGGTGGCCGCGTTAAGGGCTGGCTGAATGCCGTAG
>JAFQZK010000040.1 GCA_017405965.1 Muribaculaceae bacterium | reverse complement strand
GTCATGGAAGCGGATGCCAATTAAAACAATTTTCTTTGATTTCTTGCGAGCCCCTGCGAGCAATCCCAATCTCTTCGCGTCTTAGCGCCTTAGCGTGGGGCCGAGTGTCATGGAAGCGGATGCCAATTAAAACAATTTTCTTTGATTTCTTGCGAGCCCCTGCGAGCAATCCCAATCTCTTCGCGTCTTAGCGCCTTAGCGTGGGGCACCACGTGCGCATGCCTAAATAAGCGTTGTACTTGTTTTGTGAGGGCGGGTCACAATTTTTTGAGGGGTTGTTGCGTTATATATAACGGCAGATAGCATGAGAAGCGATGAAGCATTTACTGACGGTCATATTGTCAATTCTGGCGCTTGTGGCGACGGTCACAGGTTGTGGCGGTGCGCACCGTTACGATGCGCGCCTGGTGCGGGCCGACAGTCTGATGCGCCTCGACCCTGACAGTGCCCTGGCCATCGTCGAGGGTGTCTCCCGCGACAGCCTCGTCCGCGATGGCGACCGTGCCTACCGCGACCTGTTGCTTACCCAGGCCCGCTACCGCTGCTACGTCACCGCCACCAGCGACAGCGACATCAACCGCGCCCTGAATTACTACCGCGCCCACAGCGGCGAACGCGAAAAACTCACTCGCGCCCTGATCTACAAGGGCGCGGTCATGGAAGAACTGGGCCACCCCGACAGCGCCATGCTCTACTACAAGCAGGCCGAAGCCACCGCCGCCGACGACTATCACAACTTGGGCTATACCAAATACAGGATATCAACCCTGTATCAGGATCAATTAACTATAGATAGTTCTGCCATTATTTATCTGAAAGAGGCTATTTCCTGTTTTGAACTAGAGAATGACACCAACTACTTGATTTCATGTTATGGGAATTTGGGGGCTGTATGTGGTGTGAAGTATCCTGATTCTACTGAACAGTATTTGACACACGCCATAGAGTTGGCCCAGAAATACAAACCAGAAAAACAATACACCTATAAATCCAAACTGGCAGGCTTTTACTTCTATCGTTATCAGGATTATCGCCAGGCAAAAGACATTGCCATGGATGTATATCACAATGGTAGGCAATTCAGTTATGAAACTCAGTTCTATTACTATGCCGCCATGTCTTATATCAGGCTGGGTATGCTAGATTCCGCTAAGTTTATCTTAAAGGAGACCCCAGCACCGGTCTGCACCGTTGACAGCATGAACCGGTTTGAAGTCGTTGCTGAAATTGCCAAAACCGAAAACAACCTGAAGGATTATAGTGCAAACATTAGCCATTCAAACGGTGCCCAGATGCGTTTTGTTTTGAGTCGTCAAGAAGATAAGCTGAAAAAGGCAGAATCGGATTACGACAAGATTCAAACACAAGATCATGTGGAGAGAGCAAACCGCAAGCGTTTACTGACAGCCATCTCTATCATCGTAGTTATTCTAACGATGTTACTCACATGGCTGACTATGAGATTTAAGCGTGCAATAAAAAGGAAAAACGAAGAGAGAAACGCCATTGAGCATGATTTAAACCAGATCATAACCGAATTGGAACAAAAACAACTCGATCAAGAACAAAACCAGAAAACCATTTCCAAGCTGGTGAACTATCGTCTTGACGCTTTGAATGAATTGTTCGGCAGTATCAAATTCGAATCCAAAGGCGAGAAAAAGGATAATATAAGAAGTATCGTTTCATTATCAGGTGTTGTTAGGGGATTGAGCGACATTTACCGTGTTCAAAAAATAGATTTGAGCGACGATTTCTGGGAGAAAATGAAAATGTCGGTTGATGGTGAATATAATGGCATTGTCTCTTATGTAGAGAAAGAATATCCTAGTCTTACACTCCGGGAACTCAGGTTATTTACCCTGATATGTGCTAAAGTATCACCACAAATCATTAAAATGTGCCTTAATTATTCTAATGTGAATAGTGTGACAAATAAAAGAACCATTATCATAAAACAGAAGATGGGGCTTGATTTGTCTCTGGAAACATTTATAGAAAAATACATGAAAAACGAGCTCTGAAAAAGCTGCTGAACACAGGTTTTTCGCAATGTGTATTGATGATTTTGTAAGATGTTGTTAATCAACCTCTTACAAAGAAAAATGTGTACTCTTATTTTTGGAGATATGATGTGAAAGTAAGTAATTTTACAAAGAATTAACTTTTACTTTTTATTAAATCACACCAAAATGAAAAAGTACATTATTTTTTTCTTTTTACTCGTTTTCTCTGCATTCAGAATGTCAGCCGATGAGAATTCGAATGCGCCCATTAATCTCCAGCATCAAAATCAGCATGACCATTTGGAGTATTATCCTCCTGCCGACATGCCTGAGGCATACTTCGACTCCGATGAGATGGAGATCATCATAGAGGCTGATGGCTTCGCCGATTATTACGTCGTAAATATCATTTCGCAGGTGACGATGCAGTCTGTCATTTACACCCAGATCAGCGGCTATGGCGACTCTGTTGACGTGTCCTCGCTGCCCGACGGCTACTACCGCCTAGTCATCACCTCCTCGAACAATAATGTGTTTGAGGGCTATTTCATGATTGAGACAGAATGACCTAATTCTATCGATGAAATGGACATTTTTATATTATAACAAGCTCTATTTATTTTTAAACCACATTAAAATGAAAAAGTTTTTATTTTCCTTGGCAGTGCTCTTCTGCCTGTTGGCTACCGCCACCCAAGTGAACGCGCAGTTTATTGTCCATCCTAACGGCAATGCGGAACTCGGTGAGGACTGTTTTGACCCTGAGAATCCCGGTATGGCACCCATGTACCTCCAGTGGCTTGACACGGTCACGGTGCTGAGGGTGTTCGGCCGTTACGGTGACTATGCCGCTGGTGCACACATGACCTTCGGTGACACCTACCTGTTCAACACCTACAATGCGCTTGTAGGTGAGCTCGGCTACACCGACTCCGACCGTCTGTGGCTGCACGGCAAGTTCGGCACCTATCTGACTGCTGGCACTAATGCACAGGACACCATCATGTATTATGACCCGAGCCGCGCCGATGTGGTGCGGTTCAACAGGGACGTCCACACCAGCGGGGTGTTCGTGCAGTCGGATGAGCGTTTCAAGGAGAACGTCCAGCCCGTAGGCGAAGTGCTGCAGAGCCTCGAGAACCTGGATGCCGTCACCTACACGCTCAAGAACAACAGCGCACGCAGCCGCGAAATCAACGACGCCACCCCGGCGTTGACCGACAAAGCCCAGCGGGACAAGGTGTTCTTTGACCAACTCTATGCTGCGAACGAGAAAGGCAGTGAGCGTTACGGGTTCCTTGCCCAGAACGTTCAAGAGGTTTTTCCCGAACTGGTGCATACCGACAACACTGGTTATATGTATGTCGATTACATCGGCCTGATCCCCATCCTGGTGCAGTCGATCAATGAACTGAACGCTAAAATCGCCGTCCTTGAGGCCGAGAAACAGGCTGACGAGACTACCGCCCCCGTTTTCCAAGCACCCGCCCAGTCGGGACAGAGCGAACTGGAGGCCGCTCTGACCAGCGCCAAGCTGTATCAGAACGCCCCCAACCCGTGGAGCAGTGAGACCGTGATCCGCTACAACCTGCCCCAGAGCGTCAACCGTGCCGACATCTACATCTATGACATGCAGGGCAGCCAGCTCATGAGCATCCCCGCCCAAGGTCGTGGCGAGAGCCAGGTGACCATCACGGCCCGTGACCTCAAGGCTGGCATGTACCTGTATGCCCTCGTTGCCGACGGCACCCTGGTTGACAGCAAGCAGATGATACTGACCAAGTAAAAAGCCACAGCCATGAAACGCTTTTATTCATCAATGCTTGCGGCGTTGATTGTGGCCGTGTTTCTGCCGCTGATACCAGCGGCGGCTCAATCTGTCTCTTACAACGCCGCCTATCAGAACGAGCCGACTATAGGCACCACCACCCTTAACGGTGTCACCTATACGACTGTCGGCTATCAGGGACTGTATAACACAATGGAAGCCGGCATGCCCTCCCTGCCCGTTGAATACATCCGTTTTTCGGTTCCCTGGAATGCCACCGACTTCAGTGTGAAAGCCACCTGCGCCAAAGTCCGGATGATCCCTCTTAATTACCCTGTACTCCCCAGTCAAACCCTTGATGGAGGCGGTTTCACCCTTCCTGATGTGAATGCCTATGCCACGGGCAGCACATTCCCGGCTCAAGTGGCCCAAGTCATCGATGAAGACAGAGTGGCTGGCGAGAACCATACCGTTACTATAGCGGTCATGCCCATGGTTTACAGCAGAGGCAATACGGGAGACACGCTTCAAGCGGCCGAGTCTGTGAACCTGACATTGAGCTATTCGCTGATAACTCCAAACGGTCTGATTCCGAAGTACAGGAGGGATACCACGTTGCGCAACGAGGGCTTTGATTTCACCCGAGGGCTGGTAGTGAATCCCGATGACGTACGCGGTAACGCTTTCTGTCCCTCGAGTGCCACGGGCTTAAGAATGCCCGATGAACAACTACCGACCGACAATCCGTCCACTTACATCATTGTCACGTCAGGAAATCTGCGACATCCATTGAGGCGCCTTGCCGCCCTGAAGAGACAGAAAGGTATTCCCGTCAAAATCGTGACAGTGGCAGAGGCCATCAGTGACCCATGGGCAAGCGGAGGCGACTATTATTATGGACCATTCGGCGATAGCACGCTGATAACCACCAATGATTTCGGGAAACTGCGTCAGTACCTGAAAATCAATTACTATCACAACGGCACCGAATACGCATTGCTGGCTGGTGACAGCATCCCTGTAGCGACGTGTGATGTCTATGACACTGATGTCTATTATAGCGATGTGAACAGTAATTGGAGTTTTGGTCAAAGTGGTTCTGCTGATTATCAAGTTGGCAGGCTGTTCGGTTCAGAGCCACGGGAGTTCGACAATTACACGGACAAACTGCTCCGCTATGAGCTGAACCCCGGCAAGGGTGACCGCTCATACTTATCCAGGGCTTTATCCACAAGGCTTCACGAAACCGATATATCAAGTGATGTAACATATGAACTGAGCAATATATTCTCTGATGTGACATGGATGGCCCCCGAAATAGATGAATATGAGATTAAGGGCTGTGATCTGCTGGACACGATCAGAACCAACCGTTATGGTTGCATCAGCACTCTTAATGACGGCTTTCCGTCAGGCATCAAGGTTTATGATGATTATGAAGGAGCAAGTCACTACCTGTGGGCTATCGACACCTTGAAAGTGGCCCCGAATGTGATTGACAATGAAACCGGCAACGGCCTGAATCTGATGGATAACAAGAATTACCCGGCGGTGTATTTCTCATTGTTGGGTAAGACGATGCCGTTCAGCACTGTCACAGGCTATGGAACGGGTCCCAATTACGGAAAATCGTTCACCATGGGCAAAGATTACGGCGGCCCTGCTTTTCTGGGGTTGACTTATAATCTTCAAGCAAATAGAGCAAAGGAGTTCAGCAAATACTTTCTTCAACATCTCAGGACTCACACTGTAATTACTGAAGCCATCTATTATACACATTATTATCATTATTATTATCTCGCCCAAGATATGATTTTGCCTTTCAATTATCTTGGCGATCCTGCCATTGACTTGTGGACAGACGCTCCGCTGGAATACAACAGTGTGACAGTGGCTCGTACAAACAGTTCTATCTCTGTTACTGGCATTATGTCAGGGGCAACGGTATCCTATTGCGAAAACGACGGTTCGGTTGGAAAAGTTACAGCGACCTCATCCAGCGTCAGCCTGACCGATGTGGATCCCAACAGCACCGTCATGGTATATGCGCATAACTACATCCCGTATATCGCTCCGTTGGTTCTCCAGAACACCGATATTGATCAATCGCAGTATGTGATTGCCCATGAGGTGTTGGCGGGCCGACAAGTGGACAGCAACCGCACCAACGGCGACGTCACGGTCAAGGAGGGCGCGGAATACGAGATTGAAGCAGCTGGCGAGGTCAAGCTGGCTGGCGGCTTCTCTGTGGAAAAGGGTGCGGCATTCGCCATCCGCCCTGCGAGTTTTTAAATAGTTTTTATTATCATTATTACTAACCTGTCGGTTTTGGGGCGATTTGCCCCGTCCGACAAAACAATCTAAACATTAATCATTATGAAGAAGAATTTGATTATTTTATTGTTGGCCTTGTTGGGCGTGACCCAGCTGTCGGCTCAAGAGGGAGAATACATCCCGTTCGTGCGCGAGGGCGTAAAGTGGGTGTGCTACTTCAATTCATATTATTGTTTTACGTATCATGAATTGTCATATGGTGATTATTATTCTCAGGGCAGAACCAATTTCACGCTTGAGCTCAAAGGTGACACTGTGATTAACGGCAAGACCTACAAGAAGATGCACAAGTACAGCGGCGACCACATCAACGCACAAAACGACACTATCCCGGTTTGTCTGCGTGAAGAGGACAGAATCGTTTATGGAATCATGCCGAATCCAAGTCTGTACTATGGTATTTATGTGGGTTATGGAATGGAGGGTAATGATCCTGCATATAATATCTTTAGGGCTGCACGAAGCGGTGAGGAGTTTATCCTGTATAACTTCAACGACCCGGACACATATTATAACAACATATACGCTAAAAGGATATCATCTCCTGAACCTGATCGTTTCAATTATTTGGGGTGCGATGAGATCCCGTTGGGAAACAAGATGGCCCGACGTTACCGTTTCCACATCGATGATTATCTTGATTGTTTTTTCATTGAAGGAGTTGGATTTGACGGTTACTATAGCGGTTACACATTGGGTTATTGGTATTTGAACAAGGGTCAGAGTCCCTGTAGGGAACATGAAGGTTTCTTCTTGAGCCATGTGGAGGAAAACGGCAAGATCATCTACAAGGGCATCAATTATGAACAGGTCATGCCTTGGGATGGCCGGATGCCAATCGTGCAGGAAGGCAAGATATGGGTCAACGAGCGCATCGTCATCAACAAGGGCGACACCACGCGCAGCTATTACTGCTATGAAATAAAAGGAAACGATCCCCGCTACCCTCGCGATGACATGAAACAATGCCATTATTACCCAGGTGCGAAGATCGATTCCGGGAACGACAGCATCATCAGTTTGCTGCAGGAATACACTTCTTTATCTATCATCGAGTCCCGTTACAACTGGCCGCTCCTTGAAAATACTGAAAATAAACGGAATCTGCTTGCTTATTCGTGTGATTCCGCTAGTGTCGGGAATGAGCTCTATGAAATGTATAACGAAAACGAGGAAATGACCATTTCATGGGTTGTTGGTAGACAATTGAGGCCAAAAGTATTGACCACTGAGAATTTCATCGCCGTGGATCCCATTGAGATTGACGGCTTCATGTGCGAGCGTTATGCCTACGTCAATGAGCAGGGCGAGCCGCAGGCCTACCTGGTCGAGGGCATCGGCTTCGACAGCCGCTGCATGGGTGACCTGCTGACGCCCTTCACGCGCGAGCCCGACCACGACGCCGACTATCAGGAGTACTGCGGCTTGAGCCACGTGATCAAGGACGGCAAGATCATCTACAAGGGCATGTGCTACAACGAGCGCAACGTTGAGGCTCTGGCCGCTGACGTGAACGGTGACGGCGTGGTGAACATCAGCGATGTGACGACCTTGATCGAGATGATCCTGCACGAGGGACCGTCGCATATCCGTCCCAATGGCGACATCAATCAGAACGGCGAGACCAACATCAGCGACGTGACGACCCTCATCGACCTCATCATGAGCGAGTGAGGTGCCCTGGTAATAAGAGGAGAGCACATAATAATGCCAAGTACACCCTACTGAGAAAAGAGAGAGTCGAAAAACACGAGGGGAAAAATAGTGTGATCAAGATTCATCAAAATCAGGTGCGGCGCCACTGTTTTAAGTCCAGTGTGCGCCGCACTTTATTTTGTTATACACATCGATTTATTGGCATCACCTTGGATCCTATCTTCTTGTGTATTGCCTGAAAGGGAAAGACAAAACACGTGTCTATCTGCCAACATGTGTCATCAGGCACGGTTTTTGCTCCTTTGGTCTGTGATGTTTATCTATACTTATACCGAAGTTGAAGGAAGCGAGTCACAACGCGTGGCTGGCGAAATTGATCATATATTGAAGCCGACCTTTGGCGACAGGCCTGGCGTTAATGGGCATATAGGCACTGGCCCAAGGCTCAGCGCCAAAATGCTTCGCGAGTATGAGGCGGCACGCAACGAGTTGGTCAACGGCATCATCACCGACGAGATGGTGGAACTGGTCGACATGGGCGATTATGGCATCGGCATGAATGTTAAATCGCCGTGCGGACTGACATTATGTCATGCGGTGCAAGCCAATGCCGTGAGGGCCCGCATCGACATCGAGGACCTGCACTACCACCAGCAGTGGAGCAGCGCCCCGATGGAGATGATCGACCGCAGCCGCATCGTGGAATCATCTCAGATGTTCATGAAGCATGCCGCCGAGTGGAAGGAGCAGATCGCTGCCGCCTTCAAGGCCGACAGCAAGGGCGTGAAGATGCGCAACATGGCCATGAACAACATGGATGCCTATCTGGAGCGCTACTTCGACGGCACCGGTATCACCTATTTCTTTGACAAGCGCCATGCCGACGGACACAAAGCCCGCCTGCTCGTCCACCTCAACCGCTATAAGACGCTGGACCTGCCTATTCCTCACGACGATTTCATCAACCATCTGGACCTGGTCAAGCCCCACATGGTGGAGTTTGCCTATATGGCCCGCGACGGCCGTTTCACTGTGCGCGGCGAGGTGAGGGATGACTGGCAGCAGGCCCCGCAGCCCGAGCAAGAAGCCACAAGCGAGGCCCTTCAGCCTCACGGCATCAAGGGTTGGCTGCACCGCCTGCTTGACGGCTCGGACAAGAAGAAAACCGACGAACAGCCCAAGTCAACGCTGCAACAGCAGGTCGATGAGTATTTCTTCGGCAAGAAATGCCAATACCACCTCACCGAGGACGAGGAGGGCGAGGACGGACGTTGCGAACTGCACATACGACTGAGCCGTTGTCGCGCGATGATCATCAACTTGAAACAGTGCAACGACATCAAGGCGCGCATCGACCACGACATGGCCTACATTCCGCGTCTGGCCGAACTCGCCAGGCTGTTCCCCTACCGGCTCACCGGCCCCCGCAAGAAGGTCAAATGGATCACCGCCACAAGAACAGAGGAATAACAACTAACAACTAAGGACTAGAAACTAAGGACTAAGGACTAGAAACTAAAATATGGCTATCACCATCAACACCGGCGACCTCAAGACAATTCTCGAGACCACGCCATCGACACAGAACATCCTGCTCGTGGGAAAACACGGCATCGGCAAGAGTGAAATCATTACACGTCACTTCGAGGACCAGGGCATTCCCGTCATTGCACTGTTCTTGGGACAGATGAGCGACCCGGGCGACCTCATCGGCCTGCCCAACAAGGACGAGGCAACCGGCAAGACCGAGTTCATGCCGCCTTATTGGTTCCCCATGGACGACAAACCCGTGGTGCTCTTCCTCGACGAGATGAACCGCGCCCGCCCCGAGATTCTGCAATCGGTCATGGACCTGTCTCTCAACCGCAAGTTGGCAGGGCGCTCACTGCCTGCAGGCAGCCGCGTCATCGCTGCAGTGAACGACGGCGAGGAATACCAGCTGACCGACCTTGACCCGGCACTGGTATCGCGCTTCAACGTCTATTTCTTCTCGCCCACCGTGGGCGAGTGGCTCTTCTGGGCCAAGCAGCACGGCATCGACCAGCGCGTGATCACCTTCATCGAGGAGCATCCCGACGAGCTGGAGAAGAACGTGGACATCAACAAGGGCACATTCGACAAGACGCCTGACCGCCGCGCTTGGGTGCGCGTGTCGGGGCTGCTCAAGAGCATGAGCATCACTACCGACACCGACATGAACCGCCTGGCCAAGATGATTACCGGCGTCATAGGCGCCCGCTCGGCATCGATGTTCATCCAGTCGCTGAACCAGTCGCGCATGCTCACCGCACGCGAGGTGCTGGCCGACTTCGGCGCTTGTCAGCACGAGCTGGCCAGCTACACCATGCCCCAGATCGCCATCATCAACGAGGGCATCTACCAGGTGCTGGAACTGGGCGTGGACAAGAAAGCGAGCGAGACTGTGGGCCGCAACCTGGTGCGCTACATCCACTGGATGCTGAACAACGGCCGTCAGGAGGCCATCGCCCACTTCGCCTCGTTCTTTGAGAACGCGACCTACCCCAACGCCAACGCGTTCATCATGATGGATTGCCGCGAGGCCTTGACGCTGATCAACCAGATGATTGCCAACTTATGACCGTAGGCGACCGCATAAAGACCATCTCACAGGACTGGTTCCTCACCGAGCCGCTCATGTTCGCTGTGCTGTGCACCCATGCGATGAAACGCAACGACAACATGGGCTGCGACATGCGGTGCGGCAAGGGCCTCATCGAGTACAACCCCGACCGGCTGGAGCATTTCGATGACAACCAGCTGGCACTCAGGCTCAAGGCCGAGGTGCTGCGCATCATCCTCAAGCACCCTTACCAGCGCCAGCCCTACAACCCGCGCCGCGACGTGATGCGCCTGTCCAGCGACTTGACATTGAGCGACAATCTCGAGGGCATGGACACCATCGGGCTGGAGCCGCCGCGCATTTTCGACATTCCGCGCGACCAGGCTTTTGAGCAGTATTACTCGCTCATGGCGGGCCAGGTGTTGCAGCTTGAGCAGAACGCCGACGGCGACGGCATCCCCATCGCCAGCGATATGTCGGGTGATGCCGAGGGCGATAATCTGACCGACGACCTGCTGGAAGCCGACGCCGGCGCCTCGCTCTGGGAAGAGGACGAACTGATGAGCGAGAAGGTCAACCACGAGATCGAGACAGCGCAACGCTGCAACCAGTGGGGCTCCCTGGGCGGCGACCTGAAAGCCCTCATCGAGAGCACCTTGGTGAGCAAGCAGAACTTCCGTGCCATCCTTAGCCAGTTCCGCGCCAGCATCCTGAGCTCCAAGCGCCACCTCACGCGCATGCGCCCCAACCGCCGCTACGGCTTTGATGCGATGGGCAGCCAGTATGCCTACAGCACACGCCTGCTCGTCGCCGTCGATGTCAGCGGCAGTGTCCCTGACGAGGACATCAAGAAATTCCTCGCTGTCATCAACCGCTTCTTCAAGCAGGGCATCGAGAGCATCGAAGTCATCGAGTTCGACAGCAAAATCACCACCGAGAAGCCCATCGCACTCAAGCAGGCCGCTAACGGCATCCGCGTCATCGGTCGCGGAGGCACCAATTTCCAGCCCGCCATCGACTTCTACTACGAACACGAGGAGTATGACGGCCTGGTCTTCCTCACCGACGGCTACGCCGCCAAGCCCAAACTCCCCGACGACAAACGCCACAAGCCCCTCGCCTGGATCCTCACCGCCCAAGGCGGCAACGAGGACAACCTCAAGCCCTTCGGCCCCGTGGTCCGCATCACCGGCCTGTAAGAAACTCCCCCTTACAGAGATTCAAACAACAAAAACAACTCTATACAACATCAACAACCATTTATAAAAACGGTTGTTGATGTTTTTGATATGAGAACCCAGATACCCCAATTTTGAAACAAAAATTAGACAGATATACCCGAATTTTACAACATTTTTAAGACAAATATACCCGAATTTTGAGACAAATAATGTAACTTTGCAGCTGAAAATAAAAGCATTATCACAATGATACAACGAGAAGCTCTGAAATTTCTGCGTTCATGGCGCAACGACCCCCACAGGAAACCCTTGGTACTGCGTGGGGCACGACAGGTAGGCAAGACCACCATCATCAATGAATTTGCACGAGAATTCGACAACTACCTGTACTTAAACATGGAGTTGGCCGAGGACAGACGACCATTTGAACTCGAGCTGCCGATCAATGATATGGTTGACCTGTTGTTTGCCCGCAAAGGCATCGTTCGCGACAAAGGCGAAACACTGATGTTCATTGATGAGATACAACAGTCGCCACAAGCAATGGCGGTGCTGAGATATTTGTATGAGAAACTGCCCCAATTGCATGTTGTCGCTGCCGGATCATTATTGGAAAACATTGTGGATATCAAAGCAAGTTTTCCAGTAGGCAGGGTTGATTACCTGCCCATTCGTCCTTGCTCATTTCGCGAATTTCTCTCGGCCATCAATCGTGCTCCTGAAATGACCGAAATAAAGCCTGAATTCACACGGTCGTTCCACACCGAGTACATGGCGCTGTTCAACCAATATTGTATCGTGGGTGGCATGCCCGAGGTCGTCCAATACTATGCCGATACGCACGATATGGTCAATATGGACCGCATCTGCGCTCAACTGCTGCGCGGCTATCTTGACGATGTCGAGAAATACTGCCGTGGCAACAAACTCACCGAGGTTGTCCGTTTTATCATCCGCCACGGATGGAACGAAGCAGGAAGTATCGTCAAGCTTGGCAACTTTGGCGAATCGCAATACAAGTCACGCGAAGTGGGCGAAGCTTTCCAGTTGTTACAAAAGGCTATGCTTGTTGAACTGGTTCATCCTTCGACATCAGCGCAACTACCTGCCATTCCCGAGATGAAACGTATGCCAAAACTCTTTTGGTTTGATACCGGCATGGTCAACTATGCCGCTGGCATACGCAAGGAACTCATCGGCGCCAATGATATCCTCGACGTGTGGCGAGGTCGCATCGGCGAACAAATCGTAGCCCAAGAGTTGCTGGCGACAAGCAACGACATCAACACGCACCGCACATTTTGGTCAAGCGGCAAAGGTAAAAGCGGCGCTGAGGTTGACCTCACCTGGATCATTGACTCTAAACTCATTCCCATTGAAGTCAAAACCGGCCATAATGCCCACCTAAAATCACTGCATTCATTCATGGATGCATCTCCCATCGATGTGGCCGTGAGAGTATGGTCTGGGCCTTTCTCGGTTGATGATGTGCAGACCTCCATCAAGCACAAGAAATTCCGACTCATCAATCTGCCCTTCTACCTCGTTTGGAACATCGAGAACATCGTCCGCAAGGAATTAGAGCGAGAAAGCGGAGCATAATCATTAGTAACAAGAAACTTTTTTGTATCTTTGCAGGTTAAAACGCCTAAAATTATGAAGAAAGACGACGACGAACTGGAAGGCATGGAGCCTCAAGAGCCCGCCGAGGGCGACGCCCAAAACGCTGACAACACCAACGACGAAGCCACTTCGCCCGACGATGGTGACAGCAACGGCGAGCCGCAGGCCCACTCCTCCTACCAGGTGCCTAAGGATAAGAAACTGCAGCTGAGCGGCATGTACGAGAACTGGTTTCTCGACTATGCCTCATACGTTATTCTCGAGCGCGCCGTGCCCCACATCGAGGACGGCTTCAAGCCCGTGCAACGACGCATCATGCACGCCATGAAGGAGGCCGATGACGGTCATTACAACAAGGTGGCCAACATCGTGGGTCTGACCATGCAGTATCACCCCCACGGCGACGCTTCAATCTACAGCGCGCTGGTGCAACTGGGTCAGAAAGAGCTGCTTATCGACACTCAGGGTAACTGGGGCAACATCCTCACCGGCGACGGTGCGGCTGCCGGCCGTTACATCGAGGCCCGCCTGAGCGAATTTGCGCTCGACGCGGTCTATAACGCCAAGGTGACCGACTGGGGCCTGTCCTACGACGGCCGCAAGCGCGAGCCGTTGACCTTGCCCGCCAAGTTCCCGCTCTTGCTCACGCAGGGTGCCGAGGGCATCGCCGTCGGCCTGTCGTGCAAGATCCTGCCTCACAACTTCAACGAGGTGTGTGACGCGGCGGTCACCTACCTGCGCGGCGAGGAGTTCCACCTCTACCCCGATTTCCAGACCGGTGGCTACATCGACGTGGGCCACTACAACGACGGTGAGCGTGGCGGCAGCGTGCGCGTGCGCGCAAAAATCGAGAAACTCGACAACAAGACGCTGCTGATCAAGGACGTGCCCTACGGCAAGACCACAGGCACCGTCATCGAGTCCATCCTCAAGGCCGGCGAACGCGGAAAAATCAAAATCCGCAAGGTCGAGGACAACACCAGCGCCACCGCCGAGATCATCGTCTCGCTGCAGGCCGGCACGAGCAGCGACATCGCCATCGACGCCCTCTACGCCTTCACCGACTGCGAAATCTCCATCTGGCCCAACTGCTGTGTCATCATGGACCAGAAGCCCCAGTTCCTCACCGTGAGCGACGTGCTGCGCTACAGCGTGGACCGCACACGCGACATCCTGCGACAGGAACTCGAGATCCAGCGCGGCGAGACCATGGAGACGCTGCACAATGTCTCGCTCGAGAAAATCTTCATCGAGGAGCGCATCTACAAGGACAAGGAGTTCGAGAACGCCAAGACCCAGGAGAAGGCCCTCAAGCACATTGACAAGCGCTTGACGCCCTTCAAGCCCCAGTTCTTCCGCGAAATTACCGAGGACGACCTGCTGCGCCTGCTCGAAATCCCGATGAAGCGCATCCTCAAGTACAACAGCGACAAAGCCGACGAGAACATCGCCCGCCTCAAGGATCGCGTCAAGGACATCGACAACAAACTGGCCCACCTCACCGACTACACCATCGAGTGGTTCCAGGGCCTGAAGACCAAATACGGCGCCAAGTACCCGCGCCGCACCATCATCCGCGAGTTCGACACCATCGTCGCCAGCAAGGTCGCCGAGGCCAACCAGAAGCTCTACATCAACCGCGCCGACGGCTTCATCGGCACGGGCCTGAAGAAGGACGAGTTCGTCTGCAACTGCTCGGACATCGACGACATCATCATCTTCTACAAGGACGGCAAATTCAAGGTCATCAAGGTGGCCGACAAAATCTACGTGGGCAAGAACATCCTCTACCTGAACGTGTTCAAGAAGGGTGACGACCGCACTATATATAATGTGTTGTACCAGGATGGACGTGGCGGCACCACGTTCATGAAGCGATTTGCCGTCACGGGTATCACGCGCGACAAGGAGTATGACATCACCCAAGGCAAGCCGGGCAGCAAGATCACCTGGTTCACCGCCAACCCCAACGGCGAGGCCGAGGTGCTGCGCATCACCCTCAAGCCCAAGTTCAGGCTCAAGGTGCTGCAGTTCGACGTCAACCTGGCCGACCTGGCCATCAAGGGCAAGCAAGCCCGCGGCAACATCGTCACCAAGAACGAGGTGCACCGCATCTCGCTCAAGGAGGCAGGCCAATCGACCCTGGGCGACCGCGAGGTGTGGTTCGACCCGGACATCCTGCGCATCAACTACGAGAAGCACGGACGCTCGCTGGGCCTGTTCGGCGGTGACGACCGCATCCTGGTCATCATGCGCACGGGCGAGTTCTACACCACCAGCACCGAAGCCAGCAACCACTACGAGGAGGGCATCCTGCGCATCGAGAAGTTCGTCCCCGCCAAGGTTTGGACTGCTGTGCTCGACGACGCCGATCAAGGGCACCCCTACGTCAAGCGCTTCACCCTCGAGGACAACACCCGCAAGCAGAGTTTCATCGGCGGCAACCCCGAGTCCAAGTTACTGTTGCTCAGCGACGAACCCTGTCCGCGCTTCGAGGTGAAGATGGGTGGCGATGACGCTCATCGCGAGGCATTCGTCATCGATGCCGAGGAGTTTATCGGCGTCAAGACCTTCAAGGCCAAGGGACGCCGCGTCACCAACTGGCAGGTGGATACCATCACCGAGATTGAGCCGCGCGAACCGGCCCCAGTCGAGGAGCAGACGCCCACCGTAGCCGAAACCGATGAGGCATCCGACGACACCCCGCCCGCCGACGGCATCAGCCAGGACGAGGTGCTCGACAGCTTCACCGGCCAGCAGCGCATCCCCTTCGACGAATAAAAAACCACAACAATAAAGGGAAGACAATAAATACAATAATGACAATGCTATCCAGATTCATATCCTGCGGAGCTAATGCGAATTACGCTAATTTCACGAATTGTTTGTTTTCAAAATTCGTGGAATTGGTCAAATTCGAGAAATTCGCTTTGAAAAAACGGCGCGGATGCCATAGTACTTATTGTGCTTATTGTCTTCCTTTTATCTTGTTGTTGATGGCATTTCCCGTCAACGCCCAAGATGATGAGCCCGGACCGGCGGTGCTGCCCAACCAGTCGATGCTGATGCTCGACGCCGGCTATGCCTCGGTCCACGACAGCTACCTCACCCCCATCACCTACGACGGACTCGACCTGGGGCTCTCCATCGAGGCTACGCGCTGGTTCAACCACTACAGGTGGCTGTGGCAACTGGGCGTGGGCGCCGACTACAACTATGTCGAGAACAACGCCAAGAACAACGACCTGCACAAGGTCATGGGCGACATCTCCTTCAACATGCAGCACGCCTGGTTAGGGGCAATCCACCCACGGTTGGGTCTCTCTGTCGGTCCCATGACACAGTTGCGCGCCGGCATCGTCTATGACGCCGTCAACAGCAATAATCCCGTCACCGTCAGGGCCCACTGGAATCTGGGTGCGACGGGTATGGCGTGGTTCAACACCCGCCTGGGGCGCATGCCCATCACGCTGCGCTACCAGTTGCAGTTGCCCGTGGCAGGGGTATTTTTCGCCCCAGAGTACGACGAGAGTTACTACGAGATCTACCTCGGCAACCACAAGAACCTCGCCCATCTGGGCTGGTGGGGCAACCGCTTCGACATGACCAACTACCTGGGCGCCGACCTGCACCTGGGTAAGACCCTCCTGCGCATCGGCTACCGCAACCGCCTCGAGCACTGGAACGTCAACCACCTCCATGTCCACGACGTCTCCCATGCCCTGGTCCTCGGCATCTCCCTCTAGGGCTCGCTTGCGCTCGCAGTTTAGAGGTTAAAGGTAAAAGAACGAAAACAATAAATCAATAATAACAATGCTATCCAGATTCAATCAAACAACAAGGACAACCATCAACAACAAGAACAACCAAGTATTATTTAAGAAGGTTGTTACTGTTGTTCAATGTTGTTTGTGTTGTTTGATAATGAGTTGTGTGTTAGGTGGTTGTGCCGAGCAGGACGAGTTCGAGCGCGACCAGGTGGGCAACTTCGAGGCCTTGTGGACCATCATGGACGAGCATTACAGCTTCTTCGACTACAAGCAGGTGGACTGGAACGAGGTGTACCAGCGCTACCGCGCCCGCGTCTCTAACGAGATGACCGACCGCGAGTTGTTCGACATCTGCGGCGACATGCTCAAGGAGCTGCGCGACGGGCACACCAACCTCATCGCCAGCCACGATGTCTCGCGCTACTGGATCTGGGAGCAGTGGCCCGTCAACTACGACGAGCGCCTCATCGACCAGCACTACCTCAACTTCGACTACAAGAGGGCCAGCGGCATCAAGTATCAGATACTGCCCAGCAACTTCGGCTACATGTACTACGGCTCCTTCTCAAGCGAAATCGGCGAGGGCAATCTTGACCTCATCCTCAGCTACTTATCCACTGCCGACGGACTCATCATCGACGTGCGCGACAACGGCGGAGGCCTGCTCACCAACGTCGAGAAACTCGTCTCGCGCTTCATCCCCGGCAAGATGCTCGCCGGCTACATCTGCCACAAGACCGGGCCAGGCCACAACGACCTGAGCGAGCCCTACGCCTACTACTTCGAGCCCGCCAAGAACCACATCCACTACCTCAAGCCCGTCGTCGTGCTGGCCAGCCGCGGCTCGTTCAGCGCCACCAACAACTTCGTCTCGATCATGAAGTCACTCGACCAGGTCACCGTCGTGGGCGACACCACCGGCGGCGGCTGCGGACTCCCCTTCACCAGCGAGCTGCCCAACGGCTGGCGTGTGCGTTTCTCCTCCTGCCCCATCATGGACGCCCAGGGCCGACTCACCGAGTTCGGCGTAGCGCCCGACGTGCGCATCGACATGAACCCCGACGACCGCACCCATGACGCGATCCTCGACCGCGCCATCGACATCCTCACCGCCAAAACCCACCCCTAACCGAACACCAAAAACAACTGATTTTTCTGAAAAATCTGAGGCATCCGCACACTTTTTTATTCAATGCGAATTTGGCTTCGCCGAGCTGAAGGTTCGCATTATCCCCGCAGGGCAAGAATCTGCATAGCATAGTATTTATTGTCCTCATTGTCTTCCCTTTCTTGCTGTGCAGATGCCATTGGATGCGGGCTGCTGCCCGCAGTTCAGAGTGTAGAGTAGAGACGCAAAATTTTGCGTCTCCCGAAGGCGGCAGCCAAATTGTTATAGTTGTTCAAGTTGTTTTCAATAACCCTAAAGGCGGATGTGTATCGTCCTGAAATAGTTTGACAAAAATGTCAGATAAAATCAGGACTAAAATGAGAACAGTAAAACGAAGAACGGATTATGAGATTTTGGAGATACTCAAGGAGTATTGTGAGACCGAAATCAGTGGAAAAGAGCTGC
>JAFQZK010000039.1 GCA_017405965.1 Muribaculaceae bacterium | reverse complement strand
TCACGACTAAATTGGATTGCTCGCTAGTGCTCGCAAGAAATTAAAAAAATCTTTTAATTGGCATCCGCATTCTTGCCACACGGCCCCACGCAAAGGCGCTAAGACGCAAAGTTTTAAAACAACATTAGCAAGATGGCATCCGCGTTGTAGGGCCTCGCCTTGGCGTGGCCGTCCCACTCACGACAAAATTGGGATTGCTCGCCAGGGCTCGCAAGAAATCAAAAAAATCTTTTAATTGGCATCCGCTTTCTTGCCACACGGCTCCACGCAAAGGCGCAAAGACGCGAAGTTTTAAAACAACTTTAGCAAGATGGCATCCGCGTTGTAGGGCCTCGCCTTGGCGTGGCCGTCCCACTCACGACTAAATTGGATTGCTCGCTAGTGCTCGCAAGAAATTAAAAAAATCTTTTAATTGGCATCCGCATTCTTGCCACACGGCCCCACGCAAAGGCGCAAAGACGCGAAGTTTTTTAACAACTTAAGCAAGATGGCATCCGCGCTGTAGGGCCTCGCCTTGGCATGGCCGTCCCACTCACGACTAAATTGGATTGCTCGCTAGGGCTCGCAAGAAATTAAAAAAAATATTGGCATCCGCTTTCCGTCATTGACAACGGAAGCGGATGCTTCTTTAACCATTAACCATTAACCTTTAACCTGCTCGCGCCAGCGAGCATAAAATAGCAGATGAGTGGGAAAACCGACGTTTTATTATTAATAATGTAGGAGAAAATGCATTTTTTTGAGCAAAAATGTTGTGGAATCCAGAAAAAGGACGTAAATTTGTCGCATCGTAAAAAAAACAGACATTCATCTTAAAGCGGTATTCTATGAAGACCAGTCTTGAAAATCTGGAATTTAACGAAAAACTTACATACTTTAATTAACTACTTTTTATTAACATTTAAATCTAACAGATTTATGAAGAAATTTTTAGCACTTTTGTTTGTGAGCGCAGCGCTGACTTCGATGGCTGCTGTGCCCCACGTGAACACTGCCAAAGCCAAGGTGACAGAGGGCAAGGCCCAGAAGACTATGGTAATGAAGAGCAACACGCTGGCTAACCAGCTCACCGCTCCTGTGATGAAGACAAAGGTCACCAATAACACCTTGACTCCTCAGAGGTTGTTCTCCGAGAAGGGTGTTAACCCTGGTCAAAACATGCTGATGAAGAGGGCTCCTCGCCGCGTCGCTGCTGAGGACGTGTTGGCCAATAAGATCGCTTTCATGTATGCTTATTCCTATGATTCGGAGTCTGGCTCAACCGCACAAGCCAATGATTACCTCTATGGTGGTTGGACCGCTGACATGGAGCAGGTGAGTGACAACCAGTTCTATTCCTACATTTATTTCACCAGCATCCCCTTCACCATCAATGTGGATTACAGCGCTAAGACTGCTGAGATGGTAATGGAGACCCTTCGTGCTTGGCACTGGATTGACACCGTAGTAAGTGGCAAGACCACTACTTACAATGACACCACCGAATACATTGCTCTGTGGGACGAGGCTTTCATGATGAACGATGATGAGAACGCTGAGCCTGCCAACCTGCAGGGAACTCTGTACGAAGACGGTACCATCTACTTCCCCGACGGCTGGACGTTGTACGATATTATGTATGTGAAGAAGACCTCTATCCGCAATGGCGCTGAAACCGTTACTTACGACACCATAGCTGGTTTGCTTTGTGACTTCATGCACGAAACCTACCTGATGACTGCCAACGCCAAGCATGAGTATGTTCAGCAGAGCTCTGGCGCGACCGTAACCAGAGATACTTACATGTACCAGTATGACGATACCACCGCCGTTGCTTGGAACCTGTGGGGTATGGGTAACCGCGGCATGGTATTCTTCATCCACGAGGATGGCACGATGGAATTCCCCAGCTACCAGGTAGCTTACACCGAGGACATTTCTGATTATGCTACTGCTTACACTCAGTATAACTGGGACGAGTCTTATGAGTTCTACAACTTCGCTATCGACCTGGATATTGAGGCCGACACCGCCATCGATAATTCCTTGAGCGAAGACAGCAAGATTGGTGTCGTTGATGCCAACGGTCTCTACTGGGATGCTTCAGTTATCTATGACTTGATTCAGAACAAATCAAACGGCAACTGGTACTTCGGTCTCGGTTTCTATCCCTTCCTGCACAACAAGTTGACCTTCAATGATCCCAATGAGTTCTTCATGTTGGGCGTTACTGCCGATCCTATCATCAACTACGTTGTTAACGACGAGAACGTTGTTATCACCCTCGAGGTTGAGGAAGGTGCTCAGTACCTGATGACCGTTAATGGCGAATATGTTGAGAGCCCCTATACCATCGCACGTACCGAAGAGGATCAGACCGTAACCGTTATGGCTGTTGCTCAGGCTTATGGCAAGAATGTGTCCAACGTTGTTCAAACCGAGATCACTATCCCCGCTCTCGAGGCGGCTGGCATGCCTGGTGACGTTGATAACAATGGTATTGTTAACATCACCGACGTTACTGTACTGATCAGTGCTGTGATGAGTGAGAACTACTCGACCATCAATGCTGACAACGCCGACATGAACGGTGACGGTACTATCAACGTAACCGACGTCACCTTGCTGATCAGCATGGTTATGGCTCAGTAATCTTGCACCGACTTAACAGTCTAGAAAGATTATAAAAGTGAAAAGGGACAGGACCCGTTACGGGCCCTGTCCTGTTTTATATGTCCCGCACTGTGCTTTTTGCACTGGCGCACCGCAATCCCCGCAACATACCTTTGCACACGATAGTTCAGCAGGCATCCGCATTCTGCTGACAACGGATGCGGATGCCTCTTTAACCTTTAACCTGCTCGCAGCGCGAGCACCAAGACGGATGCCTTTTTAACCATTAACCTTTAACCTGCTCGCGTCAGCGAGCATCAATAGTACCATGAAGAAACATCAATTGAAGCAAGCGCCTCCGGTTGTTCCCGGAGGCATGGTGCCCCTCGTCAATGGTGAGGCGGCACGTCGCGGCGCTGCAGCGCTGGCGCGTAACGTGCGCGAGCGTGAGCAGTCGCTGCAAGTGACAGGCAACCCCACGGCGGTTGGAGCAATCGGCTCCGGCGAACGCCTGCTGTTGCTGACCGACAGCTGCTGTGTGACCTCAGTCGGCCACACAGTCAAGGTCGATAATGTGGCCGTGGCCACTGTCCCTGGCGAAATTGTGAGCGCACACGTCATCGGTGACCTCATCGTTTTTGTCTCGGATGCCGGAGTGACCTACCTGAGACAGCACAACGGCGTGTGGCGGGTGCTCGATCCCGCCGCCGCGCTGCCCGGAGTGACGTTGGGCGAGATGGCGTCGAGTGTGACGATCGAATTGCCCGCTTACACCTTTGCCGAACCCTATCAGCAGTGGCGTGCCCCGTTGACCAGCGCCGATGTCACGGGCCTCACCGCCCTGCTGCGCAACACGTGGAATGCCGCCATGGCCGACATTGCTGCCATGGGGCGTTACAGCGCTCCGCTGCTGGCGCGCTGGGCCGTGCGTTTGCAGGACGACAGTTATCTGTGGATGAGTGAGCCGGTGCGTTTGGGCGACCTTACCATGGCCAATGCCAGTCGCGTCACGGCACTTGTCGAGAGCGGTGGCTCGGGTTTTACGGGCACTGAATCGACGACGATGTCGCTGGCGCATTACGGGCTGGACATCACCGTGACGAGCGACATCGCAGCCGAGTGGCTGCCGCTGATCAAGAGCATCGATGTGCTGGTCACCCGTGAGGCCACGCTGCTGAGTTCGGTCCAGATGCTCGATTACCGTTGCCTCACGCGCACCACCGGCGATCGCGAGTACCTGCTTGAGATGGGCCTCTCGCGCCGTTCATCGGCTGCCATCAGTCAGGAATTGTCCGCGTCGTCATGGCATCTGGTGGCCACGGCACCCGCTGCCGCCCATCTCACAGGCGATGACTTTGAAGCGCCCACCCAGGCACTGACGCTGACCAACGCGCAGTGTGCCGCCATCGGCCGCTTGCTGTCGCAGCAGGGCGTGGTGTGCTCGACCAGCGCCGGCGGACGCCTGTATTGCTGTACCGGCAAGGGCGATGTGGTGGTGAGTGTGCCGGGCAATGCCCTTGTCGAGTCGCACCGCCGTAGCGTGTTGGGAGCCTCTCCGCTGGCCGTTGCCGTGGTGACGCGTCCCTTGTACTCGGGCGGCTTTGGCCGCTATCCGGTGTATGTGTTCACCGACGACGGCATCTATGCCATCCCGCAGAGTGCCACCGGCACTCTGGGCGAGGCGCGTTTGGTCGACCGCACCGTCATTGCCGCCGGTGTCGCGCCCGTCGAGGCGTGGCGTGACGTGTGGTTCGTCTCGCGGCACGGCCACCTGTGCCGCCTGTCGGGAGCCCAGGTGAGCGTCGTGCATCGTGACGTGGATTGCACTGCCCTGGCATGGTGCCCTGCCCATGACGAGTTGTGGGTGCTGCCCGCCTCGGGTTACCCCGTGGTGGTGATGGCGAGCGGCACGATGAGCGAGCGCACTGTCGATGCCGTACAGCTCTACTGCGACCCGCGACATGCAGTGGCCGTGACTGCCGACGGCACTTTGCTCGACTTGGAGCAGGAACAGGCGTCGTCGATGCCTGTGGAATGGTGTTGCCATCCCATCGCACTGAATCCACTGCTGGGCGAGTCGCTGGGGCGCGTGGTGTGGCATGTGAACGGCCAGACGACCGACCTGACGCTCAAGGTGAGCGGCCAGCGCGGCATCTTGTCACAAGACCGCGAGGTGAGTGTCATCACCGTGAACGGCGACATCGACCAGCCACTGGCGACAGCCCCCATGGCGGTACGAGCCCGCACCCTTCGATTACAGTTGACAGGAACGGCCCTCAGTGGCACCTTGCTGTTCCCCACACTCCTTTATATTCGCTAGATATGCTCGCTGGCGCGAGCAGTGGAGGACGCTCACTGCGTGAGCGGTGGAGGTGCTCGCTGGCGCGAGCGTGTAGCGTGTAGAGAGGTGCTCACTGCGTGAGCCCTGGCGAGCAATCCCAATTTTGTCGTGGGTGGGATGGCCACGCCAAGGCGAGGCCCTACAACGCGGGTGCCATCTTTTTTAAGTTGTTTTTTAACTTCGCGTCTTAGCGCCTTGGCGTGGGGCCGTGTGGCATGGGAAGCGAATGCTAATTAAACGATTTGTTTTGATTTCTTGCGAGCAGTGGCGAGCAATCCCAATTTAGTCGTGGGTGGGGCGGCCACGCCAAGGCGAGGCCCTACAACGCGGATGTCAGCTAATAGCTTAAAACTTGTAACATGAAAGACACATTATTATTTAAAGAGATTTTGGAAGAGAATGAGCGCCGGAAGGCCCAGCTTGACGAGGACCTCTACGATCCGTTGACCGGGGTGGGGTGCTGCGGCGAGCGCGTGCAGGCTGGCGGCAACCTCATCCCCACGGCCGTGCTTGCCCGAAGCCCCGACTACCTGTCGCTGGACCCCTTGGAGCAAGAACGACGCCGCATTGTGGAGGACTTTGAGTACTGGTGTGTGCGTTGTGCGACCATCAAGGACAAGATGACGGGCAGGAACGTCCCCCTGATTCTGAACCGTCCGCAACGCCGCCTGCTGGCGGTGATGGAAGAGCAGCGGGTTGCCGGTCGGCCCGTACGCGTGATTTTGCTCAAGGCGCGTCAGTGGGGAGGCTCGACACTGGTGCAGATGTACATGGCCTGGATGCAGCTGGTGCGCCACAAGGGCTGGAACAGCCTCATCTGCGGCCACCTGCACGTGACGAGCAAGAGCCTGAAGCGCATGTACAATCTGCTGTTGCGTCACTACCCCAAGGAGCTGCTTGATGACGATGAGCCGATGCCGCAGTTCACCAAGCTGGAAGGTCAGCCCAACGTGCAGCAAATCGAATCACGCGACTGCCTCGTGCTCACGGGCAGCGCGCGCAGCGAGGATGCGGCCCGCGGCTACGACATCGCGATGGCCCACCTGAGCGAGGTGGCCTACTGGAAGGAGAGTGCGATGCACAGTCCCGACGACGTGGTGCGCAGCGTGTGCGGCAGCGTGGCGCTGAAGCCCGAGACCGTTGTCGTGCTCGAGTCCACAGCCAACGGTGTGGGTGACTTTTTTCACGACGAATGGCTGCGCGCCTGCGGAGAGCACAGCGACAAGGAGCCGGTGTTCGTGCCGTGGCACGAGATAGGCATCTACCGCCATGCCGTTGATGACCCCTCGGCGCTGTGGCAGGAGATGGACGAGTATGAACACCAGCTGTGGAAGGACGGTTGCACGCTGGAGCAAATCAACTGGTACCACATCAAGCGCAAGGAATACCGCACTCACGAACTGATGATGGCCGAGTATCCAGGCACGGCGAGCGAAGCCTTTGCCACAACGGGCAGCAATCCGTTCACGCGTGAGCACCTCGACGCCATGGAGATGAACTGCACGCTGGCGCCGCTGTTGACAGGCGACATCCAGGGCGACGGGGACAGCGGCTTTGAGGCCAAGCGCAACGTGCATCTGGTGCGAGCCAGCAACGGCCTGCTCAAGGTGTGGGAGTACCCCGAGGCGGGCCAGGCCGTCAAGGTGCACTATGTCGTCGTGGTCGATGTGGGCGGACGCAGCGAGGGCAGCGACTACTCGGTGATTGCCGTGTGGCGCATGGCCGACGCCTCGCGACAGGCCGCCATCGTCGCTCAGTGGCGCGGCCACATCGACCATGACCAGCTGGGGTGGAAGTCGATGCAGCTGGCTCTGTACTACAACTCGGCGCCGCTGGTCATCGAGAGCAATACGCTCATCAACGAGGCGGCGCGTGCGGGCGAAAGCGAGTACATCTTGCAACGGGTGCACCGCTGCTACGGCCTGGTGTACAAGCGTGACGGCAGGCAATTGGGTTTCCACACCAATGTCAAGACCAAGCGCGCTGCCATCACGGCGCTGATCAGGGCGGTGCGTGACGGCAGCTACATCGAGCGTGACATCGAAGCGGTGAACGAGATGCGTGACTATCAGGAGCACAACGGGCACTATGAGGCTCGCCCGGGTAAGCACGACGACATCTTGATGACACGTGCCATCGGTCTGCTGGTAATGGACGACGAGCGCCTTGTCACGATTAACCCGATGGGCCCGTCAAAGTCGCTCATCCATGACACCTGGTTCTCCCAACCTCACGGGCGATAGCATCGAGAAGTTCTCGGAGAATTCTGAGTTCTCTGAGCTCTCGGAGAACTAACTCTGAGGGCTAGGGGAGGAGAGGAACGGGTGGTTGGGTAGGGTAAACGAAAAAAGCCGCGGGCATTGCCCACGGCTTTTTTATTGTTGTCAAGTGAAGTGTAATATTACTTGATCACCTTGCAGGTGCTGGTGGTACCATCGTTGTAGGTGGTCACCTTGATGTTAACACCGTCGAAGGGCATCTCGCTCTCCATACCGGCGATGTTGTAATACTTCACGTTGTTGATGGTCTTCTGAGCCAGATCCTCAACAATGCTCGAGCTGCCGAACAGGGCAACGCGGTTGTAGAGCTGGAAGCGCTGGGTCTCGTTGTTGCCACCGGTGCCATAGATGAAGCGGTAGTCGTTGGGCTCCCACTTGGGCTCTACGGTGAAGGGCTCACGCAGACCAAACTCCTGGTTAGCGATAATCATGTCAGCCAGACGGCCTTCAACCTCAGCCTGGTTGTTGTTCTGCAGGAAGATACCAATCAGGGGAGCGTCGTCCTTCTTCAGAGCGCCGTTGTTGGTATAACGGGTAGCGTTCTTAGCCGAGAAGTGGGTACCGTTGTTCTGCTTGTTCGAGCAGATCAGCGAGTAAACGCGATACTCAATACCGTCGATGGTCTTGGTGAAATCCTTCTCACCAAAGGTGAACTCAGCTGAGTTGGGCATACGGTCACCCTGCATGAACATGATCTCATCACCGTCCTCATTCTCGGTCTTGATCATCTGTACGCTCATGGGCAAGTACAGGTCGCACTGGAACGAGTTGTAAGTGATCTCGTTGTAGGGGTCACCACCGTCCTTGATGAGGGTCTTGGGCAGAGCCTGAACCTTCTCATTCTGATAAATAGCGTCGTCATCGAGCCACAGCCAAACGGTTTGGGGAGTACCGGCCTTGAACGAAACGGTGTTCTCGTAGGTCTTGACATCACCCATGTCGGTATAGTCACCACGAACGAACAGGTGGTCGGTGGTGGTCTGGCCTACCATTGCGGGAGTGCCGTCGGCGAGGACTGCCAATTCACCAGTTGCGAGGTCATCAGCGAAAGCCGAAACGCTCAGCGATGCCACTGCAGCAAAAAGAAGTAAATTTTTAATCTTCATAGTAAATGAGTTAAATTGTTAGTAATAATGTTAATTAATATTGTTAGTTTTTTTTGTTTTTAATCTGTAACCATAAACCCCTGCCATCGACATTCGTCAATGTGGTGCATGAAAGTTTATAACACATTGAAAATGAGAATAATACACTTAAAATGCGCATTTTTTCCCGCTTTTCAGAGTACAATATTACGAACTTTTTTTGAACTGACAAAATTTTTTTGAAAAATGATGATAAATTCCTCAAAAAAACGGTGCCGCCCCAAATTTCACCACTGCCAATGAGCAAACCCGCCCCAGGCGAGGCGCTCGTCTCAACGCATGGTCTTAGCTTTGAAATGCTTGTCGGCGCGGGCTGCCAGC
Source organism: Muribaculaceae bacterium (assembly GCA_017405965.1). Taxonomy (GTDB): domain Bacteria; phylum Bacteroidota; class Bacteroidia; order Bacteroidales; family Muribaculaceae; genus Sodaliphilus. The sequence goes on along the minus strand of JAFQZK010000039.1, from coordinate 59,129 downwards.
TGCTTGAACCGCTTGTACCAGCCGGGCTTTGCCGGGGGGACAAGTCGCGGGATGCGGGCACTGGGGCCGATTTTCCTCTTGTTCATGATAACCATATTGCAGAAATAATGTGTCAGGGTTTAACTTCGGATTGGGGTGCAGCGACCTCGTGACTGTCGCGTTGCAGGGGCAGGGTGTAGTTGATCGTCAGCGAGAAGCCCAACGAGCTGGTGCGCGGGCCATAACCCGGTATGAACCAGGGTTTTGAGTGCTCGCTCTTGCCGTAGTTGAAAATGCCGTGGTAGCGAATCATCCAACCCATCGACAAGCGGTCGATCAGGCGAACCTTGAGCCCGACGCCGGCTTCGCCCCACAGGGCGTGTGAACGCTCGCCCTTGATGTCGAACATGAGGTCTTCCTGCCAGTAGGAGTTGGCGTAATGGATGTCGGTCACGTCATAGGAGAACGTGCTGTAACCCAGCCTGATACCGAGCAGGGCCTGGTAGTCGGGCGAGTTCTTGAACATGAAGTTGTAGTTGGCGCCCACCTTGAAGTAGGGCGAGGGTTTGGCACGATAGGTGAAGTTCATGTCGTCGGGCGTGGATTTGGCCCATCCCAGGCCCAGTTCGACCGTGGGTTGCACGCGGTTCCACATGTTGAGTGTGGCATGGACGCCGGTGCTGGCGTAGCTCTGCCCGAAGGCCATGAACAGGGGCTCGGCGATGTCGATGCCCAGCGTCAGGTCGGTGAGCAGCGGGTAGCGGTGATAGACACGGCGCAGCGAGTCCTTGCGGGCTTCTTGCATGGCGGCGGTGCTGTCGCCACTGATGTATTGCTGAATGACTTTCTCGTCGGTGCCCTTGGGCGGCGGCTGCACGCGGTTGGTCTCGGGCTTGACCGGCGTCACGTGGCGCTTGTCGGGCTCCTGTGCCATGCCGCTGAAGGCAATCAGCAGCGAGAATGTCATCAAGAGGACTGTCCCTTTGATGCCATGTAGGAGGTATGTGCTGCGACGTGTCATTGGTCAATCTGCTTGAAATAGATGCGTAGCGCCGGCAGGGGCGAATTAGTGACGACGGGCGTGACGACCACCACCGAGTCGATGCCGTGGGTGGTGTGCTGAACGTACTTGATGTCGAAGTTGAACATCGCTCCGCACTCGGTCGAGTGGAAGTACTCAATTGGCTGATACTCAAGCGTGACGGTGTCGCTGACCAGACGGGCAGGCGTGATCTGGCGTGAGATCCTGTAGCTTGTGGACGTGGTCGTGGCCCGCAGGGGCAGATACAGCTCGCTCAGGGTGGTGGAGTCGGCCAGCAGGCTGTCGCCCGGGGCGCCGATGCCCATGACGGTGAGTCCGCTCACCGACTGTTGTGAACCGTTGACATAGAGCACCGCCAGCGGCAGGCTGCTGCCGTTGTCATGGCAACTGTTGTCGTTGCACGACGTCAGCGCCGCTGTGGCCAGCAGAGCAAGCAGTGCTATGTGCAGGAGGCGGTTCATTGAGCTTCGACGGTGGCTTGGCGTTGGATCTTGCTGATGGCATCGGCCAGGTCGGTGTCCTGGCGGCGTGCCTCGATGGCTGCTGTCGGGGTGACGGCGTCGCCCATGATTTCCTCACCGATCTCGTAGTGGTTGCGGTCGTTGCTGTGACGGATGATGAGTTCGCCCAGGAAGCCAGTGAGGAACAGCTGCGTACCCAGCAGCATCGACGTCAAGGCCAGGTAGAAGTAAGGCGAGTCGGTGACCAGGCGGTAGCTGTTGCCGCTGTACATGTTGTAGAGCTTGAGTCCGCCCACCACAATCACGGCGATGAAACCGAGCAGGAACATGAGGCTGCCCAGCAGGCCGAAGAAGTGCATCGGCTTGACACCGAACTTGCCCTGGAACCACAACGTGAGCAGGTCAAGGTAACCGTTCACGAAGCGGTCGAGGCCGAACTTGGTCGTGCCGTACTTGCGGGCGCGGTGCTTGACCTCCTTCTCGCCGATGCGGTTGAAACCGGCAATCTTGGCCAGATAGGGCACATAGCGGTGCATGTCGCCATAGACCTCGATGTGCTTGACCACATCGCGGCGGTAGGCCTTGAGACCGCAGTTGAAGTCGTGCAGGTTGTGGATGCCGCTCACGCGCCTGGCGGTGGCGTTGAACAGCTTGGTGGGTATGGTCTTGCTCAACGGGTCGTAGCGTTTCTTCTTCCAGCCGCTCACCAGGTCATAACCGTCTTGCTTGATCATGCGGTAGAGCTCGGGAATCTCGTCAGGGCTGTCCTGCAGGTCGGCGTCCATGGTGATGATGACATCGCCGCGTGCCCGGTCAAAACCGGTGTTCAGCGCGGGGGACTTGCCGTAGTTGCGGCGGAAGGCGATGCCTTTCATCCTCGGGTTCTTGTCGTGCAGTGCCTTGATGACGTTCCACGAGTCATCGGTGCTGCCGTCGTTGATGAACAGCACCTCGTAGGTGAAGTTGTTCTCGTCCATGACGCGTTCGATCCACTGCGCCAGCTCGGGCAGGGACTCGGCCTCGTTAAACAAGGGTACCACTACTGAAATATCCATATGAAATATATAATACCTTTTATTATTACGGTTGATGTTTCTACTTGCGGTGGCGGGGCAGCGGACGTTGTGCCACCAGAGCGGTGATGGCGCTCAGTATCGACCCGTCAAAGGCGATGAACCAGAAGGCATTGAATACCACCTCGATGGGACGCGGCATGAGGTTCTCATCGACCATGCGGCGGATGACTTGCAGCATCTCGCTGTCGCGCATCTCGGGGATGTCCTTGTAGGCGTTGATGAGCGTCTGGGCCTGCTCATACATGAAGTTGGGCCGGCCGAACTGCAGCACCAGATAGACGATGAAACTGGCCACGACACCTCCCAGGATGAACAGCATGATGCCCATCATCCACAGGGCGGCATACTCGGTGAAGCCGTCGTCCTCGATGAACTTGCGGCGCTGGAACCGGTACACCAGCATCGGCGTGGCGACAAGCAGTCCCAGGAACACAAAGGCCAATGGCGGGAACCAGTCGGTGAACACCGATGCCACTCCCGCACATGCCAAATACAGCCCGAACGGTAATCCGGCCTCGGCTGCCAGTTGGTAGATGCTCTTCTTCTCTGTCATACAAACTGCAAAGTTACTCATTTTATCGATAAGAAGCTTGTTGTGCACCTAAAAAAAGAGAAATATGTCCTTAAAATGACAGTTCTTGCAAATAAATTTACCCTTAAACCATAAATAATTTTAAATAATTGTTACAAAGTAGCAGAATTATATTATTTTTGTGGCATTGATTCATGTTTTTTTGAGATTGCTTGACAGATGAAAAACCGAAGCGTTGCTTTGAAGACCTGGCACGTGTTGCTGTGTTGTATGGTGGCCATTCTGCTGGCCGTCATGCCCTCGTGCCGTCACAGCAAGCCCTCGGTCACTCTCCATGACGAGCGTTATGCCCAGCTCGACAGCACGATCGGTCAGATCCAGGACCTGGACTCGCTGGCGACGCTGGCCCGTCAGTCCCATGAGCAGAACGATGCTGTGGGCGAGATGTTGGCGCTGAGGCATTTAGGTCTGCAACTGCACAATCAGGCGCTCTATGAAAAATCCATCCGGAGCCACAATGCTTCCATGGCTATTGCCACCAATATAGGTGATACCATCGGGATGGTGGCAGCCCTGAACGGTTTGGGCGCCAATTATCGCCGCATCAGCGACTTATCGACCGCTAACGGGCACTATTTCAAGGCTTTGAAACTGGTTGATGCCTATAGCGGCCATGACCTCGACGAGGTGAAGCAATTGCGCGCCTCGACGCTCAACGGCATCGGCAACGTGGAGATGGAATTCTGCAACTTCAGGGCTGCCGACAGTGTGCTGCGCGTTGCGTTGCGGACCGAGATGGACTTGGGCGACAGTCGTGGTGTTGCCTTGAATTATGGTCATCTGGGCAACGTCAAGCGTATGATAGGAGAGATTGATTCGGCTTGGGTGTATTATCGCAAGTCAATGGAACTCAATCAGATGAATTATTCCAAGAGAGGCGTGGCCATGTGTCACCAGCACTTCGGCGAGCTGGAAGAGGACAGTCGCCACTTCTCGCGCGCACTCGAGGAATACAAGCTTGCCTATGATGCGTTGAAGGAGACGTCTGCCGTCTGGTACTGGCTGGAATCGTGTCTGGCGCTTGCCAGGGTGAACATCCTGTTGGGCGAGGAGGATGTGGCTCGCAACTATCTTCTCGAAGCCGAAACCGAGGCCCTGCGCATCGGCAGCAAGAAGTATCAGGCCGAGGTGCAGATGCTGCACTATGAGTTGTCGCTGCTGGCAGGTGACTCGCGTGAGGCTTTGAACCATTACATCATGGGAACCTCGCTTCAGGACAGCATCTATGGCTTGATGAAAGGTGACGAGATGTACTCTCAACACATTGATTATGAGCTAAGTGTGAGAAACGGTGAGGTGGATGTGCTCAACCGTGACATCACCAACCTGAAGCGCACGCGCAAGATGCAGATCTGGTCCCAGATTCTGCTGTTGCTCATGGCTGCTGCCGTCATCGGGACCTTGTGGTATGCCAATCGTATGCGCGGCCGCACCCAGCGGCTGATGCGTCAGGTCGAGGAGACGCGATCACTGTTCTTCACCAACGTGGTGCACCAGTTGCGCAGCCCGCTCTCGGCTATCATGGGTGCCATCGACGGCATCGTTGACATCGTCAAGGACGGCAAAGCCACACGGTCGGGTGCCGAGATGTCGACCCTTCACGAGAATGCTGATGTGATTGAGCGTCAAGGAAATAACCTGCTGATGCTGGTTGACCGCATCCTTGAGGTGGGTAGTGTGCGCAGCGCCATCAAGGAGCCCGACTGGCGCCACGGTGATGCGGTGACGTTTGTGAAGATGGTGCTGGAGAGTTATCGCGACCAATGCCAGGAGCGCAACATCGAACTGGTCTATGCCCCCCGCGAGAGCAGCACCGACATCGATCTGGTGCCCGCTTATCTGAACACCATCATGGGCAACCTCATCGAGAATGCCATCAACTATTGCCGTGACTATGGCAAGATCATCGTCACAACCAGGGTGAGCGGTGGCAAATTCATCATACGGGTGGCCGACGACGGCATGGGCATCGGCAAGGAAGATCTGCCGCATGTGTTTGAGCCGTTCTACCGCAGCGCTGCCGCCGAGCAGCTCGTTGACGGCATCGGCATCGGACTGACCGTGGTGCGCGATATGACCATGGCTCTGGGCGGCACCGTAGCAGTGGACAGCATGAAGGAGCGTGGTGCAGTTTTCACCGTGACGCTGCCTTGCAAGCACGGCAATGAGGTGAAACAGCGACTGGACTTGACGATGGTGCCCTTGCGCAACGTGGCGCACAGGGTGTTGCGTCACCAGCAGCTTGAAACGCTTGACGGCGAGTTGAAGGACAGCCAAGCATCCGGTCGACCCGTGGTGCTTGTTGTCGAGGATCACATCGATGTGGCCCGTGTGGTGGGAAGAACGCTTGAGCAGGACTACGAGGTTCATTATGCCGGTGACGGCGAGCAGGGACTGGCCAAAGCCGGCGAACTGACACCCGACCTGATCATTACCGACGTGAAGATGCCGCAGATGAACGGTATCGAGTTCTGCCGTCAATTGCGTCAGTCCGCATGGTCTTGCAATATACCCGTGATTATGCTCAGTGCCCGAATCGGCGAGAAAGACCGCATCCGCGGCATCAATGCCGGCGCCGATGCCTATCTGGTGAAGCCGTTCGTGCGCGAGGAGCTCCAGGCATGGGTGAGCCGCTTGATCGAGAGTCGCCGCGTGATGCGTGAAGCGTTTGCCGGCGGACAGCCTGCCGAGTCGCCCCGCGTGATCATTCCCGAGAACGGGGACGCTGCCGACGCCCACTTCCTGGCCGAGTTCGCCCGTCAAGTGGAGAAGCAGATGTCAAGCGGCTCCAAACTCGACTTTGACCGTATCGCCTTGACGTTCAAGATGGGCGAGACGCAGCTGCGCCGCAAGATCCAGACCTTGACAGGCAAGAACGTGCCGGCCTATGTCACCCAGCTGCGCATGGAGAAAGCCATGCGTCTGTTGCGTGACAACCCCGACAGCCTCATCGGCGACATCGCCGAGCAATGTGGTTTCCAGGACGTAGCCTATTTCTCGCGCGTCTTCCGCCAGCACTACGGCATGGCTCCGAGCCAGGTGCGCGATGCCGGCAAGTAATCATCGTTATTTTTTTTTTTTTTTTTTTTTGATTTCGGGGGTGCTGCTAAATATCTGAATAGCATCATTTTAATTGCTGCTTTATGTGCGGGGCTTACTTATAAGCCCGTAGGGCTGTCAGATTATAGGCAGGTGGTGGAGTGAGGCGAAGCCGAACGGAACCCCTGTGCGTTAGCGACACCCCCGAATAAGAGCCCTATCGGGGCGACAGAAAGTGTGATATACTGCCGCCCCGATGGGGCTTGAATGAGTGCTCCACTTTTGCAGGGGTTGCACTCGGCTTCGCCTCGTTGTACCCCTGCCTATGCCCTGACCGCTCCTAAAGGAGCTTTTACTGGACACCCTGATATTTTATTATGATTTGGCTACGCCGAGTTAAAGGTTCTAATCATGTCACTCCCTTGCTGGGAATAGCCAGCACAGGCCTCCCAGTGGACCATCACCTGATGGTGCGCAGGGGCGGCTGGAAGGCGTTGGGGATGAATTGGATGTCGAGGTCGGGTGGGGTGCCGGTGATGATCATCACGTCATATTGCACCGCCATGGGCAGGCGGTGGAGCTCGATGTAACCATTGGCGGCATTGACCAGGTTGCGGATTTTCTTGCCGTTGATGGCACTCATGGGGTCGAAATGCTCGGTGCGGGTGCGGGTCTTCACCTCGACGATGTGCAGCTTGTTGGCTTGGGGCTCCTGGGCCACGATGTCAATCTCGAGATGCCCCAGCCGCCAGTTGGTCTCGCGCACAGTGTAGCCCTTGGCGATAAGGAAGTCACAGGCTGCCTGCTCACCTGCCTTGCCGAGTTCTTTGCTTTGTGCCATAGTTGATTGTGGTGATATAGTTCAAGTGATTCTTTAATCTTTCTTCGGCCCGTGTCCGGCATTGTCGCCCCAGCGCGATTGCTGTCGTGCGGCCATCTGGTTCTCGGCAGGATTGTCCTGGGGATGCCAGATCTGGGGATGGTTCAATTCCTCGGGCATGTACTGTTCGACAACGAAGTGGCCGGGGTAATCGTGGGCGTAGCGGTAATCCTTGCCGTAGCCCAGTTGCTTCATCAGACCGGTGGGAGCGTTGCGCAGGTGCAACGGCACGGGTGCGTTGCCCGTCTGGTTGACCAGAGCCAGCGCATCGTCGATGGCGAGATAGGCGCTGTTGCTCTTGGCACTCGTGGCCAGATAGATGGCACACTCGCTCAAGGGGATGCGGCCCTCGGGCCAGCCGATCTTGTTGATGATGTCAAACGTGGCATTGGCCAGCAGCAGGGCATTGGGGTTGGCCAGGCCGATGTCCTCGGCAGCGAGGATGCACAGGCGCCGGGCGATGAACTTGGGGTCCTCGCCACCGGCGATGAGCCTGGCAAGCCAGTAAACAGCAGCATCGGGGTCGCTGCCGCGAATCGACTTGATGAAGGCCGAGATGATGTCGTAATGCATCTCACCGTTCTTGTCGAACGCGAGCGGGTTCTGCTGCAGGCGGTCGGTGACGATGTCGTCGGTGACGACAAAGGGCTCGCCCTCCTGCAACGACTGCATGATCAGGTCCAGGATGTTGAGCAGTTTGCGCGCGTCGCCGCCCGAGAAGCGCAGCAGGGCCTCGGTCTGCTCGATGTGCACCTCGCGTCCCTGGAACATCTTGTCGGTCTTGATGGCATGATCCAGCAGCTGCAGCAGGTCGTCGCGGTCCAGGGGCGTGAGCACATACACCTGGGCGCGCGAGAGCAGGGGCCTGATGACCTCGAACGAGGGATTCTCGGTCGTGGCGCCGATGAGCGTCACCGTGCCGCGCTCAACAGCGCCCAGCAGGGAGTCCTGCTGTGACTTGTTGAAGCGGTGAATCTCGTCGATGAACAGGATGGGGCGTCCCTTGGTGAACACGCTGCGGGCATCGGCCTGACAGCGGTCCAGGACTTCGCGCACGTCCTTCACGCCCGACGTCACGGCGCTCAGCGTGTAGAACGGCACCTGGGTCGTCTCGGCGATGATTCGTGCCAGCGTGGTTTTGCCCACTCCCGGCGGTCCCCACAGGATGAATGACGAGATGTTGCCGCTCTCGATCATGCGGCGGATGACGGCTCCAGGCCCCACCAGATGGCGTTGCCCGATGTAGTCGTCCAGCGTGCGAGGACGCAAGCGTTCGGCAAGCGGTTCGTAGCTCATAGCGTTTTTTACAGTTTCCGGTCTCCGGTTGATTAAAGATTCACCTGTCGCTCGATGACGTGCGCGATTTCCTCAAGCCATCGGGCATCCACCTCGTCGAATGTCGCCAAGTCCTTGCTGTCGATGTCGATCACGCCCACGACGGCTCCCTGGTTGTCGTGCAGGGGCACCACGATCTCGCTGCGCGACTCGCTGCTGCAGGCGATGTGTCCGGGGAATTGCTCCACGTCGTCAACGACGACAGTGCGGTTCTCGTGCCAGGCAGTGCCGCACACGCCCTTGCCCCGCTTGATGCGGTAGCACGCCACCGGTCCCTGGAAGGGCCCCAGTTGCAGCATGTCGTCCTTGACCAGGTAAAACCCGGTCCACCACCATCCCATTGTCTCGTGCATCAGTGCTGCGGCATTGGCCAGCTGGCCCGCAGGGTTGATCTCGCCCTCGATCAGGCTCTCGACCTGCTTGACGAGTAGTTCGTAAGTCTTTTCTTTATCCATACCACAAAATTACAGAAGAATCGTCATATATGCAAGCCATGGTGCAAAATCTTGTGTCACAGTGGCTGCAACAATTAGACGGGAACGGTATAGCCGTTGACTGTGAAAGTTCGCATCAGCCCCGGTCGGGTTTGAGCAGCATTCTTGATCACGGGCTAAAAAAAACAGGCAATGAGATAGAAATTGGTCTCAACCCTGCGGGGCTAATGCGAACCTTTGGCTTATTTAACGTGAGTCCAACGAAAATAAAGTACTGATAATCAACTCCACCCCTAGGGGATGTGGGACTCCTCCCCCGCCTGGGGGGGAGGTGCCCGTCAGGGCGGAGGAGGGGGAGTGCGCCGTAGGAGTATGGTTTGTCCTTAAATTATATTCTCAGGTAGTATCAACGCCCCCGCCGCTCACGCGGCACCCCCTCTTATCAAAGAGGGGGAGTTGCTATATCGTCACCAAAAAAAGTGGAGACGCAATGTCTTGCGTCCCCACAATTCGTTTAGCTAATCTAATAGCTAGCTAATAGTCTGCTGAATTACTTCACAACCTTAACAGCGCTGGTGGTGCCGTCGGTGTAGGTGGTAACCTGGATGGTCATGCCCTCGGGCTGTGCCATCTCCTGACCAGCTACGTTGAAGTAGCGTACGTTAGCAACAGTCTTGCCGGCGTTCAGCTCGTTAACCTTGGTGTCGGTCGGGTACAGCCATACGATGTTCGAAGCGTTGCTAACACCGTCGATGGTGTAGTAAACCTGGATACCGATGTTCTCGGTGAACAGGGGCTCGTAACCCTCGGCGTTGGTGCGATACATGTAAACGAAGTAGCTCTTGAAGTCAACAGCGTTGGTGTAGAGGCTGTAGGGAACCTCGGTGATTACCTCGTCGGCAGCAAGGTCGAAGGTGTAATCCTCACCGCTGAATTCGAACAGCTCGGGACCGTCACCATTGTCAACAAAGATGCTGTAGCTGATGTACTCGGCATCGAGGGGGTTGCCGTCAACATCCTCGGTGGGCAGGGTGAAGTAGAACTTCGAGAAGCCGCTCTCGTCACCGCAGTCATACCACTCGTCGGCGGTGGGATCAGCGGGAACAGCAGGAACGAGGTGGAGCTCCTTCATGGTGCTGCCGAAGTCGAGCTCAATCATGCTCAGGTCATCAGTGTAGTAGCACATCAGACCACTGATGCTGGTCGGGGTGATCACGTAACCCTCATCGTCAACGGGAACCTCGGTGGTGCAGTCAAGCAGAGTGATGGTGCCAGCCTCGGGATCAAAGGCAAAGACAGCCTCTTCAACGTCGCTGTTGATAACCTCGGTTACATAACCTTCCTCATCAACCTCGAGGGTGCCCCATGCCATGGCAGCGCCCCACTCACCGTCGATGTTCTCATAGATGTACTGACCCATGGGCACTCTGATGAAGTTGTCCTGATCCAGGTAACCTTCTACCCAAGCACCGGTAGAAACGCCTGCGAACGGATCCTGCATGTAAACCTTGCCGTCTTCGCCCCAAACGATGTTCATCTTGCCGCTAGCGGTACCGAAGTAGTAGCCATAGTAGCTGTCATAGCCAACATACTCACCACCGCGGGTGTAGGTAAGCATCTCGCCCTCGGGCTGATCCATGAGGACACCGTGGGGAACGTAGTTCTCGGTCCAGGTCAGGACAGTATTCCAGTCCATGTTGCCGCTCCAGCTGTCGTCGTCGGTCCACTGTGCGGTCAGACCGGTAGCGCAGTAGTTGTTGGGGAACTCGGCGTACATGTCACCGTCAGAACCAAGCATGGTGATAACGTCACCGTCAACCTGATACTGTACCTCGGTAGCACGCTCGTCATACTCAATGCCGATGTAGGTAGTCAGTTCACCATAATCATCATAGTCCTCATAGGTGTAGGTGGTGGCCCAACGCAGGACAACGTCAGCCTCATAATAATCACTGTAGTAAACGGACTGGCCCAGAGGAATCGAGATGATGTCGCCCTCGATAGTACCCTCTACCCAAGCGCCCTCGGTGTAGCCGCTAACGGGATCCTTCATGTAGATCTTGCCATCCTCGCCATACACGATGTAGCACTTGCCGCTCTGCTCGCTAAGAGACAGACCGAACAAGCTGTTGACCATGCTCTCGCCAGAACGGTTGTAGGTCTTGAGCTCGCCCTCGGGCTGCTCGCTAACGATAGCGTTGATGCGGTTGGTTGACTTCTTCACCATCTTGGTGGTGGGAGCCACAAACTTGTGATTCTTTGCGTCGGGACGGACGTTCTTCAGCTGAACACCGGCCGAAACAGTGATGGCAACTGCCAATCCTGCTAAAAGTACTGATAATCTCTTCATAAATTGAATCAATTAATTGGTTAGTAATAAATGAATTAAAAAACTTAAAATGAATATTTGATAGTCTAGTTGATGGTTTTAAAGTAAATAGTTGTGCATCATTTGGGCTTGTTCCAAATCCTATGCGACTGCAAAAATACTGCTTTGCATTGAAATATACAACAAATTTTCCTATTTTTTTTAATAATCATTATTGATAGTGTTCGCTTACGCGAGTGGTGTAGAGGTATGCTCACTCGTGAGAGCAGATTAGAGATTGGTGAGCCAGTTCAATCCTGAAGGGCGAGAAGTGCGTATCTTTTATTTTTATAAAAAAAAAGTGAATATTTTTTTTGCTTTTTAGCGAGATTTTGTGGCCAAATAACATTCAAATTATTATTAACCTTTAATAAAACCGTAATAATATGGAAAAATCACGACATTTCACGCGTTGCATGGGCCGGTGGCTCATGGCGCTGCTGCTGGTGATGCTCACATCGCTGGCGGCGCGTGCAGCCGAGGCCTACGCCTGCTACACGCCGTCGAGCACGACGCTGACCTTCTGGTACGATGACCAGCGCGCTTCCCGCACGGGCACGACCTACAGCCTGAACGTGGGTAGGGATGATCCCGGTTGGTACACCGACGGAACCAATGTCAATGTTACCAAAGTGGTCTTCACCTCGTCGTTTGCCAGTTTCCGCCCGACGAGCACCTACGAATGGTTTCACGAAATGACTCGGCTTCAAACCATATCAGGCATCAGCTATCTGAAGACCGACGAGGTGACCGACATGAGCTACATGTTCAACGGCTGCAGGAAATTGACAAGCATTGACGTGAGCCGCTTCAACACGTCCAACGTGATCTACATGACGGCTATGTTCTATGGCTGCAGGATTCTGCTAGACCTTGACTTGAGGAACTTCAACACGTCCAATGTGACCAACATGGCTGGCATGTTTTCTGGTTGCGATAATATGGAGAGCATCGACGTGAGCTACTTCAATACGGCTAAGGTGATCAACATGGCCCTCATGTTCGAAGGATGCGATGGCTTGACTACCATCTATGCCGGCAGCGAGTGGAGCACAGCAGCAGTGACAACTTCCGACTACATGTTCCACAATAGCCCATGCCTGGTGGGTGGCCAGGGAACGACCTATGATGCCAACCATTTGGATGTATCCTATGCCCACATCGACGGCGGCCCCAGCAACCCGGGTTATTTCTCCGAGAAGGGACCTGAGCCCTACGCATGCTTCACCGAGGGTAACAGGACGCTGACCTTCTACCACGACACCCAGCGTCGCACCCGCGAGGGCACGACCTATGACCTGAACACGGGCACAGGCACTCCTGGCTGGCGCAGCCTCGGTTCCAACGGAACGATAACCAAGGTTGTGTTTGATCCTTCTTTCGCCGATGCGCGCCCCACAACCACCTGTGGTTGGTTCTACTATATGACAGGCCTCACGTCCATCACAGGCATCAGTTATCTGAACACGTCACAGGTGACGAATATGAGTAACATGTTCTTCTGCTGCAATCATTTGACAAGCCTTGATGTGAGCCACTTCAACACTGCCAACGTGACCGATATGAACGGCATGTTCCGAAGCTGCAGTAGTGTAACGAGCCTGGACGTGAGCAACTTCAACACTGCCAAAGTGACCGATATGGCCTACATGTTCGATGGCTGCAGTTCATTGACGACCCTCGATGTGAGCAGTTTCAACACGGCTAATGTGACCACTATGAAATCTATGTTCAACTGCTATAATTTGACGAGTCTAGATGTGAGCAACTTCAATACGGCCAATGTGACAGACATGAGCAGCATGTTCTATAGTTGCAACAAATTGACGAGCCTAGACGTGAGCCACTTCAACACGGCCAAGGTGACGACCATGAGCAGATTGTTCTATAACTGCAGTGGTTTGGCAAACCTTCAGTTGGGCAACTTCAACACCGCTAAGGTGACCGACATGTCTGGCATGTTCAACAAATGCACCGCATTGACAAGCCTTGACTTGAGCAGTTTCAACACATCCAATGTGACAGACATGGACAGGATGTTCTATAACTGCAAAGTATTGACGAGTCTTGACTTGAGCAGTTTCAACACATCCAATGTGACCAACATGGACAGAATGTTCTTTCTCTGCAAAGAATTGACGAGTCTTGACGTGAGCAGTTTCAACACGGCTAATGTGACAGACATGTCTCAACTGTTCCGTGAATGCAGTCAGCTGGAAACTATCTATGTGGGTGAGGGTTGGAGTACAGATGCCGTTACGAAATCCGTTTATATGTTCGCGAACAGCACCAAGCTGGTGGGCGGCCGTGGCACGACCTACGATGCCAACCATGTGGATGTAGCCTATGCCCACATCGTCGTCGGCCCCAGTAATCCCGGCTACTTCACCGATATCAATGCGCCCGCCGAGCCCGAGGCCTATGCGGTATATACTGCTGACAACACGACGCTGACGTTCTACTATGACAACCAGCGCAGCACGCGCACGGGCACGACCTATGACCTGAACGTGGGTATGGCTAACCCGGGCTGGGATGACGACAATAGTTATGCTTCGGTTACCCATGTAGTATTTGACCCGTCGTTTGCCGAGGCCCGTCCCGTTTCGACCTGCAGCTGGTTCTGGGGCATGACCAACCTGCAGTCCATCACCGGCATGGACTGCCTGAACACCGAGGATGTGACCACCATGTGGGGCATGTTCAACTCCTGCTCCAACTTGACGACCCTCGACCTGAGTAGCTTCAACACGTCCCAGGTGACCAATATGCTGGGCATGTTCAGCGATTGCTCTAACCTGACCACCATCTATGCAGGTGAAGGATGGAACGTGGCCACCGTGAGCGTAAGTTCTAATATGTTCGCCAACTGCACCCATCTGGTGGGAGGCAAAGGCACAACCTACGATCCCGGCCACACGAACAAGGCCTACGCTCACATCGACGGTGGCCCGAGCAACCCGGGCTACTTCACCGGTACGATCGATGTCGGTGACGTGAACGGTGACGGCAATGTGAACATCACCGACGTGACGGTGCTGAACAATATGCTGTCGAACGGCGATCCCTCGGCTGACGACTATCCGGCATCCGACATCGACGGCAACGGCGTGATCAACATCACCGATGTGACGATGCTCATCAATAAGGCACTGATGGCTAGGTGAGCTCGCTGACGCTCGCAGTGGAGTGCGCTCGCTGTGCGAGCGGTGGAGTGCGCTCACTGCGCGAGCGGTGGATTTCACTCGCTGTCGCTCGTGGTGGAGGCGCTCGCTGAGCGAGCGGTGTAGAGTGTAGAGAAGCGTCCGCATTGTAGGGCCTCGCCTTGGCGTGGCCGCCCCACCCACGACTAAATTGCGATTGCTCGCAAGGGCTCGCAAGAAATCAAAAAAAACGATTAATTGGCATCCGCGTTCCCGACTAAAGGGAACGCGGATGCCCCTTTAACCTTTAACCTCTAACCTCTAACCTCTAACCTTTAACCTGTAACCTTTAACCTTTAACCTGTAACCTGTAACCTTTAACCTGTAACCCGCGAGCATCGCGAGCAAAAACGAAACTTTTCTCCTCTTTATGGCCTCAAATCGCGAAAAAAATGCTACATTTGTCAAATCAAATCAATAACTACCAGTCATGAGCCGCAGTTCGCAAATCATCAGAACCAGTATAATAGGCATCGTCACCAACGTGTTGCTCGCCGCTTTCAAGGCTGCCGTGGGAATCATCGCCAGCAGCGTCGCCATTGTGATGGACGCGGTGAATAACCTGAGCGATGCACTCTCGAGCGTGATCACCATTGTGGGCACAAAACTGTCGCAGCGGCCGGCCGACAGGGAACATCCGTTCGGCTTCGGGCGCATCGAGTATTTCAGTGCCATCATCATCGCGGTCATCGTCTTGTCGGCAGGTATCACTTCGCTTATCGAGTCGGTGAAGAAGATTTTCAACCCCGTGGCGCCGTCCTACACGACCACAACGCTGATTGTGATTATCGTGGCCATCGTGGTCAAACTCTTGCTGGGACGCTATGTTAAGGGCAAAGGCGAGCAACTGAAGAGTGATGCCCTGATTGCATCGGGCTCCGATGCCTTGTTCGACGCCATCATCACCCTGGCAACACTCGTCTCGGCCGGCATCATGCTGCTGTGGAACGTCTCGCTCGACGGCATCCTGGGCGCTTTGATATCCCTTGTCATCATCAAGGCCGGTGTCGAGATGCTGGCATCGCCGGTCAACGAACTGCTCGGTGCCCGCGTGTCGGCCGACTTGGTACGTGAGGTCAAACAGGAGGTCGCGCAGTTCCAGCAGGTGCATGGCGTGTATGACATCATCCTGCACAATTATGGCCCCGATGTCATGATTGGCTCACTCCACGTTAATGTCCCTGACACGATGAACGCCCATGAAATCCATGGCCTCACCCGCAAGATCACCAATCTGATGTATGAGCGCCACGGCATCATCATGACAGTGGGCGTCTATGCGCTAGCCACGGGCGAGAACCGCCGTGCCGAGCTTCAGGAGAACGTCATGCGCACCCTGGCCCGTCACGACGAGATTGTGCAAGTCCACGGCTTTTACTATTCCGAGAAAGATAACTTGCTGTCGGTCGATGTCGTCCCCGACATTACGGTTCATGACGATGCGGCGTTGATCGCTGCCCTCACGGCCGAGATTCAGCCCCTGGCGCCTGGCATGGACGTGGTCGTTGTCGTTGACCACAACTACAGCGAGTGAAAAAGGCTGGCCGGGGCGACGAGCATTCCAGGCTTGCCGTGCTCTGGCCGCGAGAGAGAGGTTTTAACAGAAATTAATGTGAGTTCGACAAAATTATTGACAGTCAATCAGTGCGTTAGCAACTCCCAACTCCTCCCCCGCCTGGGGGGAGGTGCCCGAAGGGCGGAGGAGGGGGAGCGATTAGAGAAGGCCGTGGAGCGTTGATTCCACCGATTAAGGTTATCTATCGCTGTATCACGAACGCCCCTGCCCTAACGGACACCCCCTCTTAACCAAGAGGGGGAACTGAGTATCAGCACTTTATTTTCGTCGAACTCACGATAATTAGAGCATATTCAACAACTGACCAGTAAAATGGATAGACGGGATTTCATCAAGGACATGGCGATGGCAATGGCTGCCATCCCTGTGCTGTCGTCGCCATTGGCCGCGTTAGCAGGGGAGAAATCCAATGTAATAAACAGTAATAATATGAAAAAGATTATCATTATCGATGGCGGTCCTCGCAAGAACATGAACACCGCCGCAATGCTTGAGAAATGTGCCGAGGGTGCCCGCTCGGCTGGTGCCGAAGTGACGATGGTCCGTCTTTACGACATCAACTACAGCGGTTGCCGCTCGTGTATGGCCTGCAAAATCAAGGGCCGGGCCGCCAATGTGTGTAAATTCAAGGATGCCCTGACTCCGGTTCTTGACGAGATCGCCCAGGCCGACGGTCTGATACTGGGTTCGCCCATCTACTTCGGCGATGTGACAGGGCAGATGCGCACCTTCCTGGAGCGTCTGGCTTTCCCCTGGCTCTCCTATAACGATTACAGCCTGACGGCTCCCAAGAAGATGCCCGTGCTGCTCATCGAGACCATGAACGGACTGCCCGAGAGGAACAACAGTAACGGCTATGGTACGATGGAGCCTTGCATCGAGGCGGCTCTGGGACGTCCCGAGCGCCTGGTCGCTTACAATACCTATCAGGTGAAAAACTACGACAACTTTGAACTGGCCGGATTCTCGGAACCTGCCAAGCGGCAGTGGCGCGACGAGCATTGGGAGCAGGACTTGCTGAAGGCCTTCGATGCCGGCAAGCGTATGGCAGAATAATTCATCACTCTAAAATAAAGTCATTATGGAAATTAAAGCAATCCGCATGTTTGACGGCGGTTTTATGAACCAGCCGTTCGCCTTCGGTGGCGAGGAGGGCCGAGAAGCCTTCGACGACCAGATCATCTACCGCAGCAGTCTGCAGAACTTCCTCATCGACACGGGCGACGAGGTGATTCTGGTTGACACCGGCTTCAAGGCCGATTTCAAGGCTCCGCCCAGGAAATATGGTGCTCCGCTCTATATGGGCGATTTGGTGGCCGACTATATGGCAGCCTTTGCCGCCACGGGTTACAAACCCGAACAGGTGACCAAAATCCTCATCACCCACAAGCACAACGACCACACCGACTGCATCGACCAGTTCCCCAATGCCAAGATTTATATCGCACCCGCTGATGCCGACGCGATGAAGCTCGATGGCGACAACATCGTCCGTGCCGCCTATGGCCAGCCTTATCACAACTTCCCCAACGCCATGCAGGTGGCCGACGGCGTTTGGTTCATCGAGGCAAAAGGTCACACCCTGGGCAACAGCATCATCATTGCCGAGGTGGACGGCCTCTACTACATGTTCCATGGCGACGTGACCTACTGCGATGCTGCGCTGAAGGCCAACAAACTCTCCATCGTCTTTGAGGACGTTGCAGCAGCCCGCGAGACGCTGGACCGCGTGCGCGAGTTCATCAGCAACAATCCCACCGTCTATCTCTCCACTCACTGCCCCGAGGGCTACGAGAACCTGGAGATGAAACGCGTGATGAAACTGTAAGAGTTCGCTTTGCTGTTTAGGTGGCATCCGTTTGAATGCTTGCGCAATGGGCATTTTAGGGCTTGTTTGACTTGGTTATGTCGGCGCTTATGAAGATTATAGACGATCAATTGGTGAATGATTTGGCCGAAAAGGCGAAAAAGTCGCCAAGGCTTAGGAAGAACTACAATTTCCATCAGAGCCTTGAAGACAAATGCCATCGTTTTCTTAATGCCTTGGAGCCTGGAACCCAGGTTCCCGTTCATCATCATCCCACCAAGGACGAGACCTTCGTGATACTGAAGGGTAGGGTGAAGGTGTTGATCTACAATGACGATGGCGAGGTCGTGGAGTCTTGCGTCCTGAGTCACGAAGAAGGCCGATATGGCGTTGACATTCCCAAGAATGTCTGGCATAGTCTTGAGTGTTCAGAGTCATGTGTACTGCTCGAATGCAAGGAGGGACCTTTTGTCGAGCATGAAGTGGATGGGATTCTTGAGATCAAGAAATAACCCCCTATTGGTTAACTGCTACTAAGTTGGTGATATTCATCTATTTGCTGGTGATTTAGCGGTTATCAATGGACATAAACGAGCCTGGTTTTAGCGCCGGGCTCGTTTGTTTCGTCATCCAGCACATAGCACATTACTCTACGACTATGATTAGGTCTTTCGGAGAAAATGCCTCATATTTGCCTAATATTATCGGAAAATTATTATTCTTAATCAATTAAATATGTATATTTGCGAGTAATAACTAAAAATATTTGGATGATGAGACAGATATTGCTATACATATTCATATTGTTCGCCTGTAGTGTAAATGCCGAACAGTTTAAGATAACGGGTACGGTGGTTGATGAAACCAATGAGCCTGTGATTGGTGCGGGCGTTGCAGTCGTGGGTACCGACCGCCATACTGCCACCAATCTTGATGGCAATTTCAGCATTGAAGTTGAAAAAGGTGAAATCCTTGAGTTCTCTTGTGTCGGATACTTTTCCAAGAAAGTAGAGGTCTTGAATGATTCTTCTCTTTTCATAGAACTTGTTCCTAATGAAGCAGATTGGGATATTGAAGACTTTGTTGGTTGCAAATATGGTTTTACCGAACCTATTCTCAGTCCTGATTCTTTTGACTTTTCCCTACCCGAAAGCGAGCTGAAAAAGCTGCCGTTGTATGATGAATCATTGCGCGGTGAGTTCATTCAACTAGATGAACATCAAATAGGAAGGGCAAAGTATCTTGTGTATGAAGAAATCAATAAAGATGTGAAGAATCCACTGATCAGTAAGATGCGTCTTGGCCGATACGCGAGACAGTTTTTGGGAGTGAAACACAATGGGCGCAGGGGAGTGAAACACAATGGGCGCAGGATAGTTTTTATAAATCTCGTTTCATCTAGTTTAATGCCGCAATTCAACGATCGTTTAAGTAATAGTCTTATTACAGTTGACGATGGAGCGAATGGCTTTGGGCGTGCTATAGTTGATTTAACCAATGAAAAGGTAATCATGCTTCGCATGAATGGCGAATAACACTGTCTTTTAGACAACGGACACATTTTCATCTACCAGAAGAGCCTTTCCTCTGGTCCATTGGTTGGGGAAAATGAAAAAAGTGGGCGGTTAGTAAACCGCCTATGTCGTTTTTTTGATTACTTTTGGAGCAAGTAATCAATTCAAAAATGACATGAAAAGGATATTGACATGGATGCTGGCGCTTGCCATGGTGGCTGGTGCGGGCGCTAAAACCAAAGCGGTGAAAACGCAGTCCCAACTGACGTTTGACCCGGCGATAGGGGAGACGAGGACTATGACGATGGCCGATGGCAAGGAGGTGAACTATACGGCCTATGAGGGCATGTTCTTCGTGACCAACGTGGAGGACTCGACCTATCAGACCATTAACGTGTATGTACCCGACGGAGCGACGCAGCAGACGCCGATTCTGCTGCGCACCTACGTGGGTGGCTATATGGCGGCGCCCGCCCAGCAGCCCAAGGCCAGCGATGCCACGGGCAGGGCATTGAAGGAGGGCTATGTGGTCGCTATTCCCGGCAGCCGTGGCCGCAACTCGACAGTGGTTGCCACCCGCACCGACAAAAAAGCCGGCATCAAGAAAGGACAGACCATCTACACGGGCCGCGCTCCTGTCGCCATCTTGGACTTGAAAGCCGCCATCCGTTACCTGCGCCAGTTCGATGACGTGATGCTCGGCGATGCTGAGAAGATTATCACCGACGGCACCAGCGCCGGTGGAGCGATGTCGAGCCTGATGGGCGCCACGGGCAACAATCCCGCCTACGATCCGCTGTTGCGTGCCATGGGTGCCGCCCAGCAGCGCGACGACGTGTTCGCCTCGGTGTGCTATTGCCCGATTATCGACCTGGACCATGCCGACATGGCCTATGAGTGGCTCTATAACGGCACCGACAGCCGTCAGCAGGGCGACGCAGCCGTGCTCGCCGTGAGCGACGAACTCAAGGCGCAGTTCCCCGCCTATCTCAAGAGCCTGAACCTGCACACGCCCGACGGCACACCACTCACTGCCGACAACTACCTGGACTACATCAAGCGCGAACTCATCCGTTCGGCACAAATCGCCAAGAATGCCGGTGCCGACATCCCCGACAGCCTCGGCTTCACGTTCAGCCAAGAGGATATGGGCGGAATGCCACCCCTCAATGGTGGCGTGAAGAGTGTATCTAAACAAGAGTTAGCCAATCAGATGCATTTGTCTGAAAATGAACTTGACAAGATGATGTCACGAGATATTCAAGTCCGTCCGCCCGTGAGGTTGCATCTCCAGCCGGGTGATTACATCATCGACCTGGATATGGACACCTATCTCAATTACGTCGTTTCCACCCAGCCGTTGAAGACCGCCCCTGCCTTTGACACCCAGGGTGTTGCAGGAGGCCGTTCCTCGGGTGAAAACGATGAGTTCGGTAACAAGAGCGGCAGCAAGGTCAACTTTACCGACTACAGTGCGGCAAAGACCGGTTCGGTGGTGACTGATGAAATCCGTGAAAACGTGCGCCTGATGAACCCGATGAACTTCATCGGCGACGGTGTGAGCGATGTGGCTCCCCACTGGTACATCCGCCACGGTGCCCGCGACCGCGACACCGCCTTCCCCGTGCCCATGAACCTCGCCCTTAAACTCCAGAATGCGGGCAAGGACGTCAACTTCCTGCTGGCATGGAACCGTCCCCACAGCGGCGACTACGCCCTCGACGAACTCTTCGACTGGATCCGCAAGGTGACCGATGAAGAGAGTACAAACCCTATAACATACGATAATATGATTGTCCGCATTGCCGAAATTGAGGTGTATCCCGAGTACCTGGAAGAGTATCTGGCGATTGCCAACGAGGTGGACCGCCTCAGCGTGGAGCGTGAGCCCGGCGTCATCTGCCTGTTCCCGATGCAGAGCGCCGAGGACTCAACGCAAATTCGCATCCTTGAAATTTATGCCTCGGATGCCGCCTACCAGGAGCATCTCAAGACGGAGCATTTCCAAAAGTACAAGCAGGGCACCCTGCACATGGTGAAGTCGCTGAATCTGCCTACTATGCGTCCCCTCGACCCCGAGACAATGAATCTGATCTTCAAAAAGAGATAAAAAACTGCGGCCTCACCATGCGAATGTAGTGGGGCCGCAGTTTTTACTATTCCTCAAGGAAACTTACTTCCTCCAGGCGCCGATGATTTCGCCGATATAGACGGCGTGGATGCCTGCGCTGAACCTGCTGTAGAAATTACGTGGGGTGTCGCTGCGGAAATCCTTCTCCTCTTGATGAAACGCAGTGATGATCTCGCACTCGATAACGGTCTTGGCCTCGGTGTAGTAAGGTGTTCCGTTAGGCGTGTAGGCCACGTGCAGTCCCAGTGCCGCCGCCTTGTCGCCGTCGCGCCCGCTGTGGCTGCCCATGTAATTAGCTACCTCTTCATCGTCAAACTCCATGATGGTGAACCTCGGGAAGCGCTCCATGAACTCATAGGTATAACGTGCCGGAGCCACATACACGCTCACAGTCAAGCGGTTGTAACCCAGATAATTGCCCAGACTGCCCCAACCGATGGTCATGGCATTGTGTTCGGTCTTGTCACCCGACAGCAGGATGGGTGCACGCGAGAAGAACGTGAACGCGTTGTCGGTGAACTCCTCTTTCAGGTTAATCTCCTTGTAGCCCTCAAGGGACTGGGCCATAATGTCTTGCATCGATAACATTGTCATCAAGATGGCTAAAATGATAAACTTCTTCATATTACTGATATTTGGTTATAGTAGGGTAACGGGTGGCGCACTCACTTGAAAACAGCATCCCTTATCTCTGAGAAGCCGATCAGTGTCTTCCACACGTTGTCCTCCTTGTACAGGCGGAATTTTTTCTTTTTCACGGTGCCGTTGCTCAGTGTGATGTCACACGTCACCTCGGTGTAGCCGTCGCGCACCTTGGCTTTCTTGGCTGTGACTTTTAACTTCTTCTGTGTCAATTGTTTAAAGAATTCGTTTTTCTGGTAGTCACTGAGTTTGTCGTTCTCCTTGAACTTAACGGCTTCTTTAAGGAATTTCTTGTCACTCTTGTTGGGCAACTCGTTGAAGAGGGCCTCCACGGCCTGTTTGGCATTGCGGTGGTACTTATCGAGGTCAAGCACTGGGCTGTCGCAAGCACTGAACCCGATCAGGCACAGCAGAGCAATGATTGAAAAAAACGATAAATGTTTCATAGTCATATCCTGTCAAATGGTTCCTTCCCTGCAAAGGTAGACATTTACTCCAATTCCCGCAATTACGCGCCATTTTTTTGCAATGAAATATTACTGTTCGTCACTATTCAGCGAAACGCTTTTTGAAATGCCTCACGCAATTTTGCGTGGTGACAAACGGCTGAACAGTTACAACTGTTCAGCCTTCGGCTGCAGGGGTGGTTGTTGTGGAGTGAACCCGTACTGGCTGGCTCTACATGTTAGGGCATTCCTCTTCCTCGTTGGTGACAATCTGCTCGCCTTCCTTGACCTCACGGGCCTGGTATTTGATTTTCTCAAAGCCCTTGATGAGGTTCTCGACGGTGGTCTTGTCGGCGTCGTAGGTGATGGTGACTGTCTGGTGTTCGACGTCGGTTTCAATCTTCTTGACGCCCTTCTCAAAGCGGATGTTTTCCTTGATTCGCTTCTCGCAGTTCTCGCAGTGCATCTGCGGAACGGTGGTGAGCACAACGGTCTTGATGTCCTTGGCCAGGCCGACAGTCATGGTCAGCAACATGGCAATCAATAAAATTAATTTCTTCATTCTATCACTTATTTTTTAAATTGATTTCATTCTCTCTAACCTCTAAACCCTAAACTTCAAGTCTGAAAGGCTTGAATCACTATCGGAACAAATTGATGCGGATGCCCAGATAGGCCATCGCGCCGCTCACGGGGCCCCATACCATGGTGGGGTCGAACCTCGCGCTCCAGGGCCTGTCAGTGGCAATGATGGGATTGGGCTGACGGTAGTTGGTCAGGTTCTCTCCGCCCAGATAGACCGAAAAATGCCTGAACCAACGGGTGACTTGGGCATTGAGCTGGCAATGGGCGGGAAAACGGGGATCCCATGACAGTTTGCCGTCTTCGGTCTCATACGGGTCGGGCATGCGGCCGTTGCCGTTGAGTTGCAGCGTGACGTCAAACTCCCAAAGCCCCAGTGGAGTCTTGTAGGACGCGGCAACCAGACCCTTGTAGCGCGGTGTGAGGGGTTTATCGCGCAGTTTGCCGCCATAGGTGGTCTTGACGTCGTTGCGTCGATAGGCGACGGTCAGTTCCAGCCCTTCAATGACAGGATAGGACGCGTCCACCTGCCAGGTGTGGGAGCGGGATTTGCCGTCCAGATTGTTGATATAGGTGATTTTTGGGTCACTGTCCATATCGATGACCATCTGGTGCTCAAAGTGGGTGTAGTGATACTCAGCATTGATTTTCAACAGCTTGCCCCACAGCGGGATGTCCCATGCCGAGGTGATGCCGTAGTTCCAGGCGCTCTCCTGATGCAGGTCGTCGATGACGAGCTGCCGTCCGCTGGCCAGCAGATAGTGGTTCTCGGCCAGGGCGTGAGCCGTGCGGTATCCTTTGCCCGCCGACAGGCGCATGGTGAGGAACTGCGCGGGATGCAGGCGCAGGTGCAGGCGCGGCGTGACAAACGTGCCGTGCTGGCTACTGTGATCTACACGCACACCAGCCATCAGGGTCAGCACGTCGCTGATGGGCGTGAAAGTGTACTGGCCGTAGGCGCCCGTGACGGTCTCCTTCTCCACCAGATGGGTCAAGGGGCCGTCGGCAACGTGCTCCATGCGGTAATCCTGCGACAGGTGGTCGTGGTTGACGCTCAAGCCCAGCGACAGGGTGTGCGAGTCGCCGAACATGGTCTCGAACATGAGTTGCCCATATGCATTGGTCTCGTTGACATCATATTGCTTGTGGCCGTATGCTCCATCCAGGTCGTGATTGGCCACTGTGGCCATCAGGGCGATATTGGTGCCGTGCTCAGCATTGAGGAAGACGGCATGTTTCATGTAGCCCTCGTAGCGGCGCGTTTTCAGGTTGATGGCAAAGAGTTTTGCCACCTCGTGATGGGCCTGGGTCTGCCCGCTGTGGCGTTTCTCATTAATCATGGCCAGGCCGCCGTGGAAGATGTAGCGTTCGCCCAGCCAGTCCCAACGGCTCTGCAGATTCACCTGCCGTACATTGGGCTGGTCCAGGAAGTGGTCATGATTGTGGTCCATATCGGCCAGATTGTCCTCGTAGTGGGCCAGCAAGTTGGCGTTGAGGCGAGGCGTCAAGTGCAGGTTGCCGTCGGCGTTGGCCTCGATGCGGCCGTCGCTGTTGCCGTACAGGTTGAGTGTCACGCCTTGCTTGTCCTCGGGTTTGAGGTACTCCACGTCGATTTGTCCCGTGATGCCCTCGTAGCCGTTGCGCACCGACGAAGCCCCCTTCGACACCTGGATGCTCTTCATCCATGGCCCCGGCACATAACCCAGGGCGAAGGGTAGGGCAGCGCCCCGCCAATCGGGCAGGTTCTCGGCAAGCATCTGCACATAGGTGCCGCTCAGTCCCAGCAGTTTGATTTGCTTGGCTCCAGTGGCGGCATCGCTGTAGTTGACGTCCACCGACGGGTTGGTAGTAAAACTCTCGCCCAGGTTGCAGCAAGCGGCCTTGAACAATTCAGCCTTGTTGATGCGCATCGTGTTCTCAGCTCCGGCCACGCGGCTCATGCCGGGCCTACGCGTCGTTATCGTGACCTCGCCAATCGCCTGCATGGGTATCGAGTCCACATGTTGGCTCACCGAGGTGGTATCCACGTCGCAAGCATCGACGTGCACCTGACCTGCGGCCTGCAATAAGGCCGTGGCCATGCCCAGCACCACTATAACCCGACGAAACATCATGCTCATACTCTTGTCCAAAAAACCTCGACAAAATTACTACTATTTTCCAAATAAGCGGTACCATCCCCTTGAGAATTAGAGAATAATGCCTATTAGATTACTGGAATTGTTACGGTAAAGAGCCTTTCCTGTTTCCCTTTGTCATGGTGACTGCACGGCGCGCTTCTGGTCGACTGTCCTCATCGAGGAAGTCATGGCCGACATGCCTGCCGATGCACGTATCTACGATGTGCAGGGCCGTCAGCACAGTGCGCTGCAGTCCGGTGTCAACATCATCCGCTACAGCAACGGCACCGTTCGCAAAGTCCTTGTGAAGTAATCACTCACGATACTTGATGTGAACCCCAAAAGTCAGACAAAGACTTTTGGGGTTCATTTTATGCATAAACCTCTTTGAAGAAGAAAACTTTGGTATGGAATGCTAAAAAAACTGAAAATTGCGGTTTAGATTTTGTTATTTAAGAAATCACACTACCTTTGCCGCCGATGAATAGAAAGCCAGCACATAACGGCGTCACGCGCAGGCAGCAACTGTTTGCCTGGATGATACTGTCGGTATATGTGCCGATGGTGTTGTTTGCTTCGCTCCATGTGCATGCCCCCAACGAGTTCTCCAAGGCTGTCGATTGCGTTCAATGCCACTCAGCTGTTCACCACTCGGGTCACATCACCGTAGGCAAACTTCATATTGATGAGTGCCTGTCGTGCCGATTCCTCAGCACACAGATAGATGTGCCCCACGCGGTAGTCAGCTTTGTGGTAAAGCCTGTTGCAGTACATTTGGAGTTTTTCCTGGCTGGCGATCCTGTCTTCGGGACCGTGGCCCAGCCTACGTTGCGTGCTCCCCCGTACATTCTGTGATCTTTTATTACGTGCCAGATAGTCTATGACGGATTATCCGGCCATAACTACATCCCGTTTTTTCATTAAAACAATCACAGAATGAAATCATACCTTTCGATTCTGCTGCTGGCGTGTGTGAGCACGATGGCAGCTCAAGAAGCGGTCGTGCTCGACTCGACCGACGTGTTCTTTCGCCACATAGAACTCAAACAAGTGGTCGTCACCGGTCCGACCGGTGCAGTAAAGATGCAGGACATGTCGATGCCTGCTGGTATCGTTGACCGTAACAGCCTGCGCATGACACCGGCAACCAATATTGTCGATGCGGTGGCCAAATTGCCTGGTGTGTCGCAAGTGAGCACGGGCAGCGGTATCTCCAAGCCCGTTATTCGCGGACTGGGATACAACCGTGTAGTCGTAGTGGCCGACGGTGTGCGCCAGGAGGGGCAGCAGTGGGGCGACGAGCATGGCGTGGAAGTTGACGGTAATGCCGTCAGCTCGGTCGAGGTGCTCAAGGGCCCGGCGAGCCTGCTCTACGGCTCGGACGCCCTGGCTGGAGTCCTCAAACTCAACACCGACCCCGTGGTGCCACTAGGCAAGATGCGACTGAATGTGAACAGTGAATACCATTCCAACAGCGGCCTTGTGAACTACTCGTTCAACTTCGGCGGCAACAAGCAAGGCTTGTCATGGAATATGCGCTATGGCGACAAGTTCGCTCATGCCTACAAGACCCCTGGCGACGGTTATGTGCCTAACACGCAGTTCCGCGAGCGCGCTTTGTCGGGTATGCTGGGCATCAACAAGGCTTGGGGCCACACGCGCCTGACAGGCTCCTATTTCCACCTCACACCTAGCATCGCCGAGGGTGAGCGTGACCCGCTGACAGGCGAACTGGAACAACCCTATGCCGACACCAAGACCTATCATCACGGCCTGCCCTACCAGCAGGTGTATCATTACAAGGCCGTGCTCGACAATGCATTCTATCTGGGGGAGGGGAGACTCAATGCCGTGCTGGCCTACCAGCAGAACCGCCGCCAGGAGTTTGAGGAGCCCGATGAATATGGTCTTTACCTCAAGCTGCATACGGTCAACTACAACGTCCACTATGTGACACGGCGCTTGGGAGAAGATTGGCGCATCACCAGTGGCGTGAGCGGCATGTGGCAACGCTCGCTTAATGAGGGTGACGAGTTCCTCATTCCCGACTACAGCCTGTTTGACTTCGGTGCCTTCGTCACCACGACGGCCAACGTCGGCCGTTGGGCCCTGAACGGAGGTGTGCGCTTCGACAACCGCCACCTCGACAGTCGCGAGCTGATTGACGACGGAGACCTGCGCTTCCAGGCTTTCAAGCGCGATTTCAGCGGCTTTACTGCCAGCGTGGGCGCCGTGTGGCACGCCACCAAGCATCTGGACCTGAGGGCAAATGCCGCCCGTGGATTCCGCGCCCCCAACATCAGCGAGTTGGCCAGCAACGGTGTGCATGAGGGATCACTGCGCTACGAGGTGGGTAACCGTGACCTCAAGCCCGAGTTCAGCCTGCAGTTTGACCTGGGTGCCGAGTTGACCACGTCATGGCTCGATGCGCAGCTGTCATTGTTCAGCAATCGCATCGACAACTACATCTTCATCCACCGCTCGGGCGAGGTCATCGACGATGAGTTCATGACCTACCGCTACGACAGCGGCGATGCCCAGTTGCTGGGTGGTGAACTGGCGCTGGATATCCATCCCTGGCACTTCCTGCACTTGGGCACCAGTTTTTCGTTGGTCAATGCCGTACAGTTGCACCAGCCCGAGGAATCGAAGTATCTGCCGTTCACTCCGGCACCGCGCTGGCAGAGCGACATCAAGTGGGAAATCCTGCACGACGGCCATGTGCTGAACAACGCCTTCATCTCGCTGGGCGTGGATTACAACTTCAAGCAGGACCATTACTACCGCGCCGATGACACCGAGACCGCTACGCCGGCCTATTGCCTGCTGAATGCCGCCATCGGCACCGATATCATGGTCAAGGGCCAGCGTGTGGCATGCCTGAGCCTGATGGGAACCAACCTCACCAACAAGGCTTACCAGAGTCACTTGAGCCGTCTCAAGTATGCCGACGTCAATCCCGTCACCGGCCGCCAGGGTGTCTTGAATATGGGCCGCAACATCATCGTCAAACTCACCATCCCCCTCGAGTTCTGATTATACTAGTGTTGCTTCCAGGAATATCTCTGATCGCCTGCTGTCCTCGTGGCCATGAGGACAGCAGGCGATTGAACAGTAGCGAAGTCAACCAGAAGAATTGAATTGCAAGTATTTGAATTCACTGTCGGCATAGAATGCTTATCTACAGCGTTTTTAGTGGCCACTAATTGTCTAAAACTTGTGGGTGTCAAGAAAATAAACACTAACTTTGCGCGAGTGCTTTAAAGGCGATCACGACACCGAGGTTGAGCCTCATGTCATTGAACTGTAAAATCCGAGATTATGGATATGGTATGGGAAAACGGATTCACCATTAAAGTGGGTGTTGATGATGAATACACGGTAGTGATTTCAGCCAACAAGGAGGGTTTGCGCTCTTTGGCCAGGCAGTTGACGGCCTTGGCCAGTGAGGAGGTGGGAAGCCACATCCATTATGATGAGTACAATTCATTGGAAGAGGGCTCTTGCCGAATGATTATAGAGAAGATGGATTGAATCTTAATATAGACGTATGATTACAATCAGGGAATATCAAAAACAAGATGCGGACCAAGCCATGGACATCTGGAACGAGGTGGTGCGTGAGGGCGTTGCATTCCCGCAGGTCGAGGAACTGACCGAACAGGAGGCTCACGGCTTCTTCGCCAGCCAGTCCTATACCGGCGTTGCTGTGGATAGCGAGACAGGCGAGGTGGTCGGCCTCTACATCCTGCACCCCAACAACGTGGGCCGCTGCGGACACATCAGCAATACCAGTTATGCCGTCAGATCGGACAAGCGTGGGCTGCACATCGGCGAGCAACTCGTGAAAGACTCGCTGGTGATGGGTGCCCGTCTGGGTTTCCGCCTGATGCAGTTCAACGCTGTCGTGGCTGCCAACGTCCACGCTCTGCATCTGTATGAGCGCCTGGGCTTCACCCAACTGGGCCGTATTTCCAAAGGTTTTCTCATGAAGGACGGCCACTACGAGGACATCATCCTCCTGTACATTGAATTGTGACCTGATTCGCTCAACCGCCCTCAAAACACCCTTATTTCAGATAATATTTTTAACTTTATTCCGTTTATATAGGTAAAGGGACTATTTTTTCACAAATGGTCGCTTTATCAAGTTTCATTCACATGTTAATGCTAATTCGTTTAGGAAAGAGAGTGCATCATTACCTGATTATTTTTTGTCTAACATTAAAACTTTTGAGTTATGAATAGAATAATAAGTATCCTTTTAGCCTTGGCGTTAATTGGTGTATTGGCAAGTTGCTCCGACTCGGGTAACTCCATCATTGATGACCCCGAGATTCCCCAAACGACAATCGATCTCAGCGATCCCTCCGCTTGGACGTTGGCTTCAACCCCGGCCGGTCTGTTTCCCGAGGCGTCTTTGAGTAACAACGTGGACTATGGCAAGAACCGCGCGTTGTTGGCGTGGTATACGATCGACCGCCTGTTCACCCAGCGTAATTCCTCCTATGCCCCCGACTACATCAAGAATGACCTGGATGGCTTGAGCTATCCTTACGCCCGCGAGGTGGCGTTTAACGAGGTGTACCCGGGCCGCGAGTTGGAATATGGCAAGTCGTCGGTGATTCAGACGCTCAATCTGTCGTTCTACCCGCGCGAGCGTGGCCCGTACAACCTCGACATCAATGTTGATCCTGAAGGCTACCTGCTCTATCCCGAGCGTCGTTGGGGCGGTATCATGCGCCCGATAGACATAGCCAATACTAACTTTGAGCAGGCCGGCATCAAGTATATCCAGTTCTGGCTGCTTGACCCGTTCATGGACCCCGAATTGGACAACCATGATGGCGGTTACCTGTTCTTCAACCTGGGTGAGGTAAGTGAGGACGTCCTCAAGGATGGTCACAAGAGTTATGAGTTCGGATCGCTGCTCAATGGTGATGCTGCCGATGCGCTTCAGACAGTTTGGGGTAAAGTCCACGCTAAGGATGAGCTACAGACTTATGCCTTCGATAACTCGTCTGGTGCAATAATTCTTCAGGATATCGGTCTTGACGGTCTCACCAATCAAGAAGAGTTCACGCATCCCTCTTATGCCAATTACTTGAATGAGTTGCGCAGTGTTTTGTCTGGGTCCACCTTCATTGCCATGCTGGACGACCCATTCTCTCCATTTAATGACCCTGCAGGAGATGATTACGCCTACTATCGTAATGCCTACTACGATTACATGCGCTTCGCGATAATCGGCCGTTACAAGCATTACAACGGTACGGATGGCAACTCGCTCTCGAAGAGCGACGCCAACAGTCAGCTGTATATGCAGGGACGTTCAGATCCCGATGTCGAGGACATCAACTATGATAACACGCTTAACGAGGCTGAGCGTTTTTTCCAGTACCGTATCGCGATTCATCCCGATTCGATGCAGGTGGGTAGGAACTATATCACAGCCAAACAGGAGGCCAATGTGCATACACGCAACGGGGGAAATCAGGTGGCAACATGGTACCAGTTCACTATCCCTCTGAATCAGTATGAGAGGAAAGTCGGTTCTATATCGGGCTTCTCCAGCATCCGTTATGTGCGCATCTTCATGACGGGATTCAAGGGCATTACCCACTTGCGGTTTGCAACGCTCGAGTTGACCCCTGGTGACTGACGCAATTCACAAAAACATCATCTATAGATAAGGAGGGAAATGTCACACAGCATTCCCTCCTTGTTTTGTGAAAGAGGGTGCTAAGCGGGTAGTGAATGATGCGTTCAAGTCTTAACAAAACATAAAAGTGAGTTTTTTAATCCGTTGATTTGTCCATTTCTAACATCAAAGTGCGTAGCTAACATTTAGGGCGGTTCATTGTCATGTCAACCAATGGTAGTAACTTTGCAACCGAAACAATAGAAAAGTTAGTAAAACTGATAATCAGAACGAAATATGTTACGAGACATTATAGTTGATCCATACTTTCCTGATTGCCCGATACGCAATATCCTGTCGCGCATCAGCGACCGATGGTCGATGCTGATACTGTACACGCTCGACGGGAAGGACACGCCGATGCGGTATTCCGACATCCTTGCGGCGATACCCGACATCTCGCAGAAGATGCTCACCGTGGCGCTGCGCAACCTGGAGGCCGATGGACTGGTACAGAGGCAGGCCTATGCCGAGATACCGCCCCGGGTGGAATACAGCATCACCGAGCGAGGTAAGTCACTCATGCCGCACATCAACAGCCTGATTGAGTGGGCGCTGGCCAACCTGGCCGACATCTTGAATGACCGCAAGAATTATTCATCAAATAAAAAACATTAATTACATTTACTACACAATGAAACAGATTGAAAAGATTGCACAGGGTGCAAATTATGCCGCCATCAACGTTGGCCGCATCAGCGAGATTATCGAACACGAGTTGCCCATGGGTCCGGACTTCACGATTCAGGGCAAGGTCTTCGGCGGACAGGCCGTTGGCGCAGCAGCCAGCGAGTTCTCTTTCCAGACGCTCGTTCCGGGACAGGACAGTGGTTTCCTCCACACTCACAAGACCCACGAGGAGCTTTACTTCATCCTGCGTGGCGAGGGCCAGTACCAGGTCGACGGTGAGATTTTCCCCGTCAGCGAGGGTAGCGTGATCCGCGTGTCTCCCAACGGCAAGCGTGCCTTGAAGAACACCGGCAACGAGGACCTGACGATGCTCTGCATCCAGTACAAGGCCACCCCGTTCACCGAGGCCGACAGCCCCATGACCGACGGCATCATCCTGCAAGAGCCCCTCAACTGGTAAGGCATCCTGACTGACAGGCATGAAACTCAAGAATTAGTGAGGTGGGCGATTATTTCGTCCACCTCACTCTTTTTTGCCCAAATTTCACTAATTTTGTAACGGAGTTTTTATGATTGCTTTTGATAATATGGAGTATAAGACCTTGAACAACGGATTGCAGATGCCGATGGTCGGGCTCGGCGTCTATGATGTCCCTGAAAGGGAAACACAACGGGTTGTGGAAGATGCCATATCGGTAGGCTACAGGAGCATCGACACGGCAGCCATGTATTACAACGAGAGAGGGGTAGGGGATGCCGTCCGGGCATGTGGAGTTGCCCGTGAAGAGCTGTTCATCACGACGAAGATATGCGATTCCTGCTATACCCGGGACGAGACGCTGCGCTCGGTCGATCATTCAATGAAGCAGCTTGGTCTGGACTATGTGGACCTGATGCTGATTCACTGGCCCGTCGGGAGGCCTGCTGTCATGTGGCATGCGCTCGAGGAACTCTATGGGCAAGGCCTGTTCAAGGCTATCGGAGTATCGAATTTCTATCCCAACACCTTCCCGATGATTGTGAAGGGCGCCAAAGTCGTGCCTGTCGTGAACCAGTGCGAGACCCATGTGCTCTATCAGCAGCGAGGGATGATGCAGTACTTGCAGCCCTACAACGTGGCTCTGGAAGCATGGAGCCCATTGGCCGAGGGCAAGCACGGCATTTTCAAGAATCCGGTTCTTAAGAGCATCGGCGAGCAATATGGAAAAACCGCAGCTCAGATTGCTTTGAAGTTCTTGATTCAGAATGGCATCATCATCATTCCCAAGACCACCCACAAGGAGCGGATGATTGAGAATCTTGACCTCTTTAACTTTGCACTGACCGATGATGACCTGAGTGCGATACGTTGTCTTGATACGGGCAGGAACGTTACCGGCTGGCCCTCGGATGCGCTCAAATACAATCCTGATAGCGTTTGATACAATATTAAAAAATAGGCTATATCATATAGCCTATTTTATTCCCCACGTTATGTAGATGATGTTTTGCTGATTATTCGCAGTAGAATGTGATCTCTTTGCCATCATTATCCTTGACGATGAGTCTCTTGTCTTCGTGCGAAACGATTTTCATATTGGTCAGATTGGCGATTATAGAGAACAGACCTTCTTTCATTTGGAGTTTGAAGTTGTCAATTTCAGCCGTAAATTCCTTTTCAAACTCGGCCTTGGTCTCAGTCTCATCTCCAACGATTCTGTAGTCTAGTTCGACCTCGGCTTTATCTTTGTCAAAAGTCACATTCAAGTCTTTACCATCCAGTTGGTAGGTGATTGGAACGACAAGATTTACCGAGAGATTAAAGAGCAAGTTAACTTCTGAATCTTCTATCTCACCCTCAAGCGCTGAGATGAATTCACCAGTCCCGTTTTCCTCTAAAGTAAAAGCTATAGCAGCCTCCGGTCCAGATTCATCGGCAATCATTGTACACCATTGTTTGCCTGTCAGGCTCTGAGCATGAAGAGCCATTGACGCCACGAACATCAGAATCAAGGTAAAAAAAGATTTCTTCATCATAGTTATGTAGAGATTAATAGTCGTTAGTTAATTGGTTAGCGATTCATAGTGGACAATGACTAAACTGCCGCAAAGTTAGAGAAATAATTTCAAATAATACTGATTTTTGGCATAATTTCACAAGATATTTGTTGGTTATCGAAAAATCGCTACCTTTGCCCTGTGAGAAAGAAAAAACAGGAATTATGAAATATATTGTAACTACATTCACATTGATGGTCTTGCTGTTATGTTCATGTCATAATGGCAAAACGCATGAGATTCAGGCCACTGGCATCACGGCCGAAATGGCCTACGAGGGCGTCAACAACTACTGTCACAGCGAATATGACTGGAGCATAGCCGAGGAGAATCCCGCTATGATGTCCGTCACGATGGGCGAGGAGACAGAGGCGGAATACAAGGTGATATTCCGCAGTTACACCGGCGCGCTAGTGAATTTCTATGTCGATAAAGCCAGTGGCACGACACGCCTGGTAGAGTCAGTCCCCGCGCTGGGTATCGACAGCGTCGCCGGCACCATCAACCTGCTGGATTACCTTGACAGGGCTAACTAATCTGAATCCTATGGAAATAAAGAACAGACCTAATCCGGATGAGGCGTTTCCGAATCCCGACATCCCCAGCCTGTGCTTCATCAAAAACGTGGTGAAGAATCCGCGGATCATCATCGGCGACTATACCTATTATGATGACGTGGATGGGGCAGATCAGTTCGAGAAGCATGTCACCCATTTCTATGACTTTATCGGTGACCGACTGATTATCGGCAAATTCTGCGCCATCGCTCGAGGTGTGGAGTTTGTCATGAATGGCGCCAATCACAGGATGGACGGCGTGACAACCTATCCTTTTTATGTCATCGGTGGTGACTGGGGCAGTGCCATTGCTCCAGTGAAAGACGAATTGCCGCTGAAGGGGGATACCGTCGTGGGCAACGATGTGTGGATTGGGCAGCATGTAACAATCATGCCGGGCGTTCACATTGGCGATGGCGCCATCATCGGTGCCAACTCGGTAGTGGCCTCGGATATCCCTCCTTATGCTGTCGCCGTGGGGAATCCCTGCAAGGTGGTCAGGATGCGTTTTGACGACGAATTCATTGCCTATCTGCTGCAGCTGAAATGGTGGGATTGGGACATAGAGAAGATTGAGGCCAATTTTGAAGCCCTGTCGAGTGGTGATTTGTCATTAATCAGGAAGATTAATCAATAGTGTCATAGTTATGGTAATACTGATAACAGGCGCTTCTCACACCGGCAAAACGCTCTTTGCACAGCGGATACTGGAAAAATACAAGTATCCGTATCTGTCTATTGATCATCTGAAGATGGGCTTGATTCGCAGCGGTCACACAGCCCTTACGCCAGCAGATGATGAAGCACTTACTGACTATCTTTGGCCGATCGTGCGTGAGATGGTCAAGACGGCAATCGAAAACCATCAGCATCTCGTTGTCGAAGGCGTCTATATCCCGTTCAACTGGAGGGACAGTTTCGATGAACGTTACCTGAGTGCTATCCGTTTTATTTGTCTTGCCTTTACTGATGACTACATTGACGCTCATTTTGCTGAAATCAAGGAACACAGCTCGGATATAGAGCATCGGCTGGATGATAACAGTTGCACAATTGCAACTTTGAAGGACGACAACAAGAACTATATCAATGGCTTTAAGGCTGCAGGAGAAAAAGTCTTTTTAATCAAATCCGACTTTGAACAATCGATACAGCCCATTTTGGATATAAAACTAAGAAATTAAAGGACTTAAATAGCTTTATCATGACAGAATTCAGACCCATGCGCCGCCATCGGCAGCAGTTATCCAGAGAAGAGTGTGAACGCATCCTGGGCCGTTGCACATCGGGCGTGCTTGCCCTGACGGGTGACGGCGGTTACCCATACGCCGTGCCGCTCAGCTATGTCTATGCCGATGGGGCGATAGTTTTCCATTCGGCTGTGCAGGGGCACAAAGTCGATGCCATCAAGCGCGACAATCGCTGCTCGTTCTGCGTCATCGATCAGGACGAAATCAGGCCGGCCGAGTTCACGACCTACTTCAGGAGCGTGATTGCATTCGGCCGTATCCAGATGATTGAAGATGCCGACGAGATAGTGCAGGCCTTACGCCTCCTGGGCCGCCGCTATTCACCTGGTGACGAGCCCGGGCTGCAGCACGAGATCGACAAATCGCTGGACCACGTCTTGCTCTTGCGCCTCGACATCGAGCACATGTCCGGCAAACAGGCCATCGAACTGACCAGATAACCCCCTAATGCCCATTTGTAGCGCCTGAGTCATCATTGCGACTCGGTATTATAACCGTGCTATATTTCACGGGAATCTTTAGCTCGGCGTAGCCAATTTAAACAAATCATCAATTATAATTTGAGTAGTTTCCCGCCCGCAGGGCGGTTATGGTTGCAGCAGTTGAATTATGACAAACCATCATGGTGCGACAAGAAAAGAGACGCAAAATTTTGCGTCTCTACATTTTCGTGCCGTGGCGACGACCATTGGCTGAACGGTTGACGACACAATCGTTGAACTGTTTTGCATGAAGGATATTTTTTACTAAATTTGCGAGCAAAATCTAACTTAAGTTTCATTTAATCATCTACATTATGGGGAAGAAAACCATGTTTTTGCTTGCTGTGGCCATGCTCTTGCTGTGGCCATCACAAGTGAGGGCCCAAGATTTGCCTCAGCAGGCTGTTGACTTGACCACCCGAATGGCCAGGAACACGCATGACGGCTTGAGGAAAGTCAAGAACCTGCCCTCCAAGAATGTTGAAGCCCGCGCCTCGCAGACCGAGGTGACGACGGCGCTTGCCGACAAGAAGCGGGACGCCGTAGTGAAAGCCAAGGCTCAAGAAGCCACTGCAGTGTCCAAAGTGAAGGACAAGAAGGAAACGGCCATCAAGCGCATGGCCCATCAGCCTGCCGCCAGGACCGGCTTGAGAAGCAAGAATGCTCCTCGACGTGCCGGCGAAGTGCGCGACGACGATGGCGTGATCATCAAGCCCGCCGAGGGCCAGCGCAAGATCTACAACCGCTCGGGAAATGCGCTGATTTATGACCCGGACGGCGACTCCTGGCTGCTTACCGAGCAGTTCGGCAATGTACATGTCGTGTTCTGCGACAACGGCGATGTCTATATCAGGGACCTCATCTCCACCTATCGCAACGACGTCTGGGTGAAAGGTTCCTTGAGCGGCAACACGATTACCATTCCCACGGGACAGCTGGTGAACTATGAGAGCTATGCCGAGGTGCCTTATGCCATCTATTGGGGCGTGAAGGATGGTCGCGACTTTATCAGGAACGATGCGCGTGGGACCATCACCTTCACCATCGACGGCGACCAGATTACGCTTGACGGCTCGGACGAGGACAACATCATCGGCGTGTTCTATGAGTACGACGGCAACTCGTTCTTCTCCGACTTCGGAGACTACGAGAGCGTCTATACCTTTGACCACGACTTTGTGCCCCTTGATGTGGTGACGGTGACGCCGCCGGTTGGTCTGGAGACCGAGACGTGGTACACCCGCGGCCATTACTACGAGGGCTCGTCGGTTCCGTTCCGCGGACAGGTCAATCTGGGCTTTGACGGCGATGACGTGTATCTGCAAGGGCTGTTTGCCGGTTACCCTGACGCGTGGATGCATGGTGTCATCAACGACGGTATCGTGACCTTCAACGGCCTGCAAGTGTTGGGTGAGTTGGACGGCAACCCGATTTATGCCGTGGGCTACAATGGTGACAATCTGGTGTCCTATGAAATGAGTTATGACGAGGAGGGTGGGGTATTTACCTCGCTCGTCGAGCTGCTGGCCAATGACAATGACGAGAATGTGAATTTCGACGTTTGGATCGAGGACCTGGCCATCTCCCGTGAAGATCCCTTCAAGCCCATCGAGGACTATCCTTACCTGAACACCTTCCAGACCACCGATGAGCAAGAGGCGTTCACCATCATTGACGCCAACGCTGACAATGATACCTGGGATTTCGCCTACAATAGCGACGATGACTGGTTTGCTCGTTACACCTACAACGAGTCGTTTGACGCCGATGACTGGCTGATTTCGCCCGCCTTCCACTTCCAGGCTGGCAAGCAGTACCGCCTGACGTTCGACACCTGGAACAAGGGCTATGACGAGCGCATCGAGGTGATGGCTGGCAATGAGGCCACCCCCGAGGGGATGACCATCCAGGTCGTTGAGCCTACCGATGTGACTTGGGAAGAACCCCAGCAACTGGAGGCCAAGATTACCGTGAGCGAGACCGGAACCTACTATATCGGTTTCCACGCCATCTCGCGTGCCGACATGAACAAGCTCTTTGTTGACAATGTGATGGTTGACGTCTATGAGATGGAGGCTCCAGCAGCTCCTGCCGACATTACCGCTGTGCAGACCGAGGAGCAACTCGAGGTGACCGTCAGCTTCACGGCACCCACTGTGAAACGCAACGGTGAGCCCTTGTCGGGCAATCTGGAAAAGGTTGAGCTCGTGCGCGACGGCCAGGTGATCCACACCTTCGAGGCCGTGGCTCCCGGTGCAGCCTTGACTTGGGTTGACAATGGCGAAGATCTGACCATTGGCACACACCAGTATTATGCTGTGGCCTATAACGAGATGGGCGCTGGTGACAAGAGCGAGGTCGTGGCCGTGAAACTCATGGTCACGCTCAATGTGCCCTATACCGCCGATTTGACCCTGCCCGAGACCTTTGACCTCTTCACGGTGATCGATGCCAATGAGGACGGTTGCACCTGGAATTGGGATGATACCTACCTGACCAATTACAACTACAGTGCTGACAATGCAGCCGATGACTACCTTGTCATGTTGCCCGTCTGGTTGGAGGCTAACAAGAACTACGAAGTGGTTGTC
Source organism: Muribaculaceae bacterium (assembly GCA_017405965.1). GTDB lineage: Bacteria > Bacteroidota > Bacteroidia > Bacteroidales > Muribaculaceae > Sodaliphilus. The sequence continues at coordinate 20,654 of JAFQZK010000039.1, read as the reverse complement.
AATGCCCGCAATTCAGGTATTGACGAACGCTTTGAGGTGCTGTTGGGCGCCGAGCCCGTTGCCGAGGCCATGACCACCACGGTCATCGGGCCCAGCGATGTCATCACCTATGAGGACATGGGCGAAGAATACGAGGGTATATTCTCGGTGAACGAGGCCGGCAAGTATTACCTGGCCATCCATGCCATCAGCGATGCCGATGCCTATCGCCTGATAGTGAAATCCATCAGCATTGACTTTGGCGCCGAGCCTACGGCACCTGCCGCACCCGTCATCAGCGTTGTTGCCGATGAGCTGGCAGCATTGCGTGCCGAGGTTACCATTACGGCCCCCCATATTGCCATCAACGGCGGCCCCTTAACCGCCAACTTGACCCGCATCGACATCCTGCGTGACGGTAGCGTTGTCGGCAGCGTTGAGGATGTGGCTCCCGGTGCTACCGTGACCTATGTTGACGAACCTGATGAAGTCGGCGACCACACCTACCAGGCCATCCCCTACAACGAGTCGGGCAAGGGCTTGAAGAGTGAGAAGGTGACCGTCTATGTCGGCCCCGATGTGCCGACTCCTGTCGAGAACTTCACTGCAACCGATGGCGGCGATATCGTGGCGCTGAGTTGGGACAAGGTGGGCAACACCGGTGAAAACGGTGGCCCGGTGAATCCTGCAACGGTCAACTATCTCGTCTGGAGCACGTTTGTCGAAGAGGGATGGACCGATTATTCTATCGAGAAGAACGAACTGCTGGCTACGCTCACCGATGCTGACGCCTACGACGTGCCCTTCGCCACCGACGAGGGAGAACAGCACATGGAGTATTGGATCGTCGAGACCAGGAACGAGGCCAACGCCGAGTTTGAAGGTCAAAAGTCAACAGCTGGCCTGCTGGTGGGCGCTCCCTATGAGTTGCCCCTTGTCGAGGGCTTCACTGATGATGAGTTGCATTACTTCTGGGAGACCAACGGCACGATCATGATTTCGCCTCAGTCCTCCGACGGTGACGGCTCGTCGATGGCACTGCTCAGCGAGGAGGAAGGCATGGTATCCTTCAATTCGGGCAAACTCGACCATAATGGCCTTGCTAACCCGACGCTCCTCTTTGATGTCGCCAGTTCCGGCATCAGTTCGCTGGCGGTTTACGGCAGCGTTGACGACGCCGAATTCGCTCTCCTACAGGACAACATCTCGGTGGGTAATTCCTACTCACAGGTGAAAGTGCCCCTGACGGCCCTGCAAGGCGGTCGCTACGCCCGCATTTGCCTCTTGGCAAGATATGCCAACGCCTCCGAGATTGACCATTGGGAGGGTGAACTGATTTCCCTCGGCGACGTGCTCCTGGTGGACAATATCCACATCGGTGACTTGTATCAGAACGACCTGGCCATATCGCTTAATGCCCCCTCGAGTGTGGTGGCTGGTAACACAACATCGATTACGGTTACCGTTACCAATGAGGGCGAGAATGCGGCAAGTGGCTTCCAGGTGCAACTCATGGCTGGTGACAAGCAGTTGCTGGATGTGACTCCCAACCAGACACTGGCGCCCTTCAAGTCCTGGACCCAGCAGGTTGAATTCCCGACTTCGGTACTTGATGAAGCCGGTGATGTCGAGATTGTGGCTCGTGTCGTCTATGACATGGATCAGCAACTCGCCAACAATGAGGCTCAGGCCTATATCACCATTGTCGAGCCCGCTCTGCCTGCTCCCACAGGCTTGACTGTCGAGCAGTCCGGCAACGACCTGGCTCTGTCGTGGACCGCTCCCGATACCGATGGTGCGATGCAGGTGACCGAGGACTTTGAGGATGCCGAACAATTCCCCGAGTTCAGCCTGGGTGGTATCACCGACACGCAGCACAATGGCGCCTTCGGTGACTGGTCGCTCTACGACGGCAACGGACTGATGTGCTACGGCTTCTCGGGCTTTGAGGTTCCTAATCTGGGTGAACCTATGGCGTGGATGGTATTCAACTCCATGTATGAGGGCTTCCCCGAGGAAGTGGGTTCGGTCTATGAACCGCACAGCGGCAACCAGTTGCTGCTGTCAACCTGTGTGTCCGACGGTGATCCCATCCCCGCTACCGACCACTGGCTCATCTCGCCCGAGTTGATGGGCAATGAGCAGGAAATCAGCTTCTTTGCCCGCGTGATTACGGCCGACTATGGCTATGAGACCTTCGAGGTGCTCTATTCAACCACCGACAACAATATCGATAGCTTCATTTCGCTCCAAGACGAATGGTTCGATGCCACCGACTGGACCGAGTACACCTTCACGCTCCCCGAGGGCACGAAGTACTTCGCCATCCGCCACACGGCACAGGATATCTTCGGCCTCTTGCTGGATGACGTCACCTTCGAACGTGGCGCATCGGCTCCCGTTGCCTACAACATCTATGTGGACGGTGAATTGGTCGGCAGTACTGCCGATACGGCCTACGACCTGCCTGCAACGGGCCTGACTGATGGTGAGCACACGTTTGCAGTGACGGCTGTCTATGACGGTGGCAAGGAGTCTGCCCCTGCCACGGCTGTAATCAACATTACCAATGGCATCGACGAGATTACCGTGGACGGTCAGCCCGTTGACGTGTACACCATCGATGGCCGCTTGGTGCGCCGCCAGACCACCAGCCTTGAGGGCCTGAACGGCCTCTACTTGATTGGCAACAAGAAGGTCTACGTCAAGTGAAATAGACGATAGAACCCGAACAACCTTTATCCGTGGGGGTGCAGTAACCACACTGCACCCCCACGCTCGTCTTTCAAACAACTGAATTATCTGATAGTTCTGAGGCATCCGCACTTGTTTTTTCAAACAACAGATTTATCAGATTCCGCACAGTAGGGCCTCGCCTTGGCGTGGCCGCTCTCTGTAACCGCAATCAAAGTGGGTCCAATCAAGAAGACCCGTCCCAATGATGCACCAATCCCGCTGCCGTCACAAAAAAGTGCTATTATCGGTAGTTTTTGAATGGGATTCGAATTAATCTTGAGATTTTTGTCAATTTTATTTATTGATTTGTATGTGACATTGTATCTTTGAGGCCGAATAGTGTTCAAGCCTTTTAAAAAACGAGACATCATGAAGAGAAAAACCAAGAAAGCGTTGCTGACGTTGGTGTGTATCATCGCAGCCATCGTCATCATCGGTGGGATCGCCTGCTTGATTGACGGGCGCTCGCCGCAGGCCATCGTCATTGGCCATATGTTCGATCAAGCCACGATGGAGGATTATAACCAACAGCGTGGAGACACAACCGACCAGAGCGTGGTAGAGATACCTGATGATGTGAAGTTCCCGCGCGAGATGCGCCAGTACCATGTGGGCAACATGCAGGTGTTCCACATGGAGCCGCAAGACGACAGTAAGTCCGTTGTACTTTACATCCATGGCGGCGCCTATTACCATAACTTTAATCTGCTGCATTGGAAGGCGATGGCCGAGTGGGCCGAGACCACTGGATGTGGCATCGTGACTCCTAATTATCCGCTGCTTTACTGCTACACGGCCCGTGATGCCCATCCGTTGATGCTGCAGCTTTATCAGCAGCTGGTCAAGCAGTATTCTGCGGGACGTCTCATCATCATGGGCGATTCGGCAGGAGGCGGCTTCTCGCTCGCCCTGGCCCAGGAAGCTCGAAATGACTCCAATGACCTGCCCAGTCGCTTGGTGCTCATCTCCCCTTGGGTTGATGTGCTGGGAGGAGATGATGCGTTGCAGGAACATGACACCTTCCTCAATGCCGAAGTGCTAAGGAAAGTCGGAGCCGATTGGGCAGGGGAGATGAACCCCCGTGACCCGATGATTTCTCCACTCTACGGTGATATGCAGGGTATTCCTCCCACCGACCTGTTCACCGGCACATGGGAAGTGTTCTATACCGACATCGTCAACACCTTCGACAAGATGAAGGCCGCCGGCGTGGATGCCCAATTGCATGTGGCCGAGAAGATGGGCCATGTCTATCCCCTGTGGCCCTGCCCCGAAGGCCAAAAAGCCCGCAACGAAATCTCAGACATCATCCAACAGTAGCCATCTTAAGAAAACACTAGTATTGCTGCTCGTTGTACAACAAATAATACCCCATCATCTTGAAATTGCATGATGATGGGGCCTTATTGTGGAGTGTAGGAATGGCTCATAGAGCTTCATGCCGAAAGCGAGTTGGATATTGCTGTTTTTAATGCTATAGAATATCGTAGTTGTTTTAATGGTATTCCGTAGGAAATTGCTATATTTGCAGCGGGAATTAGATAAGTTGTCAATTGCGGTGCTGCGGTGCCAGCATCTGATTGTTACAGCGCAAACCAAACTGGGTCATCTGATTAATTGCAGTTTTTTATAACAACATTAATTATCATTATTCTGAGTAGATTCAACAAATTTTTCTTTGCCGCGCTCTTTGTGCTGTGTGGCGTAATGACGGTCTTTGCGGGCCAAGACGAGAAAAACGGTCATGCCTATTTCACGCAGGCCGAGTTACCTAACATGGCGAACTTCCTGCCGCCTCCTCCTGAATTCGAGTCGTCGCGCTTCGCTGCCGACCAGACGCAGTATCTGTGGGGCATTCGTCAACGTCAGAACGAGGAGCGTGCCGAAATGGCCATTCGTGATGCCAACTACGGTATGCAAACCATCATTCAGGAGTTCTGTCCCATCCTGGGCCTCATGATCACTAAGGAAGAAACGCCCGAGCTGTACACTCTCTTGCAGGATGTGGGCGCCACCTGCGACAGCATCAGCGACCGCGCGAAAAAGAAATACAGTCGCACACGTCCTTTCGTGTATTACAATCAGCCGACCCTTGTCCCTGAGCAGGAGGAAGAACATATCACCAACGGCTCCTATCCTTCGGGTCACACCGTCCTTGGGTGGACGATGGCCTTGTTGCTGTCGGACATCAATCCCGCTGTTGCCGACGCGCTGTTGGCTCGCGGCTATGAGTATGGCCAGAGCCGCGTTATTGCCGGATACCACTGGCAGAGCGACGTGGATGCCGGCCGCTTGGGCGGATCGGTGCTTTATGCCAAGTTGCAAGGCAACGAACGTTTCCGCGAGCAGTTGGCCAAGGCCCAGCAGGAGTTTAGGGAGAAGACCCAGGGTCCAAGTAAGGTAAAAGAGGTTGTTGCTCCCGTTGGCACCTCGAGGGCTTATACCATCACCGGCCTTCCCGCCACGAGCGAGACACGAGGCATCATCATCCAAAACGGACAAAAGGTGTATAGGCCGTAAGCCACCTCGGCCTCACGCTAAGGCGCTAAAATTCTTAGAAACAAACAAAACGACTCAAACACCTGTTTGAGTCGTTTTTTAATCTCATGGGCGCCTGGGTGCAGCCGCGCTTGGGCGAGGTCCTACAGTGCTCATTCCCAAATGATAAACTTAGCGCCTTAGCGTCTTGGCGTGGGGCAACTACATGCGGATTCGTTCAATTCGTAACAATTGTACGCGGATGCCAATTAGTTAAATTAGCGTAATCCGTAGTTAGTTGTTGTGCGGTGTCAATCATCGGTGCCGAAGAGGGGATCTTCGGGCATGACCATCACGGGCTTGGTCTCGGCGGCCTTGAGGATGTGTTGCGGCACGTATTTCTTGTCCACAACCAGGCGGAAGGAGTACTCGTTGAACCACTCATTGGTCATGATGATGTAGCCCTTGTGTCCGCTGTCGCCACCCCAAGAGTTCTCGACTTTCCACTTGATGGGATTGCCGTTGTCGTCAAGATCGACGGCGCAAATCGTCATGGCGTGCGTTGAACCGCTGTCAAACGTGGCGATGCGCTGGGCCTTGTCCATGGGGAATGTGGTGCCGAACAGGGTCGCATAGTCAAAGTTGTCGAGTGCGAGGTAGCCGTTGTCGCGGTTGAGCTGTTTGCCCACGTCAAAGCTGGCATAGAGCTTGGTGGAATCCTTGAGCGAAGCGATGGCCATGGCTGCGATGTCTTCCATAGGCAGGTTGACGTAGCGCCAGTTGTGTCCGTCGTAGGTGTGGCGGTCATATTCCACTTCGTAGGTCTTGTAGTATTCCCTGCGCGGGTCGTTCATCGCCATGATGAAAGTGCCGTTGATGGGGCCGCCCACGGTTTCGCGGTAGAATTCCAGCGGGGTGTAGGTGCGTGCCGGGCCCACGGCCTTGCCGTCCTTGTCGCGGAAGGCGTAGGTGAACGACTTGATGGGTTCGCCCAACGTGAGCGAGAGCATGGAATAGATTGTGCCCAGCATCTCGGTTTTGCGCTGATTGATGGCCTTTTTGCTCTTTTTGTCAGCGACCATCTGGCGCAGTTCCAGTCCGAATTCACGCAGCTTCGAGTCGACGAGTTGGCTCATGCGAGAGGTGCGTTCAGCCGAGAAGGTCTCGGGCTGCACCTCAACAGGTACGAGGCCGTATTTCTCGGCAAGGTCGGCCGCACCGCAGAAGGTGCCGCCATCGTTCATGGGATGGTGGAAGAAAAACTGCACGCGCGTGTCGTCAATGGGCTTGTCGGCACAATCGATCACGCCTTGCAGCATGAGGTTGGCCTTCTCGAGCTGGTCGTAGAAGAACAGGTAGTCGTGAGAGAACTCCACGTTGATGGAGTCGCAGTGACGACGTGCGAAGTTGGCGCGCAACACGTTGAAACTGGAGTACATCCAGCACCGCCCGCTCTGTCGCTGGTTGTGGATCGACTGTTTGGGCGTCTCGATGCTGAAGTAGGTGTCTGTGATCTTGTTGTTGCGGTAGTTCCTGGCAAGATCGTCGATGGAATTTGTCGCCATGGCATTGCTGATGGCCTTGTTTTGGTTGGATGCCGAGGTGGCGACGATCTGGCGCATCATGTCGGGGCTGATGCCGCCCTGAGAACGGTCTTGTGCTGAGCCGGCATAGGCGAGTCCTATTGCCAGAGCAAGTGTGATAAATTTGTTCATATTAAGTTGTGAAATGGTTTAGGGCGCGGCACATGGCCATTGCGCAGGATTAATAGCTTCTTTGACCGCAAAGGTAGTGCAAGCCGAAGACAAAAGCAAAATTTATTTTGATTTTGTTGAGGCGCCGCCTACCTTCGCCGTCAGGCAACGGAGTGCAAGCCGAAGACAAAAGCAAAATTTATTTTGATTTTGTTAAGGCGCAGCCTACCTTGGCCGCCAGGCAACGGAGTGCAAGCCGAAGACAAAAGCAAAATTTATTTTGATTTTGTTAAGGCGCAGCCTACCTTGGCCGTCAGGCAACGGGGTGCGGCCTCTGCAACATTGACCACGGGAGTGCATCCCAATTGTTTTGTGTCTAACTTTTAGGTGTACTTCAGTCAGATTTGTTTGATCATCATTGAGTCGTATGGCTTCACCGTCTATAGGCCCTCGGAGAGACGCCCTTTAGGCGCGAGAAGAACTTGCTGAATGAAGGAGTGTCGGCAAAGTGAAGGCGGTCGGCAATCTGGGCGACGCTCAATGTGGTGGTGCGAAGCAGGAATGAGGCTTCCATGACGAGCAGTTGGTTGATGTAGTCGACAACCGTACGCCCCGAGACCTGCTTGACAACGCGCGAGAGATAGATGGTTGTAATGTTCAGCTTGGTTGCATAGAAGCCGATGTCATGGTGCTGTGCGAAGTGAAGTGGCAGCAGGCGGATGAAACCGATGAAGATATCTTCGACACGTTGTGGGATGGCGCGGTGTGATATAGCCTTCTGTTGAGCATTCTGAAAGTCGAGCAGAAACACGGCATATAGCATCCTGATGATTTCCCGTTTATAGATGTGATCGGATTGCAGATACCCCATAATCTCGCGCATTCTTGCAGCCAAGTGCTCTGCCGTGTCGTGGGGGAGCGTCAGCTTGGGTTCCTGCAGTTGGACGATGGGCTGATAGGCGATGTGCACCAGGTCGTGCACACCGGGCGCATCAAGAGTCGTGTGTTCGTCGGCCAGCAAGCAGATGCCGCGGTAATCCTGTGAGATGGAGACGACTCTTACCGACAAACCGGGGGAGTAGATATAAAGGTCGTCGGGATACAGCGTGATTTCCTTGCCGTTGTAGATGATGGTTGCAGACCCCCGAGTGACCAGCGTGAATGTGTAGGCCGACATGAACCCTTCGGTCTCGTTAGTCCGAAACGTGAGGGCGGCATCGGTCTCAAGACAGTGTATCTTGCCATCCCAATTTTCCATCGGCATTTCGCCGATCATAGCCATCCAACCTTGCTTGAGTGTATACATATCGGCTGCAAAGGTACTAAATAAAAACTATTGTTGTTTTGTTTCAGACAAGTTTTGTGTAGTTGCAGATAAGAAAGTCTTATTGATTCATACGTAACTTTGCAGTTGATAAACCATCTTAATTTACCAAATCAATTTTATTAAACAACAAAATTATGGACGCAAAGAAATCAATCGAGGCATTACAGTTTTTTGTAACCAATCTCAATGCACAGTCATTCCAGCATAAGCTGCAGGCCCGCATCTTTGGCTCACTGGGATTCAAGAAACTCGAGACCAAGTATCTTGAACACGCCAAGGAGGAAACCGAGTTTGTTGACCTGTTCATCGGACGTCTGCTCGACCTGGGTGGCGAGCTCAAACAGGAGGCTGTCGAGGCCCAGACGCTTTATCAGGATCCCATCGAGTTCATCAAGGCCGATTACAAGGTGTCGGTTGACGGCATCGAGTTGCTGCGCAAGTGCATGGACGGCATTAAGGACGACCTGACCACCTCCGACATGATGAAGGAGTACCTCAAGGACGAGGAAGAAGACATGTACTGGAGCGAAGAGCAACTGGGTCTGATCGAGTGCATCGGTTCGAAGCCTTGGCTGATAAAGACAGCTCTTTAATATTAATCACTCGATATCTTGCTAAATTATGGATAACGCTAAGAAAGTTTATGACTTCCTGGAAGAGGCAGGAACGTTCTACTTGGCCACCGTTGAGGGTGACCAGCCCCGTGTGCGCCCCTATGGCGCCCAACTGTTCTATGAGGGAAATCTCTACCTGATGTCTTTCGGCGAGACCGCAGCCACAAAGCAGATCGCTCAGAATCCAAAGGCTGAAATTTGCGCTTTCAAGGGTCAGACCTTGCGTGTTACCTGCACGCTGGTTGAGGATCTGCGCCCCGAGGTGAAGAAGGCTTTGGCCGAGAAGATGCCGTCCTTGAAGCCCCTGCTGGGTGAGAACGGCGAGAAGGGTGTGATGTACAAAGTCACCGATGCCACAGCAACCTTCTTTAAACTGATGGAACCTGTAGAAACGATCACTTTCTAAAAACATTCAAGAACGATGAAAGAGCAAGTATTACAAGCCATGCGCGATGCCGGCAAGCCCATGTCGGCTGGCGATGTGACCAAGGCCCTGGGTGCCGACCGCAAGGAGGTTGACAAGGCATTTGCCGTGCTCAAGAAAGAGGGCGCTATCGTATCTCCCGTCCGCTGCAAGTGGGCTCCAGCCGAGTAAGCCCGTTCCGCAAGCGTGAGAACGCCGACTAAAGCTGGCTGCAAAATGTACTTGAAAATCGATTTTTTAGTACATTTGCAGCCAGTTGACATTTGATTACAAGTATGATGATGACTACTACTATTGCTATCGGTCTGCTCATCCCGTTGCTCGGGACCATGCTCGGTTCGGCATTCGTCTTCTTCATGAAAGGAGACTTGCCCGATCGGGTGCAGAAGTCCCTGCTCGGATTTGCGTCAGGTGTCATGGTTGCTGCCTCGGTATGGTCATTGCTGATTCCCGCCATGGATATGGCGACAAGCAATGGAGGCTGGCAGTCGGTGATTCCTGCTGCGGTCGGTTTTTTATTGGGTATAGGTTTCCTGCTCGCCCTTGACGAGTTGACACCGCATCTGCACCTCGGCTCTAATAGTCCTGAGGGCCCACGCTCTCGCTTGTCACGCACCGCCATGCTGGCTCTGGCTGTCACCATCCACAACCTGCCCGAGGGCATGGCAGTCGGTGTGGTGTTTGCAGGCGCTGAGCAAGGTGCTGCCGACATTTCGCTGGCATCGGCAGTTGCGGTCTCGTTGGGCATTGCCATCCAGAATGTCCCCGAGGTGGCGATTATCTCCATGCCCATGAGGGCTGAGGGCAATTCCCGTTGGCGCGCCTTCTGGCTGGGAAGCCTCAGCGGCGCTGTTGAACCTGTCGGCGGGTTGGCCATCATCTTGTTAGCATCGCTGTTGACGCCAGTTTTACCTTATCTGCTGGTTTTTGCGGCTGGTGCCATGTTCTATGTCGTTGTCGAGGAACTGATCCCCGAGGCATCGACAGGCTGCCACACCAACCTGAGCACCATTGGCTTTGCCATCGGTTTTGTGCTGATGATGGTACTGGATGTGGTGATGGGATGACATCCTTTGTGCTCCGCACCTCCGGACCAACATGGATTGGCTGGCGGCTACTCCCTCATCTTCGTCATTGAGTTGCTCGTCATCAATTAGCGGTATAAGACAAAATAGCAGTAACAAACAAGTGTTTGTTACAAGAAAATGCTATCTTTGCACCGTTGAGTGAAATTAATCGGAAATTGATGTATGAGCATCTTAAAGGACATACTCCTTGTGGGCGTTGGCAGTTTTTTCGGAGGCATTGCCCGTTTCCTGATATCGTTGGCCATGAAGGGCTTAGGTTCCACATTCCCCTGGGCAACGATGACAGCCAACATTGTCGGATGTCTGCTCATCGGTTTGCTCTGGGCAACATTCAATCGCGTTAATGCCTCGGCTCAGTTGAACTTGCTGCTGGCTGTGGGTTTCTGTGGTGGTTTCACCACATTTTCCACCTTCTCAAAGGAGAGCCTGAACCTGTTGCAGGCTGGTAACTATTCAGCATTCATCCTGTATGCACTGGGCAGTGTAGTGCTTGGCATTGCTGCTGTTGCCTTGGGCTATGCATTAGCAAAATAAATAGTCAAGATAATGAACGAAGAATGTCTGATCTGCAAGGCTCCGCTGGAGTATCTCGAGAACGATGAGCTCATGGAGTGCGCCATCTGCCACAAGAAGGAGAGCAGCAAGACGCGCTGCATCAACGGGCACTATGTGTGCAACGATTGCCATACTGCAGGACTGGACACCATCATCGGACTTTGCCTCGCCGAGACGTCCCGAAACCCTGTTGAGGTCATTGAGAAGATGATGGCTCAGCCGTTTTGCCATATGCACGGCCCCGAGCACCATGTGATGGTGGGGGCAGCCTTGCTCACAGCCTACAAGAACGCCGGGGGCGCGATAGACCTGCCCAAGGCCCTGAGCGAGATGATCTCCAGAGGAAAGAGCGTTCCTGGCGGAGTATGCGGCTTTTGGGGTGCATGCGGCGCGGGTATCAGCACGGGGATGTTCGTGTCGATTATCTCCCAGTCCACTCCGCTAGCTAACGAGCCTTTTGCCCTGTCGCACCTGATGACGGCCAAGTCCCTCGGCGAGATAGGCCGTGTCGGAGGCCCACGCTGCTGCAAGCGCGACTCGTTCCTTTCCATCCTCGCTTCCATTGATTTCGTCAAGGAACACTTTGGCGTGGAGATGGAGCAGCCCGAGATCATCTGCCGCTATTCAGGCAAGAACAACCAGTGCATCGGGCGGCGATGCCCTTTCTCTCCCGCCAATCATTGAGAGTTGCTTGCCGTTTCAGCGTCATGCTGGTGTTTTGCGAAATAATCGCTATCTTTGCAGCAGTGACAGAAAGATAAATTGATATTCATTAATCAATGCGTTTATAGTTATGAAAAGAATAGCATCTGCATTTTTCCTTATTTGCCTCACACTGTCGTTGGGGGCGCAAGATGGCATTAAAGTGAACTTTAAAGGCTCCAACCCTACTGTCACAGATTTTGTGTGTGCGGCTTTTCCTTCATTGAACCATGAAGACGAGGACGAAAGCGGCGACCGCCCATGGAGAGCGTTGGAGATTGCCATGACGCGTCACAGCAAAGGCCAACCACAAGAGGATGGCGTGACGTTGACCATCGATTCAAAAAACGGATACATCCTTTACGAGCGTGTAGGCGAAGAGTATGGAGACTATATTTCCAGGTTGGAAGTGTGTTACTGGAACGAGTCAGACGGAAAGCACAAACTGATTGCTTTCAACAATATGGCAAGCTATATGGAAGGCCGGCCATGTATGACCGAAACGAGTGACATTTATTTCTTCCGTTACAACAATGCCACAAAGCGCATGGAGGGTTGCGACGCTCCCGGGTTTGAAGTTGATTACAGTTGCAACTATGAATTGCCTCGTAGTGGCAAGGACATCATCACTACAAAATGGAATGACGACGGCACCATCAAGCAGACAGTCTTGAAATGGGATGGAAAACAGTTCAACGAATAAACTGACTGTTGACCGATTCCAACTGATGTGCGGTCCGATAGCTAAGGCCTGTAGGTCAAGGACGTCCACCTCGGCACTTCAAAAGAAGGCTCTGAGCCCTGATTGCTATATGATGGGCTTTAAGCGGGGTAGGGGATATAAATAAAAATGGAGACCATTGAAAAATCAACAGCCTCCGATTGCCAAGACACCCCATCGTTTTTTGTGGGGGAACTGTTAGGATAAACGGCTATTCTATCGGTATCTGAATGATTGAAAGCCATTTCTCGGGGTCCTCCTGGTTCCATACTCCATCAACGTAGCAGGTGCGGAACAGACCAACAGGTTTGTAACCATGATCCTCGATGTAACGGAAAGCTTCTATGTACGACTCGTAGAATCTTTCATACGGGCCGACGTGCTTCATGCAGAGCGCCTTGGGCACTGCGGGCAGACGCTTGAACTGAATGATGGCACTGTCCTCTCCCATCTCCTCTACCTGTTCGCAATACTCAATGTCCACGTCCGTCGGCTTGTACTCCCTGTCATGTTCAACAGTAAAGCAGTAGCCCGGCAGTGGGCACTTGCAGCCGAGACGCTGCATCTCGGGAGCGATGATTTCTACACACATGGAGCCGATGGCGGCGTAGTCGGGAAGGACTTCACGATGACTTGCCACAATGATTTCGGGCAGTGACTGAATGCTGTATTTTTCCATTGTCTTCATCTCTTTGCGAGTGTTCCTCCAGTCGAGCAGTCGGTTGCGGCGGGTTATCAGCTGCTTCAGCTGTGCTTCCGTTTCCTTGATTTTCTCGGTCAGTTGCCTGATGCTTGGGATATGCGAGTTGTCCTCGAACAAGTCCTTGATCTCATCCAACGAGAATCCAAGGTGCTGCAGGTCGCGGATGGCTTGCAACTTCTGCATCTGGTCGATGCTGTAGTAGCGGTAGCCAGTCCACTCGTCCACCTCGTCAGGCAACAGCAGACCCTTCTGCTCATAATGACGCAAAGTTTTTACTGTGACTTGCATCAACTGGGAGAATTCTCCGATTTTTAACCTTGTTTTCTTACTCATATCACGCGATGTTATGAAGCAATTGCTAAGTGAAAGCAAAGTTAATGTGTGCCCTAAGGGACGAGTCAAGAGAAAATGACGATTTTAACATGACTTTAACAGATCGGTGCCCCCGTCCTCTTTACTCCCGGCCGGTAGCACTATGCAATAATGGCGGGCACGAGAGATGAGATACATCGAAGCCAATTAAAGTCAAAGATACAGATAATGCCTTCAATCAGAGCTCGAAATGCCTTATCACAGATTGTTGGACAAGGAAAGACCGATGCTGAAGATCAGGTTCACGTTGGACAATGTGCCACTAACATCCCAATCCTCACGATATTCGTCACATGGTTTGTGATACCATACCGGCATAGGATATTTATTGGGTCTGCTCACATCAACAGGATGCTGGCCGTTCTCCAACACCACGGCACGCACACCCTTTTTCACGAAATTGTAGTGGTCGGAACGGTAGAACCAGCCGTCGGAGTTGTCGTCGTCGAAGTAGATATACCGGCCTTGAGCAGCAGCGGCAGCCACATAATAATTGTCCAGGTCGCTTTCTCCGCCACCCAAAATCACGACATCGTGCGTGAGCTCGGCGGGACCTATGCTCTCAAAATTAAGGCAGGCCACAGTCTTCGCCATCGGCACGGCAGGTTGGTCGCAGTAATAGGCTGAGCCGAACAGTCCGCTCTCCTCAGACGAGGGGAAGATGAACAGCAGGTCTCGACGCGTCTGGGGCATCTCCTTGAACTTCTTGGCGACGAGCAACGCTCCAGCCATGCCCGATGCATTGTCGGCAGCACCGTTGTATATCGTATCGCCGCGCTCATCGGCTTTCCCGATGCCCAGGTGGTCCCAGTGGGCACAGAACACAACGGCCTTACCGTCCTGACCGCTGCCGCGAAGGATGCCGCCCACATTGCGCGTCTGTTGAATGTCGTAAGTCACATTCATCTTCACATCGCCTCTCACATTCAGGGGAAAGCTCTTGAAGCCTGGCTTTTTCGCAGCAGCCAGCGCCTTGTCCATATCCATGCCGGCCGCAAGAAACAGTTTCCTGCAACCGTCCTCATGCAGCCATCCCCTGACGGCCAATTCTTCGGCATTGCGCGTATCGGGATTATAGATGGCGAGATTGTCACTCAGGTGGCCGTTCACACAGACATGCCACCCGTAACTGGCGGCTTCGGTGTGGTGGAGCACCAGACATCCGGCAGCACCCTGACGCTGTGCCTCTTCAAACTTGTATAACCAGCGGCCGTAGTAGGTCATATTACGTCCCCTGAAGAGTTGGCTGTCATAAAAGCCGGGGTCGTTGACCATCACAACCACGATCTTGCCTTTCACATCGATGCCCTCGTAGTCGTTCCAGCCGTATTCGGGCGCGTTGATGCCGAAACCACAGAACACATACTCCGCCTTCTTCAGGTCAATCTTCTCGGTGGCGCGAGTCGTCCAGATGATCAAATCGTCGGGATAGCGGAGCACCGATTTCTTCTTCCCGCTCACAGTGAGCCTGCTGCCCACGGGCTTGGCCGTTACCGCAATCATCTCAAAGGGCTGGAACCAACTGCCGTTGAAGGCAGGCTCCAAACCTATTTCCTCCAACTGCTTGGCAAGATATTCCACCGTCTTGTCCTCAAGGGTGTCATGGGTTTTCTGCCGCCAAACTCATCACTGGCAAGCACCTTTGTCCATTCCCTCAGCAACTGTTCGTCACTACCGGTCCGCAACTGATCCTGTGTAATCTGTGCAATGGCAGTTGTTAACCCCATGGTGGCAAAAGCGATTACCGTCACCAACTTTTTAGCATTCATTTTCATAAGTCTTTATTTTTCTGCAAAGATACAAAATCTTTTAATACTGTCCCGCAAATAATTGATAAACTCAATAAACGGCTGAATATCATTACCTTAATGGCGGTTTTATCTTAAGGGGCTTACTTCTAAGCCCGTAGGGCTGTCAGGTTATAGGCAGGGGTGTAGCGTAGCGGAACCCCTGTAAATGAGCGCTACACATGAATATTAGCCACGTTAGTGGCGACACGCTGTGCATCAATGATTTAGTGCCGCCCCGATGGGGCTAAGACAAGTGCGGTCCACTACTGCAGGGGTGTAGTGAGGCGAAGCCGAGCGCAACCCCTGCCTATGCCATGAGCGCCCCTGACGGGGCTTTTAGCTGACACCCTAATACAAAACCTTTTTCTTCTACCACCCTATGACAGCAAAGTAATTTTGCCAAGTTGGGGAGCAGTCCTTACCTCACGTAACCGGCACCGGGCGCCCCCATCGAGAGGGAGCGCCCGGCTATGTTTCTTGCAGATACTATTCAGGATTGTTGCACCAGTTCACGCAACCGATTGATATCTTTCTTCGTGGTGGTTAATGGATCATCCCCAAACATTACAAAAAAACTAAAAAACAATAATCCGCCACCAAAAATGACTGATCCTATATCTACCTTGCTGATTACCAGCCAAATAATGAAGGTAATTATGAAAAGAGCACAAGTAATAGCTGTCCATTTATCAATCTTTCTCTTCTTGTCGTATATGGTTAAGAATTCTTGTGCATCGTTCGCTTTGGCAAGCTTATGGTACAAAAATATGTAGCGACTCCCTGCAGCTAAGAATATAATACAACCTACAATACTGGCGGTCCAGTCCATATATCCGATAACTGCGCTGAATATACACAATCCGGCAAGCAGACAAAAAACGACAAAGAGTATTGTGCTTATTTTGCTCAGCCTTGAGTACCACCACATGAGGCTTTCGAATAGCTTGTTTTTCTCGACTGTTAATTCTTGTGGTTCCATAATGTCTAGTTTTTATTGGTTTATGATTTCACTCTTTAGACGCAAGGACTCGTCAAAAAACTACAAGAAACAATTATTTTTTTGATATTTTTTGTGTCTTCTGCCGTTGAGCCCCCATCCTTTAGCTCAGCATCTCGCCGAGAGAAGGCATCCTCAAGGTGCTGAGCGAGTACATCGAGCACGAGGTTTAAGCCTCCCATTCCGCAGGTGGACAAGCGATCGCCCACCGATCGGAACCGGCGCCGGGCGCCCCCATCGATGGGGAATGCACGGTCTTTTGCGAACGAGCAATTTTTACTGAGAATTGAGTGAATTTCATCATGGACGCAAAAAGAATGCGGTCTATTGCTATATCTTTGCGGCGCAAAAAATAATCACATGATCATCGGTTTGAAAAAAGTATATACGTAGTATATAATATAACCTTGAATCAAAATAATCTGTCAGATATTTGGAGGTTTCGGTGAAAAGGTGTAATTTTGCGGCCAATTTTAAGATAAGGCTATCATGCTGACACTGAGAGTTGACATATTGAAGGGCAAAAACGTTCAGGCCACGAGTAGGTTTGAAGGCTATCGTCATATCTGCACCCCAGATTATGCAATGCCAGCAATGTGCTCAACGACTTTTAGGAATCGGTGCCAACATGGTGCTCACGAAGTGATGTAGCGTGTAGTCCTATCCGAGATACTGCTCAAGTAAACGATAAAGAGTGGTTGGAAAGTCGAGCAAAGCAAGACATTCCAACCACTTATTTTGTTTCTAAACTACGAATTACGCGAATTAAACGAATGGCATCCGCATACAGATTAAATCGAATTACACGAATGGCATCAGCCTACACAATTTTTATTAATCGCGCCGACTGTGGCGCACAAAATCATTGAATCATGAACGAAAGACTAGACACGATTGCCTTGCACTTGATGCAGGCGGAAAAACTGAAACCCAGGAATACGCTCTCGGGAAAGAACGTGTTTTTCACGTCGGATACCCACTTCGACCACACTTCCATCCTGCGCCACTGCAATCGTCCCTTTGCCAGTATTGAAGAGATGAACCAGACGCTCGTCGAGAACTGGAACCGTGTCGTCGGCAAGAATGACCTGGTTTTCCACTTGGGCGACTTTGCCTTTGGCGGAGCAGAAGTGTGGAATCGCTTCCTTGACCAACTCAACGGAAGGATTGTGCTGGTTGTGGGTAACCATGACATCTATCACCTGCGAGCCGAAATGCTTGAACGCTTCGAGCAAGTCGCATTTGAGCTGTACGTCGTCATTGACAACCAGCCCATCTTCCTGAACCACCATCCCTTCCTGAGCTATGGTGACTCCCATGGCCACGTGTGGCAGCTGTTCGGCCATGTTCACACGCGAGGGAACGGCCAGGGCAAGGAGAAGGACAAGGAGCGGTTGCCCATGCTGATGGCGACGCAATATGACGTGGGAGTTGACAACAACAATTATACTCCTGTCTCATTCTATCAGATACGCGACATCATCAGTCGTCGTGTAAACGGTCAAATGCAAACTTCATTTTAACTGACAATCATTATGGACAATTCAATTACATCATATAAAAATGCCGGCAAACAAGAACGTGTTAATACGCTACAAGACTATAGACCGCTGCCTGCGGAACAGGTTCCGTCTATGGACCATAGACGACCTGACCGAGGCATGCTCCGATGCCCTGTACGAGATGGAGGGCATCACCAAGGGAGTGTCCGTTCGGACCGTGCAGGGCGACCTCCAAATCATGCGGTCCGACAAGTTGGGCTACAACGCCCCGATCGAGGTCTTTGACAAGATCTTCTACCGGTACGCTGACCCCAACTACTCGATCAACGAGATGCCCCTGACCGAGGATGACTGCCGTCTGCTCAAGCAGGCCGTTGAGATGCTTGACAACGACGGCAAGGCCACACTCAACGAGATGCGGGATGTGCTCTCGCTAGTGCGTGAGCGGCTCGCCGCCCTGTTGAACTACGGATAGAACGATGGCGTTGTGTCATAATTTGCAACTGGTAGCATTCATCGCGCTTCGCGCGAGAAATTAAACAAAATTATTAGTAAAATTAAATAAAAGCACTGTCTTGTTTGATTTTTATATAATTTTTCGCTTAATTTCTCGGCCGTTAGGCCGATCAAAGTTTTAGGCGCGAATTATGACACACCTCCGTTCTATCTGCTGCATCTTCGAGGAGAACGGTATTTCGGTATTCCTATTAAAATTTGTCGTATTTTTAATACGATGATGGAAATGAAGTCATATATTTGCAAAAATAATTGGAGGAACTCATCATGAGACAGATATTGCTATACTTATTCATATTATTCGCTTGTAGTGTAAGTGCTGAACCGCTCAAGATAACAGGTAGGGTGATTGATGTAGACGGGTTCAATAATCAAGTGATTGGTGCGTCCGTTCAGGTATGCGGAACCCACCGCGGCACATCCACCGATGGTGATGGAAAATTCAGCATTGAAGTTGAGAAGGGTGCAATCCTTAAGTTCTCCTGTATAGGATTCTATGACAAGTATGTAGAGGTCTTGAATGATTCTTCTCTTGTCATTGAAATGAAACAATGGATTGAATTCTGCTTCTGTCCACACAGGCATGTCATTCTTCCTGACAATTATCTAAAAAGTTCACTCCAAGAAATAAAAAGAGTGTATCCTGATTTGATTCAAAGGAAAGACGGAAGCTATAAGCGAGAATCATCTGATATGTGTTTTTCTTTGTATAATGGTATAGTCTACAAGCAATATTATTCTTTGAAATATAAGGATATTAAATTGGAAGAGTTATATGATGACATTGCGTGGTATCTTAGAAAAAACTCATCAGATGAAAGAAAATCTGGAAAAGCGACTACCTTATACTATCCTGAATACAGCGTTCACATTCAATATGTTCCCCATAAGCATGTTTCAATAACGTATGAGCTAAACCCAGAATACTACAAATAGAATTAATCATAGGGAAATCGTTTCTCCTTTGAGCCGAGTGTAAACAGATTAAGGGAATTGTATTATTTCCTCGTCTTTTGGACAACCAAACAGACTCCATAATGTTGCGGTTTTTAATTATCGCAAGATTATGGAGTTGATTTGTATTTCAGCAGATACTAATGTCCTCTCCGTCTTGTGCCGAAGGTTCGTATTCCACTTCGACGAAGATGAGCCTGCGGTGTCCTAGGCCCTTGTCGCGCAGGTCATACTTGTCGCGCAGGTCGGTGAGTATCTGGCAGAACTCTTGTTCGGTCAGGATGGTCTTGAACGGGTTGCTCTTGCCACGGGAGTGGTAGAGCCTCATGCCCCGTGTCGCCATCAGCGCCGCACGGAACCGCTCGCTCTGGTCAAACATCGCTTGATAGGCGTGGCGGAGCAGTTGCAGGAACTCATCAGATTGCCTGTCTATGGCGATGCCCTTCCACCAGACGATCTGGTCGGTCTGCCAATGGGTGCTGGATGCCCTCTTGGCATTGCGGCCCTTCATGGCGCATATCTGCCGCTGCTTGTTGCGGTCCTGCTGCTTCAGCGACTGGAGAAAGCCCTCCATGCTGCCGCACTGCACCCCGTCAAAGGTGAACGGATTACTGCACAGGTTAGATAACACTTGTGCGGGATAGTCGCTGTGCGACCATATATCTATGGCCTTTCCCCGGCGAACCAACCATCTTATGTATAATTGCCTGAACATCTTCTTGCGATTGTATTTGTGACTCCGCTGGGACTTGAACCGATGGAGCTGCGAGCGCAAAGTCATGTTTGCATGAACTTTGCCGAGTCGCGACAAAGGAAGCCATCAGGCAGTCCAGGACCCCCGCATTAAAAGTGTGGTGCTCTGACCTGCTGAGCTACGAAGCCATCATTTGCTAGTGGGAAAGGTAGGACTCGAACCTACTCAGCCTTGGGGCAACAGATTTACAGTCTGCCACGACTCTCCAACTTCGCCGCTTTCCCATTTTGCGGAAGCAGAAGGATTTGAACCTTCGGAACCCTTGAGGGGCTCGGCACGTTAGCAGTGTGCTGGTTTCGACCACTCACCCATACTTCCTTGTTTTCGTTTGACGCTGCAAAGGAAATATGCCCGACCGCAGTCTTTTTGCGTTCCAAAAAAAATCTTCATTTTTTCTTCAAAAAACATCAGTTTTTCTCAAAAAGGATAAGGAAAATGCCTCTTTTCAGCTCTTGACACCTGCGCAGTCTTGGGCGCAACCGCTTGCAGGAAGAATCTGCCATGTTGCCCCTGAAAAACAAGCCAAACATCCTTGAACTTGCCTGACGTCGCTTTCAACACCTTTTCCCGCTGCAAAGTTATTGCGGCTTGCGCACACGCAAGGCCAAGACGAGTTGCCTTCGGAAATTCTCCAGCCCTTCCAGGGTAGTAATTCCCGGGCAAGCCTTGCTTTCAGTGCGCTCCAGCCGCACTTTGCAGGCATCGTAAAAAGGCGAAGCGAAAGCGAAAACAAGTTCAAAATCGTATG
>JAFQZK010000038.1 GCA_017405965.1 Muribaculaceae bacterium | reverse complement strand
CTTCTCACCGTTGTTCTCGAACCAGATCTCACCCTCGGTGCCCTCGTACAGGGTCCAGTCGGTCCTCAGAACCCACTCCTCGGCAACGGGATCCCAAATCAGGACGCGGTACATGATCTCGCTACCCTCGGTGGTCGGGGTGATGCCGACACCGTAACCGGTGATACCGTCGATGGTGTAACCCTGGAAGACGGGAGCGCCAACAGTAACGGGCTCAACGGGAGTCGAAGCGGGCTCATAAGTGAAGCTGCACTTGGGAAGGAACTGATGCAGCCTATCAGAGGGAGAGCCATAGGACATGTAGTGTGAGAATGAAGCATAATTCTCGGTCTCTACGCCCAGGAAGTAGGTGCTAACCCAGTTGTAGTCACCAGCATAGGTAACCTTAACCTCCATCAAGAGGTTGCCACCAGTGTACTCATAGGGGGTGTACAGATTAAATGCCAACTCAGTATAGCCATACCAGGCATCCATCTTGGAAACAACGGTTGCGCCTTCAACAGCGGTAGTCGTCTCAAAACCGTTCTCATCAACAATCTTGAAAGAGAGCTGCAATTCACAAGCATCAAATTCGATGGTCTCCTCGGGATAGAATTTCACCTGAGAGATTTGGCCATTCTGCATCTCGGTCAGCATCTCGGCGGGATAAATCATCTGACTCATCGTACCTTCTTCATCTACATACCAACCATTGATGGGAACCAGGTAATTGGTTGCAGTACCGTCACAAACGGTCAGGACGTTGGCCTGAGCTGCAATTGCCAAAATTGCAACAGAAATCAAAGTAAAAAACTTCTTCATGATAAAATTTTTAATTGAGTAAATAAAACTTATTAATACAATAGTGATAGACGATTCTCTAATTATTTGCAAAATTACTTTAATCCTTTAGAGTGGCCAAATTATTACGAGAAAAAGTAGGGGAATAATTGAAAAAAAGTGGGGACGCAAATAATTTTTGCGTCCCCACCAGATTTCGTCTAATAGCCAAAAGCTCACAGCTGAAGGCTAATAGCTAACAGTTTACTTCACGACCTTAGCAGCGCTGGTGGTGCCGTCGGTGTAGGTAGTAACCACGATGGTCAGACCCTCGGCCTGCTTCATCTCCTGGCCAGCAACATTGAAGTAGCGAGTGCTGGCAACGGTCTTGCCGCCCATGAGCTCGTTGAGAGCGGTAGCTACGGTGAACTCATAAGCTACATCGTCGCTCCTGTTATCACCGATGAAGGCATAAGCCTCGATGCGAACCTTCTCACCGTTGTTCTCGAACCAGATCTCACCCTCGGTGTCCCCGTACAGGGTCCAGTCGGTCCTCAGAACCCACTCCTCGGCAACAGCATCCCAAACCAGGACGCGGTACATGATCTCGCTGCCCTCGGTGGTCGGGGTGATGTCAACACCATAACCGGTAACACCGTCAATGGTGTAGCCGCTGAAGACGGGAGCGCCTACAGTAACGGGAGTGGTGCCCTCTTCATAGTTGTAACCGATTGTGGTAACAGGCAGCTCAACGTTGGTGCCGCAGCCCAGCATGGCGGTAGCATCGGGGAAGTCATTGCCCATGGCATAGTCAACAAAGCTGGTCCAGTTGTTGGTGTAGGTCATGGCTTTGTTACGGATGCCCGAGGTGTAGAAGGGAGCGTAGTCGCTGCCCATGGTGCAGTTGTCATCATCCTGAGCGTCAAATACCATGGTCACGAGCAGGCTCTTGCCCGGGGTGTAGGTAAAGGGTTCGAAGTCAAAATTGAAGCAAACGTCGTCGCCATAGTAAGAGAGCATGTCGTAGCTGATAGTCATCTCCTTGACGGGCTCACCAAAGGTGAAGAATTGCTTCACACCCTCATCATTAATGGCGAACTGGGTATCGTCTACCAACTGAAGATAGATCTTCACGTCGCGAATAATATCTTCAAAAGTCTCACAGTGGAACCAGAAATTGAGCGCTTTGATCCTCACGTTCTGTTTGCCGTTCATGTCGGCCAGCAGGTCGGGAGTGTAAAGCATCTGAACACCGGTGTGAGCCAAATAAAAGTTGGTCGGGGCCATGTCAAAATACGAACCATTGTAGGTGGTGGCATCGTCCATGCTGCCCACTTTAACCTCAGCGTAGTTCTGGGCCTGAACAGTGAACGTCATAGCAGCGATAGCTGCAAGAATCATGTAAAATTTCTTCATTACTTTAAATCTTTAATGGTTAATAAAAACTATTTAGTTACTTTATTATACAACTTAAGGGCAGATGATGCTCATATGTTGGTTATGGTGGTGCAAAAGTAGAAAATGTTGATGACAGGCACAAATAAAAGTCAAAAAAAATAAATCGGCTATCTCATTGACTACCAAAAAAGAGAGACGCAATGACTTGCGTCTCTTCATGTCTTCTGCCAATAGCCAAATGCTAATGGCTAAAAGCTTAAAAGCTGATAGCTTACTTCACAACCTTAGCAGCGCTGGTGGTGCCGTCGGTGTAGGTGGTAACCATGATGGTCAGACCCTCGGCCTGCTGCATCTCCTGGCCGGCCATGTTGAAGTAGCGAACGCCGGCAACGGTCTTGCCACCCATGAGCTCATCGATACCGGTTGCTACAGTGAACTCGTAGGCTACATCCTGGCTCCTGTTGTCGCCGACAAAGGCGTAAGCCTCGATGCGAACCTTCTCACCGTTGTTCTCGAACCAGATTTCACCCTCGTTACCCTCGTACTGGGTCCAGTCGGTCCTCAGAACCCACTCCTCGGTAACGGGATCCCAGATCAGGACGCGGTACATGATCTCGCTGCCCTCGGTGGTCGGGGTGATGCCTACACCGTAACCGGTGACACCGTCGATGGTGTAACCCTGGAAGACGGGAGCACCCACGGTAACGGGCTCATTATCGAGAACGTAAACTCTGATCTTGGTGCAGCGTACCTGATAATCAGCTTCAAGGCTGACTTGCTGCAGCGGGGTTACAGCATCATTTCCTCTGTAAGCGCTCTCATCGTAGGGGGTGAAATCAGCGCCAGTGAAGAAACCATCTTCCCAAAGACCGATGTTGCCCTCGAAGGAGTAGTCGCCTCTTGAGTTGAGGTCAAAATTACCGGGACCATACTGGCCCTCGTTCTCGCCGATGCAGGTGAACTCAATCTTCATGATACCGGCAGTGTGAGATACGATTACATCGTGGTTGGCATAGAAACGGAAATGGTCCTCATCGATTCGGCCATAGCCTTCAAGAACAACATTGTCCTTGTCAACAAAGAAATCACCTGAAGTGTACTCGAAGTCTTCGGCTTCAAACGTTACCCAGTGACCGGCAAATGCACTACTGGCCATCAAGATGGCTGCAAGAGTAAAGAGTAATTTTTTCATAATGAAACTGGAATTAAAATTTATAAAGTTAATAAAACATCAGTTTGTTCTCAGTTAATAGTGCAAATGTACTCATTATTTTTATAATGAGCATGAAGAGACTGAATAATTCACATGAAATTTTAAATAATGTGGAATAGATTCGTTAACCTCATAACAAGGATGTGATGGTGCCCATGATACAACCCAGCAGGGCGCCGAGCCACACGATGGCACGCAGTTCCTTTTTCATCACGTCAAGGATGATGGCTTCGGCCTCATTCATGTCCATGTCCTTGATGCGTTGCTCGATGATGGCGCTGATGTCGATGTCCTGGAGGATGCGGGGCAGGTGTTCGGTGATGATGACGCGGTAGGCGCTCAGGATTCCGCTCTTGATTTGTGCTGCTTGCTCGTCATGGCCGGTCATCAGTTCGCTCATCGTCATGCCCATCAGCCGTTGCGATTCATCGTTGACAAGGCCCTCGACCATCTGTCCCGAGTTGTTGTGAAGGATTTCATTGATGTGCTTGGCCAGGACACCCTCGACAAGTTGGGCAACAGGGTGCAGGAACAAGTCGGCACCCAGTCGTCCAGCCACGCTCTTGCGCGTCTTTTCCATGACGTGTTGGGTAGCAAGACGGGCAATGCTTTCGCCCAGGTTGCTGTGCTCGAGTTTGCCGGTTATCATCTTGACGATGCCGCCGGTCACATCGGTGCGCATGGTCTCAATGTCTTCTTTCGGCAGATAATGGCCTGCAAACTGCTCGATGGTCTCGTTGTTACCTCGCTGGGTGACAACAAACTCGTCGATGGCATCACTGATCTTGCCGAGCATTTCTTCGCTCAGCAGGCTCTTTTCCAGCACTTCGCGATTCATCAGGTTCTCGCTCACCGCTTTGCCGATTGCTCCTGCAATGCGGTTTTTCTCCTTGGGGATGATACCTGGAGTGAAGGGGATGTGAATCCCCATGAAGTACTTGGGCTGATGGGGCCTGAACAACATGCGGATGGCGATATCGTTAGTGATATAGCCGATGACGGCTCCAACAGCTGGTCCTATTAAAAAATGGAACATTGGTTCGATGTCTTAAGTCTTTGGTTGGTTGTTTGGATACAGGATAACCGCTGTAAGGAACATTGACTAACGCAAATCCACTACCTGGGTTCCTGCGGGCACTTGTGACTTGTTGAAGGTGAACGTGCTGGCGGGCAACGACTTGTGCTGATAGCCGGTGATGCGGATGTTATATACCGTCTTGTCGTTCATCTCAAAGCGGGCTGTGCGCAACAACGAGGTTTTCTCGTCAAAGTAGAGCCACAACGTCTTGATGTTGTCTTTCTTCTTTGGCGTGAGCTTGATGACATAGGTGTTGGCTGTCTTTGCTTTGGCCTTCTTCATGTTGAAAGCGGCCTTGAAGTGCTGTACAGCAGCCATGGGGTTGGTCAACTGCAATTCATCGGCAGTGGGCGATGTGATGTTCACTTCGCCTGTCACGGGTGACCACGACCATTGGGTTTTTCCGTCATACCAGCTCTTGGCTTCGGGTGAGAAGACGCGGAACTTGTTGCCTTGCATGGCAATCGTTCCCTTGCTCGTGCCTTGGGACGTGGTGATGCTGTAATCGGCGGTCACGCCGCCACCGGCGTTAATGGCGGCCACACATTTGTCGAGCATGGCGCTGGGTGTCTGTGCCAGTGCTGCAAGAGCGGCCACGGCTGCAATGATAGCTATAAAGGTTCTTTTCATTGTCATTATGTTGTTATCTGTTTTTTTATACTCTAGACGATTGAGGCAGCAAAAACAGTGCCAACCCCGTTGAGGCTGGCACTTGATGTCATGTTAATTGGAGAACAGCTGGTCGATGTCCATGGGACTGACAAGCACCTGACGCGGTTTGCTGCCTTGAGCGGGACCCACGATACCGGCGTGCTCCATCTGGTCCATGAGGCGACCTGCGCGGTTGTAGCCGATTTCGTAGCGACGCTGCAGCGATGAGGTGCTGGCGGTGTTGCCCATGACGATGAAGCGCACGGCTTCCTCGAACAGCGGGTCACGGTCCTTGACGTTGCCCACGTTGGCATCGCTGCTGCCTCCCTCGTCCTTGCCGACGTATTCAGGCAGCAGATAGGGCTCCTCGTGGTTGATGTCGCGGTCGTTGTCTTCCTGCTCCTTGATAAAGTCGCTGATGCGGACGATGTCGGGGGTATCAACGAACGGGCATTGCAGACGAGTCAGCTCGCCATCGATCTGGAACAGCATGTCACCACGGCCGATGAGCTGCTGGGCTCCGGTGCGGTCGATGATGATTTGGCTGTCGATGCGCTGGGCAACGGCAAAGGCGATGCGGCCGGGGAAGTTACCCTTGATCAGACCGGTGATGACCTTGGACGAGGGACGCTGGGTGGCGATGATCATGTGGATACCCACGGCGCGGGCTTTCTGGGCGATGCGCACCAGGGGAGTCTCTACCTCCTTGCCGGCAGTCATGATCATGTCGCTGAACTCGTCGATGATGCCCACGATGTAGGGCATGTAGCGATATTTCTTCTCACCATGCTCGTCGCGGATCTCACGCAGTTCACGGCGCCACATCTCGTTGTAGTCGCTCACGTTGCGCACCCTCACTTCCTCAAACACCTTGTAGCGGTCTTCCATCTCCTGCACGAGGCAGTTCAACGTCTTGATAACGCGGTCTGTGTCGGTGATGATGGCCTTTTCCTCGCCGGGAGCCTTGGCAAAATAGTATTTCTCGAGGTCGGCATACACGCTGAACTCGACGCGCTTGGGATCCACAAGGACAAACTTCAACTCCGATGGGCCCTTCTTGTAAAGTAACGATGTGATGATAGCGTTCAGACCCACCGATTTACCTTTACCGGTGGCACCTGCAACCAGCAGGTGCGGCATCTTGGTCAAGTCGGCGATGAACACCTCGTTGCTCACGGTGCAACCAAGGCACATCGGCAGCTTGGCGCGGCTCTCCTGGAAAGCCTTGGAACCCAAGACCTCGCGCATGGGTACCACCTGCGGGTCACGGTTGGGTACCTCGATGCCGATGGTGCCCTTGCCGGGCATGGGCGCAATGATGCGGATACCCAGGGCGGCAAGGCTCAAGGCGATGTCATCTTCCAGACCGCGAATCTTGTTCACGCGCACGCCGTCTTGAGGTACAATCTCGAACAGGGTGACCGTGGGACCCACGTGCACCATGATTTCCTTGATCTCGATGCCGTATTTGCTCAGCGTGTCGCGGATGCGCTCCTTATTCTCGTCCTGCTCCTGCTTGTCCACGCTGTTGGGGTTCATGCGGATGTCTTGCAGCAGGTCCAGGGTGGGGAAGCGGTAATGGCGGTATTCGCCTGTGGGGTCATGCGGGTTGCTCACTTCGCTGCTCGCCGTGATGGGTTTCAGGCGGGCGGTCTCACCGTTATTGTTGCCGGATGATTCGTTGCGGGCACGGCGCTTGCGAGGAGCGGGTGCCGGTTTCTCGTCCTCGTCATCCTGGCTGGCAGTGTCGCTCACTCGCTGTTCGCTGCCCAGGAAGGTGGACTGGCCTTGCTGGTTCACCACTTTCTCGGCTTCTTCCTTGCTGTGACTGCGTTTTTTCTCGATGCCTTTTTGCAATTGGCGGTACAACGCAGTGAAAGTCTTGTAGGTCAGGAAGATCCACAACATGAGAATCGCCAGGTTCACAGCCACCATGCCATAGACACCCAGCAGTCCCAATAGCCATTTGTTGGCATAGAAGCCAAAGTAACCGCCCAGCGGGAAGAAGGTGATGGGCTTGACAAAGTAGGTGGCTGCACCCACAACCATCGAGAAGGTGAAGATGCTGAACAGGCAGATGAAGGTATAGGAGAAGAAGTGTACTTTCTTCTTGCGCAACAATCTCATGCCCAGCACGATGAACCACACCACGATGATGAAGGCGGCCACGCCTACACCACTCGAGATGCAGAAATCACTCAACGAGGCGCCCACAGCGGCACCGGCGTTGCGTATCTTGTCAGGAACCTGAGCATTCTCGATCATCGAGTAATTGGTGATGCGGTCTTGGTCGCTCATACCCGACGACAGGAAGAACGACAAGAACGAGATCAGCAGGTAGATACCCGTGAACAGCATGGCGATACCCATGCCGAACTTGAAATTCCCGTTCTTGAAAAACGCAGTGAAACGTTGCCATTTGGTAACGTTCTCGTTGTCGATGGCCTGCTCGGCCTCTTGTCGCTTCAGGTAGTCATCAGATTTCTTTACGCCGCTGATGTCGGGATTGAAATAACTCTGATGCTCATCCATTTTTTTATTGTGATTGCTTTGACTTTTGCCCATTGCTGTTGTGTTTTTAATAGGGCGTCAAAATTACAAAATAAAATCGGTTTACAAACGCAAATCAGCAACTTTTTTTTCTTCACACTGTAATTTTTTTATTGAGACGTATGCATCAGCCTGAAATACAAGCATTAAACATGACTATTCAATCGCGATGAATACCTTTACAAAAGAAAAAAATAAAAATTTGAATAATAATTTGTTATTGTTTTTGCTTTTTATATTACTTTTGTAATCTAGAAATGCGTATTAATTAACAGAATCTTTACTTGTTTTTTCGTTTAATCACATTAAGCTATGATTATCAAGAGATTACTTAATTGTGGACTCCTGGCTGCAATCGCGATGTTCGCGATGCAGGCCGGAGCAGCCAATGTGGATGCTACAGCAGCTCGCCAATCGGCGGCCGATTTCATCAGACAACATGTACAGGCAAGGCCTGGTACACTCAAGGCCCCCTCGCTGACCGACTTCAGGTTGGCTCATGTAGAGCCTTCCAGCAAGGTGGCTGGTGCCAACGACTTCTATGCTTTCAACATCAATGGTGGTGGCTTTGTCATCATCGCTGGCGAGGATCGTGCCGCTCGTGTACTGGGTTACAGCGATAATGGTTTCATCGACTTCGACAACCTGCCTTACAACCTCAAGGACCTTCTTGACGGCTATAAGCAGGAGATTGAATACCTCCAGACCTATACTGCCGACGATCTCGTTCTCAAGGCTCCGACATTAAACGATGCCGGTGGCGTTGAGCCGCTCATCAAGTCCAACTGGGGTCAGGAGATGCCTTATTATCTGCAATGCCCCGTTTATCAGAACGAATACTGCGTGGTGGGCTGTGTCGCCACTGCAATGGCTCAGGTCATGTTGTACTGGCAGTATCCCACGTCATGCGGCGCTATAGATTCATACTATTGCTACAGTATCCGCAAGACTGTTCCTGCCCTGCCTGCAACGACCTTTGACTATTCTCTCATGCTGCCCAGCTATTGCCATTGGGACTGGGACAACAGTGTGCTTGTTCAGGACGTTTATACCGATGAACAGGCTCAAGAGGCTGCCAAGTTATCACGCTATTGTGGCCAGGCCGTGGAGATGGATTACAGCCCTGACGGCAGCGGTGCCTACACTTGGGATCAGCTGTCAGCCATGAAGTGGTTCGGCTACAGTTCCAACGCTCAGGATATCTCCAAGAGCTCTTCTTGGGGGTCATGGGGTGGCAACAACTATACCACCGCCGAGTGGGAAGCAAAAATCAAAACCGAGCTTGATGCCGGCAGACCTATTCTCTACTCGGCCAGTGATCCCAGTGCCGGTGGACATGCCTTCATCTGCGACGGTTATAATGCCGAGGGCTATTTCCACTTCAACCTGGGCTGGTACGGCACCTGCGATGGCTGGTATCTGTCCACTTCGTTGAAGATGACTCACCGTGATGGCGATGAACTGAACTTCAGAAGCGGCCATGAGATGCTTATCGGTGTGGAGCCTCCTACCTACTGCATCATCAACTCGGTGAATCTTGAGGCCGACAATAACCTGCTTGTGCTGGGTGACGATATGAACACCATGGCTAAGGATTTCTCGTTCAGGACTTCCTACAGCACATTCAACCTGATGTTCGGTCTTGTGGACATGAACGGCAACAGGGTTTGCACCGGCAATGCTGTGCCCGTCAACAAGAACTCGTTTGAACAGGGTAGCACGGTCAACGGTCAGGTCACCTTGCCTGCCGATCTGGAGTCGGGCAACTACAACCTTGGTTTGTACTATTACACGACCGACGCTTCGGATCTCAAGACGATCGCTAATAGCGATGGCGTGCTGACGGTGGTAGGCCGTGTGGCTAAGTACAATGCTCCCTTCACGGTGACCGATGCCACATCGCTCATCCAGTATGTGATGGACGGGTCTCACCCGCAGTTGACCATTAGCGATGTCACAATGTTGATCAATTACATTCTCACTAATTAGTATTTTATGTGAGATTGTCACTTGAGTGATTTTTCCTATCAATGTGGGGGCATGTCTATTCACGACGACATGCTCCCGCAGTTTTTTGTGAAAATCCGTTTAAACTTTTTTTTGTTAATTCATGTCTTAATTATATCTTTGCAGTATAGATAACATCGTTTAATTAAAAAATAGGACAATTATGAGAAAGTTGATTTTAATGGCAATGCTTTTGTGCTTTGCAACTGTGGCCGTTGCTCAAACGCCGACGACACCTGACCCTCAGCAACAACAGATCATCAAGAATGCTGAAGCTGAGCGTATGAAATCCTATAATCAGAAAGGTCATGCCCTCAAGCAGACCGACTTCAAGAAGTTGGATCAACAGGACAAGAAGACCCAGCAGGCTTTGAAGGAACAGGAGAAGCAAGCTAAGGCTGCCGCTGATGCCGCTAAGGAGCAGAAGCAGGCCTATAAGGAGCAGGAGAAGCAGGCCAAGGAGGCCAAGAAAGCTGCCGAGAAGCAAGAGAAAGAAGCCAAAAAGGCTGAAAAAGAGGCTAAGAAGCAGCAAAAAGAGATAGAGAAGCGTCAGAAGGCCACCGAGAAATACAACAAGGCCGTTGACAAGATGAAAGATGCCGAGAAGAAGAAAATCGAGGCCCAGAAGAAATACAGTGAGCTCCCTGAGAATCAGATGCGCGAGAAAACCAAACTCGACGAGAAACATGCCAAGGCTGAGTCCAAAGGTCTCACCGACGACAAGCGTCTGAAACAAGACGGCGAGAAACTCAAACTTGACGAGAAGCACGCTAAGCAGAACGTCAAGGCTCAGAAGGAACTCGAGAAGGCCATCAAGAACTATGACAAGGCTGCTCAGAACCTGGAGAAGGCCCGCAAGGAAATGGAGAAATACAAATAATTTGCTTTGCTCCGATTGATGCGGATTTCGCTAATTTAGGCGAAGGACACGATGCAATTTGTTCGTGAAACTCGTTAAATTAGCGAAATTCGTGTCTTTTATTGTCTCTAAAGGGGGAAACACAAGACCGAAAACTAAAAAAATCACTAACTTTGCACGATTTTTAAGAACAGAGACTGAATGGACTATCAACTCATAGCCACACCCGAAGGCACCAATGCGCGCGCCGGACTTATTACGACCGACCATGGCCAGATCGAGACCCCTATTTTCATGCCTGTGGGCACGGTGGGGGCTGTCAAGGCTGTACACATGACCGAGCTGAGAGATGATATCAAGGCACAGATCATTCTGGGCAACACCTATCATCTGTACCTGCGACCCGGCATGGACATCATCGAGCGCGCCGGGGGCCTGCACAAGTTCAATAGCTGGGATCGTCCCATCCTGACCGACAGCGGTGGTTTTCAGGTGTTTTCGCTGGCCGATAACCGCAAGCTGACCGACGAGGGCGTCACTTTCCGCAGCCACATCGACGGCAGCAAGCACCTGTTTACCCCCGAGAAGGTGGTGGATATCGAACGCACCATCGGCAGTGACATCATGATGGCTCTTGACGAGTGCCCGCCGGGTACCAGCGACTACAATTATGCCCGCAAGTCGTTGACACTGACTCACAACTGGCTTGCACGTGGATGGAAACACTTCAAGAATACGCAGCCGCGTTACGGTCACAGCCAGGCCTATTTCCCTATTGTGCAGGGCTGTACCTATAAGGACCTGCGTCAGGAATCCTCCAAGTTTGTCGCTGATCTGGGTGCCGACGGCAACGCTATCGGCGGTCTTGCCGTGGGAGAGCCCACCGAGGTGATGTATGAAATGATTGAAGTCGTTAATGACATCCTGCCTCAGGACCGTCCCCGTTACCTGATGGGTGTGGGAACGCCGGCCAATATCCTGGAGGCCATCGATCGCGGTGTGGACATGATGGATTGTGTGATGCCCACCCGCAACGGGCGCAACGGTATGCTCTTCACCCGTCATGGCATCATGAACATGCGCAACAAGAAGTGGGCCGACGATTTCTCTCCCTTGCAGGAGGATGGCCCCTCGGTCGTTGACCAGTTGTACAGTAAAGCCTATGTGCGTCACCTGTTCATTGCTCAGGAGATTCTTGCCATGCAGATTGCCAGCATTCACAATCTGGCCTTCTATCTGTGGCTGGTGGGTGAAGCCCGCAAGCACATCATCGCCGGGGATTTCCCCGCTTGGAAGAAACAGATGGTCCACGACGTGCAGCAACGCCTGTAATCAAATAGGGAATCAGGAAAGATGGAAGACGAACTCAAGAACATAGCACCTGTCGAGTCCTCAGAGACCTCAGAGCTCTCCGAGATCTCCGAGTTGTCCGAGCTCTCCGAGAATTCTCAGGATCCCGGGGCTTCTGAGCCGTCTGCTCCCGATTCTCGCAAGCGCTACCCGTGGTACTACGTGAAGCGCTTTGACCGTTATATCATCAAGCATTTCCTGGGCACTTTCTTCTTCGCGATCCTGCTGTTGTTTGCCATCGTGGTGATGTTTGACATCAACGAGAAATTGGATGCTGTGTTGACGGCACCTATCAAGGCGACGGTTTTCCAGTACTTCATGAACTTCCTTCCCTTTGTGCTCAGCCAGTTCAGTCCGTTGTTCACGTTCATCTCGGTGATTTTCTTCACATCGCGTCTTGCCGATCGCAGCGAGATCATCGCCATGCTCTCCAATGGCATCAGTTTCCACCGCTTGACTGTACCTTACATCTTCTCGGCCGCAGTGATCGCTCTGGGCAGCTACCTGCTGGCGGCTTATATCATTCCTCCTGCCAACGTGGAGCGCATCGCCTATACCAACAAGTGGGTCAAGAACAAGGAGGTCATCTATGGCGACAACATCCAGTTGCAGGTCAAGCCGGGCGTGATGGCCTATATGGCGCGCTACGACAACACGACGCGCAGCGGTTTCCGTTTCTCGCTCGAGAAGTTTGACGGCAACACGCTCAAGTCGCGTCTCACGGCCGAGACGATCAAGTATGACTCGGTGGGCCTGTGGACCATTCGCCAATATACGATTCGTAACTTCAATGGCATGAAGGAAACGATGACTAAAGGCAGCGTGATGGACACCCTGCTCAATATCGACCCGCGTGACTTCTTGATTTCCAAGAACGATGAGCAGACGATGACTTCGCCGCAGCTCAAGGAGTACATCAATAAGCAGAAGGCTCGCGGTGTCGCCAACATCAAGAATTTTGAGATTGAATATGAGCGTCGCATCGCCATGACGGCGGCGGCATTCATCCTTACGATCATCGGCCTGTCGCTCTCGTCCCGCAAGGTGAGGGGAGGTATCGGCCTCAACATCGGTCTGGGCCTGTTGCTCAGTTTCTCTTACATCCTGTTCATGACAGTCACCTCGACGTTTGCGGTTTCGGGCTATACCAGCCCCCGCATCGCGATGTGGATACCCAACTTTGTCTATATCATCATCGCTGCGGTTCTCTATTATCGTGCATCGCGATAATAATCAGGACTTTCGGCCGATTATGATACTCATTTAAAATATAATAATTATATTTGCAGTGGCATTGCGATGGAAACCTAACACATTTACTTCCATCTCCTGACCTGTTTGTGATGATAACCGGCGAGATCAATTCGCCTCATGTATAATTAATTAAAATTCAAGTTTATGAAAAAAATATTTACATTTGTTGTGATGGCTGTCTTTGCGATAGGCACGATGATGGCCAATTGGCAACCCAGTGACACCGAGGCAACCCACCTCGACAAGGATGGTAGTAACGGACAGGTGCAGATGAAAACCATGCGTACCGATGACGGCAAGATCATTCTCACTTGGCTGCGCGGCGAAAACACTGATGGCGTGTTCTCCTACCAGCTCCATCTCCAGGTATTTGATGCCGATGGTAATGCCATGTTCGGTGACGAGGGCATCATCGTGTGTGACAAGGCCACCCGTACATGGACCACTGACTATGGTCTGTGTCTGGCCGAGAACGGCGATATCCTCTTGGCTTATACCGATGTGCGCAACGACCCCGACATGCAGGAAAAGGCCGAGACCTATTTCTATCGTTACGACATGCAGGGTAATCCTGTTTGGGACGCCGACGGCATCTTGTTCTCGTTCCCCAAGTTACACGAGAACGCGTTTATAGTCGAGGATGTTTCCCCCGTGATTTGCGCGAGCGGTTCCAATATCTATGTAGCTGTTAATCACACCGAGTATTACATGGAGGAGGCCAACGAGGACAACTGGTCACCCTCGCCCTGGTTCCCCAACCAGACGATGCCCGACTCGGTTCAGGTTAATGAAGCCTTATGGGTAGTCATGTCGCTCGATGCCAATGGCGCTGTGATTTGTGAGACACCGCAGTGCATCGATTCTAAGATTATGACGATTAATCCTGCATCAGCAGGCAGGGCATTCCTGGTCTATGATAACGCGATTTACGGACTTGACGCGCAACTCGTGGGCGCCGACATGGCGAACCAGTGGCGCGAAGCGCTGACCATCGAGGAGCGTGCTCTCACCACTGGCATGTACATGCCCACACCCCTCATCGAAGTTGACGGCAATGGCGTGCTGATGATCTCCTACCGTGTGTTGACCGACTGGTACGGCTATCAGTGTGTCA
This sequence comes from Muribaculaceae bacterium, assembly GCA_017405965.1. Taxonomy (GTDB): domain Bacteria; phylum Bacteroidota; class Bacteroidia; order Bacteroidales; family Muribaculaceae; genus Sodaliphilus. The sequence continues at coordinate 179,215 of JAFQZK010000038.1, read as the reverse complement.
ACTACCTGAACGAGGCTGGTGAATATTCTTCCGAGGCTATCAGCCTCACCGGACACATCGACGGTGATGCAGGCATAGCTGCCATGGGCGTCAAGGAAGACAGGGCTCTCGTGGCTTGGGAATGGGCTTACTCCAGTAGCGAGTATCACATCAATGCCAATGTTGTGGATGATGAGGACAACTACTTCTGGACCGGCGACAACACCTATGGCATCTCGCTCGATATGAACGATCTTTGGGGCTTTACCCCTGTCAAGGTGATTCCCGTCGAGGATGGTTGGGTGATTCTCTACGGCAACAGTACCAGCTGGAACGGCGCTAACTTCATGGTTGTGAAGATTGATGATATGGGCAACACCGTATGGACAAAGCAGATTTGCGAGGACGACTTCAAGTCCAGTGGTTTTGCTGTGACCTATGACCAGAGCAACGCCTATATTTTCTACACCCAGGATTCAGAGTACGATGATAATTGGAACGAGATTCCCGGTAGTGGCGGTATGTTCGTGATGTGTGTTGATATCTCCGGCAAGACAACTGCCATCAACGAGACTCAAGCACCGGCTCAGGTCGTTAAAACTGAGATTTATACCATTGATGGCCGTCAAGTGGACCAAATGGAGGATGGTGTGAACATCATTCGCTCTACCGATGCTAACGGTAACGTGACCACCACCAAGGTGCTCAAGTAATCGTGAACCATTTGTAGCTAAAGATAGTGCAAGTCGAGCATATTGCAAAAAAAAATTACTTTTTTCTTGTCATTTCGCAAGGCCTGCACTATCTTTGCATGATTAAACATATATCTAATTTAAATACAATGATGAAAAAGTATTTTGTTACTTTGGCTATCTGCCTTTTGGCTGGTATTGGTGTTGCTCAAGCCCAGCTTCCTGCTGTGACCTTGAAGAGCATTGACGGTGCTACGGTTCAAAGCGAGACGTTGAGCAATGACGGTAAACCGTTCATCATCGACTTCTTTGCCACTTGGTGCAAGCCCTGCAACCGCGAACTCTCGGCTATCGCCGAGGTCTATGACGAATGGCAGGAGGAAACCGGTGTAAAGATTTATGCCGTGAGCATCGATCAAGCACAGAACATCAATAAGGTGAAACCGCTGGTAGATCAGAACGAGTGGGAATATGAGGTCTTGCTTGACCCCAACAGTGACTTGCTCAAGGCGTTAGGTGGACAGATGATTCCGTTTGTCGTGGTTGTTGACGGCAACGGTAAGGTTGTGTCAAAACATAGTGGCTACACCGATGGCGCCGAGGAAGAACTTATCCAGGAGGTGCGTAATCTGCTTGCTCAATAATTCATTATCTTGAAAAATGAACCTGAAAAGGCTGAATTTTAGGCACTTGGCGCTAGCGGTACTGCTTTCGGCTGCTTTGCCCGCAGTGGCTCAGGTGACAGTGAGCGGTAGCATCCAGAGCGATATCCTTTTCCCGCAAGACGATGAGAAGATCGGCACCGAGCATTACGATGACAAGGTGCTGACCAATACCTATTTGGACTTGAAGCTGGGTAGCAAGTATGTGGATGCAGGGGGTCGTTTTGAGTTCCTGAAGTATCCGTTACCCGGTTATGAGCCCGATTTCAAGGGTTGGGGTGTTCCTCATTTCTATGTGAAAGGACACACTGACAATGCTGAAATCACGTTGGGAGACTATTATGAGCAGTTCGGCTCGGGTTTTATCCTGCGCACCTATGAGGAGCGTTCTTTGGGCATTGACAATGCTTTGCGCGGTGTACGTCTCAGTTTCAGACCGGTAAATGGCGTGACCATGAAGGCCTTGAGCGGCAAGCAGCGCCGATATTGGCATCATAATGATGCGCTCGTGAGCGGTGCTGACCTGGAAGTGGATCTGGATCAGTTCATTAAGTCTCTCGAGGCCCATGGCTCTCACATTACGCTGGGAGGGTCTTGGGTCAACAAGTATGAGAAGCCTGGCGATGACGCCATCTTTGTCGATGCGACTCATCGTCTCAATATTCCCGAGTTTGTCAATGCTTGGGATGCCCGCGTCAAATTCAACCATAAGGGCTTCAGCCTGCTGGCCGAGTATGCTCAAAAATCTCAGGACCCGTCGTTTGACAACGGTTACCACTATGGCAAGGGCAACGTGGCCATGCTCAGCGCATCTTATTCTCAGAAAGGCATGAGTGTCCTGTTGCAGGCCAAACGCAGCGAGGGCATGTCGTTCCGCAGCCGCCGCAGCATGTCGGGTACGTCGAGCTTCATCAATCATTTGCCGGCATTCACCCATGACCAGACCTACGCTTTGGCGGCGCAGTATCCCTATGCCACCAATCCCGACGGTGAATGGGCATTCCAAGGCGAGTTCGGTTACTCGTTCAAGAAGGGAACAACCCTTGGCGGCAAGTATGGCACGAAGTTGAAACTCAACGTGTCGCACGTGCGCGGCCTTGATGAACGCGGCATTAAAAACCCTGTTGCCGAGGGGCGTGTCATCGGCAGCGACGGATACAAGTCCAGTTTCTTCAAGATGGGTGAGACCTACTATCAGGACATTGATGTGCAGCTCGAGAAGCGTTTCACTCGCGACTTCCAGCTGATATTGATGTATATGAATGAGCGCTATAACATGACGGTCATTGAGGGACATGGCGGGATGATCAAGAGCAACATCCTTATTGCCGATGGCAAGTATAAGTTCTCACCCAAACTCACGCTGCGTTGCGAGTTGCAGTATCAATTCTGCAAGGGCGATGACGGCGATTGGGCTTTCGGCTTGGCCGAATTGTCATGGGCTCCCCATTGGATGTTCACCGTGAGCGACATGTGGAACTGCGGCGAGACCAAGATCCATTACTATCAGGCCTTGGTGACCTATAATCTCAAGTCACACCGCATGCAGGCTGGCTACGGTCGCACCAACGCCGGCTTCAACTGCTCGGGCGGTGTTTGCCGTTGGGTACCGGCAACACGAGGTTTCACGTTATCTTATAACTACAGCTTCTAAAAAGATGAAAAAATTCAACACTATATTTTTCACCCTGTTGGCGGCGCTGTTGTTTGCTGCTTGTGACAATGTGGACGTTGATGAGCGCTTGACCTACGTGGAACCGCCTGAGGTGGGACGCGCTGTCCTCATCGAGGACTATACCGGACAGTATTGCGTGAATTGTCCCCGTGCCACCGAGGAGATAGAACGACTCGTTGAACAATACGGCGACTCGGTTGTGATAGCCGTTGCCATCCACTCGGGTCCCTTCTCTAAGAACAAGGGTGAACTGTCTCCGCTTTATACCGAGGTGGGTGACAACTATTTCACCAAGTGGGGACTGTCTTCACAGCCTGTCGGACTGGTGGATAGACTCTATGGCCCCATGCCGTTCAGTTACACCGACTGGGGAGCCGGTGTCAACTTCGAGATTGCCAATAAGGCCCCTGTTACTTTCTACACCGCTATCGACTATGATGCCGAGAACCGTAAAGCTTTTATCGAGGTGCAGACAATCGGTCTGGATTCAGCGACAGTCAGTGGCAAACTGCAGCTGTGGCTGCTCGAGGACAGCATCGACAGTTTCCAGCTGATGCCCGACGGCAGTCGTGTCGAACATTATAACCACATGCACGTTTTCCGTGCCAGTGTGAATGACCCGTGGGGTGACAACGTGAGCGTGGATCACGGTCAAGTGGCACTCAAGAACTATGAAATCGTGCTTGACCCTGCATGGGTGCCTGAGCATTGTTCAGTGGTCACTTTCCTCTACGACGACAAGGGCGTGAAACAAGTGGTCAAGAATAAATTTGTCAATTAACCTAACACAATAAACTGATATGAAAAGAATCATTACTTTACTTTTTTCTGGCTTGTTGCTGATGACTTGGTCCTTGCAGGCCCAAGAAATCGACGAGAGCTTTGTATTTGTTGACGATGAGGGAGAGGTCATTCAGAATGGCGCTATTCTTGTTCGCAACCAAGTTGTGTATGGCGAGGAGAACGTTGTGATCTACTCTGGAGTCTCAGTGATGAACGCTGTTGGCTCAAACGATTACATCAAGATGCACTACACGATCGAGCGCATCGATAACGGTATCTATCAGATCTGTTTCCCCACAACCTGCAACATGGAGGATGAAGTGGGCTCTTTTGAGACAGGCCAAGGCCAGCTCATGAGCGATGTCCAGGACATCATGAGCGAGTGGTTCCCTGCTGCCGATGGCGAGTGCATTGTTAAGCTGACGATTGAACTGTTCTCGAGAGAGGGCTTTTTCCCGCCCACCTATGTTCATAAAGCCTTTGGCCCGACGATCACGTTGCACTTCATCAAGGGTGATATTCCCAATCCGGGCGTCCCTGGTGATGTGAACGGTGATGGCGAGGTCAATATCAGCGACGTCAATGCTGTCATCGATATGATATTGTCACAATCGGGCGACACCGCTGGCGACGTTAACGGCGACGGCGAGGTGAACATCGCTGACGTCAACGCTGTCATTGACCTGATTCTGAATCAGTAATCAATTCAACAACCTTATAATTACCATTTTGCATATGAAGAAGTTTTTACTTTCATTGTTTGCAGTGTTGATGCTTCCCGTCGCTCTGGGAGCTCAACCAATCCAGAAGATTATGGGTCATTATGCGAATGACGCCATCAGCGAGAGCGGCTTCTCGGTAGGCAATTCCGGAACCCTCTCCATCGCGATTATTCTTGAACCCGAAGAGTTGGAGATTTATCAGGGAGGTAAGATCACGGCGATTCGTGTCGGTCTTGCCGAGGCGACGCTGATCTCTCGAGTATTTGTGATTCCCGTTCAAGGCAGTACCTATGGAGAACGCACCGATTGGGATTGTGAGATGAACGCTGCCGGTTGGAACACGTTCCAACTGCCTGAGCCCTATGAAATCAATCTTCAGTCCGACGAGAAACTGTTGGTTGGTTTCTATTACCAGCAGGCTGTCAATGTCAAGCCCTTGTCATTTGTGAATGTGGGCGATGTTTATGATACCTACACTTATACTAAGACCGGCAATAAATACAGGTGGAAAGCTATCGGCACCACAGGTAACGGCAACTTGAGTCTGCAGTGTGTCGTGGAAAAGGACAGTTATCCCGATTATCTAATCAAGGCCTATGGTTTGCGCACCAATCCTGTTGTTCAGGAAGGTGACATGCTGCCGTTCGCCTTGGACGTGAACAACCGCGGCATCAAGTCAATCGATGCCGGTGGCCTTACCTTGGATGTTATGGTTGACGGTGAGCAGGTGACCACGATCACCAACGACACTCCGTTTAGCTATGGCTACTGTACCGTTAATAGTGAAATCCCGACTGCTGGACTTGAGTCGGGCAGTCATGTGCTGACTGTCACGCTGGTTGCTGTTGACGGTGTGAATCTCGAGACGCCGATCACTCAGGAAGTCGAGTTCCTTTCTTACAAGCAAGGATATCCCCGCCAGAAACATCTCGTGGAGCAACTCACCTCGACCTATTGCACCTATTGTCCGCTGGGTAATTCCATGCTCAGCATCCTCACGTCACAGCGCGACGACGTCATCTGGGTTGGCATCCACGGCAATCTGGGTTCGGGTGTTGATCCCTTCCGCTCCAATCAGGCTGACTCGATTATGGTCTATATGACCGGCGGCTCTATCAGCTATCCCTCAGGAGCCTTTGACCGTTGCACCGGATGGGACGATGAAGTGAATATCGTGAATGGTCTTGGATATTATGAAGAGTATCATCAACTCATTGCCGGATATCTGGGTGACTTCTTTGACTATATCACTGAGTCGGTTCCGACCTTCGCCGAGGTTAACGCCGACTGCTCGTTCAACGAGGAAACCCGCATGGCGACAGTATCGGTACAAGGCAAGGTATCTCCCGATTTCAATCTGATGCTTGGTGAAGATTCCCGTCTTACCGTCTATCTTGTAGAGGACGGTTTGGTTGCACCTCAGTTGAATGCCGGCACCTGGATTTCTGGTTATGTCCACAACGGCGTGTTCCGCAGGGCGCTCACTTCAGTTATGGGTGAACCGCTGAACAGGACCGACGGTCGCTACAAGAACGTCTATAGATTCTCGATTCCTGAAGCATGGAATTGGAACAATCTGCGTGTTGTGGCCTTTATCAGCCGCCCGCTGAGCAATTATGTGAACGGCTTCACCGACATGTATGTGGATAATGCCGATGTCTTCAAGTTCAGAATCAGCGATGGCGTGGAAGAGACTGTTGCCGATCCCAATGCTGTTCCCGTCGAGTTCTACGACATCATGGGTCGCAGCCACGACACCATGCAGCAGGGTATCAACATCGTGAAGATGAGCGATGGCACTACCCGCAAGATTTTTGTGAAATAAATCAGAACTGAATAGTTGCTGTAAGTCCATAGGCCCGGTCACCGAAGGTGGTCGGGCTTATTGTTACATCCACATCCTTGACAAAGGGGCGGGTGAAGATGAAGGCGCTGCCGGCACCGATGGCGGCTCCGCCCAGGGCGTCCCACCAGTCATGGCGGTCGGTGTGGACGCGGCCCCATGCCACAAAACTGGAAACGACATAGGCCGGAACGCCCCATTTCCAGCCGTAACGTTTCATCAGGAAAGTCGAGCCGTTGAAAGCTACTGCCGTGTGGGTGCTCGGGAATGCATGGTGCCCGGTCCCGTCGGGGCGGTCCTTGCGTATGCAGAGTTCCAGCCCGTAATTGACGGCAAGGCAGGTAGCCGTGCTCAGGCCCAGTTGCTTCATGCCCTCGGTGTCATGCTTGGCTATCGCTACACCCAGCGCTGTGGCATCGGGCACGAGGCACAGCACGTCGGTGGCATGCCTCAAGCCGTCATCCCCGGCATGAACGCTCATGCTGGACGCTAGCAACAAGGTGGCAATAAATACTCTGACAGATTTCATCATGCGATTGTCATTTTGTTTTGTAGAGACGCAAAATCTTGCGTCTCATCTTTGCGGGACACAAGGTGAAGTCAAGGATATAGTTTGCGTAGCAGGTCGCTGCGGTGAATGCGTTTCAGCGCTGCCGTGATGGCGGCGCGGTTCTTGCGGTCATACCAGAAGAAGAACAGCCGTTGGGCCTGTTTTTCCAATGGTGTTTTGGCGCAATAGACGGGTTTGAGCGTATAAGGGTGTAAGCCAGTGTAATAGGCCTCGGTCGAAACGGTCATCGGTGTAGGGGTGAAATCCTGAACCTGTTCCAGACGGAAGTCCAGTTCCTTGGTGATGACGGCCAATTCGGCCATATCGGCTTCACTGCAGCCGGGATGCGACGAGATGAAATAGGGGATAATCTGCTGGCGCAGGTTATATTTCACATTGACGCGGTCGAACAGTGCCTTGAAGCGGCGGAACAGCTCAAATGAGGGCTTGCGCATCAGCATCAGGACATCGTCGCTGGTGTGCTCAGGGGCAACTTTCAGCCTTCCCGATACATGGAAGCGGATGAGCTCTTCGTTATACTGTGCATTGACTTTGTCAATGCGAGGATCGCCTGTGCGGTGCATCGACAGGTCATAGCGCACACCGCTGCCAATGAACGATTTCTTCACTTCGGGGAGTGCATCTACAGCATGGTAGATTTCAAGCAGTTGGCTATGGTCGGTGTTGAGGTTGTTGCAGGGTTGCGGGTGCAGGCATGAGGGACGTTGGCAACGCTGACAGCGCTCCAGGTCCTTGCCGTGCATGCCGTACATGTTGGCACTGGGACCTCCCAGGTCGCTGATGTAGCCCTTGAAATCCTCCATTTGCACCACCTGCTTGACCTCTCTCAGGATGGACTCCTTGCTGCGAGAGGCAATGAATTTGCCTTGATGGGCACTGATGGTGCAGAAGGCGCAACCGCCAAAGCAGCCGCGGTGCATGCACACCGAGTGCCGTATCATCTCATAGGCGGGTATGCGTTTACCTTGATAACGAGGGTGGGGCAGGCGGGTGTAGGGCAGATCAAACGAGGCGTCAATCTGCTCGGTGGTCAATGGCGGATTGGTGCGATTCACCTTCACTGCGATGTCACTGGTGGCTTGCCACACGTTGTGACCGTGCCACAAGTTGCTCTCGACCTCGATTGTCTTGAAATTCTCGGCTTGAGCCTTCTTGGATTTTTGACACGTTTCGTAACTGTGTAAAACCACATCGGTATCAGTGTTGGCGGCGGGGAGTTCGTCCAACGGACGTCGCACTACTGTCTGTGGGATGTCGGTCAGCTCTTCGATACGTTTGCCTGAAGCCAGGGCATCGGCAATGGCGATATTGGGCAATTCTCCCATGCCATAGACCAGCATATCGGCTTGGCAATCCATCAGGATGGAAGGCCGTAGTTTGTCCTGCCAGTAGTCATAGTGCGCCAGTCGCCGCAACGAGACCTCAATGCCGCCGGCCACGACGGGAACATCGGGGAACAGGCGCTTGAGGATGTCGCAATAGACGATGGTGGGGTAGTCGGGACGCGCTCCGGCACGGCCGTCGGGGGTATAGGCGTCGTCGCTGCGCTTGCGGCGGGCGGCGGTATAGTGGTTCACCATTGAGTCCATGGCTCCGGCCGAGACGCCGAAGTAAAGCCGCGGTTTGCCCAGTTTCTTGAAGTCGCGTAAGTCGTCTCGCCAATTAGGCTGCGGCACGATAGCGACTTTGTACCCATGAGCCTCCAGCACACGACCGACTACTGCCGATCCCATCGACGGGTGGTCGATATAGGCATCGCCCGAGAAAAGGATGACATCGGCCTGCTCCCAGCCCAAGTGTTCCATTTCCTTCTTGGTGGTCGGCAGCCATTGTCCCTTGATGTGGTGGTCGCTATGTCCCTTATCCTTCTTCAAGATATCTATAGATACTATCTGTTAACTCTCAACTGTTAACTGTTCTCTCTTTCCTTCAGCATTTCCCCCAGCTTGAGTATTTCATCGCGATATTGCGCCGCCTCAAGGAAGTCCATACGCTTGGCGGCTTCGATCATCTGTGTCTTCAGGCGGTCGATGGCGGCCTGCATATCCTTGCCGCTCATGTAGGCCACAACAGGATCGGCAGCGACACCGGCACTGCTGTCAAATTCCTCGGTATAGCGCATCTCGGGTACCGAAGCGGTTGGCATGATGCCTTGATTGTGGCGGCTGGGCATTGTCGGGTGGTGCATATCGGTGTCCTGACCGATAATCGCAGTGCGGGCCTTGATAATCGCGGTGGGAGTGATGCCGTTCTCCTCGTTGTACTTGAGTTGCAACGTGCGGCGACGCTCGGTCTCATCGATGGTTTGACGCATCGAGTCGGTGATGTTGTCGGCATACATGATGACGGTGCCGTTCAGGTTGCGGGCGGCACGGCCTGCCGTTTGAGTCAATGAACGGCGACTGCGCAGGAAGCCTTCCTTATCAGCGTCCAGGATGGCAACAAGCGAAACCTCGGGCAAGTCAAGGCCCTCACGCAGCAGGTTCACGCCCACGAGCACGTCGATGGCGCCGGCACGCAGGTTGTCGATGATCTCGATGCGTTCCAGGGTCTCGACGTCGCTGTGCATATAAGCGGTGCGAATGTCCAGCCGCTTCAGGTAGTCGCTCAGTTCCTCGGCCATACGCTTGGTCAGCGTGGTGACCAGTGTGCGCTCGCCACGCTCGATGCGCAACTGAATCTCTTCAACGAGGTCATCGACCTGTCCTTGCGAGGGTCGCACGATGATCTGCGGGTCGAGCAGACCGGTAGGACGGATGAGTTGCTCGGTGATGATACCTTCGCTCTTGTTCAGCTCGTAGTCGGCTGGTGTGGCGCTCACGTAGATGGTCTGGTGAGTCAACGTCTCAAATTCCTCAAACCTCAGTGGCCTGTTGTCCAGTGCAGCTTCGAGTCGGAAGCCGTAATGCACCAGATTGGTCTTTCGGGACTGATCGCCGCCGTACATGGCGCGGATCTGCGGTACAGTGACATGGCTCTCGTCGATGATGGTAAGGAAATCATCAGGGAAGTAGTCCAGCAGACAGAAGGGGCGCATTCCGGGCCGCCTGCCGTCGAAATAGCGGCTGTAATTCTCAATTCCGGAACAATAGCCCACCTCGCGCATCATTTCCATGTCATAGGTCACACGCTCGTTCAGTCGCTTGGCCTCGGCAAAGCGGTTCTCACGTGCAAAAGCTGCCACCTGATTCTCGCGGTCCAGGTCAATCTGACCCATGGCGGCACGCATGCGCTCCTTGGTGGTCACGAAGATGTTGGCCGGGAAAATCTTGAAACCCTCCACATCCTCGGTGGGCAGTTGGGTCTCGCTGTCAAGAATCTGGATGCGCTCGATCTCGTTGCCCCAGAAGATGATGCGCAGCATGATGTCCTCATCGCTCAGGAACACGTCAACCGTGTCGCCCTTGACGCGGAAAGTGCCCATTCTCAACTCGGTGTCGCTGCGCGAGTACAGAGCATCCACAAGGCGGTGCAAGAGTTCGTCACGACCGATCTGCTGGCCGACTTTCAACTCGATAGCGTTGGCGGTGATGTCCTCAGGGTTGCCCATACCGTAGAGGCACGACACACTCGACACGACCACGATGTCGCGGCGTCCGCTCAGCAGCGCCGTCACTGTCGAGAGCCTCAGTCGCTCAATCTCGTCGTTGATGGCCAGATCTTTCTCAATATACTTGTCGGTCGAGGGGATATAGGCCTCGGGCTGGTAGTAGTCATAGTAGGAAACGAAATAATGTACTGCGTTCTCGGGGAAGAAACTCTTGAACTCGGCATACAGCTGTGCCGCCAGCGTCTTGTTGTGCGACAAGACCAGGGTAGGACGCCCGGTGCGTGCAATGACGTTGGCCATGGTAAAGGTCTTGCCCGACCCCGTCACGCCCAACAACGTCTGGTAGGGCACGCCGTCGTTCACGCCATCGGCCAGCTCGGCAATCGCCTGCGGCTGGTCGCCAGTGGGCTCATATTCGCTATGCAGTTTATATTCCATCGTCCCTCACTTTTTTGCAAAGTTACAAAAAAAAACACTTCTCGCTTTATTCTCTCATCTTTTTCCGCTCTTTTCTGTCGCAATAAAAGGCTCTCCTCGGTTAGCGTCGATGCTTCTTCTTCGGGTTGCGTGTCAGTTTTTCCTTCTAGGGTTGCCACAATGCTTCATTCTCGGGTTGCGTGTCATTGTATTGCAAACCACCGGCTTGTAAAAAACCACAGGAATTGGTAAAAATCCAAGGCGATGGTGTTTTTCCCCTTTGTTTGGTGGCGGTATGACGATTTTTTCTTTATCTTTGGGAGTTAAAAGAGATAGAATTGATGATTCTTGATGGCATGACGTGCCGCTTGCTTTGTTACTCACTTTATTAACCATAATAAAACCAGATGATTTATGAAAAAGACCATTCTATTACTGTTAGTTTTCTGTGCCGCCTTGATGGCAAATGCCCAGGCACAGAACGATGAACCGACGGCCATCTTGCAGCATGGCAACCAAGCAACCGTGTACACTGGTGCCAATGCGTTTCAGTTGGCATACAATGCCGCTGCTACAGGTGACGTGATTACCCTGTCAGCAGGTACTTTTAATGCGCCAACAAATCGATTATCAAAGAGTCTATCAATTTATGGTGCAGGATTTGAGATGGACGAAACTACAGGGACAGATAAAACATTAATTAATGGCAAGTTGATGCTTGAAAGTATAAACGATGCTATATTGGAAGGCTTATATGTACAAGGAGACATTGAGAGTGTGTATGGTATGACTAATACGATAATCAGCCGCTGTTATGTAACTGGCAAAATTACTACTTTTGCAATCACGGACTCCCAAATCAATCAATGCTATATAGGTGATGCAATTACAAAAGGTTCAAGTGCAAATTACTTAGCCACCAATTTGCATATATCCAACTCGAGTATTTCATGGGTCGGTAATTATGCATCCCCAAACTCTATCTACATCGACCATTGCCTTGTGCGTGATAGATTTGGTGGAAGTGCAAATGCAACTAACAATGCCAATACATACACCAACTGCATTTTCACTGGTTCAGGAACATACACGGCTAATGGCTCATTGATGACCAACTGCATCTATGTGAATGAGTCCTATGTGAATACACAAGCCACGCTCACCAACTGCTACCAGGTGGATCTTGCCGATATTTTCGCCGATGGAGAGAATGCGGACTATTCGGTTGAGCGCACCTACCAGTTGCAGCAGCCCAATGTGTGGGTGGGCACCGATGGCACGCCCATCGGCCCGTCAGGTGGTCTTGGCTGGATCAAGTATCCCAGCACGCCCGTTGTAAAGGACTTGCAACTCAATGTGGAGAGTGGTTCAATCCTTAACATTAGCTATGATGCTGAGGTAAGATAAATATTCATTGCTAAAACATGAAGATTATGAATATTTTTAGAAGTCTTATACTCGTCGCCATTGCGATAACAGCATTTGCGGCAACGGCACAGAAAAGTATCGTCCAGCGCAAATGTTGGCTCGACGGCAACATTGCCGCCAGCCAATCATTAGCCGAAGGCCCCGTGTCTATCGATATCTCGTCCCTCAAGGCGGGCCTTCACTCGTTTGCAATTCGTGTTCAGGATAGCGACGGGAAATGGAGCTCTAGCGTTACCAGGTTTTTCCTCAAGCCTGCCGCTCCGAGTGAGGCAACCATCGTGCGTTGCATGTACTGGTTTGACGGTGATATCCAGCATGCTGTGACGGCTCCATTGGAGGGCAACAACGGCGTGATAAGTGTGGATGTGATTGAGTTAGCTGCTGGTGAGCACACTCTCTCATGGATTGTAGGTGATGACAAGGGAGCGTGGAGCGAGGTCACCACCGAAATGGTTTACATTCCTTACCACGATGGTGATGTGAACCATGACAACGAGATCAACATCTCCGATGTCACCGCGCTCATCAGTTACGTCTTAAATGAGGATCCTAGTTTAATTAATCTGGAAAGTGCAGACTTTAACGGTGATGGCAATGTCAACATCTCTGATATCGTCGCCATGATTAATTATATCATGAGCAACTAGTAGTTCTCTTTTCTGTGGGCCTAAAAGCCCATATTACTACAACACGCCACCCGCAGCATGGCATCCGCAGGTGGCGTGTTGGTGTATTGCAAGCCTTCGGCTTGTAAAAGTGTAGTTAGAACTGCCTGGCGGCAGTCAGCATCACCTCGCTCAGTGTGGGGTGACCGTGGATGCTGCGGGCCAGCAGGTCAACGGTGGCACCGGCATTCATTGCGGTGACCACTTCCTGGATGAGGTCAGCAGCATGGGCCCCGCAGATGTGGCAGCCCACAATCTGGCGCGTCGTGTTATCGACGATCATCTTGAGCAGACCGTCGGTCTCGTTCATGGCGACCGCCTTGCCGTTGCTGCGGAAGAACGACTTCTTCACGGTCACGTCAAGACCTTTCTCGGCACACTGCTCCTCGTTGAGGCCCACCATGGCCAGCTCGGGCACGGTGAACACGGCACTGGGCACGATGTCGAGCTTGATGTCGTCGGCCTTGCCCAGGATGGCGTGCAAGGCACGCTGACCTTGAGCACTGGCAGCATGAGCGAGCATCATGCGACCGTTCACGTCACCGATGGCGTAAACGCCCTTGACGTTGGTCATCATGTTGTCGTCCACCTCGATGCCGCGGCGGCCCACGGTAACGCCCACGGCGTCAAGGCCCTGGGGAAGAACCGGCTGGCGACCAACGGACATGAGCACCTTCTCGGCTGTCACGCTCTGGGGCTTGCCCTTGAGCTCGTAGGTGACAGTCATGCCGTCCTCACCCTGCGTGATGCCGTTCACGGCAGCGCCGGTGATGATCTTGATGCCGCGCTTGCTCAGGACGGTTTTCAGGCGTTTGGCCACATCCTTGTCAAACGGCGGCAGTATTTCCTTGCAGTACTCGATGACGGTCACCTCGACGCCAAACGTACTGAACACGGCGGCAAACTCCATACCGATGACGCCGCCACCCACGATGCAAAGGCTCTTGGGCAACGTTTCCATCGCCAGGATGTCATCGCTGGTCATTGCCAGGTCGGCACCCTCAATGGGCAGGCCGCGCGGTGCTGAGCCGGTGGCGATGATGATGTTCTTGGCCTGGTATTCCTCGCCGTTGACCACAACGGTATTGGCGTCCTTGAGGCTGGCTTCGCCCTTGATGGCAGTGATGCCGGGAGCACCCATGAGCATCTCCACACCCTCGCGCAACTGCTTGACAACAGCCTCCTTGCGTTCAAACACGGGCGCATAGTCAAAAGCCATTTCTCCGGTCTTGACGCCCCACACCTCGGCTTCGCGCATCAGGTTGATGACCTCGGCGTTGCGGCACAGGGCCTTGGTGGGGATGCAACCGCGGTTCAGGCAGGTGCCACCCATCTGGTCACGCTCTACGATAGCGACGTTCAGGCCATGTGCGGCAGCGTCGGCAGCGGTCTCGTAACCGCCAGGACCTGCACCTATAATGATAATGTCAAACATACTAGATAAAAGATTAGTGATTAACGATTAGAGATTAGTGATTAGAGACTAGTTGATTGGCTGGAGGTATTCCCTCGCTAATCACTCATCTCTAATCACTAATCAGGAAAGTTGCTGATTATTCAGCAACTTGACTATCGGCAACAAGCTCGCGCCAGGTCACGATGGGATGCAAAGCGGCCTGGGTGTCGTCGAGACGGCGAACGGGCGTGTTGTGCGGTGCGGTCTTCACCATCTCGGGATCGTCCTTAGCCTCCTGAGCAATCACACGCATGATGCGGATGAACTCGTCCAGGGTCTGCTTGCTCTCGTTCTCGGTGGGTTCTACCATGAGGGCCTCGTGGAACAGCAAGGGGAAGTAGATGGTGGGAGCATGGAAGCCGTAATCCAGCAGGCGCTTGGCCACGTCGAGCGTGGTGACACCAGTGGACTTGTCCTTCAAGCCGTCATAGACGAACTCGTGCTTGCACACGCCGCCGATGGGCAACTCATAGACGTCCTTCAACGACTCCTTGATATAGTTGGCGTTGAGGGTAGCCAGCGGGCCGACCCACTTGAGCTGGTCGCGGCCCAGGGTCAGGATGTAGGCCAGGGCGCGCATCATCACGCCGAAGTTGCCCAGGTGACCGCTGATGCTGCCGATGGACTTGTCGCTGCACTCGAGCTTGAAGTAGTCATAGTCCTCTTCCTCGACTTTCACGACACGGGGATTGGGGAGCAGGTGCTCCAGACCCTCGCGCACGCCGACGGGACCGCTACCGGGACCACCGCCACCGTGAGGTGTCGAGAAGGTCTTGTGCAGGTTGATGTGCATGATGTCGAAGCCGATGTCACCGGGACGCACCTTACCCAGCATGGGGTTGAGGTTGGCGCCGTCATAGTACATCAGACCGCCGCAATCGTGAACCGCCTTGGCGATTTCGCCGATGTTGTGCTCAAAGATTCCCAGCGTGTTGGGGTTGGTCATCATCATACCGGCGATGGTGTCGTCGAGCAGGGGACGCAAGTCGTCCACATCGACGGTGCCGTCGGGACGGCTCTTCACAACCACCACGTCAAGGCCGCAAACTGCCGAGCTGGCGGGGTTGGTGCCGTGGGCACTGTCAGGAATGATGACCTTGGTGCGCTTCACGTCGCCACGCTCCAGGTGGTAACCGCGCATGATCATCAGACCCGTCAACTCACCATGGGCACCGGCAAAGGGGTTCAAGGTGAACTCCTTCAGGCCCGAAATCTCGGCCAAGCTGGTCTGCAGGAAGTAGTAAACAGCGAGAGCGCCTTGAGCGGTTTCGGGATTCTGCAAGGGGTGCAGACCCGTGAACTCGCGGTGGGCAGCGATTTCCTCGTTGATCTTGGGATTATACTTCATGGTGCAGGAACCCAGGGGATAGAAGCCCGTGTCCACACCGAAGTTGTTGTTGCTCATGTTGGTGTAGTGGCGCACAACGCTCAGCTCGTCCACCTCGGGCAGCAGGGGTGCGTTCTCACGCATCAGGCCCTTGGGGAGGTCGCTCATCTTGTACTCGGCACACCTGTTCTCGGGCAGGGAATAACCCTGACGGCCATTCTGTGACAACTCAAATATGAGTTTACCGTAAAAAGTGTTATTCATAACTTACTTGCCCTCCTTTTCTTCGTTAAAGGTTACACATGCGTCAACAAGGTCGTCACAATCCTCACGGCTGTAGGTCTCGGTCACGGCAATCAGCAACGTGTCGTCGGCAATCTTGAGACCACACTGCATGTATTCCTCGCCGCAGTATTCCTGCAACTCGTCGATGTTGAGTTTGGTCTTGACAGCAAACTCGTTGAGGAAGGGCTTGTCGGGATAGGCCATCTCGAACAAGCCGGTCTTCACCAGGCTGTCGGCCAGATAGTGGGCGTTGCTGTAGCTGATCTCATTCACCTCACGCAGACCCTTGGCACCCATCAGACCCATGTAGATGGTCACATACAGCGCCATCAAGCTCTGGTTGGAGCAGATGTTGCTGGTGGCCTTCTCGCGGCGGATGTGCTGCTCGCGGGCTTGCAGGGTGAGGACGAAGGCGCGCTTGCCGTCGGCATCCTTGGTGGCACCAACGATGCGACCCGGCATCTTGCGGATCAGTTTCTTGGTCGTGCACAGGAAGCCTACATAGGGACCGCCATAGTTTAGGGGGATACCCAGGCTCTGGCCGTCACCCACAGCGATGTCGGCGCCCCATTCGGCGGGCGACTTGACAACGCTCAGTGCGGTGGCCACGCAGTGCATGATCAGCAGTGCCTTGTGCTCGTGGCACATCTCGGCTACACCGGTGTAGTCTTCGAGGATACCATAGAAGTTGGGCGTAGCAACGATAACGCCAGCCACGTCGTCCTTCTCGAGCTCGGCCTTGAGGGCCTCGTGGTCCATCACGCCACCCACGGCGGGAATCATGTCAATCTGTACGCCCTGGTACTTAGCGTAGGTCTTGACAACGCGCAGCACATAGGGGCTGATGGTCTCGCTCACCAGCATGCGTTTGCGCTTCTTGGCGTTGGCGACTGCCATCATCATGGCCTCGGCAGTGGCGGTCGTGCCGTCGTACATGGAGGCGTTGGACACTTCCATGCCGGTCAGCTCGGCCATCATGCTCTGGTACTCGAAGATATATTGCAGGGTGCCCTGCGAAATCTCGGCCTGGTAGGGCGTGTAAGCGGTGAGGAACTCGCTGCGCTTCACGATGTCTTGAACGACGGCGGGGCTGTAGTGGTCATAGTAACCAGCACCCAGGAAGGTGCGCATGGTGATGTTGCCCATGCCCAGGTCGTCAAAGAAGCGGCGCACCTCAATCTCACTCATGGACTGGGGAAGCTCATACTCCTTCTTGAGCTGGAGCTCCTGAGGCACGTCCTGATAGAGGTCGTCCAGCGATTTGACTCCAGCCGTGCTGAGCATGGCCTTCATCTCCTCGTCGGTGTGCGGATAAAACTTATAACTCATTGATTAATAGACGGTTTTTGTTTTTTTAAGTTTCAAAAGTCCTTAAGGTCGTTAATGTCGTTAAGGTCCTTAAGGACTTTATTGGCTTTGTTTAATTCCTGAATTACTCGCCGATCATGGCCTTGTAAGCGGCAGCATCCATCAGGCTGTCGAGCTCGCTCATGTCGCTCAACTCAACCTTGATGATCCAGTTCTCAAAGGCATCCTTGTTGATCAGACCGGGCTCGTCCTCGAGGGCTTCGTTTACCTCGACAACGGTGCCGCTGACGGGTGACAGCAGGTCGCTGGCAGCCTTCACGCTCTCAACGGCGCCGAACTCTTCACCTGCGGTGACCTCATCGTCAACCTCGGGCATGTCAACATAAACCACGTTACCCAGCTCGTGCTGTGCATAGTCGGTGATACCAATGAAACCGAAATTGCCTTCTACCTTTACATACTCATGTGACTCGCTGTAATAGAGTCCGTCGATAACATTACTCATTGTGTTATAAAAAATTAATTAGTTAATATTTTGTTTCTTGATAAAATGTCAATTGTCGTCTAGACGGTCTAGATTATCTAGGATATCTAGAATATCTGGTGAAAATTACTTCTTGTAATTGGGGGTGTAGAAGCGTTTCTTTACCACGGTAGCAGGGAACACTTTCTTGCGGATTTGCACATTCAAAGTGTTGCCCAGTGCGCCAACGGCACGGTCAACCAGTGCGAATGCCACGCTCTTGTCCAGCGTGATGCTGTGATAACCGGTGGTGATGTAGCCCACGACTTTATCGCCGTCGAGGACATCATAGCCGTGGCGGGGGATAGCCTTGCCTTCAAGCTCCAGACCCACCAACTTCTTGGGGGTGCCTTCAGCCTTCTGCTGGGCGCAAGCGTCGCGGCCGATGAAACCGCCTTCCTTGTCGAGCTTCACGAACATGCCGAAGGTAGCGGCGATGGGCGAAATCTCGGGAGTCAACTCGTCGCCGTACAGGGGCAGACCAGCCTCAAAGCGCAGGGTGTCGCGGCAACCCAGACCGCAGGGCTGTACGCCAGCCTCCATGAGCATATCCCACATCTTGCAGATGATAGCGGGGTCGGCATATACCTCAAAGCCGTCCTCGCCGGTGTAACCGGTGCGGCTCACGATGATGGTCTTGCCGTCATATTCCAATTTCTTGAAGGTGTAGAACGTCAGGTCGGTGGTGTCGATATTCAGCACAGCGCCCATGGTCTTCTCGGCATCGGGACCCTGAACGGCAATCTGGCCGTACAGTGCGCTCTGGTGGTCAACCTTCACGTCGAAGTCCTTGGCCTGCTCCATGATCCAAGCCACATCCTTGTCGATGTTGGCTGCGTTGATGACCAGGAAGTAGTCGTTGTCGTCAACACGGTAAACCAGCAGGTCGTCAACAGTGCCGCCGTCGGGGTACAGCATCATGCCGTACAGAATCTGGCCGGCCTTGATGGCGTTGATATCGTTGGTGAAGATGTAGTTGGTGAACTTGGCGGCATCGGGGCCAGTGATTTCCACCTCACCCATGTGTGACACGTCAAAAACACCCACCTTGTTGCGAACAGCGTTGTGCTCGGTGGTGATATCTACATACTGGATGGGCATGTCATAACCTGCAAAGGGGGACATGAGAGCGCCTTGCGCCACGTGCCTGTCATGCAGACAGGTAACTTTGATTTCTTCAGTCACGGTTTAAAATGGTTTTTAATTGGTTAATATTATAAGTTCTATAGTTTTACGTTCAAGGAACAATCTCTGAAGCCTAATCGGAGCTCGTCAACAGCTTTATCAATTGCTCGTTAGTTAAATTCAGTATCCAGCGACCGGCGTCCTTGCCGTCAAGGGCAGCACGCAGGTCGGCAGGCTCCAGTCTCACGCCACGCAACGTTTCCAGCATCGCCTCACGCGCATCACACAGTGGCAGGAAATCACCTGTCAAGTGAAGGTCGCTCACCATGTCGTGGTTGATCTTCACATTCACATGTAGGCTGCCCACACCTTCGATGCGCCCGCCGCGAGCGACCTCATACGGCGGATTGTTGCCCCACAGGAATGACGGCTCCAGATAGGGTAGTGTGAGTTGTTCAACCTCAGCGACATCGTTGGCGGTCAGTAGTATCTCACCGTCGCACATCGTCTTGCGCACGTGGCGCTTGAAGTCCTCAATGTCCATCGACAGGTGCTCGCTCAGCGTCGTGATGTGGCTGCGGACCGATTCCACGCCCTTGCTCGAGAGTTTTTCGCGAGAGGGTGTGATGGCGTTGAGCATGTGCTCCATGTTGGTGTCATAGAGCATGGTGCCGTGCACTATGCTGCGCCCCGGAATGTGATAGAACGCGTTGCCGCTCACCTTGCGCCCGTCGATGTGCACGTCATTTCGGTCGCTGGCAGTTGCATTGAGGCCGAGCTGCTGCAACATTGCCGCTACAGCACTGGTGTAGCGCGTGAAGGTCGTCTGTACCTCGTCGCTGCGCGTGATGTAGCTGAACATGATGTTATCCTTGTCGGCATACACACAGCCGCCGCCGCTGCGACGACGGTAGAAGGCGATGCCGTGCTCACGGCAATAATCCACGTTCACCTCGTTGGCAATCAACTGATTGCGGCCAAAAATGACAGTGGGTTCCACCTGCCACATGAAGAAGATGTCATCCTCTCCAATAATGCGTGCGGCAAACTCCTCCATTGCCAGATAGAAAGGGAGGATGCGAGTCGCGTTGTCAGGCAGACTAAGGTATTTCATCATGTTTGTCTAAAGTACCTGCAAAAGTAGTGCAAGTCGGCTACAAAAACAAAACTGACATTCATTTTCGTAAAGACGGAGGCTGCTTTTGCAGTTGTGTGCAAAAGTAATCCAAATTCTCCACATTATAAAAAAAATAGTAATAAATTTATTAAATCCCGCTATTTTGTGGAATGCTGATTCTCCCTCGTGTTTCAACTCCGCGATAAACGGTTGATAAAGGAGGTTGGTTCATAAAAATAGGCCGCCGGGGACTTGCGCCCGGCGGCCATTTTGCCGTTTTCTTGATTTGATCATTTCAGCCGATAGAAGTAGCCCAGAGTGACCGTGATACTCATCGAATTGGAGCTGGAGAACATATCGGTCTTGTGGTTGGGGAACACGTCGGTGAGCCCGTAATAGAACCGTCCTTCGAGCAACAGCGAATGTTTGGGGTTCAGATTGACCTCCATGCCCGCTCCTGCACAGATGCCGTAGTCCAGCTTGTTGTGGACGTTCATGGTCATCTGCTCGATGTGGCGAGTGTCATTGATGAAATACTCCATGTTCTCGGCATCGGTATAGGTGAAATTGGACTTGATGCCGTCGCCCAGCATCACGTTGATTTCAGGACCTAGGTTGAAGAACCCTTTGACGCGCTGGTTGCCGAAGAAGATGTGAGTAATGATGGGCAACTCCAGATAGGTGAATCGGTGGCTGTAGTTATAGTCCGATTCCTCAAAATTCTCTTTCCAGCCCCGTTGAGTCAAGTTGAGTTCGGCCACGATGCCGAAGTTCCGCTCCTCGATGTAACGGAACATCACACCGGCCGTGACGCCAGGCAGGAACACCTGTTGCACGGTCGGGTTGAAGTTGACTCTTGACAATGATGCGCCGCCTTTGCCGCCCACGGCAATTGTCCCCTCGTAATGCGTCTGGGACATGGCGAGCAGCGACGGCAGCAGAACTGTCAGCAGGAGGGCTAATCGTCTCATTTCACGTATACCGTGATTTGATGGTCGGTCGAAAAATGAACAATCTCGATGGCTTGATTGGTATAGCCACGCCAGTTGTCACCGCGTTCCCAGTCAAAGCTGGTCTGAATGCCCTTATACAACGGGGTCTCGTCATCAATGATGCCGTCAACACCGAGAGACTTAAGCAGGTACATGCCCACGTCGAAACCATAGATGGCCATGTTGGGCACTGCCTGTAAGGGCTCGCCACCGAAGTTGGTCTTGTAAGCAGATTCCAGATCGCGGGTGCGGAATCCCTTGGCGTTAAAGAAGCGGCTGAACATATAGGTGTCCACATCCTGCAGATCGGTCTGATAATCCTTGAGATAGAGCACATACTCGGGGTAAGCGATCAGCGACAGGTCACAGTCAAATCGCTCATCCTTGACCTGCTTGAGGGCCTTGATGTATTTCTTCAGAAGGTTCTTGTCGCCCGAAGAGGGGATAAACACATACTTTGACCCGGGATTCATCTGGTTGGAGATGTTGTCATAGGTGAGGTCACCGCTCACCTTGATGGACGAAGTCGAATACTTCTTGCCGTTGATGTGGCGGCGCATGTGTTCAAACATTTCCTTGTCGCCGGCATCGGTCGCCTCGAGGTAGATGACGTTATAACCCTCAAACTTTTCGTCGAACCAGGTCATCACCCGATGCATCAACTCGTTAGTGGGCGTGTTCACCTGATAGACGTAAGGATTGTCGAGGTAGTCCTCGTTCTTGGTGGTGAAGCAGTTGAGCACGGGAACGCCGTTGGCCTTGCCGTAGGCGTTCATCCTCGCCAGTTGCTGAGGCTCGCTGGGAGCGATGATGATGTTCATGCTCTTGAGCTCGGGAAGAGACAGGATGCTGTCGGTGACATTCAGGTTGTGCTGAGTGTCATATACCTTGAGGTTGATCTGCTTGTCTGAAACGGTGGTCGTGCTGTCCAGTGCCAGCAGGAAACCTTTGTAGAAATCAGTATAAAGATATGCCTGCTTGGGTGGAGCACTCTTGTGGAGCTGGAAGGGCAGAATCATGGCGATATTCACCTCGTTTTCAAGCTTTCGGCGCACCAGGTTGTCATACAGGTCGTTAAGGCGGGGCTCGTAATATGACCGCAATTCGTCAACGGGGATGGTTGCCATCTCGCCGGTGACACGCTCAACGTAAGGCTTGGGGACAACGATGGTCTTGCCTTTCTTGACCTTCTTCAGGTCTGGGTTAGCGGCCTTCAAGGCTTCCTCGGTGATGCCGTTGGCTGCGGCAATCGAGGCATAGGTCTCACCTCGTTGTGCCTCATGCTTGTAGTTGCGATAGGCTGTGCGCTCATAGATGAAGGGCAGTGCCGTATTGGGCAAAACCTTGATGGTGGCACCTGTGCTGTATTCTTCGGGTCGGATACCGGGGTTGGCTGTGATGATTCCCTCGATGCTGCTGTTGTACTGCTTGGCAAGGGTGAAGATGTTCTCGCCGTCAGCCAGTTTGTGATAGACAGGGTCGCCGCCCTGGGGAACGGATACCAGCATCGTATTGTTGCGGCTGAAAGCGTCCTGCACCTGCTGGTTGGCACTGATGCCGGGAGATGCGCTCTTGGCCTCAGGGATGTTCAGCTTTTGACCGATTTTGATGCCATTGTCCGAACCGGGATTGGCGGCAATCAACTCCTCGACGGTCACACCGTAACGTTTGGCCAAGCCATAGAGGGTCTCGCCTTGCTCAACGACGTGAATCTTGTTGGAGGGACTTGTTACCGGGGCAGGAGCGGCCTTGCCGTCAACAGGAAAATACAACCTCATGCCAGGGACGATGCCGTCGGCGGCATCGGGGTTGTTCTTGATGATGTCGTCCTTAGTGACACCCAATCGGGCTGCAATGTCATAAATGCTCTCTCCTGACTGGGTCTCATAATAATAGTACTTGTTACCTCCAATCGTAGTCTGGGGGAGACCGGTTTGGGCATCAGATGAGAATACACCCAAAGCAATAGCTGCAACAGCAAAGATATATTTTAGTTTCATAGTCAAAATATTGTAGTATCTTGCTTAAAGTAATGGTTTAAGTCTTGTGCTCAAATTGGCACTTATATTCGTTGCAAATTTAGTAATTATTGTTAAATAATATATGCAAACGACTATAAAAAAGATGCTGAGGACCTAAAACAAGCCGGGGCCGTCAATTGGGATTGACAACCCTGTCACCGAGGATCTCGGCCAGCCTGTGCCTGACTTCGTATAGCTCTTGAAGGTATTTCATGAGTTGGGGGAGTTGGGCGGAATCGGCATGTGCAATCTGATTCTTGGTCTCGTTGATTTTCTGCACCAACAGGGCATTTTTCCAGTTGTACAACCGCTCGGGCACGATGCTCTGCAGCCGGTCTTGTTCCTCAACGACGACTGCGAACTTGGTGTGTATCTTGCTGAGCTGAGGCAGATTGTCGGTAACCAGGTCACAGGCCAATTGCCTTACTGCATCATCATCGATTGAGCACAAGATGCGTTGCAGGTAACCGCTGCTGAAGGCTTGTGTCTCTTTATTCGACATGACAGTAGCTTTTGCTCTGATCGCTTTCTCCTTGTGCTCCTGGGCGTTGATAAGTGTTGTGTTGTCAATGGCATTCAACTCGGTGTCGTCTATTTCGGCCATCTCTTGCTGGACAAAATCGTTGATGCGCTCCTGAAGCCCGACGTTGAATTCTGCCAGATCCTTGTAAAATGGCTCGATATACTGCTTAGCGATTTCAAATGTTCGCTTGTATAGCGGGTCGGTGAAACTAATCTGGTCCAGATTGAGTTCGTTGTTGATGTGCTCCAGCACCGAGGTGTGATGCACGCTGCCGTCGTCATACTCAGTGTCGGTGAGGTAGCACATTCCGTAGTTGACCACGAGCCTGATGACCTCACGCTCTTGAACGGTGACGTTGTCGGTCTGGCTGACGCTGCGTCGAGCGGGGGCAACTGTCGGCGGCTCGTTGTTGACAGGCACATCATCAAGGGGGAATGTGGGCGGCGGTGGCGTTTCTCCATCTGCATCTGGACCTTGGGCGATGGCAGGTGGGTTGTTGCGGTTCTCGCGGGCTTCGCGGGCTTGCTGCTGCTCGCGTTCCTTGCGCCATTGCTCCTTGTATTTTCCGCGGTATTGCTTGATTTGGCGCAGGATCGTCTGCTCGTCAAAGCCGAACAGGGTGCTGCATTCTTTGGCATAGACCATGCGGGCTATCTCATCAGGAATGAGCGCGATGGATTTGACTACGTCGGTGATAGCGGCAGTGCGCTTGATGGGATCGTTCTGTGCGTCTTTGAGAACAACGTTGGACTTGAAGTTGATGAAGTCGGCTTCGTTCTCACGGATGTACTCTTCGACTTCGGTAAAACTGTGGGCGCGGACGAATGTGTCCGGGTCATCTTCGGGCGGCAACGGCAACACCTTGATGCTCAGGCCCTCCTTCAGCAACATGTCCACACCGCGTATAGCCGCCTTAATGCCGGCGGCATCACCGTCAAACATCTCGGTGACGTTGTTGGTGAAGCGGCGTATGGCATGGATGTGCCCCTCGGTGAGCGCCGTGCCCGACGAGGCAATCACATTCTTGAATCCTGCCTGATGCATCGAGATGACATCGGCATATCCCTCGACAATAAAGCATTTATCGGCTTTACTGATCTCGCGCTTGGCTTGATAAAGCCCGTAAATCACATTGCGCTTGGAATAAATCGAGGATTCGGGAGAGTTGACGTATTTTGCAATGTTCTTGTCTTTCTTGAGCGTCCTGCCGCCGAAAGCGATGACCTTGCCGGCAATGTTCATGATCGGGAACATCACGCGGCCGCGAAAACGGTCGCGGCCACCGCCGCGGTCATCGGCGATGCACAGTCCCGTGTCAAACAGTAACTTGGGATTGAAGCCCTGGGCAACGGCGGCCTTGTAGAAGTCGTCATAGCCCTCGCTGGAGTATCCTAACCTGAACTCCTTGATGGTGGTGTCGTTGAAACCGCGCTCCCTGAAGTAGGAGAGCCCTATCTCTTGGCCGGCTTGAGTCTCGTGAAGCTGCTTTTCAAAATAGGAGCACGCCCACTCGTTGAGCATGAGCATTGCCTCGCGCTCGGTCTGGGCCAGTTTCTCATCGTCGGTGAGTTCCTTTTCCTGGATGTCGATGTGGTATTTGCGTGCCAGGTAACGCAAGGCCTCAGGATAGCTCAGCTGTTCGTGCTTCATGATGAAGTTGACGGCACTGCCGCCCTCTCCACAGGCAAAACACTTGCAGATTCCCTTGGACCGGGAGACGTAGAACGACGGTCGGCGATCGTTGTGGAAGGGACACAGGCCAATCCAGTTGGCACCACGCTTCTTGAGTGCCACGAAATCGCTCACCACGTCCACGATGTCGGCGGTGTCGAGAATCTGTTGTACTGTATTGTGGTCAATCATTGTCAGCTGATGGGTTTCAGTTAATTATCACGCAGCGAGCACACGGCGTCGGGGATGAGCGATTGGTCAATGGTGGATATGCCGTGAAGTCGCAGTTCCACGGCATCGCCCTTGAATGCCTGGCGGAATTTCTGACGGTCTCCGTCCATCAGGCGCAACGACTCGCGATAGGTACTGATGGCCTCCTGGGTATTCCCTTGGCATAACAGCACGTGGCCGCGGTTCAGCAGATCCTGGGCCGAGGGCGTGTCGTCCTGTGCGATGCGGTCATAGTAGTCCAGCGCGCGGTCATAGTCGTTGAGCAGGAACGAGCACCATGCGATGGGACGCCAAGCGCGATGCTTGACTCCGTTCATCAGGTCGGCCTTGTAATACTGCTGCAAGGCTTCGCTTGTATTGCCGTTCTCGAGCAGCACATGGCCGATAGTGAGTGTGAGCGACACGTTGTCGGGGTTCAGGGCCTCGGCACGTCGGTAATAGTCCAGCGCTTTGCCGTAGTCTCCTAACTGGCGATAACAAGCGGCGATGTGCCTCATGTTCCACTCATCGTTCTCCTGCAGCAGTTCATGTCGCTTGAAATAGTTCAATGCTTCACGCGGTTTACCGGCATTCTGATAAGCAAAGCCGATCTTCTGATAGATGTGGTCGTCGCTGACGTTGTCCATGCCTTCGAGACGGGTGAAGCACTTGATGGCATCGTCGTAGAACGCATTCTTGAAATAGAGGGTTCCCAGTAACTCCAGCACTCGCGCGTTGCGGGTGATTTGGGCTAACGGCAGACAATCGGTCATGTCCAGGCCGGGATTGTCCATCACCGGGATGAATTCACGACGGCGCGAGAAGAGTTTGAAGAAACGGTATAAATCCTGGACGAATGCATTGATGATGCCCACGCGTCGCTTGCGGTTATCGGGCAACTCGGCTTGCTGGGCCTCGTTGAGAGCGGCGTTCTGTTCCTCGAGTTGAGCCGACATCATGCTGCGCTGACTGTCGGGCAGAGCCCCCAACGACAGACAGAATGAGTACTTGTCGCTGTTGCACAGGTAGGGCGCATGCTGTACCACGTCGGCAAGGCTCTGCTTTCCAGCGCCCAAACTCTCCAGCACCATCGAGTGGGCGGGATGGAAGGGCAGGAACCAGTTGCTCAGGGTCTTGAAGAAGGGGAAGGACTTCAAGTGGGCGAAGGTGGCGATGAACACGTCGCTGCCCTCGATCTGCATGGCATTGAACTCCTCGATGCGACGGGCTATACCGCTCTGATCCAGCCATTGTTGCCAATCAGGATTGGCCTCGATATCACTCAGGTCGATGATTTGTGAATCCTTGTCTTTGAGTTTGTCGATGATGTCAGGGCGCATCTTCATGATGTTGGGGATGAGGTCGCACTGTACCCGTTTTTTCACATTCTCGGTGTTGCGGGAACGGGCCAACTGCACCTGTATGTTCCACACGTCTTGCTCAAACTCTGGGGTGTCGATCAGTGCGGCGATGCGGGTTTTAACCCCCTTTGATATGGCGGTGCGTTTCGGGTGGGCCAGCATAGTGAGCATCGCGCAAGTCAATGCGCGCAACTGCACTTGGGGCTCGTCGCTTTGACTGTAGGCCTCAAGCAGATTGAACAACTTGTTCTCGTCGTAGAACATCATCAGGCCCAGCAGCAGAGCCGAGACGAGCAGGCAACGTGTGTGCACAGGAAGGATGTCCCCGCTGATGCACAGTTTGAGGCTGCTGGAATCCTCGGTCGATATCGGGAAAGTGGACCACACGCGATTGAAGAGTTTGGTCTCCAGGGCTTCGACTTGCTTGAGACGTGACAAAATGGCACGATTGTCACTTTGGTCAGCAGGAACTGACTGCACCAGGTGTAATTCCCGGAGCGCCTCGCGGTAGTCCTCAATGATCTCCATCAGGGAAGTGTTGCCCAGTTCCCGGCGACGTGCATAGAACACGTCGGGGCTCATGGGCTCTTTCAAGCCGATGTAACAACGGTCGTTGATGGTGTACAACGACTGGTTGATGCCCATGAGAATCTGCTCGCGTTCCGGGTCCTTCACGCCTTGTTCCAGATATTTGAGCATGAAAGTATAGGACATGCGCAACCTTTCCAGTTCGTCATTCAGGTTGCCACGGCCGGATTCTTTCACTAGTGTGTCGAGGTGGTTGAACGCGTCGTAAGTCTCACCGGCCTCGATGCACCGTGCCACTTGCTTGTGGAGGTTCTCTATCTCTTGTATCGTCATTGTAGTGTCATGAATAGCAAATAATACTATGTGACCTTGCAAATAGTATGCAAATATAGTAATAAATGTGCTTAGGAACGAAATTTCTTCTTGTTTTATGATGATTGTGGAAAAATTTCCGTATTTTTGCCGCACAATTAACAACAAAAACATTTCAATATTATGGTTATTCAACGCATTCAATCTGTTTATCTGATCATAGCCGTTATTTTGATGGCTGTGTTTGCCTTCTTCCCGGCATTGACTTTTGAGCTTGGTGGTAGGGAGTTTGTATATGGAGCGCTTGAGGCTGGCAAGGTGGGTGTGACACACATCGACCCGCTGATGCTGATGCTTATCGTGCTTATCTGCCTTCTTGCCATCATGGATATTTTCCTCTTCAAGAACTTACAGCGCCAGATGACTGTCTGCTTTGTTGACATCATCATTGCTCTGGCCATGCTGGTTGCCATAGGCATTCAGGCTTATCTTGTTGGTACCAGGGATGGTGTGACCTTGACTTGGCAGTGGTATCTGATCTTGCCCGTTTTGTCGATCATATTCCTCATGCTGGCACACAAGAGCATGTCCAGGGACAAGAAATTGTTGCGTGACTCCGACAGACTCAGGTAAGGAAGGCTAAAAAGAACGTGATGAAAGGGGAACATTCCAGACTGACTGGAGTTCCTAAGATAATTATTTGAAGACTAAGTTTTTTCTGCGATGATTGCGGCAATGATCGTCATCTTTGTGATTGGCTATGTGCTCATCACATTGGAACATCCTCTCCACATCAACAAGGCCACATTCGCTTTGATTACATGCGGTGTGCTCTGGTCGATTTATGCCATCTGGGGCAACGATCCCCACATGCACGAAGCGATTGTAACACAGTTGGGTGACGCGTGCGAGATTGTGGTATTCCTCATCGGTGCCATGACCATCGTTGAGATTATCGACCGCTATGGCGGATTCTCGTTCATTACCGAGAATATCAATGCCAAGAGCAAGCGTCATTTGTTGTGGATCATGTGCTCGTTGTCGTTCGTGATGTCGGCAGTGCTCGACAACATGACGACGACCATCATCATGGTGATGATGTTGCGCCGTTTGCTCAGCGACCAGAAGGATCGATGGCTCTTTGCCGGTCTCATCGTGATTGCTGCCAATGCCGGCGGTGCATTCTCGCCCATCGGCGATGTCACCACCATCATGTTGTGGATGGACGAGAAAGTCTCTTCGGTGGGACTGATCATCAATCTGCTCTTGCCGAGCATCGTTGCTATGGTGGTGCCTGTGTTGATTGCCCAGTTCTACATCAAGGAGGGCAAGATGCAGAAGATCACCCGTATGGCCGACAAGAACCCTGATTTGCATGAGCGTCATCCTCATTTGAGCAAGGCGATGCTCATCATCGGAGTGTCGGGACTGCTGTTTGTTCCCGTTTTCAAGACCGCTACAGGACTGCCTCCCTTCATGGGTATCATGCTGTCGCTGGGTGTTATCTGGGGAATTACCGAGATCTGGGTCAAGCGTTTCAAGATCGACTCCAAGATGGGTGGCCGCGTATCATCGGCCCTGCACACCATCGACATGCCCACGATCCTCTTCTTCCTGGGCATCCTGATGGCCGTGTCGGCCCTGAGCGAGGTTGGCGTGCTCAACACGCTTGCCGATGAGATGAACACCAAGATTCACCAGCCCGTGCTGATGACTTCGATCATCGGTGTGCTGTCATCTATTGTTGATAACGTGCCTCTGGTATCGGCATGTATCAAGATGTTTGAAACCATGGCACCTCCGGGAACCACCGATCCTTATCTGCTGACCTTTGTCGAGGACGGTCTGTTCTGGCATCTGTTGACCTTCTGCGCCGGCGTGGGTGGTTCGTTGCTGATTATCGGTTCGGCAGCCGGTGTGGTAGCCATGGGTATTGAGAAGATTCCGTTTTTCTGGTACTTCAAGCGTGTTTCGCTGCTCGCTTTGGCGGGTTATGTTGCCGGTATTCTCATCATCATACTTGAGAGTTTCTTCCCCTTCTTCCTGCAAGTGGGAGGCTGACGCAATCGTCTTCATCACATATAACGGAAATCCCGTCGCACACTCAAGATGCGACGGGATTTCTGTTCATTGACCTCGTTCAAGCACGACTCATTTCACGTTGATGAGGTAGATTTTGCCGTCGGGCGTCGAGAATGCGATTTTGCCCGATTGGAGCGAGGGCAGGGGATAGGTGGCGATGACATCGTCGATCGTGAGCACTTGCTCCTGTCCGTCGAGCGTGCGTGCCACAATCTTTGATGCGACGATCGAGTATTCGTCGTCGGTCTCGTCCATGCCCACGATGATGTTGTCGTCCCACCATCGCGGTGCGGTCAAGTCACCCATGGCAATGACATGGGTGCCGTCAACGTCACACACGAAGGTTCCTTGCTCACTCACGTAGTACAGCACGCGATTGCCGTCAGGCGACAACGAGCCCCAGATGTAGCGTTTGTCGGCTCCGTTAGGCGCCAGCATCGTGGTAACACCGTCGCGCGTAATATACAGTTTCAGGTGGTGTCTCGTCAACACAGGGCACATCGAGGACAGGTTGGCGCCCTTCTTGAGGGCATGGGTCTTCAACTTGCCGTTGGTGACGGTGACAGCAGTTTCCTGATTCACAGCAAAGCCTTCGAGGTGGCGTGTGGCCTTGACCAGGGTCTGTTTTTTGCCGGAAGTCAGGTCGATGGCTTTCACGGCCTGGTGACGGCGCTTGTCCTTGTAAGTCACCTCGCCATAAACGATTTGTTGGCCGTCGTCGCTGATGCGGACGTCGCTGCCGGCGCCCTCATCGGTGGTTAGGGTCGAGGCTGTGGAGGTCGCCAGGTCCCACTTGACCAGTCCCTGCTTGGTATCGGTCGACAGCAACACATAATCACCTCGTGGGCTGATGGCTACGGCTTGAGTGGTCAGGTTCTCCTGTTGCTGAATATTCAAGTGCTCAATCGACTCGACTTTCAACAGCTGACCGTGTGCTGCCAGTGTAACGATCAGCAGGAGTGGAAATATTGTTTTTTTCATATTGCTTCAGTCATTAGTGTTATTATATATAATGTCTATTCCAGACTCATCAGATAGCTGATGAGGCTGGTCACATCGGTGACGTTGATGTTGCTGTCCTGGTTGAAGTTTGCGGCATTCTGGTCAAAGGGCTGCGGATTACTGCCCATCAGGTAACGGATGAGCGTCGTGACGTCGGTCACATTCACGACACCGTCACAGTTCACATCACCCGGTATGTAGTTGGCCCCCTTGGTGATCGTGAGCGATGACCGTGCAGGCGTTGTGCTCTGGTTGTTGTCGGTGGGAATGGAGTAGATGCCGATGTTGCTGCCCGAGCACACCAGGTTGCCACCCCAGTCAAAGGCCATCTGGTAGATGGCGTTGACATCGGTGCGGGCATCGGCTGTGTACGACGTTCCGTTGTGGGTCAATACCGGGGTGTTGCCGTTCCAGGTGATGTTGAAGAACTGCAGCACGCCATCGCCGTCGTTGATGACCATCATGTCACCGTTGTTGTTGATGGCCATGGCCGAAATGAGCGAACCGTTCAGCGTTGGCAAGTCGCGGCCGCTGTTGTACACCACATTACCGTCATTGTCCACAAAGATGACCGAGGGATTCTCGGGCTTGTTCTGGTTAACACTGCGATACTCCATGACCCATGTGCCACGGCCACCTGCATCGGCGATGATGTAACCGTTGCTGTTGGGCAAGGTGTTACCCACGTCAAGCAGACTGCTGGGCGCTTGATCCCAGGTAGTGAGCAGACTGCCGTCGCTCTGGCCGATGTTGTAGATGCCGACACTGTTTTTCCTGCCTGATGGTCCGGCGACATCCTCAAGGTAAGCATACAACTTGGTGTCGGCGCCCGTTCCTTGAATCCACAAGCCGGAAACCGAGCCACCAACGCTCTCACCGTTGTTGGTGATCAGACCGTTTGCATCACGATCACCCACAAAGAACTGAGTGAAAGTGCCCTCAAGATTGTCGGGATTGGCGATGTAGATGCCCGAGGTGGCATCGCCCCATTCAGGAATATAGATCTTGCCTTCACCATCTACGGCGATGCGCATATTGTTGGCCCAAATGAGTCCACCGTTATAGACGGTGCTGTTTTTGGGCTGTCCATTCACGTCGCATGCATAGATACCATTGCCTTCATTTTCCCTGCCCTTGAACTCGTTAACATAGATGTTGCCGAAATGTGCACTCTCGGGGCAGCGGTCGATGGCAACAGTCGCACGGTTATAGTTGGCATAGTTGTCATTCAAGCGGGTGATGCGTGTGATGGCGTCTCCAACTACATTCACAGCCCAGTTCATCACTTGGCCCTCGTCGCCCGGCAACTGGTCCTTGGTGAGCGTAATGCTGTTTTCGCCCTCAACGACGTCGCTCAATGCTACGCGGCCTGTTTCTTGCCCCGTTGCGTTGTCGGTGAAGATGATATAGGCTTCGCGGGCATCGGCGTTGGCCTTGAAAGTGAAAGTGTAGCCGCCGTCATCGGCCTCGGTACTGTTCAGGTCATAGGCAAAGATGCCCTTGACAATAGAGGTGTCCACAACAGCCTCATTCTTGATGACACTGAGCGCGCTTCTCGCTGGCGTGGTGCTCTGGTTGTTGTCGGTAGGGATGGAGTAGATGCCGATGTTTTTGCCGGCACACACGAGGTTGCCGCCCCAGTCGAAGGCCATCTGGTGGATGGCTGTGCCTGTGCGGGCATCAGCGATGTAGGTGGTGCCGGTAGGTGTCAGTGAAGGAATGTTGCCGTTCCAACTGAGGTTGTAGAACTGCAGTACGCCATCACCATCGTTGATGACCAGTACATCGCCCGTGTTGTTGATAGCAAAGCCCGAGATGGACGAACCTGTCAATGCCGGCAGATCCCTTCCTGAATTGAATTGCACATTGCCCTGCTCATCGACAAACACCAGCGAGGGTACGGCTGCAGTGTTCTGCCCGCTGCTGCGGTATTGTGCTACCCACAAGCCGCGACCCTGGTTATCGGCAATGATGTTACAGTTGCCGTTGACCTCGAGCGCTCCGATATCGACGTAGTTGCTTGGTGCCTGATTCCATGACGCGAGCAGGCTGCCGTCGCTTTGCCCGATGTTATAGACGCCCACACCGTTCTTGCTGCCTGAAGGCCCGGCGATATCTTCGAGAACTGTATATAGTTTAGCGTTTGCTCCTGTGCCTTGAACCCAAACACAAGGTACCGAACAACCGACGCCGACACCGTTGTTCGAGATCAGTCCGTTGCTGGCGCGGGTGCCGTCGAAGAACGGAGTGAACGATCCGCCCAGGTTGTCGGGGTCGGCAACAAAGATGCCCGAGGAGGCGTCGGCCCAGTCGGGGAGATAGACCTTGCCCTCGCCGTCCACGCAGATGCGCCACAGGTTACTCAGCATTTGTCCGCCACGATAGACCGTGCTGTTCTTGGGCTGGCCATTCACATCACAGACATACAGACCGTTGCCCGAATTGTCCTTGCCGACACGTTCGCCCACATAGATTGTACCGAAGTGGGCACTCTCGGGGCTGCGGTCAATGGCCATTGTGGCACGGGTATAGGTGGCATAAGTGCTGTTTACCCGCTGGATGGTGGTGATGGGGAGACCCACCACATTGACTGCCCATGCCAGGATCTGGCCGTTTTCTCCGGGCAACTCCTCGGGTGCCAGAGTGACGGTGTTCACGCCCGCTGTGACTTCATTCAATGCGATGCGGCCGGCTTCATCGCCGCTCACGCTGTCGGTGAACACGAGGTATGCCTCGTCGGCCTGGGCATTGCACTTGAAGGTGAAGACATAGTTGCCGTTGTCATCGGTTGTGCGGTTCAAGTCATAGGCGAAGATGCCGACTGGTTTTTCGTCGGTGACGGGTGTTCCGTCGGCTGTGAGGTAAAGCACCATATAGGTGGTCTCGTTGGCGGTCACTGTGTAACTGCCCTGATTGGTCAGGGTGGTATAGCCTCCCTTGGTCACGCTGATGGTGTAATCATTGCCCGGGGCAAGACCGCTGAACACAAAGATGCCGTTGTAATTGTTGTCGGTCGTGTAGGTGGCTACTTGTGTGCCGCCTTTATAAAGTCTGACAATTGCGCCGTTGATGGGAGCATGGGCGTCGATGGTGCCGCTGGAATAAGTGTAAAGGCTGTTTTCCAGACTGTTCACGGCATCCTTCACGCTGCCCATGATATAACCCACATTCTCGCCGCTGATGCCGAAGTAATCGGCAGCACCGCGAGCCAGGCGAAGACCTTCTTGACGACAGTAATCTTGATTGAGCGCGCGGTGGCGTGCTGGCTGATAGGTGTGGAAATAACCCTCGACCAGGAAACCGGGAACACCATGCTTCAAGGCGCCCAGGTAGCCGTAATAGCTGATACCCGAAGCGCTGTTGGTGCTCGTGGAACCTCCGTTATAGAACGTGACGTCACCCACGATATAGGGATTTGTCTTATTGATGGTGCGCGAACTGCAATAGGTGGGGTCCACCTCGTCCATCCAGTGACGTGGCCAGCTGACCTGGCACATGGATTTACTGCCGCTCACCGACTCGCTGGCATTGGTGCCGCGATAGATGTACAGTGGATAATTGGTTGTAGAACCATCGGTGAGCGCATTGGAGTGAATCGACACAAACATGTCGTAGTCGCCTTCCTCGGCTTCGGCAGCAATGACCGAAACTTTCTTGTTGTACTGGTATTCATTGCTTGCCCCGCTAACGTAGGGGTATGGTCCGTTGGCGGTTCTTGACATGGTGATGTTCTCGTCCTTGACGCCCATGCGTTTCAAGGCATCACGCATCTCGAACCCTTTCCACAGATTGGTGTTGCTCTCATAGAAGCCGCACGTGTCGGGCCGGCCTGTTGAGGGCAGCATCGGATACGGGATAGTGGCCAGGGGGCGGTCGTTAGGCCCCCAGCTGCCATGGCCTGGATTGATGTAGATACGGACATCGTCGGCTGTGACGGCAAGTGCCGCGCCGACGGCGCCGATCGCCATCAACAGCAGTAATAATCTTTTTTTCATGCTGCACTGATTTTTAAGAGTTAGACAATATTGGTTATGAAATCATGTCATCATTTCGGCTTATTTTTCGGGTTTGTCCTCATCCTCAAGAATGAGACTCTTGGAGCGATAGGTCCAGCCGTAGTGCCTGTAGAGGTTGACTAATCGTGGCAGGCGGGCCTTAAAGTCTTGATAATCTTTCAACTCGGGTTGCAGCCATTGCAACTCGGCCAATGCTGCCATGCGAGGCAGAATCTGATACTGGATTTGCGGTTCACAGGTGATGTATTCGGTCCACACGTTGGCTTGGGCACCCAGGATGTGATGACGTTTCTCGGCAGGAAGGTCAGGGGCGACAGGCTCGAAGTCGTAGACCATCTTCAATGTGGCGCACCCGCCGAAGGCGGTCGGCTCGTTCCAGTAGCTGCGGGTCTGATAGTGGTCAAAATACATGGGTGTGTTGGGAGTCATAATCACGTCGTGGCCCAGCATGGCACCACGGGCACCGGGCTCAGCGCCTGTCCACGACATGATGGTGGCTGTGGTATCCACGTCACATCCCAGCAGTTCATCCCATCCAATGATGCGCCGGCCATGAGAGGCCAGGTATTGTTGCACTCTGGTCGTGAACCACCCCTGCAGACGGGCTTCGGCGCTCTGCTTGCCGGCAGCAACGATTCCTGCCTCGTGAATGCGCTGCTGGCAACGCGGGCATTCCTGCCAGCGCACGCGAGGCGCCTCGTCACCGCCGATGTGAATGTACTCACCGGGGAAGAGTTGCATCACCTCGTCGAGAACGTCCTTGACGAACTGCAGTGTCTCTTCCTTGCCCACGCACAAGATGTCGTCCGACACGCCCCATTGTCCCCACACCTTGTAAGGACCGCCGGTGCATCCCAGTTCGGGATAGGCCGCCAATGCAGCCTGCATGTGGCCGGGCATGTCAATTTCGGGAATGATGGTGATATAACGCTGGGCCGCATAATTGACGATATCGCGGATTTCCTCTTGGGTGTACCAGCCGCCGTAACGGGTGTTGTCATACACGGGCGAGTTGTGGCCGAGCACGGTGCCATCGCGCCAGCCGCCCACTTCGGTCAGGCGGGGATATTTTTTGATTTCCACACGCCAGCCCTGGTCATCGGTCAGATGCCAGTGAAGGCGGTTCATGCCGTGCAGCGCCATGATGTCGAGGTAACGCTTCACAGTCTCGACGCCGAAGAAGTGGCGCGAACAGTCCAGGTGCATGCCGCGGTAGCCGAACCTCGGACTGCCTTTCACTTGGGCAGCAGGCAGGTTGATGAGCGCCGATGGGTCTGTGGGCAGCGATTGGCGCAGCACTTGGATGCCATGGAAAACACCGGCCGCCGTCTTGCCGCTGATGAGGACGCTGCGGGGAGTGACGGTGATGCTGTAGTCTTCGTCGCCCGCGATTGAGGGGTCAAGCAGCAGGGTGATGTTGCCGGGTTGATCGGAGGACGCGAGGGTGGGGCGGGTCGCAAGATGTATCCCGGTCAGTTCCTCGACATACCCGCTCAGCATGATTGCGTTGCGTTCCAGGTCGCGGTTTCCCGTCGGGTAATTGATCAGGCAACGCTCGGTGAGCTTGAAATCGGCGCCCTTGATGCCGTTAATCTCTGAGGGCAGCGGCACCACGCGATAATCGGCCCTGCCTGTCTGTGCCGCTGATGTCACGGCAATCATTACTGCAATTACACAAGTGAAAAGATGCTTCATTCTCATATTATGGTCTCGGTTTGTGGTTGTTAGTATGTCGCAAATTTACATTTATTTTTCTCAATAATCGCATGTTCAAGCGGTTTTTTATTTATATTTGCAACATCAATTGGCAATATTCTTAAGTGATGAAAAGAACTGTTCTATTCTTGAGTATATGGTTGTGTGTGACTGGAGTCGGCATCTCGCAGACACCTCTGTGCCTTGGTGACAATTATTACCAGAAACACATGGTCAAGGTTTTTGAGGCCTTGAAGAGTCAAAAGTTGGATAAAGTGGCCAAGTATTGGCAGGAAATCGAAGAGAAGTCCAAGACCGATGACAGCTTGAACCCGATGGTGCCCATCTCACGTCAACTGGCCCCGGTGTGGCAACTGAGCGAGGCCATGATGATGAACACTCGTGAAGGTCATGGGAAACTGACCAATGTCGTGCCTTTTGACCCATGGAGCGCCTACGCTGAACTGAAAAACGCCTGCTCCACGCCGTCGGCCTGTGAAATCGCCGACCGTTTCCTGTCTCACAAGAATCTGCAGATGTCGGTGGCCGCCATCAAGGCCGATATCGAGAAGAATCTTGTGGACACGGTAAGGCAGATCAATACCGAGGGAGCATACGACCGGCTGGTTGATTTGTTGTATGATTACCCTGAGATGCAAACCATCCTCAAGGAGCGTGAACAGTTGGCTTACGATAAAGTCAGGCGCACTCGCGTACTTGCCGACTGCCAGCGCTACCTGGACAAGTATGACCGCCAGAACGAGTCTCACCGCATCGCTATCGAGTGGCGTCGCGACAGCCTGGCCTATGAGGAGTTGGGGCCTGATGCAGCCGCGTGCAAGGCCTATCTTGCCAACTATCCATCTTCGAGTTTCAACCATGCCGTTGAGCAGCTCTTGTACCGTCGTGCCCTTGATGAGTTGACGCCCACAGTGGAGGCATGCCAGGAATACGCGCGCCTTTACCCTGAGTCGGAATACCTCGACAGCGTGAAGACGCTCGAGATGAACTATGCCTTCATTGATGCCAAAGAAAGTGACAATATCGGTGTCTATGACAATTATCTGATCAACTATCCCGATTCGCCTCATTTTGACAAAGTCCAGGACTTGTTGCGGCAGAAGGTGAAGAAACGTTATCTCTCGCCCATGGTGACTCTGGACGACTTGCAGCGGTTCTGCTGCTCGGGCGATGAACTCACGGGCGTGGACAAGAACCGCATCCGCTCAATGTACAACAATCTGTTGTTCTTGCCCACCTCGGCCTACATGAACGATTGTGACGGTCTATTGGGACAGGTCGTAATGGCAAACTCTCCCGATTTGCTTGAAGGTAGAGAGGTGCTGATTTTCAATGACCAGGGCTTGCTGGTGAGGCGTTATGACTCCCGTTCGGGGCTCAATGAGCGATATGCCTATGGTTTTGACCCTGAAAACGGGTTTACGTTGCTCTCCAAGACCGATGCCAAAGGCCACGTCGTTAACTATGTGACCAAGTGGAACGAGGTGGGCGACATCCTTGAGTTGGCTGGCAGCGACGGCAATATCATCACCTTTTCCCGTGATATCGACTACCTGAAAAAGGTCATGCATCAAAAAGGTCGCAATGTCCTCAGGACAGACTACTATGATCGTTCCTACAAATTGGACAAAACAGTCTTCAATAATAACAAGACGCAATCCTACTGGTATAACAGCGAGGGCGATCTTGCACTCACTTGCAGTGAACAAGGCAAGGCTGGAAATGACTCGACAACCTGCCGGTATGGCTATACTGACGGCCGGTCAACGGGTAAACTGTGGAATTGGAAAAACCAGAATAACGGTAAAATGCAGTCCATACGTTACCGTCAGTTCAACAAAGCCATTGCCAAGGCCAGTTGTTGCACCGACAACACCTTCAAGATGGATTGGAATGTTGCTCCGCAGGTGCCCGACACCGCTGCACTCGCTGCTCTTGTCGCTGAACTTGATGAATCATTGAACCATCAAATCCCATCCGATGGCAGAGGACAGGCATCGGTGGCTCAAGTCATTGTCATGCCTGCCGAAGAAGTCAACCAGGCGACTCAGTTAGCTGATGCGGTCAAGCATGAAGAAATCGGGGCAACACCCGAGGAGACTTCATCTGTCACTGCTGTGGACGATGCAGTTCAGGCGATGACTGAAGCCCAGGGTGTGCAGGACGACCGCGAGTCAGTGCAACCACTTGATAAACCTGATCTGGCTGACTTGCCCGAGGGAAAAGAAGGCTTGTTGAGCAAATTGCTGAGTGATATGGTCTATGTCGAGGGTGGCACTTTCACGATGGGAGCCACCAGTGAGCAAGAGGACGACGCTTGGGAAATTGAATATCCGGCCCACAGGGTGAAACTCTCTCCGTTCTACATCTGCAAGTATGAGGTGACTCAAGATTTGTGGGAAATGGTGATGGGGGAGAACCCGAGTCATTGCAAAGGCACGAACAATCCGGTTGACATGGTGTCGTGGGACGATTGCCAGCAGTTTATTGAGAGGCTGAACGACATGACCGGCATCGCATTCCGTTTGCCCACCGAGGCCGAGTGGGAGTATGCTGCTCGAGGAGGGAAAAATACGCACCGCCACATGTATGCCGGCAGCAATGAGCTTGATGAAGTGGCCTGGTATAGCGAGAATGCCAAGGAGACCAGTCATTCGGTCGGGAAGAAGATGCCCAACGAGCTGGGACTGTACGACATGAGCGGCAATGTGTGGGAGTGGTGCGACGATTGGCTGAACTTCTACACCGATGAATTCCAGACCGATCCCATCGGCAACTATTCGAGTCAAGGACATGTGCAACGCGGCGGTTGCTGGAATCAGGGTACCAACTTGTGTCGTGTCTCATTCCGCGGCGTTTGCGCTCCCAATCTGCGTGCCAGTGACACTGGATTGAGATTGGTGGCGACTACTCTGAAAAGAAAAAGATAAAACGGTTTAGACTACTCTTTATCAATCCTTGACTTGTTCTTCTGTTCCAAGTCAAGAAGCTTCTGCTTGATTTCGGGGCCTGAGGCATAGCCTCCAAGACTGCCGTCGGCGTTGATGACGCGATGGCAGGGGATGACGATTGACACAGGGTTGTTGTGATTGGCCTGTGCCACGGCGCGGGAACTCTTTGGGTTGCCTAAGCGGGTGGCTTGCTGACCGTAAGAAATGGTCTGGCCATAAGGAATCTGTCGCAGTTCGTTCCACGCCTTGAGTTGGTGCTCGGTACCGGTCAGGTGCAGGGGCAATGAGAACTCCTGACGCGTTCCGTCAAAGTATTCACCCAATTGCTTGACGCAGGCAGCGAGCAGTGGGGTGACAACCTCGACCGGCTGCAATTTGAGCTTTTTGGAAATCTTGCTGACCTCGTCCTGATGCCAGCCAATCATTGCGATGCCCTGATGTGTAGCTGCAATGAAAAGAGTACCGGCTGGCGTTTCCATTGTGGTGTAGCACAGTTGGCCCTTGTGGATGGGGTCTATTCCCAGTTCAGCGGCTTTGGCCAGCATGAGCTGATAGGCCGAGGCATAATCGTTGGTGATGTCGCCGTCGAGAATGGCGTCCTTGATGGCGTCCTTGATGTAACCCACAGGGCGCGAAGGCGCCAGGCCGAATGTCGTCATGATTTCCTCGCCATCGACAGGTGGCTGGAAATTGCGAACCCGGTCTTTCTCCTCGATGACCACGAGTTTCTGCTTCACCAGGTCAAAGTTCTCGCGAAAACGCTGCACCTTGTTCTGGTTCTTGCTGGTGATGTCGGCCTTGCACAAGGTCATCAGGTCGTCGATGTCGTCACCGGCATCAAAGAGGAGGCGACGCACGGCACTGTCGGTCACCTCGTCCTCGACAAGGGCAATGGGACGCATGTGCAAGCCCACGAGCTTTTTCACATATTTCATGTGGTCGTTGAGCGGCAGACGCATCTTGGCGAAAATCTTGGGAATCATCCGCTCGCCGATGAAGTTGTGGTTGTGGAATGTCCAGCCCTGCTGCGGGTCCCAACGCTTGGTGCGGGCCTTGCCCACATCGTGCAGCAATGCGGCCCAACGCAACCACACGTTGTCGCTGGCGGCAGCCACATTGTCAAGCACCTGGAGGGTGTGCATGAAATTATCCTTGTGGCCGCGTCCGTTGACGGTCTCAACGCCTTTGAGTGCTGCCAGTTCAGGAAATATCAGAGGCAGCAGGCCGCATTGGTCAAGCAAGAGCCAGCCACGAGAGGGCTGTGCGCTGCGCATGATTTTCATCAGTTCCTCGGCAATGCGCTCACGGGTGATGATGTGGATGCGATGGGCGTTCTTCTTGATGGCCTCAAAAGTCTCAGGATAGATATCAAAGTCCAGCTGTGTGGCAAAGCGTACGGCGCGCATCATCCTCAGCGGGTCGTCGCTGAAGGTGATGTCGGGGTTGAGAGGGGTGCGGATGATGCGGCGTTCCATGTCACCGATGCCGTCGAACGGATCCAGCAACTCACCGTATCGCTCCTTGTTCAGGCAGATGGCCATGGCATTGACGGTAAAGTCACGACGCTTCTGGTCGTCGTCGAGGGTTCCGTCCTCGACGATGGGGTTGCGGCTCTCGCGGTGGTAGGACTCGCGGCGGGCGCCTACGAATTCCAGTTCCCATTGCCGCGTCTTGACCTGCGCTGTGCCATAGGTGCGGAACACCGACAGATGGGCGCGGCGCCCCAGGCGGCCGGCCACTGCCTTTGCCACCTCGATGCCGCTGCCAACCGTCACAAAGTCCATGTCGTTGCTGGGCCTTTCCAGGAAGATGTCCCGGACATATCCCCCCACGACATAACATTCACGGTGCAACTCATCGGCCACCCTGCCCACCAGCTTCATGACTGGCAGGTTGACGTGTTCAGCTATTTTTTTACGGTCAATATCCATGTTTTTGTTTTCCAGGGCGCAAAATTAGTGTTTTTTTTGCGCTTTTTTTGTTCATATCACCAAAAAACACTAATTTTGCAACGCAAAACAACCTCTTACAGGTGTCTTGTGGCAAAACATCAATTCTAATTATCCCGTTTTTTCCCGTACGCTTTATTTGAGTTGTGTTGACAATCTTCAGGTGTTGTTGATATACAATTAAAGGCAAGCAGAATTGATGCTATTGCTCAAGGATTTTTGGTAAATCAATTTTTTAATTTTAGGATATACGTGCGCGGGAGTGCACGACTTGGTGCAAAATCTTGATAAAGCATTATTTATTGTGATGCACCATCCTCAGTTTTATTATTTAGAATATGTATAACATCAATCAATTACATGCTATGAGCGACGAGCAACTGCGCGAAATCGCTAAGTCTTTGGGCATCAAGAAAGCCGACTCGGTGGATCATGGTGATCTCGTTTTCCAGGTCCTTGACAAGCAGGCCGAGGTCGAAGCAGCCAATACGCCAGAGCCCACGTCCACACGCCGTCGCCGTGAGCGCATTCGTCAACCCGCTGCCAAAGCTAACGGTAACGAGGTGATTAAAGATGACGCTGTCGTAAATACCGAAAAAAGCAGTTCCAAAAAACAAGATAAGGCAGAAGACAAACCGGCTCCTGCCGAGAAAGCTGAAGAAGTGAAACCCGTAGAGGCTGAACAGCCTGCCGACGTGAAAGAAACCCCGGCACTCGCAGAGGCTCCGAAGCGCAAGCGTGGTCGTCCTTCGGCCGCCGAGAAGGCTGCCCGTGAAGCAGCCTTGGAATCTCAGGCCGATCAGCCCGCCGAGCCCGAACAGGCACCAGCCGAACCCGAAGTTGCCGCTCAGGAGAAAGAGAAACCTGCCCGTCGGCGTGGACGCAAGTCCAAGCAGGTGGTTGAACAACCTGTGCTTCCGTTCGACAATATGGAGAATCAAGAGCAGCCTGTGATAATAGAGGATGATTACCAGTTCTCGAATGATTACATTGAGGAGAATGAACCGATGCTGGTAGATGAAGATATGACAGAAATGGCACCCGAGGTCAAAGAACAGAATGTGGAGACCACCAGTCGCGAGCGTGAAGATGTCTCGTTGAATTCATTCTTCAACACCGGCAGCAGTTTCACTTTCAAGCCTCGCACCCAAGAGGAGAGAGAAGAGGCGATGCGCAGGGCCGAGGAGGAGCGTAAACGCGCTGCCGAGGAAGCCGCCGTTGCACCCATCGTGATTCAGGAACCTAAAGTCGTCAAGGAAAGCAAAAACAAGAAGCGTAAAATCAAGCAGCAGCAACAGCAGCAGATTGCCGAAGTGAATCCTTATCTGGATCAGCCCTATAATTTTGACGGCATTCTTGAGGCACAAGGCGTGCTCGATATCGCCCCTGAGGGTTACGGTTTCTTGCGTTCCAGCGATTACAATTATCTTACTTCGCCCGATGACATTTATGTTCAGCAGTCACAGATCAAGGCTTATGGCCTCAAGACCGGTGATGTCATCGAGGGAACGATACGTCCGCCCATGGAGGGTGAAAAGTACTTCCCGATGAGCGAGATACGTCTCATCAACGGCCGCACGCCCGCCTATGTGCGCGACCGCGTGCCGTTTGAGCACCTGGTGCCTCTTTTCCCGGATGAGAAATTCAATCTTGTGAGCAAGACTCATCCCACGGTATCACAGCGCGTGGTGGACATGTTCTCGCCTATCGGTAAAGGACAGCGCGGACTGATCGTGGCTCAGCCCAAGACCGGTAAGACCATGCTCTTGAAGGAAATAGCCAATGCCATCTCGGAGAACCATCCCGAGACCTACATGATCATCCTGCTCATTGACGAGCGCCCCGAGGAGGTGACCGACATGGCCCGCAGCGTGAATGCCGAGGTGATTGCATCCACCTTCGACGAGCCTGCCGACCGTCATGTGAAAATCGCCGACCTGGTGTTAAGCAAGGCAAAACGCTTGGTGGAATGTGGTCACGATGTGGTCATCTTGCTGGATTCGATCACTCGTCTGGCTCGCGCTTATAACACCATCGCACCTGCATCAGGCAAGATCTTGACGGGTGGTGTTGATGCCAACGCATTGCAAAGGCCCAAACGTTTCTTCGGCGCAGCACGAAACATCGAGGGCGGCGGAAGCCTTACCATCATCGCTACCGCGTTGACCGAGACGGGCTCCAAGATGGACGAGGTCATCTTTGAGGAATTCAAGGGTACCGGTAACATGGAGTTGCAGCTCGACCGCAAGCTGTCCAACAAGAGAATCTTCCCGGCTGTGGACGTTATGGCTTCGAGTACGCGTCGTGACGACTTGCTCCTGCCGCAGGACACCCTGAACAAGATGTGGATCATTCGTCGCTTCCTGAGCGACCGCACTTCGGTCGAGGCGATGGAGTTTGTCAAGGAGCGTATGGACCGCACCCGTGACAACGAGGAATTCCTGCTCACCATGCAGCAAGGATAAATTCTTAGCGATTGTTAAGGACGATGGGGCGAATCATGGGCATCGATTACGGGCGTAAGCGCACTGGCGTTGCGGTCACCGATCCGTTGAAGATTGTGGCCGGCAATCTGGCGACAGTGCCCACTCACACGCTCATGCAGTTCATCAAGGACTACATTGCGAAAGAGCAAGTCGAGCGCATCGTCATCGGTCAGCCCACCCAGCTCAACGGTGAACCCAGCGAGAGCATGAAGTACATCACGCCTTTTGTGGAACGCTTGCGCAAAGAATTGCCCGAGATGCCTGTAGTGATGTATGACGAACGTTTCACGAGCACCATAGCCCATCGGGCAATGCTTGATGGGGGAATGAAAAAGAGTGACCGCCGTGACAAGTCGCGTGTCGATGCCATCGCAGCCACCATCATCCTTAACGATTACTTGCAAAGCAAATTCAATCAACCTGATAATATCGAATCATGATTTTACCGATTTACATCTATGGTCATCCCGTGCTTCGCGCCGAGAATGCCACTGTGACTCCTGACTATCCCAATCTGCAGGAGCTCATCGAAAACATGAAGGAGACCATGTATCACACCCAGGGCATAGGCATCGCTGCACCTCAGGTGGGTGTGAATGCCCGCATTGTCTATATCGATGTGGATCCCCTTGCCGAGGATTTTCCCGAACTCAAGGATTGTCGCATGTTGCTCATCAACCCCGAGATTACCGTTGACGAGACTGCTCCTGAGATTTCGAGGGAGGAAGGATGCCTGAGTGTGCCCGGAATACACGAGAACGTCTATCGCCGTGAGAAGATTCATCTGCATTGGCAGGACGAGCAGTTTCAGGAGCATGACAAGGACATCGAGGGCTACCTGGCGCGTGTCGTACAACATGAGTGTGACCACTTGGCCAAGACGCTCTTTGTGGACCGCATTTCGCCCATTCGCAAGCAGCTCATCCGCACCAAACTCAATAACATGGTGAAGGGAAAGTTCTCATGCAGTTA
Source organism: Muribaculaceae bacterium (assembly GCA_017405965.1). Classification (GTDB taxonomy): domain Bacteria; phylum Bacteroidota; class Bacteroidia; order Bacteroidales; family Muribaculaceae; genus Sodaliphilus. Next base: position 134,295 of record JAFQZK010000038.1, on the reverse strand, counting down.
CAGATGCAAAATAGCACCTCAAAACCGTAAAAAATAAAAAAGTGGAAGATGTCTCACGACAGCCTCCACAAACCTTAAATCTAATACCATGAAAAACACACGTACAAATGTACAACCGATTTTTTGAATTGTACAAATATTTTAAGAACTTTTTATATTTTTATATAAAAATTTAGAATTTCTTCTATTGATAATCATAGGCACATGAATCATTGGATAAATGGGCCGTTATGGAAGACAGGATCAAGAATCGGTTTTTATGGTAAGAAAAAAAGTGGCTGACCCGAATTGCACGGGGCAGCCACTGCTTTAAAAATTATTTTCTCTCTTCGTTATTCTTTTCGGTTTTGGCAATCAGAACTTCATACCGAAGGCAATCTGAGCATTGCCGTTCTTCTCATGGCTGTCATTAACGTCGAACACATTGGTCAAGCCCAAAGTGTAACGAGCCTGTACGAAGGCGTTGTTGGTCAAGTTATAGGTAGCACCCAGTCCAACACCAAAGTCAACGGTTTTGGTGATGTCCTTAAGATCAATAGTCTCTTTTGCCTCAATGGAAGCGATTTTGCCCGAAGCTGTCATTTTGTTATACACGTTGAAACCGACCTGGGGACCAAGGTCGATGCTGAAGTTGGGGGTTGCATAGAACTTTAGCATCACGGGGACATTGATGTAGTTGGTGTGGAAAGTGCCATTGGCCTTAACTGTGCCAGGGATGCCAGGGATATCGTCGTCGTCAAAATCTTCAGATGCTTTACCACCCTGTGCAGCAAAAACGACCTCGGGGGCGATGGCAAACTTTGGAGTGAACTTGTATTCCATCATCAAACCTACTTGGTAGTTAGGCTGTACGCCTGTAGGCGCATCTTCACCCCAAAAATGGGTCATGTCAAAACCGACCTTTGCACCAAATTGAAACTGAGCGCTGGCGCTCATGCATACGATTGCAGCAGCAATCAAAACAAACACTTTCTTCATAATCTCTTTTTTAAATTATAAACGGTTAGTTGTTATCTTTCAGTAGTTATTGTTTTTACAAAACACAAAAACGCATCTTAGACGTCATATTAATAGCCAGGTTTAATCCAGCAACGAAAAATAATGCTTTTTGTGAAATTTAGGACACTTTAGGGCCGATGTGGAACATTCACTTGCTGTATTGCTTGCAATACTGCTGGATGCCGCAGTTCAGACAATCGGGACGCAAGGCTTTGCAGACATAGCGTCCATGCAGCAATATCCAGTGGTGGGCCTTGAATCGCATCTCCTCGGGGATATGGCGCATGAGGTCGCGCTCCACGTCGTCAGGTGTCTTGCCTTGGGAGAGACCCAACCGATGCGACACCCGATAGACATGGGTATCGACAGGAATGGTGGCTTTGCCGAAGGCTGCTCCCATCACCACGTTGGCAGTCTTGCGGCCCACGCCTGGCAGCGAAGTGAGGTCTTTCATGTTGTCAGGCACCTGACCGTTAAAGTCCTCGACCAGTTTCTGGGCCATCGCCTGCAAGTGAGCTGCCTTGCTGTTGGGATAGGAAACACTTTTCACATATTGTAATATGTCCTCTACGCTGGCTGCGGCCATGGCTTGCGGAGTGGGGTAGGCAGCAAACAGGGGTGGAGTCACCATATTCACCCGCTTGTCGGTGCATTGGGCACTCAGCATCACTGCTACCAGCAACTCAAACGGGTCGCCATGCTGCAACTCAGTCTCGGGATTGGGCTGTCTTTCCTTGAAATACTCCAGTATCCCGTCGTATCTCTCCTTAATAGTCATATCTCTTATAAATGTAGAGACGCAACATCTTGCGTCTCCTTAGTCCTCAGTCTTTAGTCCCTAGTCCCTAGTCCCTAGTCACTAGTCCCTAGTCCCTAGTCCTCAGTCTTTAGTCCCTAGTCCTTAGTCCTTAGTCCTTAGTCCTTAGTCCTTAGTAGTTAGTAGATAGTCTTTAACCTCTAACCTTTAACCTTTAACCTCATTTGCCGCGAGGCGGCAAATGATTAGTGTGCGCTCTTGAACTCGTCAAGGAAGCGAACATCGTTCTCGCTGAACATGCGCAGGTCCTTCACCATGTACTTCAGGTTGGTGATGCGCTCCACACCAAGGCCGAAGGCATAGCCGGTATAGACCGTGCTGTCGATGCCGCTGGCCTCAAGCACGGCGGGATCCACCATACCGCAGCCCAGGATTTCGACCCAACCGGTGTGCTTGCAGAAACCGCAGCCCTTGCCGCCGCACAGCATGCAAGTCACGTCCATCTCGGCGCTGGGCTCGGTGAACGGGAAGTAGCTGGGGCGCAAGCGAATCTCGGTCTCGGTGCCGAACAACTCCTGTGCAAAGTGCAGCAGCACCTGTTTCAGGTCGGCAAAGGTGACATTCTTGTCAATGTACAGACCCTCGATCTGGTGGAAGAAGCAGTGAGCGCGGGCAGTGATGGCCTCGTTGCGGTAAACGCGACCCGGGCAGATGATGCGGATGGGCGGCTGCTGGCGCTCCATGGTGCGTACCTGTACCGAGCTGGTGTGGCTGCGCAGCACGATGTTGCGCGTCACGTCCTGCTCGTTCTTCTCGATGAAGAAGGTGTCCTGCATGTCACGGGCGGGATGGTCGGCAGCGAAGTTCAGCGCACTGAACACGTGCCAGTCGTCCTCCACCTCGGGACCGTCGGCAATGGTAAAGCCCAGACGTGAGAAGATGTCGATGATCTGCTTACGAACCACCGAAATCGGATGCCTGGTACCCAATTCTGCAGGGAAGGCAGGACGGGTGATGTCGATCTTGTTCTGTTCCTTGGCCTTCTGCTTGGTTGCTTCGCGCAGGGCAGTGATCTTGTCGGTAGCGAGGTTCTTCAGTTCGTTGAGCTTCTGACCCAACTCACGTTTCTCCTCGGGGGCTACCTCGCGGAACTCGTTGAACAAAGCGGTAATCTCACCCTTCTTGCTCAGATACTTGATACGCAATGCCTCAAGAGCCTCCTCATTCTCGGCCTTGAGCTCAGCAATTTGCGCCTTCAGCGCTTCTATCTTATCTTTTAACATAGTCTTATCGATTGTTTTAGCGTGCAAAATTACATAAAAAAAGTAGAGACGCAAAATTTTGCGTCTCTATATTCAATAAACGATTAGTTTAATTTGCGTAATCAGTAGTTTAACGCTTTAGGGCTCGCGGCCTTCGATGATGGCCTCGGTGTCGTGGGCAATCATGTATTCCTCGTCGGTGAGGACAACTACGACCTTGACCTTGCTGTCGGGGGTGCTGATTTCACCTTCCTTACCGCGCCACAGGGTGTCGTTGAGTTCCTCGTCGATCTTGACGCCCAGGTAGGAGAGGTTGCGGCAGACGCGCTTGCGGGTCTGATACTGGTTCTCGCCGACACCGCCGGTAAAGGCGATGATGTCAACGCCGTTCAACTCAGCTGCATAGGCGCCGATGGTCTTGAGGATGCGCAGCTCGTACATGTCGAGTGCGAGTTGAGCGCGCTCGTTATGGTCCTTCTCGGCAGCGTCAACAACGTCACGCATGTCGCTGCTCACGCCAGTGATACCCAGCACACCGCTCTTCTTGTTGATGATGTTGAGCATCTCCTTGGGGCTGAGGTTGTACTTCTCCATGAGGAACAGCAATGCACCGGGATCGACGTCACCCGAGCGGGTACCCATCATCAGGCCCTCGGTGGGGGTGAGGCCCATCGTGGTGTCGATGCTCTTGCCGTCCTTGATGGCGCTGATGCTGGCGCCGTTACCGATGTGGCAGCAGATGATGCGCTTGCCCTCGGGAGTAGTGCCGAGCATTTCACACACGCGCTGAGCAATGAAACGGTGGCTCGTGCCGTGGAAGCCGTAGCGGCGCACATGGTCGTTGGTGTAGTACTCCATGGGCAGCGGATACATGAAGGCCGACTTGGGCATCGTCTGGTGGAAAGCAGTGTCAAACACAGCCACCTGGGGAACGCCGGGCAGCACGGCCTCGATGGCCTCGATACCTGCCATGTTCACGGGGTTGTGCAGCGGAGCGATGCCGTAGCACTCGCGGATCATGTCCTTCACCTCGTCGGTGATGAGGACGCTGCGGCTGAACTTCTCGCCGCCATGCACTACGCGATGGCCCACGGCGTCGATTTCCTTCAGGTCCTTGATGCAACCATACTCGGGGTTAACGAGGGCATCGAGGATGGCCTTGATGGCGCCCTTGTGGTCGGTGAGACCCAGGTCGATGTTCTTCTTGCTGCCGTCATCAAATTTCAGCTTGATGAATCCGTCGGGCAGACCGATTTTCTCTACACCGCCCTCGGCGAGGGTCTTGTTCTCCTTGATCTCGATGAGTTTGTACTTGGCAGAGCTGCTGCCGCAATTTAATACTAAGATATTCATTATTATAAATTTTAGTTTTTAGTCCTTAGTCCTTAGTCCTTAGTCCTTAGTCCTTGGTTTTTAGTCCTATTATCGATTGATGGCTTGGTTGCAGGTGAGGATCACGGTGCGGTAGATGTCGTCCTCGTTGCAGCCGCGCGACAGGTCGTTGACGGGAGCGGCAAGACCTTGCAGCACGGGACCCACGGCCTTAGCACCAGCGATGCGCTGAACCAGTTTGTAAGCGATGTTGCCCACACCCAAGTCGGGGAACACGAGCACGTTGGCATGACCGGCGATGTCGCTGCCAGGAGCCTTGCTGGCACCCACGCTGGGCACGATGGCTGCATCGGCCTGGAGCTCGCCGTCGATCTTCAGGTTGGGGTTCATCTCCTTGGCCAGGCGGGTAGCCTCAACCACCTTATCGACGCGCTCATGCTTGGCGCTGCCCTTGGTCGAGAAACTGAGCATGGCGATCTTGGGATCGTCGATTTCGGCAAGAGCACGTGCTGTGCGGTCGGCACTCACGGCAATCTGTGCCAGCTGCTGAGCGTCGGGATCAGGCACAACTGCGCAGTCAGCAAACACCATCACGCCATTGTGGCCGTAAGGCGAACCCTCGGGCAACAACATCAGGAAAGCGCCGCTCACGGTGCTGATACCGGGAGCCGTCTTCAATACCTGGAAGGCAGCACGCAGCACGTTGCCCGTGGTGTTCATCGCACCAGCCACCTGTCCGTCGGCATCACCGGCCTTGATGAGCAAGCAACCCAGATACAGCGGGTCGAGTATCTTCTTGCGGGCATCCTCGATGGTCACACCCTTAGCCTTGCGCAGTTCATAGAACAACTGGGCATATTTCTCGACAGCCTCGGCGTCGTTGGGGTTGATCACTTGAGCCTTGTCGATGTTCTTGAGACCAAGTTCAGTGGCTTTGGCCATGATTTCGGCCTTGTCGCCAATGAATACCACGTCAGCGATGCCGTCGGCGATGATGCGGTCGGCAGCCGTCATGGTGCGGGGTTCGGTACTCTCGGGAAGAACGATGCGCTGCCTCTTGGCAATCGCGTTGCTTTTGAGTTTCTCAAATAAAGGTTCCATTTCTCTTTTGTTAGATAGTATTTTAGGAAAACTGATTATTTACGTTTCATTGCCCCAAAGGTACTGCTTTTTTATAAATGTGATGCTATATTGGGGACAAAAAACAAACAACTTTGACAACTTTTTGGCAACCTTAACAACAATAATGTTGTCAGTGTTGTCAATTGGGTTGTCAAAGTTGTTTGATAAGTACTTTTTAGCGCCTTAGCGCCTCGGTGTGGGGCAAATTGCCAGGCAAGGTTACTCGCCGAGGATGGCTGCTACGCCGGGCAGGGTCTTGCCCTCGATGGCTTCGAGCATGGCGCCGCCACCGGTCGAGACGTAGGATACCTGGTCGGCCAGGCCGAACTTGTTGACGGCTGCTACCGAGTCGCCACCGCCCACGAGCGAGTAGGCACCGTTCTGGGTTGCCTCTGCCACATACTTGGCGATTTCGCCGGTGCCGTGAGCAAAGTTCTCAAACTCAAACACGCCCACAGGACCGTTCCACAGGATGGTCTTGGAATCCATGATGATCTTCTTCCAGTTCTCAAGCGAAGCCTCGCTGGCATCCATGCCCTCCCAACCGTCGGGGATATTGTAGATGTCAACCGTCTGGCGGTTGGCGTCGTTGTCAAAGCGGTCGCCGGCAACGGTAGCTACCGAGAGGCTCAGGTTCACACCTTTCTCCTTGGCAGCAGCGATGACGTTCAGTGCCTCGGGCATCAGGTCGTCCTCGTGCAACGAGTCGCCGATGTGGCCACCCTGTGCCTTGACGAAGGTAAAGCCCATGCCGCCGCCGATGATCAGATTGTCAACCTTATCGAGCAGGTTCTTGATAACCGACAGTTTGGACGATACCTTGCTGCCGCCGATGATGGCGGTGAAGGGATGCTGAGCGTTCTTCATCACGTTGTCGATAGCGGTCACCTCTTTCTCCATAAGCAGGCCCAGCATCTTGTGGTCTGCGTCAAAGAAGTCGGCGATGACGGCGGTCGAGGCGTGACGACGGTGAGCGGTGCCGAAAGCGTCGTTCACATACACGTCGGCATAGCTGGCCAACGTCTTGGCGAACTCGGTCTGGCGAGCCTTCATCTCCTTCTTGGCTGCGTCATAGTTGGGATCGTCCTTCTCGATGCCCACGGGCTTGCCTTCCTCCTCGGGGTGGAAGCGCAGGTTCTCGAGCAGAAGCACCTCACCGGGTTGCAGGGCATCGGCCTGGCTCTTGGCGTCGGCACTGTCTTGAGCAAACTGTACGGGACGGCTCAGTGCAGCGGCAACGGCGCTGGTGATCTGGCTCAGTGACAGTTTGTGGTTGATTTTGCCTTTGGGCTTACCCATGTGTGACATGATGATGAGGGCGCCGCCATCGGCAAGGATTTTCTTTAATGTGGGGACTGCACCGCGGATGCGGGTGTCGTCGGTAATTTCACCTTTTTCATTCAGGGGCACGTTAAAGTCAACGCGCACGATTGCCTTCTTACCGGCAAAGTTGAATTCATTGAATTTTGCCATTTTGTCTAATTATTGTTTTGTATAGTTGAAAATTGTATTTCTATAATTTAAGTCTGCAAAGTTAGGAAAATTATCTTCATACGGTAGCGCTTTTTATGGAAAAAATTATTTATTTGAATGTGAATTATAAGATTTTGCCATTTTTAAGAATTCATTTCTCTCACAAACGGACTTTTAGTATTATATTTGTCACCCGAAACCAAAATGTGCTATAATATGAAAAAATTATTTGTTTTCTTGTTGACGACTGTGTTATTGGCCTCTTGCGGCATGATGTATCACAATGCCCAAGATATCATGAACGACATGCGTGACGCCAAGCACGCGCAGTATGTCAACGTGGGAAGTGGATTGTTGGGACTGGGACGACTCCTGTCACCCACCTTGTCCGAGGCCAGCATCGGCATCAGTTCGGTGCAAGTGCTTGACTTGAGCAAGTGCAATGCTAATGTGCGCGACAAGTACCGCAAACGCATCCAGAATCTTTACAAGGACAACTCCTATGAGGTTATTATGGCCAATCAGAATGGCTATGATACCAAAACCGCTCTCGTGCGTCGTGACGGCCAGTATATCAGCGAAATCGTGATCGCTAACGCGAGTGATATGACAGACGCCATGGTGATCATCAACGGCCACATCAACGCCGAGAACCTGGAGCGCATCCTTAACGATAAAAACAGCGTATTCAACAGGTAGCTACGACTTAGCAACTTGACTGTTAGGAATGGCTGTTGCAGCACATTCCCTGTATTGACGCGGATTCTTTTAACCTATACCGCAATACTCAATAACTGACATGACTAAATCATTTTTTTAACATTAATATATTAGACGCAATGAAAGAGAAAATTCAAGATCAATTCAAGAAGCGTTTCGGTACCGATGGCGTATTATACGCCTCGGCTGGACGTATCAACCTGATTGGTGAACACACTGACTATAACGGAGGCTTTGTTTTCCCGGGCGCCATCGACAAGTATATCATGGCCGAGATCAACATCAACGGCACCGACAAGGTGCGCGTTTACAGTGTTGACCTGGACGCTTACTGTGAGTTTGGCCTCAACGAGGAAGATGCTCCTCAAGATCAATGGGCACGCTACATCTTCGGCGTATGCCGTGAGACCATCAAGCGTGGCGGCGTTGTAAAGGGCTTTGACACCGTGTTTGCGGGCAATGTGCCCCTGGGTGCAGGCCTGTCGTCATCGGCTGCCCTCGAGTCTTGCTTCGCGTTTGCCTTGAATGACCTGTTTAACGACAACAAGATCGACAAGTTTGAACTGGCCAAGATCGGACAAAGCACCGAGCATAACTACTGCGGTGTGAACTGTGGCATTATGGATCAGTTCGCCAGCGTGTTCGGCAAGAAGGACTGCCTGATGCGCCTCGACTGCCGCTCGCTGGAACACGAGTATTTCCCCTTCCATCCCGAGGGCTATAAACTCGTGTTGCTCAACAGCAAGGTGAAGCACGAACTGGTGGATTCGCCCTACAACAAGCGCCGCGCATCGTGTGAGAATGTGGCTTCAATCTTAGGCGTAGAAACCCTGCGCGATGCCACCTACACCATGCTGGCCGACGTGCGTGACAAGATCAGTGACGAGGACTATCGCCGTGCACGCTATGTCATCGGTGAGAAGCAGCGCGTGCTCGATGTGTGCGACGCGCTGGAGCGTGGCGACTATGAGACGGTGGGCCGCTGCATGTACGAGACTCACGATGGTTTGTCGCGCGACTACGAGGTGAGCTGCGAGGAGCTGGACTACCTCAATGATGTGGCTCGCGAGTGTGGCGTGACCGGTTCCCGCATCATGGGCGGCGGCTTCGGTGGCTGCACCATCAACCTGGTCAAGGAGGACCGTTACGACAACTTCATTGCCACGGCAAAGGAGAAATTCAATGCCAAATATGGACACGAGCCTGAGGTGATCAATGTCATCATCAGCGACGGCGCTCACAGGGTGGAGGATTGATCATGAAGAGCATTCGTATCGACACTTTTGAGACCGAGCGTGGCGAAATCACCACCTATGAACTCATCAACGCCAGCGGCGCCAGTGTGAAGTTGTCTTCGCTGGGCGCGGGTATCCTGGAAGTCAAAGTCCCTGACCGCGATGGCAAGCTGGCCGACGTGGTGCTCGGCTACAAGGAGCTGAACGACTATTTCTTCGATGGCCCGTGTGCTGGCAAGGTGCCTGGCCGTTTCGCCAACCGCATCTGCAAAGGTCATTTGGAGATTGACGGCAAGGCTTATCAGCTCAACTGCAACCATCAGGAGAAGCATCACCTGCATGGCGGCAATGTGGGCTTCCAGAACAAGATCTGGGACTGCGAGATGGATGGCGACACAGTTGTCTTCTCGCTGGAGAGTCCCGACGGCGACGAGAATTATCCCGGATGCCTCACTGCCCGCGTGGCCTATACCTGGAGCGATGACAATGTGCTCAAGATTGAACTGGGTGCCGTGACCGATGCGCCAACAGCGCTCAACCTCACCAACCACACCTATTTCAATATGGCAGGAGAGGACAAGGACGGAACCGCTCTCAATCAAGTGCTGCAGCTCAACTGCTCGCACTATCTGGTGACCGATGCCGACCTTATTCCCACAGGTGAAATCGCTCCTGTTACAGACACACCCATGGACTTCACGCAGCCCAAGGTGATTGGCCGCGACATTAAGCAAGACTTCCCCGCCTTGAACTACGGCAAGGGATACGACAACTGCTGGGTCATCGACGGCCATGAGGATGGCGATCTGCATCTGGCAGCAATCATGACCGATAAGGAGTCGGGCCGTATGGTGGAAATCAGTACCGACCAGCCCGCGGCTCAGGTCTATTCCGGTAATTGGCTTGAGGGATGTCCGCTGAGCAAGAGCGGCAAGCAGTATCACGACTATGATGCTATCGCTATTGAGTGCCAAGGTTTCCCCGATGCACCCAATCACGACAATTTCCCGTCACCGATTCTCCGTCCCGACGAGGAATATCGCCGCATCATCATCTTTGATTTCAAGGTCGCTGATTAGAGATTAGTGTGGCATCAGCTTTCAGCTATGCAAAGGACTATAAACATAAAACTTTGAACTTAATACATAAAAAATGAAACCAACATTATTTGTGCTTGCAGCAGGTATGGGTAGCCGTTATGGCGGCCTCAAGCAACTCGACGGTCTGGGCCCTCACGGCGAGACCATCATGGATCATTCCATTTATGATGCCATCAAGAGTGGATTCGGTAAAGTGGTCTTTGTGATTCGCAAGGACTTTGAAGCCGACTTCCGTGAGAAGATTTTGTCAAAATATGAGGGTCATATACCCGTTGAACTGGTTTTCCAGGGACTGAACGATCTTCCCGAGGGCTTCACTTGCCCCGAGGACAGGGTAAAGCCGTGGGGCACCAACCATGCTCTGCTCATGGGTAAGGATGTGATTCATGAGCCGTTTGCCATCATTAATGCCGATGACTACTACGGCCGTAACAGTTTTGAGGTCATGGCCGATGAATTGTCGTCGCTGCCCGAGGACAGCAAGGGCCATTACAGCATGGTGGGCTTCAAGGTGGGCAATACCTTGAGCGAGAGCGGCACCGTGGCTCGCGGCGTGTGTGAGACACGCGATGGCCTGCTCACTGGCGTCGTTGAGCGCACGAGCATCGGCTACGATGAGGACCACAACATTGTTTTCACCGACGAGAACGGTGATATGCAGCACTTGGAGTTTGACACTCCCGTGTCGATGAACTTCTGGGGTTTCACGCCCGACTATTTTGAGCACAGCGAGAAGTGCTTCGTCGATTTCCTCAAGGAGAACATCGGCAAGCCCAAATCAGAGTTCTTCATTCCCACAGTGGTCAATGAGATGGTGACTGCCGGCACTGCTCAAGTCAAGGTGCTCACGACCGAGAGCAAATGGTTCGGTGTGACCTATGCTGCCGACCGTCAAGGTGTCGTTGACAAGTTTGCTGAGTTGCATGCTTCGGGCATGTACCCCGACAAGATGTTCTAAAACAACAGACATACAACAGCGAGCCCCAAAGGCAGAAGATGCACTTTGGGGTTCGTTTTTGTTGTCTGACGGAAAACACTAATTCTTTAAGGTGAAACGCCAGATGGCTGCTTGATGCGGGGCGATGTGCACGGGCAGCGTGGTGTCACCTGTCAAAACAGCTGTTTGTGTTTCGTCCGAGAGTAACTCCTTGCACTCATACTTGCCATGAATCATTTGAGCGCAATCGAGTGCATGCTGCGGAATGCGGACAATAGAATCGATATCCTGGTCGCCAAAGTTGGCGACAATCAAGGTCATCTCACCATTACAATGGCGCAGAAAAGCGTATTGTCGCTGTGTATCCAGTGTGTCCTGATTGACATACATCAAGTCAAAGAAATCGCCTTCGGCTAATGTCTTCTCACTGTTGCACAAACGCAAGATTTTGCGGTACATAGCCCGCAACTGTCGCTCTTCGGCCAACGGCTTGCCCTGATGCCAGCGACGCAGGGTAGGGATGCTCCAGTAATCAAAAATGGTCGTTCGGCCATCCATGCCGCTATATCCCTCGGCATCGGCTGCTTTCTCGCCCAGCTCTTGCCCGGCATATACCATGAACGGGCAACGAGACATCGTGGCACTTACCACCAATGCGGGCAAGGCTTGCCAGGGCTCGCCGCAGAACTGCTGAGAGGCGATGCGCTGTTCGTCATGGTTCTCGAGAAAGTTGAGCATGTGGTCGCTAATGCCTTCAACCGTCTGCCAGCAACGGGTGAGGTCGCTAGCGGGCCAGCCGTTACACATGATGCCTCGCAGCGTGTCATAGAGAGTCACCTTATCATAAAGGTAGTCAAAACCTCCATCGTAGATGTAGCTGCGGTATAATGAGACGTCATAGATTTCGGCGATGAAAACCATGTCAGGGTTTATTTCCTTGATTTGGGCGATAGCCCAGTGCCAGAAGGCCACCGGCACCATGTGCGCCATATCGCAGCGGAAACCGTCAACCTGTTTGGAAGTCCAGAACTTGAGGATATCAAGCATCTTTACCCATGTGGGCGGAATTGGGTCGAAATGGGTGCTTCCGTTCCACGGGTCGACGCCGTAGTTGAGTTTTACCGTCTCGTACCAGTCGTCGCGGTCGGGTGATGCCGTGAAGCAGTCGTTGCCTGTGGCCTTGGCCGGGAACTCATGGTAGGCATTGCCGCCAGAGGCCAGATCGACGCCATGGGGCGAAAACTCCTGTCCGGTGATATAATAGAAATTGTTCTTTGGGTCAAAGAACATCATCGGGTTGTCTCCTTCGCCCAGGTCCTTGATGCCTGAGGGCCTGGCATCGCTCTCATACTCACGTGCCACATGATTAGGGACGAAGTCAATGATCACCTTGAGGCCGGCGCGGTGGGTGCGCTCGACAAGTGCCTCAAATTCAGCCATGCGGTTTTTCACTTTGACAGCCAAGTCGGGGCACACGTCGTAGTAGTCACGGATCGCGTAGGGAGAGCCTGCCTTGCCCTTGACCACATGGGGGTTGCAGGGTGTGATGCCCTGTCGGGAATAATCGGTGGCTGTGGCGTGTTCAAGAATGCCGGTATACCAAACGTGTGTGGCACCAAGCGACTTGATGGAACGCAGTTTTCCATCGTCAATGTCATTGAACTTGCCCACACCGTTTTGCTTGATTGTGCCATTGGGCACACACTTCTCATTGCAATTGGTGAACCATCGGGGCATCAACTGGTAGATAATCGCTTTTTTATCCTTTTTCATGCCACAAAGATAATGCTTTTTGATTACCTTTGCAAGACATTAACAACTAGGTACTAAAATTATAACCGATGATATCTTTTGAAAGTGATTACAATAACGGATGCCATCCTGCCATCCTTGAGCGTCTGACCGAGACCAATGACGTGCGAGCCTCGGGCTACGGACTTGACGACTTCTGCAATGCGGCTCGTGACAAGGTGCGCACGGCATGTGAAATGCCTGATGCCGATGTGTATTTCCTCGTTGGTGGCACTCAGACTAATGCTACCGTCATCGATGCCGTGCTGCGCGGCTATCAGGGCGTGTTGACGGTCGAGACGGGGCATATCAATGTACATGAGTCAGGCGCTATTGAGTTCGGTGGGCACAAGGTATTGGCTTTGCCCTCGCATGACGGAAAAATGGATGCCGATGAACTGCGTGAGTGGCTGGAGGCGTTCTTCGGCGACATCGCCTACGAACACATGGTATTCCCGGGGATGGTCTATATCACTTTTGCCACCGAGATGGGCACCATCTACACCCGTGCCGAGATTGAGGCCATCTATGGCGTTTGCAAGCAGTTTGAATTGCCCCTCTTTATCGATGGCGCACGCTTGGGATATGGTCTGATGGCCGAGGGTTGTGACATTACCTTGCCGCAGCTGGCTCGCCTGTGTGACGTGTTCTACCTGGGCGGCACCAAGTGTGGCGCATTATGTGGCGAAGCAGTGGTCTTTTCTGGTATGAAAGCCCCTGCCCATTTCTTCACCACCGTCAAGCAGCACGGGGCTCTCATGGCCAAGGGCCGTCTGTTGGGCATCCAGTTTGATGCCCTCATGCAGGACGGGCTTTACTTCAAGATCGCCCGTCATGCCGTGGAACAGGCGATGCGGTTGCGCGACGCTTTCATAGCCAAGGGATACAAGATGTACAGTGATTCTCCTACCAATCAGCAGTTTGTCCTCCTTGATAAGGCAACTATTGAACGCTTGGAGAAAGATTTTGTCTTTGAACAGTGGTTCCCTGTGGGTGACCTGATGAATTGCCGTTTCGTCACCAGCTGGGCTACTCGCCCCGACGATGTTGATGCCCTAATCGCTTCACTGTAAACTGCATTGTCATTGTCAGTATAATATCTTGTGAAATAAAGATTTAGCGCTTTGTTTTTTTGGTATGAAAAGGCTCGGCTGAACAGCTGAGCCAAAAAACTGATGGCTAAAAAACTGTTAACTGCAAACTATTTTGTACCTTTGCACGTTTTTTAGAAAGAGAAGATGGCTAACATCCTGAACATAGAGACTTCGACTGACGTGTGCTCGGTGGCATTGACCAGCGAGGGACAAGTGCTTGATCATCGCGAGAACTACGAGGGTCAGACGCATGCTACGCTGTTGAGTCAGTATGTGAAAGAAATGCTGGACTATGCTCGCTCGCGTGAGCTGAAACTTGACGCTGTTGCAGTAAGCATCGGCCCGGGCTCTTATACCGGTCTGCGTATCGGCTTGAGCGAAGCCAAGGGGTTGGCTTTCGGCCTGGATGTGCCGCTGATCGGAATCAACACCCTGCAGTTGATGACGGTGAGCACGATGTTCAACCACTTCGTCGAGGAGGATAAAGTGCTCTATGTCCCCATGATTGATGCGCGTCGCATGGAGGTGTATACTGCAGCCTTCAACCCGGCATTGGAAGCAGTCTTGGAGCCTCAGGCAATGATACTCGACGAGCACTCGTTCGATGCATTGTTAGGCCAGGGCTATACGCTTATCATGATGGGCAACGGCAGCGACAAGGCACGTCAAGTGTTCACTGGCGACGGTGTGCGCTTCATCGAGGGCATCAAACCCGTGGCTGTTGATATGCTGGCACTTGCCGAGAAATCGTGGCGAGAGCAGAATTTCATCGATGTGGCTTACAGCACGCCCTTATATCTCAAAGAATTTCAGGCGACAAAGCCTAAGAATCCGGTGCTCAATCTGTAGCGATGGCATCGTGAATAGTGTGAATGTTTTTTAGCATTCCAGAAAATTGTATTATTTTTGCAGATTATGTTGACTTATAACTCACAACTCAAGAAGCTGGTGCTCCCGGAATACGGGCGCAACATACAGCAGATGGTGGACTATTGCCTCTCGATCGAAGACCGCGACGAGCGCACTCATTGCGCTTACACGATTGTCCAGAACATGGCTAACATGTTCCCTCAGTTGCGTTCCGAGACCGACTATCTGCATAAACTCTGGGACCATCTCATGATAATGAGCGGTTTTCAGCTTGATGTGGACTTCCCCTTTGATGACATCATCCGCGAGGAGAATCTTGACACGAAGCCTGCCCCCATCCGCTATGAATTGGAGCCGATCAGGATGAGGCACTATGGCAAGAACATCGAACGAATGATTGAGCGTGCAGCCTCTTATCCCGAAGGGGAAGAGCGTGACGCCCTGGCGATGCTGCTGGCCAACCACATGAAGAAACTCATTTTCCAGATTAACAACGAGGACGTGGACGATGCAAAGATTTTCAAGGATTTGGCCTATTACAGCCACGGCGTGATCAGGCTTGATCCCGCTACGCATCATCTGCATGAGTATCAAGTTGTCAAAGCAGCTCAACCCACCGGAAAGAAGAAGAAAAAGAAATGATCACGCGCGAGGAACTCATAGCAATCGGTCATTACAACAAGCCGCATGGAGTAGCCGGAGAAATCTCAGCGACTATCGATGTGGACGTTGATGCTTTGCGTGAGCTCTCGTGTCTGATTAGCGAGGTGGATGGCATCTATGTGCCGTTTTTCATCAATTCGTGCCGGTCAAAGAGTATTGAGACCGTTCTCCTCACCATTGACGGCATCAACAGTGAGCAGGAGGCGACAGCCCTGGTCAACCATGACATCTATGCGTTGAAAACTGAGTTTCGTCAAGCCAGCGAAGAGAATGATGCCGACGGCTACCCGCTTGATTACTTTATCGGCTACGAGCTGAAAGACAGCGATGGCACGAGGGTAGGAGAGATTACCGATGTCGATGAGCAGACCGAGAACGCCATTTTTATCATTGATCGTGATGGCGAAGAACTCATGGTGCCTGCTAGCGATGACCTGATTGTGGAGTTTGACTTGGACAATAAAGTGATGGTCATGGATCTGCCGCAAGGCCTTCTTGACTTGAACTGAAAATTATATTTGTAGAATTATCATGCGACGACGTGTATCAAATATGATTCTGTTGGCAGTAGCGATGATTGGGTTATTGTTCCCACAGTCGCTTCATGCCGCGAATGACTCTGACGACATCTACGAGATGTCGCTTGACGAGAATCTTGTCACACCTGAAATCAAGAACGAAAAGCATGCCGACAAGATTCAGGATTACCAGTACGACATCGCTGTGGGCTTCAAGCAGTCGAAGTATGATGTCGAAGTCATGCGAGATGGCTTGGTGATTGTCGTTACGATACCTGCCAGCGTGCTGTTCGAACCCAACGACACGGTGTTGACACAACTTGGACAGACCCAACTCAAGCCTTTCTTGAGGATGGTCAAGAATCCCGGTTTTTACAAACTGCTGCTGGTGATGCATAGCGACAATACAGGCAGCCCAGAGTATACGCTCAACCTCACGCGTCAACGAGTTAATACGATCTTCGACTGGTTTGAGGAGAACGGCAGTGTGGATTATGTGGTACCCTATGCCCTGGGTGAAACCGATCCCATTGTGGACAACAATTCGATAGAGAACCGCAAGCGTAATCGTCGTCTTGAAATCTACCTTGTCCCTGAAAAGACGATGATTCAGCAGGCCAAGAAAGGCAAAATCAATATGAGCCACATGGCTAAAGATAAATGACAAAAACAAAACAATTATAATAATAGACACAATGGCAAAAGAATTAAAGGATTTAACTAAGAGAGCCGACAATTACTCTCAATGGTATAATGAACTGGTGGTGAAGGCTGACTTGGCCGAGCAGTCGGCCGTGCGTGGTTGCATGGTCATCAAACCCTACGGCTATGCCATTTGGGAAAAGATGCAGCGCCAGCTTGATGACATGTTCAAGGCAACAGGCGTACAGAACGCTTATTTCCCCCTGCTTATTCCCAAGTCTTTCCTGAGCCGTGAGGCCGACCATGTGGAAGGCTTTGCGAAGGAATGCGCTGTGGTTACTCACTACCGCCTGATGAACGACCCCAATGGCAAGGGTGTTGTGGTTGACCCCTCGGCACGTCTTGAAGAGGAGCTCGTCATCCGTCCCACCAGCGAGACGATTATATGGAATACTTACCGCAACTGGATCAACAGCTATCGCGACCTGCCCTTGCTGATCAATCAGTGGGCAAACGTCTTCCGCTGGGAGATGCGCACCCGTCTGTTCCTGCGTACTGCTGAATTCCTGTGGCAAGAGGGTCATACCGCTCATGCCACCAAGGAAGAGGCCGAGGCTAAGGCCGTCGAGATGCTGAACGTCTATGCCGACTTTGCCGAGAAATACATGGCATTGCCCGTCATCAAGGGTATCAAGACTGCCAACGAGCGTTTTGCAGGCGCTCTCGAGACCTATACCATCGAGGCGATGATGCAAGATGGTAAGGCCTTGCAGTCGGGAACCAGTCACTTCCTGGGCCAGAACTTTGCCAAGGCCTTTGACGTGAAGTATATCGACAAGGAGAACAAGCTGCAAGACGTTTGGGCCACCTCGTGGGGTGTATCTACCCGCCTGATGGGTGCCCTGATCATGACTCACAGCGACGACAACGGCCTCGTGCTGCCTCCGCACCTGGCTCCTATTCAAGTGGTTATTGTTCCCGTTTACAAGACCAACGACCAGCTTGACGAAATCAACAAGGTGGTTGAACCCATCGTCAACAACCTGCGCGGCATGGGCATCTCGGTGAAGTATGACAATGCCGACAACAAGCGTCCCGGCTTTAAGTTTGCCGACTATGAGCTCAAGGGTGTTCCCGTACGTCTCGTGCTGGGTGCGCGTGACATCGAGGCTGGTACTGTTGAAGTGATGCGTCGCGACACCCTCGAGAAGAGCAGCGAACAGCTTGCCGGCATCGAGAACCGTGTCAAGGAACTGCTCGAGGAGATCCAGCAGAACATTTTCACCAAGGCCTTGAATCAGCGTGAGCGCATGACTTACAAGGTGGACACCTGGGAAGAGTTCAAGGCTCAGATCGAGAAGGGTGGCTTCATCCTGGCACATTGGGACGGCACCACCGAGACCGAGGAGAAGATCAAGGAAGAGACCAAGGCAACCATTCGCTGCATCCCTCTGGATAGTGTTGAAGAGGAGGGCAAATGTATTTACACCGGTGCCCCCAGCAAGCGCCGCGTCATCTTCGCTCGCAACTACTAATAGCTGTATTGCCTTCAGCAAGAAAGGCTGTTATTACGGATATGAATTACGGGAGTCGTCAGATTCCCGTATTTTGTTTATATATTAATGATAATAAAAAAGCACTTCGTTTCACAACGAAGGTGCCCTAGGAAAAAATAGTATGAATAAAAGTTTGATTTAAGGTGATGCAAAGTTAACTAATATTTTTAAAATGTACAAAGTTTATTCTCAAATTATATATTATTTCAGTTGATTTTTCATTTTGTGCATATTTTTGACGAATGGAATAGGGCGTGGCTGGCAATGGAATAAAGGAGTGAGTGTTACTGTTAAATCAATTCGAATTGCTGTTTTGCCTTTTGTGGGCACAAATTTTTATTAATTTAACAGCCTAAGTCAGGATTATTTGTTAATTTTGTCGTTTGATAGTTATAAACGTTTTTGACGAATTGCAGTCTAAGGGCAGAATGATTTCCCTCATGGACTGATAAATAATGATTAACAAAAGACTTATGAGCAACAAACAGTCAGGCTTAGTGCAAGGAATGAAGATGGGCTTCGGCATCTTCATGGTGCTGTTCTACTTGGGAGTGGCAGCGCTTCTTGCCGTCAATTTTTTCGGTTTGCCGAAGTATCTCAGCTGGTTCTTCGCCCTGGTGTTTGCAGCCTATGGCATCTATCGCGGTTACCGCGAGGTCAAAGGGGAGCATACCTATGGTATGCGCCGTTATGACGATGAGGAAGAATACGAGACTTACGCTGAAAGGCTCAAAAGAATGGAGGGCAACAACAATGAGGAGAAGATTTGAGATATCGACACTGATCACGCTCTTGGCTCTGGTGATGGTTTTCGGTTCGTGTGGAGACCGTCGTCCCAAGAGTACCAGCACAAGAGGCCTGGCTCGCATCATGTGTGACGAGTCGTTCCAGAGTGTGCTCGAGCAGGAAATCGCGGTGTTTGAGTTCCAGTACCCCGAGGCCAGCATCATGCCTGAGTATATCAATGAGCATGACGCCCTTGACTCTCTTTTCCACAACAAGGTGGATCTCATCATCATTTCACATGACTTGACGGCCGATCAAAAGAAGAGCCTGAAGAAGATCGGGCGCGGTTATCGTTCCAAGATGATTGCTGTTGACGCTATCGCTATCATAGTGAATAAGCAGAACGACATTGATGAGCTGTCGATGGATGATTTGCGCGACATTTTCTCCGGCAAAGTTAAACGCTGGGGTGAGGTGTTCCCCACCAAACTTAAAAACGATACAATCAAGGTGATGTTCGACGGCTCGGGAACGGGTGTTGTACATTATATGAAAGATAAATTCCTCAATGGAGGTAATTTCGGCCCCAATGTCTATGCTCGTGGTTCCAGCAGCGATGTGTTTGAGGCAGTGGAGCAATACAAGAACGTTATCGGCTTCATCGGCGTCAGCTGGATCACCAGCGACCTCAAGTCGGCCGAGATACCTATTGCTGATAAATATGAAGAATTGAAAAACAGTAATGAGGTAAGTGTCATCGACTTCACCGACCGCATTAAGGTGATGCCGTTGCGTGGTGACGATCAGGTGCAAGGCGTTAAGCCTTATCAAGCGCATATCTATAGCGGCGACTATCCGCTGGTGCGTTCCATCTGGGCTATTGACGCGTCTTACAATGGTATGCTGGATCATGGCTTTTACACCTTCCTGACGGGTGTCATCGGCCAGAAAATCATTCTTCAAACAGGAATTTTACCTGCTGCTGAGCCCGTAAGATACGTTGAAGTTCAATAACCGATGAAATTGGCACGGAATTTGTAACAAGAATAATCAAACAAAACTAACTCATAAATATTAACATTTAATTGTTACTGCAATGAAACGTAAATTCTTTTTTGCATCACTCATGTTGATGGGTGCATCCCTGGTAGCTAACGCACAGGGTTACAAGGACGGTATTGAGTACTACAAGGTAGACAAACTTGACAACGCCAAGGAGTTGCTGGAGCGTAACCTGAATTCAGCCAACACCGACAAGGCCGTGGCATTCTACTATCTGGGTCAGATTGCCCTGCATCAGGGAAATGTGGCCGAGGCTGCCGCCAACTTTGAGAAAGGTATCGCTGCAAACGCAGCAAATCCCTACAACTACGTGGGACAGGCTGCAATCGCACTGAAGAATCGTGGCGAAGTAAAGACCCTGCTCGAGAAGGCTCGCAAGTTGTCGAAGAAAGACGCCAAGTTGGAGATGGAAATCGCTCGTGCATTCTACGATGCCGATCCCGTTGCTTACGCCAAGGACATCGAGAAGTGCATCAAGAATGCCCGTAAGTGGAACGCCGATGATCCCGACAGCTACATCTTTGAGGCCGACACCAAGGCCGACAAGAGGGACTGGGGCAATGCAGCCGGTATCTATGAGCTGGCCTTTGACAAGGATCCCAACAACATCGAGGCTTATGTGAAGTATGCCAACACTTACTTCAACGTGAACCCCGAAATGGCAATCAGTCGTCTTGAAGAGCTTCAGGCCAAGGTGCCTCAGTCGGCACTGGTACAGCGTGAGCTCGCCGAGAAGTACTATGCTGATAACTTGGGTGCCAAGGCAGCTGAGCAGTACGGCAAGTACATCAAGAACCCCAACCACTTTGCTCAGGACGAGGTTCGCTATGTGCAGCTGTTGTTCTTCGGTGAGAAGTATCAGGAGTCTCTTGATCTTGCCACCAGTCTGGTGAACAAGCTGAATCCCACCGATGATAAGGTGTTCTACATGAAGCGTATGCAGCTCTACAACCAGGTAATGCTTAAGAACTGGAATGAGGCTGTTGAAGCAGGTCGTTCGTTCTTTGCCAACGCTGTGCCCAAGGGCTCTAACTACGAGGTTCGTGACTACACCGATTTTGGTGAGGCTCTGAAAACCGCAGGCTATCCCGAGGAGGCTGTGAGCGCCTACGAGAAGGCCCTTCAGCTCAATCCCAACAATGCCGACTTGATGCGCTTTATGGGTGAAAGCTACGCCGATGCCGAGAACTTTGTTAAGGCTGCCGAATACTACCAGCGTCTGGTTGATGCCGGCCTCAATAAGTCCAATGACCTGTTCACTCTGTCGAACTACTATCTGGGTATCGCCAACAATGAGGGTGTCGATGAGATGACTAAGGCCGATGCACTTGCCAAGTCTCAGAAGTACATTGACGAGGTTGACAAGCTGGTTCCCGGCAATGTTCAGATTGTGAACCAGAAAGCAAAGATTGCCAAGGTTCGTGAGGGTGACAACAACACTGGTGCTGCACTTGCTGCCTACAATGAATTGCTCTCGATCCTTGACGCAAAGGAGGACAAGGCAGATTATGCACGCTACTACAAGTATGCCTATAACTACTTGGCTACTTACTACTTCACTAAGGGTGACAAGGCAACTGCCAAGACCTACTACCAGAAGTGGCTTGAGTATGATCCCGAAAATGAATCGCTGCGCAACTATGTGAACAGCTTGAAGTAAGCTCGGGTAATTTAAATGAATTTGCGCGGACGTCTGATGAATCAGGCGCCCGCGCTTCTATTATTTAGCCTGCAATACAGCGATTTAGTGTTAAAAAATATACTTTTTATAATGTGTAAACGAAAAAAATAGTAATTTTGTACTTTAAAAGTCGTTGTTTTTACTCTCACCGGTTTTATATGGTGAGTATATTTAGCTATAATTCTATCTGAAATGAAAAATATTGCTTTTGCATTATTGTCTGTCATCGTGTGCCTAACTGGTTTCAATCTTGAGGCCCAGAGTGTAGATGGCAACTATTATGACGCTTTCTTGTCGGTGACCGACGAAGTTGATTTGACCGAACTTCGCAATGCAGGTTTGACGATTACAGCGAGGTATGATGGCTTTATTACAGCTCAAGTTCCCAACAGCTTTAAGCCATACGATCTCAAGTCATTTACTGGTGTCTCTTATGCATCACCGGCGATTTCAATCGTGACCTATAGTGACAGTGCCCGCTATTATTCTCATGTTGATCCCGTGCAAGATGGGGTAGGCCTTAGTATGCCTTATACCGGAAAAGATGTCATTGTCGGGGTGATCGATTGTGGTTTTGATTTCAATCACATCAATTTTTGTGACAGTGATGGCAATACTCGCGTGAAGGCAGTCTATCTGCCCTTTGATAACACGGGCCGTGCCGTCATGATTGATCGTATCCAGTTGCCCGGCTCCAGTTTCGAGCGCTTGGAGACCATCCAGCCGTTGACCACCGATGATCCTCAAACAACGCATGGCACCCAGACCGCAGGTATTGCAGCTGGCAGCTACAAGGGAAACGGATGGTATGGTGTCGCACCTGAGGCCGAAATCGTTGTGTGCGGTATGCCTGAGGGAAAACTGAATGACGTGAGATTGGCTCACTGCATCAGTTTCATTAATGACTATGCGCATCGTGTGGGTAAACCCTATGTTGTCAACATCAGTTTGGGAACGAATGTTGGCCCACATGACGGCACTTCTTTCCTGTCTCAGGTGTTCAAGCAGTATTCCGGTCCCGGTCATGTGTTTGTGGTCGCTGCAGGCAATGACGGTGACGAGAATGTCTGCATCCATGAAAACCTCCCCACCAAGCAAGACACTGTTACCGTTTTGCTCAGTGGCTACAACGGAGGCGCAAAACGCTCAGGATGTGTCAACGCATGGTGTAAAGACGGCAAACCGTATAATACCAAAATGGTTGTTGTGGACACTAATACTGGCGACATTATGTATCAGTCACGTACTCTGGGCACAACAGCAATCGGTGTGACATATGATTTTGATACTGAAGTTGATACCGAATTGGGACAGTATTATACTGGTACTGTTAATTTCTCAGGTTCTATTCTGAGTAATGGCAATGCTTCTTCTGTCATGACGATTGATATGAAAGCTAAAGCCCCGAACTATGTTATGGGATTCCAATATTTTGGTGCCGCGATGAATTTGGATATTTGGACTTCACAGTATGCTTATTTCAGAACATACGGCTTGCCATGGGTATCGGCCGGTACTCCTAGAGGCTCCATCAATGACTTGGCAACCACCGACAGCGTCATTTCGGTAGGTTCCTATAACACCAAACAGTATGTGCCCTTGCGTGACGGTACCGTGTACTTCCGTCATTTCAGTAAGCCTTTCGAGATTTCATATTATTCTTCCTATGGTCCCGATCAGAACGGAATCGCACGTCCTGACGTGTGTGCTCCAGGTAGTGTGATCATCTCATCTGCCAACCGCTACGACACTCAGGCTCCCAATATCCAATACTGGCAACCGTCGGTTTTTGTTGACGGTGTGGAGTATCCCTACTGTCCTGACTTGGGCACGTCAATGTCGGCGCCAGTGGTGACCGGTGCGATAGCCTTGTGGATGCAGGCCAATCCCAACTTGAGTACAGCCGATGTGCGCGAAGTACTCAAGAACACTTCATATAAAGACGGCCAGGTGGTGACTGGAGATCGAACCCGTTGGGGATACGGCAAACTTGATGTCAATGCCGGTATGCGCTATGTGCTCCACATCGAGGATAAGAACGGTGATGTCAATCTCGATGGCGAGGTCAACGTGAATGACATCAATTTGGTAATCGATATAATCTTGGGTGGTAGATACGACGATGCTACCCGTCGCCGTGCCGACGTCAACAATGACGGTGAAATCGGTGTGAGCGACCTTAACATGATTATTGATATTATCATGGGTTGATAGTCTGGTGAAAAGACTGGCCGTTATATGCTTATCATTGTTATTGCTCATGCCCGGGGCTTGGGCAATTGGCCAGTTAACGGCTTCGTCCAAATTGTTGCTGAAGTATGGCGGTAGAAGCGATACACGCTTTGCAAATCCCCAAACCTCAATTGCATATCAGGCTTTTATCGCCGTCGACAATCAGAATTGTATAGATTCCCTTCGTCAGTCAGGCATTCAAGTGAATGCTGTCTTCGGGGATATAGTTACAGTGACAATTCCCGAACAGGCGGTTGGCAAGTTGTCACATCTTGCGGGAGTGCGTCATGTCTCATTGGAGCGACCTCTGAGTCTGTGCAATGACACTGCCCGTACTAGCTCTAATGTTGGTCCTGTACTGGCAGGTCATGGCATGGTTGCTCCCTTGAACGGCAAGGGCGTGATCTTGGGTGTGATTGATACGGGAATTGACTTCAATCATATGAACCTGTGCGGTGATGATGGCCTCTCTCGGGTGGTTGCGGCGTATTTGCCGTGTGATAGTACTGGGACTCGACCTGTTGTGCAAGGCGACACGTTGCCGGGCTCATGCTATGAGACGGCTGACCAAATCAGGGCATTGACTACCGATTACGACGCCTCTTCTCATGGAACACATACTGCCGGCACTGCTGCAGGGGCGTATAAGGATAACGGCTATTTTGGCGTTGCCCCGCAAGCCGAATTGGTGGCTTGCGGCATCCCCGAGAAGCAACTGACCGACGTGAATATCGCCAATGCGCTCAAGTATGTGTTCGATTATGCTGATAGGGCAGGCAAACCGTGTGTGGTGAATATGAGCATCGGCACCAACGAGGGCCCTAATGACGGCTCGTCTTTTCTTTGCCGCACTTTTTCTGAATTGTCAGGCCCGGGTCACATTTGTGTGGTATCGGCTGGCAATGATGGAGATGCCCCAATCTGTTTCCATGACAACATCATCGGAGTGGGGGATACTGTGACCACCCTGTTGCGCAACTATTATGGAGGACTTGAGCGTAAAGGGTATGTGAGCATGTGGAGTGATGGCTCACAAATGCATCACACGCGCTTGGTCATCATCAATCGAGCCAGTGGCGTCCTGGAATTTGCTTCGCCGATGTTAACTGTTTTACCCGAGGACAGTGTTTACTCGATATCAAGCGAGGTGGATCAAGCTTTTGCCGAGTATTACATGGGTGAGGTGCGTTTTGCTAATGCTTTCGAACCGCGATTTGACGATGATGGTAACTTGATGCAGCAGGGACGTTTCCATTCGGTATGGGACTTTGATGTGACGTCGGTCAAGGCCGGTCATTTGATTGGATTGCAATATGTGGCCGATGAACCTGTTAATCTTGCCGGATGGTGCACTAAGGACGCTTACTTCTACACATTTGGTCTTGCGGGTGTCTCAGGTGGCACTGCTGCCGGTTCTATCAGTGACCTGGCGACAACCGACGACGTCATTTCGGTGGGTGCTTATTGTTCAAGGAAGTCTTGGACCGACTGGAATGGCGACTTGCATGTCATTTCTGACTGTACCCCCGAAGATATCGCTCGTTTTTCGTCTTTTGGCCCTGATGAAAACGGGATAACACGCCCCGACGTCTGTGCGCCAGGAATGATTCTCGTTTCTTCGGCCAATCGTTATGATGAGCAATCTAACAGGCAGTACTGGCCTCAACCGGCAGTCGTAAACGGCGTTGAGTACCCGTATTACATCAATCAAGGCACTTCGATGTCGGCTCCTATGGTCTCGGGTGCTGTGGCCTTGATGTTGCAAGCCAATCCCTTGTTGACGCCATCTGATGTGCGTCAGGTCTTGGCTCGCTCTTCAAAGCGCGACAATAATGTCTTGAACGGTGATTCCTCGAGATGGGGGAGTGGTAAACTTGATGTTGCTGCAGCTATCGCCGATGTCGTTGAAAACACATTGCTGCGTGGCGATGTGAATGGCGATGGCGAAGTCAATATTGCCGATATCATGGCCCTTGTTGATATTATTGTAGGGACTGGCGGCGAATTGGATGCGGCGCTGAAACTTAGGGCCGATGTAAACCATGACAGTGAGATATTGCTGTCGGATGTTAATTGTATTATTGATTTGATTATCAACAACCATTAATTATGATAGATTATATTAAAGGAAGTGTTGCTGAGCTGAATCCTGCCTATGTCGTGATTGATAATCATGGCTTGGGATTCATGTTGAATATTTCTTTATCAACCTATGATGCGATTGTGGCTGCAGGGCAGGATGAAGCGATGTTATACACCTATGAAGTCATTCGCGAAGACGCACATTTGCTCTACGGTTTTGCCACCAAACGTGAGCGTGAAGCATTTCTGCAACTCATCTCGGTATCGGGTGTGGGACCGAACATCGCCCGCATGATTTTGTCCTCGATGAGTGTTGACGAGTTTTCTCAGGCCGTTGCCGGTAACAATGTCGCCACGTTCAAAGCCGTTAAAGGCGTGGGTGCAAAAACAGCCCAAAGAATAATAGTTGACCTCAAAGATAAAATAAAACCAGCTGATTTTACGTTATTAAATCAGACAAGTACTGCAACAAGTGAGGTCTTTGACGAGGCGCTGGCTGCTTTGGTCATGTTGGGCTTTACCCAACAGGCATCGCAGAAAGTCCTTAAGTCGCTGTTTTCCAGCCATCCAACACTGACTGTAGAACAAGCGATCAAGATGTCACTCAAGATGATGTGATAACAAGAAACAAGTATCCTGCTGCAGTGCCGTAATTGGACTAGTTGATTAAAAAATCAGATGCTGAACCGAAAAAAGATAATATTTCTTGTCATTATAGGCATGCTCGTCGCGATGTGGGCGGGCTTTGACATGCTGGCACAATATGTGACCAGCACATTACCACCACCGCCACCACCTCCCGATACGCGGCCTTCGGTTCAACAGCAGCAGGCACCCGCACTTGACTTGCACTTCAATGTCAAGCCGACAGTTCCACGCTCCTATGCAGATGTGCAGGGTCTCGGTGAATATGCCGCAGACCTCAAGGACCCCTCAAACATCACTTCGGAAGTTGAGTTCGACCCCGAGACTGGATGCTATGTGATTCACACTCGCTTGGGCGATTATGATATCGTAACTCCCTATATCATGTCGGCCGACGACTTCAGCAACAACGACTTCAGGCGTTCGATGATGGAGTACTATCGTCAAAAGAATGCCGAGAGTGCTCAAGATAAAGAGCAAGACCCGTTCAATTTCCTGGATATGCAATTCGGCATGGGACCGCTCGAGAAAGTGTTTGGTCCTGGTGGCGTTCAGTTGAAGACAACGGGTTCGGTCATTGTCAATATGGGTGTCAAGAGTAATTCTACCGACAACCCCTCATTGTCAGTGTCACAGCGCAGGAAGACCTACTTTGACTTTGAACAGAAGATTCAGGCCAATATCACTGCCACTGTAGGTGACAAGATGCGCTTCAATATGGCCTATAACACCGGCGCTACATTTGATTTCGACTCCAAGAACCTCAAACTGGCCTATGAAGGCAAGGAAGATGAAATCATCAAGAACATCGAGGCCGGTAATGTAAGCATGACTACCGGTTCGTCACTCATCCATGGTAGTGCGGCCTTGTTCGGTATTAAAACAAAGCTTCAGTTCGGTAAACTGACGGCAACAGCACTCGTTTCACAGCAGAACAGTGTTTCCCAGACGGTGAACTCCAAGGGCGGTTCGCAAACCACTGAGTTCTATATCACGGCCGACAAGTATGACCAGAACCGCAACTTCTTCCTCTCACACTTCTTTAGGGACAATTACGATAACTGGTGTTCAAAGCTTCCGATGAGCGCGTCTGGAATTCAAATCACACGCATCGAGGTCTGGATCACCAATAAGCGTAGCAATTATAATGAATCGCGCAACATCATGGCCTTTATGGACCTGGGTGAGAGTGAAGAGAGAAATATCAATAACCATCACTGGATCGGCAAATCTGGCTCAATGCCTGATAACTCTTCCAACACTCTGATGGAAGAAATCAGGAGCTCTTACCCCGATGCCCGCTACATGAGCAAAGCCTCGACCGCGTTGGCACCGTTAAAGGATTATGATTTTGAAGGTGGTAAGGATTATGAGAAAATCGAGAGTGCTCGATTGTTGAGCTCTTCAGATTACACCCTCAACGCCGATTTGGGCTATATTATGCTGAAGACCGCGCTGAACAGCGATGAGATTCTTGCAGTTGCCTATCAGTACACCTATCGTGGCAACACCTATCAGGTGGGTGAGTTCTCGGGTAATGTTACATCTAGTGACCAGTCGCTCTATGTCAAAATGCTGAAGGGAACCACCTCGTCTCCCGAGTTCCGTATGTGGGACTTGGCGATGAAGAACGTCTATGCATTGGGCGCAGTTTCGATTCAGAAGAACAACTTCAAGCTCAATATCAAGTACCTGAGCGACACAACCGGTAATGAGTTGACTTATATCCCTGCTGGTGATATCAACGGCAAGCCTCTGTTGCAGGTGATGAACCTCGACCGCTTGGATGCCAATCAGGAGCCCAACATCGACGGCCGATTTGACTACATTGAGAAATACACAGTGCACTCCTCTACCGGTAAGATCATTTTCCCTGTAGTAGAACCGTTCGGTGAGCACCTTCGCAAGAAGTTTAATAATGACCAGATTGCCAAAGACTATATCTATACCGAGCTCTACGACTCAACACTTATTGTTGCTCAACAATTCAGTGATAAGAATAAATTTGTTCTTGCCGGTGAATATCAATCAGGTTCGGGAGGTAACGTCATCAAGCTGAATGCTACTAATGTGGCTAAAGGCTCGGTGACCGTTACTGCAGGCGGTGTGACATTGACCGAGGGCAGTGACTACACCGTTGACTATATCATGGGTCAAGTCACTATCTTGAACCAGAGCATAATTGATGCTGGAACCAACATCAGCGCCACGTGTGAGAATCAGTCCACCTTCAGCATGCAACGCAAGACGCTGTTGGGATTAGACCTTGATTACGCGTTCAATAAGAATTTCCATGTCGGAGCCACCGTTATGCACTACGGCGAGAAGGCCATCGGTGACAAGGTGGCTATTGGTAGCGAATTGGTCAATAATACGATTTGGGGAGCCAATGTTTCTTATAATAATCAGTTCATGTGGCTCACCAATCTTCTTAACAAAATCCCCACAGTTAACGCGGTCGCTCCGTCAAGCATCTCGTTCCTGGGTGAGTTTGCTCAACTGGTTCCTCATCAGGCCAAGACGGGCTCCAATTCCGGTAGCTCCTATATTGATGATTTTGAATCAACTCAGTCAGGTATAGACATCCGCGCTCCCTACTCGTGGGGACTCGCATCAACGCCTTATGATCCGTCGGAGAGCGCTTTGTTCCCTGAGGCTTCATTGAGTAATAATGTGACTTACGGCATGAATCGTGCGTTGCTGTCATGGTACTATATTGACCGCCTGTTTACTCAGCGCAATTCTTCCTATGCGCCTGGTTATATCAAGAATGACTTAGACGCATTATCATATCCCTATGCCCGTGAGGTGCTCTTTAACGAGGTGTTCCCCGGCCGAGAGATCAACTATGGTGAGTCATCTGTTATTCAGACGTTGAATCTCTCGTTCTACCCCCAAGAGCGTGGTCCGTATAACCTTGATACAACCTACGTTGATTCTGATGGCAAACTGCTCTTCCCCGAGAAAAGGTGGGGTGGTATCATGCGCAAAATCGATAACACCAACTTTGAGCAATCCAATATCGAATACATCCAATTCTGGATGTTGGATCCGTTCATGGATGAAGAATTAGATAACCGTGATGGCGGCTATCTGTATTTCAACTTGGGTGAGGTGAGTGAGGATATTCTCAAGGATGGTCTCAAGAGTTATGAGAACGGTCTTCCTTCAAATGATAACGACTCTTCCGCTGTCACCTATACGGTTTGGGGTAAGGTTGCTACACAGACGTCATTGACCTATGCCTTTGACAACGCGACGGGTGCCCGTATCCGTCAGGACGTTGGTTTTGACGGCTTGTCGAATGAAGAAGAGTTCCAGCATGAAACTTATGCAAAGTATCTCAATGCATTGAGACGGGTTCTGCCTGCGTCGACAGTCTCTGAAATGGAAAACGATCCTTTCTCTCCGTTCCGAGATCCTGCTGGAGATAATTACGCTTTCTATCGCAATGATTATTACGATAATAACAAGTATTCCATCAACGACCGTTACAAGCATTATAATGGAACTGATGGTAACTCGTTGTCACAGAGCGATGTCAGCGATGGTCAGTACCAGACCTCAAGATCGACGCCCGATGTCGAGGATATCAACCAGGACAATACTCTGAATGAGTATGAGCGCTATTTCCAGTACCGTATAGCTCTCCATCCCGACTCCCTCAAGGTGGGTAAGAACTATATCACCGACAAGCAGGTGGCCAATGTGCAAACGCGCAACCGTGTGCCCCAGACCGCAACCTGGTATCAGTTCACGATTCCTCTTTCCGATTATCAGAAGAAGGTCGGCAGCATTCAGGATTTCTCGACGATTCGCTTCATGCGTATTTTCATGACGGGATTCCGTGCGACGACCCACTTGCGCTTTGCCTCGCTTGAGCTTGTCCGCGGTGAATGGCGCAACTACAAGTATAACCTCAATATGCGTGGTGATCACCCCGCTAATGGCAACATCAGCATTAACACCGTTAATATCGAGGAGAACAACTCACGTGAGCCGGTGAATTATGTTTTGCCGCCCGGTGTGTCACGTATCATCGATAGCGGTCAGTCTCAGATCACCCAGCTCAATGAGCAGTCGATGCAGCTGGCGATTGAGGACCTTGATGCAGGTGATGCTCGTGGTGTTTACCGTAACACTGATCTTGACCTACGCATCTACAAGCGTCTCCAGATGTTTGTTCACAACGAGGCCACCATCGGCAATGAAACCAACCTGCGAAACGGTGACATCTCATTGTTCATTCGTTTAGGCTCCGATGTGAAGAACAACTACTACGAATATGAAATCCCATTGACCGTAACTCCTCCTGGCAACTACAGCACGAACAGAACGGCCGACCGCCTCACTGTTTGGCCCGAGGAGAATATGCTCGACATCAATCTTGATGTCCTGATCAATGCCAAGAAGCACCGCAATGCCGACAAGATGGCTGGCATTTCGGGTGTGGGCTACACGACGCGTTATCTGGATATTGACGAGGAACACCCCAATAATAAGGTTTATGTGGTGGGTAATCCTTCATTGAGTAAGGTGAGGGTGATGCTCATCGGTGTCCGCAACAATTCTCCCACGACCAAGAGCTGTGTCGTTTGGGTCGACGAGTTGCGTGTGACCGACTTTGATTCCGAGGGCGGTTGGGCAGCTCGTGCCACCATGACACTCAACATGAGTGATATAGCTACCGTCAATATGGGATTCCACAAGGAGACCGAAGGCTTCGGATCGGTGGACCAGAGCCTGTCGAACCGTCGATTGGACAATTTTGACCAGTACAATATTGCTGTGCAGGGCGATTTGGGCCGCTTCATTCCCGAGAAGGTGAAACTGCATGCCCCAGTCTATTATTCTTACAGCAACGAAAAGACGACACCCAAATATAATCCTCTTGATCAGGATGTCAGACTCGACGAGGCCATTGCCACCTGTGAGACCAAGCACCAGAAAGACAGTATCATGGAATATGCTGTGACTAATCGCATAGCACAGAATTTCTCAATCTCGGATCTCAAGTTCGACGTGAAGACAATGAAGAATCCCATGCCTTGGGATCCTGCCAACTTCTCGTTCAGCTACTCATTTAGCAAGCAGCACCTCAATGACCCGGACAATGTCTATGAGAACACCAACGACTATCGTGGTGCGATAAATTACAGCTGGACCCCCTATGCCAAGCCGTTCAAACCCTTCTCCCATTTCATCAATGAGAAGAACAAGGACATGAAGTTCTTCAGGGAGTGGGAGTTGCATTGGTTGCCCTCTAACATAGCGTTCAAGACGACCATTTCGCGCTACTATTATGAGCAACAGACGCGCAACGAGACGGGTCTTGATGTCGAGTTGCCTGTTGCGGTCAGCAAGAACTTCCTTTGGGACCGTCAGTTTGCGCTGTCATGGAATCCCATCAAGTCGCTCACGCTGACGTTCAACAGCAATACCACCGCCCACATTCTGGAACCTGTGGGACAAGTCAGTCGCAAGCTTCACCCCGACGATTACCGTAACTGGCGTGACTCGGTGATGATGTCAATCCGTGGCTTGGGTACACCGTGGGCCTATAATCAGACAGTTAATGCCAGCTACAAGGCTCCGTTCAACCAGATTCCGATTTTGAGCTGGATTACTGCCAGCGCGACCTACAACTCAACTTATCGTTGGGATCGTGGAACTGTTATCGATGGAATTTCGTCAGGAAACACGATTATTAATCAGACGACACGCAGTCTTGACGGCCGTTTCAACCTCGAGCAGTTCTATGGCAAGATTCCTTATCTCAAGAAGGTGGATGAGCGCTTCTCGAGCAAGAACTCCAAGCGTGGCAAGGATAATCAGCGGCCCAAGAAGGAGAAACCCAAGAAATTCTCCCGTACCCTGAAGCTCAGTCCCGACTCGGCATTGGTAATCAATCACAAGTTGGGTGTGAAGAACGTCAAGGTAACAGCTACCACTACCGATGACAAACCATTCAAGATCGAATACAAGGTAAAGGATAAGGACAACGTCGAGATTCAAACGTTGGGTGAGGATAATCTGAAATTCACAGTCCTTGAAGTCCAGAAAGAAGAGACCAAGAATTTCTTCACCGAGTCGGCCCAGTACCTGAGCCGTGTAATGATGAGTGTGCGTAGCTTTAACGTGAAATGGAAGCACACCACATCGCTCACTGTTCCGCAGTTTATTCCCGAAATCGGAGACGTCTTCGGCCAGAGCACACACTATGATGTGATGGCACCTGGTTTGGACTTTGCCTTTGGTCTTGTAGGTCAGTCCTATATTGAAAAAGCCATGAGCCGTAACTGGCTGATGGGTGATGAGAGCCAGACAACACCTGCCGTCTATTCTAACACCAAGGAATTCAATGCCGAGATCGTTCTGGAGCCTATTTCTGGCCTCAAGATCACGCTCAAAGGCAACCGCACCGATAAAAGAGACAGTCAGATTCAGTTCATGTTTGCTGATCCGTCGATCATCTACGGCGGTAGCTACATCAAGACTCACATGGCCCTTGCAACTGCTTTCAAGGGTATTGACATGAATGACAATTACAGGAGCGAGGTATTTGACAAGTTCTTGAGCAACATACCCATTGTTACCGAGAGGTTGCAGGAGCAATATATGGGTAAAACCTATCCTGATCGCGGCTTCTTGAGGGGAACGCAATTGGCTGGCAATACCTACAATATTGAATATGGAGCTGTCAATCCTTTCAGCAGTGACGTGTTGATTCCGGCCTTTATGGCAGCCTATTCGGGCAAGGATGCCAAGAAGGTGGATTTGAATCCTTTCCCGGGCTTGAAGTCCATCCTTCCCAACTGGCGTGTCACTTACGATGGCTTGATGCGTATACCATTCTTCAAACGCGTGTTCAAGTCCTTCAACCTCACTCACAATTACGAGTGCACCTACGAGGTTGGTTCTTATATCTCCTATAGCGACTGGGTGACTATCGGTGATGGCCTCGGTTTCACTAAGGATGCTGTGAGAAGCGGTAACATTCCATATCCGATACCCACGTCGCCTTACAATATCGCTACGGTGAATTTGAACGAGAAGTTTGCACCTGTCATTGGTTTCAATGCGACATTCCTCAACGATCTCTCGCTTAATGTGCAATATGACATCCAACGCAAACTCTCGCTCAATCCATCAGCAGGTAAACTGGTCGAGGCGTCGAGTAAGTCGTTCACTGTGGGTGGCAGCTACAAGATTGCTAACTTTAACCAAGTGCTCAAGATCAAAGCTAAGCAGCAGAACGTGAATAACGACCTCACCTTCAACCTGAACGTGAAGATGTCGAACAACACCTCGCTCATCCGCGAGTGGAAGTTCTCGGAGGACGACTCACTCGGCGATTTCAGTAGAGCTACGGCTAAACCTCAGAACGGCACTCGCACGTGGGCGGTCAACTTCACCGCTAACTATGTGTTGAGCAAGCGTATCACGTTGGGCGCTTACTTTGATTACCAGGCCAACACGCCGCTCGTCTCGACCAATTCCTATCCGACGACGAGCAGCAACTACGGTCTGCAGATCAACATGTCGCTTGTGAAATAATGTAACTTTAACTGCTATGCTTCTCAGCCTGATTGTCTATACGGTTTCCGCCTTGTTGTTGGCATGGTTGGGATGGCATGTGAGCAATCGTGAGCAGCGGTTGCTGGCACAGGGTGGGAGAGAGCTGCCCCTGTATTCATGGGAGATACTGGTTGCCCTTCTGGTTTATGTCGCGGTGTCATCGGTAAGGTGGCTCACGGCATGGGACTACAACATGTACTATAACTATTTCTTGAGCATGCAGTCGCTGGGAGAGTATTCCCGCGAGAACTTCGAGCCCGGATTCTCTTTCCTGACGATTGCAATAGCAAGAACGGGTGCTCATTTCGCGGTGTACTTCGGTTTCTGGGCTGCCTTGCAAATAGTCCTGTTGTATTATGCGCTAAGGCACCGCAAGGTGCTCCTGCCGTGGATTGCCCTGTGTGTGTTTATGGGTCCATATTACATCCAGTGGATGAACACCATCAGGCAGGCAGTCGTTGAGTGTCTTTTTGTCATTATGGTGGAATTGATTGTCCGTCGCAAGTTCTGGATCTATCTGTTGCTCTCACTGGCGGCAATGCTCATTCACCGAATGTCGATACTGCTCATTCCCCTGTACTTCATTCCCTTGATCAAAGTGCCGCACATCAAGGTGTGGATTCTATGGGCTATCATGCTGGGCTGTGCCGTTCTGGGCCAGTTCCCGCAGTGGATAAGATGGATCTTTGAGCGGCTTGGCGAGTTTGCAAGCCTTCTCGGCTATGGTCATTATTACCACTTGTTCGCTGTCGGCAATCTCGAGTACATCTTCAGGACTTGGATGGGACCGGCCCGCTTGTTCCCGATCGCGTCTTGCATGATCATGATCTGGTATTATCCGTCCATCAAGAAAATGTCGGGCGATGACAAGTTCGTGAGTGCTGCTTATCGTTTCTCGCTGTTGCACATCGCATTCCTTAATGTGTTTGCCAATACGACGTTGTACCTGCGTCGTCCAGGCGACCTTTTGCGTGGCATTTTCCTCGTGATGGTGTGTTACACGCTTCATTTCCTGTGGCGGGAACGCAAGTGGATTCCCTTTGCGCTGATGGCATTCCTCAATCTCTACTTTATCTATTATGAACTCATCAAGGTGGCCTTGGCCCCTGACAACCTCTATTATCCTCAGATGTATCACACCTTCTTGTTCTCTTGACAAGCAGCCGATAAACCAAATAAAACAAGAAACTCGCCCATGATACAGGCGAGTTTCTTGTTCATTCTAAGCAACGACGGTGATTACTCCATCTTGCCGCCGAATCTGTTGTAGCTGATGTTCTCCTGTTTGAATTTGTCCTTGGGCTCGGGAGATTCATCAGGATAGCCGACACGCACGATTACAACGGGAACGATATTCTTCGGGCAATTCAGTACGTTGGCAATCTCGGCCACGCGTTCCATTGCAGGATAGCAGCCAGTCCACACGGCACCCAGTCCTAGTGCATGAGCAGCCAGGAGCAGATTCTCGGTAGCAGCCGACACATCCTGTACCCAGAAGTCGGGCAATTTTCCTTTGCCATCGGGCATCATGGTCTTGTCAGTGTCGCCGCAAACGACAATCAGCAAGGGGGCGTTGGTGGGTTGTTGTCCTGAGAGCAGATCGATCTTTTTCTTGTCGGTGATGACGATGAAGTGCCACGGCTGCAGGTTTACAGCTGTCGGTGCTGCCATAGCGGCCTTGAGCATGATGTCGATTTTCTCTTGCTCTACAGGCTGGTCCTTGTACTTACGGATGCTGGTACGCGTCATGATGTTCTCGATGGCGGCCTTGCCGTTGTCGATGCCATCGGTGGCGGCCTCCTGCTGCTTGTCACCGCCCTGAGTGCTGCATGCGCCCAGAGTGAGCAGGGCAACAGCGATTGCTAAAATACTTTTTTTCATAATGTACTCGTTTTAAAATATTAATTGAACATATTTCGGATTTTAAGATTGACGTATGACAACCAATAGTACAGTGTCGAATAACCTTACTGTCACGTTGTCAGTGATTCTCTTCCAATAACTCGTGAAATGACTTGGGGAGTGCCACATTGCTGAGTGTAAGAGCGTCCTTGAAAAGGGGCGCGATTTCTTCATCCCTGAACCCCGCGATACCGCATCCGATTCGGGTCACATAGAAGAACAGGTCAGGGCGGGACTTGGCGAAGTCTATAAACTCATCAACATAGGGCTTAATGGTCTCAACGCCGCCTTGCATCGTGGGAATGGCATAACTTTGGCCTTGAAGCCCAACTCCTTGCCCCCACACGGCACCGAACAGCTTGTGTGCTGCGCGGGCAGCGCCACCACCGTGAAAACCGC
The DNA here is from genome assembly GCA_017405965.1 of Muribaculaceae bacterium. GTDB lineage: Bacteria > Bacteroidota > Bacteroidia > Bacteroidales > Muribaculaceae > Sodaliphilus. The sequence goes on along the minus strand of JAFQZK010000038.1, from coordinate 97,917 downwards.
CCAAATTGCTGCCGAACACGAATACTTCATCAGGTGCCAAACGGCTGATCATTTCGGGGGTGAAACGTCCCAGCGAGCCTCTTGTTTTATCATCCATAGTAAATAGTCTATATGGTTATCCAGGTGCGAAATTAATCATTTTTCCTTTCAGAGTCAAGAATCAGGCACATTTTTTGCTAATGTAAATTAAATTTCGGCGAGAGAGTTTATAATTGTAAATAATTGTGTATCTTTGCACCCGCATTTTTTGAGTATGAGCATTTGGAAGAACATATTTTGTGTCATAACCTCTCCAAAATACGGTTGGGAGGTCATCAATGATTCCAACATTCCGGCAGGCAAAGTGTTGTACAGTGCCTATCTGCCGCTGCTGTGTGTGTTGGGATTAACGTGCTTTGTGCCGATGATTTATGACCGCACCATTTCGTTCAGTTCCTCGCTGATGACAGGAATTGTCATGTTCTCGACATATCTGATAAGTTACTACGCCATCACCTATCTGTTGAGTGGTTTTTACCCCGAGTTGGTGAAGACCCAGGGCGCAGCTGCCAGGTTGGACGATTTCATCTTGTTCAATCTCATTTTCCTGGTGCTGCTGATGATTGTGCGTAACTTGTTGCCCAGCGACTTCACGCCAGTGTTGTTCCTGATGATTTATCTGCCATGGATGGTCTATCGCGGAACCGACAATCTCTTCGTCAAGAAGGAGAAGGTGCCCAGATTTGTTGTCATCTCATCGGCTTTGCTGTTGGGACTCCCCATGGTGCTTAAACTCATCCTGGATTTGTTTATCATTAAATAAAGAACGATGGCGGCGAACAACAATCACAATACGATCAACATCAAGAACCGTAAGGCGACGTTTGATTACGAGATCATCGAGACCTTCACGGCGGGTATCGTACTCACTGGTACCGAAATCAAGTCCATCCGTCAGGGCAAGTGTGGCCTGACCGATACCTATTGTATGGTCATCAATGGTGAGATTTGGGTGAAGAACATGTATATTGCCGAGTACAGCTATGGCTCCTACAACAACCACACAACCCATCGTGACCGCAAACTCTTGCTGAATCGTAAGGAAATCCGTCGCATCGCTCGCGACACCCAGCAGCCTGGTATTGCCATCGTACCGCTGCGCTTGTTCATCAACGAGCGCGGTCTGGCCAAGCTGGTCATCGCGACGGCTCGCGGTAAACGCCAGTTCGACAAGCGCCAGTCCATTAAGGAGCGTGAGGATAAACGTGCCATTGACCGCATGTTTAAGCACTAAACTTGATTATCATCATAAAGATAAGCGGTTGATTTGCTGTTTGCAATCAACCGCTTATTCATTATGACCACGTTATTATCTCATTCTTTGGGATTTCTTATGATCCAATCAAAGGCGAGTCTCAGTTCATTTGCCTGATAGATGACATTATCCACCATGAAGGCTGTGGGTTCAGGACCGATGATGTGGTAGAGGCTTCCATCCTGGAAATAGAAGCGGCGGTCAAAGCGTTTGCCGTTCTCATCATAGTCCTGTGTCAAAGCAAATATCAGCCTTTGGTTTACGTCGTAAAGGAATTCCTCGTAGTATTTCTTTTTCCCGATATTGTAATTGCGGGTGACGAAGTAGAGAGGATAATAATTGAAATGAGGATCACGCTCATCACCTTCAGCAAGCCAATAGGTGCCCCGAACTGTGTTGTAGAAGAAGTGAAGCGTCTCGGTGGTTTTACCGTTTTTATGGACGGTATAGTTGAGCGTGGTAACCATTTCGTTGCCCATACCCTTGTTCTTCTTCGAGGATTCTTTTGCCTGCTGGTAAGCGGTCTGAATCGATGAGATGACAGGGTCGTCTGGCTCGGCAGCTACTGCAAGTGCAGTGATCATGCAAGCAGTGAGAAGGATGAGTCGAAGATACTTCATAATTGTCAATATTAAAAGAGATTACGATTAAACAGGAAAATGGGTTAGCAGCAGTTGGTCAAGGGATTGCTGCACAGCCACTCGTTTTCTATCCAGCCGACGATGTCGCTTCCGTCAACCATAACCTTTACCCAGTCGTCTTCAAAGTCCAGAGGCATGAGTATGAGTTCCTGATTGAAGGTGAAAACGATGTCGGCATCCTGGTGAGGAGCGGCACGCAGGTGCAGTTCTTGCCCGCCATAGTTGCTCGAGCCCAGGCAGAGGTCCGAGAAATGAATCCAATATTCACCCGTGTCAGAGCCCGCAAGCGATGTCGGGTCCTCATCGTCGGCAGCATTCCACAGGTCATGGATTTTCCACCAACCGTCCTGAGGCGATGACAAGCTGAACATGTATGGCTCATCATAGGGCAGCGTCATGACTGTGGCCCCACTGGGCTTGTTCAGGATGTAGGAGCTGGAATCGCCGTAAAGATAAGCGATTAACATCTTCTCTTGAGCGCCGACGGTGAATGCCGTCACAAACAAAATGGTCAACAATACTATCTTTTTCATCATTCCTTGTTTTTTTGTGAATTGTTGATGATGTATTAATAATCTTTGCAAAGTTAAAACAAATTTCACTTATTCTGATTTATTTTTCGGCGATTTATTGTTGGAGGCACCGATTATCATATCACACAAGAAAAAAAAGAGAATAGTTAATAGCGGGCCGAGAGCCACAACTATTAACTATTCTCAGATTTTTATCAGACTATCTAATGTCTAATGTCGATTATCCCAGGAAGCCCAGGAGGACACCAGCGGCAACTGCCGAGCCAATCACGCCGGCCACGTTGGGACCCATGGCGTGCATGAGCAGGTAGTTGCTGGGATCGGCCTTGAGACCCTGGTCGTTGCTGATGCGTGCTGCCATGGGCACTGCCGATACACCGGCATTACCAATGAGCGGGTTCAACTTTTTGCTCTTGGGCAAAATCAGGTTGAACAACTTCACGAACAGCACACCCGAGCAGGTGGCGATGATGAAGGCGCAGAAACCGAGGAAGAAGATAAAGATAGTCTCCTTGGTCAGGAACTGCGACGCCTGGGTCGAAGCACCCACGGTCATACCCAGCAGGATGGTCACGATGTCGGTCATTGCATTGCTGGCAGTGTGGGCAAGACGCTTGGTCACACCGCTCTCACGCAGCAGGTTGCCGAAGAACAGCATACCCAGCAGGGGGATAGCCGAAGGCACGACGAAGCAAGTGAGCAAGAGACCGAAGATGGGGAAGACAATCTTCTCCAGCTGGCTGACCTTGCGAGCGGGTTTCATGCGCATCATGCGCTCCTTCTTGGTCGTGAGCAGGCGCATGATGGGCGGCTGAATCACCGGCACGAGCGCCATGTAACTGTAGGCACTCACGGCAATCGCACCCATCAGGTTGGGCGCTAGCTTAGACGACAGGAAGATGGCGGTGGGGCCGTCGGCACCACCGATGATGGCGATAGCACCTGCCTGGTCGGGCATGAAGCCCAGGAACAAAGCAATCATATAGGCACCGAAAATACCGAACTGTGCAGCTGCACCCACAAGCATCAGCTTGGGGTTAGCCAGCAGTGCACTGAAGTCGGTCATCGCGCCGATGCCCAGGAAGATAAGTGGTGGATACCATCCGTTGCGAACACCTTGATACAAGATGTTAAGCACCGATCCGTCTTCATAGATGCCAATCTCGTTGCCCGGCTGGAATGGAATGTTACCGATCAGGATACCGAATCCGATGGGCACGAGCAGCATGGGCTCAAAATCATGCTTGATGGCGAGGTAGATGAAGAACAAACCCACCAAAATCATGACCAGGTTAGTCCAATCAAAGTTGTAGAATCCGGTAAAGTGCCAGAAATCCAACAACTTGGTAAACAGGAAATTGTCAAGCAGTACCATAGCTTTAACTAGTTTCTGGTTTCTAGTCCTTGGTTTCTAGTTTTTTATAAGTCCATAGAAAGCGGGTGCCAACTAGGGATTAGAAACACTGGACTATAAACTAATTATCCGATTACCATGATAGTGTTACCCTCGAGTACCGAATCCTCCTTCGATACCTCGATGCTCTTGACAGTACCGTCAACGCCGGCGTGGATCTCGTTGCCCATCTTCATGGCCTCGAGGATGCACACCACGTCGTCGGCCTTCACTTGCTGGCCAACCTTGACAAAGATGTCCTTGATGACGCCGGGAAGCGGCGACTCGATCACGTGACCACCAGCTGCGGCGGGAGCGGCCTTGCGGGCAGCAGGCTTCGGAGCGGCAGCGGGAGCATCGCTCACGGCGACACGCTTAACAGCGGGAGCGGCCTTGGGCTGCTCGGGCAACTCAACGTCATAGGCCACACCGTTCAACTGGATGTGGGCGATGTTGCCCTCAATGTTATCGACAGCAACAGTGTACTCGTTGCCATTGATTTTATATTTGTATTCCTTCATTTGAGTGAATGATTTTTAATGGTGATTATTTCTTGATAACGGGTATTTCACGCATCAGGCCTGCTTTGTTGGCCCATGACGAATTGTCACGCGGAGCGAGCGTCAAAACACCGCTCTCGTTGTCGTGGGCGTTCAAGTGCTGATACAAGGCAAAGCAGATAGCAGCCATCTTTTCGCCATCGAGGTCGCCGCTAGCGGGTGCGGCAACGGCTTTAACGGCTTCGGGGGCAGCAGCCGGCTGCTTCTTGTCCTCGGTCTGCAGATTCCTGCTGGCAAACATGCCGAACAACTTGAACAGGATGTAGAGCAGTGCCAGGGCGCTGAACACTACCGACATAGCGAGCAAGGCAATCCAGTAACCGTGAGGATCCTTGATGTGGAAGGCCTCGATGTTCTCGTTCACCTCGCGGATGTTGTAGTTACCCTTAGTGATTGCTGTCTCGATGGTCTTGCCGTCCTTGACAGTCCATTCGGTCTGGTTGTCACCAAGGATGCTCGGCAGACGTCCTTCGGCCTTGATGGCATAAGTCTCACCGTAATTCAGCGAGGCGGGAATCGTCACGTCATCAACCAGGTCACCATTCACGTCATACAAGGCAATATAATTGTCCTTGCCCTGGGTGAAGGTGAAGGGCATGTGGAAGGTGCCCGACTTGGGGTCACCGTCAGCTTCCATGACAAAGTGGGAGCGAGGAGCGATCTTGGTGTGACGCTCATCACCACGGGGAATCTCGTAGATGTCCATAGGCTGGGCCTCACAGAGCTCGACAAGAATCTGTTTGGGCTTTTTCTTGTTGCCCTTGTTCTTGTCAAAGACGCTCTGGATTTCCTCACGGCTCATGGTCGTGATGAACATCTGCTCGACGGCGGTCGAACTGTAGGACGAGTTGTAGAACTCGACCCAGCCGTTGCCGCCCGTGCTGTCCTGCTGCACCATCACCTCGTTGATGCGCACGTTCTTGCGGCCTTGGGCCAACGTGGGCAGTGCGAGGATGGCGCACAACAGGACGAGTATCAATGTTCTTTTACTCATGATTACAAGGGGATATTACCGTGCTTCTTGATAGGATTGGTCAACTTCTTGGTGCGCAGCACCTCCAGGGCGCGGATCACGCGGAAGCGGGTGTTCCTCGGCTCAATCACGTCATCGATGTAGCCATAGCGGGCTGCATTGTAAGGCGTGCAGAAGAGGTTGTTGTACTCGTCCTCCTTCTCCTGGATGAACTTCTTGCCCTGCTCGAGCAGTTCCTTGGCCTTGGCTTCGTCACCGGCAGCCTTGGCCTCCTCGGCCTGAGTCTTGAAGTTCTTGCTGTCCTTGGCGTAGAGGATCTCGGCAGCACCGGCAGCACCCATAACGGCGATCTCGGCGCTGGGCCATGCGTAGTTCAAGTCACCGCGCAGCTGCTTGCAGCTCATCACGATGTGCGAGCCACCGTAGCTTTTGCGCAGGGTAACGGTTACCTTGGGCACGGTAGCCTCGCCATAAGCGTAGAGCAACTTGGCACCGTTCATGATAACGGCGTTGTACTCTTGACCGGTACCGGGCAGGAAGCCGGGCACGTCAACGAGGGTTACCAGAGGAATGTTGAAAGCGTCGCAGAAGCGTACGAAGCGGCCGCCCTTCTTCGAGGCGTTCACGTCGAGCACACCTGCCATGCAGTTGGGCTGGTTGGCCACAACGCCGACTGACTGGCCATTGAAGCGGGCAAAGCCCACGATGATGTTCTTGGCAAAGTCCTTGTGAACCTCGAGGAACTCACCGTTGTCAACGATAGCGCTGATGACCTGATACATGTCGTAGGGGTCGTTGGCACTCTCGGGGATGATGTTGTTCAAGGCATCCTCCACGCGGTCGATGGGATCGGTGCACTCCACGCGGGGAGTCTCTTCCATGTTATTGCTGGGCATGTAGCTCAACAGCTGGCGGATGATGGCGATAGCCTCTTCCTCGGTCTCGGCGGCAAAGTGTGCCACACCGCTCTTGCTGGCGTGAACACCGGCACCACCCAGCTGCTCCTGGGTCACGTTCTCGCCAGTCACGGTCTTAACAACCTTGGGACCGGTCAGGAACATGAAGGAGATACCCTTGGCCATGATGATGAAGTCGGTCAGGGCAGGGGAGTAAACGGCACCACCGGCACAGGGGCCAAGGATAGCGCTGATCTGAGGAATCACACCCGAAGCATTGATATTGCGCTGGAAAATCTCGGCATAACCGGCCAGAGCGTTCACGCTCTCCTGGATGCGGGCACCGCCCGAGTCGTTCAGGCCGACAACAGGAGCGCCCTGCTTCATGGCAAGGTCCATGACCTTACACATCTTCAATGCCATGGTCTCGCCCAGCGAACCGCCGATGACAGTGGCATCCTGTGCAAAGACGTAAACCAGACGACCGCCAACGGTACCGAAACCGGTCACAACGCCGTCGCCGTCATAGGTCTTCTTCTCCATGCCGAAGTTGGTGCAGCGGTGCTGAACGAACATGTCCAGTTCCTCAAAACTGCCCTCGTCAAGGAGCATGTTGATGCGCTCACGGGCAGTGAATTTGCCCTTCTCGTGCTGCTTGGCAATAGCCTTCTCGCCACCGCCCAGGCGCGCTTTCTCGCGACGCTCAATCAGCTCTTGGATTTTATCAAGTTGTTTTCCCATTTTGTTTTATGGTTTTAAGCTTTAAGTTTTTAAGTTGTAAGTACAGTCAGCTTTGCTTATAGCATGAGTGCTGAAGGTGATATATGTCCTAACTCACAACTTATAACTTGCAACTATTTTTTATTTACTCAGGTTTCTCGCAAAGCTCCAACAAAGCGCCACAGGTGGTCTTGGGATGCATGAAGGCAATGTTCAGACCCTCGGCACCACGACGGGGATGAGCGTCGATAACGCGGCCACCCTTCTCCTGTACCTCGTCCAAAGCGTTCTGCACGCCGTCCTGAACGGCAAATGCGATGTGCTGGATGCCGCCACGGCCACCGTTCTTCTCGATGAATTTGGCGATAGCGCTCTCGGGGGCAGTAGCCTCGAGGAGCTCAATCTTGGTCTGACCTACTTGGAAGAAGGCGGTCCTTACCTTCTGATCCTCTACTTCTTCAATGGCAAAGCACTTGAAGCCCAGCATGTTCTCATAGAAAGGAATAGCCTCCTCGAGCGAGGTGACAGCGATTCCCACGTGTTCGATGTGCGAAATGTTCATAACTTTCTGTTTTTTAGACGTTTATTTAATTGAATTAAATGAAATTTCAAAATAACGCACAAAATTACAAAAAATATATTTTATATAATGTAGCGAGGCCACTATTTTTTATCATCTGGCCGATATTATAATTCTAAAAAACAGACATCTGAAAACTTTTCACTACCTTTGTGGGCGAATATGAAAAAAGACACCATTCAACTGATTCTGATCTTGGCCCTGTTGCTGGCGGCAGTGGTGGCCATCGTGCTCTATATGCCTCATGACATCGTCACCATCTACAACTGGTACAAGGAGCACCTCACCTATGGCACCATCCTGCTGCTGATGGCCATCGAGAGTTCATTTATTCCATTTCCCAGCGAGGTGGTGATTCCACCAGCTGCCTATTTCGCCGCCCGTAACGGCGACATGAACCTCGTCATGATTGTCATTATAGCCACCTTGGGTGCACTCATTGGAGCGGTCATCAACTACGTGCTGTCGCTGCTCATCGGACGGCCTGTGGTTTATGCCTTTGCCAACAGCCGCTTCGGCCATATGTGCCTCATCGATGCCGAGAAAGTACAAAAAGCCGAGGCCTACTTCGACCGCCATGGTGCCATCTCGACCTTCCTGGGCCGTCTCATTCCCGCCATCCGTCAGCTCATTTCCATCCCTGCCGGATTGTCTCGCATGAACTTCGGCACCTTTGTCCTGTTCACCTCGTTGGGTGCAGGCATCTGGAATGTGGTGCTGGCGGGTTTAGGCTACTGGCTAAGTCTGCATTTCCCCGAGCAGGAACTGCTCGCGCAGCTCGAGCATTACAACCGCTACTTGTCTTGGGCTGGCTATGCCCTGGCCATCTTCATTGTCCTTTTCTTGGCCTATCAAGCCATCCGCAAGCGCCCCGCTGGGACGAACAACTAACTTCTCACACCTAACTCCTAACTTCTCACTACAATGAAAGTTTCTCCCTCATTGCTCTCCGCCGACTTTGGTAATCTTGCCAAAGATATCGATATGATTAACCGCAGTAATGCCGACCTGCTTCACCTCGACGTGATGGACGGCGTGTTCGTGCCCAACATCTCCTTCGGTTTCCCCGTCATCAAGCACGTGCAACGCCTGTGTCAAAAGCCTCTTGACGTCCATTTGATGATAGTTGAACCACAGAAGTTCATCCCCCAGGTGCGTGACTGTGGCGCTGCCATTATGACAGTGCATCAAGAAGCATGTATTCATCTGAATAGGGTAGTGCAGCAGATTCACGATGCCGGTATGCTGGCGGGCGTGTCGCTCAACCCCGCGACTCCAGTGTCGATGCTCAAAGACATCATCTGTGATGTGGATCTCGTTCTGCTCATGTCGGTAAATCCGGGCTTCGGAGGCCAAAAGTTCATCGTGCAAACCCTGAACAAGGTGCGCGAACTGCGCCAGCTCATCACCCTCAACGGCAGCCATGCCGAGATTGAGATCGACGGTGGTGTTAACGATGTCACCGGTGCACAACTTGCTGAAGCCGGGGCTGATATCCTCGTCGCCGGGAGCTATGTCTTTGGCGCCGATGACCCCATCAAAACCATCGAGGGATTAAAAAACCTATAAAAATATTTTGTCAGGTGGAAAATTTGCCATAACTTTGCACCCGCTTTGGGAGAGAAATCCCGACAGCATGACTGGAAAGGTGCCGGAGTGGTCGATCGGGGCGGTCTCGAAAACCGTTGTACGCTTTGCGTACCGTGGGTTCGAATCCCTCCCTTTCCGCACAATTAATGTAATGAGCTGATTTTCAGCTCATTACATTAATTTTTTATACCTACCGGGACGCCCTAGGGACGGTTTTTTAATACTTTATCTCCTTCTAGTATTAGTTTAAACCGCTGATTTTTAGATCATTATATACAGTTTAAATTATAGGATTATAGGGACGATAATCCACAAAAATATAATGAGAATCGGTTGGTTACAAAAAAGTAATCCAACCGATTAGAACTTGAAAAGACGACACCGTATTATTTTTCTTTCATGAAACGGGCTATTTCTTCCCCTCATCGGGTTATGATTCCATTATCAGTATCACTTAGATTGATTGTTTTATCTGCCGACTGATGCTCCCGGCCTTTGCTCAATCGCCATGAAATGTTAAGTGACAGACTGTTCCCACCATCTCTACTATAGTACACCATGTGCTTGTAAAGATTGCGGTTCAGGATCTCACTCTCTGTGGACTTGTAGCTATTGATGAGAGGATTGGACCATGTGAGTGAGAATTGCCAATCCCCATAGTTGTAGGAGCATTGTAAGATCGTATTAGCTCCGTTATATGCCTTTGTCTCTCCCTCTAAGAATCGAAAGCCATTGTCCGCGTAAGCCAGTAAAGTGAATTTTCCGAGATATGCCGTGATGCCTGCTGAACAGAACCACGATGTGTAACAATGCGTATAGTCATAGCCATAGTTGAAGCAACGCATCATTCCTCCGTATGCATTAATTTGTAGCTTCTCAGGTGTCATCCAATAACTTGCGTATGCCATTGTGTGCAATACATTAATGGCTTTCTGATTGATCTGTGTATAGATGAATTTATCATCAGCAGTACGCTCGTAAAGTGCCATGTTGGGTTTATTGCAATGGCGGTAGAACCCTTCGGCAAATGCACTCCAGCGTTCATCGTTATACGACAGACGCAATGTATGTTCTGTGTCACGGGACGGTTTGAGACTGGGGTTACCCACAATATATTCCATGCTGTTTGTCTGAATCGTTGCATCGCTGATCATGGCAATGCGCGAAGCACGGTCTTTCATCTCAAAGGTGTAGTTTAGTTGCATCCCATTCATGATACCATAAGCCAGTGTCGCCTTTGGGCGGAATGTCCAGAAGTCATAGTTATGCTCATTTTGATTGTAGTGGATGTAGCTTGTTCCCAAACCAAGAGAATAGCGTAAACCCTTGAGCCAACCCTTTATCTCGCTGAACGCATAGACACTATTCTGATTCAATTCTGTCAGGGCAAAAGCATCGCCCGTATAATCATTATTTGTGTATTTATAGCGATAGTTCACACCAGCAGATAACGTGAATGGGTTCAGACGGTTTTCGTACACCATTTCGGATAAAACGGAGACCGTCTTGCCATTCACGTCATATTGATAAGGCGCTCCTTCGTCATAGTAATTGCTGCTCTTGGTGGCGATGTATGTGCCAACAGCATTTGCCGTGACTGACTGACGCGGAGTGAGTTGGCGGAAGAAGTACAAGTCGAGGACAGGTGAGTTGGACTTGCCGCTCTCTTTGTTGGTTGATCGATATCGGTTTGTGCCATCAATGATGTCTTTGATCGAATGATTGCCTGGAGTTTTATTCAGACTCTCACTCAAGGATGCCTGAAAGACATATGCTGTGGAATCCGCCAGGTTGTAGGTCAGCTTCACGTCATGGCTGCGGGCTTTTCTGAGCGTCTCTACATCATCACGCTCTATAGCATAGATGTCATCATTATTCAGGGTGTATTCTGCCAACTCAGTTGCCTTTATTCCTTTCAATTGATGACCGCTAAAATTGTAGGAAAGAGTAAACTCGCTTTTCTTGTGGTTCCATTTACCATACACCGTTCCATCACCTTGCCAAGAAGTGAGCGTGGGAGTGACGTCAGCGCCTAACGTATAACCAGTGTCATCGCGCTTGGTGATGATGTTGATTACGTAGGCCACGTCTTCCCCATAACGCACACCAGGATTATCAACGAAGTCAATCTTGCTGATGAGTTTGGGGTCAAGCGCCAACATTTCCTCTTTGCCGACGATGATGCCATTGATTCTAAGTTGTACACCGCCTCTGCCATCAATTGCAGTTACAGAATGTGCCACATTATCAATACGGAGGTTGGGCAACGAGAGTTTCTGCAGGAGGCCAAAACCATTGTTTGAGGCATCCTTCTGGGCATCTGTAGGATAAATCATCTGGCCGTCAGCCTTGCTTACAACCTTGGGAGCGTTGACAATGACTTCATCAAGAGCGACAGTCTTGTCCTCATTCTGAGCAAACGCCTGGAAAGGACAAAGACAAAGGATAACGAAAAATAAAAATAATTGTTTCATTTGCATCGAACATTTTTTTGATTTTCGATGCAAAGGTATTACCGAATCAGAAGAGTGTCAGAAATTCTTACCTGACATTTGTCTGACATTTGCCTGACAACGACCTATCTATTTGAGTTTCAGTGCGTAGCTTCTACCTCTGTCCGACTCAATTTTCAGGTTACTATAGGCTTCTAAGATGGGTTTCACTCGTTTGATAAGTGTGTAAAGCGTATCGCTGGCATCGGGTTTCTTGGGCCACAGGCGGTCACAGATTTCTTGCTTGGAGAGTGAATGAGATTCTGTCATCATAAACATCTCCATAAGGCAGTGCTGCATCGGAGTAAAATGAATGGGTTCACCTTTTGCGGTAATGAATTTGTCGTTGGCAAATACAATACCACCATAACTCAGTGCTTCTGCAAACATCTCAGGCTTAAACCTGCGCATATACCACAGGCTGCACATCATCCATAGAAGGCCGGCAAACAACAATGCCCCGGATGCCCGCTGGTCAGAAAGCGCAAGTATGGTCAAAACGTCACAATTAGCCTGTGCCACCATCTGAGTTTCCTGTCGGCCAGCCCTGCTCACAGATGTCATGGCAATGCTGGCAGTGTTTTTTAGTTCGGCGATGGTGAGATGACTACGATAACAGCGGATAGTATCGGCATTGATCACGTCTGTCGGCATCTCGGCAAGAGTAAGCTTCAGTGCATTGTTTACATCTCGTGTTATCCCCTTTTCGACACTTTTATAGCTGCACACACTTGAACATAACGCACAAAGCATTATGATAACAAATATGACAAAAGGAAGTTTCTTCATCTGTCTGAATTCTTAATGGTATTCAACATTTCAATCATTTTCTTTACATATGGCAATGCACAGCGGAAACCCTCTGGCATGTCATCATTCGTAACCCGTGAGAGACATATCGACAAGTATAATATAAGGAATACTCTCATTGAATAAAGGTGTTTGATCTTGCAAAGGTAAACATAATTCTGCTATTTTCTCTTAGATTTCGGTGAATTATTGACTTCGTCTTCAATGCTCACGCTCGGCAATATTCATGCAAGCATGACTTTGCGCTCGCTTACTCGCATTGGTGTTCATGAGTCGCTGGTACTCGTCCTACGCCTATTTTATAAAAATTGTTATTTGGCAAGATTTTTGTATTAGCATTTTGTTGGTAACTATTTTTTAGTTACATTTGCGGCGTCAAAACACAAGGTCATGAGTACAAAGGATAAACTACGGAAGCGTTTTCTGTCCATGCCATCGGATTTTACATTCGATGAGATGCAGCAACTCTTGGCTGGTTATGGTTATGTGCGAGGTGAAAAAGGTCACACGTCTGGTTCTCGAGTGATTTTCAAGAACGGTGACAAGCGACCTATCATGTTGCACATGCCACATCCAGGTAACATCGTCAAGCGATATGCTATGCAGCAAGTATTGGAAGAATTGAAAGAAGCAGGGTTTATTAAATAAGAAAGATATGAATACAATGAGTTATAAGGGCTATTTAGGCTCAGTCGCTTTTAGCGAACAGGACGGTGTTTTCTACGGAAAAGTGGAGGGCATCAACGGTTTGGTGAACTTCGAGGGCGAGAGTGTGAAGGAACTGACCGAGGCATTTCATGAGGCCGTGGACGATTACCTCGCTTATTGCGCCGATGAGGGCATCGAACCGGATAAAAGTTATTCGGGTGCCTTGAATGTAAGGCTTACTCCAGCCATCCACCGCAGAATTGCCATGCTTGCTAAACAAGCTGGCCTCACCATCAATGCCTTCATCCGAAAGACGCTTGAAGAAAAGGCAGAATCAGAAATGGTCGTATGACAATCGAACGAGAAATAAAGATTAATTAACTGTCTATAAGTCGCTTATAAGCTATTTTTCAGGGACAGTATAGGGACACTAACCATGGATTTTCCCTCTTTTACGAAAATGTAAGTCGTTGTGTATCAGATGGAAAATATTTCAGATTTTCAAGTATTTAATCCCTCCCTTTCCGCAAAATGAAAAAGAAGTCCCTTGTGGGCTTCTTTTTTCATTTTACGTGTCAGGAACTGTGGATGAGAACACACAGGGTTCGCCATCGACCTTCAGGTCGCTTTCGTAGCGATAGCGCAGAGGGATGCACGAAGTGAATCCCGATCGTCCTTGATTCTTCCACCAAGATCGTCGTCAGCATTATTATCCCCCTTAGAAGGCACCATCACCGGAGAATTGTCCCATCAGTAGAATGGCACGGGTTGCCTCATCATAAATAAAGTACAAGAACGGATGATTGGCTATAAACTCGGGGTTCAGTGAGATGAGTATCCCCAATTCTTTCGTGTTACTATAGGCTTTTGTCCCTTTTTCGTTGACTTCTATACTAGTCTCTTGGTCGATTTCTTTAAGTTCGAGAGAATTGAAGGGATCATCAACGATGGCATTAAAATAAACATCCTTTTTGCTGAAAACACTTGGATACAATTTCTTTAACAAATCCATCATTGACAAGTCGCTTTTACACTTGAAACGGGGCAATTCTAATTCAACATCAACAGGCTCAGTTAACGAATCGAGAATTCCATTGAATGATTCAAGAGTCATCGATTGACTGAATGTCGCCAGTTTTTCAGTCTTAGGCAAAACAATCAGCATTCTATAGCAACTGCCGTAATACGGCATAGAGACCGCCTTGAATTCTTCTCTATCAACATATGGAAGATGTGCGTCGCTGTTATGCATAATGGGAATCTTCAAATATTCTCCCCATGCGGTTTCAAAAGCCTTTAAATGGGTGTTTTCCTCTTTGAAAGGTGGCCATAACGCATTAAATTCAAGGGCGTTAATCAAGCAAAGTGACGTTTCCGGATCCAGTTTCTCGATGACTTTAATCTTGTCATCAAGTGATTGCTCGTGGAACCAGTCATTGATCTGATTAACGGCTTTCTTTGAGGCAAAATCGTGATTTTTGACACAAGCATTGTAACTAGCGGAAACAGTTTTGGAGAAAGCGTCTAAGACGGGAGCATCTGTGTTGGCGGCCAGGTAATTCAATATCAGACAATTAGTATAGCCACTGTGAGGCAGGGCCGCCATATACTTCTTATAAAAGGCATTGGCGTTGATAATCGGACCGAACACCTGCTCAAGACTGTCGCGGACTTCACCCACTGCACCATTACCTGCCATAGCAATCGCACTGGCCAAACTCAATGGGGCTACAACAAAGGAACTATCCTTGTCTATAGCAATCTGATGCAATAAAGAGAAAGCAAACTCATTGACTTTATCAACACAATGCCTATCGGCGCTATCCAGGACAAGTGCCTCAAGATGTTTTTTAGCCAATGAATCTGCCGGGGCATTATTAAATATAAAGGGCTTATCAGATGTACTCTTGTTGCTATTACCTGAATTGCAACCGACCAATAGTCCCAGTGACAGTAAAATCACTCCAATTAACGTTGTTCTCATCGCCATAAGATTTAATCATTTTTTGCAAAGGTAGCTATTCTTTCCATAAAGACACAATAATTAAGCCTTGGAAACGCATTCGTCTCCAAGGCTTAATGTTTTAGATGCCAGACGGATTATTCTACGCCCAGGTCTTTGAGGGTGCGGGGCGCAGGAGTCTTGGGCATGGGCTTGCGGCCCTTGAGTTGCTCAAGGATCACCTCGATGGCCTTGTCGAGCTGCTGGTCGATGCCATTGAATTCCATCACAGGGTCGTTGTCGATGATGATGTCAGGATCCACGCCGTGATTCTCTACGATCCAGTTGCCGCGGGTATCGTAGTTGGTGAAGAAAGGCACGCGGATGTCGGTTCCGTCCATATAGGGCAGGGAACCGCTGATGCCCACGATGCCGCCCCATGAACGAGTGCCGATGACGGGACCGAGCTTGTTCTCCTTGAAGCTCCAGGGGAAGAGGTCGCCGTCGCTGGCGCTGTATTTGTTGACCAGCAGCACCTTGGGACCGTAGAGCGTGCGCTCGGGCACCGTGCCGTTGTAGTTGCTGCCGCGATACATGGTCATGCGGTAAGGCTGACGCAGCAGTCGCTCGATGACCATCGGGGAGATGTTGCCGCCTCCGTTACCACGGTCATCGACGATGAGCGCCTCCTTGTCGGTCTGGGCAAAGAAGTAGCGCGAGAACTCACGCAGGCCCTCGGGACCCATGTCAGGGATATAGACATAGCCCACGCGGCCACCGGTCTTTTCGCTCACGTAGTCGATATTGTGCTGTACCCACTCATGGTGATAAAGCGGATACTCGTCCTGAATGGGCTTGACGACGACTTTGCGGCCATCGTTAAGCGTCAGTTCGGTCATGACACCGGCCTTGTCGCGCAAGAGGGTGTAGATGTTGTTCACACCGGCAGCCGACACACCGTCGATAGCGGTGATGACATCACCCTCGCGGACGTTCATGCCGGGTTCCAGCAGCGGTGAGCGCAACGACTCGCGATCGGGAGCACCACGCAGGATCTTCTTGATCTTATAACCGCCGGCAACCTGCTCCAACTCGGCTCCCAGCATACCGATGTTATGCTGGTCGGCCTCGATGTGGTCGCCACCGTCAACATAGGCGTGGCCTACTGCCAACTCACCGATCATGCCGCCGATGACGTAGGTGAGGTCGAGACGATTCTTGACGTAGGGCAGCAAGGCTGCATATTTGTCATGCATCGCCTGCCAGTCCACACCATGCATGTTCTCGAGGTAGAAGCCGTCGCGATAAGCTCGCCAAGCCTCGTTGAAGATCTGGTTCCACTCCTGGTCGTAGTTGACCGTGGCAATCATGTCGTCGAGGTTGACAGCCTCGCTCAGGTCAGCCTTGCGGGGAGACAATGCCGTGATGTAAAGGTCCTCGCCCTTGAGGTAGGCAGCAGATTTCATGTCGGCCGACGGCATCATATAGGCGCGCTCGGCAACGACTTCATCTTTCTGCTCCTTGAAATCAAACACACGCACGCCACCGCGACCGCTATACCACAGATAGTTACCGTCGCTGACAAAGCCGCCATAGCTGCCAGCACCCAGCGGCAGCTTCACGATGCGGTCGGCGATGCCATCGATGTCGATGCGCACTGCGTTAGGATCGGCTTGAGGTTTACCCTTGCCGCCCTTGGCTTTCTTGTCCTTGGCAGCGTCGGGGGCGGCATCTTTGGGCTTGTCGCCACCGGCATTCACCTGGTCGTCCTTGGGAAGGAAGGGCGAGGGGGTGTCCTTGGCCAGCATCACGAGATAGATGCCTTCCATCTCACGGTAGGCAAAGTTCCACTCGATGTTGCTGTAGATGGGGTTGAAGTCGCGGGCCGAAGCAAAGATCAGATACTTGCCGTCGCTGCTGAAGACGGGCGAGTTGCTGTCATACCAGCGGTCGGTGACAGGGTATTCCTTGCCCTCGGCGATATTGTACAGGTAAACCACGCTGTACTCGTTGTTCCCCTGGCGATAATAAGTGAGCCACTTACCGTCGGGCGAGAAGCTGGGGGCGGGGATTTCACCAAGTTCATCGGTGAGCAGGACACGCTTGGTGTTAGTCTTGCTGTTGACATCAAGCATCACCATGCGATTCTTGCGGTCGGTATATACAATCTGGCTGCCGTCGGGGCTCCATACAAAGTCGCGGATGTAGGTGTCGTTGTAGAAGGTCAATTGCTTGGCCTTATCGCTGTTCACGGGGCGCACCCAAATCTCGGTCTCGCCGGTCTGGTCGCTGATATAAGCGATATTCTTGCCGTCGGGGCTCCATGCAGCATTGCGCTCATGCACGCCGGGGGTGTGGGTGATGTTGCGGGTAACGCCGTGCTTGGCGGGAACGTCAAACACCTCGCCACGGGCACTGACAACGATGCGGCTGCCGTCAGGGGCCAGGCTGCCATCGGTCAAGAACTCCTTGACCTTGCGCTGCTCTTCACGGGCAAAGTTGTTCTCGCTGTTGAGATAGATGGTGATTTTCTCGCTGCGCTTGGTCGCGGGGTCAAGCACATAGAGGTAGCCTCCGTTCTCAAACACGATCTTGCCTCCGCCACAGTTGGCGAATTTCACGTCATACTCGGTGAAATCGGTCACCTTTTGGGTTGCTCCTGTGCGGGTGTTATACACGAAGATGTTCATGCGGTTGTCGCGGTCGCTCATGAAGTAGATCTCGTCTCCGATCCACATAGGGTCGATATCCTGGGCGATATTGTCGGTGATGTTGGTCACCGTCTTGGCCTGGGTGTCATAAATCCAGATGTCGTCGGCCATACCGCCCTTGTAGTATTTCCACGTGCGGAATTCGCGGAACACACGGTTGTAGGCCAACTTGGTACCGTTGGCATTGTAGCAGCAGAAGCCACCCTCGGGTAACGGCAGCTGCTGTGACATGCCACCGTCGATGGGGGCGCACCACAGTTTGCCGTCAAAGCTGTCGCTGATGCGGTTGCGGTAGATCACGCCCTTGCCGTCAGGAGTCCAAGTCATGGTAATGTTATTGGGACCCATGCGATCGCCCCAATCGTCACGCGGATTGGTTGCCGTGAACGTGATGCGGCGCGGTTCGCCACCCTCGGCAGGCATCACATAGACCTCGGTGTTGCCGTCATATTGGCCTGTGAATGCGATGGTCTGCCCATCGGGCGAGAAACGGGCAAAAGCCTCGTAGCCCTTGTGTGAGGTTAATTTACGCGCTGTGCCTCCGGTAATGGGCACAGTATAGATGTCACCAGCATAGCTGAATGCCACCTGATGGCCATTGGTGCCGGGGAAACGCAGCAAGCGTCCCTCATCGGCTTGGCCGGTTAATGTGATGGCTGCCATTGCCACCATCAGAATAAACTTAATCTTCATATCAAAAATATTTAGTTCAGAAATTACACTCTTTTTGCATGATGTATCAGTTGGATATCAGTACTTAACAACCCTCACATGTACTGGTTCGCATGGGGTGAAGGACTTGGGAAGTCTGATCTGCTTGAATTCGATGGTGTTATTTCCTTTCAGTAATTTAGCCCTCACCATGTTGCTGTAAGCCAGTCCATTGTGATCAAGATTGATGTTACTGGCCATGACCAGCGTTCCCATGGGATGATTGTTGACGCTCAAACGACGAACATCAAGCGATCCTGTCGGGTGGTAACCCACGTCAATTAGGTAATCGCCGCCCTCGGCAACGCTCACGTTGATGACAGTTTTCCCATCGACGGTTTCAGGGAAGAAGGCGACCTGCGGGGTCAAGCCTAAATGCAGCAAAGGCTTGGACATGAATCCATTCACATATCTGCCGGCGATTTCGACCGAATAGACGGTGAACCCATCTTTTTCAGGCAAAGCGAACACCGAGTCGGTCAATTCGTTCAACTTTCCATTGATCGAGAGCAGATACGGCGTGCCCGGAACATAATCCACGATATGGCCACTGTCGTTGCTCCAAGTGACCGACGGGGTGGGAGGAAGGATAATCTCATTGTGATGGATGGTTACATGTTGTGAGGGGCGGTTACCCTGCTTGAGCGTGATGACGATGTGATGGTTTCCCTCAATATCATTAGGCAGGAAGGCGCTCTCCAGGGGTTTGTCGTTATCGGTGATCGAGGCGATATCGTTACCTGTACCATGAATGGTCACATCGAGAATAGCCTTGCGGTAATTCAAGCCCTTGAACGTCTTTTTCCCTGGCATGCACTCAGGAACCAATGGTGCGAATTCAATGCCCTCGGCCTTGAAGTTCATTCCGATGAGCACACGCAGCACCATGGCAGCGTCTGAAGCGCTGGTGCCCAGATTGTCGGTTGACACGTCTTTCATGTGGATGCCGCGCGACTGGTACAGCGCCTGAGCACGATAAAGCGCTCCAAGACCACGCCTGAGGGCATTCTCATTTCCCACATAAGCTGCAGCCAGGTTCCATAACGCTTGCGTAGTTGCCCACGACGAATGGGATAAATAAGGCTCAATGGGATTGGCAGTAGGGTAGGAGATGTTGACACCGAGGTTTGACACTGGAGTGTTGGATACAAGGAACTCGGCACGGTTGTCATCAGCAATGCCCCACAATACGCACATGGCTTGAGATGTGTTGTCGGTGAGCGGGGACTGCTTGGGGTAGGCCATACCGTAGAGGAAAGAACTGTAAAAGCCCCTGTCCTCGTTCCACAGGTGCTGGTTGATGGCATCCTTGAAGTGCTGGGCGTCGCTCTCGTAATCGTTCTCAATGCCTAATTCGTCATACATGTCGGCAAGAATGGCATAAGCATGTGCGGTCAAAATGTTGTTGCCCAGTGACATGCAGGCAAACAGGTCATTATAGCCCATCCAGGTCATGCGGCGAATGCCGAGGGGCCTTGACGAGGTATAGCCGGCACCGTGAACCAAGCCGGTCTCCTGGTCAAACAACACTTGGCTGTTGATGCTGAGCGTTTTTTCGATCACATGGCAGCTATAGGCCAGCCAGTCGCGGTCTCCTGTCGTTTTATAGACCTCCCAAGCCGCAGTTGCCCAACCGATATGGTCACTCACCACGGGCCATTGACCTTCGCGCTGCATGATGATGCTGTCACGATCCACGATTGAGCGCAGCGTAGCCATCGACTGGTGAGGCTTGAGGGCAGCTAAAGAGAGGAAAATCGAGCAATAAAGGCGGCTGTAGTTGTTTTGGGTAGGCGCAAAACGTCCCGACTTGTCAACAGCATCGGCAATGTGGTCAACCGACATGTCATACAGCGCATCGATCAAGGGCTGATTGCTTTTGTATTCGGGCATCATCACCGGGCGGTTCTTGCGCTTGCGCCACTGTTTGCCATGAACAAATCGAACCCTTGAACTGTCTACTTGACGATAGAGGCTGTCAAGACGCTCCAAGCTGACATTGGTCTCGATGTGGTCAGATTTGGCGCAAGCGTAGATTGAGTCTTCGATGATGCTATCACCGGTGAGGGTGAATAGCTCGTTTTGCACAATCACTTGATTGCTCATCTCCTTACGGCCGCTGCAATTGCACAACAAAACAAGGCTCACGGCCATTGCCGCAAGCGCCAATGTAATGCTCGGCATTTGTTGTCTCAACATTCTAATGGCAAAGATAATTGTTTTTTGGTACATTATTTGCCATTTTAGAAAAAAGAAGTGTTTTTGTGGTGATTGATATCAAACTGAAAATTACTGAAAGATTGATTCAACTCGCTGAAATATAGTTAATTAATGCTGATTTTTACATTATGAACATAATTATGGAGAAGTCAATTCACAACTGCCATACTGCAATAATGCGCCAACTGCCACGTCATGCTTGTCATCCCAATCCGTCAATGCTGACAAGGCGCAAGCCCTTTATCGCATACCCCAAATGAGGTATGCGACCTGAGAACTTATTTACACGCTCTATTTGAACGCAAACAATTGATATTACGCGATTTCGCCGCCAGTGTACAGCTGGTAGTACTTGCCGTGTTGGGCGAGAAGCTCGTCATGGGTACCGCGCTCGATGATACGGCCCTTTTCAAGAACGATGATGCAATCACTGTTGCGCACCGTTGACAGTCGGTGGGCGATGACAAAGGTTGTGCGTCCCTTCATCAGGGAGTCCATTCCACGTTGTACGAGCGTCTCGGTGCGGGTGTCGATACTGCTGGTCGCCTCGTCGAGGATGAGGATGGGCGGATCGGCCACTGCTGCTCGAGCAATAGCCAGCAGCTGGCGCTCACCTTGACTCAGATTGCCGCCATCGGCATTGAGGATGGTCTGGTAGCCATCACTCAAGCGACGGATAAAGCTGTCGGCATTGACCAGTTTAGCGGCCTCAATGCACTCTTGGTCAGTGGCTTCGAGCCGTCCGTAACGGATGTTGTCCATCACTGTCCCCGTAAACAGATGGGTCTCTTGCAGTACCATGCCCAGGCCGTGACGCAGGTCTTTCTTGCTGATGTCGTTGATGCTGATGTTGTCGAGCAGCACCTTGCCGTCCTGGATGTCATAGAAACGGTTGATAAGGTTGGTAATCGTGGTTTTGCCAGCTCCAGTGCCACCAACAAAGGCTATTTTTTGGTTGGGCATCGCATTGATGTCGATGTCAAAAAGCACCTGTTTTTCCTCGTTATAACCGAAATCAACGTCATTGAACTTGACACCACCTGCCACTTTGACATATCGCAGCTTGCCATCCTCAAGAGGGATTTTCCAAGCCCAGATGCCTGTGTGCTTATAATAGGGGTGCAACAAGCCATCGTCACCACGTTTGGCATTAACCAGCTGCACCTTGCCTGCATCGGGCTCGGATGTCTCGTCCATGAGCTTGAAGATGCGGTCAGCACCCACCGAGGCGTTCAGCACACTGTTGATTTCCTGGCTGATGCTGGCAATAGGACGGGCAAAGCTCTTGTTCAATGTGAGGAACGCCACTAGTGTACCCAGTGTCATGCCGCTGTACCCACCGATGATGAGTGAGGCACCCAGCACGCCCATGAGCACATAGCTCAAGTGGCCGAGGTTGCCGTTGACCGGCATGACAATATTGCTGATGCGGTTCGCATCATAGGTGTTGCTGCGCAATTCCTCGTTGATCACCTCAAACTGTTCGATGGCCTTCTTCTCGTGACAGAAGACTTTAATGACCTTTTGTCCCGTCATCATCTCCTCGATGAAGCCGTTGACTTCGGCCAGCTTCTGCTGCTGAACGCGGAAATGCTTGCGTGACCGCTTACCGAGATAGGTAGTGGACCAGGCCATGATCAGCGCCATGACAATCGACAGGATGGTCATTGGAACACTCATGACAATCATGCTGGCAAAGGTGATGCCCAGGGTGATGAGCGAATTGAATGCTTGCGGCAGGCTGTTGGATATCATCTGTCGCAGCGTGTCCACATCGTTGGTGTAGGCCGACATCACGTTGCCATGGGCATGGGTGTCAAAGTACTTGATGGGCAGCGTCTGCATGTGCTCGAACATGCCCTTGCGCAGTTTCAGCATGGTGCCTTGAGTGACGTTGATCATCAGGCGGCTGTGCAGATAGGAGCAAAGGGCGCCGAAAGCAAGCACAATGCCCAGTTTGAACAACGTCTCGGCCAGCGGGCCATAGTCGGGATGCGCCTGACCAATCATCGGCGTGATATAGTCGTCGATGAGGGTTCGTGTGAATAGGGTAGAGGCTAGGGTAGTGCAGGCTGTGACAACGATACACACAGCGACGGCAAGAAACGAGAACTTGTAGTTCTTCATCACAATCTTGAAAAGCCTCCACAAGGTGCTGCGCTTGTTCACTCCAGTCGTGTCTACAATGACGTGACGGTTGTTGGGTCCTCCTGGCATTCTCATGATTGGGCCTCCTTTCTGTTGTCTTGGGGTTTGTCAAAATCTCCACCTGCTTCCTCTTGGATAGCACAGATTTCCTGATATATCTTGCAGGTTTTCAGCAAATTGTCGTGACTGTCAAAGCCTGCCATCTTGCCGTCGTCGAGCACGAGGATGCGGTCACAATCCTTGATGCTGCTGATGCGTTGAGCAATAATGATCTTGGTCATCTCGGGCAAGTTGTCACGCAAGGCGGCTCGGATGCGGGCGTCGGTCGTATTGTCGCACGCACTGGTGCTGTCGTCCAGCACCATGACCTTGGGTTTCTTCAACAGCGCTCGAGCGATGCACAGTCGTTGTTTTTGGCCGCCCGACACATTGGTGCCACCCTGTTCGATGCGCGTGTCATAACCGTCGGGCATTTCCATGATGAACTCGTCGGCGCAAGCAACGCGACAAGCCTGTCGGCATTGCTCCAGCGTAGCGCTCTCATCTCCCCAACGCAGGTTCTCGATGATCGTGCCGGTGAAAAGCACGTTTTTCTGTAAGACCACAGCCACATTATTGCGCAATGTTTCAAGATCGTAGGTGTCCACGTTGTTGCCCCCGATGAGCACTTCGCCCTTAGAAACGTCATACAGACGACTCACCAGATTGATAAGTGATGACTTGCCGCTACCGGTACCGCCGATAATGCCAATGGATTCACCACTGGCAATGTGTAGGTCGATGTCGTTGAGGGCATACTCACCGCTGCCACCTTTATAAGCAAAAAAGACGTGATTGAAATCGATGGAACCATCGGGGATCTCTGTCAATGCGTTGTCAGGATTGACAATATCAGGTATCTCGTTAATTACCTGTGCCACACGCTGTCCGCTGGCAAGACTTTGAGTAATTGTTACAAAAATCATGCTCAGCATCATCAGCGACATCAGGATGGTCATCACATAAGTGAACAGCGATGTTAACTGTCCCGTAGTGAGTGTGCCGCCCACAATGAATTGGGCGCCAAACCACGAGAGTGCGATGATGCAGCCATAAACCACCATATTCATCAAGGGACGGTTCAGGGCCATCAAACTCTCGGCTTTCACGTTGAGGTCATACAGGCGTTTTGCAGCATTCCAGAACTTGGCATTCTCGTGATCCTCGCGCACAAAGGCCTTTACGACTCTGATGCCAGAAACATTCTCCTGGACAACGCTGTTCAGTACGTCGTACTGCTTGAAGACCAGTGCGAACATCTTGGATACTTTGCTGATAATCAGTGCTAAAATCACACCGAGCACAACACTGGCAATGATGAAAATGAGACTCAGATCAGGGCTGATCACGAAGCACATCACAATGCTTGACAGCAGGTTGAAAGGTGCTCGCACCGATGTCCTGATGATCTGCTGGTAGGCATTCTGCAGATTGGTCACATCGGTAGTCATTCGTGTTACCAGGCCCGAAGTGCTGTATTTATCGATGTCACCAAATGCGAAGCGCTGAATGTTTTTGTACATCGCGTCGCGCAGGTTACAGGCAAACCCCGACGATGCGTAAGAAGCATAACGGCCAGCCATGATAGCGGCCATCATACTCAGGAATGCCATGACGAGCATAATCAGTCCATATTTATAGACACTGGGCATGTGACCGGCACTGATGCCATTATCAATGAGCTTGGCAGTCACATAGGGGATAAGTACGTCAAGCACTACTTCTAGCATAATGAAAAGCGGCGCCAATAATGATGCTGTTTTGTATTGCTTGACTTGTTTGAGTAGAGTTTTTATCATTTCAGTAACGAAATAAAAGCATTTGCACAAAAGTACAATAAAATCTCATTATTATATAACAGAAAAATAGCTTTTTTTAATCAAGCACGATAATAGGGCAGAGCATGTTATATATAAAATAAATTAAATATTTAGTTGAAAAATATACATATAATATATTAATAATCAAATAAATAAAATTAATAATTATATATTGTACCACCTAGAGGTGAGCCATAAAACGATAATTCATCAGTATTACTGTACTTTCATCTTGAAAAATATTAAATTTTTAATTTAATATTTTAACTATATACTATTGTAAATTAATTATTTACATTATTGAATTAAATTGCTTTTCATTTCGTTCCTACATGAGAAACTTCTTCATATCTAATAATGGCTAGATGAAACTCAACCTGTTTTCGGTTCTTAAATCATCGCTATAAAGAAATGAATAAAATTTGTTGGTAATCAATCGGTCTTTATAATGAGAGAATTAATTGAGTCGTTTCTTTGGAGTTATAGTTGTGTTTGTGATGATTCTGTTTCCATAGGATCTGATGTCGTGCCATTTTTTTTCTGAGTCTTAACTCGATGAGAATTCAATAATTTCTTTCATCTCCAATTCATGTCTGGAATTTTCAGTTCTTGAATGGCCTCTTTTTGGGTATTTTCTTGAATACTTGATTCTATAGTCAAAATCGCCTTAAGAAAATAAATATTGATATTATGTAAAATACAATGTTGGTTATATAAGCCCCTATTGAATTCAATTCCCCCACCGAACTGAAAATAATGAGATAACACATGGCGGGATTTGATAATTCTCAGTAATTTTGCAGATATGGAAACTATGACACAACAGCTGACGATAAATGTGTTGCTTTGTGACACATTCCCCGGAAGATTGCCGGATGATATACCAAGTTATGTTTCAATGTTTGAAAGACTTTTCCATAACATCGCTCAGGTTCATTACAGAGTGTACATGGCGATGGACGGTGAATTGCCTGAGACATTGAATCACCACGAGTTGTATTTGATACCCGGCTGCATGTATTCGGCTTATGATCCCCTGCCCTGGATTGAACACCTGAAAGATTGGGTACGCAATGCCGTCTCTCAACGTGTATTCCTCATCGGCGTTTGTTTCGGGCATCAAGTGATTGCTCAGGCGCTAGGCGGAAAAGTTGAGAAATATGCTGGTGGTTGGGGAACTGGAATCCGCCAATCTACTATCATCGACCAATCCATGCTTGACTTTTTCCCTAATGGGAAGTTGCAACTCCTTTATAATCACCATGATCAGGTTGTTGAACTGCCTGCTGTGGCCACTACACTGGCTACAAGTGATTTTTGTCGTTATGAAGCATGTAGGATTGAAGATCATGTGTACACTTTTCAGGGCCATCCCGAGTATACACCTTATTATATGAGTTACTATCTTGACCATCTGGCAGCAGACCAAGATCCCATGGTAGTTAAGCGTGCCTACTCTTCGCTAGAGAGAATGGCTGCTCAAGGCACTGAAGTGGCAAAGTGGATCATCAATCGATTCGACACCTGGCTGCAGGCCAGACAAATGGATTGATGAAAACACATTATTTTTTCCGTTTTCTGGTTTTGGATTTATAGAGGGCCTTGCGCAGGCGGTCGGCAATCTCTTTCTCCTCATCGGCCAAGTCTTCAAATCCTACTCTCTCATAGATATCGGCCAGTCGATCGTGTGGAGCAGGCTGTTTCTTATCGGCTTTTGCTGCCCTTTTGTATGACTTGATGGCTTCTGGAACATCGTGTTGCTGCTCCATCAATTCGGCCATAGTCATGTGAGCAAGGTAGTTGTTCTTGTCGATACTAATGGCCTTTTGCAGCTCAGTTTCAGCACTTTCCGGTTGATCCATTGTGATCATCAGTCGGGCCTTGCCGATCATCGCCTCAACACATTCGGGCATGATGCGCAAAGCTTTGTTGTAATTGGCCAAAGCCGAACGTATGGCGACGTCATCAAGATGATGCTTGCCGTAGCGTGGGGCGCTACCCTCTCCCACTACCCCACTCTCGTCAAGCGCCAGCGCTTGATCGCCCATCGATGCATATTCCAGAGCCAGGCTTTGCAATGTTTTCTTCTGACTTTCAATCACTTGCTTGAGGCGCTCGATGGTCCGGATATTCTTCTTGAAAGAGTTTAATTTCTTGGAAATCAACCGTTTGACGGCTTCATTTTGAAGCGTGTCTTTAATACTCATGGCCTCGGCATAATATTTGACACAATCTTCAAACTCCTGATTGTCAAACGCATGCGCCGCACGACGATAGAGCTGGTCGGCTCGCTCTTGTTCCATCGCCTGATTGATAAGTTGGCGGTTGTTAAACTGTCTGCTGAAATCCACAACGGCCAGATTGACAATGATGTCACGTTCGCTCAGCGGCTTGAGCAACGTGATGCCTTCCAACGATGTGCAGCGTGACAACGCCACATAAGTCTGTCCGCCAGTGAATGCGCCTCCTGCAAAGTCGATCACTACATGGTTGAAAGTCAGACCCTGGCTGCGATGGACAGTTAGCGCCCAGGCTGGTTTGATGGGAATCTGGGAGAAAGACCCAAGGACTTTTTCCTCTACCTTTTTTTCTTTTTCGTTATAGGTATATAGCATATTTTCCCAGACTTCCGGTTCGACCTGCATCTCTTCGCCGGTTTCCAGAGCAACAGTTACCGAGTAATCGGACAGGCGGGTGATTTTTCCAATGGTGCCGTTGCACCAGCGCCCCTCCTTGTCGTTGCGAATGAAAATGACCTGCGCTCCCTCTTTAAGTGCGAGGTGGTAGGCTGTGGGGAGGCTGTTCTCGGGAAAATCGCCCTCGATTTGGCCTTCGAAGACATGTTCAGGAGTCTTCAATGCCTTCATGTGCTCGTCATTGATGGAGTCAACCGTGTCGCGTCGTGTGGCAAGAGTAATGGCAAAGTCATCTTTAACCTCTTGGAAATCAGGGTCGCAACGCTGATTCAACCTGGCCATGTCGGCAGCCGTGGCCCGATTGATTCGCACACGATCCAGCAGTGCGATGAAATCATTGTCACTCTGACGGTAAATCTTGCGCAACTCTATGGAAACCAGGTTAATCAGTTCAAAGGCTCGCGCATTGAAAAAGAAAAAGTTCTTGTAATATCGCCTGAGGATGTCACGCGTGTCATGAGTCACGACAGGCTCCAGCTGGAAGATATCACCCACGAGCAGCAACTGTTTGCCGCCGAAGGGCTCACGCATGTTGCCTGAATAAACCCGTAAAACCCTGTCCACAAAATCGATGATATCGGCCCGCACCATGGAAATCTCATCAATGATGATGAGTTCCAGCTGCTGAATGAGTTTCACCTTCTCCTTGCTATATCGCAGCATTTTGCGCATACGCGCCGGATTGGCATAGTCAGGATCATCGGGCAGCATGGGCTTGAAAGGGATCTTGAAGAACGAGTGCATTGTCTGACCGCCCACGTTGACTGCTGCAATGCCTGTGGGAGCAAGCACTACAGTCTTCTTCTTGGTGTTGTCACGAATGAATTTCAGGAACGTGCTCTTGCCGGTTCCGGCTTTTCCAGTCAGGAACAATGAGCGATGGGTGTGCTGAATCAAATCCCAAGCGTCCTGGAACTCAGGATTATTGAGATCAATATTTTGCAGATCGTCAATGGCCATCGCTATTCTCCCCCACTCCTGGTGAAGGCATCAGTCAAGTTTCAGCACTGCCAAGAATGCCTTCTGAGGCACTTGAACGGTACCGATTTGCTTCATGCGCTTTTTACCGGCTTTCTGTTTCTCCAGCAGCTTGCGCTTACGGCTCACGTCACCACCGTAACACTTGGCAGTCACGTCCTTGCGCACCTGCTTGACAGTCTCACGGGCAATGATTTTAGCACCGATTGCCGCCTGGATGGCGATGTCATATTGCTGGCGGGGAATCAGCTCCTTGAGTTTTTCACACATGCGGCGACCTAGCGTCACGGCATTATCCACGTGGGTCAGTGTGCTCAGGGCGTCAACGGGTTGTCCGTTTAACAGGATGTCGAGTTTAATCAACTTGGATTCACGATAGCCGTTGATGAAGTAGTCAAACGAGGCATATCCCTTGCTGATACTCTTCAGTTTGTCGTAGAAATCGATGACAATTTCTCCCAACGGGATATCAAAAGTCAGTTCCATGCGATTTCCCGAGATGTACTCCTGATTGGCGAGTTCTCCTCGTTTAGAAAGGCACAGGGTGATAATTGGGCCCATGAATTCGCTTTGAGTGATGATTGAAGCGCGAATGTAGGGCTCCTCAATCTTCTCAATGATCGCGATATCAGGCAATCCCGCAGGATTGTGGACTTCGGTCATGCCGCCTTTCTTGTCATACACTTTATAGGAAACGTTGGGCACCGTCGTGATGACCTCCATGTTGAACTCGCGACTCAGGCGTTCCTGTACAATCTCCATGTGCAACAGGCCCAAGAAACCGCAGCGGAAACCAAAACCCAGTGCCACCGACGATTCGGGTGTGAACGTCAATGCAGCATCATTGAGTTGCAGCTTTTCAAGCGAGGCTCGCAGGTTCTCAAAATCCTCGGGCTCAATGGGATAAACGCCGGCAAAGACCATCGGTTTCACTTCCTGGAAGCCTTCGATGGCTTTGTCACAGGGTCGCTGGACGTGGGTGATGGTATCGCCCACACGAACCTCGGTCGAGTTCTTGATGCCCGAAATGATATATCCCACGTTGCCGGTCGAGAGACGGTCGCAAGGTTGTTGACGCAGTTTAAGTACACCCAGTTCATCTATGTTGTACTCCTTCTCTGTGTTGACGAACTTCACGAAATCCCCCTTGGCGATAGAGCCGTTCAGAATCTTGAAATAAACGATAATTCCCCTGAAAGAGTTGAACACCGAGTCAAAAATCAAGGCCTGTAACGGAGCATCGGGGTCGCCCTCAGGAGCAGGAATACGGTCAACGATAGCATCAAGAATGGCCGGAACACCTTCACCAGTGCGGGCACTGCAGCGAATGATGTCACTTGGATCGCACCCCAGCAACTCAACAATTTCGTCTTCCACCTCATCGGGGTGAGCACTGTCCATGTCAATCTTATTGATCACGGGAATGATTTCCAGGCCATTGTCAATCGCCATATACAAGTTGGAGATAGTCTGAGCCTGTACACCCTGTGTCGCATCCACAACAAGCAATGCGCCCTCGCAGGCGGCAATCGAACGCGAAACCTCATAAGAGAAGTCCACGTGTCCCGGAGTGTCAATCAGGTTAAGCGTGTATTTCTCACCATCTTTCATATAGTCCATCTGGATGGCATGACTCTTGATTGTGATGCCACGCTCTCGCTCCAGGTCCATGTCGTCGAGCACCTGAGCCTGCATGTCTTTGCCAGCTACCGTGTTGGTGTACTCGAGCAAACGGTCGGCGAGCGTGCTCTTGCCGTGGTCAATATGCGCCACGATACAGAAGTTGCGTATTGTCTTCATTCGTTGATGTATCCTGTTGTTTTTCTGTTTGGAGTGCAAAGTTAGCACTTTTTTTCGACACTTCGATGATTTATGAATCTAAGTTTGCTTCATGACACAAACCACACCTCCTTGACCACTTTACCGGCAAGGAGGGAAACCTATAATTTTGTAGCTGGAATAGCACTCGGTCACTTGCCCGGTGTGCCGTTGGGGTCGACGCGGAAAGTGACGAAGCGGTTGTAAGCGTAGTTGGCGAGCGTGTAAACCACCATGGCGGTGATCATCACGATATTCTGTCCGGCCTTCTCCATCGGGAAGAACGGGATGATGTTGTCAGGAAGATTCTTCCAGCCGAGGCCCTCGAGCAGAATCCAGCTTACGCACAACTGCAATGCCAGGCAGATGAGGAAGCCGCAAACAAACAGCAACAACTCACGACTGAAGTTGTTCTTGGTCTTGAATACCCAATTGCGGTTCCACAAGAAACTGTTAATGACACCGAAGATGTATCCCACGACATTGGAGATACCATAGGACAGGCCCATTTTGGTGTTAAGCAGATAGAAGACCACCAGCGTGATGAGCGTGTTCAACACGCCAATCACTCCGTACTTGAGCAGTTGTATGCCCGTCTGACGGGCTTCGGCTTTATCTATCTTCATGATAACAGTTTTAACGACACAAAATTAGGCATATTTAACGAATTAACAAAATGTTTTTTGGCCTTTGATTTGATCGCATGTCATATGGGTTTGACAATCAGCCCGATATCAGTTATTCCTGCCAAGGTGTCACATTCACGCATTGCTTGCCACACGACCACTGTCCTCGCTTCACTCGGGTCAATCACTCCAGAGAGCAAAACCGTGTCCTGATAGAGTGTCCCGAATCCGCCTCCAACCCAATTGCCGTACTCGTCGGCCAATTGCATATTCACCATCTTCCTGTCCACAACCGAGTCAACCGCAATGATGTCCACGGCAAGGGACAGATTGCGATAGCGATAGCTGTTGTTATGGCGGATGGCAAGTACCAGGTTATAGGTCGCGGCCGAGTCGTCATACTCGGGAGTGAATGTTAATGGACAGGCCCGTTGCCACCCTTGAGCAGGCAAGTGCATGAAGTGCGCATGAGCCATCACCGGTTTGCGTTGGCAACTTGCCATAATGAGCACGACGGCGACAACAAGCACTGTCGTTGTCACCGTAATGCGTTCAAGATTGGCGCGATTGCGCTTAATCGTTGCCGCCGTTCTTGTTGCCTTGCGAATTGCCGTTTTGAGCCACATCGGTATTCTTGGTTTCACGAGGCCTGAACGTCTTGCCTTGACGGCGCTGACGTTGAGATTTTGAATCATGATGCTGCCGCTCGTTACCAGTCGGCCCCCCACCCTCTTGCTGAGGGCGTTTGGGCTTGGGCTGACGATGCTTGCGATCCTGCCGTTCTTTTGCAGTATCACCGTTTTCGTTTCCGTTGTCGGAAGCCGGCTGCGGTCTCTCGCCTTTACCGTTAGCCGCATCGTCTTTGTTCGTGGCATTACCATCAGGCGCCTTGTTTGATTTTTTCTTCTTTTTCTTCTTCTTTTTGTCAAAGCGGTTGATGGCATCCTGATTCAACAAGTCACCAAAGGGTGAACTTGCCTTGTTGCCGTTGTCCTCGGGTTTCAGGGCATCGGGTTTCACGCCGTTCTTGTTCAAGGCGATGATCTCAAAGGCTTGAGCAGCGGTCAGCGTCACCGTGTTGACGGGAGCATTGCGCTCAGTGGAATAGGTGATTTCACGTTTCAGTGCATCGGCCTTGAAGTAATAATAGGTGGCGTCCTTGGTTTCA
Organism: Muribaculaceae bacterium; assembly: GCA_017405965.1. Classification (GTDB taxonomy): domain Bacteria; phylum Bacteroidota; class Bacteroidia; order Bacteroidales; family Muribaculaceae; genus Sodaliphilus. The sequence continues at coordinate 65,910 of JAFQZK010000038.1, read as the reverse complement.
AGGTGCACATCCTTGGCCGGTAACTGGCGAACCGCTTCCACATAGGTGTTCACCTCAAAGTTGATGCAGCACTTGAGCTTGGCGCACTGGCCAGCCAGGTTCTGAGGATTGAGCGAGATGTCCTGAAAACGTGCAGCGCTTGTTGCGACCGAAACAAAACTCGACATCCAGGTTGCACAGCACAGGGGCCTGCCACACGGGCCGATACCACCGATGCGACCGGCTTCCTGTCGTGCGCCGATCTGTTTCATCTCGACACGGATCCTGAAGACGTCGGCCAGCACTTTGATGAGCTGGCGGAAGTCCACGCGCTCATCGGCGATATAATAGAAAATCGCCTTGTTGCCGTCGCCCTGGTACTCCACGTCACCGATTTTCATCTTAAGACCCAGATCCACAGCGATTTTACGCGAACGTATCATCGTGCCCTCTTCACGGGCTTTGGCCTGTTCGTAACGCTCCATATCGGCCGGCTTCGCCTTGCGGAACACCCTCAGGAATTCGGTGTCCTTGCGCAGGTTCACGCGTTTCATCTGGCTCTTGACCAGACGGCCCGTCAGTCCCACGCGACCGATATCATGTCCCGGGTTGGCTTCTACGGCCACCCAGTCACCCTGCTTCAGCGGAATGTGCGTGCTGTTGCGGTAAAAGCCGCGACGGGTGTTCTTGAAGAGCACCTCGACAATCTCAAAATCATTGTCAGGCACATCGTCAAGCCAGTTGGTGCTGATGAGGTTGCAACGTCCCACGTTGCTGTCACAGCACCCACCGCTGCAAGCCCCTGCATCGCATTTCACTACCGGTGCAGCAGTCTCATTCACTTCGCCAGGAATGATGTTATTCTCGTCCATTGTGGTACGCAACTATTTATTTGGCGTAGCTGACAGCGCGTGTTTCGCGAATGACGGTGATACGCACCTGTCCGGGATAAGTCATCTCGTCCTGAATCTTCTGAGCGATCTCGTTCGACAGTTTCTCGGTCTCCTCATCGGAAATCTTGTCGGCACCAACGATCACGCGCAGCTCGCGACCAGCCTGGATGGCATAGGTCTTCACGACGCCAGGATAGGACAACGCCAAGTGCTCGAGGTCATTGAGACGCTTGATGTAGGCCTCTACGATCTCGCGACGTGCACCGGGGCGTGCGCCGCTGATGGCGTCACACACTTGCACGATGGGAGCATACAGACTCGTTGCCTCCTCCTCGTCGTGGTGGGCTCCGATGGCATTGCAGATGTCGGCTTTCTCCTTATACTTCTCGGCCAACTTCATACCTAACTGAGCATGCGGCAGTTCGGGCTCATCATCGGGCACCTTGCCGATGTCATGCAATAGACCTGCACGGCGGGCCTTCTTGGGATTCAAGCCCAGCTCACTGGCCATGATGGCACACAGGTTAGCGGTCTCGCGCGAGTGCTGCAGCAGGTTTTGGCCGTAGCTTGAACGATATTTCATCTTGCCGATAAGGCGGATGAGTTCGGGGTGCAAGCCGTGGATACCCATGTCGATGGCTGTGCGTTTACCAGTCTCGATAACTTCCTCCTCGACTTGACGACGAACCTTGGTAACCACTTCCTCGATGCGGGCAGGATGGATGCGGCCGTCACTGACGAGCTGATGCAGAGCCAGTCGTGCAATCTCGCGGCGAACAGGGTCAAAGCCTGAAAGGACGATAGCCTCGGGGGTGTCGTCCACGACGATCTCGACGCCGGTGGCAGCCTCCAGGGCGCGGATGTTGCGACCCTCACGACCGATGATGCGGCCCTTGATTTCGTCATTGTCGATATGGAATACGGTCACGGCATTCTCAACGGCGGTCTCGGTAGCCACACGCTGAATGGTCTCAATAATGATGCGCTTGGCCTCCTTGTTGGCCGTCATCTTGGCATCATCCATGATATCGTTGATATAGCTGGCAGCGTTGGTCTTGGCCTCGTCTTTGAGTGACTCGATGAGCTTTTCCTTTGCCTCCTCGGCCGACAAGCCGCTCACGTGCTCCAACGTGTCGCGCACGCTCTTTTCCATCTTGTCAACCTCGCTCTTGCGTTGATCGAGCAGGGCCATCTGATTTTCCACGTTAACTTTCAAGTTGTCCACCTCGTTGCTGCGGCGCTTGAGTTCGCCCTGCTGCTGGTTGAGTGACATCTCGCGCTGTTTCAGCTTGGCCTCGCTGGTCTGAACCTTTGACAAGCGTGCATTGGCTTCTTTTTCGGCAGCGCTTTTAATCGACATTCCGGCCTCCTTGCCCTTCATCACCTCGTTGTTCTTGAGCACTTCGGCTTCAAGGCGGGCCTTTTCAATGATTTCGTTGGCTTGTGACTTTGCATTCCTGCGAGAGAAATACAATGCAATGACACATCCAATTGCCATCGCCAGGATGGCTACAATAAGAATTACAACTATATTATTCATTACTTAATATAAAATATTAAACAAAACGCGCCACTTGTCAAAACAATGCAAATCGCTTAAAATCAGCTAAATTTGCTATTGTTCTTAAAGTGGTGCAGGAACCTAATTTCTACAACTAATATATTATATTCCACGCTTTTTGCAACGTTGCCGGCATCGCTTGATGCCTGATGAACGTGCAATTATCAGCAGTATTGCGGGACATGTGTCCCTGAAGCGTGAAAATCACTCTTCGACGCCGATAAGGGCATCTAATTGCTTGTCTAAATCAGTAAGGAATTCATTGACCTGACGGTTTTCACCGTACGCCTCAAGGTAGAGGCGTGCAAACTGGAATGCAACCCTGGCAAGCACGTCTTCAGACTTCCCGTTGAAACGGTTCATCCACTTACGCCACAACGTGTTGACAAGTTCCTCGGCTTTGCGGTAGCTTTCTTCCTCCCCTTGATTGATACTCAAGGCAATCGGATTTGCCGCATCAGCGAGTTGAATCCATATTTTTTCTTTATTATTGTCGGCCATAACGGTAGAGAGTCTCGTGTCAAGCGTTCAATTGTTTGATGCACCGGTCAATATCCCGCACCATCTTGGCAACCTGTTTCTTGTAGCGTGATACCGCTTCGGGGTCACGCGGAACCGAATGAGCCACTTTCAAGAATTCATTGTCGATGCGCATCTGGCTTAATTCTTTTTCCAGTTTTGCAACCTCCAATTCTTGACGCTCGACAGACCTTTTCAACTCCTTGTTCTCGTTCTGGAGCGCAACAAACCTCTGGCGCAAGATCTCAAACTTGCGGGACAGGTTTTGCAATTGTTCGTTCAGTTCCATCGAAGGCATAGTTGTCCAATTTTTGTTGCAAAAGTACAACTATTTTTGCATTTATGGCCAAATTGACCCAATTATTTTGCTTTTTGAAAGAGAAATGTTGTTTTTTTTCCAATTTTCACGTCACTGATATCCCATTTTTGATCATAAGTCCCCCAGAAATGGGCATCTCAAATATTTTTTTGCAAAAAACAAGCCCAAAAATTTGTCAGTTCAAAAAATGGCATTACCTTTGCAACCGCAATTCGGGGCATTAGCTCATCTGGTAGAGCGCAACACTGGCAGTGTTGAGGTAAGCGGTTCGAGTCCGCTATGCTCCACAACCTATAATTGCTTAATTGGCTATAAAACAGCGAATTAAGCAGTTTTTATTTTAACCAAAATCCAATCCGTTGTCATACTGTTGTCATAAAAACAAAACGATAAAAAGCAATGACAACAATGTCATGATAATGGAATGGCAAAGTCTTCAGAGAGCTGCTCCCCGACAGATGCCACCGAGATACTAGAAAGGCATAACACGCTTTGGCGGACAAGAATTCAACACTCCCCTGCTCTCTTCTTCCCTAATAATTAAGGTGTAATTTTCTGGACGTTCAAACGGAGACATTTTCAAAATTTCGCGAAATTACGATTTGTAAAGGATTGAAATAATCAAATACTTGATTATCAATCATTAAAGGGTTAAAAAGGGAAATTTTTCCCTTTGTTTCCCTCTCAGGATCCCCCTACTGCCCTGCGGAGCGCTTCTGAAAATCACTTGGTGAAAAAGCGCTATATGCAGGCCGAATGTACGGTAATCGAGCTCACATGCGTGGACAAATCCGAACGATCGATTGGTTTTGTCCATACCATTCCTGGAATTATGATAAGTGTTGGAGCACTACAAGCGAACGATGTTATCAATGCGACCGCTGCCGCTCCGAAGCAGCAGCTATCGCGGCGGTATATTTTGCAGGCGGCTGTTACAACATCACAAATGCAATATCTTCGAAATAGCAGAGAGAACCAGCCAAGGCGGAGAAGTGCCCAAAAACGCCTTTTTTAGAGGAGGCGTAAAAATACTTATATCAACGAGTTAACTTGTAAGATTTCGGACGATTTTTTCGTTTTTTTTCGAGCTGTCAAGCATTCAAAGAAAATTTTGGCTGATAATCAGCTATTTACAGGGTTACGGGACGGTAGTCCCGGTCTCTCTCTTGGTATCCCCCATCCGCCCTACGGAGCGTTTCCGAAATCGTGTCTTCATCAAAGCGCTATATGCAGGAGGATGGGCGGTACAGAGGCCGACGTGCGTAAGCAAATTCGACACGAAGTATCGGTTTCGACTCATCCATAGAGGCTCCGCTATGACTCTAAGATGCCTTTATTTGTTGGGCAAGATGTTGCAGAAAGGTGCAGAAATTTGGAGTTCTCAAAAACATCTATATCAGCAAGTTAGCAGAAGGAGTTACAAGCAAGTTTTTAGAAAAATCACCAAAATTCCTATTTTGAAATCTGCTAATAGCTGATATCCAGTCATCTAAAAGGTTTTAAAGGGAAATTTTCCCTTTATTTCCCTCTCGGGATCCCCCTACCGCCCTGCGGAGCGTGCCCAAAATCCATCGGCCATAAAAGCGCTATATGCAGAGCGATGTTCCAGCCATTGAGCGGTAAAATCGCTCATGTGTGACGATGAACCGACACGAAGTATCGGTTTCGATGGCACATATGCCCCTGCTGCTATGGAAAACCGCCATTTTGATATGCTGTGAGATTGAACTAACGATTGGTGATATCAAATGGAGGTCTGTTCTTCTGGCTGGTTTCTGATGCAAAGGCAAAACAGGTGACCTTTCGTGCTTCTCTGATAGCGTGTGAGAAAAATGAGCCGAAATTTTAACATTTGACTCATGATTTTTTGAGTGTCGTAAAAACACCTATATCAGCAAGTTAGTATATAGAATTTCGGACGAGCATTTCTTAAAAGTGAAAATTTTCCGCACCTCGAGAGGTGACTTTGGCTGATAATCAGACAATTAAAGGGTTGAAAAAGGGAAATTTTTCCATTCTTTCCCTCTTGGGAGCCCCCGACTGCCCTGCGAAACGTGTTGCAAACTCACTTTCAAAAAAGCGCTATATGCAGGGCGATTTTGGCATTGTGCGGTGATGATGATGACGTGCGTGAGCGCATCCGACACGCAGTATCGGTTGCGCTTATGCTCGTCAATACCGATGCTTTATATGCGACAACATCGTGCCTTGAACTTGTTCCAGGCTTGATGTTGTGTTCTGGCGATGGCGACGGGCGGTGAAGCGCAGGCAAGAGAGCGCAGAATGGCGACAGAGGCTGGAGTGTGCCCTAGGCTCACAGCACCGATACCCCTGAGCGTAGCGAAAACAGCGGGGCGCTGAGGGAATGAAGTGGAGGCACAAGATGAATGGAGTCATCGTGAGTGCCAGGCGGGATGCCGGTGTTGCGGGGCAATCTCCGATTGAGCATCGGGCTTGCGTAACGTCAGGATCGGGTTGAGGACGAAGGACGAGCCCGATACCAGTGCAGCGAGCCGGGTGCGTACCCGCACCCGCCGTCAGCAGACCGCCTTGAACCGCAGGTGTTGCACTGTCGATGATGCAGCGAAGCGCAGTGCGGAACGTCTATGACCGCAGCAGCCGGGTGTGTGGGGTCTCGGTGCGGACAGGGAGCCTGACCAGGCACTCTCCAGCCGATAAGTCAGTCATTCGGAGCGGACGCAGACGGAGCGGAACGGCCCATCGCCAGCGGGGTTCGCGGGTGGGCCAATCGCCGCAGGCGATGAAAAGATTCACCTAATGGCCGAAGGCTTGACCTTGGGTTCGATGGCCCTGCCGCAGGCTGCACCGACGGCGACCGAGCGAAGCGAGGTTTGCTATCGGTATGGGGCTTGCCCCTTGGAGCCTTAGCCGACGTGCCAAGATGGACGTAGTGGACGAGTGTGCCATGGGGCTGGCAGCATCGATACCTCCGAGCGTAGCGAGAACGCTGGGCTTGATTGAGGAGCGTGCATCAAATCTAGCGTAGCGAGACCTGATGCGTCAGCGACGAAACGAGCCGAGCGTGTGAGGTCTCGATGCGGACAGACAGCCCGATAAGGCACTCTCGGTAACGGAGTGATCCCGACACGGCGGTAACGGCGGCAGCGCCATCGATGAGCGGTGGGAACAGGGTGATCTCCGTCGGGCGAAGTCGTCCAGCGGCATGAGGCTGTAGCGGAGCAGCTCAATCCAGCCAGCGCAGCCGGCTGGTTGAAGTGCGGAGCGTGAAGCAGCCGAATGCAACCCCGTGACCTTAGCGAATGTAACCCCCGTGTCAATCACGTCATGAAATTGAACATTAAATCAAGGCGCATCGCCAGCCGTGGCTTGACGTTGCGCCTTGTGATAAGGGACTATTCTCATGAATATAGCAAAGACTATCCTGCGATGATCGCGATTCAATTGCAAGCAGAATGACCATTAGTGAAGCGGTGGTCGTTTCTGTGAATGTATGCTTAATGATTGGTCTCGTTCCGCATGGGCAAAGAAGGAGCCACCTTGCGGTGACTCCTTCTCGGTGGGTGCGCTGCGGCTCAGCAGGTGCGGAACACGTGACCGCCATCGCCCATGTCATAGTCAGACATGAACAGCTCACGGGCGAAGGCCTTGAAGTCAAAAAAGCGGGTGATGCTCTCGGGAACATTGTCGAACATGCAAAGCTCATCGGCGAGGTGCTGGGCGAACTCCTCCTCGCTGTCCCATCGGCCGCAGTAACGCTCGCGGAAATCCGAGAAATCCGCATCGCTGTCGCTCGTGACATCCAGAAACGCCCTGAAGGCCTCCTGCTCGTCATCATCGAGGTCAGCGTACTCGAGAATGCGCTCGAAGGTGACCTCATCGAGGCAGCTCTCACTGTACCACTCATCGGGGTAATTCTCATAATCGAGGTAGGCAAACTCGGGATCCTGCTCATCACGGTGCAGCCATCGGCAGGCGGCCACAAAATCCTCGTAGCAGCTGAAGGTGTACAAGTCAAGCCACATGCCAGCCAGCGGGCGGCCTTCATTGTACTTGTGATAGGTGCAGCAGAACACGGCAGGATGGCCGCTGCGGTAATCGTACTTGTGGAAATCGAGGTCAACCTCCTCAAGCTCATCAACGATATTGAAATTGGATGAGCTGAGCGAGCCTTTTACCAACTGCTCTTGAATACTGGCGCTGTCAGCACCGCTTACAGGATTGAAAGAATTGAAATTGTTGTCCATAACTGAAAAATATTAAAAGTTAAACATACGATTTTGAACTTGTTGTCGCTTTCGCTTCGCCTTTACGATGCCTGCAAAGTGCGGCTGGAGCACACTAAAGCAAGGCTTGCCCGGGAATTACTACCCCGCAGGGGCTGGAGAATTTCCGAAGGCAACTCGTCTCGGCCTTGCGTGTGGGTAAGCCGCATTAACTTTGCAGCGGAAAGGCAAGGGAGGCGACGGTGAACAAGTGAAAGTATGTTTGGCTTGTTTTTCAGGGGCAACATGGCATATTCTTCCTGCAAGCGGTTGCGGCCAAGACTGCGCAGGTGTCAAGAGCTGAAAAGAGGCATTTTCCTTATCCTTTTTGAGAAAAACTGATGTTTTTTGAAGAAAAAATGAAGTTTTTTTTTGGGAACGAAAAAAGACTGCGGTCGGCCATGTTTCCTTTGCAGCGTCAAACGAAAGGAAGTATGGGTGAGTGGTCGAAACCAGCACACTGCTAACGTGCCGAGCCCCTCAAGGGTTCCGAAGGTTCAAATCCTTCTGCTTCCGCAAAAAAATCGGGAAAGCGGCGAAGTTGGAGAGTCGTGGCAGACTGTAAATCTGTTGCCCCAAGGCTGAGTAGGTTCGAGTCCTACCTCTTGCACAAGTCAAATGGAGGTTTGGCAGAGTTTGGTTGATTGCGCCGGTCTTGAAAACCGGAAGGCGGTAAAACGCCTCAGGGGTTCAAATCCCTTAACCTCCTCAAGCAAATGGAGCTTTGGCAGACTTGGTGTATGCGACGGACTGAAAATCCGTAGAACGTGGTTCGACTCCACGAGGTTCCACAATAATGAGATGAATGCTCTCGTGGCGCAACAGTTAGCGCGTCTGTCTTATACACAGCGGGTTGCAGGTGCAAGTCCTGCCGAGAGTACAACGAGATGGGAGTATAGTTCAGCTGGCAGAACGTCGGTCTCCAAAACCGAAGGTCGGGGGTTCGAAGCCTTCTGCTCCTGCAAAAGAACATGGAGTTTGTAGCTCAGTTGGTAGGGCGCCAGAATGTGGATCTGGAGGTCATGGGTTCGAGTCCCATCATTCTCCCCAAATGCTTCAATAGCTCAGTTGGTAGAGCAGTTCTCTTGTAAAGAGCAGGTCGTCGGTCCGAGCCCGTCTTGAAGCTCAACATAGGGTATGGGTCTGCTTGGTGTGGACACCTGACTGTCACTCAGGAATAACAGGTCGGTTCGAATCCGATATACCCTGCAATGATGACTCCGTAGCTCAGTAGGTAGAGCTTCAGACTTTTAATTTGAAGGTCCTGGGTTCGAGCCCCAGCGGAGCCACAAGAAATAATGGGATGTAGCTCAGAGGCAGAGCAGGTGACTGTTAATCACCAGGTCGAGATATCGTAACTCTCCATCCCAGCCAACAATGCCTCATGGTGTAATGGTTAACACAATGGTTTTTGGAGCCATTGTTCCAGGTTCAAGCCCTGGTGAGGCAACCATTAAATGCTCCAGTAGCTCAGTTGGATCAGAGTGCCTCGCTACGAACGAGGAGGTCGCAGGTTCGAGTCCTGCCTGGAGTACCAAATGATGGGCTCATAGCTCAGTTGGTAGAGCGTTTGCTTTGCAAGCAAAGGGTCCGGAGTTCGAGTCTCCGTGGGTCCACATAGATGCTGCCATCGTCTAATCGGTCAGGACGCCACCCTTTCACGGTGGAGATTTACGGGTTCGAGCCCCGTTGGCAGTACAGATCAATACTCTTGTAGCGCAATTGGTTAGCGCGTCTGCCTGATACGCAGGAGGTTGCTGGTTCGATTCCAGCCAAGGGTACGACAGTGCGGGATGCCTGGAGATGGTGCCAGAGCGGTCTCATAAGCCGTACAAACGTGGGTTCGAGTCCCACTCCCGCAACAAGCATGTGAGGATGCCCGAGCGGCCTAAGGGAGCGGTCTGCAAAACCGTTATTCGTCGGTTCAAATCCGACTCCTCACTCAAGAAGCGATAGTGCTTTAGGTAATATATTAGTATGAAGATGTTCAGGCAATTATACATAAGATGGTTGGTTCGCCGGGGAAAGGCCATAGATATATGGTCGCACAACGACTATCCCTCCCAGGTGTTATCCAACCTGTGCAGCAATCCGTTCACCTTTGACGGTGTGCAGTGCGGCAGCATGGAGGGATTTCTCCAGTCGCTGAAGCAGCAGGACCGCGACAAGCAACGGCAAATATGCGCCATGAAGGGCCGCAATGCCAAGAGGGCGTCCAGCACCCATTGGCAGGCCGACCAGATCGTCTGGTGGAAGGACATCGCCATAGACCGGCAGTCCGAGGACTTCCAGCAACTGATACGCCATGCCTATCAAGCCATGTTCGACCAGAGCGAGCGGTTTCGTGCCGCGCTGATGGCGACACGGGGCATGAGGCTCTACCACTCCCGTGGCAAGAGTAACCCCTTCAAGACCATCCTGACAGAACAAGAGTTCTGCAAGATACTCACCGATCTGCGCGACAACTATGACCTGCGCGACAAGGGCCTGGGACACCGCAGGCTCATCTTCGTCGAAGTGGAATATGAGCCCTCGACTCAGGACGTAATGGAATAAGTTTACCCCATAATTAAGGATACAGTTACCCCGGCTTCAATTATATAATCAATAACAGGCATGAAGAAATTTAGACTATGTATAGGAGGAAGATATGTCGAGGTTATACTTGCCGATAATTAAATTATGGCTTGACACTTTTCAATAAGTATCGAGCCATAATCTCATCAGCATTACTAACTATTACTTATTATCATATTTGACCTCTTACACGAGTTGCGACTTGTATATCAGACAATTGAACCCCAATAGCCTGCATGGCTGCCTTCATTTCCGTGTTCACTGGCGCCTCCCCTTTCGGATCTGAAATGGTGAGAATGACAGCAAACGGCACACCGTCGAAATTGGGTGCGACACCTCCACGGGAAAGATATTCTATTTCCAAAAAAACGTCTCCAATAATCTTCTTACGTGTAAGCTTAGCATGTGAAACCTTAACGGGATTCCACTTAAAGGCATCTTTGATGAGGCTCTCCTCTTCTGCTGGCATATCATCATCAATATCTGAAAACATAAACTTCATAAGGCCTTTCTTTTTCCCATTGAGAGTACCAGCCCTGAGGTATGCTGTTATATTCTCTCTAACAAGTTCCTCACCAAAACTACTATCCAATAAAGGACTACTAACGAGCGTAATTTTAACATCCCCTCTACAAATATCATTCTTCTTTAATGAAGCTGGCCACGGAAAGGCTAGAGTCAACTTCTTGTCAGAAGGTATTCTATCTGCTACAACAAAGGTAAATGAATGATCATTCTCCGTTAGAATTATCTCTGAAGAAGCTGGTATACCAAAACCATAAAGTTCCTTTCTGACTTCATCAAATGCGCCATCCTTAATTACATCTGGATATTCGGCATGATGTATTATAAGAGCCTTCAGCAATTCTAGCGGAGCATTTCCTCCAATTTTATGATCTACGGTTGACATGATCTTGGCGACCAGTGGTGCAGACATGCTAGTTCCATTGACTAGCACTTTCTGGCCCATCATGCTGATTGAGGACAATCCTGTATCTTTTTCAACAGAACCACCTATGTATGCGACATCTGGTTTAACACCAGCCTTGTAGATTGGTCCAATACGAGTATATGCTGTAGGAGATAAAATATTCGGGTTAAGAGCCATTACACTTACCCCTCTCAAACTCTCTGCTGGTGGTAATGCAATCTGTTCCGGACGTAAACTCTCTATATTATGTTCAGGATCAGCAGGAATCCATTCGTCACGCATATTCCCTTCAGAAAGATTTCCGGCAGATATAATGAACTGCACATCCAATTCATCAGATATTTCATCGAGTTTCTTGGCTGCGACACTATACCAACCTTCAGAGGGCGTTCTTTCTTTCTGGTTCAAACTAATGTTAAATATCCTAGCACCGGATTCTTCTTTTGCTTCTTCTACTGCATTCTTAAGAGACTCAAAGAAATCCTCCACACCATGTGGATATGCTTTTCCCCAGTTGGCTTTAGAAGGAAACACAAATAAATCCGCCAATCTGCAACCATCCAACTCAGGAACAAGGTCCTTACCATTGAGTTCACTTCCTTTCACCAACAGTCCTGCTACCTTGCTACCGTGATCCTCTACTCTGTATTTGTCAGGCAACTCAGACCAAGCATAGACCTTCCAACCATCGTAGACATCAGAAATGCCATTATCTATCACACCAACGATTGGAAACAAAGACACATCATTTGGTGCAGTAACATCCACATCCAATCCTATACATTCAGAGGCTGCAAAAGAGGATAAAGAAGGCGCTGCCGTAACCTTCCTCACTAACGGATGCTCGGCAAGGAATTCAAGCAGGACTTCGTTCTTAGCCAAATAATCTTCCTCGTTATCTAATTCGATGTGTATGAATAATTGCCCACCACTACCGAAGGTTTGGAGTTCCTTATAGTTTAGAAAAGAAAACGAATCCAACTTATCCTTAAAAGATTGAAGTAAATTTCTATACTCCCTTGGTATCTGTATTTTATCGAAAAGCCAATGGAGGGGGTGGAACGTCTCAACATAATAGCCATTTGATACAATCCCTTCTTCCATCCATGCTGCAACATCTGCCAGTGAGAACGGCACTCTGTCGTCAGAAGAATAGACTTGAATCGATTGTATTCCCGAAACTTCAGACCTTGCCCTAGAGGGTCTATCTTTCGACAGAATTTCAGCTCTATTGATGGCTTGTTGTGTCTTCTCAATAGAACCTGGAAACATCTCAATGAGCAATTCGCCAACACCAGCACCGCCCACTACGAAATCTCTTTTTCTTTGAGTAAAAATTGACTTTGTAGGACGATGGGATTTAGCAATAGCGTCGCTCCGCATCTTCACCTTTGCGTAAGTGATTTTAGAATATGCATTATTGCGGCTTGCCGTGTTAATGGCTGCCAGTTCCATAAGTAGACGTCCTTTATGAGCAACAAACTCATCGTCCCTGCCAGTAAAGAAGTCCTTATTTGGACCAAATCCATTAACAAAATCCTTATCCCCAATAAAGGATTTAGGATTAAGAACTAATTGTATCTGATTTTTTGCCATTATTATTGTTTTTTGAAATTAATTTACTTAAAGATGATGGTGACATTCCTAATAGTGATGCAATGTCTTTTTGTTTAAGATGAAGATACTCATCATTGGAAAGCTCATTATATAAATTGCCAATATCTCCATTAAATATGCCTATTATTCTTTTCGAAATACGACCTGCATTTATCGTCGCAAATTGCTTCATCAAATCAAGTGTATTACGCTTTTCAGTTCCTTTGAGTATATATGTTCTTTTAAGCCAATCACAGAGTTTTCTCAAGTCAGCACCAGTTGCGTCTTCCATACACCAGTTTATAAACTTCAACTCTTGTAAGGAATATTCTAGAGGAAAGATGAAATCAGTTAATAATTTCTCTCTTACAACTGGATTGGGATGGGGTATAACAATTTGGACATCAAATCTCCTCCAGACAGCAGGATCTAATAGTTTTTCATGATTTGTTATACCTATTGTAAAGCCTTTCTCAGAACGAGCATCAAGATTCTGAAGCAAAGTGTTAACAATTCTTTTAACCTCTCCAATTTCTTGAGGATCATCTCTCAGTTTAGCAAGTGCATCAAATTCATCTAAAAGTAAAATACACTTATACCTATTCGCAAAGCGAAAAAGATTCGCGATATTTCTAGAACTAGTCCCTAGAAATGAAGAAATAATACCATCTAACTTTGCCAATACTATGGGAAGGCCAACAGATTTTGCGATCCATTTAGCAAGCATAGTTTTCCCAGTTCCTGGATCACCATAAATCAAGCAAGATTTTGATGGTGAAGCATTAAGTTGTACTAATTTATCAAAGTTGCGCCACTCGTTTATAACAGAGTCGACCGCAATCTGAATAGAGTCATTGAAAAGAGGCTCTTCATGTTCCAATTCATCCTGAAAAATAATTTCCAAAATTGGAGATGCAGTCTCCTTGTCAACAGGAATCGTAGTACTTTTAGTTAAGATGTCACCATCTAATGACGAAATAACAAAGTTTAGTGGTTTAATTGGCTGTTCTTTATGAGCCCTCTTTAAGATGCCTTCTAAGGACTTTGCCTCTTTTTTCATGCCTTGCTTTTTGTAGTTTTCTATGAGGCGCTCCACTTGATGCTCTGTCATTTCTTTAGCAGAAGAAAGGGCAGAGCGGCAAAGGGCTTGAATTATATTAAAGTTAGGATCCATACAATCATTATTTAATTTCCGCAAAGGTATAAATAATTTCCATAATAAACAAATAATTTCCAATTATTTTTTAAAAAATTCCATAAACAAGTCAAAAATTTCCTCAAATGAAAGAAATTGTAATTCTCTATTATGTTGTAAATAGTATGTTTAATAAGTTTTTCAGAAAAATGAATCGAACAAAATTAGAAGAAAAGATTGTATCGATATTTCCCAGTGTTAAGATGCGACAAGTTGAGATGGGGAGTTGCCAAATAACAATGTTGTGAACATGTGTCATCATGTTATAGAGTGTAACTATTGCTTTTAACGCAATGTGCCTAATTAATGCAGGGATGGTAATGTTTTCAGTCACCCTAATCTATTTTGGCCGAATTTCTTTTTTTACTTTCATCCCCATTAATTGGTCAGATTCACAGATGTAGACGCATAAAAGATGTTGTAGAAAAACTAAAAATCTTATCTCGCCCATGAAAGATTAATCCTATTAACAAAAATTCAATTCTTTTTTTGATAATGATGACTTGGGAAAAGGCCTGGAGTTTATATCAAGTTATGCATTACGCTAGCCATAAGCGTAATGCATAACTTGATTGTCGTTTCTCATTATGTGAGGCTCTATCCGTAGTTCAAAAGGGCGGTGAGCCGCTCCCGCACAAGCGAGAGCACGCCCCGCATCTCATTCACGGTTGCCTTGCCATCGTCGTCAAGCATCTCAACGGCCTGCTTGAGCAGACGGCAGTCGTCCTCGGTCAGGGGCATCTCGTTGATCGAGTAGTTGGGGTCAGCGTACCTGTAGTAGATCTTGTCAAAGACCTCGATCGGGGCGTTGTAGCCCAACTTGTCGGACCGCATGATTTGGAGGTCGCCCTGCACGGTCCGAACGGACACTCCCTTGGTGATGCCCTCCATCTCGTATAGGGCATCCGAGCAAGCCTCGGTCAGGTCGTCTATGGTCCATAGACGGAACCTGTTCCGCAGGCAGCGGTCTATAGTCTTGTAGCGTATTAACGCGTTCTTGTTTGCCGGCATGAATATCTTGTGTAATTGAATTGTCCATAATGATTGTTGATTAAAATATCAGGCTGCGCATGGGTCGGCATTCATCCGCGTTGCGCTTCTGATCATGATTAAACGATATGAATGAATAACTCGTTGTTTTCAACACCTGTCTAAGTCTCGTTAGTCTTAATCTGTCCATTTGTTTGTTGGTTTTAATCTCTCCGTGCCCCAGTAGAGAGGCACGGGGAGAATGGTTGCTATTTAATTATTACCAGGATGAATGCCTAGCTCATATAAATCTGCTTCACGAGGGTTGTGCAGAACTTGTTGACTTCCTTGTTGAAGGTCTTCTGTTCGCACTTTTCGAGTGAAGCGAACTCGCCGCTGTGTTCCTTCAAGAAATCCTCAAGCACATCCCTGGAGAACAGCCCCATGACTTTACCGAAGTCTTGGGGGAATTGCACTTCTCCGATGTGGCTTATCACGTTGGCGAGACGGTTCTCGTTAACGAAGGTCTCAGCTTTAACGAGCAGCAGCTTCAGCGTTTCACTGAAAGGAACTGGCTCAGTAAAAAGCTTGTTCCGTTTCTTCTCGCCTTTCTTCTCTGAAAAACGCTCGTTCTTATTCTTGATGATGACCCTGTCACCATTCCTCAAGAAAAGTGGTTCAATAGGCCTGATTACCACACCTTCGCAGATGTTATCCTTAATGGGAGGTAATCCTAGCCATTCGGCAATGTGACTCTGGAAGGCATTGGGATGCTCCAGACATTCTGTAAGAGAACCGCGGAACAGCGTCTTAGCATAGAAGAAGCCCTCATCATCAAAGAGTTGGTTCACTTCGTCAACAGGCAAATACTTGCCACCATCTTCAGCAAAGACGTATATGTCAAAGCCATAGAAATCATGCTCAGGGCTATAGCAAACACCCTTTTGGATGAGCGATACGCGTGGATTGCGTTTCACGTCGTTGTGCGGATAAAGTCCACCAAACATTTCACCGAATACTGAGATGGCCCTAACATCAGGATGATTCTTCTTGACTCGATTGAAGAGACTAATTACGCGGTTCCTGTAGCGTTCTAACAGCTCGGCGTAATCGTAGAACTTCTCATCATCGGCAAGTCTTGACGTACGCTTAGCGAACTTCACATCCTGGCCATCACACAGGAAACTAGTGTTGGTTCCGTGCACTTTCTCCTGCACTACCCACTTCATGTCAGGTGGCACTTGAGCCACCACTTTCTCCATATACTCGGTGTTGAACGAGTTTTCGATGGAGTTGTACTTCTTAAATTCAATCATTTTACATTAAGTATTTGTGCGCCATGTGACGCTGGTTAGTAATTAGGTTGGTTGTTAGTGCTGCAGCATAGCGTTGAGGAGAAGGTGGTGGCTGGCGGTAAATCAGTCGTCATCGCTAGCTGCGGCCACATAACAAGAAAAGTGGTTGGAATGTCTTGCTTTGCTTGACTTTCCAACCACTCTTTTATCGTTTGAGAGTAGTATCTCAGATATGATTACGCGTTATATCATGATGCGACTGTCATCTTGACGCCTAATCTGGAAAGCCGTTGAGCATATTTGCGGCATTGCATTGACTGCAAAAACGATATGGCGATAGCCTTCAAACCAACTTGTGGTCTGAATGCATTTGCCCTTCAATATGTCAACTCTTAGTGTCAGCATGACAGCCTTTTTCTAAAATTGGCCGCAAAATTACACCTTTTCGCCGAAACCTCCAAATTTCTGACGGATTATTTTATTCTAGTTTCTCTTATATACTACGTATATACTTTTTCAAACCGAGAAGTGGGATTTCAATAATGCGCTCTCCAAATGCGTTTGATTTCTCTACCTTCATAAAATTTTCGCTTGTTGGCCCTTCTGAAGCCACACCTTATCTTCCCAGCTTCTGTCCAACGACGCAAAGTGTGTCGATGAATGCCGAGAAATTTGCTTGTTTCTTCTATGGAATATCGTCCAAAATCCGATACTTTAGGCTCTTCGCTTACCATAACAATCTATCTCATTTCGATTTATTTGTTCTATCTGATGACTTCGTGATTAATTTTTGCGCCGCAAAGATAAAGCTATAGACCGCAGTCTTTTTGCGTTCATGATAAAATTCACTCAATTCTCAGAAAAAATTTCTCGTTCTCAATGACAAAGCCGGGCGTTCTCCCTCGATGGGGGACGTCCGGCGCCGGTTCCGATCGGTGGGCGATCTTCTTTCCCACCTGCGGAACGGGAGGCCTTAAACCTCGTGCTCGATGTACTCGCTAAGCTCCTTGAGGATGCCTTCGATGTCCTCGGCAAACGTCCAAGAACTACAAGCAACAGCTTCCATATACTTTGGTATTTATTTATCATTTATTACCATATTTCCCAAAAAATATCTAATTTTGCGATAGGATAGCATAAATCGATTAACAATGAATGACATTTTCAAAGACTTAAATAATAAGCAATGTGAGGCTGTTGTTGCTACAGAGGGCAAGGTGCGTGTTGTTGCTGGCGCCGGATCTGGAAAAACACGAGTTCTCGCGCATCGATACGCATACTTGGTGAATGAATTGGGTATTGATCCTGGTAATATCTTGTGCATGACTTTCACGAATAAGGCTGCGCAAGAAATGAAGATTAGAATTTCAAAACTCGTTCATCGTGGGCACGTCAATGACTTCGTTTGCACCATTCATGGTTTTTGCGTCAAGTTTTTGAGAAGGGAAATTCATCGATTAGGCTACCCGAAAAGTTTCATAATTATTGATGATGAAGATTCTAAATTGCTTGCTAAACAAGTGATGGAGGAGTTTCATTTGGACGCCAAAGATACAACTGTAAAAGCCTTTCTATCAAGAGTAGGTGGATACAAAATATTTAATCCATATATAGAAGAGATCATTGTTCCGACATCGAATATTTCTTTTGAGGGGCTATCTGATTCGGTCATACCAGTAATAAGATATATTCAACTCCAACAGAAGAATTATTTGTTAGATTTCCAAGACCTTATATATTTTACTCTTTATATAATGAATCACCACGAAGATGCTCTCGTCTATTGGCAGCAAAAAATGAATTACATAATGGTCGATGAGGCGCAGGATTGTAGTGGAGCTGATTGGACAATTGTCAATAACCTAGCTGGGGGATATGATAATTTATTTATAGTTGGAGATCCAGATCAGTGTATTTACGAATGGAGAGGGGCAAAGCCTGATGGGTTTCTCTCATTCCCAGCTGAAACTGATGTGATACTTAACCAGAATTATCGCTCCACACCTAATATTCTCGATGTCGCTAACTCTATTATCTCTCACAATGAAAACAGAATACCTAAAGACCTATTTACAATAACTCCGTCAAGCAAGATAGTTTTACATTATCATGGAAAAACTGAAACAGATGAAGCAAATTGGATAGCAACTCAAATCGAAAACATATCAAAGAATGGTAGTGAATATAATGATTTTGCTATTCTCTATCGTGCTTCCTATCTTTCACGGACTATAGAGCAAGCTCTCTTGAAAAAGCAGATAAAATATGTGGTTTGGGGAGGTATTCGTTTCTTTGAACGTAGAGAGATAAAAGATATGCTCGCCTATTTCAGACTCATTGCCTACAAACAAGATGATTTGTCCTTCAGGAGAATTATTAATACTCCTTCTCGAAAATTTGGCAAGGTGTCTATGGCCAGATTGCAGGAATTGGCAAGTGCCGAAAATACTTCGCTTTATGATGCTCTTCTTAAGCATCATAAAGATGATGCTTTTAACAAATCATCTATCTTAAGTTTCATTCAGCTTATTGATGAACTAACAGAGAAGAGTAAATATATGTTAGTGTCTGATTTATTTGATCACGTTTTCAAAGGAAGTGGTTTGGAGGATATGTATCGCACAGAAGGCGATGATGAAAGACTTGAAAACATTGCAGAACTAAAGCATTCTATTAAAGAATATGAAATGATAAATGCCGAGGAAGATGATGTCTCTTTGGAAACATATCTTCAAGATGTTGCTCTATATACAAATGCAGACTACAAGAATGATGGAACTGCTGTGAAGTTGATGACAATTCATCAGGCAAAAGGTCTTGAGTTTCCTTATGTATTTGTTTGTGGATTGACAGAAGGCATTTTTCCCAGCCATCGCACGATACGCGAACGCAAAAAGAATGGAGAGGAAGAAGAACGAAGACTAATGTATGTTGCAGTCACTAGAGCAGAACGAGGATTATTCTTAACTGAATCCGAAGGTTATAATTCTGCGACCCGTTCGGATAAATTCCCTTCTAGATTTTTGAAAGAAGTCAAAGATGGACTTATAGAGGTAAAGGGTGATTTGACAAAAGAGCAGATGGCCGTCTTATTTGAAGGAACGAAGCAAGTAATAGAAGAACTTGACAGCGAATCCATTCCTTTGAATTTTAATGTTGGTGATAAAGTTATACATCGAGCTTTCGGTATTGGGGAGATTATAGAAAAGTCATCAGACTCTAGTTACAAAGTTCGTTTTGTAAAAGGCGATCGATTCATTCAGTCTACATATCTTAGGATATACGATGCCAATAATACTACAGATGCCCCTCCCTTGTCTCAACATGATGCCAGAAAAGCAAGAGCCGTGGCTTCTAACAATTCAGAATTAGGTTTTGATATATTATCTTTAGATCAGATCAGAGAAGGAAGTGTTGTAGAGCACAAACGTTTTGGGAGGGGCACTATCAAACGAATAAAAAAATTGTCACAAGGCGCTTCTCTTGAAATCGAGTTTGATAATCATGAGAGTAGAATGATTCTTTTAAAGTTTGCTAAACTTAAACTAATGAATTATTGATTGTTTATTTCTAACAAAACACTAAATATTCCGCAGAACGTCCTGCCAATGTTCTCCTCGTAGAATTCCTTCTGTCAGTCAAGGTTATAAGGTTCAAAAAAGAGAAGAAGAACATAGTAAGATATTTAACAAAAAATTCTCTATTAAAGAATGGTGATGTGGATTAAGGGGTTTATATGTTAAATTGAAATATTAGGGACAGATGAATAACAATGATATATTTAAGGTCATTAAAAGAGAACATGGTATTGCAATTCAAGGAATAAACATTCCCAAAGGGGTATCTCCTAATACGGTTTTCTTTAAGATGCCTTCATATGGCAGTGTAGATTATGTATGCACCCCAAAAAGGATCTCAATTCCTGACAAACTTGAGATAGACGGAGTGTTATTAGATGTTGTTGAGATTTCAGGACATCCTTTTGAAGAATGTGATGATTTGGAAGAACTGGTTATTCCATTTTCCGTCAGAAAGATTATTTGGAATGGATGTGGCCGGCATCATCTCTCAAAAATATACGTTCATCCAGGTAATCCTGTATTTCTATCTGTTGATGGAGTTCTATTTACTCGAGAAGGTTTCAACAGGGAAGGAAAAGTAGAACCTAATTGTATTGAACTAATCGCATATCCATCCGCAAAAGGACCAGAATACTCTGTTCCCATTGGTACCACCCGATTAGGAAATCAGAGCTTTAAATATACAACAATCTCACATTTGAACCTCCCAGACACACTAAAAGAGATAGGGACAAATGTTTTTTATGGATGTAGCCGTCTAAAAGAATTAGTACTACCTTCTTCTGTAGTAAAAAATGAGGGCTCCAGTAATTGTAAAACTATATTTATTAAAAAAGGGAATTAATTAAAGGAATACTTTCAAGCCATTCACCTCGAAGATGCAACAGATGCGGTCCTGATCCACGGAAAGATTATCTATCAATTTAAGTTTGTGGCAAAGGTATGTTTGTGTCGTGGGATGGCAAAAGACAGCGAAAAGCCGGGCGTTCCCCATCGAGGGGGGGCGTCCGGCGCCGGTTCCGATCGGTGGGCGATCGCTCGCCCACCTGCGGAACGGGAGGCCTTAAACCTCGTGCTCGATGTACTCGCTCAACTCCTTGAGGATGCCCTCGATGTCCTCGGCCGTGCTGTCATCGGCAAATGTCCATGACCTGCAGGCCTTGGCGGGCGGCTCGCCTTGGTGGGCGAACACCGTCCACCATGTCATCACCTCTCCATCGCATCGCACCAGCGTATTGGTGTGGATGCTCATCGAGTGGCAAATGCCCACCTTGTTGTTATACACTGCGTCCTGTACTCGGCGAATGCGGGAAACCGCCTTTTTCACTTCTCGTGTCATAGCTCTTGATTTTTTGCGGTGGGCGGGGGCTGGCCTCGCCCACCTGTTAAACTTATACTTACTTGTTCTCGGCTTTTTTGGTGCTGCGCTTGCGGCTCTTCTTCTCGGGCTGAGGCTCGGGCAGGCCATCACAGATGGCTACACGCTTGCCAGCCCTAACCAGACGGGGCAGATAGCTGTCGAGGGCATGGGCGGGGAATGCGGCCTGACGCTCGGTGATGTCCTTCGCCTGCGTGCGCGTGAGAACTATGCCCAAAATCTCGCTAACGGCTACCGCATCATCATCAAAACTCATGTAGAACTCATCAACGCGGAACAACAAAATCGCATCGGGGTGCTTGGCCTTCATCTCGACCCACTGACGGGCCAGCGGCGAGGGCTCGCCCACCACCTCGGCGGTGGGCTGCTCCTGCTCGGGCGCTGCGCTCGGCTCCTGCTGCGGCTGGCTCGCCTTCACCTCGGCCATCAGCTTGTTATAGATGGCTTTCGGGATCACTGCGCCAGTGCGCTTTCTAAGGATGAAAGCGTAACGTAAAGCCTTCAAAGGCTCGGAAAAGTAGAACTCGCCGCTTTTCACACTGTCCTCACTGCGGTACACATGCCACATCATTGCACCACTCTTTACCTCTCGCTTGCTTGCTAAAATCAGATTTGCCATAATCGTAAAATTTTGAAAATGAATATATAAGGAATTAAAAACTATCTACATACAGGTAAACATTGCAGTAACTCACCTGCAGACCTGCGGCCATCGCCATGTCTGCGGCCTGCTCGCTGGCCTCGGCCTCGCTGCGGGCATCCACCTCGAAGGTGTGGCTCTCATTGTCGAAGTCCACCACCTCGACCATGTAATTATTGTACTTGGATGAGCGGTAACCCTTTTTACTCGCACGGCTCTCAGCTTGTTCGGGAGAACCCAGGAATGATATGTTATAAGAAGCTGTCATAATGATGAAATTTTTAAAATGTTAATAATCATTGTCCATGTTGTCGCGTATAACCATTTTACACTGCTTTAAGAGTAAGGGCTGTTAGTGATACGCCTGTCAAGGCTTGACCGAAAAAATCCATCCTTCAGGACAAGCCAAATTTTATGCGCAGCGTCAAATTTTGTGGATTATTTCGAGGCAACTTCGTATAGCCTTGCAGTATCATGATGCCCGCTATCTTTGCGGTGGAAAAGGTGCTAGCGACAGGACAATGTCAACATTTAATTTCATCAATGCGGCTTCACGGTATCATGCCTCTCCCGTCAAGTAGAGAGCCAGCGTGTCAAAGTTGGTGCAAGTTGAGAGCAGAGAACCATGCTCGCATAGTTTCTATGCCGAACCGCCGCCCAATTTCGGCGATAGCCAACACACAGCAAGGAGAGATCGCCGCCTGGCGTTTCCCTCCTTACCGCTGAAAAAGCCTCGGAACGCTTTTTGCGTATCCGAGGCATAATATTCTTAATCGACGTTGATGCTTTATTTCTTCGTCAATGTTTATGTTGTTAGTTACCAAATGTCGGCGCGTTCATCAGGAGCGATATATATCTTGCTTCCTTCAGGAATGTCGAATGCCTCATAGAAGTGCGTCATCGAGCCAAGAGCGCGAGTGGCGCGGGCTTCGTGTGGCGAATGCACGTCTTCTTTGATTTGTAATTCAAGGGCCTTGTCACGAATATTGCAACGCCATACTGTGGTGTAGCTGATGAAGAAGCGTTGTGCTGGTGTAAATCCATCGATGATCTTGCCCGCTTTGGCCTCGTCGGTCATTTGGTAGGCATCCCAAGCCACATTGAGGCCGCCCAAGTCTGCGATATTCTCGTCAAGGGTTTGCTCTCCGTTAATGTGGTAGCCATGGAGTTCGAATTCATCGAACAACTTAACAAGTTGCTTGGCGCGTTCGGTGAACTGGGCATCGTCCTCATCGGTCCACCAGTTGTTGAGATTGCCTTTTTCGTCGAATAGACGCCCTGAATTGTCGAACCCGTGGGTCATCTCATGAGCGATTGCCTGGCCGATGGCACCATAGTTGACGGCATCGTCAGCATCCATGTTGAAGAATGGAGGTTGCAGGACACCAGCCGGGAACGTTAACCTGTTCATGTCTGGGTTATAACGGGCGTTAATGGTTTGAGGTTCCATGTCCCATTCCTCTTTATCAACGGGCTTGCCGACCTTGGCGATATCTAAATCCCTCTCGAATCGTCTTGATCGGCGTACGTTCTGGAAATAGGATTCAGGAGTTACTTCAAAATTGCTGTAGTCTAACCACTTGTCGGGATATCCGATATTCACTTCGAAACAATCGAGTTTTCGGAGGGCATTAGCCTTGGTCTCATCACTCATCCAATCAAGGTTCTTAATGCGCTCTCCAAGAGCCATACGCAAATTTTTGACGAGGTCCAGCACACGCGCTTTTGCTTCGGCGGGGAAATACTTCTCCACATATAGTTGTCCGATGGCCTCGCCTAAATGATTAGAGGTTTTGTCAAGCACACGACGCCAACGGGGCTCCTGTGTCTCTACACCATAAAGGAATTTGTCGAAGAAGTTGAAATCTTCGGTAACCAGGTCATCGCTAAGCTGTGGGGCACTGTTGGTGATGACCTTCCATTTCAAGTAGTCCTTGATGGTGTTGAAGTCGGTGCTGTTGATAATGCCGTCGAGGGCTGTGATGAAATCGGGCGATGCGACATTGAGACTGTCAAATGCCGGAGCTCCAATAGCATCAAAGTAGGTGTCCCAGTCGAAGATCGGTGTGGAGGCCTGCAGCTCC
Source organism: Muribaculaceae bacterium (assembly GCA_017405965.1). Classification (GTDB taxonomy): domain Bacteria; phylum Bacteroidota; class Bacteroidia; order Bacteroidales; family Muribaculaceae; genus Sodaliphilus. Next base: position 42,149 of record JAFQZK010000038.1, on the reverse strand, counting down.
CCACGGCTCATGATATGATAGAGGTTGTTGGGATCTTGGCAATCCTCTATGGGTAGTGAGCATTTTGCAAGTTCGGTCTCGAAGGCGAGAACATGCTGGGCTTTTTGGGCTGCAAGTGCAGCATCTATGCCAGTAAGTTGGAACATTTTAGTAATGTGCTCTACATATTTGTCGCGAATTTCCTGAATTTCTTCGACGAGATATAAATCTCGAACGGGCAGGCTAATGCCGCCTTGGAAAACCAACATGATGTTCCTGTCGGCATTTTTAAAATCGGTATAGCTGCCTGAAACGAAGAAGGGCTTGAAACCGACATTGTGGAGTTGTCCGGTAAGCTTGGCAAGTTGCGACTTGTCGCTCATCCGGTCAATCATGTCGAAGTAGGGAATCAACTCGCTGTATCCGCGCTCGTTGATGGCCACGGAGTCCATGCCCGAGTTGTAGAAATCGCGAATCTTCTGTGCCACGCTTCCTTGCACGGCGGTTTTGTCATGAGTCACCTCTTCAATAATCTCTTTGAGCTGCAACTTCGTACGGTTGTCAACCTCTGAAAACACATCATAATAAGAAGCATCTTCGGGAATCGGATTGTTCTTCAGCCAATTGCCATTGCAATAGCGGTAAAAGTCCTCTGCAGGGTCGACTGTGATGTCCATATTGCTCAGTTCAATGGCTGGAACCACTTCTTTTTTCGTTTGCGCTACAGTCTTCTGTCCGCCGGCTGCTACCATTACGCATAAAAGTGTTATGGCGATTACACGATCTTTTTTCATTGTCGAAGTTCTATTTGGATTAATATGTCAAAATTGAGTTATTTGTCCATTAGACGTATTAAGCACACAAAAAAGTTGCAATACAGCGAAAAATATTTCCATTGTTATGATGCTATAATCAGCGGAAACATATGGAAAAACACTAATTTCCGCTGGTTATAGACACTTTTTTGTGATATTTCCAGCGGAAACATATAAAAAAACACCAGTTTCCGCTGATTATAGCTTTTCTATTATCAAGTCATTATGGCGCAATAAATGTAACAGCATGCTCCGTTTTTCTTTTGCAACGGCTGTTATAGTAACAATGGTTGCAAAATAGTTGGGACGCGAATAAGCTACAATCACTTGAACGGGTTTGCAGCGGAATTGAATGGGTATCGGTCCGAATGGCCAATAGTAAATAAACCGAATCAATGAAAGAATTGTGATAGTATCACGTTAACATCTAACTTTGAACCGAAAAAGATATACGCCTAGCGACGGCGGGGGCAATGTCACATCAGAAAATCATCATGGCGGCTTCCCATATCAATTCATCTCCCGACATGTAGAGAGACAAATACAAAGACGAAAATAGTGGACGGCCACGCCCACTATACCTTGAAAGCAAACAACCGCCGTGAGGCGGTTGGTATGCAAAAAAGCCCCGTACTTGCAGTATCAGGGCTATAAGAATTAACGATGCTTAATTATGTTAAAATAAGGACTGAATGATTGGTTTAGACACTAATTGATTTATGGCTTCAACCATATTTGCTGAATCAATACGAACTACAGTTTTGTCTTCGTTAAGAATCTGTCTGTTCAAGTCGTACATAGGATTGTTTAAATGTTTTGACTCGTTATAAATAACGCCTCTTTTTATGCCATAAACCTTCGCTTTTTCCATGGCATGCCTTGAACCGCTATCGTTACCTAAATTGTTAGGTGCATAACTAGCAGACAGCAAAATGGCATCCGAGAAAAGAGCCTGAAGCCTATCTCGTACAACAAATCTACTGATCATATCGTTTCTGCTTTTTGGCTCTTCATAGTATTCACTAATTAATAGACCACCGTTAGCCACAATCTTATTCGCAAGTTTTAAATTTTCTTTAGGCACTATGTTATTAAGTGGACTAGGTAATATCGCAACCGTTTTACCCAGTTGCTCTAACGCCACTCGGTGTGCAATAGAATCGCAGCCTAAAGCAAGCCCACTTATAATTGTCGCTTCATGCTTAAGAATTTCAGCGACAACCATTCGTTCTGTAAGCTCAATTTTGTCATCAGGATTCAACACACCAATCACAGCAACATTTAAGTTTGATTTGCTTAAGAGTTGTAAATCTCCTTTGTAAAACAGAGCGAATGGTCTATCAGCAGGGGTGACACAACCTCTAATATGGGGAAAGTCACTGTCACCAATTGCAATGATGCCATCAATGCTATCTCCAAGCTTTTTTATTGTCCGTTCAATATTGTCACGTTTCTCCAAGAATTCGGCCTCATCTGTTTCAAGCCGCTCGCACAATAATGATAGACTTACGCCCATCAGATTTTTATTGATCCATGCAGGCCCTTTTTTAGGGTAAGTCCTTGCTGTAAGTAAGTTTAAACTATTTTCAGAGTAAATCATATCTTTTTGTGAATTAAAATCTTAACATAGTCTTACCGATTGAATAGAAAAACACGTTTCTAGCACCTTTGTCATAAAGAGCTTGAATGCCATCTTCGTCAATGTTGATAGACTTAGTATATAAATCGTCAATCAATAAGATATCTTTGCCAACAACTTCGTCAGATATTGAGCATGTATCTTTTGTTATGCCGACATAAGGCATTTCACCAGATCCACCATATCCAAATTTGGCACGATGGGTCGTTACAGTATCTAATTGACGGATAATGTCATGTGTGCCATCTTCAAATTCAGGCAGGTCATTGACTACCGATTGTATTGTTCCCCTAAAATATAACTGGTCAAAGCGGTAAGAATCCTCTTTTTTTGCTCTCGGTATCACACAGACTCTGAGCGAATCCTTATCACAATCCTTCAGTATTGCCGGCAAATCCGATTTAAGGATATGTGCCAATTTTTGCATCTTCTCATGCAATTCTTCCTGAGAGTATGGTCTGATATCATTTTTAAGAGTACATATTAAATTCTCAAGAGTGCCGGAGATTCTCCAATTACCTCCTCCCATGTAATCGCCATGATAATAGGCGATTGTATCACGCAATAGGCAAACACCAAAGCCTCCATTCAACGTGCGACAAACGCTTTCACTCGATGCAATTGTATATTTCTTCATAGTTTCTTAATTTATTAAAATTTAACACCAATAATATTCTCACTGATTATACCATTTCTTATGGCTTCTTCTTTACCATCACTTTCATTCTCAAACAAAATGATTGACTCCATGTTATAACCATTTCTTAGAAGTACATCGTATTTAGTACGAATTTCATCTTCAAAGAAGTAAAGTGCTGTAAAGTATTTTGCAATATTGTAATATGAACAGATCGACATCGCACGTTCACGACGGCAATGAGTCAAAAGAATTGTCTCGCAATCGTGATGACTCAAAACTTTAAGGATTCTTACAAGATTTGTATTTAATGTCGTTTCTGCAATATGTGAGTTAAATTTCTCCTTTTTGATGGCTATAATGTCGTTGTACTCAGTTTGAGATACCCCTGGGAAGAATGCCAACAATTTATCACGAGTAAACCTTTGCTTGGAATCAAAACAAAAGTCTTCATTCAATACTTCTTTAATTGCTTCCATGTATGACAAATTGTTTGCAATGTTAGTTTCAACCAATGTGTTATCAAGATCGAAAACGAACGTCGGGTATTTTGACAGATTTCTCATTATGCATCGTTTTGTGTTTGACGATGCAAAGTTGAGAAGAGGTTGCGAATTCTTTGTTCGTAAATTATTACTTTGAGATGTTCTGTTGAACTTGCTCAACTAGACACATCAAGGATTTATTTAAATCGTCATAAGGCTCTCTCTTTAGCCATAGAAAATACCGATACTTTCTATATTCATCTGTGTTGTTAATCATATTTTTATACAAGTTCATTTCTTGAGATCCTTCTGTCAATTTGTAATAGTTTACTTCCCCATTTTCATTCAGTGGCATATTCATTGACAGGAGCCGCTCCCTATATTTTTTAATTTGGAATTCTTCTTTTTCAATAGAGCGGTGACTGATTGAATTCCTTGTATTTCTTATATAATCCCACAATAATCCTATAGATTTATCGAAATCAACTTCATTCTTGAACGCCCACATCTTAACATTGAAGGATATTTCTGTCAGCGATACAATCTTCTCACTAATTGTAACATGCGAATTGAATCGTTTAATATAATCAACAATTTTACTTATATTCTCTCCTTTATTATAATAGTAGTAGTTTAACAGCATCTCACCCTGAAGCATAGTATATCTGCAACATTCTTCAAAATCAATCTTATGATATCGAGTTCCGAATCTAAACCGTTGCATTTCACGATTATCGGATATCAGTTGAATGCGAACATTTATATCCGACACGAAAGAATAATCAATGACAGAAGTTTGGCTATCGAGGAGATAATCCAATCCTAAATATTTCTCGATATTTAAAATTCTTTTCTCCGAATCCGAACTTGACAACTTAGCGGACGGCACTATATTTAATGCCCTCCGCAACTCTTTGTCAAACTCTTCGTTTTGCTTTGAGAGTTGTATCACCTTATGTAATACTGACTTTACATTGTCATCCATATTATGAGTTTAAAAGAGCGTCAAGCTCGTTGCTTAATTCTTCTATATTCACAGGTTCTGCAGGTGGCACGGTAACTTTGTTTACATAGTGTATCAGCCAAAATTGTTTGTTCTTTGCGTCTCTGCAGTTTGATATTGCAAGTAATTCTTTCTTTTGCTCATCTTCTTTTTTTACATTTTTGTTGACTGAAGCATATACTCTCTTGCCATCAAGAGTAAAAGATGCTGTACGGCGTTTGGGCTTTGGCTGTCCGTTTTCATCATCACTCGTGGGGACAACCCAATCTATTATTACTTCTGTCGAATTATTAACCTCAAAATCATGAAGAGGGATGGTCTCGACATAGGTAACACCATGTTCCGTTGTGTTATCAATACTATGTGCTTTGTCAGCCAGCGTTCTATATTTACTGAACAGCCGAATATATACGCTATCTTCTGCCCCTTTTACCATCTTAAGGTACATCAATTTTCCATCAAGCACATTGATTAAATCAGGCACGCCTTTTTTAACATGACCCTTTTCTGCTTTATATCTTGGGAAAAAACGAGTAAAAGCAGCATTGTAACCATAATGCTCCCAAATAAAAAGTATGTTGCGAATGTCTCTAACATAATGTTGCGTAACGTTGAGCTTATCGCTAACTATTAAACCAGTTACTTCTTGCCTGGAGCCTTGCTTTTGCAATCTCGTTTTTGCTTCATTTATAGTAAACCCTTGACCTTCAATAATACGTCTCAGTTCAGTTCTGAACTCACCATTGGTCTGGTAAACGTTATGCATGGAACTAAATGTAATGTCATCAGCATATCGAGAGTATCTTAAACCGAAGCGCTTCGCAAGACCCGCTAGACGGCGATCGAGGTTATCACAAATCATGTTTGTAATGATTGGTGAAGTAGGGGAGCCCTGTGGCAGCACATAGTCCCTACCATCGTTATGACCACTAGAAATTTTCATTGAGCAAAGTCCGGCAAGCAACATGGCAATATTTTCATTAAAGCAGAAAGGCTTTGCTTGTAACCTGGCTCTCACTCTAACTCTGTATATACTTGGAAAGAAATCTTTCAGGTCTATATTGAAGATATAGTTCTGCCCTTTATGGATGCTTGCATTGCTTACGACTGAGCGGCCCTCTGTAAAGCCCATTGCAAAATCAGATGGCGAATAGATAGATTTAAACATTTCATTTAAGCACATCAGCATGAGCTTAAATGTTTTGCTGCGTGGAGCAGTGATTTGGCGAAAACCTCCAGTCTTTTTCTTTATCTTGAATTGCGAGTATCGATGAAAAGTATGATTAGGATTGCTGTAGTAATTTAGCTGCTTCATCGTAAATGGATGGAACTTTACAGTCATGCCCATATCCTCGAACCAAGAAATCTTGATGCGGTTGAGAAGAGACAAAAGATCATGCTTTGTCTCCATCTTGGCAGCTTGCTGTGCTATGTAGTTCCTATCCATAATATCAAATTAAAAAGCGGTCTTTGAATTCCAGTCACTAAAAAGCCTTTTCTTTCAGAAAATATAGCAATGATCTAAATAATCATAATGATCTAAATAATCATAATGATCATAATCACTAAAAATAATACAATGTACGCAGTACATCAGTGAAACGCAGTTGAACGTTAACACGCCTAACATTGTTATCCACAACTCCCAAAGGGAATTATGGACATCCCGCGAATGCGCAGGACAAAGTTCAAAATGGCTTTTCAGCTTCCAGACTTGTCAAAGACCGCTCGTTTTCTTTTATGTTACAAAGGTAATACCCTTTTGCGAATTCTATATTCAGGTTGAATGATTTTTGCAACCTCGCCCTTATTATTCTTTATTCTCTTGCTCAGGTAATAAATGGCTCTTAATGTGGTTCCAATAAAGATCTCCGTTTTTGATTAATTCCGCAATGTTTATACTCGCAGCTGACGGATAATCTCGGTTTTGTAGTTTATTAATCAATGATGCCATTCTTTCATAACAGTAGTTGTCCAAAAAAGGCTGAATAAGAGGAGTGATCTCTGGGCTAGCCTTATACCACTTGTCGGTCAGTCGAAGCAGGGAACCTAAAAAATATGGATTATCTTTCATCTCATTTGCGTCAAAGTGTGACATCAATTTTTGGACTTCACGAAGCATTCTTTCTTGATAATCATTACAGAAATCGCGAGCCTGTGCGAATGCTGATACTAACTCATATTCATATTCACCATTCCATGATTTATCATGATTGGTGCAAATAATCGAATGAAAAGATTTGTTCGCATCATCCCTCCAATCTGCATGAGGAAGTCGACTTTTGTCAAATTTTCCATTTGCATAAGCCTCAGATATAGGCAAGAAAAAAGCCCCATGAACAAAAATATCTATCCAGATATATTCACGATGTGGTGAGGTGGGATAAAAGTTTGTCCAACTTCTAATGCAAAAACAGCCACAATTAATGTCTTTGAATCTGTGCCTGCCGATAATTACTTCAGATTCGAAAACCAACTCGTTCGTATCACTTTTAATCATAGCCAATTTCTGGCTGGTTTTGTCGTAATATAGCTCCATCTTAGAATGATTTTAATATTTGACGTTGCAAATTTCAGTGATATTTACGAATTCTTTGTTCGTATTTTTAGATAATCATCTTGCAATGATTTGATACGTTCATATACTGCATCCTGGATTCCTGATGGTTCAAGAACAATAAGGTCATTTCCAAACGCAGTAAGTTCACGGATTAACTCATAGTTTTCTTTGCAGTCAATGCGAAAGAAAGCCCCATCTTTAAGCATTGGGAATCGTTTTCTAAATTCCGATTCGTTGTCGCCTTTCAGACAGCGTTGAGAGTCGTGAAGAGGCTTTGTCGAGACATAACTTTTTGATCCCTCTGAAACCCAAAAGTATATCTTATATACCGGACTGTCCTCATAGATTGTTACCCCAATTATATCTTCGAAGCGTTCCCTCAAGTCATTCTGCGGTTGAATGAATTCATATCCACCCAATGGTTTCACTCCATTAATACGATCCAAGCTAAAGTTGAGGATCTTTTGGTCACTGTCAGCCGCAGCTATCAGGAACCAGCGTCGATTATACTCTTTAAGCAGATAAGGATGGATGACCACATGACGTTTTTCATCTGGTCTTGAGAATGTATGGTATTCCAATTCTATAACCTGCTTATGGGATATGGCAGTGAACAGCTCACCAAGCAGATTGGAATTCTCAAGAGGATTCTTGGTAAAAGATATAATATGGCGATCTTCCTTCTCGCCCATATCCAAACTCAGTCTGAGTTTCTCAAGCGCATCAAGGTTCGGTAGCCCGTCAAATTGGCCGAGCAATGAAAACGCCTCTTTTAGAAGTAGCTTCTCGTCGACAGACAGCTCTTTCTTAAAAATTGAGAAGGAAGGATCCTTATATCTTAAACATTTTTTGCTTGTAGTCTTGCCGGTTTCTTTGTTGGCACATGGTACCCACCTGCGCTCTATTTCAACCAAAAACGGACCCTCATACTCAAGGTAATTGATGTCTTTTTCAATAGTTCGACGCACCACACCCTTTGTATCGGAATACATTTCCGACAGTCTGCGACTCACTTCTTCGGTCAAATCATCGAGTGAGTAGTCGTGATACTGGTTGCTCAAAAGCTCGTCCAGTATCATATAACGAGTCATTGCATTCTTATTCGCTGGCATATCTATCTAGATACAGGTTTCTAATTATTACGATTCCATCATTTCCTACCATCATTATTTGCTTGTTGTCATTCGAGAATGAAACAGATGCAACAGATTGAGCACTGAATGTGTCTGCAATTCCTTTGCTATTACCAATGGTATAATCTGATAAATCTTCAAATTTAACAATCTCTTCTTTGGGATCGTTTGTTTTTCTAATACTTACAAGAGATGAAGGTTGATGCCCCCAGTTTGCTCTCGTCTCGCCATTCGCTTTTCGGTATGAGATGTAGCCTTGTTGCGAACAAGCGAAGTACTTACCATCTGGACTAAACGATAGGAAATTATATCCATTAATAATGTTTTCGTTTTGAATTGACTCGGAATAGGAGCCTTCTGATGAAGCAAAAAATGAAATAGGATCGCTGGTATAGGCGGCAATTGCTCCACCCTTAGTAAAGGCGGCAGTCCAAACGGCCTTAGATGTCGTTGTTTGGCATATAACAACTTGTTTAATGAGATCATAAATCAAATATAGTCCTCCCCCTGCACCTAATGGATAACAGCCAGCAATGGCTACATATCTATTGTCATAAGAGAAAGCTGCATAATTAATATACTTAAGGGGAGGCCCTAATGGTATTTTACGGTACACTTCTTTCGTGTTTATCTTACGAATTAGAGCAACGCCACGTTTCTCTATAACAAAGACATTGACGAATAATGGTATTGTCAAGAGACCTCTTTTACTTTCTTCAGGCAATTCATCAAAATAGTCCTGATGCTCAGAAATGAAATCCTTGCGAGCTTTTAATGCCTCTTCTTTCTTCATATCATGGTCTTCCCTGCTTGTCCAGTTGAATGTAGGGAAATCCAATAGTTCACTAAGTTCGTTATATTCTTGCGATTTAACGACTTCCTTTGAAATTCTATTATAATATTCTATGTATTGTTCAAGCTTGTTATCTGCATATAATTCACCATTAGGGCTGATGAACTTATAATTTGAGATTAAATCAAAATCAATCCGCAGACCAGTTACCGGATTGATAAGGATGGCTTGTCGGTGCTGGTCTAATCTGAATAATGGTCTGGATCCATTGATATGTCTTACAAAATGGAGATTATCAAATTCTGTTATTTCGGCTGTGTCTACATCAAACAATGTGAATACCTTGTTGTTCTGGTATAATATCTTATGACCGTCTTCACAGAACAATACATTTGCGTATGATGACGCATCAAATAATTCGCTCAATATTTTGCGCCTAGTATAGCCGGAATACTTACCCATAAATTGAGAAATATAAACCTCATTATTTATCAAATCTATGCCAAATCTGAATTTGGGTGATAAATTTGAGGGTATTTCTTCAATATTCTGAGTTCGTAATACAGTACCATCAGATCTGATAAAAGCATTATTGGTTCTGACGTAACCTTTTTGTTGATTCCTAGTAATAAACTTCCCAAGTGTTCTATTGTTTGCGATTTCTTGGGAGTCTTTATCAAGTATGATCCCATAATCTTCATATAACCTGAAGTCGCCTTTCTGCTCAATACGTGTTTGCCAAAAACCATGTTGGTTAAGTTGAGTAAAAGAGTTGTCCTCTTCTAAAACCAACATGTTTTGGTAAGAATGAATTCTTCCTGATTCTTTATGGCATAAACGATGACGGTATCTAAGGGGGATGACAACAGATTCCGAAGCGCCATAAATACAAAAAAAACCATCTGTTAGAACCGCATGTTGGCAAGAATTAATTGCTTCTAACAGTTCTGTACTGGTAGATTTAAGAACAGAGTTTTCCTGGAAACCATACGCTTCAGATGAAACTTTTATATGTGTTTCTTTATAAAAAACATCTTCTTCACATGGATAGATATCAAACTCAATATATTCGGCAGAAATTATGGCCTCAGGAAAGCCTGACACTTTTAAATCAAAAGTATGAATTGATCGATGTCTTTCGTGAATGTCTATAAATATGGCGTCATTAAGACGAGAAATGTGGCCAGAAACCATTATTCTGCCTCTTTCTTCACGTGTATCTAGATTATAAACAACCAAGTTCTTTCTGCTATGAGAAGCTTCAATAAACACTGCATAAACTGTTTGGGCAAATGCTGCGAATGTTCCCTTAATTATCAACGGTTCATGAGTAAAGTTCTCATCAGAACTTAGGTTGATTGATTGTACCTGGTTATTGTTTACATAGTAAATGCGTCCATTCTGAGTGTCAATAGATATATGAGAATAACTATCTCTTATGAGAATGGATTTTTTGTTGATCGAGTAAACAATAATATCCTTGGACTGATTATCATCATGGCTCTCGCTCCAAACAAGAAAGCAAGGGTTATGATAAAGGATATCACTTGCGCAAATTACTGGCTTTTGATCATGAAGTGAATATAGCGTTACTTCCTGTTGCCCGTTGTTTTTGAAGAGAACATAATCTTGGGACACTTCAATAATCGTATCCGGTGATATGAATTCAACATATTCTTCACCAGTTTCCCTATTATGGAAGTATGTGCGATCGTGCATCACCACGAAGCCCCAAGGACAGTTATCAAAAACAAAGGCATTCTTGAAATGACCGCCTCCGAGTTTATAACCTTCTTCAACAATAAATTCAGCTTCTGAATTATCGTCGAAATGAATATTATACTCCCCAGAATGCGACATCCTGAGTCTTTGGGGCACATTGGGTTCAAGTGTCCCTTCAATCTTATTAGATGAGTCATCACTCCGAATAATAACAAAAGAGACGGGCTCATTATTTCGTGAAAACAATTGGAACTCAGTGTTCAGGTAACCTTTGTATGGATGAATAGTTGCCATATTGTGATTCGATTAATTTTTGCATGCAAAGAAACCAGTAATTTGCGAACCCTATGTTCGCATAATGACGCGCTATAATTCTTTTCGCTTTTATCGGCACGTTGGGATGTTCTCTACTCTATGCCTCAATCATATTTTATTTCGTGTTGATTTTAACTCTGTATTTGATAGGCACTAGTTCTAACCTATTATTGCCAATGAAAGGATTCGGGATTGGCCAAATCTTAGGTTTCGTGGAGCATATATCATACACGACGTAAATGTAATATGCCTCCTTATATTTTAGAGCAGCCGCATATTCATTGGCCGTGTAGAAGAATTCCATATCGCCTGGGTTGCCTTGGGTCGCCTTCACCTCAATATATCTTGGAGATCCATCAGCGTTCTGAGAAATAATATCGTAGCCATAAGAGTCACTTATTAACGATACTCTATTGACACGTCTTTTGGCTTCGGCTTCAGGAATCTTTTGTTCTTTCATCAGTCTGTTGATTTCGGCGAGTTCAACCGCATGCTCTCCTCGATCGCCAAGAAGCTTGTTGCGGCGTTCCAAGGCCTCATAATCTGGTTTTGATTTAGTTCCAGTGGCCGCTTGTGACGTCGCATGTTGTCCTGAAACAATCTGGAGGTTGATGAAATCAGGTTTTGTTATTGTTGTAAAAACTGGTTGTTTATGCTTCGATTTGATAGCGCCACCCTCCTGTAACCGAGGGTCTTTGGGGTAGTGCCCCCAAAGGAATACTGCAAACATATCAACCGACCAATTCTTCATATCCGGGTCATTGTTCTTGAATTCAAGTAGCCGTTTGCCTTTGTATATGGGATGTTTACCCATTAATTCTTTGGTATCCAGATCAAGTGATATGAGATAATGGTTAAGATGTCTGCTTGAGAATATGTTAAGGTATTTTTCCGGATAGTAAACAGACAGAATTTTACCAAGTACTAATGAATAAATTGGGCATGTGCTGATTGATTTATCATCTTCTGCAGCACCATCTTCAAGAAGTTTCAGCAATGCCTTCCTGACGTTTTCGAATGCTTCTAGATATGTCTTCCCGAACAATGGGTCAAACTTATACGAGCCTTCATCTTTCGACCACCACACTCCGAACTTTTTATATCCAAATCGGGTGTTTATTGAGCCTAAATTTGCCAGTGTGCGTTCCAGCTTATAGCAAAAGGTGTCCTCTCCCTTACCATAAACATAATCATCAATGGACATATTAGCGATGAATTTGGGTGAGAACATCTTGACAAACTTGTGCCGCACTTGATACAACACCTGGCGCTCATTCTCCAAACTTTCAAGTTGAAATGTCTCTTTTGCTCTTTGAAGATCTAGATAGTTCATGTTCGGGATGTTAAATGTGGTTACTTCTCTATCTCGCTGAGGATGTATTCCAATAAATGACCTGTGACTTTCCGTCCTCCTTGCAGTCTTCCAGTTACGCCACGTTGTTGTAAATCAAGTAGACTTAGTTTTTTGTCGTGAGGGATGCGTTGAACCAACCTCAGCAAATCGTGCTGAACAGGTTTCAACACCTTTCGACTTTTTCCCCAATAAAGTGATTGCTCAGCCGGTGGGGTTACAAACAGTTTTTCAACGCGGAATACATATGTCAAGCGTTGAACTGGAGCTGTAGCATACATGAACACGATGTCACCGACTTCAAATAGATTGGTTCTTCTCCACGAGACTTCACTATGATCTCTCATCCATGCATCAAGATTGAAATCCGTTGCACTATTTGATTTAATCCAATATGTCATAACAGCAATTCTATTTGGTAAGATATGTTTCTATTAGGACTCGTCGCAAGGGTTGGGCGGAGGCTGGATCTTGTAGTAGCTGATACAGTTCATCGTCAATCCTAGCGTGCGAGTAGTGCTTGCGGAGCGAGGGGATGGTGTTTGCCACGGGTGTGACGCCATCAACCTTGGGGATGAGTTCCCAGAAGGGCTCGCTTCGCATATAGAAGAACGGCATTCCGATATTGGGCTTGAAATGCTCAATGCCGGAAGCGTATATGTCGGCGTTGCGCTTGAAGGATTCGACAAGTGCATCGCTCAACTCAATGATCGATGAATTGATGATGCCTGTCTCAATTAGGTCAATAACGGACAATAGTAACAACGGCTTATGTGGTGCCACCTTGCTTCCACTTTTGGCGGTTGACAGGTGGCTAAAACGGAACTCGTAGTACAATATGTTTTTATTGACCGATAGCATCACTTATCTGTTTTCGCACTATCATTAGATGCTGCCATGATGTTCTCGTGATAGGCTTGCCGATAGCTTAATTCTTTAGCAGGAAGTCCTTGCAGGATTCGTTGGATTTCATGCCCCTTATAATAAAGTGGTGTACCGTACCATTTGTCTTCCCATCCTTCAGAAAGGTCCAAATGGCGCTTGCGACGGCGTTCCATCTCAACGATGCGGGCATAATTGATTACCTTGAGAACGTTGAACGTTTCGAAAGGAAGTTCCCATGCCAATTCATATAGCAGATAATCGCCCTCAGGGGTTTCATAACCCATCTTTTGCATGGTCAAGGACTTAACCTGACGATGGCCTGCCAATAGATAAACTTTAGGCGTTTGCTTTGGTGCATTAATATTATATAGCACGAGCACACGTGCAGCAATAGCCTTCTCGCGAATACGTCCGACACTACCGCGCCTTGTCACACTTGCACGCACGTTATACTCCTTGTGCTCAAGTATCCATTGCAACTGATTCTTCTCGGAGCGATAGCCACCGATAAGAAAGTTCTCGTCTGCGAGATCCTGCAATGTGAATTTGCGAGGAGGCACTTCACCACCAGCTTGCTTACGAGCTTGGCCGAACACGATGGTATAATGATTGATGGCATCTCGAGGATCAGTGCCCAATTTATAGTCACGGATGATGAAATCGTCACTGAGCTGCGACAACAGAGCTAGGTTACTCTCTCGGTATTTCTTATTCGACTCGCAGGAGAGGTACAGGATATCGTTGTCGCTATACGGGCGGAATGTTCTGCCGATGATGTCCCTGAAGTGGCTATTGATGACCTGTTGCAGTGACTCAGTGTTATCTGGCCGTTTCTGCAGCGAGAAGAACTGGTAGTGCTTCTGGAGATACTTGATGATTTCTTCCCTGAACTTGTGCTGCGCGAACTTTTTGAACTCGCCTTTGGCATAGTCGTTGTCCCCTGCATAGAGGGCAACGACAAACAGGAAGTTCACATTGTAGCGCTGCAACAGCAAGGTATCGCGATCAAAGAGGCGATTCTCAAAGTGCTTCAATGGCGGTTCGTCACCAATAAACGTCAGCTCTGGGTCATCATAGTCGTAATCTTTATTCAGCCTAGCGCTGATAAAGAAGTTTGGGGTGATGTTGTAGCCCTCTGTATCCGGGTCACGATAAATGAGGTACTCGGTTCCGGCACCTTTGCCTCGTCCGAATTCATCTTTCTCATCCCGCAAGAAGAGTTTCAGGTTATACTGGATAACGTTGCGAGCATAAGTGTACTGCTTGTACACTGAGTTGGGGCCGATGGCTTCACCCAGTTTGTAATACTTCGAGTCGCCGATATAATAGATGCGCTCGTCATCATTAATCAGTCCGTCGTAAGCATAGATGTGGTCAACCAACTTGCCGTCGGGCTGATTCTTCAATTCTGACTTCTTTAGGTCATCGTCGCTCAACAGCTCGTCAATCATCGCCTCAAACACAATATTGAAGTTCTTGACGAGCATGTAGTCACTCTGCTGTCGTGACGAGTTAATCAGTTGCGCTAGGTCAAAGAAGGCATAGCAGTGTTTCCACAGGACAAGCGCCTTGTCGCTGAAGTATTTGTACTTGATTTGACGCAGGCGTAGTTTTCCATAACCGTTTAGCCACCGCTTGAACTCGTTACCAGTAATCAATTCATAATTGCCATCGATGTCAGTGCGGAAGCCATATCGCTCCTGGATGTGGTTGAGTGTCGAGTAGTAGATAATGAGCAGTTCCTCATCAAAGTTAATCTGTTTCTTCTTGTTTACCAATTCCACATACACGGGCCTGCCTCTCTGCATGACAGCCCTATTGCGGGCCATGGTTTTCGTCCAGTTGATTTTGTTGTATCCGCTATGGATATTCTTCATGATAAACATGAAGAAGTCATGGTTCTCATTGTTGAACCTAATGAGCGACAAGATCACGTCAAGCAGTGTGTTGTTAACACGATTACTTGAACCATCAAGCCTGGAATAGGTGTTGACGTACACGATATCGCTCTCCTCATTGAGGAGTTGGAACTGGCGTATGGCTCGATAAATCCAAACAGATAGGCCGTAGATGAAATCCCGGTCTTCGCGCCGCATGCGCTTGCAGCGTTCAACGTCAATCAGCTCCTCGGGCGTGTAGCGGTCGAGCAACTGACGATTCTCGTTGATAACGACCTTGGGAAGGAAGAAAACACAATCGTTCAGCCGCTTGTTGTAGAAGTAGCCCACATAGTTTACACGCACCAAGCCGTCCTTGTTCTGCGGGGCATCAATACCTTGCAGCACATGTTCAACGTCTTGCGGCGAGTAAGGATAACCTTCTACAATGAGTTTCATTACTTCTGAAGATATAGTTCATTAAGCAGGTCATTCATATCGCCACCCTCGTCCTCTGGTTCGTCATCGTCATCATCGTCATCATCATCGGGTTCTGGGGATGATGCCGGTTGATTGGGGCCGTAGGCGACAGGTGGCTCTTCTACTACATGTTGCTCGAGGGCTTCGGGTTGTTCGTCAGGAGTTGCTTCTGGCTCCCCAGATGCCTCGTTCTGTTCGTCTGGTGGTATTTGCTGACCCTCGGTCAACGGAGCTGCGGCACCGGTATTCACAGGAACGCCAAGAGCCTCGATAAATGTAATGACCTTATCGGGCATAACATTGCCCTCTGGGTCAAAGAACGAGGTGAACTTGAGTTTCAATCTTTTGTCGTCACTTTGTTTGATATTGAAGGGCGAGTTGCCATCGTTGCCATAGTCCTTGAACACGTCGTTCCACAGGTAGAACACGACCTTGGACACAAATCGCTCCACTGAAATTTCTTTACCCTTATTGGGTTTGGCAAACCAGTAGCCCAACTGTTTATCTTCAAGCTCTGTGAGTTTCTCAATACGCAGGTTGATGGCTTCAAGGAACAACCACCAGTCATAGGCATGTTGTTCATCAACGCGAATAATGTGGCCTTTATGGTCGTCTTTGATGGGCAGGTATTTCCATTCCCAACGGCGTTTGAAAGCACTGTCAATCGGGAACAATGACTGATCACTGGTGTTCATCGTTGCCCAGATGAACATGTTAGGCGGCAGTTGCATTTCAACACCGTTACGTATATTCTCGGGGACATTCGTTCCCTTGAACATCTTTGCCAAGTGGCGTTGCAGGTCGCTATCGGGCTCAATCGTGTAGTCGCTATAGCCCTTATCGTCACGGTCAAGCAGCTGGAACAGGTCGCCGAAGATCTGAGCACAGTTGCCACGATTGATTTCCTCGATAATGAGATAAACTTCCTTTTGCTTGTCTGAATCATCTACCAGTTTTTTCCAGGCATCAACGTATGCTTTGATGAAAGATTGTTCAACAAAGGCATAAGTGATTTCCTCACTACCTTCTTCTTTCGTTGGTTTGTAGCAACCGACGAAATTTGAATAATCAGTATCTGGGTGGAACGTGATGCGATGCTGGGTTGCGTTTCCTATTATATTTTTTATAGTCGTAGATTTCGATGTACCAGGGGCGCCAAAATATACGACCTGAAGTGAAGAATCTTGTCTTCGATAATCAACTGAACAGGGGGTAACAAGAGAAAAATGTTCAGCTATTTTGATAAGCTCAAACACACCATTTGATGATTTTGTGATTATATAATTATCGTTATAACATACTGAAAGATATTTCTTGAAATCCTTCAAGGTTAATTGATAATTACCACTTTCTGTCCATTGGTTGCTCAAGTACACTTGTCGGCCATTAAAATTAAAAGGCGTAGTAAACCAACGTGATGTTGTATTCACGTTATTTCTTCGATTGATTTCCTCAATCGAAGCTTCTATAAACAAATCCACTAATGACTCTGAGAATGAATTAGATGCTAATTTAATTATTGTACTTAATTCTGATTGCATTCTCGATGGGGACTCTTCAGCATATGGCTGGAAACTCCTTAAATGATCATCTTCCTCTAGAACTTTAAAGACTTTATATATAAACTCCCTTAGGTTCTTATCTGTGACACATATCTTTTTTTCTGCAACATGTTGATCGATATCATTAACTAAGAGCTGTACTATATCTGGATTATTCCCAAAGTAATTCCATATTGCTGCAATGTAGCTTTGAGAATTATTAACTACATTTGCAATTGCCAATACCGCTGATGTTAAGCAATCGTTTCTGTCTAAAGACTTTCCATACTCTGTGCTGTTCGCCGTCCACCAAGAATAATCAGTGGCAAATTTTATAAGATTAAGCTTGTCTTGTTCATTAAACTTTGTGCTTGTATTAATGGCCGCTGTAATTTGTTCGTTATTCTTGTTTTTAAGAATATCTTTACTAACAATTTCGTTTACAGCTTTGCGATAAGCCTCAAAAGGTTTGAATAGAGGTGAGAGAATGGCCGCAATATAAAACCAATTATTGCTGATATATATATGTTGATTATCAGCATTAGTTATAACTGCTGCATATGTGCCATACTTGATTGTATCTTTCCCAAGGTTGGTGAGTCGCTTCTTGAATTCTTCAGGAAGCGTGCAGTCAATCCCACGGAATAATTGAATTTTATCCTTAATGGGTGCAACGAGCGCTCTTAAATCTTCAAACATATTATGATAATAATTGGTTAATAATCTCTTGAGATAATCTCTTTATCACTGGAATAGCAACACTATTCCCAAATTGGCGATATGCTTCTTTCTTTGAGACAACGATTTTAAATTCAATATTACTATCGTTATAATTATCATTATAAGCACATTCAGGGCGTTGCCAGCCATTGCCTATTATCCTATAGCCTTGTAAACGCCCAGCCTCAACTGGGGTCAATGTCCGAGGATTGAGGCCTAATTCTGATTGGTCGATTAGAATCTCACTTCCATCTTTCCAATATCGAGCAGAAATGGTACTTGTATATGGGCTGTCCCCATTAAACAAAGAATACCCAAAGCCCTTTCCATTCTGGCGATTTCTTTCTTTTCGGTTCTTATGACCTTCCCACATTCGGTCACTTATCGTGAATTTTGGATCAATGGAATCAAGTGGCTCAAAAATATCAGAAACTTTTGTTACAATGGTGCCTTCTTTTAGCTGCGCTTTATCATAAATCGTTTCGCCATAAGGAGATATACCATACGGGAACTTAAACGCATCCTTTGCTACTAATGACTCGTACCAAGCTACAATGAAAAGACGCTCTCGATTTTGGGGAACACCAAAATATTTTGCATTGAGCACCTCGTACGAATACTTGTAACCTAGTTCTTCAAGTGTAGCCAAAATAACACTTAAAGTCCTACCTTTGTCATGGTTCTTCAAACCTCGAACGTTTTCAAGAAATAAAACTCGAGGAGGATAACCTGTACGTATTTTCTCTCGTACCAAATTGGCTATATTGAAGAATAATGTACCTCTTGTATCGTCAAATCCTCTTTTAAGCCCAGCTACAGAAAAAGGCTGGCAAGGAAAGCCGCCACAACAGATATCAAAATCAGGAACTTTATCAGGCTGGATATCATTAATGTCTTCATTGAAATATAGATAATTACCATCTTTATCTTTTTCAAAAAGACTAGGTTCTATACTCTTATAATTCGCTTCGTATGTCAATCGCGCATTCTTGTCCCATTCACTGGCAAATACACATCTTGCACCAACACTATGCAAAGCTGTATGGAATCCACCAATGCCTGCGAAAAGATCTATGAATTTATAAGTTGCCATTAGATGCTGATTTCTTTATTTTGTACTTCATCTCTGCCTGTTATATTCTCAATTATGGCAAGTTTCTTTTCTAAAACTTGAGTAAAATAATCTCGTTGCAAAGATGATAATAATTTTGTTCCTCCAATACTGTTAAATAGGCGTGAGATATACTGACCTTTTGGGTCAAAACCTTTCTTGATAAGATACTTATGTTTGTTTAAGAATTCTAGCACACCAATCATTGCCTCCTTGTGCCGTATTAATGATAATTCTCCAAAACGTTGATGAAAATCCTGTCCACATCTGAAATATATTTCAGTGAGTTCAAATGGATTATCTCGTGTATCATCAATTGTAAGGTATACTTGCCACCACAAACCACCAATGGACGTCCTAAAAAGATGTTTTTCATGTCTGAACCAGTGATTTGAGATAAAGTCACGCTGTTCTACCAAACTAATATTATTTCCTGTTTTAATTGGCCAACGTTTCTTAACATAGTCAAATAGATCAGCATGAGTAAGGTATACCCAAAGATCGTCTTGCTGGGCAAACAAAGGAGTGATGTCCTTGTATGCTTCATATATGGCAATTGCTGTCTGCAAGTCACCATCAGGTGTCGGGTTAAGTTGCTCTAACAAGCCTTGAGGATGAGCTACGCCATAAAGGCGCACCACCTGTGAGGGGTCGTACTCAAAATGATCCTTTAGATAAGCCTCTGGCTTGATGTTGTTCTTGAGGTAGTCAATATAACCTCGCTTAAAAACAGGTTGCAGTGCCATAGTCCATTAATTATTAGCTGCATTATAAACGTCAACATTCTGCACATGTCCGCGCTCGGTGACAGAAAGCAGCTTAGGCTTTATGCGATCACACTCTGCACGGAAGAAGCTACTATCAAGTGAAGCGAGTTGCTTTGCTCCGCCCAACTGATTGAAGTATTTTGTAAGGAATTCGCCTCTTGTCTCTCTATTTGAACTAAAGACTTCAGGGTTGTCTTTCAAAAAACTCAGTATTCCAAGCGTTGCTTCGCGATGGCGGAATAGCTGCGATGCGCCATAAAACATAGTCCTAAAGCTATAGTTGGAGAAAAGAATGCGCGTCAACTCATACTTATCCTCACGGCTCTCATCAACCGAGCAATATACGGCCCACCACAAACCCATCAATGCACAACGGATGATTCCATTGGGATTCCTAAACCAGTGTGCAGTGATAAAGTTGCGAACGCTCTCTTGCGTCGCACCATTTCCTACAACAATTGGCCATCGGTTTTTAAGATAGGAGAACAGATCAGTATGGCTTAGATAGACCCAAAGGTCATCTTGCTGGGCCATGAGCGGCGACAATCCACTATAGGCCTCATAGATGGCTATAGCGGTGGTAATGTCTCCTTCACGTGTCGGCACAACACGTGAGGAGAGATCCAGAGGTTGAGTCACACCATAGAGCCTTACCACCTGGGACTCGTCTACTGGAAAAATGTCCTGCATGTAGTCAGCTATCTTAATGTTGTTCTTAAGATAGTCCATGTAGCCTTTCTTGAAAACCTTTTGCAGTGCCATATCAAGGTGGTTTATTCGTTTCTGTTCTGCAGGTCTTGCAGGTGGTTGAACAATCGCTTATAGGGATCGCCCAAGATGCCCTGGGCCAGCTCATAAGCTCGACTGGTGTCTTCAATATTGAACTCGTGCAGTTCCTCATCGGTATCAATGCGGGTCTTCACGGCTTCTGCCCAGAGATAGTTGCCGTGGACACTCTCCTCATACTCACTCAGCACTTTGAACAATGCATTGAACACAATCGAGGCATGGAACAGGGCGTTGAAGTTGCGGTTTTGGTGCATCGCACGGTATTGTTCAAACATGCTGTGAGGCAGATACACCTTGATAGAGTCATCGTTGGCATCAAACCAGGTGTGCTTGGCGTCTTGGCCATCGAGCACCACCATGCAGGCGCCCGATGAGTACATCATCTCATAGGTGATGTCAATCTTGGCCGACGCTGTCGGGAAAGCAACGAGAACGTCACCTGGTTCCATGTCAAAGGTGGCGTCACCATAATCCTCGTTCTGGAACTCGTTGTGATAATCGATGATTTCCTCATAGACGGTGACAAAGCAACTGAAGTCGACTTTGCCGAACACTTCGCGCCGTCCCAGTTCGATTTCAAACTGTGGTGTGCTGGACTTGTAGCAGCGACGCAGATATGTGCGTGGGCAGGTGACTTCACAGGTGTAAGCGGCGAGCCCCGCTTCAATCAGTGATGAAATGTCGGGGTTGTCCTGTTTCAATATGATGTTGAACTTGTACCTGTCACCATCAACACTCTGGTTGAACACAATGCTGTCATCGGGAAGCAACGGCGTGATGTCGTCGCTATTTCCTAACACAGGATATGGAAGAGAGACGTTACCGATCTTCATAGACGTTCAGTTTTATGGCATGGCGCAAATCATCGGCAAACCACACTCGGATGATGGTCTTGCCCTCGTCAAGGTGGACGTGGGTAAGCCTGTTTTTAATAATATTACCGTTATCGCTGCGGTTGACTACAAGCGGTTCGTCACTTGTCTCACCACTCGAGATAATGGTGATGACCACATTGTTAGAGGCTCGATTGCTATGCAGCACGAGGCGGTGCTCCAGTCCATCCTCGCCGTTTTGGGCAAAGGTACGGTAACTGATGCGCAGCGGATCCAAGTTGGGCAGGGGATTTCCTTCGTCCTCTGGCATGACATTGCTAGGATCATCGTTGGCATCAGTACCCTTGGGCTTATCCTCTTCGGGTTTATCGGGATTGTCAGGCTTGTCATTGGGATCGTCAGGATCAGGCTCAGATTTAGGGGGCTTAATCTCGGGGGTATGGCCTGTCGGCTCCTCATCACCGTCCTGATTCTTATTTTTTGGCGACTTGGGCTTCTTAATCACCACCTCGCCGAGTGTCGGCACACGTGGCTTGGTGATTGTCGGCTCTTCCTTGATCTCGGTGTCTGTTGAGGTCGTTTCCTCTGAAGTGGTCTGGTCGGTTGGTTTGCCCAAGTCGGGATTGTAATCCTCATCGTCGAGCGACATGGGGATAGAGAGATATTCGTCTAGCCCACCGAAGTCAAGCACCTCAACATCACTAGAGACAAATACCGACCTGATACATTTCTGAATGAAATCGTCTTTGGCTCTCAATGCATCACGCACAATTGACTTATCCTGGGCGGGCGCATTGCCGGCATCCCATTCGGTGTGAGCGGGATTCTCAGACATGCGCAGGATCTCGTTGCCACCTTCATCGGTGCAGACGAACACCGAATAGAAGCCGTAGTCTGTGCGATTGAGGTTATGAGTAATGAGCATGAGCGTTGAGCGCATGTTCAGGATATAATCGTTGCCGTTTTTACTCTTGATGAGATAGTAGGCACATTTGCCTAGATAGGGAATCTCTTCCTCGAACTTCAGATGCTTGTCATCACTGCCAGCATTGACAACCGCATCGATGTAAGGTCGAGGATTTTTGTGGCCACGACGCATGTCATCATAGTCTGGGAATATCTTCTCAGCCAAATCAACAAGGTTATCTGAGTTGATTTCAAATTCAGAGTTACCTTTAGTCACCCTTACGATGAGTTTCTTGCGGACAATAGCAAGCCAGAAATGTTTAACGACAGATGCGTTGATCTCACGAATGGCTTCTTTTGTGCCTTCGTCTGATAGTCCGAGACCCATGATGAACATCGACGTACCTTTGGCCACACGTTTGAAACGTGTGGGAATTGCATCGGGATTCTGAATAGGGACCTCGTCAACGGGTTCTGGATAGTTGTAGTTACCATAGTAACCCACAGGCTCCCGTTTCTCTCCGTCGATCATGTGAGTACACAATGAAGCGACACCTTGGAAATAATGA
Source organism: Muribaculaceae bacterium (assembly GCA_017405965.1). Taxonomy (GTDB): domain Bacteria; phylum Bacteroidota; class Bacteroidia; order Bacteroidales; family Muribaculaceae; genus Sodaliphilus. The sequence continues at coordinate 19,239 of JAFQZK010000038.1, read as the reverse complement.
TTGCCGTCCTCAGTCATCGTTGAGATGAGAATGGTGCGAATTTTAGAGATGTTGAAATAGGCAGCCTTGCCGAAACCAAAGCTACCGCCTGCCGAGGTGCTGGTCTTTGACGAGTTGCCGGCACTCTGTACAAACGAGTAGAAGGGGCTTTTGGTGTCGCCCTTGGTATATGACATACCCGTTGTGCGTTCATCGCTCACCTCTAAGTAGTCCATCTTTACGTCCTCAGCTGCTGCAAGATAATCAAGCATAGGCTGGAACTTCTTACGGGCATTGTCATCGTTGTACATGTCAAGGCAGCCACGAATGTGACGCCTGATGTCGAACAATTCGGGGTAGTTTCTTGAAGTGGTTTTCTTAAAGCTGAAAGTCACAATAACAGGCACATCGGGGTCGGCTTGAGCGTCGATAGAGTTCTGAATGGACTCACGCACAAGCGAGTCGAATGGTGCCTTCTTGAAGTTCTCGCCCATGGCATCATTCGGTCCCTGGTCTTGGCCTCCAAGCGACTTCGCAAAATGCCAACAGCAATTCAATTCCGCTTTACTCATAGTATTATTCCTCGAAATAGTCTGAATCTATTCGTTTTATTTCATAGGCGGTCTTTACTGACACGCCGATATTATACTCTATCATATAGCGGCACAACTCGATACCATCGATTAAAACAATCTTTATGTTGTTTTGAGGACGGAAAGTGCGGGCCTCCTTGGAGAAGGAAGACGTGGTGATAAACACGCCTTTAGATGCTCCTTGGCCTGACAATGCACCAACAAAACTTTGGATCTCCTTTCGACCTATGTTACCAGTGTCCCATCGCTTGGCCTGGACATAGATTTTGTCCAAGCCGAGTTTATCCTCTTTGATGATACCGTCGATGCCTTCGTCATGTGAAGCCTGAGTAACAAACGCACCATCATCAAACTGGCCACCATAGCCCATCTTCACCAGTAATTCAATTACTAGGTGCTCAAAGAATTTCGGGCTTTGAGATTTGACTTGTTGGAGCAGTTCTTCGGCCAACTCCTGCGTTACGATCTGAAAATTCTCATCAATGATGTCGATGGGAGTTTTCAGATCATCTCCAGTTTCTCCATTATTATTGGCAGGAGTTTGACTCTGAGGTGTTACAGGCTTATTTGACTTCTGTGTAAAGGCGAGGAACGCAGGAGAATACTCTTTCAGGTAATTGACTGAAAGGTCGGCAATGCCTTTTGCAAGCAAATCCTTGCCATTAGAATTTATTTGATAAATACCGCGCTTGATCCTATCAACGATCTCTGCTTGATAAAAATAAGCCATTGTCCATTGTACACGATCGTACAAACGAGACTGGCCGCTCTTAATTTTCTCGGCAAGATCATCCTCTGTTAGAGAGAAATGGTCGGCGCAAAAATTGCGCAGATCCTTCAAGCTATATTGCTTTCCATCCTCAATGTGTTTGAGAATAGGATAAAAGAATTTCTCAAAGGCAGGTATCATACGCTATCTAATTATTTATTAACAAGGCTATTGCTTGCGATATAAAAAACCAAACTCCAATGTAGCCCAGCGAGCCGACCAAAGCTCAAAACTACAAAGGAGTTTGTCGTATTGTTCTATGTTAATTGGTCGTCGGCTGGTTGTAATCTGCAAAGATAATCATTTTTCTTGAAAAAAGCATCATCATCAAAGATGATGATAAAATTTACCTTCGCTCGCGCGCTGTAAAGATAGACCAAACGAGTGCCATATTTAGGCACTACGAACAGGAATAAAGCATAAAATTGATAATGTGTTTTCTTATAAGGCTGGCTTCACCAAATTTAGGGACAAAAACAAAAGCCTCCAAAAGGAGACTTTATAATCGTTGGATTTGGCGCATTTTAATGACAAACAAAGACTATATTATGTTAGGGTAATGGTAATCTGACAACCCATTTATTTCATAATACTTAGTTTTCCCATTAACTCTATAATCTTCGATTTCAACATAGAATTCAGGCAACTTATTCATATGTTCATAAATGAAATCTTTTATTCTTTCATTTGCAAAAAACACAGGGTAACAGCTCTTATTCTTGTTGATGGAACCACTTATACGTCCAAACTCATCCCGATATATTTTCATACGTACATATCTTAGGAATCGACGAGCAAAATTGGTTTTAGCACTTTCTCGTTGATGATGAGCACTGTACCACATTTCATCAAGAATATATTTAGCGATCTTTCTATCAATCTTGAACTTAGGGCCATTAGGTAAAGTAAATTTCAGTTCTTTGATATTACTATTCAAAATTGATTTACAAATATTCCTAATTTCAAAAAGATCATCGGGGGGCAAATGTCTTATAAGTTCATCAATGTCAGAGAACGTTATGGAGTCTTTTTTAGAAAGCTTATTGATGAATTTCTTTATGCCATCATAAGCGGCATTAGACAGCAGACCCGAAAGGAGGCCAGACAAGATGGTTGATAGAAAAATCCATAGTTCTATACTACCTTTATTAACTTCTCTTATCTCCAAGCATTTTGGGGTTATACCCTCTGATGAATCTTGTAAACTATAAATATCTTCCTCATATTTTAGCGCTTGATACAAAAAAAGCTTATCAATGCTGTCAAGCAAATCTGTAAAAGATCTGACATCTATTGATTCTTCAAAATCAATGTGTAATTTTATTGAAATTTTTTCCATAATATATAGCCAATAAAGCCAATGATTCTATAAACCCTGCAATCGATTCTCCGCAATTATAATATAAGAAAAACTCTAGCAGAGACACAATGCAAAATATGTGCAAATATCGAAATTTCTTTTATAATCAGCAACTTTTTTTTAAAAAAAACAAGAATCTCATCAAAAAGACATATTTCAAGAAGATACAGTCTTGTTTACAATAAATGCTTGGAAATCATAGAAAGAGATTATCATACTATACCATCTTACTCAAATATCAGTGTCGACGTCTTCTTCTAGTCGGAATCCGACCAGGCGTTCCACATCGGTTTTTCGGTATCGGCGTTTGCCGCCGATCTCTACTTTCTTGAGGACACCGGCTTTGTCCCAACGGTAGAGGGTCATCTTTGAGACCGACAGAATCTTTGCCGCCTCATTGATGGTCAACAAGCTGTCACCTCGTTTGATTTCTTTTGCTTCAGCAAGTGTCATAGACCTGATTTCGAAGATAAGATCATCAAGGAAATATCGAAGATCGCTTGCAGTTACTTGAAGAATGAGGTTTGGATTCTCATTGATAATTGTATTTAAGTCTGTTCTCATGACAGTATACTATTAAATGTTTGACTAATCGGTTGCTTGTTAGGAATCTATGGCCATCGCATTACAGCTCGATTTTCGATTCTTTTGAATGTTGGCTTTTCAATTTCGTGCCAACCAGTTGATCGATATCACTCTTGCGATAGCGGCGTTTACCGCCGATCCAAACCTTTCTGAGAATTCCATTCTGGTCCCAGCGATGCAATGTCATCTTTGATACTTCTAATAGCTCGGACACTTCCTGGATGGTTAATAACTCGTCGCTTTTAGTAGCGGCCTCAACTTCGGCCTTGGCGATTGCCTTGGCCCCAATAAGAATTTCATGGGCGAAAGCCCTCAAATCTTCACCTGAGATTTGCAAGATGACGTTGGGATGTTCGTCAATCAATGTGTCTAAATTGTACTTCATAATATTGCAAAATAAAAGTGTGAACCGGATGCATCATAAACCGAGGCACTTAGGAAGCCTTGCTGACGACGCAAAAGCGGTCCACACCTATAAGGTGAGAACCACTATGCAGCCCTGCCAGCAATTCAAAAAGGTCCTAAGTTTTCGATTTACACAGGTGCATAATGTTTCTGTAAAACCCACGATGTCTTGCCATTCCTTGTGGAATGACGTGGCAAATATACACAAAATCCATCAATGGTTGTGCGTTTGCCTGTAAAAACACAAGCCCCCAAAGGGTCGCTTGTTAGTCCAGTGCAGAGACCATCTCACGTTTCATCTCTTCGTCAACCTCACGGTAGCGGGCAAAGGCCCGGCTGCCAGGAGCGTGACCACTGAGCTCGCTGACGAGAGACTGGTCTTTGAACTTCTTGTAGATGTTGCCGACGAAGGTGCGACGAGCCATGTGGCTGCTCGCTATTTCGTTGATTGGGCGTATCTCCTGCTCACCGGTGAGGGAGTTGCGGACAACAACATTGCGAGTCACTCCGGCGCGTGTAAAGACCTCCTTAATAGCGTCATTATACTTCTGGTCGCTGATAAACGGCAATAAGGCCTTGCGGTTTGGATCGGCATACCGCTCCAATATCGTAAGGGCCGTCTGATTCAAGGGCACCTTGATAGTCAAGGGGTGCCCAGTTTTTGTCTTGCGTGCGATATAGTGAACTTCGCCATTGATGACGTTGGCTGTTGTCAAAGACCGCAGGTCGCTAACTCGGCAGCCAATGCAGCAATGGAACACGAAGATGTCGCGCTGCACCTCAAGACGCGGGCAGTCACTCAAGTCGGCATTCTCGATCTGACGCCTTTCTTCGACGCTTATATAATAGGGCGAGCCATAGACGTCCTGTGCGATCTTGAACCGCCTGAACGGGTCGTTGGTGGTCAAGCCCTCATTGATTGCCCAGATATAGAATGTCTTGAGTTTCTTGAAGAATCCATTGATCGTGTTTTGGCCCCTTTGCCCAGGGAAACGGCTCTCAGGCACCTCTTTGATAATCATCGGGAACTGCAGGAGCAACTCATGCTCATTCCTGATGTAGTCTTCAAGGTCATGTAGCAATAACTCGTCAAAGCCATCAAGAGTCAGTTTGAACTTGGGGTTGAGTAATTGACGATACAATTCGAAACGCATCAAAGTTCGATAGATGACTTTAAGATGGCGCTGTCTACTCAATGAGATCTCATGACTTGAGATGAAGTTGTTATAGATGTCAAAGAACGAGGGAGCCTTAGGTTTCCTAGGCTTGTTCTCTTTCTTATTCCCCTCCGCCATGGCTTCTTGTTGAGCCTTATAATAGCTGTCGATTTGCATTGCCAGCCAGCCTTTGGAGATGTTATCCATGCCATCAGCAGAGATGCGACTGTCAACATACTCCATTAACTGCTCAACGCGCCCTCTCATCTTGGCAGTGTGTTCAACTTCCGGTGTCTTTGTTCGTGAGACTGAAAGAACGAGTCGTTTCGACTTTCGGCCTCGACTGCTTAAGTAATGTTCCGTTCTCACGTGTTGAGGATTGACAAAGATCCGCGTCGCGGCCTGTTGGTCAACCTTACCCAAGCGAAGACGCAACTGCAACTCAGAGCGTCCTTCGTTGTTCACCTTTTTCGAGATAGAGAGTTCGTATGCCATAATTCAAGTGCTTTTCTTGATGCAAAGATAATATAACAAATCGTAACCGCCAAGAAAAATCCCCATATAAATCCCCATATAATTGAAAAAAAAGTTATTTCCTTTGTTTTGCATTGTCGAGAAATAACAGCCTTTCATAACAAGCTAAATAATTGTTTTTCAGTTGTTTATACAAAACATTACCACGACAAAGCTAAACAATCCAAAACAAAACATTTCAAATCTTGTGTCCTCATCTTGGACACAACGTTGACGGAGGTCGTTGATTTTTCAACGGCCTCTGTTTATTTTCTCCCTACCCTCGCCTATTTATATCATTTAGAAAAGGGCTGTGATTGAGAGACATTTCATCCACAAGCGACATCAACAGCGTGATTGCCGCCGGGCGACTTCGCCCAGCGGCATGTTTGTATTCTTTTATTTGCTGATGGTGATTCAATTGGCTGCCGCTCTTGATGGGGCGAAGCCGAAGCGTTGCTTGAAGATGCGTGAGAAATGGGTGGGATTTTCAAAGCCCAAGGAGTAGCATACATCGGCCACCGACAATGAGGATGAGGCGAGCATCTCTTTGGCCTTGACCAGTCGGTGCTCCCTTATCCAGCCTGCAGGTGAGCAGCCGTAAATGAGGTTGAAGTCGCGCTTGAAGCTTGACAGACTGCGGCCGCTCAGGTATGCCAGGTCCTCAAGCGACACTGGCGATGTGTAGTTCTCCTCAACGACCCTGCGGATGTCGGTCTTGACAGGCTGGCGCAGCTGCAGCATCTGTCTGAAGATGTTCTTCGAGCAGTCCATGACAAGATAAAGCAGTTCCATCACCTTCAGCCGCAGCAAACCCGGGTTGACCTGGGACGGGTCGTTGAAATACGGGGACAGGCTCCAGCAGTAGGCAACGAGTTTCTCGCTCATCGGGCTGACCTGGGTGCCGAATTCCTCGGTCATGGGCGGTACCATTACACTTTGGGACGTGAGGAAGTCTTTGAGCAGGTCGTCATTGATGGCAAACAGCAGGCTCTCGAACATGCCGGTGTCCTCACCGCCGCGTTTCTCGTAGTTCACCGATTGGGACTTGCGCAGCAGGATCATCTGGTTCTTACGCACGGTCCATTGCCTGCGACCGCAGGTCAGCGTCACCTCGCCTCCCAGCACCACATAGAGCAGATGCTGCTCCAGGAAAAATGTGCCCCGCTCTCCTGCCGTGACGATACACTGGTCGATAACCGCTCCGCCATCGAGCACAAGGGAGCTGGCCGTGTAGTCGCCAGACACGAGCGCTGTGGGGAATTTCGTTGTCTTTGCCATACTTCAGGTGATAATATAAATAAAAACTGGTGCGCAAAAATACAAATCATTTCGGCACACCAAGTCGTTTTTCGGTAGGTTTTTATTTCACGCTGTAGATCTTGCTGACGATCTTCCACTCGCCGTTCTCCTGCTGTGCGAGGGTGAACATGTCATTGAACGAAGCGAGTTTACTGAACCAGGAATCGATGCGCACAAAAGCGACGTTGCCGGCGATGTTCACGTCAACGACCTCATAGGTCACCTCTTCCTCACCGGTTTGCTCCAGTGCGTCATAGAGAGCTGTAATGGGCACGGTCGTGATCATCCCGTTTTCCACCCAACTCATCGTTGCGGCCTCGGTAAACGCCTGCTGACCGATTTCACGGCTAGCCTTGCGGCCTGCCTCGGCATAAAGTTCCACTGCTTTAAGGATTGCAGCCACCTTTTCACTGTGATTTGTCATTGTTGTCATTGTTTGTGCCGTTGCGCTCAATGCCATGAGGCAAAACGCGATGGCGATGAATATCTTTTGCTTGATTGCCATGCTGATTACTTGGTGATGGTGTTTGAGTTCTGGTTATAGGCCTTGGCCACGCACTTCCACTCGCCGTCGATCTTGAGCAGCAGAAGAACATCGGTAAAGTCGATCGAGCCGCCCCACCCTTCTTCGAGCACACGGACAACGGCCAGCGTCTCTTCCAGTTCCAGCACGTCGATGCGGGTCTTGAACTCCTCACCTGCGCCCACGGTATCCACGTTGTGATAGAACTGCTCGATGGAGCCACGCTCCAACTTGCCGTTCAGGAAACCGAACAGGCAGGCGTCCTCGGTGAACAGTTCTTTTGCATACCTGCTATTGCCCTCGGCAACGCTCTGTGTGAACTTACTTGCAGCCTCAACCACTGCATTGTACTCTTCAATCTTGCTTCTCATCTTGTCGTGATATTATTTAGTGAATGAACAAATGTTTTCTGGTTGCAAAATTACAACTGTCCAGTCACGCTAACTTTTCTATTTGGCTCAAAGAATATTGCTTTTCAGTCCACATCTTACTTTCGCGGGCGAAGTCGCCCAGCGGCATGAGGCTGTAACGGATGCACTTCAACCAGCCGGCTGCACTGGCTGGTTGAAGTGCGGAGCGTGAAACAGCCGAATACAACCCCGTGACCTAAGCGAATGTAATCCCTAGGTCAATCACGTCATGAAATTGAACATTAAATCAAGGCGCATCGCCAGCCGTGGCTGACGTTGCGCCTTGTGATTTAGAACAAAATAGTATTGGTCCTTGACCTTTTCGCTATTTACCTGATATGACTATAGTGTCCGTTTGTATTGTCTGATGGTTGTGAGTTCGTCCATGTCGAAGTGGTCGATGCCGTATTAGTCCGACGGGCATAAGCCTTACGAGACCTCAATCCTTCTCTTGCAGCCAATCGGTAAGCACCTCGCAATACTCCTCGTGAGCATCCACGAAACACATGTGGCGGGAATGGCGGAACAGATGCCAACGGCTGTGAGGAATGTGCTCGTAGAGCGAGGCGGCGACAACGGGCGTACAGATATCCTGCGTGCCGCTACAAATCAGTGTCGGCTGGGATATCTGGTTCAGTTGGTCGGTATATTCAAAATCTTTCAGGCTGCCAAGCGGCTGATACTCATTGGGGCCCCAACCATAGAGGTAAGCCTCTGAACCAGCATGCTTCGGACGTCTGAGACACTCTGGCGAGTGTTCATCGACGCTGGTCACGTAAAGCTCAAAATAGTGCTCGTTGGCACGCAAGTAGTCTGGATCATCCCATTTTCCTGTAGCTTCTGCCCGTCTGATGGCCTCCTGATCCTCTGCCGACATATACTTGATGAGCCGATGCTGTTCACTGGCCCACAGCGAACTGGAAGCATGACCAGAAGAGAGAATCAGCGACTTGATGCCGGCAGGCTTCTGATCTATCGCATACGCAATAGCCTGCATGGCGCCCCACGACTGTCCGAGAAGGTGTACAGCGTCCAGATGAAGATGTTCGCGGATGGCGATGAGTTCGTCAATCCACGTCTTCAATGTCCACAGTTCTGGATGCCCGTCGAGATAAGAATTGCCGCAGCCGATCTGGTCGTATGAGATGACTTGCCGACCTGTATCGGCGATGCTGTCGAGCACCTCGAAATAGTTGTGTGTACTGCCCGGACCGCCGTGAAGCAGCAACAAGGGAGCCTTCTCTGAAGGTTTGCCTACGATACGATAGTAGGTCTGGTAACCCATAAAGGGCATATAGCCCTCTGTGATGCGATTGTTCATATTAATATTCAACGTTTTAGTTATCTTCCGTTTTAGGATGCGAAAATACGGAAAAAACTCCAGATCTGCAAGCTTCTAAGGGATTATTAACCTTGATTGTCTTTTTCTTGCATGTCTAAATAGATAGATACTTATGGCTTTCTTCGGTGTGACAACACCCACTCAATCCTTTCGGGAGTGAATGCTGCAGATGTTGCTTCGTGATGGTCCAACCCTTCCAAAAGCTGGAAGACGGCATTGCCTCCGAACAGGTTGATGTCATCGATCAATTGCTTCACTTGTTCATACCTCGTTTCTAACGTACCTCGTGTACAAATTATGGGAGTACGAGCCAATTGTGTAGCATTATATCCCCGATATCCTCCCGAGGCCACCATGGCAGCGGCAAAAAAGCCCGGATAGTCGGCAAGCAGATACCAAACGCCTTGACCGCCCATCGACGAACCGAAAACGTAGACGCGCGTAGAATCGACGCAGAACTCTCTTACATAGTAGTCGGCCAAAGCCTTGACATATTTGTTGTAGGCCTCGCATTGCTGTGGCTCACGAGGGCGACGCTCACCAGGCGATGGGCGACCGCCACGATTGCGCTGTCGTGGCGCATCTCCGTTCCATGAAGCGTTGCCCGGGCATTGCGGCACGAGGTAATAGGCTTTGATGTTGTTCCCGTTCAGGTAATCATAAATCTTGCCCACAGCAGGCGACATCATCTGTTTCTTGTTGTCACTCCCGCCGCCGCTGCCGCCATGCAGGTAAATGACCAAGATGGGTTGAGCGGTGTCTTGAGGAGCGGTTAGCACTTCGCGATACCTTAACTTCTTGCCCTGTAATTCCAAGGCCTTGTCGCCAAAAACACCGAGTAAGTCTGACTCTGTTTGAGCGTTGGCCCCAAACAACAGTGAAGTGAATATCACCAATATTGTAAATGAAATGATTCTGTTCATGTTGCAAATTTAGGTGTTTTCTTTGAGGATCAAGCCTTTTTTCCAGTGGTTTACACTTGGCTATTGTTCTGTATCATGCACGGTCGTGGCTCCTTCTCGATGGGTGCGCTAAGGCTCAGCGGAGTCACCAATCAATTGAACGGAGTTATGTTCAGGCAATTTATCTCATCTGCGTGAGATAAAGATATCTGCATGAGATTGAAGGAGTCAACAAGCGCTAAGGTACAGTCTTTTAGATGCTTAATGTTTTAAATTCGGCTTGTAAACCATTGAAGAAATGCGCTGCTTCTAAACCATCCATCTGTGCATGATGGAACTGGAACGAAATAGGGAGCACTGTCTTGAAGAGTCTATGCCGGTACTTGCCCCAAGCGAGAAATGGCGTATTAAAAACCTCAGAATAGATGCTCACCACAGTGTCAATCTCACAGTCAGGCAAAGCCGATGTGCTGATAACCATGTTATCGTCGCTCAAATTGTGAGGTTCACCTGTTTCATGGACCGTCTGAGTGAGACGCAGATAATCATCATTGAACTGCTTGAGGTCGTCCGAGAACGGGATGTCACAGAGTGTGACACCTCCATTCTTGACAGGCACCACCACGTTCACGGCCAATCGGTCATACTTCAAGTAGCGCTCTCCCATGGGCAGCATGTAGAACTCCTTGAGATCTTTCGCTGCTCGAGCGATGCACCAACAAATGAGCATGTTCAGCTTCAATCCTTTTCGCCGACTCAATCTCACCACACGCCCCACATCGAAAGTCTTTACTAACGTAACCTTGGGCATGGGAGCATTCTTCCATATCTCAAAAGATTGTGCCCGCTCGGTGGTCTTAGGATCAATCTCTGTTTTCATTAGAGTCAAGTTTTATATCACAAACAATTACGAAATCACCAATAACGATGTCAGGATCCTCCAACACATTCTTTATTAAGCACAGGCTTGGAATACTGGGTTCGAGAAAATCTCGTTTGTGGTGGGCCTATAATCCATAAATGCCGTTTTACCGTTACAACTGAATGCAAAGGTAGTGATTTTTGCTCTACTATCGCATGTTTTTCGGACTCTTAAATGCATCATACTAATAATAATGCCCCGGCTTAGCAGGTGCGGTACACGTGACCGCCATCGCCCATGTCATAATCAGACAAGAACAGGCCACGGGCAAAAGCCTTGATTAATCTTATATCACTACTTTTTCCAAATGAAATAAAGAATCCAGCCCATAAACAAGATGATACATGCCAAAATAATCAACCTATCAAAGGTCAACACAACTGCGAAAGCCCCGATCAACATTACAACTAATGTCAAACAACATTTCTCTAATGTCTTTTTCGTTTCCGTCATTCTTTCGGATTTTTGTTCCGTCTGACATGGTATCAACTGGTTTTCCTGACTCTTGGTTGGTGACAGGCGTGACAACCAATAAGAGAGAGAACCGAAGGGAATGATCAGGATAACAACCAACATGGGCACCGCTATTAACCATAAGATGGGCATCGCCATCACACCAAGCTCCATGCCTGGGTCGTGACTGTATTCATTTAAAGTCATAATGAAAAGGATCAAAAAGGGTACAGTTATCATACCACAAAAATAGAGCACCATCTTCATCGCCAATAACATCCAATGGCTATTTGTCCACTGGGCAAAAGCCAAATGGATACTCAACCATGAGAATCCCGCTAGGATTAACGCAAGGGTGATCGTCCCGATCGCATTATTATAACCAAAAATCTCCTCATATATCTCCCTCACTGGGCTAAAAGCTGCAATTCCCACCCCCAACAGTAGCGACAAAAGCAACGTGACTATCTGATATTTCGTTTTCTTATCTTGAGATAATTTCATTGAACAAAAAAATGAGACGGTTGTATTTGTATTATTGGTTCTGAGTTGAAATTGTCGCAAAGATACGACTATTTCCAAATAATCGTATTCCAAATGAGGAAATATTAAGAAGTGCACTTGAAGGTCGTTGATCTCGAAGATGCAGCAAATTCGGGCCTGGCGTATCTGATGCAAGTCGAGCAGCTTTAACTGCTGGGTTCCCTGATATAAGTTGTTGCGCAGGGCATGGCTGCCCTAGCGCATATAATACTCCGCCACCGATCGGAGATCATGGACGGTTATTTTCTTGAGGCAAATGCCTGTCGGTCTTTGAGGATGTCATCAAGGTTCTCCGCTGCCCAGTTTACTAAACTACTGATGTGCGGCAAGAGGGTTCTCGCCCGCTCAGTCAAGCTGTATTCCACACGAGGGGGAATCTCGGCATAAGCTTGCCGGAATACCAGCCCGTCGGCTTCAAAGTTGCGAAGAGCCACGGTGAGCATCTTCTGTGAAATATCAGGAATCTTTGACAAGAGGTCGGAATATCGCATGGGCTTATCCTCGCCCTCGAGGGTTAGCATAATCAGAATTGTCCATCGGTCACTGATGCGCGACAACACGTTGCGTATGGGACAATTAGGAAAAACAGGGTCGATGATTGTACTCTTGAACATGGCTTTATAGGATTTTCAGGATGATTTTTCCGCCAGCTCCGCCTTTCTCAAGCAGCGTGTGTGCCTCAACAATCTCATTGAGGGAAAACACGTGCTTATAAAGCGGTGTGATGGCGTTTCGCTCAATCAGTTCAAACAGACGGTCAATAACGGTCTGAGTGGGGAAATTGGAGAAGAATCCCGTCAGGAACACGCCATTGGGTATGTATTTGATCGGGTCAAACTGGGGTATGGTAAACACGTTGCCCAGCACTCCAGTGTCGCAGACATATCCCGGACGGGAAACCGTGAGCAGCGAGTCGCGAAGCGTCCTGGGTCCGATCAATTCAAGAAGCTTGTTGGGGCGAACCGGAAGCGTTTGATCGCTGATGCACCCATCATCAAGCACGCAATGGTCGGCACCGATTGCCATGAGTCCTTCAAACGAACTTTCGCGTCTGGCGGCGGCAATCACTGTTGCACCCATAGCCTTGCCCAGCTGTATGGCTGCTTGGCCTACAGTGCTCGTGGCCCCTCGCACAAGCAACACATCGCCGTCTTGCAGGAGCAGACATTCAGACAAGGAACCGTAAGCGGTGAAATAGGTTTCAGGGACTGCAGCAAGCTGCAGCCAGTCAAGGCGGGTGTCCACTTTGAACACGTTTTTTGTCGGCAACAACGCATACTCGGCATAACTGCCGTTGAACGACCGCCCCATGCCGCCCATGAGGGCTATCACACGGTCGCCCACAGTATAGCGGCTGTCGCTTGCGTCGGCAATCTCGCCAACACACTCGATACCAGGCACTATGGGCGTGTTGATGTAGTCGTTGTCGGCCTCCATGGTGCGCAATATCGCCTCACTGTGGTTCATGCCGGCGGCATGTATCTTCACAAGCACCCATCCAGGTTTGACCTGTGGAACGGGAATGTCGCTTACTTGCAGTTGGTCGGCACTGCAACAGCCGTTTATCACAATCGCTCTCATCTCTCTATCTTTTTCCAACACTGTGGGTCGGGAGCGTAAAAGTTCTTGGTGTATCCGTAAGCTACGGCGGGGCAGCCACGGCAAAATCGGAGCAACTCGCAATCGGCGCATTTCTCGAAGCGTTCATGCTGGCGATACTCGTTCATGCGCTCGCCATGGAACACATCGTGCAGGTCCTCGTCTGCCGTGCCGACATAGCTCTCGAAGCGGCGGCAAGCCATCAAGCGGCCTTCGGCGGTGATGGTGAAGTGGCAGTTGGCGCAGTTGCATCCGCCATAAACCGTATCCTCGTCAAGTCCGTCGGGTATCTTGAATAGACCTTTCTCGTAGAGGAACAGTGTCCACAGGTGATCCTTGAGGTTGAAGGTGGTGTCGCTGTCCTTGTATTGCTCATACTTTGCCCAACACTGCTCAAGCAGGTCGCGGTAATTGTTCGGCTCAATGTGCCAGCCCTTGTCGGGGGATGCTTTGTCGGCACTTGTGGGGCAATATCTCCCGAAGGCGAAGATGTCCACCTTGCGTTCCACCACCAGGTCGATGATGTCGGGAATCTCATTGATGTTGGTCCCCGACACAGTTGTCATGACAGCACAATGCAGGCCGGCACGGTGCAACGTGTCGATGGCCTCAAGCGTGCGGTCAAACGATCCTGGCTTGCGAAAACTGTCGTGGGTGTCCCGCATGCCGTCGATACTCAACTGATACTTGCGGCAGCCGAGCGCCTTCAAACGTCGGCACACCTCATCGTTGAGGTGGAACGGATTTCCCATGATGGTAAACGGAATGTCGTGCGCATGAACCAACTCCAGGAAATCCCAGAATCGGCTATGAAGAATGGGGTCGCCACCCGTGATATACAGGTAGGGCAACCGTTTCATGCGTTCACACATCCGTTCAACGCTTGCAAGCACCGCCACAAGCCTCTCCCACGGCATCTCCGCCATCTTCGGGCGGTTGGGTGAGGAGAAAATGTAGCAGTGCTTGCAACGCTGGTCGCATTCGTCGGTGATGTGCCACTGAAATGCGAAGTAGTCCATGACTGATTATTTGTCGGCTGCACCGCAGGCGCTACCACAGGCTGCGGGCTTCTCCTCGGGCTTGTCGGCTGCGCCGCAGGCACTGCCGCAAGCTGCGGGCTTCTCCTCTGCGGGTTTGTCGTTGGTTCCACATGCGCTGCCGCAGGCAGTTCCTGCCTCAGCCTGGAGTTTCATGATGCCCTGGGCACTCTGAGTAAGATTCAAATCTACACGTTTCATAAAAAATTAGGTGTTAAATGGTTAATACTAACTTTTATATTGTTACAACGGCAAAGTTATAAACCATTTTCAAATTGACCAAGAACGGGTAAACATGTGCGCAACGGTCAATCATGTTAGAATTTCGTAAATCAAAGGATTAAAAACTGATTTTCTTGAAATAATCTTTCATTTTTTCTTGTACAGATGGCAGATAAAGCCGGGCGTTCAATGACCGCAGCAGCCGGCAGGTTGAAGTGCGGAGCGTGAAACAGCCGAGTAGGACCCCGTGGCCACAGCGAATGGGAAGGTTATTCCTTAGGAAAAATGTACAAAAAGCATGTTTATTCCTAAGGAAAAATGTAATTTTGTGGCGAATATTCCTTCGAAAAAATGTAAACCATTGTGGATAATCACAGGAATTGAGTCACTATCATCAAATAATCAATGGTTAGAGATTGTTTAATCGGCAAGGCGCCCCTTTTTCGAATCTAATTGACAGGACATGAAGATTGACATCCGACAAGCAAGCAGGGAACAGGCCCCGGAGATTGCCCGCATGATCATGTTGGCCATGACGGACGACTGCTGCATGAGTTTCTGTGGCGAGGGCTATGGGCTGGATGACTTTTACAAAATGATGACCCTGCTGGTGGAGCGGGAGGATTCGCAATACAGTTACAAGAACACCTGGGTTGCCCTGGACGGGGACAAGGTGGTCGGCATCTCGGTCTCGTATGACGGTTCAAGGCTTCACGAACTACGCCGTCCTTTCCTCGAATTGGCTCTGGAACTCATCGGCAAGGATCATTCCGGCATGAATGATGAGACGCAGCCCGGCGAACTCTATCTTGACTCGCTGGCTGTGCTGCCTGAATATCGCCGACAGGGAATTGCAAGGCGCCTGATAGGCGTCACCAAAGAACGCGCCGACCAAATGGGCCTGCCTGGCCTTGGGCTACTGGTTGATAAAGGCAATCCCGCCGGTGAGGCACTTTATACATCAATCGGTTTTAGATATGTAAACGACAACCACTGGGGCGGCCATGACATGAAGCACCTGGTGCTGTGAAAATAAATAGAACATCATATAAAGAGGAGGAATCGAAGCATTATGGATATCATTCAACAAATCACATTAACTCCTTTGCGGGAAGATGACCGCGAGCAGTTTATCATCGACAATCAGCGGGCGTTCAAGTATGGGGCGCAGGAAGAGTTCGGTATGCGCGACGACCGCGTTGAGGAAGGCGAAGAGGTCATTTCACGCAAGACCATCGAACGCTGCATCGACGGAGAGCAGGCCGAGACTTACAGGATCGTGCATGACGGTGAAGTTGTCGGCGGGTTGATTCTCCAGATTGACCGACAAAACGCCAAAGGTGAACTCGAAATCCTGTTCATCAAGCCCGAGGTGCATAGCAAGGGCTTGGGACAGGCCGCTTGGAAAGCCGTCGAGGCCATGCACCCCGAAATCCGCGTCTGGGAGACGATGACGCCCTATTTCGAGAAGCGCAACATCCACTTCTATGTCAACCGCCTGGGGTTCCACATCGTTGAGTTCTGGAACAAATACCAACACGGCCCTGCAGTTCCCGAAGATACAGATGAGAACTGGAGTGAGGACGATGAAATGTTCTTTTTCAGAAAGATCATGAAAACAGACAGCCCATGAGAAGACGACAGTAGGCTTCTTTCAGTGGGCTGTCTGTTCGTTTAGTGCTTATTTGCTTTGTTCAAACAGCCAGTCACGGACAGCGGCAAGTTTGTAGGCGTAGTCAAACGAGGCCATGTGCTCCATGCCTTTCCCGGATTCGGGCAGGACGGTGCCGGTCTCGAATTTGATAAAGTTGATGTTGCCGCCGTTCGAAATCAGTTCCTCGGCCAGACATTCCTGTTCCTCAAGCGGCAGTTTGGCGCTCCATGATGCGGAGTCGATTCTGACGTTCTGCTGTTTCAGGACTTCTGTCAGGCTGCTCATGCCCCCCGAAGCCTTCTTGTCGCCACCGGCCACGATATAGAAGAATTTCTTGTTGCCGAAATCCTTCATCTTGCTCGTGTCCCACTGGCAACTCACGAACAGCGATGCGGCAAACATGTCGGGATGGGTGATGTTGAAGTGGAACGACATCATTCCGCCCATTGACTGGCCCGTGGTATAGATGCGGTTCTCGTCAACCTTGTATTGCTTGACAACCGCCTGCAGCAGACGGATGGTCATCTCCACTTCATCGGACGTGCTCCAGTCGTCTTTCACTGTCCACTCGGTGTACTGCGGCACGAGCACGAACGAGGGATGCTCACGCTGGTCGCGGTCGGAGGCAAACTCCAGTGCGCCATAACCCTGAGTGAGCGGTGTGGTCACATCCTTGCCCACAGTGCTTGCATCGGCAATGAAAAGCACCAGCGGATAGCTCCGCGTGCCGTCATAGCCTTCGGGTACCAGCAGGTTATACTCCATCGTCTTGCCTGTCTCGGCATCCTCGAAAGTCAGTTGCTTGAACTTGCCCAGTGTCTCGTTTTTCAGAGCCACGAAGACCGAATCGTCTTCCTTGGAGTTCATCATTTCGCCACCCATGCGTGGGCCGCGTTGGTCGCCCGTCTGTTTGGGCTTTTGGGCACAGGCTGCCATGAATACAGCCAGGACTGCCATCATCAGAAAAACTTTCTTCATCCTGCTTTTGTTTTAATGTTATTGATTGAATTATAGACTTTGCTTTCATTTGCTTTGCTGGCTGGGGGAAGGCTCTGAAAGTGCCTTGTGGTGTAAACCTGAAGCATGAACACCAGGCACAGCAGGATACCCACCTTGTAGGGAGCCGTCACGTCGGCTGTTCCAAAAAGGCCTCTCGACAAGGGCATGACCAGCAATGGTGAGACGAACTGCCCCAGGTAGAGTGCGATGGAGAGCAGCGGCATAACGGTAGTCGCCGAGTTGCGACCGCCCTTGATGCTGGCAATGGTGTTCAGATAGGGCACGCCCACACCATTGGCAATGCCGATAAAGGCCGAGCCGAGGATGGCTGCGGCGACCGACGGTACGAGATAGGCGGCATATCCCATCAGGAAAAACGTTGGAGCGAAATATTTGATGCTTTGGCGGAAACACCCCATCAAGCCGCCAAAGACCAGCCCTACGAAAAAAGCCACAACATCGAGCCCCACCATGATCAGGGTGATGGCTTCGGTGGAGAGCCCTGTCTGACGGTCGGCGATGATGGCGAAGTTGGTGGGGAAAATGAAGAATATCGTCATCAGCAGGAACATGCCCACTACCGACGGATGAAACTTCAGCAGCTGGCTGGGCTTGAATGGGACGCCGCGCTTGTTGGCCGAGTCCAGTTGCGCATCTGGCAACCACAGCCATACCATCACCAGGGCAATCAAGCCAAGCAGATAAACCAGGAAGGCATAATTCCACTCGATGGTAGCCAGCAGGCCAGCCAACAGCGTTGCCACAACGCCGCCCATCTGGTTCATGGCCGCCGACAGTCCCATGAGCCTTGCCTGCTCTTCGGGCGGGAAATAGTAGGCCAGCAGACCTGTCGACAGCGGCATGGTGAGTCCCACACTGACGCCCAGCAGAGCCCTCAAGGCCAACATCAGCCAGATATTGTCCACAAAATAACACCCCGCTCCGGCCACGACATAGAGCAACAGGCCCGTCGTGGCGATAGTGCGGGTGCGCAAGCGACGGCTGATGGGCAGGAAAAAGATGTCGGTAATGATAATCAACAAGGCGGGCATGCTGACGATGAATTGCACCAGCAAATCAGGTGCCGAAGCGAAATGAGCCTTGATGATGCCCAGTGCCGGGGCGATGGCGGCTCCTGCCATCACGGTGAGCAGCGACATCGAAAGGATGGTAGCCGTCACCCGTTTAGAGACGTTTTTCTGTTCCATTGAAATTATCGGGAGTTTCAGCTCTACCAAGCTTTTTTGTCGTTAGAAATCGATTCGCGGTTTCCGCAATTCGGGCGCAAAATTATTAAAAACAGTGATATAAACTGACTCGACAAGTTGTTAAAAAAACAAAAAAGATGCCTGTATACAACGTTCACTAAAAAGGCTTTTTTTGTTAATTTTGCCATGACAACTCTATCAATAATAAACACTTAATACATCAAGAACATGTCAAAAACTGTAGAAATCCAGATTGAGAAATGCCGCAACCTCGTTGAGGGTTTGCGCAAACACCTGAACGGTAATGGCACCGGCGTCACCACCGATGAAATTACCGCCATGAAAAAGGCCATGGAAGAACTCGAGGCAGCCAACACCGAGGTCGAAAGGCTGCGCGAGGAACTGGCGCCCAAAGTGAAGCACACCAATGAACTTCTAGAACAAGTAAAAAACGCTTATTTGGAAAAGAAAGCATTAATCAAGGGGACTTATCCACAAGAGAAATGGCTCGAATACGGAGTCCCCGACAAGCGTTAGCCTATCGCTTATTCGCCAAGAAGTCGCCGGAGCGCGCTGATGCGTTTCAGCGACTTCACTATTTGTCGGCGATAATGTCGGCAGCGCCATCGATGAGCGGTGGGAGCGGGTTCTCACTGCTCCGTCAGTTGCTTGCACTTACCGACGGGTGGTTCGGTCAATGTGATACGAACCACGGCTGTCCGTTCGAGGCTGCGAGCTATTGCATCATCAAAAGCATCCATG
>JAFQZK010000037.1 GCA_017405965.1 Muribaculaceae bacterium | reverse complement strand
GTCTTCTCGCTCATCCAGAAGTTCAACGACACCGCCGCCAAGGCCGAGCCCATCTACCCCGACCACGACATCATCGTGATGAGCGACGAGGCCCACAGGACCCAGAACGGCATCTTTGCTGAGAACCTGATGCACCTGCTGCCCACGGCCAGCCGCATCGGTTTCACGGGCACGCCGCTGTTGAAGAACGACAACATCACAGCGAGAACCTTCGGCGGCTATGTGAGCATCTATGACTTCAAGCGTGCCGTCGAGGACAAGGCCACCGTGCCCCTGTACTACGAGAACCGAGGCGAACGTCTGCAGGAACTCAAGAACCCCGAAATCAACGAGGAAATCGCTGCCGCGCTCGAGGAAGCGGGCGATATGGACTCGTCGCAACTGGCCAAGCTAGAGCAGGAGTTTGCCAAGGAGGTACACCTGCTCACCGCCAAGAAACGCCTGCGCGTCGTCGCTCAGGACTTCGTGAAGCACTACAGCGACCTGTGGACCAGCGGCAAGGCGATGATGGTGTGCTACAACAAGGTGACCTGTGTGCGCATGTACGACTATGTGCAGGAGTACTGGCAACAGGAAATCA
Source organism: Muribaculaceae bacterium (assembly GCA_017405965.1). Lineage (GTDB taxonomy): Bacteria > Bacteroidota > Bacteroidia > Bacteroidales > Muribaculaceae > Sodaliphilus. The sequence continues at coordinate 279,990 of JAFQZK010000037.1, read as the reverse complement.
AGGCGGTGGAGAAACAGCTGGACAAATGCACGTCACAGCAGGAGTACCAGGAGCTGAAGCGCAAACTGGAGTGGATGCAGGAGACCGAGATGGCCGTGGTCGTCTCGCAGGAGCAGAACGAGATGCAGACCTTCAACAAGTGGGGCCTCGACATCGTGCCGCACCGCGAGAAGATGATGAAGCGCGAGCTGGACAAGGAATTCAAGGATCCCGAGTCAAGGCTGAGAATCGTGTTCGTTTGCGCCATGTGGCTCACGGGCTTTGACGTGAAGACGCTGTCGTGCCTGTATATCGACAAACCCATGAAGGCTCACACCCTGATGCAGACCATCGCCCGCGCCAACCGCGTTGCTGAGGGCAAGACCAACGGCCTGGTGGTGGATTACATCGGCATCGTGAAAGCCTTGAAACAAGCATTGGCCGACTACACTGCCAATGCTAAGGGACTGGAGGGCAACGACCCGACCATCGACAAGGAGAAACTCATCAAGAGCGTGGACGAGACCATCGCTGCCACCCGTGAGTTCCTGAAAGAGCATAGCATCGACCTGCAAGAACTGATCGAGGCCGAGAGCTTCATGAAACTGTCCATGCTCAAGACGGCTGCCGATGCCATGTGCGCCACGGTGGAAATCAGGAAGTCCTATTGCACGCTAGCCACCACGCTGCTCAACCGCTGGAAATACCTTGACCGCGATGATATCACGCCTGAGCGCAAGCAGGCCAAGGATGCCATCGAGGCCATCTACAAGGAATTGCAGAAGAAGCGCAAACATGCCGACATCACCGACTTGAGTGTCGCCATCAATGAGATTATCGATGAGCACCTGGAGATTGACTCCTCGGTTGTCGCCGAGAGCGGACGCCGATTTGACATCAGTCGCATCGACTTTGACCTGCTGCAGCGTGAGTTTGCCAAGGCCAAGCAGAAGAACCTGCTGCTAAAGGATATCCAGGAACTGCTGCAGGAACGGTTGGCCGAGATGCTGGCACAAAACCCGTCACGCATCAACTTCTACGAGCGCTACCAGGAAATCATCGAGTCCTACAACCAGGAGCAGGACCGCGCCTCCATCGAGAAAATCTTTGAGGAACTGATGGACCTGTCCAAGAAGTTGAGCGAGGAGGAAAGGCGCTACGTGCGCGAGGGCTTCGAGAACGACGAGCAGCTGTCGATGTATGACCTGTTGATGAAGGACGACCTCACTAAGGCCGAAATCAAGAAAATCAAGGAAGTCGCCGTCGAGCTGCTCGAGAAAATCAAGAACCAATTGGCAACGATGGACCACCCGTTCGAGAAGCGCGAGACCAAGGCCGCCATCATCATCACCATCCGCGACACCCTGTGGGAGATGCTGCCCGAGAGCTACAGCGACGAGAGCATCGATAGCTACAAGGATGCCGTGTTCGAGTATGTCCAGCAACGCTACGGCGGCGTAGCCTGAACTGTAACGTAAAATAGTTATAGCCCTTGACGTGGTTTGTGTCAAGGGCTTATCATTGTACAAGATTGGAAAAAGCGATTAACGTTTCTTAGCGCCTTGGCGTCTTCGCGTGGGGCCCTCAGACGGCCGCCCAATCAGTTAAATCCGCATAATCCGCCGACAGTAGAGTAGGGCGGATGCCATTCGTCTAATTCGCGGAATTCGTAGTCTGGAGTTAGAACGAGGCGGAGAGGCGGACGTTGATTTGGCGGCGGGTGAGGTAGTTGGGGACGGCGTACTGGGTGCCGCTGACGTGGGTGACCCAGTAGTAGCTGCTCACGTTGGAGATGTCCATCAGGTTGAAGCAGTCCAGGCCAAGCCAGATTTCCTTGAAGTGGCTCAGGAAGCCGCTGTAAGGACGGTTGTTCTTGCCCACGAGTTCGTAGCTCAGGCCCACGTCAACACGCTTGTAGGCGGGCTGGCGCACGTAGGAGTCGGCACGCGTCAGGTGGGGCGCCGTGGTGGGCAGACCGTCGCTCAACACGCCCTTGAGGCTGAACTTGAGGCGTGGAATCTTGGGGAAGTAGTCGGTGAAGAACAGCGCGATGCTGTAGCGCTGGTCGGTGGGGCGGGGCACCTTCTTGCCGTTCAGGTCTTCCTGTGTCTTCATCAGCGAGAGGCTGATCCACGAGTCGGTGCCCTCGACAAACTGTCCGAACAGCTTCATGTCCACACCGGCGATATAGCCCTTGCTGGAGTTGATGCCGCTATACACGAGTTTGAGGTTGTCAATCTCGTAGGGGATGAGGTTTGACAGGTTCTTGTAGTAGGCCTCGGCAGTGAACTTGAAGGGGCGGTCCAGCGCACGGAAGGTGTAGTCGCTGCCCAGGATGACCTGGATGCTGCGTTGCGACTTGATGTCCTTGTTGAGCAGGATGTTGCGATTGCCCAGCGTGTCCATGATCTGCTGGCGGTACTCCTTGTAGAAGGGGGCCTGGTAATAGACGCCGCCCGAGAGTCGGAACGACAGGTTGCCGTTGCGCTCGGGCACGAAGCCCACGCTGGCACGAGGCGAGATGAGTGTCTCGCCGTTGAAGTTCCAGTGCGAGAGCCTCACGCCGGCGTTCAACGACCAGTAGCCGGCCGCCGAGTTGAAGCGCCAGGTGTCCATCAGCCAGCCGGCGATGCGCGTGGTGTTCAGGTCGTTGCTCGACGTCTCGGTGAAGATGACGTTGACCTGATTGGGGATATGGGGCAGGGAGTAGCCCGCGCTGTCACGCCATTGCCACTGGCGGGAACGGTCGTAGATGTCCTCTTTGCGCATCGAGACGCCATAGGAGATGCTGTTGTTGTTCAGGCCGATGTTGCCCTTGAGCGAGATGTCCATCACGTTCATCTTGAGGCGCGTGCGCTCGTGCTCGTGGTACTTGCCGACACCCTGCTCTTCACCAGCCTCTTGCAGCCAGTACTCGCCGTGGATGTCGTAGGCCACCAGCTCGTCGGTACGGTAGCCCGAGGCTTGCAGCGTCAGGTCGGAGCCCTTGTTGTTGAACGAGTAGGTGACGGCGCCGGCGCCGAAGTAGGTCTGGAACTTATCTTTCTCGTAGCCGTCGAAATAGACCATGAACGACTTGACGTCTTCGCTGGTACCGAAGTTGGTCTCGCGGTTCACGGGCGTGAAGCGGTAATCGTTGATGCTCACGTTGCCCAGCAGGGCGATGCGCAGCTTGTCGGTGGGCTTGAAGACGAAACTGGTTTGATAGTCAAGATACTGCGGGTCATATTCGCCCTTGCTCTCGAGCGAACCCATGAGCGACGAGTTGCGCTTGTAGCGCAGGCCGTGCATCTGCGAGTAGTGGCTCGTGCTGTGGCCCAACATCAGGCTGCCGCCCTGGATGCTGGCGGCAAGAGCGCCCTCAAAGGCCTCGGGCTCACGGTAGGTGATGTCGAGCACCGACGACATGCGGTCGCCGTAGGCTGCGCTGAAACCGCCGGTCGAGAAATCCACCTTGCGCACCATGTCGGGGTTGATGATACTCATACCCTCTTGCTGGCCCGAACTGATGAGCTGCGGGCGATAGACCTCGATGCCGTTGATATAGACGCTGTTCTCGTCGTAGGAGCCGCCGCGCACCATGTACTGCGAACTCATCTCGTTCTTGGAGCTCACGCCAGCCATGGTGGTCAGCACCGCCTCCACGCTGCCGCCCGAAGCGTCGGGCGTGCGGCGCAGCATGTCCACGTCGATGCCCTGCATGCCGGTGGTCTGCTTCTTGTACTCGGTGATCTCCACCTCGCCCAGTTCGAGCGTTTTCTCATAGAGCTTGGGGTTGATGGTCACGGTGCCCTCGGGCTTGATGAGCTGGCGGGTAACGGTGGAATAGCCCAGGCAGGAGAACTCTACCCTCACGGTGTCGGCCTTGGGGACGGTCAGTTCGTATTCGCCCTTGGTGTCGGTATTGGTGCCCACGGCGGTGCCCAGCAGGCGCACCGTGGCAAATTCTATCGGGTCACCGGCAGCGTCAACGACCTTGCCGGTGATTTTGACTTGAGAAAATGCGATGGTGGCGCACAACAGGCACGCCATCAACGACAATATGCGGTGTTGAAATCTCATTGTAGTGTATGTTATAATAACATAACGAGGAAAACCACTTTTTATTGCAGTGGGCAAGAGCGGGCTGCCAGGAGAGAGGGGCTTGGTTACAGAACCCGCTTCCTGATCAGTTGGAGAAGAGGTTGAACAGGTCCTTGGCGTTCATGCGGGTGTAACCGCCGGGGATGTTGCGGTCAATCTTCACATTGCCGTTCCAGTCGATGTTCTTGAAGGTCAGCGAGAAATCGAGTTTTTTCTTCTCGACGGTGGCATTGACCTTGATGCTGTGGGCGATGTTGCCGGCATTGGTGCGGCGCACGTCGCCATACTTGACCTGATAGTCGGCAGTGCTGCCGCCAGCCGGGGTGATGTCGAGCGAAACGATGCGTCCCGCCTTGTCGAGGGTGAAGGCGTAGCCGTAGCCCTTGTACTGCTCGTTGGCAGTGAGGACGATTCGGCTGCCCTCGCTGGTGGCAGTGACCTGTTGTTTCAAACCCACGCTCAGGGAGCCCTGGCCGATGATGAAAGGTCGGCCCAGGAAGATGTCCTGAACGTCGCTCACGGTGACGGGGATGCCGGCGGTGAGCAGCGAGACCTTCTCGGCAACGTAGCGCTTGTGCACCTTGTCCACGGCATACAGGCTGTCGGCAGTGATGAGCAGTTTGCCCACCTCAATGCCCAGCATGGGGCGCAACGAGATGTAGATGGCCTGGTCGCGCACCATGCGCACCTGGATCGACGATGAGAAGTTGCTGCCGGCGTTCAGCGTGATGTTGCCGCCGGTCTGCAGGGTCTGCCAGTCGCCCAGGGTGGCGATGACAGCATCAACGGGGTCGCCCGTGGTCGTCGTGGTTGTCGTTTGTCCGTCAGGCAGGGTGACGGCTGCTTGCCTGCTCGTGCCGCAGGCGGTCAGTAATGCGGCGATTGTGATGAGGGAGAGGATGATGAGCTTATTCTTCATAATAGGTCTTGTCTTTTACTTTGCGTTGCAGCAGTTCGTTGTCGGGGTCTTCCTCCAGCGCCTTGGTCCATTGTTCCACAGCGGCCTCTTTCTGGTCGTTGAACCACAGGATGTCGCCGTAGTGCTCCAGCAGGTGGTTGTCTTCGTCATTCTCGACAGCCTTCTTGATGTAGGTTAGCGCTTTGGCATAATCTTTCTTGGCGAAATACACCCAAGCGTAGGTGTCGATGTAGTTGGCATTGTCGGGCAAATCCTTGAGGGCCAGAGCCGCCATGCTCTCGGCGCGGTCCAGGTCCTGGCCGCGCTGGGCCAGCAAGTAAGCGTAGTTGTTGAGGGCGCTTGAGTTGACCGGGTCGATTTCCAGCGCCTGCTCATAGCACTCGATGCTCTTGTCGTCGTCGCCCATCTCGCTGTAGATGTCGCCTTTGCCCGTGACGATGATTGATTGCCGTTCAAGATCGGCCGAGTCGGTCAATTCCAGGATTTTATCGTAGATGAGGATGGCTTTGGCGTACTCCTTCATCTGGTGATAGCAGCCGGCGACGTAGCCATACAGGTCCAGGTTGTCGGGGTTGTACTCCAGCGCTTTCTCCGAGGCCTTGATGGCAGCGGGATAGTTGTCGTCGAGCATGTTCAGGATGACCATGTTGCGCCAGCCGTCGGCATCGGTGGGGTTGACGTCAAGGCTGTAACCCAGCTGCTCGATGGCACCCTTGTAATCTTTCTTGGAGAAGAAATACTCGCTGTAGAGCTGGTGTATCTTGGCCTCGTGGGGATGTTGCTGGATGAGAATCGTGAACAGGTTGTCGATGCGTTGGGTGGAGTCCTGCTCGGCCATCCTGTCGCGGATGTAGGTCAGCAGCACGCCCAACTTGGTGTCTACGTCAAGCTGCTCGGCGGTGAGCGCGTTGTAAATCTGTTGCTCATAGCCGGCACTGTCGCCAGCCTGATTGCAGTACTCGGCGCGGGTCAGGTAGATGATGCCGTTGTCCGGGGCCAGTTCCTGGGCGCGATCCAGGTAGTAGAGCGCGCTGTCGGTCATGTTGTAATGCTGGAACAGGCCGCTCATCGCCAGGTTGTAGGAGTCGTTCTGCGGGGCGGTGGCGAGCAGATTGCGCATCTCCCTGATGGCTCCCACGCTGTCGTTCATCGCCATGTAGTTCTCGATTTTGCTCGACGTGATCTGGATCGCGTCGCCGAAGATGGCCGCGATGCTGTCGTAGGTCGCGTTACTCTGCTGATAGTCGCCCGAGTGGGAATAGGCTTCGGCAAGGCGCACCTGCAACTCCAGACGGTTGGGATTGAGCTCATTGAGCACCTTGAGGGCACGCAGGGCCTCGTCGGGGTGCCCCAGCTGCATGTTGGCGTCACTGTAGAAGGTGGTCTCGTACAGGTCTCCGGGTTGTGCCTCGAAATGCTCTTTCATCAGCGCCAGCCCTTGTTCGCAGCGCTCCTTGGTCGTGTTGCTCATCTTCAGCAGGCTCATGCCCATGTAGAACGAGATGGCCGTGTTATCGGGGTCTATCTCGTGGGCATAGGCCAGCAGTTCGTAGAAGCCGTCGAAGTTGTTTTTCAACTTCTCGTTCTGTGCCTGCGCAAAGATGTATTCGGCCTTGCGCTTGTCGGCCAGGCTGACGGCTTTCTTGACCGGCTCTTTCTTGCCCGCCGCAGCCGTCAGTGCCAGCAGCACTATGGTCAATATCACTAAATATCGTCTCATCATTATTAAATGGATGATATGTCCTCTCTACTCTCTAATCACTACTCTCTAATCACTAATCATCAAGTTTTCAATCATTTGAAAACTTGATTCACCTCGTCCCCGTGTGGCCGAAGCCGCCGGCGCCTCGCTCGGTCTCATCAAGGTCATCGACCACAGTCCACTGCACGGTGCTGTGACGGGCGACCACCATCTGGCAGATGCGTTCGCCGTTCTCGATGGTCTGCGGCTCATTGCTCAGGTTGACCAGGATGACGCCCACCTCGCCGCGGTAGTCGGCATCGATGGTGCCGGGCGTGTTGAGCACGGTGAGGCCGCGCTTCAGGGCGAGTCCGCTACGGGGCCTGATTTGGCACTCATAACCCTCGGGCAGGGCGATATAGATACCCGTGTGCACCAGTGAGCGTTGCAGCGGTTGCAGGGTCAACGGCTCGTCGAGCCATGCCCGCAAGTCCATGCCTGCGCTCAGGGCCGTGCTGTACTGCGGCACCTCGTGGGGCCCGCGGTTCACGATTTTAACTTCGATTTTGTCCATCATTCAATGATTTGTAGCCACAAAATTAAGTATTATTTGTCCAAGTTAAGCACAAAAGCCGTGATTATTTGTTTTGTTGAAACGGAGCAAATGGGGGCGAAAAGTATCCTCTTGGTGTGAATTTGTGTTTCTTTTGGATTATAGTGCCAAGTTTTGGCACTCGGCTGCTCTACTTTTGCAGTGTAAAAATCAAAGAAACGGAGGAAATGACTATGAACAAGAACATCATGAACATCGTTAACATCGGCGACCGCATCTGCGCCACGCTCGAGTGCAACGGACGCCGTCTTGCCAGCATCAGTGGCACCCATTTCGCCAGCCTCGATGCCGTCAGGCAAGCGCTTGTCGGCCTTGCCGGTCGCTATGCCGGCATTGCCGTGTTGACCGTGCGCAATTGCACCCAGGGCTGGCGCGACGTGACCGCTCTGGCTACAATGCGCCGTCCTGCTGCTTCGGCCCAGCCCGCAGTGGCAGCCGCTCCCCGCATGGGTAGTCAGTATCTGATTCCCTGGGCCTCCTAAAAATAATTGTTGATGTGCGCCACGATTGGCGAATTAGTTGTAAATTTGTCATCTCAAAATATCATTATTGAACATGAAAGGAATTATAGGAGCGATTGCCGGCGACGTCATCGGGTCGGCATACGAGTTTAACCCTACGCGCGATTATGACTTTGAATTGATCACGCCAAGAAGCACATTCACCGACGATACGGTGCTCACCATAGCCAACGCCATCTGGTTGCTGGAGGACGAACAGCACTCGCACGATGCCTTGGTGAAAATCATGCTTGACTTGTGCCACAGGTACCCCGACAGGGGCTATGGAGGCCGTTTTGCCCGTTGGATTCACGACGGGGATCCGCAACCCTACAACTCCTTCGGCAACGGGTCGGCAATGCGCGTGAGCCCTGTGGGCTACTATGCCCAGACGCTCGACGAGGCCTTGGAACTGGCCAAAATCAGTGCCGAGGTGACGCACAATCACCCCGAGGGCATCAAGGGTGCCCAGGCCACGGCTGCTGCCATCTTCCTGGCTCGCCAGGGCAAGACCAAGCTGGAAATCCGCGACTATGTGACGCAGACTTTCAACTACGACCTGTCGCGCACGCTCGAGGAGATCCGTCCCACGTTCACCTTCGACGAGACGTGCCAGCGCACCGTCCCCGAGGCCATCACCTGTTTCCTTGAGGGCAAAGACTACGAGGATGTGGTGCGCCTGTCGGTGGCACTGGCCGGCGATGCCGACACGATAGCGGCTATCGCGGGCAGCATTTCGTCGGCAGTCGATGAGGTGCCCAATGAGATTGCCCAGGCAGTCATCGCATTGCTGAGTGAGGAGTTTTGTACAACGCTGCTGCGCTTCAACGAGCTGGTGGCAAAACGAGATAAGGCGGCCTTATGATGGACATGAACAATGGCATTCTCAAGGTGGTCAAGAGCCTTGCTGCCAAGAAATACCGTGACGATGAGGGACTGTTTGTCGCCGAGGGCACCAAGTGCGTGCGCGACACGTGGCAGCACTTCAACTGCCGTTGGCTCATCGCCAAGCGCTCCTGGTACGACCAGTGCGGCACTGCCGAGCACTATGATAAAATCGTGTTCGCCAACAGCCAGCAGATGGCGCGCATCTCACAATTCGACACGCCCAGCGATGTCATTGCCGTCTATGAGAAGCCCGAGGATGTCATCGACAGTGAGCGCGTGGGCAAGAGCCTGAACATCGTGCTCGACAACATCCAGGATCCGGGTAACCTGGGCACCATCATCAGGTTGGCCGACTGGTTCGGCATCCGCGACATCTTCGCCAGCCGCACATCTGTCGATGTCTATAATCACAAGGTGGTGCAGGCCACGATGGGTGCCATCGCCCGTGTCAAGGTCCACTATGTGGATCTGGAGGCCCTGTTCGAGGAGTATCCCGACCTGCCGGTGTACGGCACCTTCCTCGACGGCACGGACATCTACCGCAGCGAGTTGAGCAAGACGGGCTTTGTCGTGTTCGGCAACGAGGGCCAGGGCATCAGTGCCAAGGTGGGCAAGCATGCCAACCACCGCCTGCTCATCCCCAAGGCCAAGAGTGCCGGTAGCGAGTCGCTCAACGTGGGTGTCGCTGCCGCCATCACCATCAGCGAATTCTTCAGGAGATAATTCTCACCAATTAGTCCAATTCGCCCAATTAGTCTAATTAGTCATGGCCAAGCAACAAAACAAGACCACCTTCTTCTGCAAGAATTGCGGCAACGAGTCGCCCAAGTGGCTCGGCAAGTGCCCCGCTTGCGGCGAGTGGAACACCTACATTGAGGAGCCCAAGGTGCCCAAGTCGTCATCATCGATGCGCTATGGCGCGGTGGGCGACAATGCTCACAAGACGCTGGAACCGGTCAAGATTTCGGAAATTCGTGCCGAGGATCAGCCCCGCATCAATCTGCCCAGCGGCGAACTCAACCGCGTGTTGGGCGGTGGACTCGTGCCGGGCAGCATCGTCTTGCTGGGTGGTGAACCGGGCATCGGCAAGTCAACGCTGGTGCTGCAGAATGTGTTGCGCATCCGTTCGCGCCGTGTGCTGTATGTCTCGGGCGAGGAGAGTCCCCAGCAGTTGCGCATGCGTGCCGACCGCATTGCCGGTGGGCGCATGGACTGTGAGTGCTACCTGCTGTGCGAGACTTCGCTGGACAACATCTTCGCCAGCATCCGTGCCTTCCAGCCGGGTCTTATCATTGTAGACTCCATTCAGACCATCGCCAGTGAGCAGTTGGAGAGTGCTCCGGGCAGCGTGACACAGGTGCGCGAGTGTGCCGCCGCCTTCCAGCGTTATGCCAAGGAGACCTATACGCCCGTCATCCTCATCGGCCACATCAATAAGGAGGGCAGCATTGCCGGTCCCAAGGTGCTGGAGCACATCGTGGATGCCGTCATCCAGTTCGAGGGTGACCGCAATTACCTGTACCGCATCTTGCGGCCCATCAAGAACCGTTTCGGGAACACCAATGAGATCGGTATCTATGAGATGAAAGAGGACGGGCTGCGCGAGGTGACCAATCCCAGCGAACTGCTGTTGACTGACCGCGACGATGAACTCTCGGGCACAGCCATCGGTGTCACCATCGACGGCATGCGGCCTTTCCTCATCGAGGTGCAGGCCCTGGCGAGCACGGCGGCCTATGGCACGGCGCAACGCTCGGTCACGGGATTTGACCAGCGTCGAATGAATATGTTGCTTGCTGTGTTGGAGAAGCGCCTCGGCTTCAAGTTGGCGCAAAAGGATGTCTTCCTCAACATCGTGGGAGGCATCAAGGTCAACGACCCGGCGCTTGACTTGGCGGTCATCAGCGCCATCCTGTCGTCAAATGTGGATATGGCGATAAATAATAATGTGTGCTTCGCTGGCGAGGTGGGGCTCTCGGGCGAGATACGTCAAGTCACACGATGCGAGCAGCGCGTCACCGAGGCCCAGAAACTGGGCTTTGACACCATTATCATCCCCAAGAACAACCTCAAGGGTGTCAAGCGTGACTCCTGGACCATCCAGGTCGTTGAAGTCGCCCGTGTCGAGGACGCCTTCCGCCACCTCTTCGGTTAATAATTTGTATATGTATCAGAATTAATTATATGTATTTCTGTCAAATGGAGATTTTTTTATTCAATAAAAAAGAGTTGGTCTTTATATTTCTTCCATTTATTTGATGAGAGATACAATTCACGTCCTTCGATTGGAACTAGAATTTTACACTCTTTACTTATCCCTAAAATAGTAATACAAGGCGGTATTTTTGCTCGAATTCGTAGTTCTTTTAATTTGTAATCAAAAGCATGATTCCCAATATACTTTATTCTCTCAGGCAACTCAATTCTTTGCAACTTTGGACATCTCCAAAAAGCCCTTTCCTCAATGCGTTCAAGAGTTGACGGTAGAATAATTACCTTTAAATTCAAATTGTATCCGAAGGCTATTCTTCCTATTTTTGTGATCCCTTCTTCTACCGTAAACTCCAATAGACCTCCATTGTATGCTTCTGGCCCTTTGCGTCTTTCAATTCTTTCCCTTTCTTCCCATGAAAGAGGTTCTCTTAAACCATACGGATCAAGTTCATTTGAATCAGGGAAAATAGGATCATACCAATCTATCATAGAAACATAGCTTGAAATATGATTAAATGCAGACACATCAAAGTACTGCTTTTCTTTTATTTCTAATTTCTTGGTTTTGAATAGATTAAATAGATTAAACATTTTATTACTAAAAATTAACGCAAGTTATAGTGAATAAAAAATAGATATATTGTTAAATTGGGGTTCGTTTATCACTGTATTTGAAGTTATAGAAGTCAATCCCAATTCATAATACTCTTTTTTATTTTTTCTTCAAATATCTTATACTTACATAGCCATCATTGTCATTATAGCGAATTCTTGCAAATCCATCAATAATTTCATAGACTTCTACCTCTTCGCCTGCCATAATGCTGCCAATCTGGCTAGATGAAACTGCTGGTTTAGTCCTTACTTTAAGGCTCTTTTTTGCTGTGCAGATATAAGTTGTTGTGGCACAATAGAGTTCAGTCTTGTTGTGATCATCTGAATTTTGAGTTTTTAGCCAGGAGCTACAATAACTAAATATGCCCCAAAAGAGTACTATTGTGAAAACGATACTAATACATCCCCCAAAACCGAAACTTTTATTTGAACTCTTACCGTTTTCATCATAGATCTTTCCATTGTAAGTAAACCCACCCAAGGTGTTTTTTACTCTTGAAATGTTATTATTATCGAAATCAGCATCTACATACATATTTTTGCCAACGATAATACCTTCTCCATGTCTTTTCCCATTTAAGAAGTCACCGTAATGGCAATAGTTAGCTTGAAAAAGGAATCCTTTGCCATTGTATGAGTTATTGTGCCATTCCCCAAAATAGAAGTGATTGCTGTTATGATAGTTAATGCCATAACCTTCGCGCTGACTGTTTTGCATAAACCCCAGATAAAAGGAACCATCATCAAACTCTTGATAATGCAACTGCTCCATAATAGAGCTATCGTTTAGTAAATAATTAACGTGTTCGCATAGCATTTCATTAAATCCATCTACATGTGAATATGACAACATGCGATTTTTTATTAACTCACGAACCTTCGATGCAGCTTGATATTTGTCCATATAGTTTTATAATTTCAATTTCGATTATTCTTTCAATCTTAGTTTTAATAATGTTAAAAAACGCCAAATGGTATGGTCTGTTGAGGTGCATGCAAATTCAAGTCTTTTGAAAAAATCAAAATCCTTATATTTGATTCCTTTTTCAATACTCCCCTTCTCATATTTCTTTTTCCAACACTCAAAAGCTTTTGACCAGTAATGATTGAGTTGAATGTATGGCTGATTTTTCTTATTAACACGATGTAATTCCCAGATAATAAACTTTTTGAATGTATTTACAGGTGGAATTTTTATGCAGTGCCATTTGATCTCGAGGTAATGCATTGAGATAAACTCACTTGCCGCATCAAAGTAGGTGTTGTAGATGATTTTGCCTTCTGTGAAAAGCTTCGGTCGGCAATTTGTGTATTGCTCTATGACTGGTATTCCTGTGTTGTGCATTAGATTACCATTTGTTCCAAAAAGCTTCCAATAGGTAAGAACTACTGGGTACTTTTCATATCGACTCATCACTTCTTGTAAAGTCGTGTCAGAAATTGGGCATATAAACTCGTCGATATCGATGAATGAAACCCAACGCGTTTCATTCCGAAACGTCTTATACCAGTTCAGGTAGGCAGAATATTGACCAGGATATTCTGGCCATTCGACAAGTGTTATGAGCTCTTTTTCTATGTATGGTTGGATGACTGAGAGATAGTTGTCTGTAGAGTTATTTTGATATAGGTAAAAATGGTCCGCACCTAACAATAGATGGTACTCTATCCACTCTCTCAGATATGGAGCTTCGTCTTTGAATATGAGTACAAGAGAAAAAAAATGTTTCGTTTTCCGTTGATCTCGAGGAATGAACGTAGTTAGCAAGTGAAAGAAAAGATTCATAATTGGATATAGCATTTTTTTAAGCCAATAGTAACGTATCGGCTTGTGATATCCATAATGAAAATACTTATCTTCAATTTGGACTTTCATATTCTCGCCAGTTAAAGAGGGAGGTAGAACTAATTTGTTTTCCCTCCCCCGAATAAGCATTAGTCGCCAACGATTCCAGAGCAGTTTGTACACCATGAGCAGTGAACGTTCACCACTCGAGGCTTGCTCTCGCACGGCTGGTCTGCAACAATCTTCTTTGCTTCTTGAAGAGTTGCAACTCCAATCATTTCTTTCATAGTCGAAACATTTAAAAATGAAACAATAAAGTTAACTAATACAGGATGATATTCTATTTATAAAACATCATTCAAAATGGAATTTTGTGTGGTGGACAAGTTCGTATCCTCTTATTGCCATAGCGAGTTTTTCCATGTCTTCAGGCGTCAATCTGTCTTTCCTTTGCATAAAATATTGAATCTGAAAACTAGAAATCACCTGAAGCTCTGCGAGAAGCATTTTGCATTTTTTCTTATTGCGAGCTTTTACGTTACCACGGTCCAATTGATTATAGCCATAGCATGTACGGCAAAGCTTAGCTATCGGACATTTTAGGCATGTGTCATCTATTAAGCAAGAGTCGTCTGTGAAATCGATACTGTTAATGATCATCTCAATATTATCCCGCCCGTGAACTATAGGAAGGAATAAGTGACAAGGATATGCTTGTCCGTCTGTGTCATAAATGCGAGTGTTAGTGCCTACTCCACAATTTTTAGGTGGAATGGCAGAGTCATACAACAGTTTATCAAATGGAAGGTCAAATGGCTGTTCTACCTTATATTGAGGGTTTTCCAGATAGAATGTTCCGATTTTCAAGAGTTCTCTTTTGTATATCTTTGCATCTTGTTTATCCCAGTTCACGCCTTCTGCTAAAGAACTTGGAACCCGATAACCCTTCTTTGTAAGTTCAATTATGCCTTGTGCGTATGAGGATAGGGTATCTTTTGAAACTGTCATTTTAAAATAACTGTTCGGCCAGTGGCTGACTATATAGTCTGTTGGGATTCTATTTGTGCTCACGCCCCTGTTAGCTTTGTTCATCAGTTCATCACCATCAACAGAAATCACAACGCGGAAGTCATCTTTGGCATTAGTGAACCATTCAAGAATTTCAGGTGTAAACAGAGTTCCGTTTGTTGTTGTCTGAAACATCATGGGAAATGTGAGGTCAAGTCCTTTAACCCAAGAATATATCTCTTTAATGAGTTTAAAATTCACTAATGGTTCGCCACCGAAGAATTCAATGGCGAAACGTTCTTCATGTGACCTTTCCATGTTGGTAAACAAGTCGAACTCTTTCTCTAGTATTGCCTTTGCTGTTTTAAATGACATCATTCGTTTTCCGATGTCTTTATGCTTCTCAAAACAATACACGCAATTGAGATTGCATACATGTGTCACCATAAGTGAACAGATACGCGTTGTACGATATTCTTGGGACGTTGTAATCATATATTAATTTAGTGTTTTAAAAAGTTTATTCTGATTTATTGGGTTGGCTTTTTGAATCTGCTGTATCATACGCTCAAAGTCTATGGCCCTTTGATAATGACAAGAAGATTCCAACGGGCAGTTATCACAATTAAAACATGTCGGGAAATTATAGTTTTTCATGATTTCATTTGGTACGCTGAAGTCAGAAATCACCTCGTTAATTATTTCTGTCTTATAGAAATGGCATAGCCATGACATGGAATCTTCTTTTGACATGCCTATGGATTTACAATAGACATAACTACCGACACAAGCTAAATAGGAATCATATGGGTATCCTTGAGCTGCCCTTTGGCCCATGAAATTCATGAGGTTTATATTGGCATTCTTATAATCATTATTCTTGATGGCCATTAGAAATAATAACAAATGCTTGTTAATGATGTTCTGAGGTGCTGTGTTGTAAGGGGCAAGACGCAGATTATCATCATTTGGATAATGCTTTTCTACAAATTCCCTTGCATCTTGTTGTGCCTTTATGTTATAAAGAGGCCACTGAATGGCGTCGCGTTCAAAGCAAATATTATTGTTATTTTTTGCATCGAGATCAAATGGCGAAAAGTATTCTGTAAAGATGTCCCGCAGGCGGTAGTCTTGGTCAGATAGGCCAGGGATTATTACTTGATAGGAACAGAAGCCAAGAAATGAATTGTCACGAACCAATAATGTATAGTTTCTCTCTTGAAGAAAATGTAGTACATTTATGAAGTCTATTCTTGAATTATCGCTACGATGTAAAATGGGTTTTTGGAAATCGTAGGATGGCGTACCCATGAAAATACTCTTAGGGAAAAAACCAGTTCCATCTTTTAAACTCTTTTGGTACTCTTTATTTCTGATAAAGGTATCGTTCTCAATATTAATTATATTATGAACAGGATACTCCAAAAATCTAGTGTCTTGCTTTGTGCGTCCTTGATATATTTCTGTAAGACATCTTTCTAAAGCAATTACTGGATTGAGGTCCGCACCTAGTCGGAACATTGTAGTTCCATTCTTGGTGTTTGTCAATATGAGACCCACAACTGGAAACCCTTTTCCGAGCGACATGTCTTTCACATCATAAATATAATCATGTTCTTTCAAACAATTCAGTCGTTCGACAATTTCTGTTCCTTTGAAATAATCTGATGGAAAAGATGGTGGTGTAATATTATCCAGATAAATCCGCTGTAAAACGTATCGTTCAAATATTTCGTTGATTCCTTGAAGTATGGCTTCATGAGGTGTATTGCCAGCACAAAGACCTGTAGAACTGTTGGCTCGGGCAAGTATGATAGGAACATATTTTATCCCGTCTTTATGACGATCTTTTGTAAATCTTGCAAAGGGTACACCTAACCATTCTATTTGTGGGCTAATATCTTGGACCAGTTGAATATATGTCTCCGTTTGGTGACTTATACCTATCAACTTTTTACAAAAATTTTCTGCCTCTGAAGAATTGAAATTTGGGAATAGTTCTTTAATCATAATGAAGAAGTCCATAATGTCGCTTCTTATCAG
Source organism: Muribaculaceae bacterium (assembly GCA_017405965.1). Classification (GTDB taxonomy): domain Bacteria; phylum Bacteroidota; class Bacteroidia; order Bacteroidales; family Muribaculaceae; genus Sodaliphilus. The sequence continues at coordinate 263,661 of JAFQZK010000037.1, read as the reverse complement.
GGTTTCGTCTGGGAAAAAACGAAAATGTAAAGATTCGCCGTTAGGGATTTTTGCAGAATGTCTTAAAGCCTCATTAACAAGAAACTTGTTTTGCAACCGTTCCATCAATTCGGCATATCCGCTAGCAAGAGAGTAATCCATGGTCATACCTTTTCCATTCGTACCGATACCTAAGGATTCCAATCCGTAATTGTCGATTTCTACCCTGCATGAAAAGCAGAGATTGTGAAGATTGTATAAAGTCTCACGTGTTTTAATACCAAGTGAATTAAGGATGTCCTTAATTTGGTTAATTGTATCTACAGGATGTGAATCTTTGTATGACATCAGTCGTAAACCATAAATATTAGTATGAATTAACTAAAGAAATAATGGAGGACAAATAGTAGATCATTCCCTTAAATAAAAACAAACTTATGTCCAAAAACAACTGCAAAGATACTTTCTTTTTTGTAAATAAGCAATGATGGGTAAAAAATTATTAATTGATAGATAATTTTAATGGGTACAGTGAACAATTATGCCCTTTGGAGATCGTCTCTTGTAGAAGAAGCGATTTGGCTTTGAGTTGATACTAGAGGACGCCTTCCGCTACTTGTCCGGTTGAAACTGTTTTCTTTATTCAGCGGCTATACCTCACTCAAAGCCGCTAAGATTAATTCAAGCCAATGATAGGCTTGTTTGCTCCTTGGCTGTAGTATTGGCGCAGTTTCTCACCACTTTTTCTTGTCCTTACTGTGGCAGTCCTTGCCACGGCCACAGCCACAGTCGCCCTTGCCGCGTGTCGTCTTAATGACACGACGCAGCACGTACACCAGCGCCACGGCAACGATGGCCAGCACAACGATTGTCTCTATAAGCGTTATTTTATCCATTTTCAACTAGGTGATAAGGTCCTCTAAACTCTAAACTTCTATCAAATCGCTATTGCGATTTGATAGAATAAGAACGACACGAGCCAGGCTACGGCAGTCGTGTAAACCACCTCAAAGGCGACCCATTTCCAGCCCGCCTCGCGCCTGATGGCGGCCAGTGCAGCGATGCACGGGAAATAGAGCAGGATGAACAGCATGAACGAGTAGGCAACGATGGGGTTGAACACATTCTCTCCGTTCGGCTTTTTGGCCGTCTGCAGTTTCTCCTTGAGTGATGCTGATTCCTCGTCGGCATCGGCCTCGCCGGTATAGAGCACGCCCATCGTCGAGACGACGATTTCCTTGGCTGCAGCACCGGTCAGCACGCTCACGCCCATCTGCCAGTTGAAGCCAAGCGGTTCCACCATCGGCTCTATGGCCTTGCCCATCTGTCCCATGTAGGAATTCTCGATTTGCTCTTGCGGCGTTTGACCTTCATGGCGCGGGAAGTAACCCAGCGCCCAAACTATGATCGAGGCGGCCAGGATGACGGTGGCCATCTTCTGCAGGTACTGTTTACCCTTGCTCCACATGTGGATGATGGCATTGCGCGCTGTGGGCTTGCGATAGGGAGGCAACTCCATCACAAACTGCGTCTTGTCGTGCTTCAGGAACGTCTTGCTCATGATGATGGCAGTGATGGCTGCCACCAGGATGCCAATGAGGTAGATGCTCATCAGAATCAGGCCTTGATTGGCGGTGAAGAAGGCGGCTACCAGCAGCAGATAGGCCGGCAGGCGCGCCGAGCACGACATGAACGGCACGGTGAGAATGGTCACCAGGCGGTCGCGCCGGTTCTCGAGTGTGCGGGTCGCCATGATAGCGGGCACACCGCAGCCAAAGCCGATGAGGTAGGGGATGAACGACTTGCCGTGTAGCCCCACGCGGTGCATGATGCGGTCCACGATAAAGGCCGCTCGGGCCATGTAGCCGCTGTCCTCGAGCAGTGAGATGAAGAAGAACAGAATCAGAATCTGCGGCAGGAAGACGAGCACGCCGCCCACACCGCCGATGATACCATCGACAATCAGGTCGCGCAGGATGCCCTCGGGCATCGCCTTGCTAATCCATTCGCCAATCCAGCCGATGCCGTTCTCGATCCACTCCTGGGGATAAGCCCCGAGGGTGAAGGTGGCCTCGAACATGAGCCACATGAGCACCAGCAGCAGCGGCAGGGCCAGCCAACGGTTGGTCAACAGGCGATCCAGTGAGTAGCCGGGTTTGGTGTCGCCCGTGGCGCGCTTCGGGTTGGGAGTCAGCGCCTCGGTCAAGGCGCCGCGCACGAAGCCGTATTTCAAGTCGGTGATGATGCTCACGATGTCGTCATTATAGTCACGCTCGATGCGCTGGCGCATCTCGGCGGCCGTCGCCTTGACTTGTTCGGCATTGTCCTGGTTGTTCACCAACTCGATGGCATGCTGGTCGTTCTCGATGATCTTGAGCACCGTGTAACGGTCCAGTTCGGGACACATGGTTCCCAGTTCCTTGAGGCAGTCCTCGATGAGCGTACCATAGTTCACATTGTGGTGCCGCGTCTCCTGCTCGCTCTCGTCGATGGCCTCCATCGTGGCCTCGAGCACTTCCTTTACGCCATGGCCGTTATAGGCGGTCACGGGCACCATTCTGGCGCCCAGCAGGCGGCTCATCATCTCGATGTCCAGTTTGTCGCCGCTCTTCTCCAGCTCGTCCCACATGTTCAATGCCACCACCAACGGGATGTTCATGTCCATGACTTGGGTGGTGAGGTAGAGGTTGCGCTCCAGATTGCCGGCGTCAACGATGTTCAGGATGGCATCAGGATGGTTGTCGCGGATGTAGGTGCGCACATACATCTCCTCGGGCGAGTACTCGGTCAGCGAGTAGGTGCCGGGCAGGTCCACGAGCTGCACCTTGCGGCCGCCGATGGTAAACCAGCCTTCCTTGCTGTCGACGGTGACGCCGCCGTAGTTGCCCACTTTCTCCTTGGCACCCGTCACGTTGTTGAAGAGCGATGTCTTGCCGCAGTTGGGATTACCTATCAGGGCTACACGCAGCACGTTGTCGGCCATGGGGTCAACAGCGGCAACGGTGGTCTCTACAATGCCGTTGAAGGCATCTTCCATATCACAGAATTCAGCGTCCTTGTCGGTGACCTCGATCTGGGCGGCCTCGCTGTGGCGCAGCGAGATGTGTGAGCCCAGGATCATGTATTCCACGGGGTCTTTAAGAGGGGCGTTTTTCAGGACGGTCACTTGGGCGCCGCGCACGAAGCCCATCTCCAGCAGTCGCTGCCTGAAGGCGCCGTCGCCCATCACCCTGACCACTTGCACGGTCATGCCCACAGGTTCATTGTCGAGCAGGCGGGCGATGTTGTCTTTTTTATCTTTGTCTTTAATCATGTCGTGTTAATAGTTTTTCTCAATGTGCAAAATTATAGCCATCGGCCATAGTCTGCAATCCCTTATTTTTATATTTTTCCCGCAAAAAATATCCCCATAAATGGGGATACTTCTCCACGAAACAAGGGTTAAATCTTAACAAATGTTAAATATTACAATCCCATTAAACTTTTTCCTATTAACTTAGTCTTTATATTGACTTCAATGAAGATTAACTGCTTCAAACGAATAAAACTGACTTTTTCTTAATAATAAAACACTTCAACATTGTGCCGAACTGCTGACGAAGCATCACTAGACACAGAACATATAGGTCCCGATCGACTCCAACAGTCTCGGGACTTTTGTTTTGCCCTTTCAGCACGGTTTAAAATTTCAGATAGAAGGCGCCGGTGAGACTGATGTACTCGCTGGTGAACGAGCCGTCGCGGCAGGCGATGGTGAGGGTATCTTCACGGTAGGGCAGATCGCGGCGTGACAGGAGCCACAGGGTGCGCTTGGGTGTCGCTCCCTCGACCGGGATGACGCGGGTCATGCAGCGAACGGGCAATGAACTGAAGGTCGCTGCCTCAATGATGTCACCCTCGGTATCGGTGGGTGTGATGAGAGCCAGGATCCCGTCGTCGCTCATCAGCCGCTTGGCTCCGTCGATGAGTTGCCTGTAGGTGAGCGTGGCCGTGTGGCGCGCTGTGGTACGGGCGTCGCCGGTGGGCAGCACGCCATTGGTGAAATAGGGTGGGTTGGAGACTACAAGGTCGTATTTTTCGGCGGTTTGCAGGCCGTTGAAGTCGCCCTCGATTGCTGTAAGCCGGTTATTCCAGGGTGAATTAGCAAAGTTGAGGCGAGCCTCGGCGATGGATTCCTTGTCGATGTCGATGCCTTCAATCAGGGCCTGACGGTTGCGTTGGGCAATCATCAGGGCGATGACACCGCAACCCGTGCCCACATCGAGCACGCGCCGCATGCCGTCCACCGGGCACCAGGCGCCCAGCAGCACCCCGTCGGTACCCACCTTCATCGCGGTGCGATCGTTCAACACTGCGAATTGCTTGAACTTGAAAATCTTCTCACGTCCCATATTCGCCCGCAAAGATACGTTTTTTTTGGTTTCTGGCCCCGAGTTTTGGTCCTTGGTTTTTGTGACAGCGAATACTGGAATGGCAGCATTTACTGGTCTCTGCTTCAATGGCATGGTATTTGCAATAAGAGGTGTGCGTCATGTAAACAAACAGTTAAAAAAAGTCGCATTTAGCATTTTTTCACGCTGAAATGCGCATTGAGTAAATATTTACTTTATAACTTGCAACACTTTTTTAACAACATCTTAAACTTTTCTAAAAGATTAAGGTCTAAAAGACAGAAGAACTTTTATTAATGGATTTTAAAACGTAAATATTATGAAGTACCGTATTTTTGCATTGATGAGCATGCTGGCATTGACTGCCGCATCGGTCTTGCAGGCTCAAGACTACGATGACATCTATTACGATGCCTCAAAGTCAACGACCACAAACGCCAAGTCGGTGAAGGTCTCCAAGCCCGTCAAGACAGTCGCTGTTTATGGCGAGATTCCTGAGCAATACAAGGTGGCTGCTAACGAGAATTATCGCGTTGAGCGTGATGAGGACGAGTACAACCGCCGTGGAGCTTATGACCCTCTGGTTCAGCCTCAGTTCGAGGTGGATATCAATGGTGACACCATTCTGCTTGATTCCACCTATCTCGACGTTGATGCATTTGCCAACACACGTCGCATCGAGCGTTTCTACAATCCCGACGTTGTCGTCCTGAGCGATGACGATGACCTGATTGAGCTGTACTATGACGAGTCTCCCACTATCAACCTGATTGTGGGCAGTGATTATGGTTTAGGCTACGCTTATGCCTCTTCCTATTATCCCTGGTACACAGGTTGGTATGAGCCCTGGTTCAGCAGCTACTACAGCCCTTATTTTGGCTGGTATGATCCCTGGATCAGCACCTTCTCGCCCTGGCACTATGGCTACTATGGCCTGTACAGCTGGCACTATCGCGGTCCCACCCTGTGGGGTTGGAACTATTGGGGTATCAGGCCTTGGCACTACTCATATTATGGCAACCACTATGGTTGGTATAATTGGACAGGTAACCACCACCACGACCGTCCTGGAGGTCACACCTACGGTGGCGGCGGCAGGTCACGCATCGACCGCAGTGGTGTAGGCTTGTCGGGCAACCGCAACGGTCGCTCACGCGTGGGCGGTCAGAGTCCGACCCGCAATGCCGTATCGCGTCAAGGAACTACCGCTGGCAATCGTCCCAGCGTGGGAACTACTACCCGTACTCGCACACGTGGCTATGCCAGTGATCGTGGCAGCGGCGGCAACATGGGCACTCGTGGCACCAGCGGCGTGACAACTCGCCAGAGCGGCGTTTCGCGCAATGGCATGTCAAGCGGTGGCAGCAGCCGTTCCTACAGTGGCAGCAGCAATTCTGGCAGCAGCCGTTCCTACAGTGGCAGCCGTTCCTACAGTGGTGGCAGCAGCAGCCGTTCCAGCGGCGGTAGCAGCTACAGTGGTGGCAGCCGTGGTTCGAGTGGCGGCGGCAGCTATGGCGGCTCGTCGGGCGGCTCATCGGGCGGTGGCGGACGTCGTCGCTGATAGACAAATCCTTTCTTTACTATAGTTTATTGCACACATTCTGATCTAAACATTTTGAATTGAATTATGAAGAAGAAAGTTTTTGCCATGCTGTTGTGCGGACTTCCTTTGATGATCAACGCACAGGCTGCATTTGATGTCCTGCAGATGTCACAGACCGAACTCCGTGGTACCTCACGCTTCCAGTCGATGGCGGGTGCTTTCGGAGCCCTCGGTGGCGATCTCTCGACGCTGACTCAGAACCCTGCCGGCATCGGTGTCTATCGCAACTCCGACCTGGGTATCACCATGAGCTTGGACTTCAACAGTACCACTGCTGGAACCAAGCCTAATCAGACGACCACCAATGAGACCAAGTTCAACGTGAACAACGTGGGTTATGTGGGTGTCATTCGTCTCGACTCCCAAACGGTGCCCAACCTCAACTTCGGTTTCACCTATAACCGCTTGAATTCCTTCAATCGCCACTACACCGGCGGTGTGGGATTAATCCCGACATCGATGAGTAACTTCATCGCCAAGCGGTTTGTCAACGAGAATCCTTATGGACCTTACTCGGTGTCCGACCTCTGGTGGGACGATGACCCCGAGCATCCTTTCAACCCTTATTTTGATTATAACCTCGATCCGTATACCGGTAAATATCGTGGTTACGCCCCCTGGGCTGCAGTGACCATCTTTGATATGCCGACCAACGGTGGAGGATATGTAGGTATCATGAATGCCGACGAAAACGATCGAGTGACGGGTCTTTTCCAGGATGGTACCGAGGGTGATGCCTACTACGAGGTGGATGAGCGCGGTCATGTCGACGAGTACAATATCGCCTTCGGTGGCAACATCGCCAACAAGGTGTACTTCGGACTCGACTTCGGTATCGTTGACTTGGACTACAGGAGTTTCCAGGGCTATGAGGAAGATTTGGACAATGCTTACATCATGGCCGATGACGAGGACCTGTTCACCAGCCCGATTATCCACAATAACACCTATGTCAATTGGGGACTGTACAACTATCTGCACAGCGAGGGTACTGGTGTCAACTTCAAGTTGGGTCTCATCTGGAAGCCTGTTCAGCAGTTGCGCATCGGTGCAGCGGTCCACACGCCCACCTACTACGACATGCGCGATACCTACTATGTGTGTGCCAGCATGGACGCCTATCAGAGCGGTAATCACCTCTATAGTGCCGACAAGGGCAGCAATGACGGATACGATTACAGCACCACCTACACCATCAAGACTCCCTGGCATTTCCTGGGCAGTGTAGCAGGTGTGATTGGCACCAAGGGTGTCCTCAGCTTGGACTATGAGTATGTGGCTAACGAGACGATGCGCATCGGTGATGATCGCAACAACGACGATCCCGAGATTACCAATGATGTGAAGAACTACTTCAAGCCCTCTCACATCATCCGCGTCGGCGGTGAGTATCGTGTCAATCCCAACTGGAGCCTGAGGGCTGGTTACAGCATCAAGACCTCACAGGTTGAGAACGCTGTTAACGACTATGAATGCGAGGTTTCCACTGTGGGTTCCAATCCCACCTACCAGTATGACAACACCGTTCACAACATCACGTGTGGTGTGGGCTATCGCTACAAGTCGTTCTATGCCGATCTGGCCTACGTGCACAAGATTCGTAACAGTGTTTACAATGCATTCTCGCCCATCGACGACAAGTATGAGTATATACCTAACGTCAGCGCTGAGGTGAAGGACAATAACAACCGTGCCTCCCTCACGTTGGGCATCAGATTCTGAAATTAAGTTTATTACCAGAGATTACGTTTATAAAATTCATTAAAAAGACGTCTGGCGATGCGCGGTGAACGCGCGTCGCCAGACTTGTTATTAGCGGGTGTCTTTCAACCCGTGTGCCGCGGCAGGGTTACTTGGCAGCGGGAATGTCGGGGAAGATATCGTCGAGTGCAGTCTGGAAGGCTTGCAACTGGGACTTGATCTCCTTGAGGCGCTCAATGGCCTCGAAGCGCTTGTCCACACCGCTGCGGTTGTGCCTGATCTGAGCCTGGGCGGCATCCAGCTTCAAGCCCTTCTCCTTGACCAGGTAGTACACCTTGCTGATGATCTCGATGTCGTTAGGCGTGTAGTAGCGGATGTTTTTCTTGTTGCGCTTGGGGCGGATGATGGTGAACTGCGTCTCCCAGTAGCGCAAGGTGGACTCGGGGATTCCCAGAATCTCCGAAACATCACCGATTTTATAGAATTTTTTGTCCAGTTCCTGCATGGTCTTGCACAAATTAACAGAATTATTTACCTTTGCAAGTTGATTACAACCCTGCAAAGGTAAACAAATAGTTTAGACTTTGCAATAAAAACCGAACATTTATAACATATTAAGATAAAATATTATGCTGACTGCAAAAGAAATCCGAGAGACGTTCAAGCGTTACTTTGAGGAGCATGGACACCACATTGTGCCCTCGGCTCCCATGGTTATCAAGGACGATCCGACCCTCATGTTCACCAATGCCGGTATGAACCAGTTCAAGGACATTATCTTGGGCAACAAGGAAGCCCAGTGGCGTCGTGTCGCCGACTCACAGAAGTGCCTCCGCGTGAGCGGCAAGCACAACGACCTGGAAGCGGTGGGCCACGACACTTATCACCAGACCATGTTCGAGATGCTCGGCAATTGGTCCTTCGGTGACTATTTCAAGCGCGAGGCCATCGATTGGGGCTGGGACTTGCTGGTGAATGTGCTCAAGATTGACCCGAAGCTGTTGTATGCAACAGTATTTGAGGGCGACGAGCGCAATGGCTTGTCACGTGACAATGAGGCGGCCGGATTCTGGGAGGCTCATTTGCCCAAGGACCACATCATCAACGGTAATGCCCACGACAACTTCTGGGAGATGGGTGACACCGGACCCTGCGGCCCGTGCAGCGAGATTCACATCGACCTGCGCAGCGACGAGGAAAAGGCAGCTATCCCCGGTGCCGAGCTGGTCAACAAGGACCACCCTCAGGTCATCGAGATTTGGAACCTCGTGTTCATGCAGTACAACCGCAAGGCCGACGGCTCGCTCGAGCCGCTGCCCAACAAGGTCATCGATACGGGTATGGGCCTGGAGCGCCTGTGCATGGTGCTTCAAGGCAAGAAATCCAACTACGACACCGACGTCTTCCAGCCCCTCATCGGCAAGCTGGGCGAGATGTGCGGCAAGAAATACGGTGAAAACGAGGATGTGGACATCGCCATGCGCGTCATCGCCGACCACGTGCGCACCATCGCCTTCTCGGTGGCCGACGGACAGCTGCCCAGCAATGCCAAGGCCGGCTACGTGATTCGTCGCATCCTGCGTCGTGCCGTGCGCTACGGCTACACGTTCCTGGGATTCCGCGAGGCGTTCATGTATCGTCTCATCGACACCTTGATCGAGAACATGGGCGAGGCCTATCCCGAGATCAAGGCTCAGGCCGATCTCATCAAGCATGTCACCAAGGAGGAGGAAGATGCATTCCTGCGTACCCTCGAGACGGGTATGAAACTCATCGAGAAGGTCATTGCCGACACCAAGGCCGCCGGCAAGAACGTGGTCGATGGCAAGGAGGCATTCACGCTGTATGACACCTTCGGCTTCCCCCTGGACTTGACCGAACTCATCCTGCGCGAGAACGGCATGACCGTCAACGAGGAGGAATTCAATGTCGAGATGCAGAAGCAGAAACAGCGTGCCCGCAACGCCGCTGCCGTCGAGGCTACCGACTGGGTTGAACTCAAGGAGGGCGTGACAGAGTTTGTGGGCTATGACCTCACCGAGTGTGACGTGAACATCCTGCGCTATCGCAAGGTGACGCAGAAGAACAAATCCTTCTACCAGATTGTGCTTGACCGCACCCCGTTCTATGCCGAGATGGGTGGTCAGGTGGGTGACAGCGGTACCCTCACCCTGGGTGACGAGGTGATTGAGGTGACCGACACCAAGCGCGAGAACAACCTCCCCGTGCACATCACGGCCAAGCTGCCCAGCGACGTCAATGCGACACTGCATGCCGCTATCAATACCGAGGCCCGTCATGCTACCGAGTGCAACCACTCGGCAACCCACCTGCTGCACGCCGCTTTGCGCCAGGTGTTGGGTAGTCACGTTGAGCAGAAAGGCTCCTATGTGGATCCGCACTCGCTGCGCTTCGACTTCTCGCACTTCCGCAAGGTGACGCCCGAGGAGATCCGCCAAGTCGAGCATCTGGCCAACAGCATGATTCGCAATGCCATCCCGCGCGAGGAGCATCGCGAGATGCCTATCGACGAGGCCCGTCAGATGGGCGCCATGGCGCTCTTTGGCGAGAAATACGGTGACCGTGTGCGCGTCATCAAGTATGGTGACTCGGTTGAGCTGTGTGGTGGTACCCATGTGTGCAACACGGGCAACATCGGTATGGTGCGCATCGTCAGCGAGAGCAGCATCGCTGCCGGCATCCGCCGCATCGAGGCTGTTACCGGCGCTAATGTCGAGGATATGCTGGACCACCTCCAGGATTCGCTCGCTCAGGTCAAGGAACTGCTCAACAACGCTCCCGATGCCATCGCCGCGCTCAAGAAATCGCTCAGCGAGAACGCCGATCTCAAGAAGCAGGTCGATGACTTCATGAAGCAGCGCATCGCTATCCTGGCCAAGCAGATCGAGAACGAAGCCAAGGTCGAGAATGGCATCAACCTCATGTTGATGACAGGAGAGCGCCTGCCCGACATCGTCAAGGGTGTAGCGCTCGCTATCAAGGCCGATTGCCCCGTGGCAACCGCATTCCTGGCAGCTACCGAGCACGAGGGTAAACCCATGCTCACCGTGATGCTCAGCGAGGACCTCGTCAAGGCTGGCAAGAAGGCTGGGGACATCGTGCGTGGTGCCGCCAAGTGCATCCAGGGCGGTGGCGGCGGTCAGCCTCATTTCGCTCAGGCCGGTGGCCGCAATCCTCAAGGCTTGAACGACGCCATGCAGGCCATGCTCGAGGCGCTGGGATTCCAGAACAACTGATTTATCGAGGGCCCGCTCCCCACACAGGGGAACGGGCCGTCATTGATATGACTCAAGATGGACTATTTATTGCTTGTTGTTGGACTTGGGCTGCTCTTGCTGGCCGCTAATTATCTCGTGGATTCCTCGGTGGCGATAGCCCAGCGGGCCAAGATATCTAATTTCATCATCGGCCTCACCATTGTGGGCATCGGCACCAGTGCGCCCGAGCTGTTCGTCTCGATATCGTCGGCGCTCAGCAACAGCGGCGACATCGCCATGGGTAATGTCGTGGGTTCCAACATTGCCAATGTCTTTCTGATATTGGGTGTGACGGCGACGATTTTGCCGTTCCCCATTGAGCGTTTGCAACGGCTTCGCGATATCCCGTTCCTGATTGCCATGACCATCCTTGTCATGGCCCTGGCCAACGATGCGGTGATTCCCGGCCTGAACCAGAATTCGCTCAACCGCATTGACGGCATCTTCCTGCTCATCTTGTTCGTCGGCTACATGTGCTGGGTCATCGTCCAAAAGGGCAAGGACCCCAAGAAGGCGATGATGGAGGCCGACGAGGAAGCTAAATCCTCGCTTGCAGGCAAGTCCCCGTGGCTGCTGTGGGTTATCGCAGTCGTCTCGTTGGTAGCGCTCATTTTTGGCGGCAACCTGTTCCTCGACAGCGCCAAGAACCTGGCACGTGACTGGGGTATGAGCGAGGCGGTCATCGCCATCACCATCGTTGCTGTGGGCACCTCGTTGCCCGAATTGGTCACTGCCATTGTCGCTGCCTCCAAGAAGAATCCCCAATTGGCACTGGGAAACGTCATCGGCAGCAACCTGTTCAACCTGATGTTCATTTTGGGCACGGCATCCACTGTCAAGCCGCTGGTATTTGTTGACATCAACATTTGGGACTATGCCGTGATGTTTGTGTCGGCAGTCATGCTCTATCTGGTGATTTACACCTTCAAGAAGAACAAACTCGACCGTGCCGAGGGCATCATCTTTCTTTCGGCCTATATCGGTTACACGGTCTATCTGCTGCTGCGTTAAACCATTGCGGCTGGTTTCAGTCCAATAATCACAATACTGGTAAGCTATGAAGCATCGTTTGATCATATCGTTGTGCTGCTGCCTCCTTGCTGTTACGGCAGCCATGGCACAGGATGTGGTGGACACGCGTCCCCACATCTTCGACAGCAATGTGCGCTCCCTCAAGGTGTGCCTGCAGAACAACATGTATATCCCCGCGGTGTATATGATGGGCAGTGAGGACCGTTTGTTGGTCGAGTTCGACTACCTGGGCTATGATCCGCATTACCTGCGCTACAGCGTCACCCATTGCAATGCCGACTGGCAGCCGTCGCAGCTGGTCGAGAGCGAGTATGTGACCGGTTTCAACTATGCCGACATCGATGACTTTGCACCCAGCGAGGCCACCTATGTTCATTACTATAACTACCAGTTTGTGCTCCCCAACAGGGATATGGAGTTTCTGGTGAGCGGCAACTATCTGCTCTCGGTGTATGAGCAGGATGACCCCGACGAGGTCTTGTTCCAGACCCGCTTCTCGGTGTGCGAGGGACGGGTGGGGGTGTATCCTAAGGTGACTTCACGCACCGATGTGGATTACAACAACCGCTTCCAGCAGGTATCGTTCGATGTGCGTTACAGGCCTAACCAGATCAGGGACCCCTACAGTGAATTGATCTGTGTGGTCAAGCAGAATTCCCGTGACGACAACACTGTGATTGTGACTCGCCCCTTGATGGTGGCGGTCGATCATGTGACCTACGATCACAACCGCGACCTCATTTTCCCTGCCGGCAATGAGTTCCGCCGCTTCGAGACGGTCAATGCCCACACCATCAATATGGGCGTGCAGTCCATACGCTATTTCGAGCCCATGTATCATGCCATCCTGATGGTCGATGAGCCCCGCACCGAGATGTATCTCTATGACAAGACGCAATTTGGCCGATTCACCATCCGCAATGCCGAGGCCTTCGGCGAGAACGCGCTTCAGGCCGATTACATGATCACTCACTTCACGCTCGATACGGGTGGTAAACTCAACGGAGGTCAAGTGTTGCTCTATGGCGAATTCCTGAACGGGTATCCTGCTTCACAGGCGGTGATGAAGTATGACACCGCCAGCGGATGCTATGCGGCCGATTTGATGCTCAAACAAGGAGCCTATAACTATATGTACCTTTGGGTTCCCGATGGTACATCGGTGGGCCAGACTTCCAAAATCGAGGGTGACCACTTCGAGACAGTCAACGAGTACCTGGTCATGGTGTATGACCGCCCCATGGGTGAGCGCTACGACCGCCTCGTGGGCTACGGTGTCGCCTATTCCGGCAAGTAACCCCGTCCTGTCATCTATCCGTTCTTTCCGTAATCTTTGTTTCCTCCGTAATCTCCGTTACGGTCAGCTCATTCGCGTCTTGTAGTCAATGTAATCAAATTCCCGCAGCACCTCGATACTGCCGTCCATGCGTTTGAACAGTATCGACGGATGCTGGATGCCGTTGAACATGTTGGTCTTGACGGTTGTGTAGTGATTCATGTCCTCAAAGGTGATGCGGTCGCCGCGCTTCAACGGTTTCTCAAAACTCCAGTCTCCCACATAGTCGCCGCTCAGGCACGAATTGCCGCCCATGCGGTAAGTAGGCTTCGTCGGGTCCACCTCGTCGAGCGCCTGCGTGATTTTGGGCTTGTAGGGCATCTCCAGGCAGTCGGGCATGTGACAGGCAAACGACACGTCGGTTATCGCCGTTGTGATGCCGCTGTTGGTCACCACATCCACCACGCTGGCCTCGAGGTCGCCCGTCTGCCAGCACCAGGCGCTGCCAGGCTCCAGGATGAGTTGCAGGTTGGGATAAGCACCCTGGAAGGCACCCAACACCTGCTCGAGATGACCGATGTTGTAGCCCTTGCGCGTCATCAGGTGTCCACCGCCCATGTTGAGCCACTTGAGGCGCGGCAGGTATTCGCCGAACTGTTGTTTCAAGGCCAACAGCACTTTCTCCAGGTCAAAACTCGTGCTCTCGCACAAGGCATGGAAATGGAAGCCCTCTATACCCTCGGGCAACTCCTTGAGGTCGCTTGCCAGCACGCCGAAGCGTGACCCGGGACAGCAAGGGTTGTAGATGTCGGTCTCGATGACCGAGCACATGGGGTTGACCCTCAAGCCGCAGCTCACCTGTTCTCCTGGCCAGTCGCTGTTGTGTTGATTCACGCGGTCGGCAAACCGCAGGTATTGCTCAATGGAGTTGAACGTGATGTGGGAACTGCCGGCGATATAGGCGTCGATGGTGTCGTCGGTATAGGCGGGGCAATAGGTGTGAGTGCGGCACTTGAGCTCATCGTTGGCCAGCAGCATCTCGTTCACCGAACTGGCAGTGGATTCAATGCCATATTCCCTGAACACGTCAAACGTTCGCCACAGGGCATTGGCTTTGAAGGCCATGATGATGTCCACTCCAGTGCGCTGGGCAACACCGGTGATCAGCTCGATGTTGCGGCGCAGCTTTTCCTCATACACGATATAATAGGGTGTCTTGTACTCTTCCATTGTCTTCTGGTCTTTATAGGATTTGGAATTTGGCGAATTTCAGTAGCAGTTTGCGTGTTTGCCCGTCATTGAAGGCGACATCGATCTTGGCGTCGCTGCTGGTGTCGATGTTGCTGACCGTGCCGCGCCCGAAACGCTGGTGCAGGATTTCGCTCCCCACTTTCAGCTCATCAACGGTGTGGATGGTGAAGTTTCCGGTGGCCGCACTCGACGGGGTGGGGGACGCGGGTCTTGAAGGTGTCGCCGGTCGCGATGGCGTTGATCGCGTGGGCGATGTCGGAGCCTGTCTTGTGGTCCGGGACTTTGCCTCGGTCGTGCGTCTCGGTTTCTCGGGAACGGGGTCATCTTCCCAGTCGTCCCAGCGTGAGCGTTTGCGCGACGGTACGGGTGCCGAGTTGGTGCTGCCCATCAGCAGGTACTGGGGGGCGATATCACGCAGGAAGCGGCTGATGACGCAACTCTTGGTCTGTCCGTTGTGGTAGCGCGAGGTGGCATAGGTGATGACACAGTTCACCTCGGCGCGCGTGATGGCGACATACAACAGGCGCCGCTCCTCCTCGATTTGATAGAGTGAGCCGGCGCTCATGGCACTGGGGAACAGGTCCTCCTCCACGCCCACGATGATGACGTTCTTGAACTCGAGGCCCTTGGCGGCATGTACGGTCATCAGGGTGACTTTCTCGCCGTCGGGGTCGTTCATGTCTTGGTCGGTGAGCAGCGAGGTCTCGGCCAGGAAGTCACCGATTTGGTAATGCTCGTCGCCGCTCTCTTCTTTGATTTGCTGGAAGTCGTTGACGGCGTTGATCAACTCGTCCAGGTTCTCGATGCGGCTGATGTTCTCGGGCGTGTTGTCGCCCATGAGCACGCTCTTGATGCGTGTGCGCTTCACCATCTCCTGGGCCACGTTGAGCGCGTTGTCACCTTCACTGTTCAGTTGGATAAGGCCTTTCATGAGGGTGGTGAAACCCTCCAGTTTGGTCATGGTGCCGCGGTTCACGTCGAGGCCGTATTGCTCAGGGCTGTTGATGACTTGCCACAGGCTCACCCCTTTCTCGGTGGCACAGTGGGTGATTTTACCCACTGTGGTATCACCGATACCTCGTGAGGGGTAGTTGATGACGCGCCTCAGGGCCTCGTCATCGTCGGGATTGATGATGAGTCTTAGGTAGCAGATGGCGTCTTTCACCTCCTTGCGCTGATAGAACGACAGACCGCCATAGATGCGGTAGGGGATGGCACTGCGCATGTTGCCGTGCTTGTCGCGGCGGCCGCCGTTGCTCAAGGCTTCCTCCAGCACGCGCGACTGGGCATTGGTGCGGTAGAGCACGGCGTAGTCCTCGTAGCTGTCGCCCTGACGGGCTTTCAGCGCGGCAATCTGGTTGGCGACGACATAGGCCTCCTCGTAGTCGCTGTAGCACTGGATGACCGGAATGCGATCGCCCACGGCGTTCTTGCTGAACAGGTGTTTGGCGATCTGGCCGCGGTTTTTCTCGATGAGGCTGTTGGCGGCGTCGGTGATGGTCTGGGTCGAGCGGTAGTTGCGCTCGAGCTTGAATGTTTTTATCTCAGGGTAGAACCGTTGCAGGCGCAGGATGTTGTCGATGTTGGCCCCGCGAAAGCTGTAGATGCTCTGGGCATCGTCGCCCACGACGCACAGGCGGTTGTACTTCTTGCTCAGTTGGTGCACAATCAGGTGCTGCGAGAAGTTGGTGTCCTGATACTCATCCACGAGGATGTAGCGGAAGAATTCCTGATATTGCTCCAACACGTCAGGATGGTCGCGCAGCAGGATGTTGGTGTAGAGCAACAGGTCGTCGAAGTCCATTGCTCCGGCAATGCGGCAGCGACGCCAGTATTGCTTGTAGATAGTCGCGGTCTCGGGACGTTGAGCGTCGCGGTCGGCATCGATCAGGTCCTGGTTGCTGGCATAGTCCTCGGGGGTGATCAGCGCGTTCTTGGCATTGCTGATCTGCGTCTGGATGGTGGCGGGCTTATAGACCTTGTCGTCCAGGCCCATTTCTTTGACGATGAGCTTGATGAGGGAGCGTGAGTCACTCTGATCGTAGATGGTGAAATCACTCCTGAAGCCGATGCGGTCGGCATTGCGACGCAGCAAACGGGAGAAAATGGAGTGGAACGTGCCCATCCACAGCTGCGCAGCCACATCGGGGCCCGCAAGCGGTTCGATGCGCTCGCGCATCTCGCGGGCCGCCTTGTTGGTGAAGGTGAGCGCCATGATGCGCCACGGCTCGTAGCCCAGCCTGAGCAGGTGCACGATTTTGTAAGTCAGCACGCGCGTCTTGCCCGAGCCGGCCCCCGCAATCACCAGCTGCGGCCCGTCGCAATACTCGACGGCCGCCCGCTGCTGCTCATTCAGTTTCTCCAGATAATCTTCATTCATGGTTGCAAATATACTAATTTTTCGGTGCGTTTTTAGGTTACTTGGAGCAGAATCACGCAAATCCTGTTCTATACCTCATTATCATAAGTGGCCTCTCGATGCTTGATCAATTCGATGTTCAGCTGCTCGAGGAGCGAAAGCTTGATTTCGTCGTTGCTCTCGGCTGGTCTGTACCACGGTTCTTTGCCGAAGTATTCCTTCAGGTCCTTGGACTGGAACACATAGCCGCGACGGGCAAGGATGGAATTGCGCATCAGGCGCAACGTCGGCTTGTCGTAGTAGTTCAGCTCGCTGCCGTGGAGCAATGTGTTGCTGACGTAGTCATAGCAGCCGTAGTTGGGATTGGATTCAGTGAGGGTGAAACTTTCAGTCAGTAACCTGTGCGGAAATTCATACTCATCAAACCCCACTGGATACAGGCACAGGCCGCCCTTGATGAACTGCACTTCCATGCAGCCGTTTAACGGGGTTCCTTCACCGTCGATCCTGAGGATGCCTGTCGTGTGGCCGTTAAAGGTCATGGCTTCGATAGGCACATAGGTCCCTCCCACGAGGGCTTTGTTCCAGTCGATGGTCACGCGGGTGCCGTCAGTCATGGTATAGTCGCCCCTGAGCATCGTCATCCAGGTCTCCACATTCAGCTTCTGGTTGTCCTCTTCTCTGGTGCAGGTCATCAATTTGTACAGGGTGTCTTTGGTGTCATAGAAACAGAGGATATTCAAGTCCTCTTGCTGGATGAGGCGAACGGTGTGCCCTACTTCTTCGACCATCATCGCGTCGTTGGGACCCTCGGCGATGGTGTAGGTGCCGGGTTCGCCTTTTACAGGTACCAGCATGAACTCAAGTTCCTCGCCCTCGACGGTTGAGGCTAAAATCACTCTTCCCCCTTCAGCCAGGGTGGCGTTATAGACGAGTGCGCCGTTGTACCACAGGCTGCCCTGTTCGATGTCTTGTGCCCATGTGGTAAATGCACTGAGCATCAGTAAGATGATTGCTATTCTTTTCATTTTGATAATGATTCTGTTGTGTTGATTCTCTGTTAATCAGCGATGCGGTATTCCTTGCCGGTGAATCGGCCGTCGAGGGTATAGACGCGCTCCACCGAGTAGCGGCCACCCTCGAGGTCGTAGAGATAATGGCTCATGTGGATTTCCTGTTTCCCGGGATCGATGGCAATCAGCCCTTCGTTGGTGGGTAACTGAATGGCTTCCTTGGTACTGATGTCGATGATGTAGGACCAGACGTTGCGGTCGTCGGGACACCCTTCGACAAAGATTTTGTCGGCATCCCAGGGAATGAAGAGGGTGGTGAAGCAGTTGCCTGCGGCAATCAGGTCAATCGAGGTTTTGATGCCGTTGCCATCTTGCATCTGGTCCCACAGCGGTGCAGCGGTGTTCTCGGTGGCAAACAGGTAGGTCACAAAGCCCGTGTTCTTGTCACGCAGCCACACCGACCACTGGCCGTAATCTGAACCCACGCCATCGACGTTCACATACAGTTCCCTGTCACCGTCCTCGTCCTTCAATTCGGCCTCTTCGGGCAGTTTTTCTTCTGTTTCGCCCATTTCGTCCGTGTAATCAAAGGCCTCGGAACTGGTGTGGGAGTACACATAGGTCATGCCGGTGAAAGAATAATGGTGGTACCACTTCTCTCCGGTGGAGGACGTTTCTTCCACGATGATGGTCAGGTCATATTCAAATCCCAAATGAAAGCGTAATGTCGAATTTTCCCATGTTTGATGCGGAAAAAACGTACGGAACAGGGGCTTCTCGGGCGTCATCATCCGGCTCGCGGGGTCGTAGTCATAGAAGCACCAGAAGGGCCTTACCTTGTCATCGGCTGCCGCAAAAGTGATGACGAAAAGCGTGTGTCCGTTGTCGCGCAGGCAGGCGCGCGCTTCAACGTCCTGGGTCCCACCCTCGACATGACGGAAATAGGCCCAGTTGAAGTCCTCACAGTCCATAAACACAACGCCGTGGCAACCGGGAGGCATGCTAGATTCATCATGCTCATAATAGCTGTTGTCGCCTGCCGCGTCGATGATCGACTGCACGCTCGGGGTGGGCCAGACGGCATGAAAAGCCTTCATCAGCGTCATCACGTCGACAGTACCGTCGTTGCTCTTCACGGGTATGGGCTTGCCCATCCAACTATCGTCGATGACCTTGAGCGGCGTTTCCATGCCTTGGGCGCCAAATGCCAATGCCCAGCAGCAGAGTAATAATGTGATTGCCTTTCTCATCGCTTGATGGTCATTTGTCACTAATCTCGTTCCAGTAAATGAAGGGTTCTTCGGCTTCGGGCACAGCCTGCATATAGGCTTTCCCCTGCTCAACGCTGATTTCTTTCCCGTTGAGGGCGCAGCCGTCAAGTTCGCCGTAAACCTCCAGTCCGTTGAACCTTTCAATCACCGTGCCGTTCTTGAACTTAAAGATTTCGGTATAATAGGACGGTCCCCCGGCAGGTCCCGAGATTACCAGGTAACAGTTGCCGTCTTTGCTTCGGGGGAATGAAGGTTTGAAATTGCCTCTCACGGTGCCGATGAGCTCGAATTTGTCGTCCTCGCGGCTGAAGAATGCGCCGTTTTCCTCGGCCTCGTCGCTAATCCAGATTTGCTCGCCCATATAGTCGATAAAGACATGGGCCCACTTGGTCAGTTCTATGCCATCGTTTTCACCTGGATCTTCGGCAATGTAGAGCCTCTTCATCTCCTCGATGTCCTTCTTCCACACGGGAATCTGCTCGTCAATCAGGCTGTGGTATACGGCATATTCCTGGCGGTCGAGTTTGCCGTTATTGAGGACCATGAGGCCGGTGGTGGCACTCTCGGGAGCCCAATGAAGGTAGCAAAACTCTACTCCTTGAGGGCCTTCAAATGCTGCCGCAATGTTGCTGGGAAAATATTCGCCACCGTCGTCGGCATTCCACGTGGCGCCGAATTCCGGGTCATACCACCCTTCGACGGGATAGGAATAGATTTTATCGCCGTCAATGATGATTTCCAGTGCCAATGCCGACATAACGTTCGGGTCGCGTTTCTTTCTTGCGCTGTTCTTGTATTCGCCCTCGAATTGCATCACGCCATAGGTGTATCGGTCACCGATGATATAGACTTTCTTAGACTGTTCGGCTTTCATGCCGTATTTTTCTTCCATCTTCTTGATGACGGCAGCCGGTAGCGGCACTTCCTCGTCGATCGTGGCCGATTCTACCTTTAGTGGTTTGTGGGAGGCGAGATAGCTGTCGGTAACGACAATGTTGCCGGGCACTTCGTCTATATTCATTTTGGGCTCGCCCTGGAGGGTGAATCTGGCACCGAGTGAGGGAATTTTGGGCATGCCATGCAATTCGCCCGGGAATAACTTCTCGCCGTCGGGGTTGAGCAGAATCTCATCCACATACTTCACATCTAGTGTCTGGGTGCCGTCAACAATCAGTTTGGTATACTTGGAGGCGTTGCGGCGAAATTGTTCCTGAATGGCCCATGCCCGATGCGCTTCCTCAAAGTATTCGGGATATTCCTCGTCCAGCTGGGGCTCTTCAAAGTCACACCAATAAACCATCTGCATCATGCCGTTGTTACTGCCGAGCAGGAACATGGGTGGGGTGGTCCCGTCCTTCTTGTCGGGGCCGCTGCCTGCTGTCATGGGGAGAATACTGCAGGCAAAAATCAAGGAGAAAAATAGAATTTTATTCATCGCCAAAGGTAGTTGTAGTTTCATCAATTATCTCGAGGTGTCCGCCTTCCCAAGCCATGGTCCATGTGGTGATTTCCACCGCATCGGTACGGACGGTACTGGTAATAGTCTTGGTGTCGGGATGCACAATGGGATTGCTGATCTCGTCATAGCCGGGAACCATGGCGAAGCACTTGTCCTCGTCGTCCCATACATAGCCGGCATAGTACTCCGAAACGCGTCCCACGGCGTTGAGGCCGATATAAATCTGCAGGTCGGGGATGCCGTCAAAGTTGATGTCCGTCTTGTCGTCAACATAGTTGGCGGCTTCGTCGGCACTGGGCATTTCAGCAAGCCTTTCCACCAACTCGTGCTCATATTCTATAACAGGGCTGTCGCTCAGGGGAGTATAACCCTTGACATAAATGATGCCGATGTAGCCCTCGCTGTCTTTGCCGAACGACACATTGAAGCGATAGTCCTCACGTCTGGCAGCCTTGACTGTCTCCAGGGTATAGAGCAACTTGCCTTGAGGAGTGTAGAATGATAGTGCGCACTCATCGGGCGCGTACCTGACAGGCCATCCGAACTCGGCACCGGCAATGGGTGGGTCATCAGCTTGGCGGCTGGGCTCCAGGATATATTCGCCCTCTCGGCCATCAACCTTGGACAGACTCAGCAGGTTGTCTGCTGATTCATCGGTCATATAGACGTATTTCTCCATACGCACTTCGCGCACGGTGTACGTCACACCGGTCTCTCTGTCTTGAAACCTGTCGCCCACGTTGATGTTCTGGGCGGGCAGTTGCAGGAAGCAGCAGCACAGCGTCAGTATGGCTAAGAGTTTTCTCATGTCACTTGAACTGGACGGACTGGATAATCGGCATCACGATGCCTTCATAGACCTTGGCATCGCCTTCATGGTAGGAAATGGTGCCGCCGGCCGTCCGGCCGTCCTCGTTGATAACAATGAAGCGCCAGCTGACCAAGAGACCGTAACCGGTATCAATGGTCGAACGCATGATGACGGTGTTGCCCTCGATGATGGGCTCGTCACAGACCTCGTCCATGGCTTTGGCCGACCACATCATGTTCTGGCCGACCTCGTTCATGTTCAGGTCCTCCATGTCAGTATCCATTTCATACAAGCTGATGGTGGCGCTCGAGAGGTACTCTTCGCCATCGTCACGCACGTTGACGGCATTGGAGTTAAAACTCATTTGACTTTCACTGCTCCAGCCCTCTGACTTCTGGAATTCATCAGGAATACTTACAGTGAATCCAGGAAAATCAAGGGTCTTGTAACCTTCGGGAGCCGCTGCTTGAGCATTGAAACACAGCACCATCGCAACACTTGCTGCAATAGTGATTTTTAAAAGTATATTCTTCATAAGCCTAAAGTGTTTAAGTATTCGCAAAGATATAGAAAAATTACGGAATATTCAACAATTCTGTCTAAAAATGTTATTCAAAGAATTCCAGCTAAAAACTAACGACTAAGGACTAAGGACTAAGGACTAAGGACTAGGGACTAAAGTCCCATAACACGGAATGTCTTCCAGGAAGCAGTAGTCGTTGTTGTCGTAGTCGATCTGGCAGCAGTAGTGCTCCAGGCCGTTGCTCACGATCAGGTAGCGTGCCTTGAGCACCATGTTGTAGCGCACAATCTGGTCAAACACCTTCTGGGTGATGTTGATGCTCGGGGCCTTGTACTCCACGATCACCAGCGGCTGGCCCGTGCGGTCGGCGACCACCGTGTCGCAGCGGCGTGCGATGCCGTTCTGCGTCAGCGATACCTCGTTGCCCATCAGTGCGGCGGGGAACTTCTTGTCGGTGATGAGCCATTCCACGAAGTGCTGACGCACCCATTCCTCGGGCGTCAGCGACACCCAGCGCTCCCGCAGCCGGTCCCAGATGGCCCACGAGCCGTCCTCCCGCTTCTTCACCTTGTACTCAAATTCCGGTAAATTCAATTCTACCATGCCATTTCAGTTTTCTTTCCACAAAATTACAGATAAACTTTGGCTTTTTTTGTATTTTTGCACCAATTAAATTCTAAAACACGATGAAAAAAGCTTTTTTCTTATTGGTTTGTTTTGCGCTCGCGTCTGTTTCCGCGATGGCGCAGCAGTTCGACGACTTCTTTGATGGCCGCACCTTGCGTCTGGATTATGTGTTCGCGGGCAATCACGATGCCCAGCAGATCTATCTGGAACAGATGTATGTCACGCCGCAATGGGCAGGCCGCAAGAGCCGTCTTGCCGACGTCCCTCTCAAGGGTAACGGCCAGATTCAGGTGAAGGACCATGCCACGGGCCAGGTGCTGTTTGTCCATACGTTCTCGACGCTCTTCCAGGAGTGGCTGGCAACCGAGGAGGCGACGAAAGTCAGCAAGGCTTTCTCCACGTGCTACAACGTGCCGATGCCCAAGCACCCTGTTGACGTAACCGTCACGCTCACCGATTTCCACGGCAAGGTAGTGACGAGCATGACGCATACCGTCGACCCGGCCGACATCCTCATCCGCCAGATCGGCGACAACGGCATTCCGGTGCATTACGTCTGGAAAGGTAAAACGTTGCCCAAGCAAGACAAAGCTACCGACCAACCCGGCCGCCGCGACTATATGCCTACCGAAGGGCCTCTTGACGGCCAGCCCGACATCACCGAGTGCATTGACTTGGCTATTGTCGCCGAGGGCTACACCCGTGAGCAGATGGGCAAGTTCTACAACGACTGCCAGCGTGTGGTCGATGCCCTGTTTGCCCATGAGCCTTTTACTTCGATGAAGAATCGCTTCAACGTCGTTGCCGTGGCTGCCGAGTCGCTCACCAGCGGCCCCAGCGTGCCCCATTTGGGACGATGGAGCAACACCCCTGCCGGCACCCACTATGACACCTTCTACACCGACCGCTATCTGATGACGCAGGACATCCGGCGCCTGTATGACGTCCTCTCCGGCGTCCCCTTCGAGCACATCATCGTGCTGGTCAACAGCGACACCTATGGCGGCGGTGGCATCTACAACCAGTTGACTGTCGCTACCAGCGATCATCCCACCTTCCATCAGGTGCTTGTCCACGAGTTCGGCCATGCCTATGCCGGCCTGGGCGACGAGTATTTCTATGACGACGCCTACGAGACTATGTATCCCGCCGACACCGAGCCCTGGGAACCCAACCTCACCACGCTGGTCGATTTCCAGAGCAAGTGGGCCGACATGCTCCCCAAGGGCACTGCCATCCCCACACCGCCCGATCCCAAGGTGCCCAACTACCGCAAAATCACCAACGAGAAGGAGCAGCGCCTGCTTGATGCTGCCACCCAGCGCGTCGGCGTCTTCGAGGGTGGGGGATACCAGTCCAAGGGCGTTTACCGCCCCGCTCAGGAGTGTCGCATGAAGATCAACGAGGTAACCAACTTCTGCCCCGTCTGCTCCCGCGCCATCCAGCGCATCACCGACTTCTACACCAGCCACTAAAAGGCCGTTATATCCGTCCTCTTCGTCCCGCTCCGCCGGCATTGTCGGTGTATTGCAAGCCTCTGGCTTGCACCATCCCCTCAAGCACAGTAAGCCCTGTACTGATCCACCAGTACAGGGCTTGCTGTTAGGTACTGCTGTCGCTGCCGTCAACGGCTGTTGACGACGCGGTTGATAAGCGTGGTGATGTCCGTGATGTCGATGCGTCCGTCGAGGTTCACGTCGGCATAGGGGGCGAACTCGCCTGGATCGTCAGCCATCAAGAGGTTGATCATCATGGTCACGTCGGTGACGTCAAGGCTGCCGTTGAAGTTCAGGTCCCCTACATACTCGATAGCAGCAATGACAGGGAAGTCTCTCCAGTCATAGGCCGAGCTGTAGGCTTCCAGCGATGCCTGTGGCACATACAGCGTGGCATTCAGGCGATTAGGTGAGGGACTGAACGATGACCAGTAGTCATGGCATCGGGGAGGCGTCGCAGCCCAGCAGACGACAACTTTGAGATTGTTGACACCTGCGAAGGCCGAGGTCTCCAAGCTATCGACATTGGCCCCCAATTCAATATACTCAACCTCGGGACTGCGCGACACGCCGCAATTCTTGATCAGCGTGACACCAGGCGCAGAATCCTTGTCGCCGATCTTGACTCGCTTGAGCGAGGTGCATTCCACATAGGCGTTCTTGATGGAGATGACTTTGCCGGGGATAACTCCTTCGACAATCGACGTGCATCCCCAGAAGGTGGAATTGCCAAAGATGGTGAGGTTGTCGCTCAAGTGGACATTCTTCAGCGAGGTGCAGTCGCCGAACGCTTGGCCGTCCATCCATGTGACAGAGTTAGGCATGTCGAAGTTGTCCAGCGAATAGCAGTACTCAAACACCCTCAGTCCGATGCCGTCGAGAATGCTGCCCTCCTCAAAGGTGACTTTCTCGAGCATTGGTGACTCGCTGAATGCAAAATCATCGATGAATTTCACGTTGCGGGGAATCACAATTTCTTGCAGCGAGGCCAGGTGCATGAACGAACCGTTGCAGATGGTGTCCAGCGAGGCCGGCAGTTTCACATGAGCCAGTTTGTCGCAGTGGTAGAACATCATCGGACCCATGTGATGGATGCCGTCGGAAAGTTCCACAGTTTCCAG
Source organism: Muribaculaceae bacterium (assembly GCA_017405965.1). GTDB lineage: Bacteria > Bacteroidota > Bacteroidia > Bacteroidales > Muribaculaceae > Sodaliphilus. The sequence continues at coordinate 238,470 of JAFQZK010000037.1, read as the reverse complement.
GTTGTCGCAGTCACGAAAAACGCCGTTGCCCATCCAGGTGACACTCTCGGGGAAGTTGACTTGAACCAGGATGTCGTTAGAGGAGAACGCCGCCGCTTCGATGCGGGTCACCGTCGAGGGGATGTCAAACGTCGTGGCTGGTGCTCCGGACGGGTACAGAAGAAGCCTGGTCATGTCCTTGGAGTACAGCACACCGTTCACGGTCTTGAAATTGGGATTCAAGCCGCTGCACATGAACGACGAGATGTTGGGGCAAGCGTAAAAAGCATACTGGTCAATATAAGATACATTCTTCGGGAAATAGAAATTCGTTATCGCATAACAATACGTGAATACATATTCCTCGATCCTCTCGAGAGAGTTCGGAAACTCGACCGATTCCAGATTGTTGCATGAACTGAAAGCATTTCTCTTGATCTCGGTAACACCTTCCGAAATCCCGACTTGCAGCAGGTCAGTACTGTAAGAGAAGGCGGAACTGCCGATGCGCGTGACCTGATAGGTGACGCCATCATTGACGACGCTGCTGGGAACGATGACCTCGCCCTCATACTTGCCCTCGTCGTGCTTGGTCACTTCGACCTCATTCTCGCCGATCACATTGTAGGAAATGCCATCGACCACAAAGTCGGCTGCCGTGGCCGTAAACAAGCCTGCCAGCAGCATCACCGCCAGCGTGCACAGGTGTTTAGTTTGGATGTGAATCTTTTTCATAATCCTCGGTTTTTTAGGTTTAATACTCGTTTACATTTGGTTACATATCCGCAAAATTACTAAAAAAATACAATAATTCCTCTTCCTCCCCCAAAAAACACCACCCCTAATCCATCCCCCCATCCCCTCGTCATGTCAGTGTTGTCCGGTAGGCGGCGTTGTCAACGCCGCAATGCCCGTCTGCCTGCCAGAAACTAAAAACTGGGGACTAAGGACTGGAAACTCAAAATTTTTCACTATCTTTGCAGTCCCAAAAACAAGTATTATTTCAAATAGGTAAGATATACTATCATGGCAAAGAAAGCTTTATTGATGATATTGGACGGTTGGGGCGAGGGCCCCAAGGGTTACAGCAACGCGATTTACAGCACTCCGACTCCCTATCTGGACTTCCTGCGTGCCGCTTATCCTCACAGCACCCTGCGTGCCAGCGGCGAGGACGTCGGTCTGCCCGACGGACAGATGGGTAACAGCGAGGTGGGCCACTTGAACATCGGTGGCGGCCGCGTCGTCTATCAGGACTTGGTGAAGATCAACAACAGCATCAAGGACGGCTCAATCATGAAGAATCCCGAGATCGTGAGCGCCTACACCTATGCCAAGGAGCAAGGCAAGTCGCTGCACATCATGGGACTGACCAGTGCCGGTGGCGTTCACAGTTCGCTGGATCACCTGATGGCGCTGTGTGACATCGCCAAGGAGTACGGTCTGGAGAAGGTCTATGTGCACTGCTTCATGGACGGTCGCGACACCGACCCCGAGAGCGGCAAGGGCTTTGTGGGTCAGGTCGTTGATCATTGCAAGCAGAGCGCCGGCCATGTCGCTACGGTCATCGGCCGTTACTATGCCATGGACCGCAACAACAACTGGGACCGCATCAAGATCGCTTATGACATGCTCACCGCTGGCGAGGGCAAGCAGAGCGACGACATGGTACGCGCCATCCAGGAGTCCTACGACGAGGGTGTGACCGACGAGTTCATCAAGCCCATCGTCAACTCGACCGTTGACGGCCGCATCCAGGAAGGCGACGTGGTGGTTTTCTTCAACTTCCGCAACGACCGCGCCAAGCAGATCACCATCGCCTTGACCCAGGAGGACAAGCCCGAGGACGGCATGAAGGTCATCCCCGGCTTGCAGTACTACTGCATGACGCCCTATGATCCCACGTTCAAGGATGTTCATGTGCTTTTCCCCAAGGAGAATGTGGACAACACGCTGTCAGAGTACCTGTCTGGCCTGGGCAAGCGCCAGTTGCACATTGCCGAGACCGAGAAATATGCCCACGTGACCTTCTTCTTCGGTGGCGGACGTGAGCAGCCCTTCGAGAACGAGGACCGCATCTTGGTGCCTTCGCCCGACGTGGCTACCTACGACTTGAAGCCCGAGATGAGCGCCTACGAGGTGCGCGACAAACTCGTTGCTGCCATCCGCGAGGTCAAGTACGACTTCATCGTGGTGAATTACGCCAACGGCGACATGGTGGGTCACACCGGTGTTTATGACGCCATCTGCAAGGCCGTGAAAGCCATCGACCGCTGTGTTCACGACACTGTTGAGGCCGCACGTGCCACGGGTTATGAGGTCATTATCATCGCCGACCACGGCAATGCCGATCACGCTGTCAACATCGACGGCACGCCCAACACGGCCCACTCGCTCAATCCCGTGCCCATCATCTATGTTACCGAGGATCCTGAGCTCATCATCAACTCCGGCCGTCTGGCCGACGTGGCACCCAGCATTCTCCAGATCATGGGTCTGCCGCAGCCCAAGGAGATGACCGGCCACGGCCTGATCGACGTGACCAAGTAAAGGGTCCGGCAATCAATTATCCGAACCTGCATTATACAGTGAACCCCAAAAGTTGAAAAGACTTTTGGGGTTCTTTTTAGATTCTATTGATGTGACTTGAATGTGGCTTATAGATGGATTCCCCTCTGTTGGGCGAACGGGAGGGTGTCGAAGATATCGCCAGCCGTCACTCTGATATCGAGGTTTCTTCTCTCAACCGAGGCGGGCAACGGTTGGGCGGTGATGGATAAATTGCTCCCTTCAAATTTCACGGTGCACCATTCGCCGTTGTATTCCTTGTTACTGGAATTGTCGATGCTAATCGAAACGCCGTCCACAGTGACAGAAGTAATCCATGGATTGCTGTAGTTCCTGCACTGGAAGACGAATGTACCGCCCTCTTCGGGGATGAGATAAACGCCTTGCTGGTTCATCAGGTTAGCAACGTTGTGCCATTTCATTTTTTCCCACTTGCCATCAGGCTCGTCGCTTCCACAAGACGAAACACCCAGCAGAACAATCGCCAGGAGGATAAATAACTTTGAAAGATTCTTCATATCAATTGTTTTATTTTGTAATGATGAGCAAAGATACAGCCTTTTCGGCGATCTGCTACCGTTTTTATGAGTTTTTTTTGAAATCATTCAAGCCTTGCCAGGACTCACGACTGGATACGGCCTTTCTTGTTCACACATTGAGCGCTTTCAGGTTGAGCACTGTATTGATAAGTATGGTAAGGTCAATGATGTTGATGTTACCGTCTGAGTTTAAGTCGGAGGCAAATTCGTTGATGACAAAGCCGCCCTGTTCATTTATCAGATAGTTGATCAACAAGGTGACATCGGCAATGTTGATGTTGCCGTCGGCGTTGACGTCACCTATCTTGGGTGTGATGCGTTTGAGCACAAGTTTCATGCCCGCCATCGCGTCAATCTTGCCGTAGGGGCCGAACTTGTCCTTGCTGCGGAACATCGTGTAGATATCATGAGTGGCTGATTGGGCTATGATGTTTTTTATGTCGGCAACCGACAGGGTGGGGTCGGCCTCGAGCCACAAAGCGATGATGCCGGCAACCGTGGGAGCCGCCATCGAGGTTCCGCTCAAGACGCCCCAGTAGCTGCCGCCGCTGTACATGACCGTGTAGGGGCTGCTACGGGCGAAATAGGAGTAACGGCTCACTGCCGAGGTTACATTGATGCCCGGGGCGCAAATGGTGGGAAGTGCTTTGCCTGTGGGCCCGGCTCCTCTCACCTCATAGCTGGAGAATGATGCGATGTCACCCACCGTGATCGTGTTGTCGGTGACCACTCTCTCGGCTCTCATGGAGTAGTAGTTGTTGCGGGCGGCATAGGCTCCAGCCGATATCGTTGAATCTCCGACGGCATAGGTTCCGATGCAGCACGAATCGCTGGGAGCAGCATAAAAATTCTTGATCACTGAGCCTGAACTGAATACAAGCGGGAAAGTGCCGAAACGGAATCCCGAGTTGCAGGCCCACGCATCAAAGTCGCATGTGGTCTCCTGGCGAGGATAAATGCTGATGCCCAAACCATATCGGCTTTTCTTGACGCCATTGACAGTGGTGTAAGCGGTACTGATCAAGTTGTGGACCGATATGTCCAAGCGGTATTTCCTTCCGTTGGATGTGTAGCTGCCACTGGCCTTGATGTAGCCGGCGGTGTCGGCCGTGTGGCAAATGTAGTAGCCACCCAATTGCGATGCGTCGATCACCGTCTTAGAGGACAACTCGTCGGTCTCCCAGAGGATATGCCCGGTGTTCATGTCCAGCACGTGGAATTTATAATAGAAATTGGTGGATTCCTGACGCACCCAGACGTCGGCCAAGGCGCCGCCATAGTAGTAGGTGGAATCTCCTCCGATGCTGTTCTTGCACTTGAAAAGCAGGTTGAAAGGAGCCGACGGCGTGGCTTGACCATGAGCATAGGAATACCTGCCGGCATCATTACCGGCCGAAATGACGAAGATGCGTCCCGGGCCCATGAGTTGGTTGACGACGCGTGACAGATAGTCTTGGCCGTCGTGTTGACCGTTGGGTGTGCTCACACTCAGGCTGACGACGTAGGGCTGTCCTACGCTGTCGGCATAGGAGTTGATGTAGCGCATGCAGTTGGCGACCTCAACGGCCGACATGCTTCCGTCGAGCACGCTGACGGCACACAGGACAATATCGGCACCCGGGGCCATGCCTCCATAGCCGTTGACGTGGGTACCTGTGGCGATGCCCGCTGTGTGCGTGCCATGAGTGTCGTTCTGATTATCAGTCGTCAGGCCGTAGATTTCATTACCCATAAATACCGATCCCGGTAACCTGATGTTCTTATTGTAGCGAGCCGTGTGTCCGGTCTTGTCGGTGGTGCTGTAAACGCGCACGATGCGGGTCTGCAGGGGATTGTCACTCGATCTGAAAGCAAGATGCTGGTAGTCGAACCCGACATCAATCACACCCACAATGACACCCGAGCCGTTGTATGCTGCAGGTAGCCCGTAGGAGGGTCCGTTGAACACTTGATTCACGTGGCACACACTCATGGTGGAGTCGGTGCATTGTTCCAGACGATGACTGATCTCGATATCGGTCACTCCGGGTATGCGTGCGACTTGGGCTAACCGGTCTACCGGTATCTGGGCCGTAACAAAGCCGTCGAACAAACTGTTGATGACCACTCCAGCCCCTTCAAGCATGGAGGTGGTGTATTCACCATCGATGGCGATGAAAGCATCGATCATCTGAATGCCGTCGACCATGCGCGGCGAGACGAACAATGATTTCTCACCGTTAGCTCGCTGCTGCCTCTTGAATTGCTCACTGTAAGCCTGCTCGTCGAGGAACTGCTGTACAGTAACAGGCAGCAACATCTGGGCATTTATGCTGAACATCGTCATCAAGATCAGCATGCAAATCAATGAAATTCTTTTCATCTGTCTCAAGTAACCAAGATATGTTTGTGTCCAGTTATGAGTCCCAGTTGAGTTCCCGTGAAGTTTGAGAACCTTTCGTGGGCTCTTGTTGTCATATTGAATCAATGTGTCGGCTCAAATACCAAGAGCCTGTCCATTGCTAAAGCTCGTCCATTGCCGCGAGGTAACTGATGAGTTGAATCAAATCGGTGATTGTGATTTCACCGTCATCGTTGAAATCGGCGTTGGCCGTTTTGATGTGAACCGTGCTATCCTGAGGCTCACTCCCGTCTTCGGGGGTGAGCAACAACAGGTAGTTGATGAGTGCCGTGATGTCTGAGATGTTGACCTTGGTGTCACCGTTGACGTCACCCATCAGCACGTCATCCTCCTCATCGTCGGTGATGTGGAGCAGATAACGAGCCCCGGCCATCGCGTCAATCTTGCCGTTGGGGCCGAATCGGTAGCCGTTGTCAGCATTTTGAGTGAAAGAATCCTTCACGGCGGTCTCGGCAATCACAGTCTTGATGTCGCTGGGCGAGAGATCGGGGTTGATCTGCAGCCACTGGGCGATGATGCCGGCCACTGTGGGCGCGGCCATCGATGTGCCTGTCATGACACCCCATGAATGTCCGTCCACCTCCATGACCCTGCCGGCGTTGCCGGGCCTGCCGAGGTAGGAGTAACGGCTGCCTGCAGCCACCACGAGCACGCCGGGAGCAGTGACGGTGGGCAATGCAGCCTCTGTCGGGCCAGTGCCGAGCATCTGGTAGCTGGATAGATTATAGATGTCTCCAACGGTGTAACTGTTGTCCTGAACGTTCATGCCTCGGGAGAGGGAGTAGTAGGCATTGCGACCGACGTAGGCTCCGGCCGATATGATGGAGTCATGAACTGCATAGGAACCGATGCAACTCCTTGTGTCGGGCTTTGCATAAAATCGGTCAAAAGCCCGCATAATGCTGTCGCCGTTCTCATTGACCTCCTGCCTGAAAACCGTATTGGGATACCACATACGGCTGCCCGTGCCAACCCATGAATCGACGTAGATGCTGTCTGGCTTGTTGGGATAAGCAAGATAAGGTGGATAGATGGACATGCCGATGGCGTAACGGCTGATGCTGCGTCCAGTCTCGTCAATCATGAACTCATTGCATCTTAAGTTGTACAGTTTGCATTCCGACATATACTTTTGAGAAGAACTGTTGGAAATGACGACACTGATATAGCCCTTGCTGTCGTAGCTCAAGTCAGGACTGAAATAGTCGCTGATTTCTGTAACGTTAATGTATTTGTACAGGTTTACCAACTCACTTTGCCAGACGATGTGACTGGTCTGCTTGTCATAGATGTGGATTTTGATCAGGGGCTTGGCACTTTTTTGCCTTACCCAAACTTCGAACCACACGTCTTTGTAATATGAAGAGAGGTCAGGGTCGTTGTCTGGACGTTTGCCGAGCAAGGTGTTGAATTGCCGGTCAAGCGTTGCAGGACCACTGGCATAGTAGTAGGGGTTGGCGTTATTGCCCGAGGCGATGACAAAGATGTGCCCTGGACCTGTACACATGGCGACAGCCTTGGAGATACGGTCATTGCCGTCGTGAGGGCCTTCGTTGGTGCTCACGCTTACACTGATGACGCAGGGTTTGCCCACGCTGTCAGCATAAGAATATATGTATTTGATGCAGTTGATGATTTCGGCTTCCGAAATATTCAGGTTGAGCAGCCTTGATGAGCACAAGACAATTTCGGCTCCCGGGGCCATGCCTCCATAGCCGTTCACGTGCGTCCCGGCAGCGATGCTGGCTGTGTGGGTGCCGTGAGAGTTCTCGAGGTTATCGGTGGTCAACGAGTAAATCTGATCACCCATGAAGATGGATCCGGGCAACGTGTTGCCGTCAACTATGGCAGGGAGGCCAGTCGAATCCTCGGGGTCATAGACCCTGACGATGCGGGTGCGGCTTGTGTCATCGGCACAACGAAATGCCAGATGCTGGTAGTCGAATCCCGTGTCGATAATGCCGATGACCACACCGCTGCCGTCATAACCTTGAGGCAGCCTGTAGTCTGTTCCATTGATGACTTGGCCGGCATGCGTCACGCTCAATGTGGTGTCGGTGCACAATTCAACCAGGCGGCTGAGTTCTACGTCTTTCACACCGGGAATGTGATGAACTTCGGCCAGTATGCTGACAGGAATCTGGGCAGTGACAAAGTCTCCGAACTCGCAATTCACCAGAATGCCGTGGGCCCGCAGGGTGCTGATGACATCAGTGTCCTCGATGTCAATGAAGGCGTCCATCATCTCTACGCCGTTGATGACGCGTGACGGAGCAAACCGTGACGATGGGGCCTCATTATGGTCGATTCTCGTGATGCGTTCCCGATCGGAGCGTTCATCAAGAAAGCGTTGAACGGTTATGGGCAATACATCCTGCAACTGAGCAAAACCGACCGCAATGGTCAGTAAGGTTGTTACCGCCGACAAAACTCTTTTCATTTATCTGAATGATATGCGTTGTTAAATTGGCGCAAAAATAGTCAATTCTGCCCAATTATCAAAATACCAGGTTGATATGTCGCTCTGATGAAGAAACAAACTATTGTCATTCCTCAAGACTCATCAAATAATTGATGAGCATCATCAAGTCGGTGATAGAAATCACTCCGTCCTGGCTGTAATCGGAGTTTTGCAGATTAATGGTGACTTCGAAATTAACGGGCTCGTTTTCATCGTCAGGGATAAGCAGCAAGTAGTTGACCAGTGACGAGACATCAGTTACATTGATTAAACCATCATTATTGACGTCTCCAAGCAATACGTCGTGATCATCGTCGGTGATGTGGAGCAGATAACGTGCTCCGGCCATTGCGTCGATTTTGCCGTTGGGGCCGAATCTGAAGCCGTTATCAATGTTCTGGGTGAAGTCATCCTTGATGGCTGTCTGCGCAATGATGGATTTGGTCTCGCTGGGTGTGAGGTCAGGCTTGATCTGCAACCATTGGGCAATGATGCCTGCAACAGTGGGCGCAGCCATCGAAGTGCCGGTCATGATACCCCAGACGTGTCCGTTCACAGTCATAACCCTGGAAGCATGCCAGTTGTTCCCGAAGTAAGAATACCTGCTGCCGGCGGCCACTACATAGACACCAGGAGCCGTGATTGTGGGCAGTGCCTCTGCAGTTGGTCCGTAACCTTCTCGTTGATAACTTGACAAATCGTAAATTGCACCAATGGTACATTTGATGTCATAGAAGATGGAGTCGTAGCGCAGCGAATAGTAGGAATCGTGGCCTGTATAAGCACCAGCCGAGATGACCGAGTCGTGAACGGCATAGGTGCCGATGCTGCTGTATGCATTGGAGCGGGAATAGAAACCCTCGGGGGCACAGTTGCTGATCGTATCACCATCCTCGGTGACCTCGTCCACATAGATGGGGTCATTTAAACGCTGTTGTTCTCCAGAACCGATCCAGCAGTCGATGAAACAGCTGTCTGCTTGGCTGGGATTGCTGATTGAGGGCGGGTAAACGGTCATGCCGATAGCATATCGGCTGACACGCATGCCGTATTCATTGAGGCTGTAATCCTTGCTTTTGAGATTGTGGATGGCACACTGCAGATTGAATTTTTGAGAGTAGGTGTTCTTTACTACTGATATAGAGATATAACTTACACTATCTGCAGCAAAATCAGGTTCATAATATTTACTGATTTCGGATACATCGATTTTCTGGGTTGATGAAATCAATTTCGATTGCCATACGATATGGTGCGTCTTAGTATCGAGGACATGGAAACGCAGAAGGGGCTTGATGTTTTTGTCTCTCACCCAGGTGTCATACCATACATGTTTGTAAAAGTATGTGTAATCCCATAGACCGTCGGGCAATTGGCCGAAAATTGTGCTGAATTGTTTGTTCGAGGTTGTGGGACCACAGGTGTAGAAGGTGGAACGGGCGGTGTTTCCGGCTGCAATGACAAAGATGTGTCCAGGGCCGGTAAAACGTGCAGCGGCTCTGGAAATATAGTCAGTGCCGTCACGGGGACCCGGATTGGTGCTCACGCTGACACTGACCACGCAGGGCTTGCCCACGCTGTCGGCATAAGAATAGATATACCTCATGCAGTTAACGACTTGAGTTTCGGAAATGCTCACGTTCAAATCTCTTGCGGCGCACAACACAATTTCAGCACTAGGTGCCATACCGCCATAGTTGCCCACATGCAAGCCGGCTGCGATACTGGCCGTGTGGGTGCCATGGGAATTATCGAACATGTCGGTGGTCAACGTGTCAATCTGCTCGCCCATGAAGATGGAGCCGGGCATACGGTTTGTACCGCTCATGGCAGGATGACCCGTTTCATTTGCGGGATCATAGACCCTCACGATGCGGGTGCGACTGGTGTCATCGGCGCATCGGAATGCCAGATGCTGGTAGTCAAAGCCCGCGTCGATGATGCCGACGACAACGCCTGTACCGTCATAGCCCTGCGGCAAACCGTATTCGGTACCGTTGATGACCTGTCCGGCATGTGTCACGCTCAGGGTGGTGTCGGTACACAGGTCAACAAGTTTGCTCATTTCCACATTGATTACTCCGGGTATATCTCCAATCTTGGCCAACATATCCACGGGTATCTGGGCTGTGACAAATTCGTCAAGGTCGCAGTTGATGATTACACCTTGTGCTTGCAGGGCATTGAGAACACCCTTGTTATCAATTTCTATGAAGGCATCCACCATTTCTACGCCATTGATGATGTGTGTTGGAGCGAACTGATGCGGTGCCATTGACGGGATGGCATCAGCATGGTTCATTCTTTTAAGGCGTTGTTGGTCAGTGCGTTCGTCAAAGAAACGCTGTACACTGACGGGCAACAATTCACTCAGCTGTGCGAAGCCGATAGCTAATGTTAAAAAGGCAATGGTAGCCAACAGAAATCGTTTCATATATTATGCTTAATTGTGATGTTTACTTAAATTTTGTGCAAAATTAGTGCAAGTTTAATGAAATGCCAAATCCGCAAGTGTATTTCTAAGACGCGGCAGGATGCTGTGCAAGTCAATCATTTCGGCACTGATATCTAGATGTCAACGGTCCTCAACGGTCATCAGATAATTGATGAGCATCGACAGATCGGTGATGGAAATGGTGCCGTCCTCATTCATGTCGGCATTCATCTGATTGATGGTTACGATGTCATTCAAGGGTGCGCTCCCATCATCGGGAAGGAGCAGGAGGTAGTTGATGAGGCTCGAGACATCGGTGATGTTGATGAAACCATCATCGTTGACGTCGCCCAGGTGCAGGTCATCGCTGATATGGAGCAGATAACGAACCCCGGCCATTGCGTCAATTTTGCCGTTGGGACCGAATCGGTAGCCATTGTCAATGTTCTGGGTGAAATCATCCTTGATGGCTGTCTGCGCAATAATGGCTTTGATTTCACTTGGCGTGAGGTCTGGCTTGATCTGCAGCCATTGCGCAATGATGCCAGCAACCGTGGGGGCCGCCATCGACGTGCCAGTCATGTAACCCCACTTGTGTCCATCGACTCGCATTACCGCATACCCGTTCCAGTATCGACTGGCGGCAGATATCACATAGACTGCCGGAGCCATGACGGTAGGCAGGGCGGCACCCGTTGGTCCGATGCCTTGTCGTTGATAACTCGACAAGTCATATATCGCCCCCAGTGTGCAGTTGTTGTCATGCACGAAGCCTGCCGAGGGCAGGAAGTAGGTGTCGTGGCTGATGTAGCCTCCCGCCGAAATGATCGAGTCGTGAACGGCGTGAGTCCCGATGCTGCAATCGGCACTGGGCGTAGCGTAGAAACCGTCAATAGTCTGGACTGTCGTATCGCCGTTCTCGTTGATTTCGTCTATATAGATGGGGCCATTGAACCTCGGGCGTTCACCCACACCGACCCATGAATCGAGGTAACAGCTGTCAGGCTGGGAGGGCTGAAGAACCGACGGAGGATAAACCGTCAGGCCTATGGCGTATCGGCTGTTGTGTGTGCCATACTCATTGACGCTGTAATCTTTGCACAACAAATTATACAGGGCACATTGTATTTGATACTTATTATTGCTGGCATTGCGCGTTATCGTGGCCGATAGATAGGCTGTGCTGTCAACCGATGTGTCGGGGCCGTAATACTCATTGATTTCAGCCAAATCGATTTTTTTGTTCGAACTGATCAGCTCAGATTGCCATACCACATGATGGGTCCTCTTGTCAAGGATGTGAAATTGCATGACAGGTTTAACATTCTTGGCTCTTACCCATGCCTCGAATTGGGCGAATTTATAGTAGTAGGTGTTGTCAGCATTGATGTCTGACCGCAGGCCGAAAGCCGTACTGAACGGCCTGGCTGCCGTCGCTGAGCCCGAGGCGTAAAAAGTGGGCCGAGCACTGTTGCCGGCAGCGATGACGAAGATGTGCCCGGATTTAGTGAACAACTCGGCAGCCCTTGAGATATAGCCGCTGCCGTCGTGAGGGCCCAAATTGGTGCTCACGCTGACACTCACCACACAAGGCTTGCCCACACTGTCGGCATAGGAGTAGATGTAGCGCATGCAGTTGACGACCTGGGTCTCTGAGATGTTGATGTTCAGTCCGCGCGAACAGCACAGTACAATTTCGGCCCCGGGTGCCATGCCTCCATAGCCGTTGACATGCATTCCTGCGGCAATGCTTGCTGTGACAGTGCCATGTGACTCGCCAATCATGTCGGTGGTCAAGGTGTCAATCTGTTCACCCATGAAGATAGAACCAGGCATCTGGCTGGAGCTGCTCCTGGCCGGGTGACCTGTATTGTTCTCGGGATCATAAACCCTGACGATGCGGCTTCGGCTTGGGTCATTTGCATCACGAAATGCCATATGCTGATAGTCAAAACCCGCGTCGATGATGCCGATGATAACTCCGGTGCCGTCATAACCTTGCGGCAAACCATAATCGGTGCCGTTGAGGACTTGCCCTGCATGTGTCACAACCAATGTTGAGTCGGTGCATAATTCCAGGAGCTTGCTGATTTCCACATCGGTCACGCCGGGCATCCTGGCAATCTCAGACAACTTGCTCACGGGAACCTGGGCCGTGACAAAGTCGTCAAGTTCGCAGTTGATGATTACCCCTTGGGCTTGCAGGGCCTTGAGAACATCTCTGTTGTCGAAGCTGATGAAAGCGTCCACCATTTCAATGCCGTCGATGATGCGGGGTGGGGCGAATTGGGTTGGCGCCATCATCGGGATGGCATCGGCATGGTTCGCCCTGATTAAGCGTTGTTGATCGGCACGCTCGTCAAGGAAACGTAGTACCGTGGCGGGTAAATCATCACGCAGTTGCGCGAACCCGGCAGCAAGTGTCAGAATGGCGATGAGGGCCAGCGATATTCTTTTCATAGACTATAGTAATATTCAACAAAGCCGGAACCCTAAATGCAATCCCGTCTATTGTGATAGTTGAGGCTATTCGGCACTCATGATCATATTGATAATCATTGTGATGTCGCTCACGTTGATGTTGTTGTCAGGGTTTACATCGGCGTTCACGACATTGATGGTCAAACTGGTTGACCCCATCACATAATTGATGAGAATACTCACGTCGGTAACGTTGACAAGACCGTCATCGTTCACGTCACCAGGTATGATGGCAGGTTGATTCTCGATGACCTCAAGTTTGAAGGTAAGGGCATCGGCATCAAATGTGAACAGGTAGTCGCTGCCATCCCCTGTGAAGTAGTAGGATGCGTTGTTATTGCGTTTGGCCGTGGTGTAAGTAGTGCCTGTCGTGATGGTGGTCGTTGATGCGGGACCGTAGCGATAGGTACTGTTGAAGGCGGTCCAATCGTCGTTCCAGATTTCAGGACCTCCATCGGCGAAGACGAAGTATATCGGGGCGCTGATGGTCAATGTGTCCACATAGGTGCCGTTGCCCAGGTTGGTCATCTTGCCCATGGGTTCGGTCAGGCTCCAGGTGCCGGTGCCGCCCACGATGTAGATGCTCGCGCTGTCGGTGGGTTGATCAAGGAATGCCAAGGTCTCGAATAAGGCATCCATCACTTGGCCGTTCTGGTTATCCCACCAGCCACAGTTGTACCAATTGGTCGTGACCTGGGTGGTGCTGCCGCCATACTCGTTAGCCTCGGGGAACCACCAGTACAAGCCGTTGACCTTGCTGTGAGCGTTGAGGGTTTCGACCAAGGCGGCGGTGAAGGCTTTCTGGCCGGCTTCGGTGGCCGGCCAGGTGGACTGCAGGTCGTAGGTCGCGTCACTGGGGTAATAGGCATGCGGATACCCGGTTTCCACAATCTGGATGCTTTTTGTGGGATATGCGGCTTCCAGATCGGTCAACAAGTTGCTGAGCACGTTCAGGTTACCATGCCAGTAAGGATAATAGCTCAGGCCGATGATGTCGAAGTCGGTCGTGTAGTTCTTGAGGGTCTGATAAAATGATGTCACGTTGCTCACACGGCCCATCTCGGTGTGCACCACAATCTTTGAACCGGGACACACCTCGCGGCAGGCCCTGATGCCCTGCATGAGGTAATTGGCAAAGTTCTGGAAGGTGCCATTACCGTAGTTCGCTCCGCTGGGATAGCAGTGTCCTGTAGGCCATAACATGCCATAAGTCACCTCGTTGCCCACCTGGATGAAATCAGGGGTTGCTCCGGCGGCTATCATGGTATTGAGCACACGCTTGGTGTAAGCATACACACTGTCGCTCAGGGCGCTGGCCACAGTCCATGAAGCTGGTGTGGAATGCTGTCCGGGGTCGGTCCAGGTATCGCTGTAATGGATGTCCAGCAGCAGTTTGAATCCTGTGTCCTTGATGCGTTTTCCCAGTGCTGTCACATAGGGCAGGTCTTGGCAAACACCCTCGCCTTGATCCTCGGCATCCGCCTTTGACGGGTCAACGAACAAGCGCACGCGCATGGAATTCATGCCTTGGTCCTTGAGATAGGTGAGCAGGTTGCTGATTCTTGCACCGTTCTCATTGTAGTACACCGATCCGTATTGTTCATATTTGGTGAGTAACGAAATGTCGCCACCCAAATACTTCGGGGCTGCATTTACTGCAAATGACAATGCCATCAGGCATGTCAGCATAACTATGAACTTTTTCATGATAGAGGTAGTATGATGTTGGTTGATAATAGGTCAAGCATGCAGGATTTTATAGACCAACTCCTTGAGCAGGGCATATTGATCCTGGCGTGAGCCGATGCCCTTGCTGCGGGTGTCGCACTCGCGCAAGAAGCCGATGATGTTCACCAGCGAGCGTGTGTTGTACATGCGTGCGGCTTCCAGGAATTTGCGGGCTCTCCACTGGCTGCGGCTCCCTACCAGAGCCATGATGCCATCGGGCGACTTGTCGCTTGCCGTTGAGGTGAGGAGCACATTGGAGAAGAACGAGAAAAGCCATCCCACGCTCACTACCGACGGATTGTTCTTGGGATTGTGCTCAAAGTAGTCCACGATGCGGAACGCCTTGGCGGCATCACGTCTTGCCAGCGCGTCTTCCAACTCAAAATTGTTGAAGTCCTTGCTGATGCCGATGTTTTGCTCAATGAGCAGGGGCGTGATGTTCTTGTCGTCGGTGAGTATCGAGAGTTTATCGAGCTCGCTGAACAACCGAGCGATGTCGGTGCCGATGTGGTCGGCAAGCATGCTGGTCGCCTTGGTGTCGATGTTGCAACCCAGCGAGTTGGCGTAGTTCACGATCATGGTCTCCAGGTCACGGCCCTCGCGCACCTTGTTGGAGTCAAAGATGACACCGCTGTTGTTGGCCTTGAGCGCATCGGTGAACGGTTTGCTCTTGAGCACACCTCCCTTATGGCAGATCACAAGAATCGTCGAGGGTAGGGGTTTCTCGGCATAGGAGGCAAATAGGTCCAGGTCGTCCTTGTGGCCGGGTTGCTTGGGGATGAGTTGCGCTTCTCTCACGACCACAACCTTATATTGCGAGAAAGCGGGGTACTGGCGGCAGGTGCTGACGACTTCACGGGCATTGGCTGTGTTGCCGTAGAACAGCGTGAGATTAAAGTCGCGCTGATCTTCGGTCAGCGCAGTGTCAATAATGAGTTCCTGCAAGCGGTCGATGAAATAAGGCTCCTCGCCCTGCAGGACGTAGATGTTCCTGAACTTTCCGGCCTTAATTTCCTTGTTCAGAGCCGCAAATGTGACCGTTTCTCGTTTTACTGCCATGTGGTTGATTGTGTTATTCCTAGTGCAAAGGTAATAAAAAAGTTTGATGTGGGTAGTGTTTTGTGTCGCTTAATTCCACTCTATTGAAGTTGAGCCATTCCGAATCAAGACATGGTCCTGATCACCTACTGAAACCGTGTTCAGGAGATCTGCCCGTGTAACCAGTAAAAATCTGAAACAATAACAAGTAATGATGAAGCTAAAGCGGGCCCCAACAGTTAGAAAAACAACTGCTGGGGCCCGCTTTAGAATATGTCCTTTATCTTGGCGGAGTAGAACCGCCATGAGTTGTCGGTTTTATTGTGCTTCGGCGATGAGTTCGATTTCAACGAGGGCGCCCTTGGGGAGGTCCTTGACGGCGAATGCGCAACGGGCAGGGTAGGGGGCCGTGAAATACTCGGCGTAAACTTCGTTCATGGGACCGAAGTTGGCGATGTCACTGAGGAAAACGGTGGTCTTGACTACGTTGTTGAGGTCGAGGCCCTCGCTTTGCAGGATGGCACGTGCGTTCTTGAGGCTCTGATGGGTCTGCTCCTGTACACCTCCCTCGGGGAAGGCTCCGGTCTCGGGAATGATAGGCAGCTGGCCTGAAACGAATACGAGATTGCCGGTGCGGATAGCCTGGCTGTAAGGACCAATGGCAGCGGGTGCCTTGTCGGTGTTTAATGCTTTCATTTTTTAGATTTTTGTTAAACTATTCGTAAAAACAAACAACATGAACAACCTGCTCACAACTCAGCAACATTAAACATTTTATGTTGTACAGGTTGTTTCAAGTTGTTCATGTTGTTTGAAATAAATTGATTACTTCTTGATACCCAGCTTCTTGGCAATCTTGGCGGGGATGGCATCCTTGTGAACGAGGATGTTCAACGTCTTGGCGCGGAAGAAGGCCTCGCTGCAATAGAAGTAGCCCTCATACAGTTGGTTGGTGTCCCAGCTGTTCTGTACCTTGAAGTACTTGTTGCCTTCCTGGTCAACGGCCTTACCCATGATTACCATACCGTGGTCGTCGGTGGTCTCCTTGTTGTCGAACATCTCCTGACGCTCCTCGGGGGTTACCCACTGCTCCTTAACCGGGCCCTTGATGTCCCAGAGCTCGGCCTCGCGGTCCTTGTCGCTGAGCTGTGCCCAACGAGCCATATCGGTACCGGCAGCATCGGGAACATCCTTCTTCACGGGCAGGATGGCATAGCCATTGCGCCACTTGAATCCCTTCTCGCTCACGTCCGAACCCCAAGCGATGCTGTAGCCGTTGTCGATAGCATAGTTGGCGATCTCGAGCAGCTCGTCGATGGGCACGTTCTGATAGCTGGACCACAACCAGTTGTCGGCCACCTCAAGGACGAAGGGCTGATAGTAGGGGTGGTGGGTAAATGATGCGATGGGCACATAGTCGTCCATGTTGAGGCCGAGGCTGGCAGCCCAGGTCTGCGGGGTATAGGTCTTGCCCTCATAGACGAAGGTCTCGGGCATCTTGCCCATGTAACCGTCGAGAATACCCTTCAGGCCGTCCATCCACGCGGGAGTGAGCTTGCCGCGGGTGTTCTTGTTGATGGTGCCAACAAAGCCTTTCAGCAACGTGGTCAACTCGCCGGTGTCGAACTTCTTGTCACCGTAGGTCATGCCGGTGTACACCTCGTTAGGCACCATACCGTATTTGCGCCAAACATAGGGAACGTCCTCGGCAGCGCCACCCTCGGCGAAGTTGATCGTACCATCCATGCGGATGTATTTGATGGCCTTGTCATAGTAGCAGTGGTTGACTACAAAACCCTCGCTCAGGTGAACCTCCTTGCCGGTGATGCGCAGAATCTCGTTCTCGAAGAAAGAGTTGGTCGAGTAGCACCAGCACGTTCCGGACTTGTTCTGGTCCTTGACGGGAGTGTGACGGATAACCTTGGTGTCGGTAAACTTGAATCCGGTGCTGTCAGGAATGACAACCTTGCCATCGGCCATGACGTTGAGAGCAAAAGCCGATGCAAGCAAAGCGAAAAATAATTTCTTCATAAATAAGTTGAGTTAGTTGAATAATGTATATAGGTTAATTGAATTCTGCTTCTTGTAACTCACAAAAGTAATCATTATTTTTGAATTATGAGGTTTTTTGGCAAATAAAATGAAAAAAAGTGCCTTGGCGAGGCTTGTTCAGCCGACACCCAGGCACTGTTTTTCCGGGATCAGATAGATAAGATTTGATTGATGATGATATCATGGGATTTCTCCCGATGATGCCGCAAAATTAGTGTAAGGCACCGACAAAAGCAAGATAAATCGCGGATTTATGTTCAGCATGAACTTTTTTGAGTACTTTTGTACCGATGATTTATCCCGACAATTTTGAGTCTAAAATAGGTTTTGATGCCGTGAGGCGGGAGCTGGAGCGTCACTGTGTGAGCGCGTTAGGTGCTGCCAACGTGCCGCGCCTGCGTTTCTCGACGCGTCGCGACGAGGTGTTGCGGTGGCTTGAGGAGACCAACGAGTTCTTGTCTATTGTGCAGACTGGCAGGGAATTTCCGCTCAGTTACTACTTCGACCTGCGCGTGGTGCTCAAGGAAGTGGCGACACCCGGCACATTCCTGTCGGCCGAGCGGTTGTTCGACCTGCAACGCCTGTTGGTCACAGTGAGTCAGGTGACGCGATTCTTTGCTGTCGATGGTGACGGCAATTCGCCTTATCCGCGGTTGCGTGAACTCACCAGCGGCATGCAGTCGTTCCCCGAGTTGAGCGCTGCGATTGGTCATGTGCTTGACAAGGCTGGCAACATCAAGGATACCGCTTCGCCCCACCTGCATGAGTTGCGCGTGTCGATAGCCCGCGTGACCAGTAGCATCAACGGCACATTGAGGCGCATCATCGCCCAGGGCAAACAGGACGGCATTCTCGATAACGACGTGCAGCCCTCGCTGCGTGACGGCCGTCTGGTGTTGCCCGTGAGTGCCATGAACAAGCGCAAACTGCATGGCATCGTCCATGACGAGAGTGCTACAGGCAAGACTGTGTTCATCGAGCCCGATGCCATTGTCGAGGCCAACAACCGCATCCGCGAGACCGAGGCCGAGATAGCGCGCGAGATCATCCGCATCCTCACCGAGGTGACCGACCAGATACGTCCCCACCTCGATGAATTGAGTGGCGTGCTCGAGACGCTTGGCCAGTTGGATTTCATCCGCGCCAAGGCCCTGTTTGCGAGAGATGTGGGCGCCCAGATGTGCCATGTGGACCGCAAGCCTGTGGTGGAGTGGTACACGGCCATTCATCCCGCCTTGTTGCTGTCGTTGCGCAGCCAGGGCAAGGAAGTGGTCCCGCTCAACATCGCCCTGAACAAGCAAGACCGCATCCTGGTCATTTCGGGTCCTAACGCCGGCGGCAAGTCGGTGTGCCTGAAGACCGTGGGCGTGGTGCAATACATGATGCAGTGCGGCCTGTTGCCCACCTTGCGCGACAACTCTCACATGGGACTGTTCCGCGACATCTTCATCGACATCGGCGACCAGCAGAGTATCGAGAACGACCTGAGTACCTATAGCAGCCACTTGCAGAACATGAAACTCTTCTTGTCCAAGGGCGGCAAGGAGACGCTCATCCTGATTGACGAAATGGGAAGCGGCACCGAGCCGCAGATTGGAGGCGCCATCGCCCAGTCCATCCTGGAACAGCTCAACGAGCACCAGGTGATGGGTGTGGTAACGACGCACTACCAGAACCTGAAGCATTATGCCGACGAGGCCGAAGGCGTCGTCAACGGCGCGATGCTCTACGACCGTCAGCGCATGCAGCCGCTGTTCCAGTTGTCGATGGGCTACCCCGGCAGCTCGTTTGCTATCGAGATTGCCCGCAAAACAGGTCTCCCGCAGCAAGTCATTGACAAGGCGAGCGAGATTGTCGGCAGCGATTACATCAATATGGACAAATACCTGCTCGACATCGTGCGGGACCGTCGCTACTGGGAGAATAAGCGTCAGGACGTGCGTGCCAAGGAGCGCCGCCTGGACCAGATGATTGCCGACTATGACGAGCGCCTGGATAACATCCGTGCCGAGCATAGGCAGATCATCCACGATGCCCGCAGCGAAGCCCA
Source organism: Muribaculaceae bacterium (assembly GCA_017405965.1). Classification (GTDB taxonomy): domain Bacteria; phylum Bacteroidota; class Bacteroidia; order Bacteroidales; family Muribaculaceae; genus Sodaliphilus. The sequence goes on along the minus strand of JAFQZK010000037.1, from coordinate 218,739 downwards.
AGAAATCCTGCGCGGCAGTAATGCTCAAATCGAGAGAACTATCAAGGAAATACGCGAGCAGCAGGCCGAGAAAGAGCGCACCAAGGAATTGCGTCGCCAACTCGACGAATTCAAGCAGCGCCTCAATTCTGAGGAACCTGAAGAACCCTCACGCCTGAAGGAACTCACGCCTAAGGACAAACCGCGGCGCAAGCTTCCCAAGAAGAAGCCGCAACCGGTTCCCGTCAAGGACCGCCCCCTGCAGGCCGGTGACAACGTGGTGCTGAAGGGAACGACCACCGTGGGCACGCTCATCAGCATCGACGAGAAATATGCCCTCGTGGCGTTCGGCAACATCAAGACGCGCATCGAGGCCGATAAGGTGGAGCGCACCATGCGCAAGGAAAAGTTGCCCAAGGCCGAATCGCTGAGTCGCAGCACGACCGACGAGATACGTGCACGTCAACTGAACTTCAAGCCCGATATCGACGTGCGCGGCATGCGTGCCGACGAGGCTTTGCAGGCCATCACCTATTTCATTGATGATGCCATCCAGTTCAATGCCCAGCGCGTGCGCATCCTGCATGGCACTGGTACCGGCGCGCTGAAAGTGGCCATCCGTGAGTATCTGCACAGCGTGAGCGGTGTGAAGAGTTACCGCGACGAGCATGTGCAGTTCGGCGGTGCTGGAATTACAGTCGTAGAACTGGAATAACACTTTCCCAGCCCTCCAATTAGCCCAATTAGTCGAATTTGACCAATTATGATAGAGAACAACATATTTTTCAAGCCTTTCAAGACTACTGGCGGTGCAGTCCCCTTTGACCGCATCACCACAGCCGACTATGAGCCCGCCATTCGCGAGGGCATCAAGAGGCATGATGCCGAGGTGAAGGCCATAGCCGACAATGAGGCCGAAGCGACGTTCGAGAACACCGTTGTGGCTCTGGAACGTGCCGGGGAGACGCTCAATCGTGTGCTGGGCGTGTTCTATCCCATGTTGTCGGCCAATGCCAATGACGAATTGATGGCGGTGAGCGAACGCATGGCACCCGTGCTGAGTGAGCATTTCAACAGCATCACCCTCAACGAGCAGTTGTGGCAGCGCGTGAAACATGTGCACGACAACTTCGATGCAGCGCGTTATGACGTGGAGGACAGGATGCTGATGCGCGAGACCTACGACGGCTTTGTGCGCAGTGGTGCTAATCTGCAAGGGGCTGACCGTGACCGCTATCGCGAATTGTCCAAGCGGTTGACCGAGCTCACCTTGAAGTTTGACCAGAATGCCCTCAAAGAGACACCGCGCTATGAACTGTGGCTTACCCAGGATGATCTTGAGGGATTGCCCGAGAGTGCCCTTGATGCAGCCAAACAAGCCGCCAAGGACAAGGGCCGCGAAGATGCCTGGCTGGTGACGCTGGATGCCCCCAGCTACATCCCGTTCATGAAATACAGCGACCGCCGTGACCTGCGCGAGAAGTTGTTCAAGATGTATAACCGCCAGTGTACCAGTGGCGAATACTGCAATCTTGACGTCTTGCGTGACATCGCCAACACCCGCCTCGAGATCGCTCGCTTGATGGGTTGCAAGACCTTTGCCGAGTATAAGCTGCAGCACACGATGGCCCAGACGCCCGCTAACGTCTATGATATGCTCAACCGCCTGCGGGAAGCCTATCTGCCCGTGGAGCGCAGCGAGATGGAACGCTTGACCGAGTTTGCCGGCAAACTGGAGGGAAAACCGATGGAAATCATGCCGTGGGACTACAGTTATTACAGCAACAAGGAAAAGGACTCGATGTTCGAGATCAACGATGAACTGCTGAGGCCTTACTTTGAGTTGGGACGTGTCACTCAAGGCGTCTTCGGCTTTGCTATGCGGATGTATGGCCTGCGGTTTGTGCCCAACCACGATGCCCAGGTATTTCACCCCGAGGTGGAAGTCTATGACGTGACCGACGAGGACGGCAAGGCGGTGGGTATGCTCTACCTTGATTTCTTCCCCCGTACCACCAAACAGAGCGGAGCCTGGATGACGAGTTTCCGCGAGCAGTATATCGACGATGACGGCAATGACGTGAGGCCGCTGGTGACGCTGACGATGAATTTCACACGACCCACCGAGTCCAAGCCTTCGTTGCTCACGGTGCGTGAGGTCGAGACCTTCATGCATGAGTTCGGCCACGCCCTGCACCAGCTGCTGAGCCGCTGCAAGTACCAGTCGTTGTCGGGCACCAACGTCTATCGCGACTTTGTTGAAGTGCCCTCGCAGTTCAACGAGAACTACGTTTATGAGCGCGAGTTCCTCGACAGTTTCGCTTCCCACTATCAGACTGGCGAACCGGTGCCGCAGGAACTCATCGACAAGTTGCTGGCCTCGTCGCAGTATGGTGCTGCCTATGCCTGTGTGCGCCAGTTGGGCTTCGGCTTCATCGACATGGCTTGGCACAGCATCAGTGAGCCCTACGAGGGCGACGACTTTGAGTTTGAGCATCGCGCGGTGAAGGATGTGCAGGCGTTTGAGCCGATCGAGGGCTGCATCATGTCGCCGCAGTTCACCCACATCTTCTCGGGCGGCTATGCGGCGGGTTATTACGGCTACAAGTGGGCCGAGGTGATCGAGTGTGACGCATTCGACAAGTTCCGTCAGGAAGGCATTTTCAACCGCGACACCGCCCGCTCATGGCTGGAAAACGTGCTCTCACGAGGAGGCACCGAGGCACCGATGGCGCTGTATAAGCGATTCCGCGGCTCGGAGCCCGGCATCGAGGCCATGATGCGCCGCGATGGCATCTCCCGTGTGGAAACAGGAACAGACAAATAACCAAAACAGTATAGTGATGAAGAAGTTTTTATTGATTTTCATGTTATGTCCGTTGTTGATGGTGATGTCGTGCCGCGACAATACCGCGACAAGCAACGAGACGACCACTACCGTCAGTGCCGATGCCAATTCAATGGAGGCGGCATTGGAAAAAGAGATTTATGCGTCTAATGCCCAGATGCCCATGCAGGTGGATTATGCCACAACCCTCAGGTCGGTTACCCGCGATGGAAATGTCGTTACCTATGAGTACGGCATCGACGAGAGCGTGTTCAATTTTGATGATATCATTGCCCGCAGCGAGGATTTCAAGGCCAACCTGAAAGAACAGATCAAACTCATGAGTTCACCCGACTCGGAGGTGTACACCTTCATGTCGCTGCTCAAGAAGACCGGCAAGGACCTGCGCTACCTGTATAAAGGAAAAAACACGGGTAAGACAATGACCATCGTGATCACCAACGACGAGCTCAAGGAGCTGATTCAGGATTTTTGATCATCAACAGGAAGCAGGTCTTGCCTGCCAGTGCATCAATGGATAAGAGAAACAGAACATTCAGGCCCGCTTCGCTGGACGATGTGTCCGCAATCATGCGGCTCGTCGAGGAAGCGCGCGGCATCATGCGGTCCTCTGGTAACATGAACCAGTGGACCGACGGCTATCCTAGCCGCGAGACCATCGAGGAAGACATCCGCAACGGTCATTGTTACCTGTGCGTGGAGCAGGGTGGGGAGATTGTGGCTTCGTTCGCCTTCATTCCCGGCCCCGAGCCCACCTATAAGGAGATTTTTGAGGGACAGTGGCTGGACGACAAGCCCTATTATGTCGTGCACCGCCTGGCCAGTACAGCAGCCAGTCGCGGCATTTTCAATGATGTGATGGACTACTGCATGGGTGTGGCGGGTAATCTGCGCATCGACACCCATCGCGACAATGTCATCATGCGCCATGTCATCGACCGTTACGGTTTCATCTACTGCGGCATCATCTATCTGCTCAATGGGGACGAGCGCCTCGCCTATCAGCTGGGTAACGGCCAATAGCGCATCGGCATTTTGTGATACAAAAAACAATCAGGGCTGACCCGTTTGGGCCAGCCCTGATTTGTATTAAGGATTAATCTTGTTTTCTCAGATTACTTCTTCAGCTCGTCAGCTACAGCCTGAGCAGCCTCAGCGCCTTTCTCCTTGGCAGCGTCAACAGCATTGCCAGCGGCATCCTTAGCGGCGTCAACAGCCTCACCAGCCTTCTGGGTAGCAGCGTCGGCAGCGGCATCAACAGCCTCACCAACCTTCTCGGCAGCCTGCTTTGCAACGAAATCAGTGAAACCAGCCTTCAGCTCCTCGGGAACCTCGATGTAGCTGGTCATCTTCTCAGCCAGAGTCGGGATCTTGGCCAGGATGGCCTCCTTGTTGTTCTCCCAAACGGTCTTCAGGATGTTGATGATGTTAAAGTAACCAGCCTGGTCACCACCATCCAACAGCTCCTGAGCCTTAGCCTTGATACCATCGAGCAGGCTAACAGCAGCAGCCTCATCGGGGCAGTTCAACAGGTCGGCGGCAACACCGTCAACAGTGTACTCAGCAACGGGAGCCTCTTCAACGGGAGCTTCCTCAGCGGGCTTGGTCTCAGTCTTGCAACCAACAAATGCGATAGCAGCAACAGCTGCAAACATCAATAAAAACTTCTTCATAATAAAACAACTTTGTAATTAAATGATTAATAATAAAACGTTTGATTCAACGCCGCAAATGTAGCGGTGTTTTTTGAATTGACAAATTTTTTTGAGCCTATTTTTCATTTTTTAGTAATTTAATAGCCCTTTTTGGCCATTTTGCGCCACTAAAGCTCTTCAAATCAGGCTGTGACTCGGCAAAAACTAAAATATATTTTGCTTTTGTGTTCGACTTGCACTAATTTTATTTAACTTTGCGGTGCAGAATATTGCCCGGCACTTGGTGTTACAATTTCCGTGCCAAGATTTGCCGTGATGCAGAAAACGACAAAAAACTAACAAAAAATTTCAGGATTATGTTTGTATACATTCTCATGGGAGGCATTTTTATCCTGAGCATGATTGTTCAGAACTCCCTCAAGACAAAGTTTGCCAAGTATAGCAAAGTCCCTCTGGGCGTTCCCATGGCCGGTCGTGACATCGCCAATGCCATGTTGCAGCAGAACGGCTGCGGCGACGTGAAGGTGACCAGCGTGAGCGGCCAGCTGACCGACCACTTCAATCCTGCCAACAGGACGGTGAACCTGAGTGAACCGGTTTATGGCACTAACAGCATTGCCGCTGCCGCAGTCGCTGCCCATGAGTGCGGTCACGCCGTGCAGCACAAGGTGGGTTACAGCATGCTGCAGTTGCGCACCAAGATGGTGCCCATCGTGTCGTTTGCCTCCAACACCATTCAGTGGTTACTGCTTGCTGGTATCGTTGTTGCAGGTTGGACGCCGATTCCCCTGTATATCGCTTTGGCCATGTTCGCCATGACGGTGCTGTTCAGCTTTGTGACCCTGCCTGTTGAGGTGGATGCCAGCCGTCGCGCCGTCAAGTGGCTCGAGGGCTCTGGAATCGTGAGCGGTCAGCAGTTGGGCTATGCCAAGGATGCTCTCCATGCTGCAGCCTACACCTATGTGGTGGCTGCTATCGGCTCCCTGGCCACCTTGTTATACTATGCAGCCATCTTCCTGGGTGGCCGCAGGAGGTAATACCGATAACACAGTACACATTAAATATAAGAGTAAAAAAAGTAAATACCGATAATGGCACAAAAACCATCCATCCCCAAGGGGACTCGCGACTTCTCGCCCATCGAGATGGCGCGCCGCAATTATATCTTCAACACGATAAAAGACGTGTTCTTGCTTTATGGCTTCCAGCAGATCGAAACGCCGGCTGTCGAAAACCTGTCCACCTTGATGGGCAAGTATGGCGAGGAGGGCGATAAGCTGTTGTTCAAGATTCTGAACAGTGGTGATTACCTGAAGGACGCTCCCGATGACCTGCTCACAGCCCATGACTCACTCCACTTGACGACCAAGATCAGCGAGAAGGGACTGCGCTATGACTTGACGGTGCCCTTTGCCCGCTACGTCGTGCAGCATCGCAACGACCTGCAGATGCCCTTCAAGCGCTATCAGGTTCAGCCCGTGTGGCGTGCCGACCGTCCGCAGAAGGGGCGTTACCGCGAGTTTTACCAGTGTGATGCCGATATCGTGGGCAGCGACTCGCTACTGAACGAGGTGGAACTGGTGACGATGATCGACGAGGTGTTCAACCGCTTCAACATCAATGTCGCCATCAAGCTGAACAACCGCAAGATCCTGAGCGGTATCGCCGAGATCATCGGTGCCGCCGACAAGATTATCGACATTACCGTCGCCATCGACAAACTCGATAAGATAGGCATCGACAACGTGAATGCCGAGTTGCGGGAGAAAGGGTTGAGCGACGAGGCCATCGCCACGCTGCAGCCCCTGCTGGCTCTTGACGGCACCAACGAGGAACGTCTCACCGCTTTGGCAGGTATGCTTGCCGGCAGCGAGGTGGGCATGAAGGGTATCGAGGAGATGCGCTATGTGCTTGACCATGTGGCGGCCCTGGGTACTCGTGCCCGCGTTGAACTGGATGTGTCGCTGGCTCGCGGCTTGAACTACTACACGGGCACCATCCTCGAGGTCAAGGCCCTCGACGTGGCCATCGGCAGCATCACGGGTGGTGGTCGTTACGACAACTTGACGGGTGTGTTCGGCATGCCTGGCCTGTCGGGTGTGGGCATCAGCTTCGGTGCCGACCGCATTTATGATGTGCTGAACGCCCTCGACCTGTATCCTGCCGACACGATGGCAACGGCACGGGTGATGTTCGTCAACTTCGGCGAACAGGAGGCTGCCGCCTCGCTGGGTCACATCATGGCTCTGCGTCGTGCAGGCATCAGTGCCGAACTGTATCCCGATATCTCCAAGATGAAGAAGCAGATGAATTATGCCAACGATCGCCAAATCCCGTATGTGGCCATCGTGGGCGCCGACGAGGTCCAGAACGGTACCATCGCTCTCAAGAACATGGTCACTGGCGAGCAGCAATCGTTGACCGTCGATCAGGTGATTGAGAAACTCGGTAAATAATCTATTAATTGAGAATCAGGTTGCCGCATTATGAACAGCATGTATCAACAGTTGATGCAACTGCCTCTCTTCCAGGGGGTGAGCACCGATAAGATTACAACCCTGGTAGAGAAGTTGCCGTTCCACTTCCTCAAGTTCCGCAATGGGAAACAGGTGCTGCAGACGGGTGACCCGTGCACGCACCTCAAGTTCATCGTTTCGGGACGAGTGAGGCTGACGACGCCCTGCGCCCACCTGCGCGTGACGTTCGGGCAGACGTTGTCCTCGCCTCATGTGCTGGCTGCCGAGTATCTGTTCGGACGTGAGACGGTATATCCGTTCACAGCTGTTGCCGAGGGGCCTTGCGGCATCCTGCAACTGCTCAAGAGCGATTACATCAAGATGGTGAACACCGACAAGGTGTTTCTCTTCAACATCCTCAATTATCTGTCTTCGGGCAGCCAGCGCAGCGTCTCCTCGGTCTTGTCGGCCCGGAACGGCTCGGTGGCCGAGCGCCTGGCGATGATTGTCGAATCGCTCACGGTGAGTGGCTCGACCGATATCACCTTGAATTATAAGCAGAAGGACCTGTGCTCCCTGTTGGGCACACAGCGCACGACGCTTGTCGCTTCGCTGGACAAACTTCAGGAGAAAGATATATTGGAATATGACAGCAACGAGTTGCGCGTGCTTGATTACGACGGCTTGTTGGAGATTAACAAAGATTGATAATAAAAAGATGAAATACACGTTTTATCCTCAAGGTACCTGCTCGTCGCAGATCGACTTTGACATCGACCAGGAGGGCATCCTGCGCGATGTGCAGTTCACCGGCGGTTGCCATGGCAATTTGCAGGGCATCTCGGTGCTGGTGCGCGGCATGCGTGCCGACGAGGTCATCGGCAAGTTGCAAGGCATACGCTGCGGCTACAAGAACACGTCTTGTCCCGACCAGCTGGCAACGGCACTGCGTGCGGCATTGCAGCAGAATCCCGAGAAATAAAGAATAATCAACAATAACACAATATTAATAGAATCAAGAAGAATGAAAAAATGTTTATTGATAGTGGCAGCTGCTCTGGCAATGTCACTTGTGGGTTGTAATGGAAACAGTGAGTTGAAGGCCAAGTATCAAGCCCAAGGCGAAGAGTTTGCCACTAAGCTGGATGCCGCTTGCCAGCAGCAGGATGCAACGACGATTCTCGCGCTTGATGACAGCATCCGCGCCGTTGAAGAAGAGGTTGCCGCTACTGGTGACACCGCTGCCATCGCTGCCTACAAGGCTGCCCTGAAAGACGCCCGCATGCGCAATGGCGCTGCCATCTCCAAGTTGAAGGTGGATAATGGTGAGAACCGTGAAGAGGTTCTCGACGAGGTGGTCAACGATGCCATGAACGAGGACGTGAGCATCACGACTGTCACCCGGTCGATCAATGCCGTGGGACATCAGGATACTCCCAAGAAGAAATAATCAGCTGATGCCAGGACCGTGTCTAGGAATAGCGACATGGCTTTCACGTGTTGTCGCGTGTTGCGTCATCGCCTTGCTGGTGATGTCTTGCGGCACGGGCATCGAGATGTCGAGACAGGTCACCGACAAAGACGTGCGCCGTGTGATGGAGCAGGTCGACAGTCGGCAGACTACGGTAACGCTAGACCCTTATGTTGACTCCTTGGATGCCTGGAAACCCGGGAAGCGTTTTTGGGTCGCCGATGACCAGATCAATCAGATGCTGAACGTCAGTTCCGCCTATGACAAGGATACATTGCGCCTCGCGGGCCATATTATCTTGTACAGTTCTCGTGGGGCGGATGGCATACTCATCGGAGATTATAATAATCGCAGGTTGAGCCTCTATTTTGAAGATAGCGAGACGGGTGCCAGGTACACCTACAACGCGGGGAAGGAAGCCAAGGCCAGTCGTCCGGGTTTCACCTTTCCGATGCTTATCGACATGGATATGGTCGAACACTATGCGCGGCAGATTGTCGATAAGGATTTCTATATAAAGACCCCCATCTGGTACGACCGCCATAGCGAGCAGATGCTTGACGGACGACATTATATCAAGGTGCACATCGACAGTGTGTTGCCTGGCAATGCGGTGCTGCCCCTGCGTGTGTTGTTCACCACGCTGGACACCGGCGAAAAGGCGATGGTGTGGATGAGTGACAATGCATCGACGATGCATGGCCGCGACTTTGATGCGCTGTTTGTGGAGAGGGACCCGCACTTGGGACATCCGGCCATCACCGACGCCAATTGGGAACTGATTACCCGTGGGCAGGTCGTGGTGGGAATGACCAAGGAAGAGTGCCGCTTGTCGCTGGGCAGCCCCCAGCGCATCAGCGAGAATCCCGATCAGGGCGGCATGAGGGAATATTGGTATTACGACGGCGGGTCGTATCTGTTTTTTGTTGACGGCCTGCTCAACCAGTTCAGGAGATAGAAATGTTGACGACATTGGAAATAGAATTTCTGGGAACAGGAACATCGACCGGGGTGCCCATGCTGCGTTGCCATTGTCCCGTGTGCATGAGCGCCGACCCTCGTGACCAGCGGTTGCGCACCTCGGCAATAGTCAGATATCAGGGTGTCAGGTTTCTCATTGATTGCGGGCCTGACTTCCGCACCCAGATGCTGCGCGCCAGCGACGATAACCTGGATGCGGTCCTGTTAACCCACATCCACTATGACCATGTTGCAGGTCTTGATGACTTGCGCACCTACTGCTTTGAGCGCCAGTTCCCGCTGTATGCTCGTGCCGATGTGCTGGAAAACCTGCACCGACGCATCCCTTACTGTTTCCCTGGCGGCACTCCCTACCCGGGTGTAGCCCAGTTTGAGGAACATGTCATCGGCGATGACCCGTTCCTGGTCGAGGGTGTGCGTGTTGAGCCGATTCCGGTGATGCATTACAAACTTCCCATCTGCGGTTTCCGTATCGGGCCGCTTGCCTACATCACCGATGCCAAGGAGATTGCCGACGAGGTGGTGGATTCCCTCCGTGGGGTGCCCCTGCTGGTCATCAATGCCTTGCGCATCAAGCCGCACATTTCTCACATGTGTCTTGACGAGACCCTTGCCATTGTAGAACGTGTTAAGCCTGGCCGCACCCTCCTGGTACACATGTCCGACGGTATCGGATTTCATGCCGATTCCCATAGGTTGTTGCCTCAGGGTGTCGAACTGGCCTATGACGGCTTGATAGTAAAAGTATAAGGAAGTGGAAGAGATCAAGATATCGGAGGTCAAGCCCGATGAGCAGACGTCGGGTTTGCAGTTCTTTGAGAGCCGCGTGCAGGCGGGCTTTCCCAGCCCTGCTCAAGGCGAATATGCCGACAGCATCGACCTGAATCGTGCGCTCATCACCAATCCTGCTGCCACCTTTTGTGCCCGTGTCATCGGCAATTCGATGGTGGAAGCCGGAATCAACGAGGGCGACTTGCTCATCATCGACCGTTCTCTCACGCCTCACGACGGCAATATCGCCGTTTGCTTCATCGACGGTGATTTCACCGTCAAGCGCTTGAGCGTGCGTGACGAGGGCGTTTTTCTCACCCCTGCCAATGCCGATTTTCCCGAACTTCGTGTCGAAGAGGGCAGCAATTTCCAGGTGTGGGGTGTGGTATCGCATATCATCAAGAGGGTTTAACATTTAGTGTTGGAAGCGAGCAGAAGGCATATTCCGAGGTATGGCACGGCATTTTTTGTGCTATGCGTGGCTGTGGTGGCCTGGCAATGTTTTGTCGTGGCGCTTGACACGCAGCTAGGCGGGATGTCTCGCCTGTTGCACGAGTGGCACACGGTGGCCGTCTCGGTGGCCAATGCCCTGTTGCTGCTGGCGCCCTATTGGCTGTTGCCCCGGCGCTGGCGCTGGCTGGTGTGGGTGCCGTTGACGCTCCTCGCCGTGTGGTGCATGATACAGGTGTGCTATTGCAGGGCCTACGACGACCTGATGCCGTGGCAAAGCCTGACGCTTACCGAGAATGTCAATTCCACCCTTGCTGCCAGCACCGTGTCCCTGCTGCGATGGCAGGACCTGCTCATCGTGGTGCCTTTTCTGGGGCTGATTGCGGCTTGCGTGTTGGGTCGGCGTTCCCGTGAGGACGGCCCTCGTGTCAAACCCTTGCTTTACACGCTGTTTGCCGCTGTGGTGATGGCCCTGGCGGGTTATGTCAACAACACCGACAATTTTGAGCGCCGTTTTTTCCACAACTTCAGCAACAGGGAGTATTTTGCCTCAAACGGCTTGCTGCCTTACGGCCTGTTCTCGCTCTATCAGGCGATGTTCAATAGCCACACCGTGAGCGATGCCGAGCGCGAGGCATTGCAGCGTTTCCTCGCCGAGGACTGCCCGCATTACAGCGACAACAGCTACTGTCATGCCGAGGGTCGCAATCTGGTGCTGTTCATCGTCGAGTCGTTGCACACCTGGCCCATCGGCATGGAGGTTGAGGGTCGTGAGGTGACTCCGGTCCTGAATCGTCTGGTGGCCGGTGACAGCGTGATTTATGCCCCTCATGTGCTGTTCCAGACCAGCCATGGTCATTCCAGCGATGCCCATTTCATCTACAATACCGGCTTGCTGCCCTTGCGCGACGGTGTAGTGGCCGTGAATTGGGGCAACAAGGAGTACCCGGCTCTGGCCTATGCCCTCAAGGGTTATGACTGTCGCGAAATCATCTGCACTCCGGGCGTGAACTGGAACCAGAACGTGACAGCCAGGACCTACGGCTTTGACACGCTCTACACGCGTGACGACCTGATGGCCGCCGGTTGTTTCTCACGGCACAACGATATCGATGACGCCGCGCTCACCGACTTCTCGTCGACCCTCCTGGACGAGCTGCACCAGCCGTTCTTCCTCGAGATGGTCACGATGACGATGCACGTCCCGTTCTCGACCAGTCAGTCCCGCCCGTCGTGGATTACCGCCAGCGATACCCTCACCGCCGAGGCCCGCGATTATCTGAATTGCGTCAACATCACCGACAGTTGCATCGGAGCCTTTATCGATGACTTGCAGCGTCGCGGCTTGCGGCAGAATACCGTGGTGGCTGTCGTGAGCGACCACACCCAGATTTATTACAACCGCATCGTGGGCCGTTCAGACTATGATTTCGTGCCCGACGATTGGGGCATTCCCATGATCATTGCCGGCTGCGATACCACCTTGCGTTACGACCCGGTAATCGGCCAGGTGGACTTGTTCCCAACCTTGCTGGACGTGATGGGTGCCAACGATTATGCGTGGAAGGGCCTGGGACACAGCATCCTGCGTTTCCCCGTCAGGAGCGCCATCCAGCCGCGCAACATGTCGGTCATCGGCGACAGCACCGAGCTCACCCAGCACCAGCGCCGTGCCTGGGACATCAGCCGGTACTTTATCTTTGACGCGCGTTAATCAGCATCATTTGTGGTCGGCTAATTTGCCGAATTGGGGTAAAAGTGTTACTTTTGCCCAAGATTAAACATTGACAGTCTATGAAAGATTTCAAATCACGGCTTTTCTCTAGCGAAGCCCGCTTGAGTGACCTCATCACCGCCTATCCTTCACTGCTCTCGCTGTTGACCAGGCTGGACATCTCGCTGGGTTTCGGCGACCGTTCTATCGCCGACGTATGCGAGGCGAGTGGGGTGGACACCGGTTTTTTTCTGCTCATCTGCAACGTCTATACCTTCAACAACTACATCCCCTCGACGGCTGCCATTCTGGGAACCGACATGACGGGCCTGGTGCCTTATCTCGAGAAGTCCCACCGCTACTATGTGGACAAGCGCCTGCCGCACATCGAGCGCCACCTGGATGCCATCGCCCAGAAGCTCAGCGGTCGCATCGGGCAGGTGTTCATCAGCTTCTTCAAGGAGTATAAGAAGGAGGTCGAGGCCCATTTCGCTCACGAGGAGCGTGACGTTTTCCCTCACATCCGTGCCTTGATGACAGGCGAGCGCGACAAGACCTACAGCATCGGCGAGTTCCTGCATACCCACAGCGACATCGAGGGCAAGCTCGATGACCTGCTCAACATCGTGTTCAAGTATCTCCCGCCCCAGGTCGATGACGACAATGTGCTCGACGTGGTGTATGACATTCTGCGCCTGAGCGAGGACCTCAAGAAGCACACCTTCATCGAGGAGAAGATCATGGTGCCGCTGGTTAAACACCTCGAAAAAGCTGTCCTGTCATGAAACAGCGACTGTTGATAGTGGAACCCTCGGAACTCATCATCGAGGGATTGAAAAGCATACTGGACGGTCAGATTCGCTTCAAGGTGCTCGAGCCCGAGATGAGTGCCGACCACCTGGAGGAGCGCCTGCTGGCTGCCCACCCCGACATTGTGCTCATGAACCCGACGCTGGTCGATAACCCCACGCGGTTGCGCGGCGACCAACCCCTGGCGCTGGTGGCTTTGGTCTATCAGTATGTGGAGCGCGATGTGTTGAAGAACTACGATGCCGTGGTGGACATCCGCGACAGCCGTGCCGTCATCCTCGAGACGCTGGCCCAAGTCTCACCCGGCGAGGTCGACGCGAGCAAGAGCAGCTACGAGCTCACCAAGCGAGAGACCGCCGTCCTCGTGCAGCTGGCCCAAGGCAAGACCAACAAGGAGATCGCCGATGCCCTCAACGTCAGCGTTCACACCGTCATCTCCCACCGCAAGAACATCACCCACAAGACCGGCATCAAGAGCGTCGCAGGCCTCACCGTCTACGCCATGCTCAACAACCTCATCGACGAGTCCTCCCTCCTGTAAAAAAACTTCTCTTATTGATGCCCTCCGGTCCCTCTCCTCAAGTGTCTCTTGTGGGGGCGGTTGTGGCCAGCCGACTAAAAACTAGGGACTAGGGACTAGGGACTGAAAACTTTTTACTATCTTTGCAGGTTGAAACTATAAAGAGACGATATGTTATTGACTAAAATGCTGGATAAGTTTGGGGACTACTGCATGTTCATGTGGAGGGTTCTTGCCATCCCTGACAAGTGGAAGGTGTTCTTCAAACGTTATATCAATGAAATCTATAAGTTGGGCATCGATTCGATACCGTTGATTATTATCGTGTCGCTGTTCATCGGCTCGTTGTGCACGATCCTCATCAAGCTCAACATCTCCAACCCGTTGCTGCCTCGCTACACGGTGGGCTTGACCACGCGCGAGATCATCTTGCTCGAGTTCTCGTCGACCATCCTGTGCCTGATTCTGTCGGGCAAAATCGGGTCTAACATCGCCAGCGAGATCGGCACCATGCGTGCCACCGAGCAGATCGATGCGCTTGACATCATGGGCATCAACAGTGCCAATTTCCTGGCCGGGCCCAAGATTCTGGCCTTGATTACCATCCTGCCGTTCCTTGTCGTTATCTGTATGGCGACCAGTCTGTTGGGCGGCTGGCTCATCTGTATCGTCACGGGCATCGTTGACCCCGACACCTACATCTTCGGCATCCAGTCGTTGTTCATCGAGTGGTATGTGTGGTTTGCGTTGATCAAGTCGCTCGTGTTTGCTTTCCTGATGTCCACCATCGCCTGCTACTATGGTTACTCGGTGCAGGGCGGTTCGGTCGAGGTAGGTCAAGCCAGTACCGACACCGTTGTGGTGAGCAACATCATGATTCTGGTGGCCGACGTTATCCTGACCCTGCTGCTGCTTTAACAGTGAACAGTTAATAGTTAACAGTTAACAGTTAACAGAGAACAGTTAATAGTTGACATCCGTTTCATCCATTTCATCCGTTTCGTCCGTTTCGTCCGCGTGTGCACGGCAACGATGGACTAAAATACTAAAAACTAAAAAACAATGATCGAAGTTAAGCATATTTCCAAGTCCTTCAAGGAAGAGGGTGGGATGCGTCAGGTGTTGTTTGATGTGAGTTGCAAGCTGTATGACGGCAAGACCAACCTCATCATCGGCCAGTCGGGCTCGGGTAAGACCGTGCTGGTCAAGAACATCGTGGGACTGTTCGACCCCGACGAGGGCGAGATCCTGTATGACGGGCGCGACATCACCAAGATGGACCGCAAGCACCGCAAGGCGTTGCGCAAGGAAATCGGCATGCTGTTCCAGGGTTCGGCTCTGTTCGACAGCGAGACGGTATTGGGCAACGTGATGTTCCCGCTGGTGATGTTCGGCAAGATGTCCAGTGAGGAGATGCGCGAGCGGGCCCAGTTCTGTATCGACCGCGTCAATCTCACGGGCAGCGAGAACAAGTTTCCCAGCGAACTCTCGGGCGGTATGCAGAAGCGTTGCGCCATCGCCCGTGCCATCGCCTTGAATCCCAAGTACTTGTTCTGTGATGAGCCCAACTCGGGCCTTGACCCGAAGACGTCGATCGTGATCGACGAGTTGCTGAGCGACATCACCCACGAGTTCGGCATCACGACCATCATCAACACCCACGACATGAACTCGGTGATGGGCATCGGCGAGAACATCGTGTTCATCAACAAGGGCCATGTGGGCTGGATCGGCACCAAGGACGAGATCTACAACGTGGAAAACGACGACCTGAACAACTTCGTGTATGCCACCGACCTCTTCCGCGACGTGCGCAAGTATCGCCGCGAGCACGGCTACAAACCCACGAGAAAGAATTAGGAATTAGGAATTAGGAATGAGGGCTATCGGTCCCATCTGCATCCGCCGTTTTGTCCGTTTCATCCGTTTCGTTCGCGCGTGCACGACAACTAGGCACTAAATAATAAAACTCAATAATGAAAACTAGCGATAAAAATTGTAAGGAAGAAATCCTTGAGCTGTTGCGTTCAACCGAGCGTGAGGGCATCGAGGACGTGATAGGAGATTTGGAGGCTTGGGGCTTTTTCACGGCTCCTGCTTCGGCTGGTCATCACTTGAACACCGAGGGCGGCCTGGCTCTTCATTCGCTCAATACCTGCAAGGCAGCTCTTGCCGTGTGGGAGGCCATGAAGGCCATAGAGCCGAGCCTGGAGCATGAGGTGAAGCGCGACAGCATCATCCTTGCCAGCCTGCTGCACGACGTGTGCAAGTGCGACATCTACAAGCGCTCGGTCAAGAAGCGCAAGAATGCGCTGGGCATTTGGGAAGATGCCGAGGGCTACAAGATCACCTATAAAGGTTTCCCGATGGGGCATGGCGAGAAATCGCTCACGTTGCTGCTGTGCAGCGGCCTCCCCTTGAACGATGACGAGATGCTGGCCATCCGCTGGCACATGGGCGCTTGGGGCGTGAATCAGAACAGCTACGAGGACGTGCGCAACTATGATGCCGCCCGCAAGCTCTATCCCCTCGTGACCATCATCCAGACGGCCGACGGCCTTGCTGCCAGCATCATGGAACGCACCGGCGAGGAAATCGACGAGTTATAATTCAAAGTAAAATCAGTTGGTTATGTCAAGAACAGATAAGGAACTGGAAGGCGTGACGCTGCTGGGCAACCAGGGCACGCAGTATGAGTTTGACTATCGCCCCGACGTGCTCGAGACCTTCGAGAACAAGCACCCCGAGAACGAATATGTGGTGACGCTCGATTGCCCCGAGTTCACCTCGTTGTGCCCCAAGACGGGCCAGCCCGACTTCGGTCGCATCATCATCAACTACATCCCGCGCGAGCGCATGGTCGAGAGCAAGAGCCTGAAGCTCTACCTCTTCAGCTTCCGCAACCACGGCGATTTCCACGAGGATTGCGTCAACATCATCATGAAGGACCTGGTCAAGCTCATGGACCCCAAGTATATCGAGGTTATCGGCCTGTTCAACCCGCGTGGCGGCATCAGCATCAAGCCGTTTGCCAACCATGGCGACAGCGAGCATCAGGATATGGTGCGCATGCGCCTCATCAGCAATTTCCATAACGATTAAATGATAACTATGGCAAAGAAAGACGCGGTTATCATCACCTCGGGCGGCATGGACTCGACGACCATGCTCTATGAGTACAAGGACGAGATTGCCCTGGCCATCACCTTTGACTACGGCAGTACCCAGAACGGCCGTGAGCGCCGCTGTGCCATCATGCACTGCCAGCGCTTGGGCATCAAGCACCTGATTATTCCGCTGGACTTCATGCACAAGTATTTCAAGAGCGCCCTGCTCGAGAGCGCCGATGCCATCCCCGACGGCAACTACAACGATGAGAACATGAAATCGACGGTTGTGCCTTTCCGCAACGGCATCATGCTGGCCATCGCCTGCGGCATCGCCGAGAGCAACGGCCTGCATCGCGTGATGATTGCCAACCATGCGGGCGACCATAGCATCTACCCCGACTGCCGTTCTCCCTTCATCGAAGCCATGAGCACTGCCATGATGACAGGCACCTACGAGGGTGTCAAGGTCTATGCCCCTTATACCGACCTGAGCAAGGCCGAAATCGCACGCCATGGTGCAGCCCTGGGCCTCGACTACAGTGAGACCTATTCCTGCTACAAGGGCGGCGAGAAGCATTGCGGTACTTGCGGCACCTGCACCGAGCGCCGTCAGGCCCTCAAGGACGCCGGCATCGACGATACCACGGAATACCTTTTTTAGTGAACAGTTAACAGATAACAGTTAACAGTGGACAATTGGCTGATAGTTAGCGGTTTAGTGTCGCTGCTCGGAGTGCGGCAAGAAAAACTCTAAACACTAAACCCTAAACTCTAAACTTTTTTAATTACCTTTGCAGCCGATTTGCAGAAAAAATTCCGTAATCAACATTATTATCAACTATAAAAGAGACAATTAAAACAATGAAAGCATTTGTATTCCCCGGTCAGGGCGCACAGTTTGTGGGTATGGGTAAGGACCTGTACGACAACAATCCCCAGGCCAAAGAATTGTTTGAGAAAGCCAATGAGGTGCTGGGTTTCCGCATCACCGACCTCATGTTTGAAGGCACCGAGGATGACCTGAAGCAGACCAAGGTCACCCAGCCTGCCGTATTCCTGCACTCGGTAATCCTCGCCCTCACCATGGGCGACGAGTTCAAGCCCGACATGGTTGCCGGTCACTCGCTGGGCGAGTTCTCGGCTCTGGTAGCCGCTGGCGCGCTGCCCTTTGAGCAGGGTTTGAAGTTGGTCGAGGCTCGTGCCCTGGCCATGCAGAAGGCTTGCGAGGCTGCCCCCTCGACGATGGCTGCCATCATCGGCATGGACGACGCCAAGGTGGAGGAAATCTGTGCCACCATCGACGGCATCTGCGTTCCTGCCAACTATAACTGCCCCGGTCAGGTGGTCATCTCGGGTGAGATTGCCGCTATCGAGGCTGCTTGTGAGAAATTCAAGGAGGCTGGTGCACGCCGCGCGTTGCCCCTCAAGGTGGGTGGTGCTTTCCACTCGCCCCTGATGGAGCCTGCCCGCGCCGAACTGGCCGAGGCTATCGAGGCTGCCGACTTCTCGGCTCCCGTTTGCCCCATCTACCAGGACGTGGACGCTAAGCCCCACACCGATCCCGAGGAAATCAAGGCCAACCTGCTGCAACAGCTCACCGCTCCCGTTCGCTGGAGCCACATCGTTGCCAACATGGTGGCCGACGGCATGACCGAGGCCGAGGAGCTGGGCCCGGGCAAGGTCCTCCAGGGCCTTATCGGCAAGACCAGCCGCGACGTCGTCCTCAGCGGCCATCAGTAATATGCTCGCCCTGCTCGCAGTTTAGAGTGTAGGGTTTAGAGATTAGAGATTAGTGAAACGTCCGCATTCCAGCAATTGGAGTGCGGACGCTTGTTGGTAGAGTACCATTTGTTGCGTTGACAACGCAACAGACGAGAATTGGATGCTGTTATCTGATGCCCAGGATGCGGTGGGTCTGCAGCGACAGCCGCCACTGGGGGTTGTCGAGCACGGCCTGGGCCGTGTCATGCATGTTGTGGAGGCGTTGCTCGGGGTCGGCGACCCAGCAGGGCTGCAAGTAGCGGTGTGTGGCTGTGATGTTATCGTATTGGGCCAAGTCTTGGCCCAGATAAACGACTTTGAGCTCATCGCAGCGGGTGAGCACCACGGGTAGGTCGCCGCTGTTGCCGAGGCCCGTCTTGGGCGACAGGGTCACCCAGTCGATGCCGTGGGGCAGGGGACGGGTGCCGTTGGTCTCGATGGCGATGCGCTTGCCTGTCATCTGCTTGAGCCCCGTCACGAAATCCTCGTCAATCCACAGCGACGGCTCGCCGCCCGTGAGCACGATGAGCGGGGCCCCGGGGTACTGCATCACCCGCTCGACGATTTCGGGCAGCGACATCATTGTGCCCTCTTCGTGTCGCGTGTCGCAGAAGGCACAATGCAGGTTGCAGCCGCTTAGCCTGATGAACACGCTGGCGGTACCCGTGTTGAAGCCTTCGCCCTGCAGCGAATGGAAGATTTCGTTGACCTTGTACATTTAAGTCTTTAGTCCTTAGTCCTTAGTCCTTAGTCCTTAGTCCTTAGTCCTTAGTCCTTAGTCCCTAGTCCTTAGTTTCTAGATGCTCTAGATATTCTAGAACTCCTAACTGTTCACTGTTCACTGTTAACTGTTCACTGTTCACTGTTATTCGTCCTTGATGTAGGTGGCCAGGTTGTTGGCACTCTCGCGAACGTCGGCGCGATAGCAGTTGGGCACGGTATCGACGATCCAGCGGGCGATGTTCTCGGCCGTAGGGTTGAAGTCGAGCACCTCGTTCAGGTACTTGTGGTCGAGTTTGCCGTGCACCATCTCCTTGATAATGGTGAAATCGGTGACCATGCCGTTGTCGTCAAGCTCCTTGGCCTTGCAATACACGTTCACGATCCAGTTGTGGCCGTGCAGGTTCTCGCACTTGCTGTTGTGGTCGAGATACAGCATGTGGGCCGATGAAATCTCAAGAGTCTTTTGTACGTAATACATATCTTTTAGTTTTTAGTTTTTAGTCCTTAGTCCTTAGTTGTCGCGCACGTGCGAACGAAACGGATGCCAACTGTTAACTGTTCTCTGTTAACTGTTAACTGTTCACTGTTAACTGTTCTCTGTTAACTCTTAGCTCCTTTTCTTCTTCTCCTGGGGGACGGACTCGTTGAAGTGCATGTAGTAAATCAGGTCGATGATGCCCTTCTCATAGCCCATGGTCAATGCCGTGAGGTAGTCGCTGCAGAAGATGCCGTCCCTGGCGAACACAAAGCCCTTGGTGCCCAAGCGGCTCTCCACCTTGTTGACGACGGCGGGCTCGGTGTTGGCGGGGCAGTGGTTCACGTTGAGCGAGATGATGACACATTTCACCTTGGCGTCGTAGTTGAAGCTGGCGGCAGTGCTGTCGGCGTTCATCGAGGCCACCTCGCGATCGAACACATATTGTATCATGTAGGGGCCCTGCGGCAGGATGAGCGTGTTGTTGCCGGCATACATGCGGGCGTCGGTGCCCACCATGCCGTTCATGTCCATGAGCGTGGTGCGGGCGTCGGCACCGCAGCAGGTCGTTTCGTCAAACATCATCATCATGGATGCGGCAGCCAGGTCGGTGTCGATGAAACCGCGGGTGGCGTAGGGGTTGTCCTCGCTCACGTGGGCGTTCTCAAACTTGACGTTGCCCACCGCCTTGCCGTTGCGGTCAACGATGTGGTAGGTGTCGCCGTCCACTGCAATCAGGCGCTCGCCGTTGATGTCGATGAGGTTGTCGTGCTCGATGGGAATCAGCACGTTGTTGCTCTTGTCCACCAGACCGGTTTTCTTGTCCTTGAAGACGATGTAGTCACCCGACGGGGTGCGGGAATAGTCGGTATAGCCGGCTTTCTGCAGTTTTTCATCGTCGGCAATGGGGTTGGCCACCTCTTTGCCGTCCTCGTTGAGGCACACCACGGTGTCGCCCTTCACCACGGGCAGCACGCCGTTGATGAAATAGGGCTGGATGGGCTGGTAGATGGACGTGTTGGAGGTGAACATCACCTTGCCGTTACGGTCGATGACGGTGAAATTGACCACGCTGTCGCTGGGCTGCTTGCTGTCGATGACCATGGCGTAGTCCTCGTAGAGGAAGAGGTTGGCGCTGCTGTAGTTGACGGGGATGACGGTGTCGCCCCTGGCGTTGATGTAGCCCCACTCGCCGTTATCGTCCTGAATGGCGGCCATGCCGCGAGAGAACATCGAGCACTGGGACACATCCTTGGGCAGTTCCTTCACCACCTGACCTTTGCGGTCGATGACGCACAATGGGCCTCCCACACGGCTGCACACGGCCACGCCGTCGTCGCTGAACGAGGTCACGCTGCCAAAGTGGCCCGCTACCGGGGTGGTGGGGGCGCTCACGTCGTAGTAGTCGTAGCTGCCCTCGCTGTTTCTCACATAGAACATGCCGGCCACGATGGGCGACGGCGCGTTGTCAAAGGCGTCCTTGGCGACCACCTCGCCGCTGTTCACGTCGAGGATGCTCCACTTCTCGCTGCCCGCCAGCTGCACGGGCAGGTATTGGGTCTTGTACTGGTAAGTGGCCTCATTGCCGCCACAGGCAGTCATCAGCAAAGCCGCGAAGACGGCCAGTGCGATTCTTGATAAAATCTTCATCTTCAGTATGATACAGTTAGTCTGTGTTGAATTCTTTGCAGGGCCAAGCCTCGGCGTGGCCGTTATTATCGTGCAAAGATACACTTTTTCCCCTTACTTGGCGGTATTGATAGAATTGTGTAACATTTTTTGTGCTTTTTTGTAAATCGATGTGACTTCGCCAAGCGTCGGGCAGCCGAAAAGTGTCTAATTTTTTGACACTTTTGCCGAAAAAAAACCGCAAAGACGAAATAGTCGTCAAATTAATTTCTCGGCGTGGTGAAAATGATGGTAAATTTGTAGTCATAACAAAGACTCTTTCTTGTTTAACATTATAACTCCTTTTTTTATGAAAGCATTTTATACATTATTATTGTCGGTGTTGATGTTTATCGTGCCGAGTTTCAACCGGGCCAGTGCTCAGACACCACAGGGCATGCTCTCTCCCGCCGAAATCTTCTTCGAGGCATTTGTGGGTGACAGTGTGGCGACCTACTTCGAGGTGATCAACACGGGAACGGTGCCCTTCTATCACTTGAGCGCGCTCACCAGTGATTACGGCTACATCTGGGTCTATGACAACGGGCTGCCTGATTATATCCAGCCTGGCGAATCAGGTCAGATTCTGGCGACCTATATGCCTGAATTGCCGGGTGTGCACCATGCCCACTACACGATGAGGATCGGTGACACATTCCACGGTGTCGATCTGACAGGAACGGCCTACATTCGCGGCGATGTGAACAACGACGGTAAGGTGGATATCACCGACGTGGTCACGCTGATTGATTTTGTCTTGAAGAATAACGAACCGACCTTCCCCACCGACCTGAACGGTGACGGCCAGGTCACCATCACCGATGTCGTCAGGATGATTGACGCGTTGCTAAACGAGGGTGGCGAGGGCCACACGCCCGAACCCGCAGTGTTCGAGGACGAGGAGATCGAGGTCCAGGGCTGCACTTTCAAGATGATTGCTGTCGAGGGTGGCACCTTCAACATGGGCGGTGATTATTACGAGAGTGTGATGTACCACCAGGTGACACTTGACGATTACCACATCGGCGAGACCGAGGTGACTCAGGAACTGTGGAACGCCGTGATGGGCAGCAACCCGAGCGTCAACGAGGGCTATTGGGAATGGCCCGTGGAGAACGTCTCGTGGAACGATTGCCAGCAGTTCATCACCAGGCTCAATCAACTCACGGGACGTAACTTCCGCTTGCCCACCGAGGCCGAGTGGGAATTTGCCGCACGCGGCGGAAACAAGACCCACGGCTACACCTATTCGGGCAGCAACAATTTCAACGACGTGGCCTGGTGTGAAGACAACAGCGGTGACCGCACCCAGGCTGTGGGCTCAAAGCAGCCCAACGAACTGGGCACCTATGATATGAGCGGTAACGTGTGGGAGTGGTGCCAAGACTGGTATGCCCCCTATACCAGCCAGGCGCAGACGAATCCTGTCGGCCCCGATACCGGTGACGACCACATCGTGCGTGGCGGCTGCATGCGCGGCCACGCGCGCTTCTGCACCGTGTACTACCGCATGTACTACGAACCTACGTTCAAACGCGATGAAATAGGCTTGAGGCTGGCCTTGTAAGGAAAAAAGTACTGCCATGAGCGCCTGGCTGCCAGGAGCAAGTGACAGCGACGTTTGGATGATGCAATCGCGGGCGAAACGGGTCCCTGACCTGTGGCGCCCGCATTGTTTTTGCCCCGGTGGTCAGGCCGCGGGCGGGTGGTTTTGGCAGACAGGTGACAAAATGGCGGATTGATGACCGGAATTGGCCGTTGGCACACTCGTTGCAGTCTTGCAGGACGTGAAAACAATTTAATAACATAACAACATTAACAATTAAAGTAATCATGACAATTAAACCATTGAACGACCGCGTTCTCATCGAACCGGCCAAGGCAGAAGAAGTTGTTGGCGGCATCATCATCCCCGACAGCGCAAAGGAAAAACCTCTCAAGGGCAAAGTGCGTGCCGCAGGTAACGGCACCAAGGACGAGGAAATGATCGTCAAGCCCGGCGACACCGTCCTCTACGGCAAGTATGCCGGCAACGAAATCGAAATCGACGGTGAAAAACTGCTCATGATGCGCCAGAACGACATCCTGGCCATCGTCATTGAATAAAATAACTAAGGACTAGAAACTAAGGACTAGAAACTATTATGGCAAAGTTAATCAAATTCGATATCAAGGCTCGCGAAGAGCTCAAGAAGGGCGTTGACCAGTTGAGCGACGCCGTGAAGGTCACCCTCGGTCCCAAGGGCCGCAACGTGATTCTCGACAAGAAATATGGTGCTCCCCACATCACCAAGGACGGTGTGACCGTAGCCCGTGAGGTGGAACTGGAGGACGAATTCCAGAATATCGGCGCCCAACTTGTCAAGGAGGTCGCCAGCAAGACCAACGACGATGCCGGTGACGGTACCACCACTGCTACCGTTCTGGCTCAGGCTATCATCACCGAGGGCCTCAAGAATGTGGCTGCCGGCGCTAATCCCATGGACGTGAAGCGCGGTATCGACAAGGCCGTGAAGGTGGTTGTCGAGGGTATTAAGGAGCAGGCTCAGGAAGTGGGCGACGACTTCGGCAAGATCGAGAACGTGGCACGCATCAGCGCCAACAACGACGATGCCATCGGCCAGCTCATCGCCGAGGCCATGAAGAAGGTAAAACAGGACGGTGTCATCACCGTCGAGGAGGCCAAGGGCACCGAGACCCGCGTCGACGTGGTCGAGGGTATGCAGTTCGACCGTGGCTACATTTCGCCCTATTTTGTCACCAATGCCGACAAAATGGCATGCGAGATGGAGCGTCCCTACATCCTCATCTTCGACAAGAAGATTTCGGGCTTGAAGGACCTGCTGCCCCTGTTGCAGGGTGCCGTTCAGGCTCATCGTCCCATGCTCATCATCGCCGAGGACGTTGACGGCGAGGCTCTGGCATCGCTGGTAGTGAACCGCCTGCGCGGCTCGCTCGAGGTGTGCGCCGTGAAGGCTCCGGGCTTTGGTGACCGTCGCAAGGAGATGCTGCAGGACATCGCCATCCTCACCGGTGGCACCGTCATCAGCGAGGAGACCGGCCTTACGCTCGAGAAGGCTACCCTCGAAATGTTGGGTACTGCCGAGAAGGTCACCGTTGACAAGGAGAACACCACCATCGTCAACGGCGCCGGCAATAAGGACATGATCGCCGACCGCATCGCCCAGATTCGCGTGCAGATCGAGAATACCAAGTCCACCTACGACAAGGAGAAACTCCAGGAGCGTCTCGCCAAGATGTCGGGTGGTGTAGCCGTGCTTTACATCGGTGCACCCAGCGAGGTGGAAATGAAGGAGAAGAAGGACCGCGTGGACGACGCCCTGAGTGCTACCCGCGCAGCCGTTGCCGAGGGTATCGTGCCCGGTGGTGGTACCGCCTACATCCGTTGCCTCAAGGCCCTCGAGGGCTTGAAGGGTGACAACGATGACGAGACCACGGGTATCCACATCATCCAGCGTGCCATCGAGGAGCCTCTGCGCCAGATTGTTGCCAACGCTGGTCTGGAGGGTGCCGTAATCGTCAACCGCGTCAAGGAAGGCAAGGATGACTTCGGTTACAATGCCCGCACCGAGAAGTTTGAGCAACTCTTCGAGACCGGCGTCATTGATCCTGCCAAGGTGGCTCGCATTGCCCTGGAGAACGCTGCCAGCATCGCCGGCATGTTCCTCACCACCGAATGCGTCATCGCCGAGAAGAAAGAACCCGAGCCCGCAATGCCCGCCGGTGGTCCCGGCATGGGTGGCGGCATGGGCGGCATGATGTAATTTGCAAGAAAAGGCTGTTTCATAGTAATCAGATTTATTGGTTTTCCCCTGTCGGCTCTTCGGCTGGCAGGGGATTTTTTTGAAGCCTCCTGCAAGACTGTCAAGTTCCGAGAAAATGATTATCTTTGCCGTGGTGATAAAACTGAACTGTGGCGGATGCAAACCGTGGTGTCGCTCCGTCAGGATTCTCAATAATGGAATAGTCATGAAACAGCCTGTTGTATATTGCTTGTTAGCCTTCCTCGTGGCTTTGTCGGCCCTCAGTGCCGCAGCGTCGGTGCCCGTTGTCGAAGGTGTGTCCCGCGAACTGGCCGTTTACCGCTCGGCCCACATCAGCGATGTGAAATACCGTTTGGAATTCACGGTCCCGGACCAGAAATCGCAACCCGTCAGCTTCAGTGAGACGATTATTTTCAATTGGACTGGTGACGAAGACCTGCAGATTGACTTCCAGGGCAGTCCTGCTCAATTGCACCAGAATATTGTCGTCAACGGCTCGACAGTGGAGGCTGTTGTACTCAATGAGCACATCGTGATTCCGTCGCGGTATCTTGTACAAGGCGTGAATTCGGTTCAACTCAGCGGCATCAGCGGTGACAAGGCGTTGAACCGTAGGGAGGATTATATGTACACCCTGTTTGTGCCCGACCATGCCCGCAGCGTGTTCCCTTGTTTTGACCAGCCTGACCTGAAGGCCGTTTTTGACTTGAATCTGAACATCCCCGACGGCTGGGTGAGCATCAGCAACCAGACGAGTAAGCCCATACCCACCTACCTGTTCTCGTTCACGGCAGGAAAGTTTAGCGTGCAGACTGCCACGCGTGACGGCCGCCAGTTGACGGCGCTCTATCGCGAGACCGATCCCGCCAAGGTGGCCCAGTTGCCCATCGTGTTTGACCAGGTGGCCCTGTCGCTAAGATGGATGGAGGAATATACGGGCATCCCGTACCCATTTGAGCACTATGGTTTCGTCGTCCTGCCGGGTTACCAGTTCGGCGGCATGGAGCACCCGGGTTGCATCCAGTTTAATGACCAACGCATCTTCCTCGGCCCGGAGCCCACGCCCGACGAGGAACTGTCGCGTCTAAACCTCATTGCCCACGAGACGGCCCATATGTGGTTTGGCGACCTGGTGACCATGCGTTGGTTCGACGACGTGTGGACCAAGGAGGTCTATGCCAATTTCATGGCCGACAAAATCGCACGCGAACAGTTCCCCGACATCAACCACGACTTGGCCTTCATTAAGTCGCACTATCCGCTGGCGATGAGCACCGACAGGACCGAAGGTACGCACCCCATCCAGCAACTGCTGGACAACATGAACAAGGCCGGTCTGCTCTACGGCAACATCATCTATCACAAGGCCCCCATCATGATGAGCAAGCTCGAGAAGGAAAAGGGCGTCGATGCATTGCAGCAGGGCCTGCGCAGCTACCTCAGCCGTTATGCCTACAGCAATGCTTCGTGGGATGACCTCATCGTCGAACTCGACCGTTTCAACCCCGGGCACAGCGCCCAATCCTTCAGCGACGTGTGGGTCAAGCAGAAGGGAATGCCTGTCATCAATTCCAACCGCATGAGCGACCTTGTCCGTGTGCGTCAGTCCGATCCCTATGGCCGCAACCTGGTATGGAAGCAGGGCTTTGATTTCGGCTATGTGGATGAGAACGGCAGGTTTTGCCAGCAGCACATTTATATGAACGACCGTGACTGTCTACTCTACGTGGGTTATAACGATGGCCTGTTTGTCAACAGCAACGCCGAGGGCTATGGCCAGTTTAAACTTAGAAATGAGGACATCTCAAGGATGTCCGAGGCTTGGAAAACGATGGCTGACAATGATTTAACCCGCTATGCTGCCGTCATCAACCTCTACGAGAACTTCCATCTGGGCCGCATCACGGCTAAGGAACTGACAACGGTGCTGCTTGAATTCCTCACGCATGAGAAAAACGAACTGATTGCCTCGACAACATGCAGTTACATCAGCGACTTGATGGCATGCCTGGAGAGCAAAGAGAGAGCCGCCACCGAGCAACGCTTGTTTGAGTTGGTGCAGCAGCACCCGCTGCAATCGGTGCGTCAGACGTTGTTGCGTCAACTCTCGCTCCGAGCCGTCTCACCTGAAGTCGTGAATGAAATGTATGAAATCTGGAACAAGCAAAGCGCCACATACCTGAATCCCCGCGATTATATGCGCATGGCCTATCACCTGGCCATCATGCAGCCCGACCGGTGGCAGCACATTCTTGACGTGCAACGCAGTCGCCTCAACAACGAGGACCAGCGGCGAGAGTTTGACTTCATTTCACGCGCCTGCAACCCCGACGCACAAGTTCAGCAGCATTTGTTCAACGAATTGCTCCAGGCCGAGAACCGCCGCATCGAACCCTGGGCACGGGATATGCTTGCCCTGCTCAACGACCCGACGCGTGAACCGTTCAGCAATCGCTATATCACAACGGGTCTTGACATCCTGCCTGAAATCCAACGCACGGGTGACATCTTCTTCCCGGGTTATTGGCTCACGGGTTTGTTGTCGGGACACCATAGCGATGAGGCCAAAGCCCTTGTGGAGCAATGGATTGAGCTTCACCCCGACCTTGAGCCGGCGCTGATGAACAAACTCAAAGAAAACGCTTATTGGATTTTGAGACTTTAGTCCCTAGTCCCTAGTTTCTAGATATTCTAGAAATTCTAGATATTCTAGAATTTCTAACTTCTAACTCCTAACTCTTAACTTCCATCTCCGGCTTGTTCCGCTTGATTTTCCAGCCGATGGCGGCCACGACCATAGTGGTCAAAGGACTTAGCAGGTTAAAGAAGCAATAGGGCAGATAGGTGAGGGTGGGGACCCCGAGCACCGTCGCCTGCGTCATGCCGCAGGTGTTCCAGGGCACCAGTACCGAAGTCACTGTGGCGGCATCCTCGGTCGTGCGGCTCAGCAGGCGGGCCTCATACCCCTCCTTGTTGTACACGTCGCGGAAGATGTCGGCTGTCAACACGATACTGATGAACTGGTCGCCGGTCGTGAGGTTGAGGAAAAGACCGGTGCCCACCGTCGAGGTCACCAGGCTCAAGCGCGTGCGCACCCACCTGATGATGACCCGCGTGATACTCTCGATCATGCCGCTGGCCACCATCGCCGACCCGTAGCACATGGCACAGAGGATGAGCCAGATGGTGTTCAGCATACCCGCCATGCCGCCCGTCGAGACCAGGTCGTTCAGGGCATCATAGCCCGTCTGCACGGCAGTCGAGCCGTAGAAGGTGATGGCCATGCCCTTGAAAATTGCTGCCGGAGTGCTCAGCGACGGGTCGCCGGCAATCTGGCACAGGATGTGGGGTTGCAGGATGATGGCCGTGAGGCCAGCCAGGATGGATGAGATGAACAATACCATCAACGAGGGAACCTTGCGAGCGATAAGGATGCCCGTGATCAACGGTACGAGCAGGGTCCACAGCGAGATGTTGAAGGTTGCGGCAAGCCCCTCGGTATACTGCTCGATGTGCAACGAACCCTCACCGCCGTGACCCAACCCGGCAAAAAGGAAGATGCCCAGGGTGATGAGTATCGACGGGGTGGTGGTCAGCATCATGTAGCGGATGTGTTCAAAGATATCGACCTTGACCGATGATGAGGCCAGGATGGTCGTGTCGCTCAAGGGTGACATCTTGTCGCCGAAATAGGCTCCTGAGATGATGGCACCGGCAGTCCATGCCTCGGAGATGCCCAAGGCCTGCCCGATGCCCAGCAATGCCACACCGAT
Organism: Muribaculaceae bacterium; assembly: GCA_017405965.1. Classification (GTDB taxonomy): domain Bacteria; phylum Bacteroidota; class Bacteroidia; order Bacteroidales; family Muribaculaceae; genus Sodaliphilus. The sequence continues at coordinate 189,789 of JAFQZK010000037.1, read as the reverse complement.
GGTGGCGACGGTGGTCCACGAGCTGCCCGACAACAGCGATACCAGCGCACAAATCACGCAGGCGCACACCAGGAAGAAACGCGGCGACAGAATCTGGACACCGTAATAAATGAGCGTGGGCACCACGCCGCTGATCATCCACGACCCGGCAAGCATGCCCACCGTGAGCAGGATGAGCAGCGTCACCGACACGTCGCCCAAGGTCTTAGTCATCTGATTCTCAAACGTTTTCCACGGCGTGTGGTAGAAGGTCATCGATATCAGCACGCACACGGCTAGGCCGATGAGCAACGCAATCTGGCTGCCGCCACTCAACGCGTCGCTGCCGAACAACATGATGACAATAACCAGCAGCCCTATCAATACCACTACAGGTATCATGGCCACCAACGGATGAGGTATTTTGCGTTCGCTCATAAGATGCTTCGATAGAATACAGGTGTGATCGGCTTGGACATTTCGCCCCGTATCGTGGAGCATAGCAGACTCGAACTGCCTACCTCTACAATGCGAATGTAGCGCTCTACCAGATGAGCTAATGCCCCGGATTCTAGCTGCGATGACGCAAAATTAATGCTAATAATTGATATTCCAATACCTGCTCTTCAAAAAATCAACCCTCGCCTGGTACAACCGTGATTCAGCCCCGCCGGCCCGCTCGCTGATTTCTATTCATTGAAAAATGAAAATAAATGGTTATCTTTGCGGCATGAAACTGCCGATAAAGCTGAAGAAAATAATCAAAAAGCTGAAACCTGCCAAGAAGCCTAAACGTGCCAAGAAGGTGAAACCCGTCAAAAAAGGCACGTGGGGGCGCAAGATCAAGGCCTTGGACCTGCGCACCGACAGGCGTCAGCAGCAGCGCACGACCAACACTGTTGTCGTGGACGACTCACAGCGCACTTGCTCCAACTGCGGCACCCTGTATGCTGGACGCATCTGTCCCCAATGCGGTCAGCCTGGCACTTGGACACGCTATACCTGGAAGCAGGCCATTCTCAATCTCCTCGACATCTGGGGGTTGGGCAGCCGTCCGATGTTTCGCACGTTGAAGGAACTCTTCTGGCGCCCGGGTTACATGGTCCGTGACTACTTGGGCGGCCATCGTCAGTTCTATTTCCCGCCGTTCAAGCTTCTTGCCGTGACAGTGGTTTTTTTCATTTCTGTCACATTTCTGGTGACGAAGCTGTTGGGACTTGTCGGTGCGGACGCGGCGGAAATAAGCGATTTAAACAACATGACCGTTTCCTCGTTCATTGTTGATGTGCTCGAGCGTAACAAACCTGCCGGATTCTTGAAGGTGATCGTTGACAACTTGCTCTTGTTTTTCAAGTTTCTTTCCAAGAACCTGCTCTATGACTGGCTGTTTGTTGCTGTGTTCATGGTGTTTTGCATCTGGATTACGTTCAGACGTGTCAGCAAGTACAACTTTGTTGAGACCTATATCTTTTTCATCTTCATAATAACCCAGGGGATGATATATAAGGGCGTAAATATGCTGGGCGCTTGTTTGTGGCGTGTCGTGGAAACGGCACCACTCTCGATGAATACTGCGTCCCATCCGGTAGTGCCCGGTATCTTGGCCTCGGCATTCTTTCTGATAGCCGGCCTGGTCTCGACAGTTTACACACTTTTTGGCATATATCTGTTTTTCGTCAATTTCAAGCAGTTCTATGGCCTGAGTTGGAAATCCACCGTCGTCCGTTTGGCGTCTTCATTTTTGACAGGTGTATGGATCATTTCGATGCTGATTTCTATTTTGGTGCTGTTTAGCCCCAAGACGATAGAATACCGGCCCAATATGGTGCTCATGGTTGTTGCAATGATTGTTGTGCCCCTTGCTTTCATTTTTGCCAACGAATGTATGACCAAGAATGAAGCCCATGTGAATCGCACGGTTATACGAGTGACCAAGGGGTTGATGCTGTCGGTCATTTCGACGTTTCTTTTCACCTTTTTTTTGATTGAGAATCATTACACCCTCTTGAGTGCAGTGGCCATTGAGGTATTGTATTGTGTGCTGATTACCGGCCTGAGTATCTTGCCGATTTTCCTGTACAAGAAGTTCCGTCGAACTTGGGTCGCTTTCCTGCCTTTGCCTTTTATTGCGGCTCTGCTGTTTTGGCAATACAGCCTCTATTGAGCAATGATAATCGACCTGGCAGTCTGGGGTGACGCATGAGAATAAAAAAAGGGATGAGTTCTTTACTCATCCCTTTTTTATGGTGTTATATTTCTTGGGAAATATGAATCAGTATCAGCGGCGCAGCAGCAGGTTGAGCACCAGCCAGCCACCCACGGCTTGCAGAATCATGCCGGGATAGCCCAGTTTCCAATCCTGTAATGCACTGGCAAGGCTGCCGGTAATGGCCCATTCAATGAGGCCGCCCACCAGCTGATAGGCCAGCACTACACCGATCAACGCCAGCAACGAAGCGCCCTTGCTCTTTCCTGCCATCCAGGCTGCGGCCATGGCCAGCAGCACGCCCTTGATGGTGATGATGGGCAAAGCGGCAGCGGGAGGCATGCCGAACAGCATCGAGTTGATGAGCGGCGACAGCACAGCCGTCAGCAAGCCCACACGCAGGCCGAACTTATAGGCGGCAATCAGCGTGAAGAAGTAGATGGGCAACATGATCAGGCCGCCCTGCGGGAACAGGTGGCACAACTGCGGCAACACGATGTTGCCGACAATGAACAACACGGCGAACATATAGGTGCGCGTCTCGCGCCATCCCAACGAATACAGTTTTACTGCAGTAGCGTTACTCTCCATTTTGATTCTTGAATTAGATGTTAGTCATTGGATTGGCAAAGGTATGACATTTTCTTCACATTCACAAATTTTTCCAATGCTCGCTGCCGCTTGCAGTTTAGAGTTTAGAATAGCATCCTCACGCATCCCCGCACCAAGCCTCGAAGGCACTGAGTTTTTTGAAATAATCGGTTGATTGAAAAAGTTTAGCGTCTTAGCGCCTTAGCGTGGGGTAGTAGGTTGGCGGATGCCAAATGTCGTTTTTTCTTTTTTTAATAATGAATATTGAAATTATTGGTTCGTAATTCGGGAAATAGTAGTACCTTTGCAGCTTGGAAAAAGAATCTAGAAACTAGTGACTAGGGACTAGAAACTAAGAACCAGAAACTATTTTAAGGTTACTATATAAATTTTCTATTTTTTATGGCAGAAACAAAGAAATTGTTCGACCAATTCGCGCCTGTCACTCCCGAGGAGTGGCGTGCCAAGGCCGAAGTTGACCTGAAAGGGGCCGACTTTGAGAAGAAAATGGTTTGGCGGACAAACGAGGGTTTCAATGCCCAGCCGCTGTATCGCAGCGTGGACATTGCTGACCTGAAGCAGACCAAATCACTCCCCGGTGAGTTCCCCTATGTCCGCGGAACCCGCTACAACAACGACTGGAAGGTTCGCCAGAACATCGACGTTGACGATGTGAAGGCTGCCAATGCCAAGGCTATCGAGGTGCTCGACAAGGGCATCAACTCGATTGGCTTCCACATGCATGGTGCTGATGTGGACCTGAAGGAACTCCTCCAGGGCATCGTCCTTCCCGCCTGTGAAATCAACATCATGTGCTGCCCCAAGTGCGCTATCAAGTATGCCAAGGAGCTTGTTCAACTCTGCAAGGAGAACGGCTGCGAGGACACCTTCGTGGGCAGTATCACTTTCAACCCGTTCAAGCGCACCTTCAAGCACGGTGAGCCCTTCCCTGGCGACATCGTTGCCATGGCCACCGAGCTGATGAATGTCGTGAAGCCCGTCGCCCACCTGCGCGTGCTCAGCGTTGACTCGCTGGCACTGAACAACGCCGGTGCCTACATCTACCAGGAGCTGGGTTATGCCCTGGCTTGGGGCGCCGAGTGGATGGCTATGCTGACCGAGGCTGGTTTCAGCGCCGATGAGGTGGCTAACCGCATCAAGTTCAACATGGGCGTTTCGACGGTTTACTTCATGGAGATTGCCAAGTTCCGCGCTGCACGCGAGCTGTGGGCCCTCATCGTGAAGCAGTTCAATCCCGCTAACGACTACTCGTGCATGATGAACGTCAATGCCGAGACCAGCCGTTACAACCAGACGATCTATGACAGCTATGTGAACCTGCTGCGCAGCCAGACCGAGGCCATGAGTGCCGCCCTGGCTTGTGTGGACTCCATCGTTGTCACCCCGTTTGATGCTCCCTACAAGAAGAGTGATGACTTCAGCGAGCGTATCGCCCGCAACCAGCAGATCCTGCTCAAGGAAGAGAGCCACCTCGACAAGGTCGTTGACCCCGCCGGCGGTTCCTACTATGTGGAGATGCTGACCAAGAACCTCGCCGAGCAGGGTTGGAAACTCTTCCTCGACGTGGAGGACAAGGGCGGATTCAAGGCTGCGCTCGAGAGCGGCGATATCATCAACGCTGTCAACGCTACCGCCAACGAGCGCTTCGACAAGGTGGCCAAGCGTCGTGAGCAGCTGCTGGGTACCAACCAGTTCCCCAACTTCACCGAGAAGGCTGCCGACAAGGCCGACGCCCGTGAGGCTTGCGGCTGTCACTGCGGCTGCCACCACGAGGAGAAAGAGGGTGCCGTGAAACTCAACACCAAGCGTCTGGCCGAGCAGTTCGAGGAAATCCGCCTCGCTACCGAGCACGCTGCCAACACGCCCAAGGTGTTCATGCTCACCATCGGCAACCTGGCTATGCGTCTGGCCCGTGCCCAGTTCAGCGACAACTTCTTCGCTTGCGCTGGTTATGAGCTTATCGACAACAACGGTTTCAAGACCGTCAAGGAGGGTGTTGATGCCGCTATGGAGAAGAAGGCCGACGTTGTCGTGCTCTGCTCCAGCGACGACGAGTATGCTGCCCTCATCCCCGAGGCAGTGAAGGAACTCGACGGCCGTGCCGTGCTCGTGCTTGCCGGTCCCGAGACCGACGAATTCAAGGCCCTGGGCATTGAGCACTTCATCAACGTTCGCACCAACGTGCTTGCTACATTAAAAGCTTTCAACGCTAAACTGTTAAAATGACGAGACGACTATGAGACCGAATTTTAAGAATATAGATATTGCAAATGATGCTTTTAATGTAAAGCACAATCCCCTTCCCAAGGGCGAGGTGTGGAAGAATGCCGAATTGATCGACATTAAGCCCATTTACACGCATGAGGACATCGAGGGTCTGGAGCACCTGGAGTTCGTTGCCGGTATTCCTCCCTTCCTGGGTGGCCCCTATTCGCTGATGTACCCGTTCCGTCCGTGGACCGTCCGTCAGTACGCTGGTTTCTCGACCGCTGCCGAGTCCAACGCCTTCTATCGCCGCAACCTGGCTTCCGGCCAGAAGGGTCTGTCAGTGGCATTTGACCTTCCCACCCACCGTGGCTACAACGCCGACAACCAGCGCGTGGTCGGTGACGTCGGCAAGGCTGGTGTGTCCATCTGCTCGGTAGAGGACATGAAGGTGCTCTTCGACGGTATCCCCTTGAACAAGATGTCGGTTTCCATGACCATGAACGGTGCCGTGCTGCCCATCATGGCGTTCTACATCGTGTCAGGTCTGGAGCAGGGTGCCAAGCTCGAGGAGATGGCCGGTACCATCCAGAACGATATCTTGAAGGAGTTCATGGTGCGCAACACCTACATCTATCCTCCCAAGTTCTCGATGCAGATCATCGCCAGCATCTTTGAGTACACCTCGAAGTATATGCCCAAGTTCAACTCGATCTCGATTTCGGGTTACCACATGCAGGAAGCCGGCGCTACCGCCGACATCGAGCTGGCTTACACCCTGGCCGACGGTATGGATTACATCCGCACGGGTGTGAACGCCGGTCTGACGGTTGACGCCTTCGCTCCCCGTCTGTCGTTCTTCTGGGGTATCTCGATGAACTTCTTCACCGAGATCGCCAAGATGCGTGCAGGCCGTCTGTTGTGGGCCAAGATCGTGAAGAGCTTCGGTGCCGAGAATCCCAAGTCGATGTCGCTGCGTACCCACAGCCAGACCTCTGGTTGGTCACTGACCGCCCAGGATCCCTTCAACAACGTGGGCCGCACCTGTATCGAGGCTATGGCTGCTGCACAGGGTCACACCCAGTCGCTGCACACCAACGCCCTCGACGAGGCTATCGCACTGCCTACCGACTTCTCGGCTCGTATCGCCCGTAACACCCAGATCTACATCCAGCAGGAGACCTACATCACCAAGGTGATCGATCCTTGGGCAGGTTCCTACTATGTAGAGGCGCTGACCAACGAACTGGTGCAGAAGGCATGGGCTCATATCGAGGAGATCGAGAAGCTTGGCGGTATGGCCAAGGCTATCGAGACAGGCGTGCCCAAGATGCGCATCGAGGAGGCTGCAGCCCGTACTCAGGCCCGCATCGACAGTGGCCGCCAGACCATCGTCGGCATCAACAAGTATGCCCTCGAGAAGGAAGCTCCCATCGACATTCTGGAGATCGACAACACCGAGGTTCGCAAGGAACAGGTTGAAGGTCTCGAGAAACTGCGTGCCAACCGTGACGAGGCCAAGGTTAAGGCCGACCTCGCCGCCATCACCGAGTGCGTCAAGACCGGTAAGGGCAACCTGCTCGAGCTGGCTGTCGAGGCCGCTAAGGACCGCGCTTCGCTGGGTGAAATCAGCGACGCATGCGAGGAAGTTGTTGGACGTTACAAAGCAATCGTTAAAACCATTTCAGGCGTGTATTCATCAGAAACCAAAAACGATCCCGACTTGGAAGAGGCTCGTCGCTTGACCGCCCTCTTCGCCAAGAAGGAAGGCCGTCAGCCCCGTATCATGATTGCCAAGATGGGTCAGGACGGTCACGACCGTGGCGCTAAGGTTGTTGCCACCGGCTATGCCGACTGTGGCTTTGACGTGGACATGGGTCCCTTGTTCCAGACTCCCGAGGAGAGCGCCCGCGAGGCTGTCGAGAACGACGTGAACGTGCTCGGCGTATCTTCGCTCGCCGCTGGTCACAAGACCCTCGTGCCCGCCGTTATCGAGGAGCTCAAGAAGCTCGGCCGTGAGGACATCATCGTCACCGCTGGTGGTGTGATTCCCATGCAGGACTACGACTACCTGTACAAGGCAGGTGTAGCCGCCATCTTCGGCCCCGGCACCAACGTCATGAAGAGTGCCATCGAGGTGATGCACATCCTCCTCGACGACGAGGAATAAGATTCACCTGACATAACCATTAAACACAGGGCGCAGCCGATGCTGCGCCCTGTGTTGTCTATTATTGTATCTTGTCCCGTGTGCCGTCGCTCAGCAGCGGCAGTTTTTAGTCGGGGATGGTGATTTTTCCGTTCAAGCGGATGTCGTTGCTTGAAGGCCCGATAAGGATCTGATAAGTGCCGTTTTCCACGCTCCATTTCATATTGGCACCAACAATGACAAGGTCATCATAATCAAGATTAAGCGTCACTTGGCGGGTCTCGCCAGGCTCCAGTATGATGCGCTTAAAGGCCTTTAACTGGCGCTCGGGTTGCACGACCGATGGGTGGTCTTGATGCAGATAGAGTTGAACGACTTCGTCGCCCTTGCGGTTGCCGGTGTTAGTCACCTTGAACGTGGCATCAAGTCCAGATATCGTGAGGTCGCTGTATTCAAATGTCGTGTAACTCAAGCCGTAACCGAAGGGGTAGAGCGGCTGTGCGCTCATCTCCACATAGTCGTGAGCAACTGGTCGAGGCTTGTTGTAATATACGGGCAGTTGGCCCACATGGCGCGGCACACTAACGGGAAGCCTTCCGGCTGGGTTATAGTCGCCGAACAGCACGTCGGCAATGGCGTTACCGCCTTGCTCTCCAGGGTAATAAGCAGTCAGCAATGCGTTAGCGTTTTCGTCGGCCCAGTTCTTGTTAAGCGGACGTCCCTCGATATAAACCACCACGAGCGGCTTGCCTGTTTTCTTTAAGGCTTCAAGCAGTTCCATCTGGCGGCCCAGTAAGTCCAATGTGGCGCGGTCAAAGCCCTCGCCGCACTCCATGTCGCTGATGAACTTTTGCTCGGCGCTAGCGGCACCTGTGTCCTCGTAGGAAGTCTTGAAATCCCTCGCCGACGAACCGCCCACCACGGCAACCACCACATCGGCCTGCATGGCAGCCTCGACGGCCGCAGGAATGTCGCAGTCGTTGGTGTCGCGCACGGCGCAGCCCTTGGCATAGACGCAACTGGCCTCGCCAAGCATCGCCTTGATTCCGTTATAGACGGTAACCACCTTGCCATCGGCCTGAGGGGCGGTATAGTCGCCCAACATATTATAGACATTATCGGCATTGGGCCCTACAACGGCAACTTTCACATTTTTGCTCAAAGGCAATATGCCGTCGTTCTTGAGCAGGGTGATGGACTCCAGTGCTGCTTGACGGGCCGTAGCTCTGGCGGCCTCGTTATGGACTTCCTTTTGTGCTGCCTTGGCGTTGACATAAGGATTCTCAAATAGCCCCATCTCAAATTTCAGATTCAACACGCGCAATACAGCCAAATCCAACTGACTTTCTTTTATTTTGTCATCTTTGATGGCCTTGATGAGTTGTGGATAGCAATTACCACCTAAATCCACATCTACGCCAGCCGTTAAAGCGGCGATTGCGGCATCTTGGGTTGTCGCAACGATGTGATGGGTGCCACGCAGGCCGTCGATACTGAACAGGTCACTCACGACAAAACCGCGGCTAAATCCCAATTGCAACCGCATGATTTCATCCAGCAGGGTGTTGTTGGATGTGCATGGCACACCGTCCAGCGAATTGTATGCCGTCATAACTGACAACGCCCCAGCGTTGATGGCACGCCTGAAAGGTTCCATAAACACCTGTTTCAGTTCCCGTGGCCCCACGATGCTACGGGCCCCGTTCTGTCCGCCCTCGCTAACGCCGTATGCGATGAAGTGTTTAAGCGTGGCTATGGTCGAGTAGGGCAGACTCAAGTCTCTTCCACCAAGCCCGCGTACCATCGCTGCACCCATTTCGCCAATCAGGTACGAGTCTTCGCCCATTGTTTCCTCGACGCGTGACCAGCGAGGCTCACGCGCCAAATCCAGCACAGGTCCGTAACTGATATGCCCGCCTTGCAGCCTGATTTCCTTACCAATCACTTCACCCACTTGCTGCATCAACTCCGTATTCCATGTAGCGGCCATGCCCAATCCCGTCGGGAAGACCGTTGTCCCAATGGCCATGTGCCCGTGGGGTGCTTCCTCGGCCAGGAAGATGGGGATGCCCAGGCGTGAATGCTCGATGGCGTAGCGCTGCATGGCGTTGGCTGCCTCGGCGGCCAATGCGGGGTTCAAACCGTTGCTTAGCGTCTTTTGCGTCCACGGGTCGGCGCGGAATACCGCCCAATACATACCCACGTGCAGGCTGTCTATCTCGTGGCGGAATTTGTCGCTCACGGCTACTTTATTCCCGTTTCTCACGTAGGAGTCCCAGCCCATGAGGCACACCAACTGCCCGACTTTCTCCTCAAGCGTCATGCGCGATAACAGATCCTGGGCGCGTGCCGAGGGGTGCAGACTGGCATCCTGATAAGGATATTTAGGCGCTGCATTTCCTAAGATGGCAATGAGGGCTAAGGATATGATAATCAGGCGTTTTATCATAATTGTACAGTGGTTTTTGTCAGGTTTGTGCCCGTGATTTCGACTATGGGCGTGGTGCCGCGTGCATCCTCGGCCTTCCATTCAATGTCGATGGTGCGGCTTTCGCCAGGCATCAGGTGCAGGTAATTGTCGCTGTAGATGACGGGCAGAATCTGCTCCCCGTCATCGCCCTTGAGGTTCAAGCGCAGCATCACGGCAGGTACTTGGCCGGTATTGGTCAATGTGATGCTTTTGCCATTAATGGTGGCATTCACTTGGGCTTGGCGCAGGTCATGCAGTGACGTGCGATCGCCCTCAATGGTCGTGTTCACATAATCGTTTGTCGAGCTCACCTTGCCTTGACTGTCAGTCAGCGTCAGTCGTAAGAAATAGGCTCCGGCAATCTCTGCCGGTACTTTGACTTGCATCATGTCGAGTTTCATATCCTCGTCACAGATGTAGTCCATCATCTCTTCCCACAAGGTCTTACCGTTCAGGTCGATGATGCTGGCCTTTGCCGTACCTTTTTGGTTCCCTGCCGAGCGGTTAACCACCTCGACAAAGTTGGTCACGGGGTTCCACTGCACGTGCAGCGGTTCACAGGCATGCTTCACGCCGTAGTAGGCTGCCGTGGGCTCCAGGTAGTAGTCATAGGTTTGCCATACCATCGAGGGCCAGCAGGGATGGCTCATCCAGATGAGCAGACCCATGCGGTCCTTGCTGCCGCTCTCGTACATGGCACGATAGCCCTCGTAGTTGATCCACTGTGCCCACTCGCAGAATTCCTCAGCCGATGTCGGCTCACCGAAGTTATCGGCAATCATTTGATTGAACGTGGCCCCACGCTGAGCACCCTCCATCGTGTAGTCATGGCGGCCCCAATAGAGGTTTTGCGGCCACAGGTGGTCGCCATCGAGCGTGCGGCTCAGGCCTTCATAGGTCATCACATTGGGCATGCCGCGCTCGGTGTGCAGTTTGCCCGTCTGTTTCTCAAAATACTCCTTGGCGCTTATCGCCCAATACGGCCCGTGGCCGCTCACGCCATCATCGGCTGAACTCGAGATATAGTCCAGCCCGGGATGCATCGTAGCCACAGTGTTGCGCAAGCCGTTGTCAATGGTCTTGGGCGGATAGCCCTCGTTGCGCCCGCAGTAGATGCCGATGCACGGATGGTTGCGGATCTTGAGCACAAAGTCACGGGCATTGTCCATGAACATGGCCTCATCATCGGGATCGGGACCGTCGGCCGGATTGGCCAGCCAGAAGTCCTGCCATACCATGATGCCGTAACGGTCACAAGCCTCGTAGAATTCCTTGTCGCCGGTCATGCCCACCCAGTTGCGTATCATGTTGTAGTTCATCTCCTTGTGGTGGCGCACGGCAGCGTCAAACTCACGGCCACGGTAGTTCAGGTTGTTCTCGCTGAAAGCCCAGTTACCGCCCAGCGGTATCAGGCGCCTGTTGTTGATGTAAATCCGCAGTTTTGTGTCCTTATCCACCGTTTTCATCTCGCGGATTCCCGCCTTGAAGTTGACGGCATCGCTCTGCACCCCATCAACCGTGAACGAGAAACTGGCATCGTACAGGTAAGGCTCGCCATAGCCGTTAGGCCACCACAGGCGCATCCGCTGATTCTTGAGTTGGGTGAACGCATCGGGATTGAACGATTCCTCGATGGTCTGACCAGCAGCGAGAGTGACTTGCTTCTCGAAGCAGATTTCTCCGATATGGCCATGCAGCGTTCCCGTCACGGCCTGTTCGCTATGGTTGGTGAGCATGACGGCAGGCGTCATGGTCGCGAGGGTATCGCCCTCGGCCAGCGTAGTGGTCACGACAGGGTCACTCACGGTCACGTCGGCGGCACTGGTCAAGTAAACGTCGTCCCAGATGCCGATATCACGCCCACGGATGGCAGAAATCCAGTCCCAGCCCACAGTGGCATGGAAGGTGGGATTATCGGCCCCGAGGATACCGCCGTTAAAGTCGGTATTCTTCTCGGTCTTGACCTTTACGCCACCGGGGTTGGCATTGGCGATAATGAGCACCTGTAACTCGTTATTCTGATCTCTTAAATAGGGTGTGATGTCAAATTTCCCTCGCTTGAAGGCGCCCTCAATACGTCCTAATTTGGTACCGTTGAGTGTCATCTCGGCTTTCCAGTTGATACCGTCAAAATTGAGGAAAACACGCTTGCCCTGCATTTCCTTAGGCAAGTCAAATGAGCGCTTATAAATAAAGTCCCCGTTAAAGAACGATTCTGAAGCCAGCATCAGGTTATCGTCATAATTCATGTCGGGCAGTGCCCCAGCGTTGACGTAACTAGACAACACAGTTGCGGGCACTGTCGCTACAAGAGGCTTGGCATCGGGATGTGATGCCCTTGTCAGCTGCCAGTCACCACCATTCAGCATCCACTTGTTGCCTTCACAGACGCCAGCCTCATGTGGAACGGCTATCGTGCCACCATTGCCCATGATGAGAACCTCCTTGAGGCAGAACGGTTGCTTGTTCTTGTTCGGCTCAATCATGTTGATGCGAACATATCGGCCCGTAACGTCATCCAACTTGATGAGTTCATTTTTATGATTAGAGAGCGTTGCAATTGTTTTCCAGTTCTTGTTGTCATCGCTGATTTGAATATTGCCGCTAGAAGGATTGTTGACCCAGGGCAGACTAATACCGTTGATGGTAGCAGGAGCGCCCAAGTCCACAGTAACCCATTCATCTCTGTTACCCAGGCTGCGCCAGGCGCTGGCGAAATGTGTCGCCGGCAGGATGCCCGTGGCACGCTTACCGTCTTTCTGCATCTTCAGTTCGGTGAAGGTCCAGTGTACAGCGCTGGGGGTGACCATCTCCAGCTTCATGTGGGAGAATGGTTTGCCATTCAGTTTGAAGGTATGGTCGATTTTGCGAGTGGGCAACAGGTCATCTCCCGAGTTTTTGTTGGGGTCGCTGTGGACGCGGTTCCATGACGCTTCGCCTGGCAGTGAGTCGCCTTTCCATTCATCGGCGACTTTCCATTTCTTTCCGTCTTTTGATGTGAGCAACCTAATCTTGAATCCTCGTGGTGCCTCCTCTCGGTAGGCCATGCTGCAGACCATTTCCACCTCGTCGATGTCGATGTTCATGCCCTCCCAGTCATATTGTAGCCAAGTGTCGCTACCCATCACGATGTTGTTGGTCCATTCGTTGCCATCGATGCAGGCTTCGCGCTTGTGGGGCGCTACAGGACCGTCGGGCGTGGTGACATTGAGCCAGGTGGGCATTTGCTCGTCATAGATGCCGTCGGTGAGCAGTTGTGACGTCAAGTTAAAATCCCATGATGAGGATTGATAGACCGTGCGATAGAGTGCAACGTTACGGGAACCATACTCATTGTCCTGAACCAATTTGGGCCCATAGTACTCATTGGGATTACCGGGATACTGCCCGATGGGACGGTTCATCACTTGGGCTGTGGCGCCCAACGCCATCAATGTCACAAATATAAAGAGAAGTTGATTCTGTTTCATAATTTCTTGCATTTAAGTCGCAAATATACTCATTCTTAAGCAAAATTGAAACAAATGACCACCAGTTTCAAGAAAAAGCAGTACTTTTATAGCCAAAATAAATGAATCGTTCCATGACGCTCAATCTTGATGCCCTCAATACCGCCATCACATCGATTAATGATGCCCTGTGGGCCTATCTGCTGATAGGTGCCTTGATTTTGTGTGGCCTGTATTTCACGATACGCAGCCGTTTTGTGCAGTTCACCATGATTGGCGATATGTTTCGACAACTTGTCGACTCGTCATCCAAGAGTAGTGGCAAGCACATTTCCTCGTTCCAGGCTTTTGCCGTCTCGATGGCTACGCGTGTGGGTACGGGCAACCTGGCCGGTGTTGCAACGGCCATTGCTGTGGGCGGTCCCGGAGCCATTTTTTGGATGTGGTTGATAGCACTCTTCGGGTCGGCGACTGCCTTTGTCGAGGCGACGCTCGCCCAATTGTTCAAGCGTCCGTCAAGCGAATCGTTCATCGGCGGCCCGGCCTATTACATCAGCCGCGGCTTGCACAACAAGTGGATGGCGGGATTGTTTGCAGTGCTCATCACGCTCACCTTCGGCCTCTCCTATAATTCCATCCAGAGCAATGCCATCTGTGGCGCGTTGAACAAGGCCTTCGGTTTCGATCCCTTGGTGGTGGGCTGCATCATTACTGCGATAGCCTTGTTTATCGCGTTTGGCGGCATTCACCGCATCGCCCGCGTGAGCAGTGTCATGGTGCCGATCATGGCACTCGGTTATTTCATCCTGGCTTTCTATGTCGTTATCACGAATCTCAACTTGATACCTCATGTGCTGCGGTTGATAGTCGAGAACGCATTCGGCTTTGAGCAAGTCGCTGGCGGAGGCTTGGGCATGACCATCATGGTGGGCATCAAACGAGGTCTGTTCAGTAATGAGGCGGGTGAGGGTAGTGCGCCCAATGTGGCCGCTACTGCCGACATTTCCCATCCTGTCAAGCAGGGACTTATCCAGGCCTTGGGTGTCTTCACCGACACCTTGGTCGTGTGCAGTTGCACCGCATTTCTTGTCCTCATCAGCGGTCTTTACAATACCGAAGGTCTTGAAGGCATCCAGCTCACGCAGGCTTCGCTGGAGTTGCAGGTGGGCAGTTGGGGCACGATATTCATAGCTGTCGCCCTTTTCCTGTTCGCTTTCAGCAGCATCATCGGCAACTATTACTATGGCGAGGCCAATATCCGCTTCTTGACCGACAAGAAGTGGGTGCTCACCGTCTTCCGCATCCTTTCGGGTGGCGCCTTTGTGTTCCTGGGAGCAGTGGCCAGTTTCGAGTTTGTGTGGAATATGGGAGACCTGTTCATGGCCCTCGTTACCTTGTGCAACTTGATTGCCCTGGCGTTCCTCAGCAAATATGCCTTCAAGTTACTGAAGAATTATCGTGAACAACGCCGCAAGGGCATCAAGAGCCCTGTTTTCCACCGTAGCGACCTCCCCGAGATTGCCGATGAACTGGACGCCTGGGAATAAAGTCCACCGTGCTGAGGCTCTGCCTCAGCCCCTAAACGATCAAAAAAGAATGAAAGGATTAGTCATAAAGAATACCGGCAGCTGGGTTACCGTCCGTCTTGAGGATGGCAGTATCGTGAACTGCAAGATGCGAGGCGTGTTGCGCCTCAGGGGGATGCGTTGCACCAATCCCGTTGCTGTGGGCGACATCGTTCAGGTCGAGGACAAGGGCGGCGATGCTCCTGTAGTGGGAGACATTGAGACACGCCGCAACTACATCATCCGTCGTGCCAGTAACCTCTCAAAGGAATTCCAGATCATTGCCTCAAATCTTGACCTGGCTGTCCTTGTCGCAACCATTATCCATCCCGAAACCAGCACGACCTTCATCGACCGTTTCCTGGCCACGGCCGAGGCCTATCAGGTGCCTGCCGCTTTGGCTTTTAACAAGGTGGATCTGCTGATTACCGAAGAATCCCGCCAATACCTCGAAGAACTGAAGCAGATGTATGAATCCATCGGCTATCCCGTTGTTGCCATGTCAGCCGCCACTGGCGAGGGTGCCGATTCGTTGCGCGAACTGCTTGCCGGCAAGATGTCGTTGCTTTCGGGCAACAGCGGCGTGGGCAAGTCTTCCATCATCAATCTGCTCGTGCCCGATGCTCATGTCAAGGTGGGCGACGTGAGTCACACCCACCACAAGGGAATGCACACCACGACCTTCAGCGAGTTGCTTGACCTGCCGGGCGGAGGAGCCATCATCGACACACCGGGCGTGAAGGCCTTCGGCACCATTGACTTTGAGCGGGCCGAGGTGGCTCACTATTTCCCTGAGATTTTCAAGATTTCCAGCGATTGCCGTTTCAACAACTGCACCCACACCCATGAGCCCGGTTGTGCCGTCCTGGACGCCGTCGAGCGTGGCGACATCGCCTCCAGCCGCTTCGTGAGCTATCTGAGCATCCTCGACGAGGACCCCAACAACAAATACCGCAAACCCTTCTAAGGTCTAAAGTCTAACGTCTAATTCATCACTATCCTCAACCTCGTGTGTGGTCGCAGGGCCTCGATGTAGTTGTTGAGGCGTTCTTGCGTGAGCGTGGGATAGATGTTGTCGAAGCCGCCCACGATGTCGATGCCCAGGGCGCGGTGCTGCAAAGCGCGCAGCCAGAAGGCGTTGGTCTGCAAGGCATTCTCATGTTCGCGGTAAACCCGCTCTTTCATCTTGTTGAACAGATCTTCGCTCACGCCGCTGTAGAAGATGGCGTTCACGGCATAGTTGGCATACACGATCATGCTGTCCCTGTCGGCGGTGCTGGTCTCGAATTCGTAATTGATCATCCAGCGGTTGTGGTAGATAGACAACGTGCCGTCGGCCGCAACGTCGTAGGTGCCGTGTTTCTCATGTCGCAGTAAGGTCAGTAGGGCCGTGCCCACCGCTTCTCCCACCAGGTCCATCATGAACTCGTCATCAAAGCTGTATTGCTTATCGCCCATGATGCTCACATAGATGGACGACTTGGGATTGCGCATCGGCACGTCAAAGAAGTTGTCCACTTCGCCGGTCGCCATCGCGGGACGGTAGCCGCTGCCGTAAGTCTCCCGCATGCCGTTGTCGGGCAGCGACGCCAGGTATTTCCTGATGAGCGGCCTCACCTCATCGACGGTGAAAGCGCCCACAATCGAGAACGTGTAATCGCCGGCATTGGCGACGCGCTGTCGGTACAATTCCAGTACACGCTGGCCGTCAAGCAGGTCCACCTCCTCGGGGCGCAAGTTGCGGTACATCGGGTTGCCTTGATAGATGGTGCTGCCGATGGAGTCGCTGTAAATCGTCTTGGGGTTATTGCTGGCCTGGGACAGCTGCGAGCGAATGCGGGTCTTGAGGCCTTGAAAAGCCTCCTCGTCGAGACTCACGTCAGTGAAATAGAGGTAGCACAGTTGCAGCAGCGTCTCGAGGTCGGCGCTCTGGCATCCTCCGCTCAGCTGCTCGTTGGGGTCGTTGAGGATGAAGGAAAGGCCCAACTGGCGTCCGCTCATCATCCTGTTGAGTTGGTTGATGGTGTGACCGCCGAGGGCGCATTCCTCAATCACCTGGTCCATCAGCCTCACATTGACGTCGGCCGTGTCACCATAGGCCCATTCACCGCCCAGACTGAAGGCGTTGAACAGCACCTCGTTGTTCTTGAATGTCGTGGGTTTTAATCTCACGGTGGCACCATTGCGCAGGGTCATCGTGGTAATGCCCGTAGCCTCATCATAGGTCTCGTTGATGATACCGCCCTTGACAGGCTCCGATTTCATCAGTTTGTCATTGGCGGCCATGTCGGTATAGGGCGTCTGACGCGAATTGATGATGCGGTTGAAATGGGCGATGATGTCGCGCGATGTGGGATACTGGCTCGAGCGTCCCATTGACGGCGGGCCGGAGACGAGCACGCTGACGTTGTCCTTGCCGATGACCTGACGCAGGTAGTTGTTCACGTCGTTGAGGGTGATGCGGTCCACCTCCTCGATGAGCATGCGTGACTCGGCTGCAATTCCTGGAATGTAGCCGCCGTTCTCGTAATGGTCGATGTACTCGTCGGCATATTGCCTGCTGGTGCGGTTGCTGGCCTCGGCCTGCAGATCGGCATACACGGCCGCGGCATTGCGCTTGGTGCGTTCCAACTCGCTGGCGGTGAAGCCATGCTGTATGGCGCGGGTGGCTTGGGTGATCAATGTGTCGAGGGCTTCGAGTGCGCATCCTTGTTTGACGATTGCCGCCAGTGTGAAAGCGTCACGGTTGCGGGCAACAAGGAACTTGCGGTCATAGGTGGTGCCGTAGTTGATTGCGGTGTTCTGGGTGCGAGCCATCTCGTCGATGCGGTTGGTGAACATCTCCTGCACGAGGGTCGAGACGACGTTGTGCTTGAGATATGACGGCTTGTTGCGTTGCTCGAGGGGCACTTGGCTGTGTTCAAACATCAGATAAACCATTGTGCTTGACGCCTCGGGGTCGGTGTTCAGCGCGTAGGTGATGCCGTTATGGTCGGGCACATGGCTCAGTTTGGGGTCGGCATCAGGATTGTCGCGCTTGGTGATCGTTCCCATGGTCCGCTTCACCATCTGCTCCATGCGTTCGGCATCAAAATCGCCCACAATGACCACCGCTTGGCGATGGGGACAGTACCACCGCTTGTAGAATGACAACAACTGGTTGCGCGTCACGTTGCGTATCACGCTCATGTCGCCGATGGGAATGCGGTAGGCATAGCGGCTGCCCGACAGCAGGATGGGCAGTGTGTTCTCATGCAGGCGCAGCGTCTGGTCGGCATTCATGCGCCATTCCTCCTGTATCACGCCGCGCTCTTCCTCGATGGCACGATCGTCGAAGTTGAGTTCACAGGACAAATCCTTGAGCATCAGCAGCACGGTGTCGAGCAGTTCCTCGCGCTGGGTAGGCACATTGGAGATCTGGAACCGCGTGTCGTCAAATCCTGTCGAGGCGTTGATGTCGCGGCCGTAGGACACACCGTTGTTCTGCAGAATGTCCACCATGTTGATGCCAGGGAAGTTGCGGGTGCCCTGAAAGGCGATGTGCTCGATGAAATGTGCCAAGCCACGCTCGTCGTCCTCCTCGACCAGCGAGCCGGTGTTCTGCACGAGCCAGAACTCGGCGCGTCCCTTGGGCTGCTCGTTGTGGCGGATGTAATAGGTCATGCCATTGTCCAACCGCCCGATGCGCAGCTCGGGGTCAACGGGCAAATCCTTCTCTGCCGCGGCCATGCTCAGCATCACCGCGATAGTCGCCAAAATGAATATGATCCCGCGCTTCCAGCTCATGGCTTGTCCTGACATTGTATAGTCTTTAAGGACCTTAAGGACCCTATTTCTTAAATTTTTAATTGAAAAGGCTTTTCTTCTCTTCGTCACAGTACACGCCGTCGCTGGTGACCACGCAGTCCAGTGGACGGTCGTGCGGCTCGACGGGCACCTCGTCCACCAGTTGGAAGTCGCACACCACGCCGATGGTGGGGCAACTGGTGCTGCTCAGCAGGCGGTCGTAGAAGCCCTTGCCACGTCCCAGGCGGTTGCGCTGGGCATCCAATGCCACGGCAGGCACGATAATCAGCTCCAGACACGACGGGTCAACGGCGTCACCCACAGGTTCACCGATGTGGAACTTGTTGTTGTCGTCGAGACTCTGAGCACCGTGGTAGGGCACGATTTCCAGATCATCGCCCACCACGCGCGGCAGGTAGATGCTCTTGCCCTCGGCCAGCCAGCGGTTCACCGTTTCGTGGGTGGGCAGTTCATCGGGCAATGACCAGTAGCACAGGATGTGTTGCGCCTGTTGCCACACAGGCATCGCTTTCACGGTATTGAACACCATATCGGCTTCCACCTGGCGCATCGCCAGTGGTGTCATCGCCTTCAATTGCTTGATTTGCTGTCTTAATTCCTTCTTAGTCATGTGGTTTAGTCCTTAGTGGCCATTATCTGTTGATTCTTTCTGAGGGCAAAGGTAGTGTAAAAATCCGATTAAGCGAGAACAATGAGAACTTATTAATAGGATGTGATTTGAGAGGATTTCCAAAAAACTGAAAAGACTCGCCATCACGGCGAGTCTTTTCAATCTCTTAAATCTTTACCTTATGAAAAAAATTATTACCCAAAAAATGCGTTGCAAAATTACTGCCAGAATTGTTCTCAGACGCTAATAAAATCGTTAAAAAATATTAAAACAGTAAGTTTTTTGTATTTTTTCTCATTTTAGGCCTTGAGGATAATGTTGATCAGCGCAGTTACATCGCCGATGTTCACCTCATGGTCGCCGTTCACGTCGGCATCCTCGTCATAGAACTGGCTGTTGCTCGTCAGCACGATGTTGATCAAGGCCGTCACATCTCCGATGTTCACCTCGCCGTCACCGTTCACGTCACCCTCGAGATGACTGTACTGGTCGGTGATGTCCTGGACGGTGTATTTGTTGGTGGTTGAGGTGATTTCGAGGTAGATGTCCTTGTTGATACCGGTCACGTCAACGCTCTGGTGCTGGTTATCGCCCTGGCTGAGCACGACGTTGAAGGCATAATCCTCGCTGCCGATGTCGAAGGTGCGGTAATAGAACCGTTGCCCTTGCACCACCTTGGTGGCCGTGGTCTGCACGCCGGGCCAGGTGTCATTGATGGCGCCCGTGCTGTCCCAGGCATAGATCCAAACGCTGCTCCAGTTGTTGGGCGCCACGGTCGGATCCTTGACATAGACGGTGGCAGTATAAGGCACAAAGCCGTGGAAGATGTATTCGCGCTGCACCACATTACGCACCTTACCCTCGTAGAGGACGCCCGCCGTGAGCACGGTGTTGTCGGTGAAGGTGAGCGTCACTTGGCCTGTGGCTTGAGCGCTATTGGCTGTGGGCGTGGTGCCGTTGGTCGTATAGACGATGACGGCGTCGCTCTCGCTGGCCGTGATGGTGACGCGCACGCTGCCCTGATACTGGCCGCTTGCCTTGTCGATGGTTAAGGTGGGCGCGGGCGAGGTGTAGTTGGTCACCTCGTGGTGCCACGTGCCGTCGATGTAGTAGCCGTGGTTGCGGAAAGTCAGATCACTTGTCTGCTGGCCGTCGGTGACAAAGATGATGCCCGTGGGTTCACCGCTGTTGGTGCCCTCATAGGTCCACTTCCATATTTTTCTCGTGCCGTCTTGGGTGGTACCCATCAACGTCATCGACTGGCCGGGCCATGAACCGCCGGTGTAGTTGGTGCTGCTGTTCCAAACCCATGTGGTCACCTTGCTCACGCTGTTGGCGGTCTCGAGGAACACGCTCATGTCGTCCTCCTCGCAGCTGGGCTCGTACACCCCGAGCGGGGGCGTGACGGGCGAGGTGCCGTTGCCCTCACCGTCGTTGCTCGACAGCTCTTCCTGGGTGCCGTCGTAGTTCAGCACGGTGCCGGCATTGGCGCTGCTGGTGTACAGGTAGGGACCGTCCTCACCGATTTTGCCGGGAGCCGGGGTGAGGTTTGTTGAAAGCACATAGATTCTCATGTTTCCCTTGCCGCTGCACGACGTGGTGGTGAGGGTGCCGTTGGTCACGGTCTTGACGTCTCCCGTCACGCAGTCGGTATAGGTGCCGTTGAGCACGCCCGTGAAGGTGGCGGAGCCGTTGATGGTCACCAGCACGTAGCTGTCGGTCGTGTCGTCGGTGTAACGGCGCTTGAAGGCATAGCCGCCGCTTGACGAGCAACCCGTTGTACTGTACTGTCCCTTGCGCAGGGCAGGCACAGCCTGGCGGATGCGGTTCAGGCGCTGCAGGTGCTTCACCAGCGGCTTGCTCATCGTGGCAGCGAGGTTGCCGTTGGCACCGCTGGCCACACCGAAGTCGCTTGCCGTCACGTCGCCCTTGATGTAGCCACCGTAATAGGCGCGACCGCTGTCCTTGAGCGAACCGTTGCCACCTGGGTCGATGGTCTTGCCGGCCTTGAACTCCACCTCGCTGCCGTAGTACAGGCACGGGATGCCGCGGAAGGTGAACATCAGGCTCAGGTTCTCGGCCCATTGTTGTGTACCCTCGTTGAAGCGGATGTT
Organism: Muribaculaceae bacterium; assembly: GCA_017405965.1. Classification (GTDB taxonomy): domain Bacteria; phylum Bacteroidota; class Bacteroidia; order Bacteroidales; family Muribaculaceae; genus Sodaliphilus. The sequence continues at coordinate 168,623 of JAFQZK010000037.1, read as the reverse complement.
GTCGTTAGGACCGGGGCTGTAGTCATGGCTGTCGACATACACGACGTTGTAGGTCGCGTCGTTGTAGTACTTGTCGCCGTTGATGGCCAGGTTCCACACGCTGGCGATGTTGTGGAACGAGTAATGGACGGGAAAGTCGATGACGTTCAGTCCCGAAGCGCGGCTCACGTCGGGAGCATGGTAGTTGTTGCCGTTGAGTACGGCATTGCTCGACGTGGGCATGGCGCTGCTGGTCTCCGTGTTGTTGTCGGCATACATCTGCTGGCAGGAGCCGATGTTGGCGAGCGAACTCAGGTCGGTGCTCTCATAGATGGCTATGTTGTCCCAATACGTGGCATCATTGTTCCAGCTGTAGTTCTTGTTCTCGGCCCAGGTATAGAAATAGGGCGACAAGGCAGGCTGGTTGCGGTAGGTGACGCTGCCCTGATAGCGGGCACACACCTCGGTGCACATGAAGAAGTCGGCCTGGTTCAACCGCTTGCTCTTGTACTGCTCGCCGAGGGCCTTGAATGCGGGGATGTAGATTTTGTTGAATGTCAGGCGCGAGATGTGGCCTCCCGTGTCGATGCGGAAACCGTCAACACCCATCTTGATGAATGAGCCGTAGCAGTTGATCAGGTAATCGGCCACCGCGGGATTCTCGGTGTTCAGGTCCACACAGTCGCCGGCGATTTGCGCCCACCAGCGCGTGTTGTCATCCCAGTTGAACTGACCGAAGTGATGCCAGTAGTTGTGGATGTCGTGGTTCTGGTTGTCGGTGTTCTTCATCTGCTTCAGTCGGTTGTCATACTGCTGACCCGCCGGCAGGTTGTTGTAGTTGGTCGGCAGACGACCACCCACCGAGTCGGTGGTGTAGGGCAGCATGCACTCGTCGATTTTGAACTGATTGGCGTTCCAGTCGCGCGTGAACAGTTTGCACAGGTGTTCCTCGCCGAAGTTTCCCGTGTGGTTCAGCACCACGTCAAGCAGGATTTTCATGCCGCGGGCATGCGCCTCGTCGATGAGCGTCTGGAATGTCGTGTCACCGCTCTCGTAGCGGTGGTCCACACGTGAGAAGTTAAAGGCATGGTAGCCGTGATAGTCCAGGCCCGACGCGTTCTCGACAATCGGGGTGACCCAGATCGCCGTGAATCCCAAGGCCTTGATATAGTCCAACTTCTCGATCAGACCCTTGAAGTCGCCGCGCCAGCCCGGGTCGCCATGATTGGCATTGGCGCCGTCCCAGCACTGTGCGTTGTTGCCCGGGTCGCCGTCATAGAAGCGCGTGGTGATCACAAAATAAATGCTCTCGTCGCGAAAGTCGGTGCGTGGACCCACAAACGCCGCCCACATCTGTTGTACAGCCATGACGGCTATCAACAACGACAGGCAAAATCTAATGTTGAAGTTTCGATTTTTCATTTTTGTCAACAATTTTGGTTATACTTAGGATAATAATTTTGCTCCAAAATTATGAATTATATCCCCAAAGCCCAAAACCAAGAGCCCAAATAAATGAGAAAAAAACGATGCAATCGGTTGCATTTGCGGCACGAAGAGCGCGTGTCATGGTCCTGTCAGTTTTCTGCCGATTCAAGGGGTAGGGCACCTATTTTGCAGTGTAAGAAAAAAAGTGTAATTTTGCACCGCTTTTTTAAAACAGAAAACGAAAGAATACAACAATGAAGAAGTTTTTCTTGATGATGATTGCCATTGTCGCGCTGACGGCATGTAACGGCAACAAATTCCATATCGACGGAACGCTGGAGGGCGCTTCCGACACGACAACCCTTATACTCGAGCAGTCGAGCAACGGCGAGTGGTTCATTATCGATAGCGTGAAAGTGAGCAAGGACGGCAAGTTCAGCATCAGTGCCGAGGCGCCCGAGGTGCCCAGCATTTTCCAGTTGCGCTTGAACGACCAGACCATCTGCTTCCCGATCGACAGCCTTGACCACCTAACCATTACTGCCAAGTTGCCTAACTTTGCCAGTGATTTCACCGTCAGCGGCAGCGAGCACGCCGAGCAGGTGATGAAGATTGACAAGGAGGCGATGCAATTTGCCGGCGGCAAGGGCACCGAGGCCGAGCGTCAGGCTTGGAAGGACAAATTGGCGCGCCAAATCGCCGCCGATCCTGCCAGCATCGTGGCCTACTACACCATCAACAAGTACATCGACGGCAAGCCCCTGTTCGACCCGATGAACGACAGTGACCTGCGCTTTATCGGCGCCGTGGCCAATGCATTCAACTCCTTCAGGCCCGATGATCCCCGTTCCGAGTACCTGAAGAACGTGCTGCTCGACGGTCAGCGTCGCCGTCGTGTTGTCCAGGCCTCGTCCGACACTGTTTATGCCGAGGTGGCTTCCATCATCGATATCAAGTTGCAGGACTACACCGGCAAGGAGTACAGCCTTGTGGATGTGGCTTCGCGCAATCGCGTTGTCGTCCTCAATTTCACGGCCTATGCAGCCGAGTTCTCTCCCCAACTCAACAAGTTGCTCAACGACATCTACCAGAAGTACAACGGTCACGGTCTGGCCATCTATCAGGTCAGCCTGGATCAGGACAACGTGGTGTGGCGTGAAGCAGCCAAGAACCTGCCTTGGATCACGGTGTTAGATCCGTTGAATATCAATTCGGCCAATGTGGGCACCTATAACTTGAGCGGCATTCCCACATCGTTCATTATTCGCGGTGGCGAGATTGTCGAGCGTGTCGAGGATGCTACACAACTCAAGGCGGCTGTGGCCAAGTACATGTAAAACGTGTTTAATATCAGGAACAAGGAAACGGCGGAATCTCAAATCGAGGTTCCGCCGTTGTTTACTGTGGAGATGGTTAGATGTCGATGACCCTATTCCTGGGGTTGCAGCAAACTGTTCCAGAAGTCGAGGTAGCGCTGTGCCACGATGTGAGCGGCGTTATGTTTCTCAACAAAGGCGCGGCTGGCACGTGCCATCTGGGGCAGCTGGTCGCGGTGCTCGATGAGCCACGACAGCTTGTGGTCTATATCTCCCTCGACAAGGGGTGACACGTTGATGACGGGTTTGTTCACGGTCTCGCCGATGAGGTCGTAGTATTCGGGCTCGGCTCCCGAGACGGCCACTAAGCCTTGAGCCATGGCGATGAGGGCATTGGTCGCGGGAGTGTAGCTGTAGAGCTGGTCGAGGATGACGTGTGAATCACGCATGCGGGCGATGTATTCGTCGTAGGGGAGATTCTCCACGACCTCGAGCTCGGTGATGCCGGGGTAGCGGTCATGGACACGCTTCATGGCTGCCAGCAGGCGGTCGGTTCCCTTGATGACATGGCGGTCGCGCTGGATGCCGATGAACAAGCGGACCTTGGACGGAGCCTCGTTCAAGGGGCGGAATTCAAGCGCCTCGGTGTCGATGGGCAGACCGGCATAGACGACACGGTCGCCCAGCAGAGGCTTGTAGGCGGCATAGTACTCGTACAGGCAGGTCACGGCACCGTCGATGCCGGCCAGGATGTGGTCGCTGTGCTCGCGCATGAAAGGTTCTTTCCAGTTGTCCTGCTGCTGGGCGATGTATTCGCTCGACCCCACGTAGGGTGAGGGCTCGTTGCCCAGCATGTAGTCGCTGTAGCGAAAGGTGTGTCCGTCGTGGCAGGCATCGTAATAGACCATGTCGGTCGCCAATGCCGAGAGCACCATCCTGCGGTTGTTCTGCTTGAGGTAGTCAAACACCTTGGCGATGCGGTGAGGTTTCAGTCTCAAGAAGATGGGAGAAGCGATCTCGACGATGTCAAAACCCGTCATCTGCGGCAGGGCACGACGAATCTTCATCAGGTAATTCAGCGCTCCCAACTTTCCGGGTTTGCGCTCCAAGTTGATGTCACGGCCAGTGTTCATCCAGCGGGAACCGTCGGATGCCACTATCGCCTCGTGGCCCATTCGTCTCAGTTCCCGGGCCAGGGTATTGTGCATGTTGCTGGCGTCACCAGCGAATAGTATCTTCATTGCGAATGCAAAATTAGAGCAAATTTTGCACTTAATCAAAAAAGTAGTATCTTTACCCCGAAAAAGTCGATTTCATGCAAGTTTCGATCATCATACCCGTCTATAATCGCGCGTCTATTGTCGTTGACACGCTGAACAGTGTCGTTGCCCAGACCTATCGCCCGCTGCAGCTGGTGCTGGTGGACAACTTCAGCACCGATGACACACTTCAAGTGCTCGAGACGTTCAAGAAGGAACACCCGAGCATTGACATTGTAATCACCCGCGAGGAACACCACACCGCGGGAGCCGCCCGCAACCGTGGCTTTGAGCACGCGACAGGAGAGTGGGTATTGTTCTTCGACAGTGACGACATCATGGCCGATGATCTTGTGGAGTCGTATGTGAAGGTCATCGAGCGAGCCAGCAAAAAAGGCAAGACGCTGGACCTGATCAGCGCACGCTCTACGCTGGTGTTTCCCGATGACAGTCGCCGCAGGGCGCCGTTCCACCGTGGAGATTTGTTTGCCAATCACATCCTGCACGGACAACTGGCGACTCAACGCTATGCCGTCAGGCGCGAGTTCTTTGCCTCGACCGACGGCTGGAATATTGAATTGCCGGGCTGGAATGATTGGGAATTGGGACTGCGTTTGCTGTTGGCCTCTCCCCGTGTAGCCTATCTGGGTGTACCGTCACGTGTCACTATCAATCACAACGGAGCCGACTCGATTACGGGCACCGAGTTCCATAGCCGCCATGGGCAGTGGGAACGCGTCATCGACATCATGAGAAACGAGATTTTGAGCTCCAACCTCAAGTCTACGCACAAGCAACGCTTCATGCGCCTGCTGGAATACCGCCGCATGGTGCTTGCGGCCCAATATGAGCGTGAAGGCTGCAGCGACCTTGCCAAGCCGCTGTGTCGTCAAGCCTATCAAGCCCTGGAAAACAGTTATCACAACAACCGTCACTGGCGCTGGATTGTCGCTCCCGTGACGCGTCGTCTGTTTGCGCGCATCGCCTCGGGAAAGCGTGGTTCGGCGCGCATCGCCCGTCTGTTATACTGATTAACCAAACACTATCCACTATAGTCCTCCATGTACTTTGCAACCCGGTTGCAAGGCGTTTGGCTGTATCTTTGCCACCAGAATAAAAATGGAGGACGAGAATATGGAACATCATCACGACCATAATCATGATTCACAACACGAGCACGACGAGTCTGCCAGCTGGTGGCGGCCCGCATTGTCGCTGGTGTTGCTGGTGACGGGAATTATATTGAGCGCAACTGGAGTCAACTGGTTTCAGAACGGTTGGGTAAGGCTCCTGTGGTATGTCGTGGCTTGGTTGCCGACTGGATGGGGTGTGTTGATGGAAGCCGTTGAAGCGGCCCGTGAGCGCGAAATCTTCAGTGAGTTCATGCTGATGAGTGTAGCCAGCATCGGCGCATTTGTCATCGGGGAATACCCTGAGGCTGTGGCGGTGATGGCATTGTACTGCATCGGTGAGATGTTGCAGGATCATGCCGTGAGTCATGCGAGAGGCAACATCAAGTCGTTGATAGCTTTCAGGCCCGACCATGCCGTCATCGTGAGTGGTGACCATCGCGAGACGGTCGATCCCGCTGTAGTCAAGGTGGGCGACGTCATTGAGGTAAAACCCGGTGAACGTGTGCCTGTTGACGGAGTGCTCATGGAACAGGCTGCGGCATTTGATACCGCAGCTTTGACAGGAGAGAGCGTACCGCGTGTCATCGAGGACGGTGACGAGGTGCTGGCTGGTATGATTGCCAGTGACAGCGTTGTGCGCCTCAAGGCGGTGCGCCCTGCCGGCGAGAGTGCCGTGTCGCGCATTATGCACATGGTCGAGGAGGCTGCCGACCGCAAGGCTCCTGCCGAGTTGTTCATTCATCGTTTTGCCAGAGTCTATACGCCTGTCGTCGTTGCCCTGGCTGCGATGGTGGTTGCACTGCCGTGGCTGTGTTCAATCGTGGCGCCGTCGTTCACTTATGTGTTTGCCGATTGGCTTCATCGGGCACTTGTTTTCCTCGTCATTTCGTGCCCCTGTGCACTTGTCATCAGCATCCCGTTGAGCTATTATGCCGGTATCGGTGCCGCCTCGCGTCGTGGCATTCTTTTCAAGGGCAGCAACTATCTTGATGCCGTGTCGAGGTTGACGACAGTGGTATTTGACAAGACCGGTACGTTGACCACGGGACAGTTTGCCGTGAGCCAAATCGTCGGGTTGACCGATGAACAGGTTGCTATCGTGTCGGCCATCGAGCAGGACAGCACTCATCCCATTGCACGCGCCATTCTCAGTTATCATGCTCCGGCCCGAGCGGCGGTTGAAGACATGAAGAATATCGTCGGATACGGATTGAGTGCCGTTGTGGACGGCAAGTCGTGGCTTGTGGGCACGACGCGCCTGCTCGAGCATGAGGGCGTGGCATATCCCGATGCGTTGAACGTGGTAGCCGAGACGATGGTTGTCGTGGCTGCCGCCGGGCGGTATGCGGGACATATCCTGCTGAGGGATGTGCCCAAGGAAGATGCACGACAGGCAATCGATGACCTGCATGGCCAGGGAATCAAGACCATCATGCTCTCGGGCGACAGGCAGCCGCTTGTCGATCAAGTGGCGCGAGACTTGAGTATTGACGAAGCCCATGGCGACCTGCTCCCTCAAGACAAAGTCAATCACATTGAGCGCTTGACTTCGGTCGGGAAAGGGGATTCGGTGGCCTTTGTGGGCGACGGCATCAACGACGCTCCTGTGCTGGCGATGAGCGATGTAGGGATAGCTATGGGGGCAATGGGCAGTGACATGGCCATCGAGACAGCTGATGTTGTCATCCAGACCGATCAGCCTTCACGCGTTGCCGATGCCGTGACTCTGGGCAAGCGTACACGTAGCATCGTGATGCAGAACATCACCTTTGCCATCGCTGTCAAGGTGCTGGTGATGTTGCTGGGTGTGCTGGGCGTGGCCAACCTGTGGGAAGCCGTCTTTGCCGACGTGGGCGTCGCCCTGCTGTGTGTCTTCAATTCCCTGCGCCTCACTGCCACAAATAAATAGAGTGTGTCATAATTCATCTACTGGAATTATGACCGCCCTTCGGGCGTGAAATCATTCAGATTTTCAATTATAGTTTGTTTATCAAGTAGAATTGAGCGCAAAACAAATGCCGGCATCCCGTGATGGAATGTCGGCATGTTGATTGTCAACGCAGGGTTGAGCAGGCAGTTACTGCCAATCGCGGGGAATTACTCCTCGGTCTTGGGAGCCTCGTCCTTACCCTCGTTCTTCTCGAGCTGAGCCTTGAGAGCGGCCAGGTTGGTCACGTCGCCCAGGGTGGTCTTCTCGACCTGGGGAGCGGCGGGAGCTTCCTCGGCAGCGGGCTTAGCGGCGGCAGCCTGACGACGGGCCTTGCGGGCCTCGCTGCGCTGCTCATCCTCGAAGATGCGGCTGTGAGACAGGATGATGTGCTTGCTGTCCTTGTTGAAGTCGATAACCTTGAACATCAAGGTCTCGCCCTGCTTGGCGGTGGTACCGTCTTCCTTGGTCAGGTGCTTGGGAGTAGCAAAGCCTTCAACACCGTAGGGATCCAGACGAATCTGGCCACCACGCTCGGTGAGCTCGCTGATAGTACCCTCGTGCACGCTACCCTTGGTGAAGATGGTCTCATAGGTCTCCCAAGGATTCTCCTCGAGCTGCTTGTGGCCCAGGCTCAGGCGACGATTCTCCTTGTCGATGTCGAGAACGACAACGTCGATGGGAGCCTCAACCTTAGTGAACTCGCTCGGGTGTTTGATCTTCTTGGTCCAGGAAAGGTCGCTGATGTGGATAAGACCTTCAACGCCCTCTTCCATCTCAACGAAGATACCGAAGTTGGTGAAGTTGCGCACCTTGGCGGTGTGCTTCGAGCCAACGGGGTACTTCTCCTCGATGGTATCCCAAGGATCGTTGGTGAGCTGCTTAACACCAAGCGACATCTTGCGGTCCTCGCGGTCCAGAGCCAGGATAACGGCCTCGACCTCGTCACCCACCTTCATGAAGTCCTGGGCGGGACGCAGACGCTGCGACCAGCTCATCTCACTAACGTGAATCAGGCCCTCAACACCGGGGGCAACCTCAACGAATGCACCGTAGTCGTACATAACGACAACCTTACCCTTGATGTGGTCACCAACCTTGAGGTCGGGATCCAGAGCATCCCAGGGATGCGGCTGCAGTTGCTTCAGACCCAGAGCGATGCGGTTCTTCTCCTCATTGAAGTCGAGGATGACAACATTCAGCTTCTGCTCGGGTTGAACAATGTCGGCGGGGTTGTTTACACGGCCCCACGACAGGTCGGTGATGTGAATCAGACCGTCCACGCCACCCAGGTCGATGAACACACCGTAGTTGGTGATGTTCTTGACGGTACCCTCGAGTACCTGACCCTTCTCGAGCTTGGACATGATCTCTTTCTTCTGCTGTTCGAGCTCGGCCTCGATGAGGGCCTTGTGCGAAACAACAACATTGCGGAAGTCCTGGTTGATCTTCACGATCTTGAACTCCATCGTTTTGTCAACGTAATCATCATAGTTGCGGATGGGGCGAACATCGATCTGTGAACCGGGCAGGAAGGCCTCGATGCCGAATACATCGACAATCATACCACCCTTAGTGCGGCACTTGATGTAACCCTTGATGATTTCGTCTTTCTCAAGCGCTTCGTTAACGCGATCCCAGCTCTTGGCCTGACGAGCCTTGCGGTGCGACAGCACGAGCTGACCCTTCTTGTCCTCACGGTTCTCGACATACACTTCAACAGTGTCACCTACCTTGAGGTCGGGGTTGTAACGGAATTCGCTAACAGGAATGATGCCGTCCGACTTGGCACCGATGTTAACCACTACCTCGCGCTTGTTAATCGAGATAACAGTACCTTCGGTCACTTCGTTCTCCTGAAATGCGTTCAGGGACTTGTCGTAGGTTTTTTCCAGTTCTTCAAAAGATTTGTCTCTTTTGGTCTCGCCTTTCTCATAGGCGTCCCAATCGAAATCGGCGATTGGAGAATTTTTTAATTCTTCGCTCATTTAAATTGTTAATAATAAGTTAGTTAAACAGCCTTTCCGGACTCGTTCCCGAAAAGCGCGACTGCAAAGGTACAAAAAAATCCTGATACACAAGCGTTTTGTACACATTATTCTTTAAAAACTGCATTTTCAAGGTTTTTTTAGTAATTTTGCAAATCTTCTGTCGACATCATATCTATTCAATATTATAAACTTCGATGAAAATGAGAAAGAATCTACATTACCTCATGCTGGCCGTTACCGTGTTATTAGGCCTGCAGGCAACGGCCGCGATTCCCAGCGGCTACTACAACACCGCCTTGGGCAAGAGCGACCAGCAACTGATGCTGTCCCTGCACCAGAAGATCAGAAACCATTATGAAGTCTATTACAGGAACTTGTGGCCAAGGTTCGAGACGACCGACTGCAGCAATGGTATCATCATCGACCGTTACTCCGACGTGCAGTACACTTATCAGACTGGCCAATGCGGCGTCTACAACAGCATCGGCGACTGCTATAACCGTGAGCACTCGGTACCCAACAGCTGGTGGGGTGGAGGAAAAGAGGATGCTGACACGATGTACTCCGATTTGTTCCACATTTATCCTGTTGACGGATGGGTGAATGCCGAGCGAGGAAACTATCCCTTCGGCGACTGTGCAAACGGTTCGGCCAGGGGAACAGGCAAGCTGGGCAGCTGCACCCACAGTGGTTATTCGGGTACCGTGTTTGAGGTTGCCGACGAGTACAAGGGCGACTTCGCGCGTACCTATTTCTATATGGTGATTCGCTACATGGACCGTGTAGGCTCATGGACCCAGGATAACGGCAATGTCGTGTTCATCAACAGTTCCTACAAGCACCTGACGCCTTGGGCTATCAGCCAACTGCTGGAATGGCACCGCAACGACCCCGTTAGCACGCTGGAATCAAACCGCAACGAGGCGGTGTATGGCATCCAACACAACCGCAACCCGTTTATCGACCATCCCGAGTTGGCTGAGTTCCTCTGGGGCAACAGAACAGGCACGGCATGGACAGGTAGCGCATCGACCGATCCGGTTATCTCATCCCCCACAAACGGCTCAACGATCAACGTGGGCACCAACACGGGTAATGGCGTGAGCAAGTCGATTACGGTCAAGGGTGTGTATCTGACGAAATCGGTGACGGTGGCTGTCACGGGGACTGGCTTCTCGGTTTCACCGACAACCCTGACTGCCGCTGCCGTCAATAACGGCACAACAATCACCGTGACCTATAACGGCACCGCAACCAACGCCACGGGTCGATTGACCTTAAGCAGCTCCGAAGTGTCAAACAGCGTTACCCTGACAGCAAACTACAACCCTGGCGGTAGCGGCGGAGAAACAACCGAAATCATCGAGACCTGGGAGGGCTGTACGGCCACCGGCAATTATACCGCAACATCGCTTCAAGGCCATGCTTTCAGTTGGAATGCCAGCAACGTGGGTCTCTATTCGGGTGACGAGCACAGCAATGGCCAGATGAGTTGTCGATATGGCAAGAATAACAATTCCTATATCGAGATGGCTGAGGACGTCACCGACGGTGCCAGCAAGATCTCGTTCTATGCCGCCAAGTGGAGCAACAGTGAAGCCAATCCCACCCTGCAAGTGCTCTATAGTACCAACGGCGGGAGCACCTGGACGGCCGTAGGAACCTGTTCGCCCACGTTGACCTGGCAGCAGTTCATCTTTAACTTGAATGTGACGGGCAATGTGCGCTTCAAGATTGCTCAAACCGCTGGCGCACGCCTCAACATCGATGACATTGCCATTACCAGCAATCCCGCAGTAGCTCCCGAGCCCGTCATCACCATCAGTCCTTTAGCACAAATCACTGCTGTTCAGGGCAACACATCATCTTTTGTGACTGGTACTGTTGTGGCCGAGAACAATGATGAAGCCATCACATTGACCGTGAGCGATGAGTTCCAGTTGAGTCTCAACATGCGAACTTGGAAGAATTCGCTCACGCTGGATGCATCGGGCGAGGTGTTCTATGTGCGATTGGCCGACACAGGCACGATAGGTGAGTATCAAGGTACCGTCACGGCTTCGACAAGTCTCGTGAATGCCTATGCTGATGTCACTGGCGTTGTCACTCCGATGGCTGGTGACGTGAACATGGATGGCACGGTGAATGTAACCGATGTGACGGCACTGGTGAATTATCTGTTGGGTGGAAGCTCTGGTCAAATCAGCATTGATGCAGCCGATCTGTCTGACGATGGTTCGGTGAATGTCACCGATGTGACGATGCTCATCAACATGATCATGGCTTCAAGATCGTCAGTGATGGGACATGGTTGGGACGCTGTGCCTGTCGATGGCGGTATCCTCTTGGAGAATCCTGCCGGTGAACAATTGGAAGTCTATGACTTTGATGGCAATTGTGTCAAGGCCTTGAATGCCGTGGGTGAGACCAATGTCACCTTGCCAAAGGGCATTTATGTCGTGGCCTCAGACACTGCTTCCCGCAAGGTGGTGGTGAAGTGACCGCTTGTCAATAATCAATAACAACAGAGCGGCTGTGTTCGGGAAGAAACAGCCGCTCTGTCGTTTATTGTAGGGAAGGATTATTTACCGATGCAGTGGTATTCAAACCCTGCCTGTCGCAGTTCCTCACCGTCAAGGATGTTGCGACCGTCAAGGATAAGACGGCCTGCCATTTTGCTTTGCAGGGTTTCCATGTTGGGCATTCGCAGTTCTTTCCACTCAGTCACCAGCATCAGGGCGTCGGCACCATCGGCAGCATCATACATGTCGGTGGCGTAGTCCACCTTGTCGCCGATGCGGCGTCGGCATTCATCCATCGCAACGGGGTCATAGACCTTGACTCGCGCTCCTGCCTTGAGCAGCAGGTCGATGAGGACGAGAGACGGCGCTTCGCGCATATCATCGGTCTCGGGCTTAAACGAAAGGCCCCAGATAGCGACTTTCTTGCCCTGGAGCTGGGCCTCATCGCCACCATAGCAGTTCACGATTTTGCGGTAGAGGACAAGCTTCTGGTCGGCATTGACCTCCTCAACTGCCTGCAGGACACGCATGGGATAACCGTGGTCGGCCGCCGTTTTGATCAAGGCCTTGACGTCCTTCGGGAAACAGGAGCCACCGTAACCGCAGCCTGCATACAGGAATTTCTTGCCGATGCGGGTGTCGCTGCCTATGCCCTTGCGCACCATGTTCACGTCGGCGCCCACCAGTTCACACAGGTTGGCGATATCGTTCATGAAACTGATGCGGGTAGCCAGCATCGAGTTGGCAGCATACTTGATCATCTCGGCCGACGGAATGTCGGTGAAAATGAGTCTATCGCTCACGATCATGAAGGGCTTGTAGAGGCGAGCCATCAGTTTACGGGCCCTTTCGCTTTCAACACCCACAACCACACGGTCGGGGCTCGTGAAGTCCTTGACAGCATTGCCTTCTTTCAGGAACTCAGGGTTGCTGGCCACGTCGAAGGGGATGTCCACACCGCGCTGGCGCAACTCTTGATTGATGACCTCCTTGACCTTGGTGGCGGTGCCGACAGGAACCGTGCTCTTGGTCACTACCAGCACATAGCGGTTGATGTGCTGTCCGATGGTGCGGGCAACATCAAGAACGTACTTCAAGTCGGCGCTGCCATCTTCGTCGGGTGGGGTGCCGACGGCGCTGAAGATGATGTCCACCTCGTTGATGACGTCTTGAAGACTTGTAGTGAAGCGCAGTCTGCCCGACTTGCGGTTCTTGTTGACCAATGTCTCCAGTCCAGGTTCATAGATGGGAATCAGGCCCTTGTTCAAGGAGTCAATCTTCTGTTTGTCGACATCGACGCAGGTCACATGCACACCCATTTCACTGAAACAGGTGCCGGTGACAAGTCCTACATATCCAGTGCCTACAACCGCAATTTTCATATGTTGATGAGTTGTTTTTAAGATGCATTCGGGTTCCACAAGTCATGTGAAACCCGAATGCAGAATGATCAATAGTTGTTATCCTTTGATGGGCTTCTCGCGATCCTTGGGTGTGTCATCGATATAGTAACCGCCGCTATCGCCGCCGTAACCATATCCGTAGCCATATCCGTAACCGTAACCGTAGCCCTTACCATAACCGTAAGCGTAAGAGTAGTTGTAACGCGTCTTGCTCACCTTGATATCGTTGATGAGGATGGTTAGGTTCTTGATCTTGCGCTCATCGGCCAGACGCTCGAGCTCATACATGTACTGTTGTTCAACCTTGCCGTCACGGATGACATAGATGGTGAGGTCGGCAAAACGGTTGACGACAGCAGCATCGGCGATCAGGTTGTAAGGCACAGTATCAAGGATGACATAGTCGTATTCTTTCTTGAGCTGATCAATCATCTTGCTCATGTTCTCACTCAACAGCAGTGCAGTGGGGTTGGGCGGAATAGCACCGACACTGATGATGTCGAAGCCCTCGTGCAAAGCATCGCGGTGGATGACCTTGTTCAGGTCAGTCTCTTTGCCTGACAGGTAGGCCGAAGCTCCTCTACCGTCCTGCACGCCGACATACTCCGAGAATTTACCTTTACGCAAGTCAAGGTCGACTACGATGACGCGCTTATTGATGTAGGTGTAGGACAAAGCCAAGTTAACCGCAACAAAACTCTTACCTTCACCAGACATGGTCGAAGTGAACTGGATGACAGTGCCCTCGCCATCGGGTTTGTTCTGGTTCGTGACAAAGTCAAGGTTGTTGCGCACTATTCGGAAGGCCTCGTTCATGCGGTCGTTAGAGGTCTCGTTAACCACAATCTCGCCAGTGACATTGGCTTTCTTGGCCGGCAACTCACCCAGGATGGGCAAATCGCACACTTCCTCAACCTCACGTCTTGTATGGATTGTCTTGTCAAGCGAGAAGTACCAGAATACACCGTAGAGTACCAGCGCGGGTATAAGTAAGCCGATAATCATACCGGTGAGGACGATACGGGTCAAAGGCGCTGAAACAGGAACAGGATTGGGAATGGCGGGCTCCATCACCTTGGCGTTGGGCTCGGTGATAGCCATCTGCAGAGCGTTCTCTTCGCGCTTGTTGAGGAGGTAGAGGTAAAGTTGCTCCTTGATCTTCTGTTGGCGGGTCACCTCGGTAATGGCTTTCTCGTGTGACGGGTTGGCCGTCATGCTGCTCTGGGCTACGCTCTGCAATCGCTGTGCCTGGCTCTGCTTGGTTCGCAGCGTGGCGATGTAGCTGTCGAGACTGGCGATGATATTCTTCTTTTGTGAAGCGAGCGATGAGGAGAGCTCTTTCATCACAGGGTTCTCGGCGCTAGAAGAAGCCGAGATCTTCTGGTAATCCTGCATCGCGATATTGTACTGATCGATCTGGCTGGAGATGCCGGCGTTGTTCATGCCCGTGTTGGCGGGAATGAGCTCATTGGGGCCCATGTTGGCGATGAAGCTGCGTATTTGGGCCGCCAAGTTGATTTCGAGGTTGGTGTTCTCTGTCTGATCGATTTGGCGCATGGCGTTCGCCGAGTTACCCAGCATGAGGGAGTTGGCCGAATTGGCAGTGAGGATGGCCACCTCGTTATCCACGCCACTCAAGTCCTTGGACAGGTCAGCAACACGTTCGGCGATAAAGGCCTCGGTGCTGCGGGCCACTTGGTTCATGTCGTTGATGCCTTCCTGGTTGTATGCCACTACAAGGGCATTGAGGATGTCGGCACACATCTGAGCATTCTGGCCGCGGATGGCAAGATTCAGAATGTCACTATGCTGATCGGCGAGTTCAACAACCAGTGAGTTGGCAAGGCTGCGTGCCACAACGTTCGGATTGCTGACCTTGACAATGATATTGAAGTCGATGTGGCCTTCGTTGAACTTGTCGGTCTTAGTGATGGCGATAGGGCCGAATTCGGTATTCACCTTGGTACCGAAATGTGCCTTTTTCCATTGACCGTTGTTCACTTGGAACTCGTATTCTTCCTCGCTCTTGGGGACGATGGTGACCGTGAATCCTCGAGTGACTTCCTTGAGAGGAGTGATGGTGACGGGAGTATCTTTGTAGATATTCACGTCGCGCAGGAACATGTGGCCGAAGTACTGGACGTTAAGTCCAAGAGAGTTGACCACAATCTCCATGATTCTCGATGACCTGAGTTTGTAAGGCTCGTTGGGAATGTAGTTCACCGTATTGAGGCCGAGGTCGCTGAATGTCATTGACGGGGTGCCCTGGGCGCTGTCCTTGGACCTGATCAGGATAGAGGACTTGGCCACATAGAATTGAGGCTGTGTCTTTGCATAAAGGTAGGAGATGCAGGCAAATAGGATCATTGACAGAACAAACCAGTACCAGTTGTAGGCACAAGCCATGAACAATCTGTCCCACTTGATGCCAGTGCGTGCCCGTTTTTTCTTTTTCTCCTCGGCGGCCACTTTGGCCATTACGTCTTCTTGAATTATCTGTTGCATGCTAAGCTAAATTATATTCTTTTGTAAGTGCTTGAAATTATGCTGCTTTAGTGGCATCGGCTGCCGTTGGTGCATAATTCGCTGCAAATTTACTGCAAATGAATTGAACTGACAAATGATAATTTGAGAAAAAAAAGAAATAGGAATGTCAAAAATGTATAAAAAGACATGAGGCAACTGCTGGAGAGCAATCGCCTCATGCCGATATAGACAGTTATTGTTTTGTCGCTGTTGTGATTAATCGATTTCCTCGTCGGCGGGATAGCCACCCATCTCGCGCATGAAGTTCTTCAGCATTACATACTGCTGGAACAGGTGGTTAACGGGGATCTCGTTCTTGGTGTAGTCGTGCATCGGGCTCTTGAGGAAGAAGCTCAAGAAGCGCTGAGTGCCCCAGCGACCGGCACGGTGAGCCAGGTCGATGAGCAGACACAGGTCGAGGCACAACGGGGCGGCGAGAATAGAATCGCGGCACAGGAAGTTGATCTTGATCTGCATGGGATAGTTCATCCAGCCGAAGATGTCGATGTTGTCCCAGCCCTCCTTGTTGTCGTTGCGTGGCGGGTAGTAGTTGATGCGTACCTTGTGGAAGTAGTCCTTATACAGGTCGGGCTGCTCTTCGGCAACGAGAATCGACTCGAGGGTCGAGAGCTTGCTCACCTCCTTGGTGCGGAAGTTGGCGGGCTCGTCGAGCACGAGGCCGTCGCGGTTACCCAGAATGTTGGTCGAGAACCAACCGCTCAGACCGAGCATGCGGGTGCCGATGATGGGAGCGAAACCGCTCTTCACCAGGGTCTGGCCAGTCTTGAAGTCCTTACCGGCGATGGGCACTTTAGTCTTCTCGGACATCTCCCACATGGCGGGGATGTCGACGGTGGTGTTGGGAGCACCCATGATGAAGGGGCAATCCTCGGCCAGCGCTGCATAAGCGTAGCACATCGAGGGAGCAATCTTGTCAACAACATTGTCCTTCATGGCCTGCTCCAGGGCTGCCAGGGTGCCATGATACTTCATGTCGGGCTCGACGTAGATCTCGGTCGATGCTGCCCAAAGAACAACAACGCGGTCAACGCCAGTCTCTTTCTTGAAGTTGCGGATGTCCTCACGTACCTGTTCGGTCATGTCCCAGCGATCCTTGCACTGCTTAACGTTGTCGCCGTCAAGACGCTTTGCGTAGTTCTTGTCGAAAGCGGCCTTCAGGGGCTTGATCTTCAACAACTCGTCCTTAACGGGCTCAATGTCCTTCTCCTTCAATACCTCTGCATTGATGGCGCTCTCATAAGCGTTAACAGGGAATACGTCCCATGCTGCGAACACCAGGTCATCGAGGCTGGGCATCGATACGATCTCATTATAGTGTAAGTACTTCTTGTTCTCGCCTGTTCCTACGCGAATCTTGTCATACTGTGTCATGCTGCCGACGGGCTTTGCAAGACCCTTGCGAGCCATCATCACACCAGTCATGAACGTGGTGCTCACGGCACCTAATCCTACTACCATGATACCTAACTTGCCGGTAGCGGGCTTAACGATTTCTTTTGCCATAATTTTTTCTTCTTATTTTAATGTTAACTTGTTTTTCTTCTCTTTGATGGTTTTCATCTTTTGTGATAATCAATCCTTGAGACGGATTATTCAACGTGGGAAAAACGGCGCAAATTTACAGCCTTTTTTCAAATAAAGATATAAATGAATCTAAAAAATCAGTTTATTTTTGTTAAAAATTGACCATAGAATGAAGAAACACTAGGATTTTACGAAATTGCAGTAAAAAATAGTTAATTACTGTTAAGGCTACGTCTTTGATTTTTGTCTGATTTTTGCCTTTTTTTTGTTGTTTTTTGCCCGTTTTTTAGCACTTGTGCTCATGTAACATTTTTTTAGAAATGAGTGAAAGACGTTTAACATTTGAAGCCTGCGAGATGTGGTATGTCGCTCAAACACTTGTTGTTGGTCAATGCATTGAAGGCGTGTCTGAGTATGGGATGCTGAAGGAATGAATAGAGGATCGCGCATAATTCCTTTTGCTTGATTTTTAGGCTTTTTTGTGGAATATTTTTGGGATATTGAAATATAGTAATTAAATTTGCACGCTTTTTTGAAAATAATTGCACATTTAATTTACTATATCATTAACTACAATTTTTATGAAGAAAGTTTTATTGTTTTGTGCGATGGCTCTGATGATCAGTATCAGTGCCATTGCAGGTATTAATGAGAAATTGTCCGCCTCGACTCAGTTGTTCATTGCTGAGCGTGACGGCAAGATTTCCCTGGATATGAAAGTGGCTGGCCCCACACAGCCGTCACGTGCCCCATTATTGCGCACCAGGCCGGTAGAGCGATTGATTGCTCCAGCCGAGCGCATCAACGGCATTGACATGGTGTCGGCGTTTATTCATGTCGATCCCAACCGCACTGCCAAGCTCGAGAGCATGGGTGTGGAAATTCAAGAGCGTTTCAACGGTTTCGTCACCGCGATGATTCCTGTTGACATCATTGAGAAAGTGGCCGAGCTTCCCGAGGTTCTGGAGGTGAACGTGGCCCGCAAGGTTGCTATTAAGACCGACAGGGCCCGTTATTACACCAACACCGATGACGTGCTCAACTACACTTCTGACGCCATCGCGGCCGGTCTTCCTCAGGCCTTCAAGGGCACGGGTGTAGTAGTCGGTGTTATTGACGATGGTATTGACTTCCAGCACACCATGTTCAAGGATGCCAATGGCAATACGCGCATCAAGCGGGCTTACATTGCCAGGGGTGCAGGTTCGTTCACTACTTACACCAATATCACTTCAAGTTCCCCCACGACCGATGACAGCGGCGAATCGCATGGTACCCACACCAGTTCAACTGCTGCTGGTAGCGAGATTACTGTCGGCACCACTGTGTATGGCGGTATGGCTCCCGAGTCCAGCCTGGTTCTCGTTGGTTGTGGCAGTTATCTGTACAACACCAACATCGCTAACGGTATCAAGTACATCTTTGACTATGCCGACAGCCAGAACATGCCCGCTGTCTGCAGCATCAGTCTTGGCACGCACAACGGTCCGCATGACGGAACTGGTGAGTTGGCGTCGACCTATGCCCAGTATGCAGGCAACAATCCCAATCACATTATAGTATGCGCTGCCGGAAATGAGGCCGGAGGCGACTATGGCATGCAATACAGCGGCGGTACAGCTTCGTCAAGCACCCCGTTCTCTACAGTCCTCAATGGATGCTATTATCCGTATAATGGCTATGGTACTACCTATCTTAACAGGATGTACCAGGGCTATGACGTGTTCTATGCCCGTACGGCCAACAAGACTCTCGCCTGCAAACTCCATGTTGTGAACACCAGTGATAACAGTGTTGTTTGGACTTCTAACGCCATCACATCCAGCACTTCAAGCGTGAGCGGTATTACCACCTACTTCGATCGCTCGCCTCAGGTGACCATCTCGAGGAATAGCTATAACAGCAAATACTATGTTCAGCTGTCTTTCAATCAGATGTCCAAGAAATCGGCTTATAACGACAGAAAATATGTGCTTGCAGTGAGTGTATATCCCACTAGCGGCTCATGTGTGATCGACGGCTGGGATGTGTCGGGTTATAACGCCTTCGGTACATTTTCGGGAACTTACAATGGCTATACCTTCGTTGCCGGTTCCGACGATTGCAGCATTTGCGATGAATGTGCCAGTGAAAATGTGATCTCGGTGGGTGCTTACGCCAGCAAACGCACAGTTAGGGACTATAACGGTTCAAGCCACAGCTTGTATTACACGTTAAACGACATCGCTTATTTCTCAAGCTATCAGGCTGCAGGTAGTGGTCCCACTGGTGTTGCCAAACCTGACATCTGCGCTCCCGGTGCAACGATTGTCGCTGGTATCAACCACTATGACAGCAATTATATGAATAGTCAATTGGCCGATTACGGATTGTATCTGGTGTATAATAATGGTGCATCGTCGTTGGGCAACATGGATGGTACATCGATGTCGACTCCTTGTGCCGCAGGTATCATCGCGCTCTATCTGCAGGCTGCCAAGTATGCCGGCAAGACGCTGAACACAGCCGCTGTCCGTGATGTGTTTGCCAATACCGCAATCCATGACAGCTATACTAGCAAGAAGAACTTTGGACCCAATGGCAAGATCAATGCGCTGGAGGGTATCAAATACATCTTGGGTGAAGCAGGTCTTCCTCAGCCCGAACTGACCGTTTCTCCCGAGTCGTTGACTTTCACTGCCAATGTCGGTGAAACCGTGACCAAGACCTTTACCGTAACCGGTACCGATCTGCTCGGAGACGTGACTCTCAGCCTGAGCGGAAGCTCAGTTTATAGTATTTCGCCCACGACAATCACTCCTGCCGAGGCTGCTGAAGGCAAGACGGTGACTGTGACCTACGCTCCCACTGTCAGTGGCACCCAGACCGGAACTGTCACTTTGTCGACTGTCGCTATTGATTCCAAGACCGTCAGCTTGTCGGGTACTGCTGCCAGGGTTCCCACTCTCAACGTTAATCCTGCAGAATTGTCGTTCAATGCCGAAGTAGGCCAGTCCGTTACTCAGACCTTCGTTGTATCGGGTTCAAACCTGACATCCGGTACCTCGGTACAACTGTCGGTCGGCGGTGAGAATTCTAGCATGTTCACCATCGACAAGACCAACCTCACCAGGACTGCCGTGCAGAATGGTGCCACTGTGACTGTGACCTATCGTCCCACGGCTGGCGGCACTCACAACGCTGTGGTTACTATCAGCGGCGGTGGTGCTGCCGAGTCCAAGACCGTGACCTTGACAGGTGTCGCTCCCGAACCTGTTCGCACAATCACTGTAAATCCCACTTCACTCTCATTCAATGCCACGACTGGTCAGAATGTGACGAAGACGTTCACCGTAACCGGAACCAACTTGAGCGGAAATCTGTCGCTCAGTTTGAGCAATGGCAACGGCATCTATCGCATCGACAAGACCAGCATCACTGCCAGCGAAGCTGCAGCCGGTGCTGTTGTGACCGTTACCTATTCACCCACTGTAGCCGGTACCAGCAACGCGACTGTAACCGTGAGCGGTGGTGGCGCTGAGGCTGTCACTGTGGCGCTGAGCGGTACTGCTGAACTGTTGAAGTCGGTTCCCGTGATGCTTCCTGCCGATGAGGCATTCATCACGTCGACTTCGTTCCGTGCCGATTGGACCGACGAAACGCCCGAGGCCAATGTGGTAAGCTATACCCTTGAGGTGAACACCGTGACCTCGCTCAAGTTGGCTAACAATCTCCCGATTGCAGGAGCTACTGCCAGGTTTACTGCTGTCAGTCCCATGTTCCGTGCTGGCGAGACCGGTGATGGCTCCTATCGCTTGATTACCGGCATCACGCCCGATAAGTTCTATGTCGTTAACGACCTCTTTGCTGGCGGAACCTTCGTTTACAGAGTTAAAGCTGTTTATGCCGATGGCACCGAGAGCGACTGGAGCAACACTCAGGAAGTCACCCTGTTAGAACCGGGTCATGGCTATGCGCCGGGTGATGTCAACCACGATTATTCTGTCAACATCACCGACGTGACCTTGCTCATCAGCAACGCTATGGGTACAGATAACGGAATCTGCCCGACTTGTGCCGATGTCAATGGCGATGGTGTTGTCAACATCTCTGATGTGACAACTCTGATCAACATGGTCAACAGTCAGACTGCAAAGATCCAGAGGAGGAGCAACAGCATCCGCTTCTGAACTTATCCTATGCGATAACGGCTTTATCGCATGAATGAAAACGCTTGCGGGGTGTCCCATCCAGGGACACCCCGCAAGTTTTTTGTTTTCTCAACCCGATGGAAATCGGGAAACAATGGTGATGGTTGAACTGTCTTGGTTGCCTGAAATTATTCGCTCAAGAAAGCCTCGGCAGTGACGATGTCGTCAGCATGATCGACGTCGACGATTTTGTCGATACTGTAGGCTTGGAGCTTGAAACCGGCCTCGACAAGAGCCCGCTGGAAATTGCGCATGCGGCTGATGTCGCGCTCGATGCAGTCATCCAGCACAGCAAAGGCTTTGTCGGTCATGGCATAGACGCCGCCAGAGACGTATTTTGCTTCGGGCCACTTCTTGTCGCGGAAGGCGGTAATGTTCATCTGCTCGTCGGTCTCGACCCACAGTGGCTTCTCGTCATCGACGAACGGGGTGACGGCCCACATGCCGTCATGGCTCTCGTCGACTTCAAATGCGTCGATGTAACCCTTGAAGTCGTGTTCCTTGAAGATGGTGTCTACCGTGGTGAGGCAGAACTTGCCTTGTGGAATCACGCGACTCAGGTGCCACAAGCTGTGCATCGAACTGGGGGTGGTCTTGACCACGAGATTCAGGGGAACGGGCAACTCCAGACTCTCGAGATAGGCCCTTACCTCTTTCATGTGTTCGTTGACGATGATGCTGATGCTCTCGGCATTGCATCGCAGCATGATGTTGATCAGGCGTCCGATCATCGGTTCGCCTTGCAGTTCAACGAGGGGTTTGGGTTTAGCGACGCCCTCTTGGGCAAGACGCGAGCCTTCGCCCGCAGCGATTATTGCATAGTTCATTATTCTTGGTTTTATAAGTTATTCGTTTTTGGGCCCATGGTTTGCAGTCGGCACGTTTCGCACCTCATCACTTTAAGAAGTCAAGCACTTGGGTGACTCGTGTGATGGTGTGGGGATGGGTCTGTTTGTCTTCGTCTTCGGTCCAGCCTTTGCCTTTGAGCCACAGCACTTGGCAGCCCAGTTGCTCAGCGGGCTGGATGTCCTTGCGCAGGCTGTCGCCCACCACAAGCACCTCGTGCGGCTCTAGCTCAAGCGCGTCGATGCCCAGCTTGAACAGGGTGGGGTTGGGCTTGCGCACTCCCACAACTGCGCTCTCGATGATGCCCTTGAACAGCTGCCTGATGCCGTAACTGCGCAGCACCTCATCGATGTTGCCGTAGAAGTTGCTCACCAGCATCATCGGGAATCGCTGTTGCAACTCCTCGAGCATGGGACGTGCCTCATCGATGCAGGCTCGTGCAGCATCGTCACAATAGTCGGCGATTCGGGTTACCCACTCTTCTTGACAGGTTTCGTCAACAGTCAGTGGCAGGTAGCTGATTTCAAGCGCTACTTTTTTGCGCAGCAACTCGTGAAAATCGTCTTGGGGCAGGATGATGCGTTCGCGAGCCAGGGCACGCTCTCCCTCGACGTATGCCGTGCGGAAGGTTTCCTTATCAACAGGCACATCAGCATGTTGATAGCCCTGCCACAGCACCTCGCTCCAGTGAACACCGCGGCTGTCGAGTGTGCCGCCGTAGTCAAAGATGATTCCTTTTATCATTTATCTATAAGTTTTCAATTCGTGAGACGTAAAACCTCGCCTCTCAATCTTCCGATACCCCCGTCTAACCTCTAACCTCAACTATTCCCCCTTGGTCAAATCGAGTTTCACGTTGTCGCGGCCACGATCCTGGAACAATTTGGGCAGGGGATTCTGGCGAGACTCATCGTAGCGGATACGGTTGCGGTACACATCGATGGCGGTATAGATGGCATGACGAATCGAGGATTCGTTCGCAAGTCCTTGACCGGCAATGTCATAACCTGTGCCGTGATCGGGGCTGGTGCGCACGATGGGCAGGCCGGCAGTGAAGTTGACACCCTCGTCCATGGCGATGGTCTTGAACGGTGCCAAGCCTTGATCATGATACATGGCCAGTACGCCATCGAAGCGGCGGTAGTGGCGTGCCCCGAAGAAGCCGTCGGCCGCATACGGACCGAAGCACTGAACGCCGTCCTCGTCATTAGACAACTGGATGGCGGGAATGATGATGTCGCGCTCTTCGGTACCCAGGATGCCGTTCTCGCCGGCATGCGGATTGAGCGACAGCACGGCAATGCGTGGCCCGTCGATGAAGAAATCTCGCTTGAGCGACGAGTTGAACAGCCTGAGTTTCTCGCGGATGCCTTCAATCGTCAAGGCGGTGGGCACTTGTGCCAGCGGCAGGTGGGTGGTGGCCAGCGCAATGCGTAGTACTGGCGCACACATGACCATCAGGGCGGTGGCTCCATCGCCTGCAGCGCTTTGCAGATACTCGGTGTGACCCGGGAAATGGAACTGGTCGCTCTGGATGTTGTCCTTGTTGATGGGAGCGGTCACCAGCACGTCGATAAGGCCTGCCTTGAGGTCCTGGACAGCTGCCTCCAGTGACAGGAAGGAAGCCAGACCAGCCTGTTTGCTGGGTTGACCCAACTCCACTTTTATCTCCTGATTGATGCACTCGACCAGGTTGGGCATGTTGTCCTTTAACTGCTCGGCAGTTTTGGTGTGGTTTATCTGGAAGCCCGGCAGGTTGCAGGCGTTGCGATGATAGCTCACTATCTTGCTGGAACCATAGATGACGGGAGTGCACATCTCCAGCATTTCGGGAACACCCACGGCCTTCATGATGACCTCGATTCCGATACCGTTGGTATCACCGATAGTGATGCCTACATTCAGTTTTTTATTTTCTTGTCTCATTAGTTCAAATTCTTGTGATGTTTTTATTACAAACTGCAAAGATAATGCAAAATTCCGATTAAGCGAAGACAATATGGATTTATTGTCATTGTAAAGCTTGACATGCTAATCCGCCCTGATACGCTACGACTTATCATTATCCGTTAATCTATAACCTTTAGTCTCCATATTTTTTGCTTTTTTGCAATAAAGCAGTATTTTTGTCGCGTTGAAGTTGATTGGATTCATACCGATGTCCAATTTTTTAGAATTCATATAATCCTGATAATCAACCATATCCAATAAATAAAGTCCTCTTGATGAACGACTCTTTACATTACATTCTGCGAACCCTCGTTGTGCTGGCATTGGCCTTGACATGCGGTGCATTGCACAGTCAGGTGCTGCGAACATCCTATTTCATGGAGGGAGCGCAGTATCGCATGGCGCTTAACCCGGCTTTGGTGCCCGAGCGGGGGTATGTCAACCTGCCTGTTGTGGGTCACGCCAATGCATCGGTTAACAGCGACGTGCTGGGAGTGGACGATGTCATTGATATCATCAAGAACGGCGGAGATGACGATTACTACACCACACAGGAGTTCAATGGTAAGCTCAACGACCGCAACAAGGTAATGGCCAACACGGGTGCCGAATTGATTGGTGCCGGTTGGTGGCACGGTAAAGGCTTCATGTCGTTCAGCGTCGGGGTCAAGGCTAATGGTTATGTGGAGGTTCCCAAAACTGTGTTCGACTTTATGCGCGACATGAAGGGATATAATGAGAATGATTACAGCGATTACTGCAGGGACTTGAGCGATGCCGAATTCAACCTCGAGGCCTATACCGAGATTGCCATGGGTTATACGCGCCAGATCAATGACCGATTGCGGGTGGGCGGACGCTTGAAAGGCTTGCTCGGGCAGGGCAACCTGAACCTGAAGGTGGATCATGCCGTCGTGCAGTCAAACCTTAAGGGTGTACCGTCGGACATCGCTTGGACATCGGTTGGATTGAGTGAACTGTTTTATGTGCGTGGAACGGGCTCCATCGATGCCACTGCCGAGTTGCAGAGTTCGGTGCAAGGCTTGAACTATGTCATTGGCGATAGGGGGTATATTGAGCGAGCGCGTTTCAAACCTAGGGACATGGGTGTGGCAGGTATGGGTGCCGCAATCGACTTGGGTGTTGCCTATAATGTGACCGAAAACCTGGAACTGTCGGCGGCAATCAACGACTTAGGTTTTATCAGTTGGTCTAAAGGTAATACTCAAACGGCACATGCCAATACCGAGGGCCTGGTTTTTGACAGCAGCCACCCGGGCGATCCTCGCCGTTTTTCGGGCCTCATCGGCAGCGGCGAGTCCATCAATCTGCACTTGCTCAGGTTGGTCCCCGACGAGGAGCAGCGCTCACGCACAACCACGCTGGCCTCGACAATGGCCTTGGGCTGCCAGTACAACATCATGAAAGAAAAACTGAGTCTGGGTGTCTTGTTCACCGACCGTTTTTCCCACTTGTCTGAAGGGGCAGAACTGACCTTCTCGGTCAATGCCCATCCCAGGAGTATGCTAGATTTCTCGTTGAGCTATTCCCCCATGCGTTGTGGTGGGTCCTCGGTGGGCCTGGCCATGAAGTTAGGCCCCTTGTTCTTGGGCACCGACTACATGTATTTTGGCAGCAAGACGAAGTGTTGCAATGCCCTTGTGGGATTGTCGATACCACTGGGTAAAATGAATTGATACCTCACAGCCTTTTTAAGACTAAAACACCGGGGCGCCTCGTCGATGTGGAGAGGCGCCCCGGATGATTTGTTGTCGTGACGATGAATTACCTCATGACTTTTTCGGTCTGGGTAGATCCGTCGCTCATCTGCTTGACAATGATGTTCATGCCGTCGAAGGGGCCGTCATGTTCGATACCGCTGATGTCGTAGTACCGCTGGCTGACCACAGTGAGTTCGCGTAGTTCATCATTGATTTCCTTAACCTCGGTTGGAGTACCGGGCGATTTCCACACCAGATAGAAGGTCGATGTCTCTCCACTGCCGTCCTTGGAATTGCCGGGACGTCCGTCAAAGTAGGTATACTCGATATAGTTGCGCTCTTCGTCATATTTCTTGAGCACCGCAACCTCGCCATAAATCTTGTCAAGGTTGATCTGGTCATTGTCATCAGGTCCGTAAATGATAGTGCTGTTGCGCGGGGCATTGTTGCCGCCGCCACGGTTGCCCAGATAGGGACCTGATGAGTTGACCTTGAAGGTGTCCACTCGAGCCGCAACGAAACCGTCGGTCTCGAGGTAACGGTAGAATGGATTCTCACCGGGAGTTTCGATGGAGTCGTTACCCATCTTGATGCCCATGAAGGTGTTGTTGTTGCCGATGGCGTCGCCGGCGTTTTCTTTGAGTTGCAGGTAATAGATGCTGCAATCGTTGGTTTCGCCGGTCAAGTCATCCTTGGTTTTCCACTCGGCCAACTCGGCAATGATGACACCGCGCCCGTTGTGGGTGTTGCGGTAGGTTTTGATGCCTGTGCAACCGGTCAGGTCAATGCCGTTGATATGGTTGTAGCTGTAACTCAGGGTGTCCAGGCCTGGGTTGTTGTTCAAG
The DNA here is from genome assembly GCA_017405965.1 of Muribaculaceae bacterium. Lineage (GTDB taxonomy): Bacteria > Bacteroidota > Bacteroidia > Bacteroidales > Muribaculaceae > Sodaliphilus. The sequence continues at coordinate 142,042 of JAFQZK010000037.1, read as the reverse complement.
CCCTTGAGCGAGAACAGGTCATTCTTGTCGGCCTTGACAACTTTCAACTGCTTGCTGGAGAACAATAGGTCGGCGATGCAATTCTTGCCGTCCTTGTCGGGATCGACTTCATCAGGAACGGGACAAGCTCTTGGCAACGCGAATCCGAACCATTCATCCGGGTCATAGTTGCCCTTGATGCTATCGTTGCTGCAGTCAAAATAGGTGAGCTCGTCGCAGTGTTGCATGTCAAGGGTGCGCACCCTGCAGTTGCGCAAGTCAAACCACTTGAGCCCCGTGTTCGGGGTGACATTCAGGCTGGCCAGTTTGGGGTTGGTCCATATCTTGAGCGTGTCGAGGTGTTCACCGGCATTGTTGGTGAATCTCTCAAGGCATGAATTGGACACCCAAGCGCTCTTGAGAATGACATTCTCATCAAGTTGCAGACCTGTACTGCCCAATGTCTGGCCCAGCAACTTGTCATTGTAGGCATGCAGGTACTCGAGGTTGACATTCTTGGTCAGATTGAGTTCCACAAGCGAGTAATCGTCGTTGACCCACACCAGATTCAGCGAGTCGGCATCGATGCCGTAACCGAGAGCTGCATCTACCGAGTCTTTCGGGTAAGCCAGGTCATCAAAGCCTGTAATGCGTGTCAGCTTGGGGTCAAAATGGCAATACACGTCGGTCAGGGCGTTACTGTTATTGACCAGCACTGTCGTCAGTTTGGGACGATGGTGGGCACGGATGGCCCGCAGACCACTGAATGGTGTTGTGACAGTACCTGAATACAGGCCGTTTGAACGGGCTCCGTTCATCGTGATCGTTTGGATGGAGTCATAGGTCTGCCCGGTATCATAATTTGTCCACAGGATTCTTTGCTGAATGACGTTTGGAATGGCAACAGTCTTGTTGGTTTCAGGGTCATAGCCTCGTTGCTTGAAAGCGCATTCTCGGGCATCGATATAGGTGATCGAGTCCACGTCTTGCACGTCAATGTGATGAATCGGGTTGCCCCTAACGATAATTGTGTCGATTTGAGGGGCATGGAAACCGATCGAGTCAAAGTCTGAGTAGGAGACGTTGACGTAATGTAGTTTCGGACACCTGCCGTTGTTCAAGAAGTTCATCGACCCTTGCATGGTGGTGATGTCGGCGCCACGCATGCCGATTACCGATAGCCTCTCAAGGGATTTGAGGGCTTCTTGATGATGCTTGCCGTTCAAGGTGCCGATACCCATCGAGCGCATGCCGTTGTAGTCGGCGTACAGATATTTCAAGTTGTGGAGGTCTTGGATCCACATGAAACGGGCATTTGAAACGTGACAGTGGGTCAAGGCGGTCTGTTCAATGCCGGTGTAGCTGACATTCAGATACTCCAATTTGTCGTTATCCATCAGGTCAAGGATATACAAGCCTGTGGTGTCGTTGTAGTCCAGGGTATAATACTCCTGGTCGTAGGCTTCTTGGCGACCGGGATATTTAGGTTGGGTATCAACAAGCCACGTGTATTTCTTATAATCTGGATAGTCTCGGTTAAAAGTGTGGTGAGGTGGGATCGATGCTCTGTACCCTGCGCCCTTGTCCTGTGAGGTGGTGTAGCGCTTGATGGTGCGGTTGTGACTCACGTCGAGGTATCGCAGCTCGGTGTTCTTGTGTAGATAGACAGAGTCTTTCAATTGACAGTAACTCAAATCAAGATATTTCAGTCCGGTCAGTTGCTCCACCGATGCACTGTCTGGACAGGCGGCCATCGTTGGCCAGAAGGCTGAGTAGTAGTATCTTGAAGGCGGCAAGGTATCTGATATGCTGTAGGCGTAATTGCTTCTTCGGCATACTTCATAAACGTTGCCAGGTACGGTGGTCAGGTTCCTGAAAGTGTAAAATTTGTTGTGGCTGGCTTTCAGGGTGTCGATGGGGACATTCTTGAGCGAATTGTTGTTGCCGATGTGCTGGAAGTAGTTGGGCTGATCGGCAGTGCCGCTGATGTCCATATAGGTCAAGGCACTGTTGCCCAGCAGGTACAGGCCGCTGCCGTCATGCATCACGGTATCGGCGGCCATCTTGGTGATGCCGGGGTTGTTGTGCATTTCCAGACGTGTCATCTCAGGGGTGTTGCCCAGCATGAGCGCCGTCAGTGACGTGGGAAGGCTGGGGGCGTGGAAACTTGTGATTCCGTTGTTGCCCAAGTCGATGCCTGTCAGATTGCCGCAGTCATTCTCGTCAAGAGTCAATGGCCCTCCCGTGAATCCGCTGTTGTTCTCAAGATACAGGAACTTGATGTTGTCGAGTCCCCATGCGGTTGCATTGCCCGTGGCTTCGCTTACCGAGCCATAGCCGTTGTTGTTCAATTTCAGACCGGTGAAAGCGGGACAGTTGGTGTCGTCAATGCTGATATTGGAGCGGGGTAGGCCACAGTTGTCGAGCGCCAGCATGGTGAGTCCCGTGTCGTTGTGCAGGTCTAAGGTCTTGAGGTTACTGTTGCCTGTGAGCCTCAAGTATCCCACTGCCGGGTTCTCACCGTAGAGCAAGGTCTCCAGATTCTTTAAGTTGCCGAAGTCGGGAATGTAGTTCGGCCCGGCAGTCGAGATGGCGCAGTTGGTCACGTCCAGGTAAGTCAAGCCGCTTTGTGCCTCTATACCGATGTTGGACCAACCCAGGCCGGTATCATTGGTCAAGATCAGCGTGTCGAGGGATGCCACATGGTAGTGGCTATAGATGGCTTGGAATGAATCAAGGTTGGGACAGTCTGCAAGGTTCAGGTATTCAAGTGTGTTTAACCCCACAGGAACCTGAATAAAGCCCAGACTTGGAGTAGAACCCGAATAGCTGGCCGATGAGCTGAAGCCTTCTAATTGCGTGTTGGACGCTTTCAGATGCTTGAGGCCGGTGGCGTTAGGCAGGTAAATGCGGTTACATGCCGTGTTGCTGATGTCCAGCCATTTGATATTGCGCATCGATGCTCCTGGTGTCACATTCCAGTAGTCATAACCCGTGCAGTCGTTCAACAGCAATGTTTCCAACTGTGTCAGGTATTGCAGGTTGCCGCTGTAATAGAAATCGGTGTTGCGGGACAGGTCCAGGTAGAGGATGCTGTGGTTCCCGGTGCCAATCAATAGTCCGGCGCCTGCATGAGGGGTGGTGCGGCTGGTCGCAGCCAGGGTAGTGATGTTGCAGCGGCTGGCCTTGACTGTGGTGAGGGCTGTCAATGGCGTGAGATCGGCACCAGTAATCAACGTGTTGTTGCTCACGTTGAGATAGGTAAGACCTGTCAGTTTTTCCAGGCCTTTGATGCTGGTGATGCTCCTGCCCGAGACATCGAGCGTGGTGAGGCTGGCCTCGTTGAAAGTGTCACCCTCGTTGACGCCCGCGGCCTGAGCAACAGCTGCTCTGAAGTTCGCATCGGGGAAGTTGTCCGAGTTGAGCGTCACATTCGCCTGACACAAGGGCGCTGCAAACAGCACTAGCATGACGGTCAGGCTTGTGTTGAGAAAGAAAACTAGTTTATTCATAAAAAACAGATTCTATTGATGTTATACTGAATTCGGTTACACTCTGCCATGTTTATGGCGTTAGAAAAAACTCCATCCTAATGAGATCGTGAATTCGTCGAATGCCAATGACAAAAGGTGAGTCGAAGTATCAACCGCAAAAATACCCACTTTTTATTGATTAACAATATTTTGTGTCAAAAATTCAGCAGAACTGCCTCAAAAAGATATTATCAAGCCATATCAATCAATAAGTTGATCGATAACGATGAAGTGATAACTTCCCGTCAATGTTGAGGGAGTGGTTTATATTGTCAGAAAGTCGTCTGTCAGTAAATTGGATTCAGGGTGACAAGATATTGTTTTTCAGTTGTTTATCTATGGCGACTGTTGTGCTTTTTCAAGAGTGTGTGGTGTAACCAGCTCAACACGAGCGTAATGATAACAAATGCTATAGTGACTACCAAGGGATAGGGCGTCTCGCCGTGAGGGCGGCAGACGGTTAAATAGAGGACCATTCTCACAAACGGATGAACAACATAGATGCTTGCTGATATCAATCCCACCCATGCAATGCTCTTGAAAGTGCACCATTGAACAAGTGTCACAGCGCAGAGAATCGCAGCTAGCTCGGCCAGTGGTGATAGAGCCTTGAACGACAGGCAGACAAGCACCATCACAAGAGATAGGAGTGAAACTGCAATGCTCCATTTCTTGGAGATACTGAAGTCTGTTCGGGCTGCAATCATTCCCAACACAAAAGGCATTCCCCAACCAATGAAATTGCTGCGTGCCCAAATCGAACCCATGTCGAATTGTATCCTGTGGCCCATAATCTGGAAGTTGGCGCTGATGGCAAGCCTGTCGGGGACGAAATATAAGATCAAGTAATTGACAACCATGAAAGCGAAGAAAAGCACCCACAGTTGTTTTACACTGAACTTGCGAAACAGCAGATATAAGAGGTAGAATTGAAAGATTACACCAAAGAACCAGTAAACCAATGGATTAATGATGGCATCACCCTGGAGGTTGGCTGTGAAAGTGACAACACCAATGAAATTCTTTATAAGAAGCGGCCTGCCGAAGCAGAAATGATATACCAATATGTAGAGTAAATATACAGGAATGATAAGCTGCCATAGCTTGACTGCATGGCTCTTGATGTACTTCCAGGTATCGAGGTGAGCCTGGCCGTACTTCTTGCTCAAGCCATATCCGCTGAGGAAAAAGAACAAGGGGACACCAATCCAGCCGGCAAAAGAAAAGATGTACCACAACGATGAAGAGCTAAAGACATTGTTGACAAAAGCAGCTGTAACATCTTGTGAATAAGATGTTTCGTTGCACGCTATAACCATCATGTGACTCACAAAGTTGTGAATCATGATGACGAGTATGCCGAGGCCTTTGATGTTTTGGCTCTGTTCTTTTGTCAGGTTCATCGGTGCTGGATTTGTACTGCTCGTTTCCGCAGTGAAAGACGACGTCTTACCTAAATGAATATAATTGCGATATATGGATGAGGGGTAGTGGGCTTGAGGGTAGCTCAGAACTCATCACGCTTTGCGCAATGCAAAAGTAATGCTTTTCTTCACACTGTGCAACTTTTCGTGCTTTGATGGCCATTTTTGCACCTCCATCTCGCTATTGGCCGTAAAAACGCTAAGAAAAAGCGGGCAAATCACGAATTGGCCGTGCATTTTTGCCTATATATTTGCCCATATCTGATAAAATCAGTAATTTTGCAATTTATTATGGACGCCACACGCGCCCGCATGCGAACAGAATTGTTCGGGACATACAACAGGTAACATGCTGTAAATGACCACTGTGATAGTGTCACCAGCTTGCTCCCCTCTCCATCGGTACACCGCCTCATCAAGACCCGGTGTCCCTTGTTGTATATCATTTCATTGAGTCAGGGTCATTAGATTTGTTATGCTGTTGTCGCTTCTAATAGCAATATTTGTCTTAGCGCAAATTCTTGATTTTTGTTCCGTGGTCACTTTTCGTGGTTGCCAGCTAGTATGTATAGATTTTGGCAAATAAGATTATAAAACATGGCACTTAAAGGCAAAACAGCCCTTGTAATAGGTGGGGGAAATGGAATAGGATTAGCAATAGCCATGCAGATGGCCGCTCAGGGAAACAATGTCATTATCGTTGATAAAGTTTCACCTAGTGGGGAATTGCCAGGCAATGTGCATTTTGATCAGCACAATCTGCTAGATGACGATTGGCGTTTTTTAGATAACTATTCTGAGATAGATGCGTTGGTTTTTACAGCTGGTTTTGGTCGGATTGCTCCTTTTGAAACCACTAATGAGATTGAAATCAGCAATCAGTTTCAGGTCAATGCCATCTCGCCAATTCAAATGCTGAGGCATTTCTATCCTCGAATGTTGAAATCCAGGCCTTTCTATTGTGCTGTGATGGGCTGATCAGTTAATGCCATAAATGTTTGAAGATAGCGACATATACAAAGATGGTATTGTAAAATATGTTTTTCTCCTTGTTGAGCCAGATTATAAGGGCACAGAACGATTTAACTGCTATGAGTTTTTTGCCGACAAAGGTGTGAAAATTATATATCTCCCTTGTACAAAAGGCACAAGTAGCACTCAAATCAGGAATCTCATCAAATCAAAAAGTTGATGGTCGGTTTAATTGAAAAGATTCGGCAAGCAGGGGTTAAGATCTACATTAACTCGCTCTATCCATTCCAAAAAATCAATGAAAAAAGAATCGGGAAAAAAGACAAAATTGAAGTTGTCTTTTTTGCGATGAATGTGGAGATGTGGAATTATCAAGGAGTGTATGATTTGCTGTCGAAGGAAAAACGCTTCAATTGCCATATAGTTTTAACGGGTGCTTGTCAGTATCCTGAAGAACAGAGGAAGCAGAGTTTGACTAATCTTAGGAATTATTTTAGATCAAGAAACGTTAGCTATATTGACTTTGATGAAGAAGGCTTAGGTTATGATGTCAAGAAACTGATTGATCCAGATATTTTATTCTACCCACAACCTTATGGGGGACAGTATGTAAAGCGTCATAATTTCAGGACATTCCGTTACAAGCTGATCTGTTATATTCCTTATGGGGTTAGCGTGTTGTCTGATTTTGATTGGGTGTATAACACAAGTTTTCATAATTTAGCTTGGAAGTTGTATTACCCTTTCCAAATGATGAAACAGCGGGCAGAAAGAATTCAGAGTAATCATGCGCGAAATGTTTCTGTCTCGGGATACCCGAATTTGGATTACTATTTAAGTGATAAATCTGAGGATGTTTGGAAAATAAAAGATCGGTCAATTAAGCGTTTGATTTGGGCTCCACACTATTCTATTCCGTCAGAGGGTAATTGGATAACCCGTTCAAATTTTCTGTGGATGAGCGGCTTGATGCTTCAAATAGCTGATCAATACAGAGATAGATTACAAATTGCTTTTAAGCCTCACCCATGGTTAAAGTCAAGACTATATGAACTTCCTGAATGGGGAGTGGAAAAGACTGATAGTTATTTTGACCAATGGGATAATCTATCAAACACTTTTGTGGCTTCTGGCTTTGTAGATTTATTCAAGACATCAGATGCAATGATTCATGACAGTGGCTCGTTTACTGCTGAATATCTGTTTGTGAATAAGCCTGTAGCTTTTGTGACAAATGATTTGCAAGGCTTAATGGAAGGTCATTCTGAGTTTGGCCGTTCAGCTTTGAATCAACACTACATTGTTAGTGATGAGAACGATATCAGGAATTTCATTGATAGTGTTGTACTTGGGGGCAATGACGTGATGTTTTCTCAACGTAACGAGTTTTTTGAAAATGTCTTGCGCCCGAATGCTACTGGTACAACAAGTCAATTTATCGTTGATGACATAAAGAAATCTTTAGGCGTTGATTAGTATTATGCGAATCGGTATCGTGACACAGCCGTTGGAGATGAACTACGGCGGCATTTTGCAGAACTGGGCGTTGCAGCAGGTGCTGAAGCGTCTGGGGCACGATCCGATCACAATCGATGCCTATGAGCGCTACTCCACACCGCATTATCTTTTCAACTGCCTGAGGACGTTATTGGGCAAAATGTGTGGTAAAAAATCGGGTTTTCCCAAACGCTATCGAGGCTCATTGCGCAAAGCCACAACCGGTGAGTTCGTTGAGCAGAACATCGCTAAGACCCATGTCATGTGGGACTATAAGCGTTCTGTCGTAAAACGGTACCGTCTTGATGCCATAGTGGTGGGCAGTGACCAGGTTTGGCGCGATAAGTACAATGGCAACCATCTCGAGGATATGTACCTGAAATTTGTTGAGGGGCTGCCATTGAAACGTGTTGCCTATGCCGCTTCTTTCGGCACCGACGAATGGGAGTATACACCAGAGCAGACTCTTGCCTGTGCAAGGCTTGCCCGGCAAATGGATGCCATATCGGTTCGGGAATCCAGCGGTGTGGCGTTGTGTCGCGATTATTTGGGAGTTGAGGCCTGCTGCGTTTTGGACCCCACATTGCTGCTCAATGCAAGTGACTATGAATCGTTGCTCAATGACAAGCAGGAGAGCCATGGAGACTATCTCGCGGTGTATTGCCTTGATATCACTCCCGACAAGAAAGCGTTTTTTGAGCAGTTGGCACTAAGACGCGGTCTTGAGACGCGTTATTTCTCGGCTGGAATGTTTGCTGATGTAACCGTGACTGAATGGCTCAACTTATTCCGTAATGCAGCAATGGTACTCACCGATTCGTTCCATGGTACGGTATTCAGCATCCTGTTCGGCAAGGAGTTCTATACCTTGGCAAATCCTCAACGTGGTAACACCCGCATTGAGGGCTTGCTTGGACAACTTGGATTGGAGAATCGGCTTGTTTCGGATGCCGATCTTACAGAGCCGGTCGACAATGTGATTGACTGGAAAGAAGTATATTCCAGGCTTGATCATTATCGCAACAAGAGCATAGAATTCTTGGCTAATAGTCTGGATAAATAAACGACAAAAACATGAGGACTTTACACATCATCATGCCCATGGCTGGCGAGGGCTCACGATTTGCTCGGGCTGGTTGGACTACCCCCAAGCCATTGATTCAGCTGCACGGTGTACCCCTGTTCCAGCAGGCAATTGGCAGCGTCTCGATCGAGGGTGTCGATATGAAATACAGTCTGATTGTTCGTCAGGAACACATCGACAATCAACACATTGATGAACTCATCAAGGGATTCCTTCCCGAGGCTCGCATCTTCTCGGTGCTCAAGACCACGCGTGGTGCCGTTGAGACCTGTCTGGTAGCCGAAGAGGCCATCGACGATGAGGATGCTGTAGTGGTCATGGACTGTGATTTGGAATTTCGCAGCAAGCGATACAATGAGCTGGTAGCCGAAGCTTTGTCATTGCCCATTGATGAATGCGATGCTGGGGCGCTCGTGTCGTTCGAATCCGATAATCCGCGCTATAGCTATGCCGAGGTTGACGATGAAGGACGAGTGGTGCGCACTGCCGAGAAAGATCCCATATCCAGTCATGCGCTGTGTGGGGCCTACTTCTTCGGGAGCGGCAAGGATTTCAAGCGCATAGCTCATCAGTTGCTTGTGGACGGCACTCACGGCAAGGCCGAGTTCTATGTTTCGTTGCTTTACAACTATCTGCTGGCCGAGGGTAAAACAGTTCGGCTGGCAACGATGGAGGAGTACCGCTCCTACGGCACCCCTGAAGAACTGTCGGCTTATCTCGATTAACAATATACATGTTTTTTGAATCGTGCAGATTAAGTTAATTATAACCGATTTCGACGGCACGCTCGTCAATACGTTTCAAGCCAATTATCATGCTTACTGTGAAGCCTTCAGGCAGGTAGGCATGACTTTGAGCGAAGAGCAATACCGCAAATGCTACGGGTTGCGTTTCGACGGCTTCATGGACGCGATGGGTATCAACGATGTTGAAAAGCGGAAACGCATCCGTACCATCAAGGGGGAGTGCTATCCTGATTATTTTGAACTGCTGCACGTCAACGGGCCATTGCTCGAATTCATCAGGATGTTTCGTGCCGGAGGTGGCTTGACTGCTGTAGCTTCGACCGCCCGTGGCAGGAATTTGGCTAATGCGTTGGAACACATCGGTGCAACAGGCGATTTTGACCTGATTCTTGCTGGCGAAGACGTCAAGGAGGGCAAGCCCTCTCCTGAAATCTACAATACTGTAATGGCCAGGTTAGGCGTCACGGCCGACGAGACGCTGATTTTTGAAGACTCAACTGTAGGGCTGCAAGCTGCTTCTCGTGCAGGTGCCCATTTCATAAAAATATCCCTCTAATTCATTGTCTAAACTATGAAACTTGACATTCAGGGGCATTCAGGTTGTGATATTGTCATTGTGCATGAGGATAACGATTTGTTTATCCACAAGAGCACCCATGATCCGGGCTATGTGCCTCGACTGGTCAATCAAGCCAACAAACAGATTGTGGCTTCCAAGATTGAATATCAGAACATACGAGTGCCAAAAGTCTTTGATGTGGAGAAGAGCGACAGCTCGGCCACAATCAAGATGGAGTATATCTACTCAAGGAATTATATTGAACATTTTGAACAGGCTGGTTTTGAGCAGATCAAGTATCTGATTGGTGCTATCAAGTATTTCATTGACTTGGAAATCAACAACTCTCAGATGCAGACTGTTCCATCTCGCATTCTTACCGACAAGATGGCCGATGTGGCCCGTAAGGTAGAGAAAAACGATCACCTCAAGGATGATGCCGAAGCTCAGGAGTTGGTAAGGCTGTCCAGCGAAGTGATGAACAGTGTGGGAGATATGGTTATGCCTGTTGGAATGTGTCATGGGGACCTGACCTTCAGCAACATCCTGTTCAACGGTAACAACTACTACTTGATAGATTTTCTCGACTCGTTTATTGAGTCGCCCTTGCTGGATATCGTAAAGATACGACAGGATACGGCCTATCTGTGGTCAACGCTGATGTACAACAAGCCGTTTGACAAGGTGAGACTGAGCATCATCAGTGAGAAGATAGACACAGCTATCGACGAATACTTCACTGGGAAATATCAGTGGTACAGGGAGTACTATATGCCGTTGCAACTGATGAACTTCCTTCGCATTCTCCAGTATGGACACGATGATAAGGTGATTGCTTACCTCAAGCGTGTGATCTCGAGTCAAATTGCTTTCATCAACAATTCTAAAACTGCTTGAAATCATGATGACACTGATAGTTCCCATTGCGGCAAACAAAGATGAATATGCCCACAAACTGCCTCAGCCCTTCCGTCTTGACGAGGAAGGTGTGATGTATTGTGTCAGGGCTATTACCGGCCTGCCGTTGAATGAAATAGATGATATCTATTTTGTGATATTGCGTGACCATGATGAGCGTTTCATGCTCAAGGATCAACTGACCATGCAGTTCAGGCGTCAAAAACTCACCAAGGCACATGTCACAATTCTTGATAAACCCACCAATAGTCAGGTCGAGACCGTGGCGCGTGCCATCGAGGTGAACGGCATTACCGGAATGGTGTTCATCAAGGATGCTGATTGCTACTTCACGGCTGATGAGGTTTTGCCTCAGAACGGTGTTGCAATCTATGCCCTAGAGAACCTGCCTATCGTTGACCCGCAGCACAAGAGTTATGTAGCAGTAGATGATATGTTCTATGTGACGAATATCATCGAGAAGCGGGTAGTGAGTCATTTTTTCAGTGCCGGTGGCTATTGCTTTGAGGATGCTCAAGAGTTCTGCAGCTACTATGAAAAACTCAAGAATCACAAGTCGCTTTATCTGTCGCATGTCATCTATTCGATGTTGCTCGACAAAAAGATATTCCGCCCCATTCTGATTGATGATTATCAGGATTGGAGTGTGACCAACATGCATTATTGAACTGCCGCTTTGACAATTCAGCCGCGGCCCTACTTAATACCAATCATTTTATGAGAGTAGTATTTGTCAACCTCCATGGTAACGAGTTTCTGGTGAAGACACTCAACAAGTTCATCTTCAAGCAGTCGGTTGCCATGAAGCACAAGTATATTCTGGACTACTTGCTTTCTCGTGATGACGTCGAGGTGTGCTCGTTTGTCAACAGGAGAGGCTTGTCGCTGTCCTACACTACGCGAAACCGGTTCTTGCAATCGTTCCGTTTTCTGGATCACCGCATTGCATTGAAGAAAAACGGAATTCCGTTGGACAAAATCAAGGTGCTCAAACGCGAAGACGAAATCCGTCACGATGATATTGTCATTCTGTACCAGGTGTTTCCTCCTCAATTTGAGTTCGATAAGCGACCTGATGCCTTCATTGCTGTGAGTCAGTTGCATTTTGCCGCTGGAGCTGGCCCGATGCTTGAAAAGGTTGACCCCGATCTGCTTTACAATGAAAGTAATATGAGGGAACGCTTTGTCGGCTTTGGTGATTGCTTCGGCTGGTTCGACAAGCAATATCTTGTCATCCCGTTTGTGTTTGCTGACCGATTCAAAGTGGTGAAGCCTTTTGCAGAGCGTCAGAACAAAGCGGTCTCGGTGGGAACGATTACCTATCCCGGTGGATATCTTAACAAGTACTATGGCAACAACTGCTTGCAGCCGGCCAGAAAACAGATTTATGACAATGCTGAGGCTCTGAAACCATGGATTGATTGCTTTAACAGCGATTATCTGGAAGATGTTAAAGCCGTGAACACGTCGACTGGTGCCGCTAAGTTCTTGAAGGTGATCAGGCGTTTGCATGATAAGTTTTTCCTCGGTCACCAGAAGAAGTATTACTCGTTTGATATGGTCGAAAAGTTCAACGACTACAAGATGTGTGTCGTTGGCGAGGAGATCAACGGATTGCCTGGTATCGGATTTGTGGAAGGCATGGCATGCGGTTGCGCATATTTCGGACAGACTGTTGGTTATTACGAGGACTATGGCATGAAAGAAGGGGTGCACTATATCGGGTATGATGGCACTCTTGATGACTTGAAAGCTAAGATAGGATACTATCAGCAACCCGAACATCAACAGGAACTGGAAACAATTGCCAAGGCTGGCTGTGAGTTTGTGCGCAGCCACTTCAACGGCCCTGCTGCAGCCGAGTCACTTCTCAATAACCTGATTGACGCCCAGCGCCGCTGGTTGGCAGATCATCCAAAGCAATAAAACAATATGGTAACGATTCTTGTCCCGGTTTATAATACAGCGCCCTATCTGCGTGAGTGCGTGGATTCGCTGACTGGACAGACCTACACCGATCTGCAGATTGTCCTCATCAATGATGGTTCTACCGATGATTCTTGGACCGTCATGCGAGAGTTGGCTCGTCAGGACAAACGCATTGAAATCTACAGTCAGCCTAATCGTGGTGTGGCTACAACACGCAACAATCTGCTGGATAAAATGCGTGGCGATTTTGTCCTCTTTGTTGACAGCGATGATTGGATTGATAAGGATACCATCGAAGTGTTGATGCGCGAGCAGCAGAAAGAGGATTATGACATGGTGATGTTTCGTATCGCGCGAACCTACTTCCAAGATACATCCTATACTCAAGAACAAGCAGTGAAACTGTTTCTCGAGCACAAGGTATTTCGTGGATCCCTTTGTGACAAATTAATCAGGAGTTCATTGCTCGATGGGTTGTGCATTGATCCGACTGTCACCTATGGAGAGGATGCCCTCTTGGTATGGCAGGTACTGCAGCGTGTCAAAAAGGTTCGTGCGATAGGCAATGTGTTTTATCACTATCGCGTCAATATGGACAGCTTATCGCATCAGCAGTTTAACGGCAGGAGACTGACGGCTTATACGGCATGGGATATGATCTGCCGCGATACTGAGGAATCCTGGCCTCAGTACAAAGATATCGCCTATGGCAGGTTTGCCTGTGAGATGACTCAAATCTTGAGAGATGCTGCAATTAACGGTTATCGTCGGGATGTTGGAATCAAACTTTTGCAGGAAGAAGTGCGTCGTGACGGGCACCTGATTGCTAAGACAGGTGTTTCTTCAAGAAAAATGCAATCCTTTGCTTGGCTGGTCTCTCACTATTATAACCTTGCAGGCCGGATATCAAGATTAATAAAACATTGATGCGATATCAGTTGAATGATTAAGTGTTGATGAAATCCTAATTTGGTTTAAGAATTATGCAACCGATTCAATTTATTGCATACTACTATTACAGTACAGCATATTATATTTTGTTGGTAGTTTTGTGTTGGTTTACAACATTATACTACATTGGCTCTAACGGCCAAAAGATATTACATGCTGAAGGCTCTTTCTCGCAAGGCATGGCAGTGCTTCTGACTGTATTGATGATTTTTTTCATTGGCTTGAGAGAATTGGCCCGAGATTTTGGTGATACAATTGGTTATTCGATTCATTATGATAATATCACAAGAATGACTCAGTATCAACCAGTCAGTTTGAAAACAGAGTGGCTTTGGGAGAACATGCAGATTTTTTGCCGAAATGTTTTGGGCATGAATGTCCACGATTTTTTTGTATTCGTGGCCTTCTTTTATTTTGGAGGTATGCTGCTTGTCTCTTTCTTGTTGATGCGCAAGAATCTGTGGTTAGCAATGTTGTTGTTCTTCTCGGCATTTAACACGTTTTCCTATGGTGTTAATGGTATTAGAAATGGTTTGGCATGCAGTATAGTGCTTGTTGCAATTGCTGTTTTGGCTACAGCTGAATCACACCACACAGCAAAGAAAGTGTTCTGTGTGATTCTGATGATTATAGCTATGTGTATCCATAGATCATCTATGCTACCTTCGGTTGCTGCTTTAACGGCTCTTTATTTTGTAAGGGATACAAAATGGGCTTTGAGATTCTGGTTCGCTTCAATTATTATTTCACTAGTTGCTGGCCCGTTGGTTGAGTCGTTCTTTTCGGCTTTGGGTTTTGATGAACGTATGTCAAGGTATTCCGAGGGTAAAAATAATGAATATTATCAAAGTGCTGTGTCTTCAACGGGTTTCAGATGGGACTTCTTGCTGTATGGTGCATTTCCAGTGATATTGACTTGGTATGTGTCCAGTTATCGAAAGTTTAAGGATCGCGCTTTTTCGGTGATTGCAAATACTTATTTGTTCTGCAGCGCATTCTGGATTATGGTAATTAGGGCATCATTCTCAAACCGTTTTGCTTATTTATCCTGGTTTATTTATCCTTTGGTGTTTGCTTATCCTTTATTACGAATGAACTTGTGGAAAGACCAGGACCGTAAGACGGCACTGATTCTGTTTGCTTATTCTGGTTTTACCTTCTTCATGTTCTTCATCTACTATTTCGGTACAACAGGATTTAGAGGATTTGATCAATATTGGTGGAGGAGGTAGTTTGGTTATTAGGCATTTTTCCAAAACTCTTTCGGGGATCTGAAGCATAGACAATGGTCCGCAACAGGATTGAATGGATTGATCTGGCTAAAGGCTTTTGCATCGCCTTGGTTGTCTTTACCCACGTAACAGGTTGGGTAGGAGTGGATTTCCCTTTCAGTGATCAAGCGGGTGCTTTCAGGATGCCACTTTATTTCATTTTATCGGGTTTGTTTTTCAAGCAGTATGAAGGATTCGTGGGCTTTCTGAAGAGGAAAACCAACAAATTATTGATACCGTTCCTGTTCTTTTTTGCGATAACGGTAGTTCTGCCTTACTGGGTCATGACTCCTGATTTGAAACAAATGTATGCCTATCCGTTGAAGTATTTGTATCGAGAGCGAGTCGTGATGCTTAATGAGCCGATATGGTTTCTGCTTTGCTTGTTCGAGGTAAATATTTTGTTCTATTTGGTCCAAGGCCTTGCAGATGCCATTTCGTCAAGCTACAAGACCTTGTTAGTTATTGTGATTTCACTGGTTTTAGGTATAACAGGCCTAATGTTAGGCATTAATCATATTGTTATCCCGTTCTATGTAGATACAGCTTTGTCAGTTTTGCCGTTTTTCGCCTTCGGCTGGTGGCTGTTCCGACATACAGAATTCTTGAGTGCGCCTGTAAAATTGAAATGGGATTTACCGATAGCCATTATTTGCCTGTTGGTATTGCTCTTTTTGGCAGTACCAGTGAAATGGTCATTGAACGAGATCTCACTTGATGCGGTGTGGTTCGTTTACCTGTGTGGCATCGCAGGAACAATGCTTGTGCTTATAGTTTCTAAGGCTTTAAAACGGTTACCTGCTGTATCCTATTGGGGACGATACTCAATCATGGTATTGTGTATTCATTACCCCATATTGATTGTGTTGTCAAAAGTTATGAGACATTACGTTTCTGGAACGGTTTTGTTTGCAGTTGTATTTATATTGACGATGTTGATTTGTCATCTGCTGATACCGTTGATGAGACGTTTCATGCCTCATGTGACTGCTCAGAAAGATGTAATCAAGATACAATGAGAATAGTTCATTGCAGATAGGGCTGATGAGTGAGATGAATGTACAGACAAATTCTCCGTTGGTGAGTATTGTTGTGCCGATGTATAATCAGCGTCGACATCTTGATGACTGTTTAAAGTCGATCGTCGGCCAAACGTACAAGAACATTGAGGTTATTGTTGTCAATGACGGCTCAACTGATGATAGTCCGTTAATGGCAAAGCAATGGGCCGGCAGGGATGAACGCATCAAAGTCATCGATAAACCAAATGCTGGCGCTATTTTAGCTAGGCTTGATGGCTATCGGATAGCTAAGGGTGACTACATCGCATTCGTGGATAGTGATGACCTCCTGCCTAAAAATGCAATCGCCATTCTGGCTGGTCATATAGTTGAGAGAAATGTTGATCTGGTGATAGGCTCAATGACCAGGAAGCTGGCCTTTATCAAGCAATCACACATCGACAAATCTTATACTTTTCCGATTCATCAAGTTGTTGCTCAGCCTGAGTTGTTTGATAAGTACTATTCAGGCTTTTTCAGGAAGGATATATTCCCGATATCCATGTGTGCACGTTTGTATCGGAAAAGTGTGATTGACAAGGCCATTCAAGAGACCACATTGTGCGATAAGGATGTGACTTTGATGGGAGAGGATCAGTTTTTTAATATGAAACTGTTTCCGTCCTTGAATTCGGTGTATCGCACAGATGAGACGGTGTATATCTATCGTTATGGTGGTGGAACCAACCGTTTCAATCCTAATTTCATCCAATGGTTTACTATGTCGGACAAGAGGCTCAACCTGTTGGATCAGTATAACTATTCTCAGGGATATGGACCTTTGTTTGATGAATATATCCTCTGTCTGTACTTCCACGCATCACGATTGATATCATGCAAAGTCGAGGACAAGCAAGGTGTTATAAACTTTTTCAAGCAAGAAGTGGAGAACCGTGAGCTCATGCCTCGTCTCGAGGCCTATTATGCCGAGAATCCGACATCAGATAATGAGGTTAAGCTCTTGCTCATGCATGATTACGAGGGCATGTATCAATACGCTGTCGATTTGGTGCAACAGCGCAAAGGCTCATTGAAGCAGAGAGCCAGAAGCATGGTGATTAGCTTGCTCAAGAAGTTCTCTTGAAAATTAAACGTTGTAGGGTTAATGAAATCTGATTCTCTACCACTTGTCAGCATTATAGTGCCCCTATATAATCAGGAACGGTATTTAAGAGCCTGTTTGCGTTCTGTGTGTCGCCAAACATATAAAAATCTAGAGATAATCATTGTAAATGATGGATCTACAGATCGTAGTTTGCAAATTGTTCATGACTGGGCTTCTCGAGACGAACGAATTAAAATAGTTGACAAGGAGAATGAAGGGCTAGCCTATGCTCGAAGGGATGGCTTGCTTGCTGCAACAGGTGATTTTGTGTCATTTCTAGACAGTGATGATATGATGACACATCGCTCCATTGAACTCATGATGAGTGCTGTAAAAAACAATGGAGTGGATCTTGTTATGGGTATGTATGACAATGTTGCAGGGAATATCACTACTCATCGTAAAGTTGATAAGTTGTGTTTATTCCCCTGTGGACGGGTGATTTCTCAACCAGAGCTATTTGACAAATATTACGTGAATTTTTTTGGCTCAATCAGGATGTTCCCAATCAATGCGTGGGGGAAATTGTATCGTAAAAGAATTCTTGATAAGGCGTATCGGGAAACAGAATTATTTTCTCCGAATATACCTTTCATGGGCGAGGATCTTTATCTTAATATGAAAGTGTTTCCGTTTTTGAACTCGGCATATCGCATTGATGCTTCAGTTTATAAATATCGTTATGGAGGTGGCACTTTTGGTTTTAACAAGGATTATCCCATGATGTCCTTTCTGTTTGACAGGCGTTTGGAATTGTTAGACAATTATAATTACACACAAGGTTATGTTCCTTTGTTTGAACAGTATGAGGCGTTTTTGTATCATCATGCTTCACAATTGATTTATTTTAAGAAATCTAATAAGCAAGAAGTCATTTCATTTTTGAGGCAAGAGTTGGAGAATCGTAATATTTTACACAGAATAAAGGAGTTCTTTGCTCAAAAAGATAGTTTGTCAGAGGGGGATAGGTTGCTTTTGAACATGGACTATGAGGGTATGTATAGTTATTGCGAAGCTTTGGGTAAAACGATATTTGGCTCATTAAAGTATAAAGTGATCGGTCTTTTGGTTAAGGCTTTCTCATAATTCTTAATTGTGTTAATAGGTTGAAATTAAAAAATCATGTTTCTTATGGAATCGTCATTTCAACCACTTGTCAGCATCATAGTTCCCCTATATAACCAGGAAAAGTATATTGGGGCCTGTCTGCGTTCTGTGTGTCGCCAGACATACAAGAATCTTGAAATTATTGTTATCAATGATGGCTCTACCGATTCTAGTCCGAAAATGGCACACAATTGGGCTGAGAAGGATGAACGCATTAGTGTAATAGATAAACAGAATCAAGGTGTTAGTTTAGCTCGTCGTGATGGCCTGCTTGCAGCAAATGGTGATTATGTTACTTTTTTAGATAGTGATGATACTCTAAAAAGGTATTCTATTGAAATAATGGTTGAATGTGCCCTAAATACAGATGTCGACTTGGTTCAGTGTTCATACGATAAACAGATTGGTTTCATTAAGCGACGAAAAGCAGACAGGAATTACATGTTTCCTTACAATCAATTGATTTCGCAACCCGAATTATTTGAAAGGTATTACGTTGGTTTCTTTAGCAATAAGGTGTTCCCGATTTTAATGTGGGGGAAACTATATCGCAAGAGCGTTCTGGATAAAGCTTTTCAGAATACTGAATTGTTTTCCTCTGAAGTAAATTTAATGGGAGAGGATCTTTATTTTAATATGAAGCTTTTTCCATATTTGGGTTCCATGTATCGCATTGACAAGTCAGTCTACAATTATCGTTATGGCGGTGGTACTTATGGGTTTAACAAGAATTTTCCACAATTGTTCATTCTGTCTGATAAACGTTTGCATTTGTTGGATGAGTATAGTTATACTGAAGGCTACCAGCCATTATTTGAAGAGTATGTAGCCTGTTTGTATTACCATGCGTCTCAGATGATTCACTATAAAAAATGCAGAAAAGATGATGTAATTGATTTTCTCAAACATGAGATAAACAATCGTGAGCTAATGCCCAGATTAGTTGATTTTTACTCTCAGAATGGAAGTAATAGTGAAGCTGTTAAATTATTGTGCAGTAAAGATTATGAGGCGATGTTTGATTATGCTATGAAAGATGCTAAACGCATGTTCTGCTCTTATAAATACAGACTTTTTGAATTCATTGTCAAGTTGTTCACAAGGTTTTCTTAATAGTTGTCTGTTGTCATATTAGTCTGATATGTTTAGTTACCCAATCGCTATAAATGTATTATTCTTATAGCCTATGAGGATTCTTCATGTAATTACAACATTGGATACTGGAGGCGCAGAACGCTTGATGGTAGATCTTTTGCCCTTGCTCAATGCAAAAGGAGATCAGGCCGAACTTCTTCTATTTAATGGTTTTAGAACTCATTTAAGGACGGAGTTAGAGCAGCGAGGAGTGCTTGTTCATGAATTGTTCAGCAAAGAATTCAATTATAAGGGGTCTGGTGTATATAATCCATTGAATATCAAAAGATTATCGCGGTTCCTCAATGGCTATGACATTATTCATACCCATAACACGGCTTGTCAGTTTTATGTCCCATTAGCAAAGACACTTTTCGGAAAAAAAGTGATCTTGGTAACAACTGAACACAGTTCCAATAACAGGCGTCGCGACATATGGTGGTTCAAACCTATTGATAGGTGGATGTACAAACACTATGATGCTGTTGTATGTATCTCAGAGAAAGCTCAAACTTCTTTAGAAGGCTACATCGGAAAGAGTGAAAAAGTCCTGACTATTAATAATGGAGTGGATGTCAAACGTTTTGTGCGTCCAATCAAGAATGTCTTAGCGCAAGAGGATTATATCGTCACAATGGTGGCTGGACTGAGAGTTGAAAAGGATCATGAGACCGTTTTCCGTGCCCTTACACATTTGCCGGGAAACTATCATCTTAAGTTGGTCGGTATCGGCGTGCGTGAGCCAGAGCTTAAAGCGCTAACACAGGAAATGGGTATTCAGGACAGAGTCGAGTTTTTGGGCTTGAGGTCAGACGTACCTGACATTTTGGAACAAAGCGATGTCGTGGTCTTATCTTCCCATTGGGAGGGATTAAGCTTGTCGAGTGTCGAAGGTATGGCGTCTGGACGTCCGTTTATTGCCAGTGATGTTGATGGACTGCGTGAAGTTGTCGGTGGTGCTGGAGTGCTGTTCCCTCATGGTGATGACAAATCGTTGGCCGAGTCAATTCAGCGCCTGTGTGAGAACCCGGCCTATTATCGTGAAGTGGCAGAGGCTTGCCAGAAACGTGCGCAACAGTACGATATCAGTTTAATGGCTGACTCTTATCACAAATTATATCAGTCTTTGTTGCAGTAAGTTATTCTTTGTTAGAGACTAGTATCATGAGAATCCTCCATGTGATAACATCACTTTATATCGGTGGCGCTGAACGCTTGCTGGTTGATATGCTACCACGATTGAGTGACGGAGGCAATAACCAAATAGAATTACTGCTGCTGAATGGCGTGGAGACCCAGTTCAAGAAAAAACTGAAACAAAGCGATGTCAAGATACACAGTTTGTCAATGACGAATGATGTGTATAATCCTAAGAAACTGTTAGGCGTACGTCGTTTCTTGTCCCATAATAGATTCGATATTATACATACCCACAATACTGCATGTCAGTTCTTTGTGCCTCTTGCCAGGGTATTGGCACCCCATGCCGGAAAACTGGTGACAACAGAGCACAGTTCTAATAACCGGCGACGAGACAAAAGATGGCTTCGACCTGTAGACCGATGGATGTATAACCGCTATGACGCTATAATCTGCATCTCGGATCCGACTCGCATTTCCCTTGAAGGCTATATTGGCAAACAAGTCAACTTGGTAACGATTTACAACGGGGTTGACGTTGATAGCTTCTTGCGTCCGATTAAAGATATTGCAGGCCAAGAGCGTTTTGTCATTACCATGGTTGCAGGCTCAAGGCCCGAAAAGGATCACGAGACCTTGTTGCGTGCTATGACTCATTTGCCTGATAATTATCGTCTGCAATTAGTGGGTGCTGGCCCGCGGGATAAGGAATTGAAAGAGTACACCAGTGGTCTGGGCTTGAACGATCGTGTAGCGTTTTTAGGCGTGAGGTCAGATGTCCCTGATGTTTTGGAGCAGAGTGATGTCGCGGTTCTTTCATCACATTGGGAAGGATTCGGATTATCAGCTGTCGAAGGCATGGCCTCAGGGCGTCCCTTCGTGGCTAGCGATGTCAATGGATTGAATGAGGTCGTTGGCGACGCAGGAGTTTTGTTCCCCCATGGTGACGACAAAGCGCTGGCCGAGAAGATACAGTGGCTTTGCGAGCATCCCGATGAATACCATGAGGTGGCTTGCCGATGCCAGGAAAAGGCACGGCATTATGATATCTCGGTGACCATTGACAAGTATCTTGAGCTTTATAATGAATTGTACGGAGCTTAACAGTCCGTTAGCTCCTGATAATAAATATTTTTTGGCTTAATGGCAACATTAACAGTATTTACACCGGCTTATAACCGGGCTCATACCATCGGACGGACTTATCAGAGTCTGTGCCGACAAACCTGCAAAGATTTTGAGTGGCTTGTCATTGATGACGGCTCGTCTGACAATACCCGTGAATTGGTTGAAGGCTGGATTGCAGAGGGGAAAATCCCCATTCGCTACATCTACCAGCAAAACCAGGGAATGCACGGCGCCCATAATACAGCTTACCGAAACATCACAACTCCGCTGAACACCTGCATCGACAGTGATGATTTCATGCCCGATGATGCCGTGGAGAAGATTTTGGCAAGTTGGCGAGAAAAAGGAAACGATAAACTGGCAGGACTCGTGGGACTTGATGTGACCGAAGACGGAAAGATTATCGGCGCAGCCTTTCCCGAGGGAATGAAGACGACAACTCTGCAAGCCTATTATGATGCGGGCGGCAGTGGCGACAAGAAGCTGGTTTACCGCACCGATGTCATCAAGCGTTATCCCGAGTACCCCTTGTTTGAGGGCGAGCGCTATGTCGGCCTGGGCTATAAATACTTACTTATAGACCAGGACTATGAGCTGATTACACTCAACGAGCCTTTGGTAATCGTGGAGTACCAGCAAGACGGCTCCAGTTTCAATATGTTCAAACAGTATTGGAACAATCCCAAGGGCATGGCTTTTTATCGCAAGACAGAGATGATTCTTGCCCATGGTTTGAAACGCAAGCTGATGGTCTGCACCCATTATGTGTCAAGCAGCATCATCAGCGGTAATTGGAAGTTCATCCAAGAGAGCCCCAAAAAATTATTGACATTACTGTGTATTCCAAGTGGATTGGCACTTTACTTGCTGATTAGATATAAAGTGAAACATAACTCATTGATGAAGTTTAACAAACGAGTAAAAGCAAATTCTTAATGAAAAAGATTTTGGAGATCATGCCATTAGCGTCATCTGCTATGGTGTTCATCGGTGACCAGTTCTCTTATTTTAGAGAAAAGGGTGGTTATGATATGCACTTGATAAGCACACCTGGAGATGGCTTGGACGAGTTTGTTAAACGTGAAGGTATCACTTATTTTCCGTTGGAGATTCCCCGTTCGATCAAGCCACTACAGGATCTCAAGAACATTTGGAAAATATTCCGTTATGTGCGCAAGCACAGGATTGATATGGTTATCGGTCATCAGTCCAAAGGCGTCCTTTATGGAATGATAGCCAGCAAATTGGCTGGCACCGAACGTCGTGTCGTTCTTGCCCACGGGGTACTTGAAGACACAATGACCGGACTGAAACAGAAAATCTTTGCTACCGAGAACAAGTTGATGACCATGTGTGCGACACATGTGTTGTGTGTCAGTCCGTCGGTGATGAAAAGGAGAGTGGCATTAGGTATTGATCCTCCTGGAAAACAGTATCTGTTGGGTAAGGGTTCCTGCAACGGAGTTGATGCCCTGAAAAAGTTCAACCCCCAGAATGTGCCTGAATCGGTGCGTGAGGAGATCCGCGAAAAATATGGTTTGTCAAAGGATGACTTCATCATCGGCTTCTGCGGCCGACTTGTTAGAGACAAGGGCATTGTCGAACTGGCCGAAGCCATAAAGCTGCTGACCGAAAGACATCAGAATAAACCGCTTAAGTTATTTGTAATAGGTTCCCCCGAAAAGCGGGACGCATTACCTGATGAGACAATAGACTTCTTGAAGAGTTCTGAGCACGTGGTCTTTACCGGAAAAGTCAACTATTCTGAGATTCAGAATTACTATTCTGTAATGGACGCCTTTATCCTTCCTTCTTATCGTGAAGGATTTCCTACTGTGGCTCTTGAGGCCTCGGCTATGGAACTCCCGATGATAGTCTCTCGTTCAACCGGTTGTATCGATTCAATCATCGAGAATGAAACAGGTGTCTATTGTGATATTCAACCAGAATCTATCGCCGATGCCATTGAAGGATTCTTTGACAAGGAGAAAGCCCGTCGATATGGTGAAGCGGGACGCAGATTTGTCTTGAAAAATTTTGAGCATACAATAGTGAAGGAAAATATGCTCGCATTTGTAAATCAAGTGTTTTCTTGAATTTGTTATGGCAACGAGGATTCAGATAAAGCGGACCAACGAGATCGACGATGAGCTGTGGACAAAGATTGTTGACGGCTTCAACGAGTCGTTTGACTTGAATCTGAGCGCAGAAGGATTAAAGAACGGATGGTATGTGGCTAATCCCTGGGGGTATGCCTACCATGCTATGGCCTTTGATGACGACAACGAATTGATGGCCTATAATGTGTTCACGCCCTCACAATATGAGAATGACATTAAGGTGGTCGTCAGTGGAAGCACTTATGTGAGACCGAAGTATCGCAAAAACGTGATGTTGTTTGCTCAGTTGATCAAAGCCCTGAGAAAACGCTGCGCTGACGATGGCTTCGATCTTGAGGTGGGGGTACCCAATCACAACTCCATCAACTACCATTGTAAGGTGAACAAGGTGCAGATGGTGGACGATCTGTCCTATTATGTCCTGCCGGTTTCATTATCTAAGACAGCCGGAAAATCACTGCCAGGATTTGTTGATGCTTTATGGAGGGTTTACCTCAAGGTACACATGGCTCTCAATGTCGTCCTCTCGAGGCTTTTCAACGGAAAAGAGCGCCAACGCAAATTCTCTGTCGCTACCGATGACGTGTTTTATAAGACCAGATTCGGCGGTAAAGACTACAAGTGTGTTTCTCAGGGGGAGAGCAGATTCGCTTACCGGATGTATGATGAAGACGACAAGCGTGTCGCCTACCTGATGGATTGTCGTATTCGAGGCAAGAAATCCTATAAGGCGTTGGTTGACGCATCCCGAGACATCATAAAAAAAGAGCATCCTGATGCAGTGCTGTATGTCGGTTTCATGCACTTTCCGCAGTGCCTGATGATAAAATTGCCCAAGAGAATGGCGCCCAAGCGGCTGCCATTGACTTGTTATGTTCTCAACAAGGAGAAGGAAACTCAATTCAGTGATGTGGCGAACCCTGATAACTGGAATTTTTCGCTGATGAGTTTTGATGTGAGATGAATTTTGATAACGAATTAGAACTTAAATAATGATCATTATGGAATTAAAAGATTTTATAAACAATTTTGCGAGTATCTTTGAGGAGACCAGTGCCGATAGCATTCATGCAGACACTGTGTATTCGGAACTGGAAGAATGGGATTCAGTCATGGTCCTCTCGTTGATTTCTATGATCGACCAGGAATATGATGCCGTGGTTGATGTCGATGAGATGAATGAGACCCGTACTGTCGAAGACCTGTTCAACTATGTTAAATCTCTGACCGAGTAAGGTTCATGAAGAAGGCGTTTATCAAATATGTGGCATATTGTTTGCCCGATAAAGTCGTCACAAACGAGGCGATAGTGAATGACTTCCCCGAGTGGTCGGTAGAGAAAATCACCGAGAAAGTCGGAGTCAATCAACGCCATGTCGCCGCTGAGGACGAAACAGCAACCGACCTTGCTGAGAAAGCTGCGATTAAGCTGATCGAGGAAAACAACATCGATAAGGAGATCATCGATTTCGTTATCCTTTGCACGCAGAGCCCCGATTACTTTTTGCCCACATCGGCATGCCTGTTGCAGACCCGCTTGGGGTTGCGGCAAGATATCGGTGCATTTGATTTTAATCTGGGATGCTCAGGCTATGTTTACGGTTTGTCAATCGCCAAGGGACTTATAGCTGGCGGTATTGCAGAGAATGTCCTCTTGTTGACGGCTGAGACCTATAACAAGTATCTTCATCCTAAAGACAAAGGGAACCGCACCATCTTTGGTGATGCCGCATCTGCAACCCTCGTGTCGGTTGATGGTGAGGCCGAAGTGTTGGATTTTGCTTTAGGAACCAACGGCAAGGGTGCCAACAACCTGATTGTCAAGTCGGGCGCTTCCCGTTTGCCCGAGAAACAGAATGATTTGCTCTTTGACAAGAACGGGAATCCGGTCTCATCCGATCATCTGTTCATGAACGGAGCCCAGATTTTCGCGTTCACCCAGCGCAACGTTCCCAAAGTCATCAACGAAGTTCTTGAGAAAAATAATCTTGCCAAAGAAGATATAGATATGTTCGTTTTGCATCAGGCAAACCGATACATGCTTGATTTCTTGAGAAACAAAATGGATATTCCCGAAGACAAGTTCTATATCTTCATGGAGAATGTGGGCAATACGGTTTCCAACAGTATACCCTTGTGCCTTGTAGAAGCTCATAAAGAGAACCGCCTGAAAGGCAATGTGCTCTTGTGCGGATTCGGAGTAGGCTATTCGTGGGGTGCTGTGATTCTCAAGATGTAAAACGGCTAATGAATTGATTCATGAATATTTTGTCGTTTGACATAGAGGAATGGTATATCGAGAGGGCCTTTAATGGTGGCCGTCAAGAGCAATATGACGCCTTTGACAAATACCTTGAGGGGATTCTCGATTTGCTGGATGAACAAAAAACTCAAGCAACCTTTTTTGTCGTCGGCAAGATGGCAGAATGCTTTCCCCAAGTGGTGAAACGCATCCAGGGGAGAGGACACGATATCGGTTGCCATTCCAACACTCACACATGGCTCAACAAGATGACTCGTGAAGAGGTCTATCAGGACACGAGGCAGGCGGTTGATTCCTTGGAGCAATGCATCGGCAAGAAGGTGAAGAGTTACCGCGCCCCTGCATTTTCCATTGGCAAAAGCAATCAATGGGCATTTGAGGTTTTGGCTCAATGTGGCATAGAATGTGACGCCTCAGTTTTCCCTGCAACGCGTGATTTTGGAGGCTTTCCTGATTTCGGGAATCAGGTACCCACGCTGATCTCAACTGGGGCAGGGGATATCAAGGAGTTCCCGATTGCTACGGCTCACATTTTGGGTAAGGATATCGCATTTTCAGGTGGAGGCTATTTTCGTTTCTTCCCCTTGTGGTTCGTGACCGGTCAGATGAAGAAGCGTGATTACAACATCTGCTACTTCCACATCGAAGACCTGATACCGTCCAGCGAGAAGATGATGACAAGGGCCGAATATGAGGATTATTTCAAGGAATCAGGCACCTTGTTGAACAGGTATAAGCGTCACCTGAAATCAAATCTTGGTAAGAAGACAGCACTTGACAGGATGAATCAACTCATTCGCAGTCAGCGTTTCATCTCGATACCTCAAGCCATCAGCCAAATTGATTGGACTGCGGCGCCGCGAATCGTTATCTAATAACAGCTGAACGCTGTGGTGAGAGATTGTTAGTATTAGAATAATGAAGAATCTGTACCGTGATTATATTAAGCGCATGTTGGGCTTCTTGATTGCCCTGACTGCACTCATCTGCTTATCTCCCTTGCTGCTGGTGGTCACTATCTGGCTGCATTTCGCTAACAAGGGTGCTGGAGCGTTTTTTGTTCAGGAACGCCCAGGGAAGAATGCTAAAATCTTTAAGATCATCAAGTTCAAGACAATGACCGATGAACGTGATGAAGACGGAAAACTCTTGCCAGATGAGGTGCGCCTTACACGAGTGGGTCGTTTCGTTCGTTCTACAAGCATCGATGAATTGCCTCAATTGTTCAATGTTCTCGTTGGTGATATGGCCCTGATAGGCCCGCGCCCTCTGCTGGTTCAGTATCTGTCGCGTTATTCTCCTGAGCAGGCCCGACGTCATGAAGTGCGGCCGGGAATTACTGGTTGGGCCCAGTGCAATGGTCGAAATGCGATTTCATGGGCCGAGAAGTTCAAACTTGATGTCTGGTATGTTGACCACTGCACGTTGATGACAGATCTGAAGATTTTGTTCATCACAATACGCAAGGTGCTCATCCATGATGGTATTTCTCAGGAAGGCAATGCCACGATGGAAGAGTTCAAGGGAAACTGATAATCATAATCCTGACAAATAATGTACAAGCATTTTTTTAAGAGGATAATAGATTTTACATTGGCATTGATTGGGTTGATTTGTGTGAGCCCGATTCTGCTGGTGGTGACTATATGGCTGCATTTTGCCAACAAAGGAGGCGGCGCGTTTTTCTTCCAGGAACGCCCCGGACTTCACGGCAAAATCTTCAAGATTATCAAGTTCAAGACGATGACCGATGAACGTGATGCCAATGGTGAATTGCTGCCGAACAATGAACGTTTGACTAAGGTCGGTCGTTTGGTCCGTGCTGCTTCAATTGATGAGTTTCCCCAATTATTCAATGTTCTCAAAGGTGATATGGCTTTGATAGGTCCGCGTCCCTTACTCACATGGTTTTTGCCGCTTTATAATGATGAACAGGCCCGACGTCATGAAGTAAGACCTGGCATTACTGGATGGGCCCAGGTAAATGGCCGCAATACTTTGACTTACGGAAATAAGTTTAAATATGATGTGTGGTATGTTGACCATCTGTCATTTACCTTAGACTTGAAAATATTCTACATGACCATCAAGAACGTGCTATCATCTAAGGACATTGGTAATGGGCTGCAAGACGAGGTCGATGATCTCGGATGGAACGCTCGCAAAAGAGAGGCAGAAAATCTTTTTGAACAGTATTATAGACACAAATAGTATTAACACTATGCAGACAAGAATCTATCTCAGGGCCTTTGAGCTTGACGATTACAAGACAACCATTGCATGGCGCAATGATAAGGAGGTATCAGATAAATTGGGGGGGATGAGATTGTATGTGTCAGAAGCTCGCGAAAAGAAATGGATAGAAGATACTATCTTCCATTCTTCTGACATCAAATTGGCCATTTGCCTCATACAGAATAACCTCCACATTGGCAATGTTTATCTGACGGATATTAATAATGTCAATAGGACTGCAGAATCTCATATCCTGATAGGTAATAAGGATTATTGGGGGCAAGGCTATGCCTGTGAAGCATTGCTTCAGATGCTTCACTACGGTTTTGAGGAGCGTGGCCTTAATCGTATTTATGCACATATCAATATTGATAATGAGGCTTCTCTACGAATGCACGAGAAATGCGGTTATAAACAAGAAGGTGTGCTCCGTCAGGCTGTGTTCAAGAATGGCACATTCAAGGATGTTGTTGTGATGTCTATTCTTAGTAAAGAGTTTCTTAAATAATTGAATAGCTGCTCCCAAATATTGCTTTATTTGAAAAGACTGTTTTGGGAGAATAATGATCAATTAATTTGTAGACCTCTATAATTAAGAATGTTTCCTTGTAATTGGGTTTATCGGTGAAGTGATGAAAGAATTCGGTTCCGATTTCCATTATTTGCCGATTCGAGAGAGTCGAGGTAGGACTATCAAGGACTTTTTCCCTGATGCGCTTTACTATGCTTGTGGGCGGCACCCGATAATTGACCTGTATAAAAAGAATAATTGGAAGCGCTTGTGGGTTCCCGAGTATTTCTGCTATGATGTTTTGTCTTCTTTGGAACAGAACGGCGTTAACTGGCAATCTTATCGGGATTACCCTTTGGCCAACGAGAGCGAGATAGTGCGTTCGTTGCCGTTTGAAGAGGGTGACGCGCTGTTAAGGATGAATTATTTCGGCCTAAGGTCAAGAAGGAGTAATCATGGAATCCCGGTACCAGTAGTTGAAGATCATACGCATGATTTGATCGGTGACTGGGCCATTAATAGCGATGCCGATTGGTGCATCGCATCATTGAGAAAAACGTTGCCACTGGCCGAGGGAGGGATGTTGTGGTCTCCCAAAGGCCTGAGGTTGCAGGAATCTCCGCAGATAGTGTCTGAAAACACCGATCTTGCCTCGTCAAGGTGGGAAGCCATGAGGAAGAAGACACTTTATCTGAATGATGAGATAGAAGACAAGAGTGAATTCTGGTCAGTTTTTCTTTCAACCGAAGAGCAGTTCGATGTAATGAGCGTTTCTTCGATAGATAAAGAGACCTTGGACTACTTGAGCCGATTTGATGTTGAGCAATGGTATGGGAGGAAAAAGGATAATCGAGAAGTTCTCGTGGAATCTTTTTCTAAAATCTCGATTGTTCTTGAGCCCGAAGGCCCGGATTGCAATCCGTTTTCCCTGACATTGCTCTTTGATTCTGAGGGCGCGAGGAACGATTTCCGTAAGTATTTGATTAATAGCTGTGTCTATCCGGCGATATTGTGGAATGTCCCTGAGAATGCAAGTCAGGAGGTCAATGATTTCTCGAAAAGGATATTGTCGGTACACTGTGACGGAAGATACAACAGCAACGATATGATGCAATTGCGTGATATCATTGCTGATAGTTGAGATTTTAGCTATGATAAAGATAATTACATTCAAGAACAAGGCTGAATGGAATGATGTTGTCCATGCATTTGCCAACCACGATGTGTATTATTCACATGGATATGTTGAGGCTTTTATGCTTCATGGCGATGGCGAACCGATACTCATTTATTATGAATCGGATAAGATGCGTGGCATGTATGTGGCCATGAAACGAGATTTGTCTCTGTTGCCTTGGACCGAAGGGAAGATTAGAGCCGACAAATGGTTTGACTTAACTTCACCGTATGGCTATGGAGGATGGCTCTTTGAAGGCGAAGTGAACCTGCACAATTTGCAGGTCTTTAATGAGGAGTATAAGACTTTTATGCTTGAGCACAATTGCGTTAGCAATTTTGTGAGGTACAGCCCTATACTCAAGAATGCCGTTTCAATGAGTCTTGTGAGCCAGGTTCAGGACTTGGGCAAGACGATTGCCATCGACCTCAGCAGTGAAAAGATTATCTGGGAGAACATCAAGAGCAAGAATCGCAATATGATTCGCAAGGCTCGCAAGAATGGTGTGGTCATTGAGCACAGTAAGCCTACTCCTGAGTTGATGACAATCTTCAAGGAGATCTATGATGAAACGATGAGGATCGATCATGCAGTAGATTATTACTTCTTCAAGGACTCATTCTATCGGTCAATAATCGACAGTCTAAGCGATAATACCGAGGTGTTCTACGCCATGATGGATGGCAAAATCATAGCTATCTCAATTATTCTGTATTGCAATGACATGATGCATTATCATCTGTCAGGCACCGTTGCAGATTATCGTAAATACGCACCCACAAACTTGCTGCTGTATGAAGCAGCATTGTGGGGTTGCCGGCAAGGACTCAAGTTGTTCCATCTTGGCGGCGGCGTCGGATCAGGCGAGGACAACCTCTACAAGTTCAAGGCGGCATTTAACCGGAACAGCGATTACCAGTTCGCTATTGGTAGGGAAGTTTTCAATCTGGGAATGTATAACCAGTTGGTGGACTGGAGAAAGGAAAAGGATCCCGAGTTTAATCATAACTCATCGTTCTTCCCTGTATATCGTCGCGGTATTGACGAACTTACGATCTGTGATGAGGGCAGCAATCCGAAGACTAAAAAGATTGCAATCTATGGCGCTGGTGGCCTTGGACGTGAAGTGGCCGGCGGCATCGCTCGCATTAATATGGATAGCGATGAGAAGTGGGAATTCATCGGATTCTTTGATGATAACATCCCTGTCGGGACGCAGATCTCTCACTATGGATGCATTCTGGGTGGACGGGATGCCCTGAATGCTCTTGAAGAACCCTTGGCCCTTGCTATCGCGGTAGGCGATCCCAATATCCGAAAGTCAATATTTGAGAGCATCGACAATCCGAATATCTCCTATCCTAATCTCATCGCTCCGTCATTCAAGGTGTTGGATAGCAAGACATTCAAGATTGGTCGCGGTAATATCATTCAAGACAGTTGCAGCGTGACTTGTGATGTCTCAGTCGGTGATTTCAATGTATTCAATGGCTTGAACGTCCTTGGTCATGACGACGTTATCGGCAACTTCAATGTTCTGATGCCCAGTGTGCATCTGTCTGGCAACGTGCATATCGGCGATTGTAATCTGTTGGGTGTGAACAGTGTTGTGCTGCAGAAGGTTAAGATTGGCAACCATATCACACTCGGCGCCGGCAGTGTGCTGATGACAAAGCCCAAAGATGGTAATACCTACATCGGTATTCCTGCCAAGAAGTTTGACTTTAAATGATTTTTATGATGAATACAGACTATAATCCTTTCTCGCTCGCGGGTAAGACCATATTGGTCACTGGTGCCTCTTCTGGCATAGGACAGTGCACTGCGATTCTGTGCTCACGAATGGGAGCGCGCCTCGTGTTGGCGGCTCGTAATCAGGAGCGCCTTCAGGAGACCTTAAAC
The DNA here is from genome assembly GCA_017405965.1 of Muribaculaceae bacterium. Taxonomy (GTDB): domain Bacteria; phylum Bacteroidota; class Bacteroidia; order Bacteroidales; family Muribaculaceae; genus Sodaliphilus. The sequence goes on along the minus strand of JAFQZK010000037.1, from coordinate 110,296 downwards.
CAGTTGAACGAGCACCCCGATGGTCATGTGACATTATTGGCCGACTTGACCGTGCAAGAGGAGGTTGAGCGTATGGTGGCAGCTTTGCCGCCGTTGAACGGCGCAGTGCTGTGTGCTGGCAATTCAACGACTTTGCCGCTGCAGTTCGGCTCACGCGAGAAGTTTGACGAGATGTTCGACGTCAATTTCTTTGCCCCGGTTGAATTGATGCGGTTGATGTACAAGAAGAAACTGTTGCAGAAGAATTCATCGGTTGTGCTGATTGCCTCTATAGGCGGTACCCACAGTTTCATGCCAGGCAATGGTGTGTATGGAGCCTCAAAAGCCGCTCTCAACTCGGTAATGAGGTATGCCGCTCGTGAGTTCGCCACTCGTCGTGTGCGCGTCAACAGCATCTGTCCCGGTATGGTTGACACGCCGCTCATCCACCGTGGAACCATCACCGAGGAGCAATTGGCCGAGGACGCTAAGCGTTATCCCCTTGGTCGCTATGGCAACCCTGATGATATTGCCAATGGCGCCATCTATCTGTTGAGCGATGCCTCAAGTTGGTTGACGGGTCACGACTTGGTGATAGATGGAGGTTTTTCGATTTAGTGACGCGGTTTTCATGTGATAATTTTGCTCTTTTCAAAAATAAATGTACTTTTGTCGCCTAATATTTAGGATTAGACATTCCAGACCGAATTAAGTAAGTAGAAAGACTATGAACTTACAGGAATTTATAGAAAATTTTGCAGGACAGTTCGACGAAACTGATCCCGAAGAGTTCTCTGCCGAGACCAAATTCAAGGACCTGGAAGAGTGGTCATCGCTGATGGCCCTGTCAATCATCGCCATGGTTGACGATGAGTATGATGTCATTATCAAGGGTAATGATATCATCTCATCCGACACGATCCAGGACTTGTTCTCGATTGTAGAGAAGCGTAAATCTTGACTTGAAAACAAATCATCGTTCTTAATGGAGTCACAAGTTAAGGAAATCATTGCACGCGTATTGAACGTGGACATTGCTGTTGTTACCGATGACCTGTCTTCGGGTGATATCCCCGAATGGGACTCGGTCGGCAATCTCGCGATTATCAGCACGCTGGAACAGGAACTTGACTTGGAGTTTCCCCTCGAAGATCTTTTTGATTTGACCTCTGTCAGATCATTGATTGACGAAGTCAACAAGCTTTCAGATGTTTGATGCACCACACAGCCCTGTGCTGTGCGACATGATAAGACATGCGGTGAATTCCCCTGACAAGATTGCACTTGTCGAGGGAACTGAGCGTGTGTCATATAAGCGGTTGCTGGCAAATGTGTATTCGGCTGCTGGCTATCTGCAATCGCTTGGGCTGAAACCGGGCAATCGCATTATGCTGTCAGCCCAGAAAGAAGTTGAGTTTGTCTATCTCTATTTTGCGGCACATCTGTTGGGCATCGTAAATGTGGTGGTGGATGCCGCTTCTCCAAGGGATCGGCTCGACTACATCATGGACATCGCCAAGCCCTTGGTCGTTTTTGGCAACAACCTGGCAGTTGACGGCTGCCGATGCTGCTCATTTGGCGATATCCCGTTTGACAAGTGCGATGCCGTGTCGTTGCCGTCAGACCTAAAGGCGACCGATGTGGCTGATGTGATGTTCACTACGGGGACGACTGGAGCACCAAAGGGCGTGTGCCTGTCTCATGCCAATATCGCAGGCTCGGCAAGCAATACCAATGGATTCATCGGAACGTGTTTTGATGATGTCGAAGCCTTGGCCTTGCCGTTGAGTCATTCTTTCGGCCTTGGACGTATGCGTTGCGTTCTGTCGGTTGGCGCCACTCTTGTCTTGGTGGGCAGTTTTGCCAATCTCAAATCATTCTTCAATGTTCTCGAGACAGAGCATGTGACAGGTTTCGGCATGGTGCCGGCTGTTTGGCAGTATATTAAGCGATTGAGCGGAAGGCGGATATCGAAATTCGCTGGTCAGTTGCGTTATATAGAAATCGGAAGCGCTGCCATGCCGCTCGAGGACAAGCATCTGCTCATGGAAATCTTCCCCACGACTCGCCTCTGTATGCACTACGGTCTCACTGAGGCTTCACGCGCCATGTTCTGTGAGTTCCATTCCGATGCCGACAATCTTGACAGTGTGGGCCATCCTGCTTCATCGCTGGTCGATGTTCGGGTTCTTGATGATGACGGACAGCCGCTTGCCAACGGTGTCGACGGTGAGATCTGTGTGCGAGGCAATATGGTCTGTAGCTCATATTTCTTGCCACAAGACAACCACGATGCATTTCATGGCGAATGGTTCCGCACCGGCGACTGGGGCCATCGTGACAGCAATGGCCGTTTTTATCTCACGGGGCGCAAGAAGGAACTCATCAATGTGGGAGGCGAGAAAGTCAGTCCCGTAACAATCGAGAAAGCCATTCTCTCGCTGGGCGTGGCCGATTGTGCTTGTGTCGCCGTTCCCGATCCGCAAGGCGTATTGGGCGAGGTGCCTAAAGCCTATTTGGTAAAAGGCGATGTGGCTCTCGAGATCGACGACATCAAGCAACGTCTGTCTGATTTGCTGCCCCCTCACGAAATCCCTGTACAGTGGGAATGGGTGGATCTCATCCCGCGAACTTCATCAGGAAAAATACAACGATTAAAGCTTAAATCTTAAATGACGATAATATGTCACAATTAACCATCAATAACGTGCGCATTGCAGGTATGAGTGCCTGTGTGCCGACAACAGTCGAGGACAACCGCACACTCCCCATCTACAAGGATGAGAACGATGCTCTCAAGGTGATAGCCTCTACAGGCATCGAGCGCCATCACAAGGTGGATGACAACACCACGGCCTCCGACCTCACGGTCAAGGCCGTAGAAGCGTTGCTCGACAAGATGGGGTGGGAGCCTCAGGATGTGGATTGCTTTGCCTATGTCTGCACTTCAAGGGACTATATCGCGCCGCAAACGGCCTGCATTCTGCAGGATCGTTTGAAGCTGCGCAACGATTGCTGTGTCTTTGACCTGCCTTTCGGTTGCTCGGGCTGGGTTTACGGCATGAGCATTGTCGGCTCCATGATGTCTCATGGCACCCTCAAGCGCGCCATCCTCGTGGCCGCCGAGACCAATACCCGTAACCGCAATCCGCGCGACACGGCGGTGCGCCCCTTGTTCGGCGATGCTGCCACAGCGACAGCGCTGGAGTATGACCCCGAGCATGCCCGTCCCATGAACTTCATGTACGGTGTTGACGGCAGCGGCTATGATGCCGTGTGGGCTCCCTTTGGCGGCATCCGCCAGCCGGTGACCCCCGAGGCCCTCGAGGAGAAGGAAGTGTCGCCCGGCGTCTTCCGTCGCGGCGTGGACATGATCGTCAACGGTATGGACGTGTTCGGCTTTGCCATCAAGCAACCGCCACGCTCCCTCAAGGAGTTGATTGCCACTTTCGAGATTGATGTCGAGAGTGTCGATCTGTTGTTGCTTCACCAGGCCAACAAGTTCATTGACGAGAAAATCCGCAAAGCCGTCAAGATTCCGGCTGAGAAGACACCTTATTGCCTCGAGGAATACGGCAATGTAACCAGCGCCTCCATCCCCTTGACCATGGTCACTCGCTGCAGTGAGCAATTGGCAGGGGCCGAGAAGCACTGCATCGCGTGCGGCTTCGGTGTGGGTCTGGCATGGGCCAGCATGGAGTTCTATGCCGGTGACGTGAAGATGGTTGATGTGATAGATTATTAATGAATGCTTACAGCGATATGGCTCAGTACATAAATTCCAACAAAGAATTTCATTGGGGTGACTGGTATTTCAAGGACCATGTGATGCCCCCCGACTTTGATTATAAGGCTCACAAGAAGGAGTTGTCGCCCTATTTCCAGGAGCGCGACTTCAAGGTGTCGATGATGTTTGCCGATTACTATTCCCAATTGAATGGTATCCGCAGCGACCGGTATATCTCGATGGATGTTTATTATTTCTACGTCCTGCCGGCCCTGAATCGGTTTGACTTCATCAATGCTTATCTTGACAAGAATATCTACACCGAGCTGTTTCCCAATGTGAAACAGCCCCAGAGTGTGGTCAAGAACATGAACGGCCACTATTCCCATTGTGGAGAAGAAATTCAGTTGCTGGATGCAGTGAGCCTGATACAGCAATACGGAAAAGAAATGATCATCAAGCCCACCGTTGATACGTGTAACGGCGACGGTGTAGCCCAGATCCAGGACTTGGGTACCGACGAACTGGTAGCATTACTGAAGCAATATGGCCACAATTTCATCGTTCAGGAGAAGGTGAAACAGCACCCCGATATCCAGCGATTGAATCCCACTTCGCTCAACTCGATGCGTCTGTTTTCTTACCGCAAACTTGATGGCACCTACGAGTTCCTGTATCCTTACTCGTTTATCCGTTATGGAAACAAGGGCGCGATCAAGGATAATGTGTCGCAGGGCGGTGCCATGTGCCGCGTCGGTGCTGACGGAACGGTCGACGACAGGGCCTATCGCTTCAAGAGCATGAAGGTGACCTCTCTCGCCGAGGAGACCGGTGTCGAGAATCTGGTGATTCCTCACTTCGACAAGGTGGTGGAGACCCTGCTCGGCATGCACAAGCGCCTGCCTTATTTCGATCTGGTAGGGTGGGATATGACGGTGACTGCCGATGGCGAGCCTCTGTTCATCGAATTCAACTTGCAACCCAGCATCGAGGGCCCGCAGATTCAGGCTGGTCCCATGTTCGCCGAGCATCTTGACGAGGTCATTGAACGGGCTCGTCAGGCCGAGTGCTCCAAGGTGCAGTCTCTCAAGAAGGTTTTCCCCAACGACTCTGTCTTCTACCTCCATGCCCAGTGACGGGCAATATAGTCAGCAATTTATCGTTCTATCATAAGAATACAATAGACATTAGGGGTGGAAGTTCGTCAGATAGTCAATTCACTTTTCAGGTCTTGCAGCTATGTCATCGTCCACGATGGCGCTTCATGGCTTGTAGACTGCGGTGATGTGGACAAGATACTTCCTGCAATCGTTGGCCCGCTGAAAGGGGTGTTGCTCACCCATGCCCACTTCGATCACATTTATGGCTTGAATCAGTTGGCCGAATTGATCCCCTCATTGCCGGTTTTCACCAATGAGCCGGGACTGGAAGCGTTGTTGAACGACAAGCTGAACCTTTCAAAATACAACGGCGACCCCTTTGTGCTCATTGACACCACCAATGTTCATCTGGTCGAGAACGGTGAATGTGTGGATTTGTTTGACGGCATCAAGGCCGAGGCTGTTTTCACTCCGGGCCACAATCCGTCCTGCGTGACATGGATGATAGACGATATCATTCTCACGGGTGACAGTTTCATCCCCGGTGTCAAAACGGTGACCAACCTCCCGCTTTCAGATAAGGCGTTGGCCGCCAAGAGTGAGGTCCTTATCCGTGAACTGGCGGCACATCGAACTGTATATGCCGGTCACGCACCTGAAGTGTAAATAATTAAAGAAGAAAATATATTATGGCAAACAACAAGATTTTACTCTGCCTGGCTCACATGAGCGGTCAGGAAATGAAATACATCCAAGAGGCATTCGACACCAATTGGGTAGTGCCCCTGGGTCCCAATGTGAATGCGTTTGAGCAAGACTTGGAGCAGTTGTGTGGCGAGGGAAAACACGTGGTGGCCCTCAGCTCGGGCACAGCTGCGATTCATCTGGCACTGGTTAATTTGGGCGTGGGACGCGATGACGAGGTCATCTGTCAGTCCATGACGTTCTCGGCAAGTGCCAATCCCGTTGTTTATCAGGGCGCTACTCCCGTGTTTGTGGATAGCGAGCGCGACACATGGAACATCGATCCCAATCTGCTCGAGGATGCCATCAAGGACCGCATCGCCAAAACAGGTCGCAAGCCCAAGGCCATCATCCCGGTCTATCTGTATGGCATGCCAGCCAAGATTGACGACATTATGGAGGTAGCCCGCCGCTACGAGATCCCTGTCATTGAGGATTCGGCCGAGGCTTTCGGATCACGTTACCGTGGACAGTTGTGCGGCACGTTCGGCCAATTTGGCATCATGAGCTTCAACGGCAACAAGATGATCACCACCAGTGGTGGAGGTGCCTTGATTTGCCCCGATGAGGCTACCAAGAAGAAGACCATGTTCTATGCGACACAGTCCCGTGAACCCATGCCTTATTATCTGCACAAGGAAATCGGCTATAACTACCGCATGAGTAACATTTGTGCGGGCATTGGCCGTGGCCAGATGTTTGTGTTGGATGAGCACTTGGCCCATCACAAGCACCTGTGCGACCGCTATGTTGAACTCTTTGCCGATGTTGACGGCATCAGTGTTCACACCAATGCCGATGAGCGTTCCGACAGCAACTACTGGCTCAACACGATTCTTATTGACCCCAACAAGACGGGAACCGACTATGAGGCTGTGCGTCAGCATCTTGAAAGTTGCAATATCGAGTCTCGCCCCTTGTGGAAACCGATGCACACACAGCCTGTGTTCAGCGGCGCGCCCGCATTTGTCAACGGCGTGAGCGAGGAGCTCTTCTCAATAGGATTGTGTCTTCCCAGCGGCCCTTGGGTGAGCGATGAGGATGTGGAACGCGTGGCACGAGAAATCAAGGCTTGCTGCAAGAAATGAGCCTATACCCAAATACCTAAAACACAAATGAGTATGAACATAGCAATTTATGGAGCTGGTGGATTCGGCAAGGAAACGGCCTGTCTGATCAAGAGAATCAATGCCAATGGTGGTGATTGGAATCTGATAGGCTTCTTCGACGACACCAAGCAAGCCGGAACCCCGGTGTCATCTTACGGCACCGTGCTGGGCGGCATGGATGCCCTGTTACAAATAAATGAGCCGCTGGCAGTCGCTATAGCCATCAACGACAACAAGGCTGTTCGCCGCATCCGCGAGAGCATCACCAACGACCATATCTCATTTCCCAACCTCATCGACCCGTCGCTGTTTTACGTTGATAAGCAGACGGTTACTATGGGCGAGGGGAATGTGATTCAGAATGATTGCATGATCTCTTGCGATGTCACCATCGGCAGTTTCAACCTGATCAACGATCATGTCGTCATTGGCCATGATAACACCATCGGAGACTTTAACGGCCTCATGCCTGGAGCCCATCTCTCAGGTGGCATCACCATTGGCAACAGCAATCTGCTTGGAGTAGCGAGTGTGGTCCTTCAAGGGATGACCATCGGCAATGGCGTTACGCTGGCAGCCAACAGTGTGCTCATGACCACACCGCGTGATAACTGCACTTACTTGGGAGTTCCCGCCAAGAAATTTGACTTCTAAAGAGGAAGAAAAGGCGCTGATTAGATGACTGTTATCAGTAAGGATACTGAGAAAATGCATTTTTTTAGTGATATTTGAGCCCCGAGTGAGAAATTTTGCGTAATTTTGCGCCTCGTGAAAAAATATATCGTCTGATTTTACGTTAGTAAAATGATGAGTCTTGAACAATTCATAGAGAACTTCACGGATCTGTTTGATGAAACAGACCCCGATACTATATGCGCCACAACTCGGTTCAAGGAACTGGAGGAATGGTCCTCGTTGTTCGCTTTGTCGGTCATCGCTATGATTGACGAGGAGTATAATGTTGAATTCCGCGGTGATGATATCCGCAACAGCACTACAATTAAGGATTTGTATGATATTGTCAAATCCCGGGTCGAGTAAGTACTGTGAAATAGTATGATGACTGCTGTAGTGAATGGACTAGAGCGGTCTTTGTGTATATATTGGCGTGATTTCTCCTTTGAGGTTCAAGAGAAGATTTGAACGATTAATCGCCTGATAATTTATGGCTAAGATAACATTTCATGGAGTGGGTATCAAGGCACTGAGTGCTTGTGTGCCCTCCGAAATTGTTTACAACAAGGATTTAGGATACCTGATTCCCGAGGAAGAGATCGAGAAGACTATCAGTAACATCGGTATTGAACAGCGCCGAATCGCTGCCCCCGATGTCACTGCTAGTGATTTGTGTTTCAAGGCTGCACGTCGGCTGATGGAAGACAATCAGATCGCTCCCGAGAGCATCGATGTCCTGTTGTTCATGAGCCAGACGGCCGACTACCGTATCCCTGCAACATCTTGTCTGCTGCAGCAGCGTTTGGGACTGCCGCGAGAGACTTTGTGTTTTGACATCTCGCTGGGTTGCTCGGGCTATCTGTTCGCTCTGAGCACTGCATTTGCCTACGCTTCGATGCAGGGCATTAACCGCGTGTTGCTGCTTGACGGTGAGACGTTTTCCAAGATAGTGAATCGCCGCGACAAGGTGGATTGGCCCCTCTATGGTGACGCCGGAACCGCCACGCTGATCGAGAAGGGCGACTATGGCGATTCAACCTTCATGCTCTATACCGACGGCAGTGGCGAGAACACCCTCAAGATTCATGCAGGAATGCGAAACCCCATCACGCCCGACTCGTGTGTCGAACGTGAGCAGGAGGAAGGTAACATCCGCAACGACCTGGAGGTGTTCATGGATGGCATGGACGTCTTTAACTTTGCCATCAGCAAGGTGCCCAAGAGCATCAAACTCCTGCTTAAGGAAACCGACAAGACCATCGACGATGTGGATTACCTGGTATTTCATCAGGCCAACCGCTTCATGATGGATTTCTTTGTGAAGAAACTGAAGATTTCGCCCGACCGTGTTCCTTACTGCATCAGCAAGTATGGCAATACAAGTAGCGCATCGGTGCCCTTGACCGTCTCCAGCGAGTTGAGTGGTCAGCTCGATGGTAGCCACACGGTGGTGATGAGCGCATTTGGTGCCGGTTTGAGTTGGGGTGCCACGATCATGCAGATGCGTGACTGCAAGGTTTCGCCCGTTATCGAGTATTGATGAATAGCGAATTGACTTTCCACCACGTTGGCATCGCCTGCCACAATATAGAAAAAACCTTGCCGTTCTATGCGGCGATGGGCTATGCCGCAGCGCCTGTTGTCGATGATTTAATACAGCACGTGCGCGTTTGTTTTCTGGACAAGGAGGGCGCTCCCCGTCTCGAATTGCTGGAACCGCTCGACGATCAGAGCCCTGTGGCCCGCACGCTTGCCAGTTCGGGCGTGACGCCTTATCACCTGTGTTACCAGGTGCAAGATATCGAGAACGCTATTCAATCCCTGCGTGGCCAGCGATTCCTGCTGGTGACAGGGCCGGTACCCGCTTGTGCGATGGGGAATCGCCGCATCGCTTTCTTGTTCAAGAAGGATGTGGGCCTGGTTGAATTGGTCGAGCAAGACCTGACTTGATGACATTCCCCCTGTTGACATATATTGTCCCTCTTTACAACACCGAGGCCTATGTGCAGCGGTGTTTGCAGTCTATTGTTGACCAGGGGTTGGAAGATGACCAGTATGAGGTGCTGGTGGTCGATGACGGTTCTACCGATGGCAGTAAGGCTGTTGTCGAGGCCTTTATCGGTGAGCATCCTCAGGTCAGGCTGCTGACTCAGGCCAATGCCGGCGTGAGCGCTGCGCGCAACCGGGCTATTGACCAGGCTCGTGGCAAGTATCTGCAGTTTGTCGACAGTGACGACCATCTGGAATCGGGCATGATGAAACGTCTGCTGAATCGTGTGGTGGACGATGAACTGGATGTGCTTGTGTTCAACTACAAGAATCTGGACAGTGACGGTAATCTGCTCGCTTCCCATCGGGGCGACAACTATCCTTCAACAGGAAACCTGACGGGCGTTGAATACCTGAAGTCACACGTGATGACTCCTTACATCTGGCGCTTCCTGGTCAACCGTGACTATCTGAATGGAAACCAGTGGCGTTTCGACCAGTCGCTCATCGTGTGTGAGGATGGCGAGCTCATAGCCCGCTTGCTGCTCAATGCCAGCCGGGTGGCACATGATGAAGCAACGGTCTATTGCTATGTCAAGCGTGGCGACAGCGCGATGCACAACACCGACATCACGCACTTGAAACGGCGCATCTTGAGCCAAGTGGACTCGGCTGCCTCCATTAATGAGACCATCCGCAGCTATGAGGTGGCAACGGGTGAGACTTCACCCGCCAGTGTGTCGGGCCTGAGAAACGTTTACTTGTATTTTGCCATGACCAAAGCCATGACCTGTGGCTGCGTGGACGATATCTTGGAGCGAATCCGTCAAGCGGGATTGTATCCGTTTCCCTGCGTCGGTCCCGAGGCATGTTATCATGGTGCAAAATGGAAACTCATCCACTTCCTGATGATGCGTCCCCGCCTGTGGAAACTGATGAGTGGTATATATCGCAAGATCAGAAAATAAAAGAAGAGCATGTCAACTTACGTTTTCCGTAATCAAACGATAGAGGCCTTCTTGGGCGATGACGGCGTGGCCTATTCGGGCTATGGCGACATCAGTATGGTCCCGGGTGACGTTGACCGTTACATCTGGTTCTATCAGGTACCGGTCAATGCCGATGCCAATCAGTTGGCCCAGGAAATCACGGCTTATATTGATCAGTTGGACTTGGTGCTTTCGGGCATCGATACAGCCAAGCCGTTTATCATCTTTTCGCTGGTTAACCTGTTTCCCTTGAGGCTCACTGGTGATGAAGTAGCGGTCGATGAGGCGATTGCGGCGTTCAACAGCCATGCGATGCGCTTGTCGCAGCAGCGCCCCGGAGTCAAGTGGGTGGACTTCAGTGAATTCACATCCCACTACGATGCTGCGACCCTGGTGGACTGGAAGTATTACATGATGTCTCAGTCGCTGCTCAATCCCAAACTGAAGCGTGATTTCAAGTCATGGTGGCAGCGCATCGAGGAGGAGATGGCCCTGCGACGCATGAAGTGCCTGGTTCTGGACCTCGATAACACGCTGTGGGGTGGGGTGCTCGGCGAGGATGGCGTTGACGGCATCCAGCTGGGCGGCGACTATCCCGGCAAGGCCTATTCCTATTGGCAGCGGGCATTGAAGCAACTGGCTGCAGATGGCGTGATACTGGCGGTGTGCAGCAAGAACAATGAGGCCGACGTGCAGGAGGCATGGGAAAAGAATCCGGCGATGGTGCTAAAGCGGGAGCACTTCAGCGCCTTGCGCATCAACTGGCAAGACAAGGCCACCAACATGCGTGAACTGGCTCAGGAATTGAACATCGGCTTGGACAGTATGGTCTTTCTTGATGACAATCCTGCCGAACGGGAACTCATCAGGCAGATGTTGCCGCAGGTCGAGGTGCCCGAGTTCCCCGCTAAACCCTACCAACTCATGCCGTTCTTCAAGGACCTGGTCGGGAAATACTTCCGCATCTATGCGGTGACCGACGAGGATCGGGCCAAGAACAAGCAATATCAGGCCAATGCCCTGCGACAGGCCGAGCAGTCTCGCTTCACCGATTTTGATGATTATCTTTACAGCCTGGATATTTCTATCGATGTCATTCCCGCCGACGAGCATAACCTGCCGCGCATCGCTCAGATGACGCAGAAGACCAACCAGTTCAACCTCACCACGAGGCGTTATGCCGAGGACCAGGTAAACCGGTTGATTGACAGCGGTTGGCACATTTGTTGCATGGCTGTGAGTGACCGTTTCGGCGACAGCGGCATCACGGGCACGATATTCTTGGAGCCGGTCGACGACATCACCTTGAATATCGACACAATGTTGCTCAGTTGCCGCATTCTGGGCAAGGGCATCGAGGAGGCATTCTTCAAGACGGTGCTCAATCTCATGAGGCTTGACGGCTACCGCAAGTTGACGGCTTCTTACTTGCCCACGGCTAAGAATGGCCAGACGGCCGATTTCTATGACCGCATGGGCATGACTTGTGTGAGCAAGGAAGACGACGGGACGAAGCATTATGAGATGATGCTCAATACTGTGTTTGAAATCAAGAATTGTTACAATATTAGAGTTTTATGAACCTGGAAGATAGGATTTTAGAGATTATGCGCGAGGTGTTTGAAATGGAAGATGTCTCGACAACGGCTTCACAGAAGAATTGTGAACGCTGGGACTCGTTGCATCACCTCACGCTGGCATCCGAGATTGAGGACAGTTTCGACATCGACTTGGAGCCCGAGGAGATTGCCGAGATGACCGACTTCTCGCGTGTCGTGGAAATGGTGAAGTCCAAGCTTTGAGCCGTGATTTGCACAGCCTGACTGGAGTGCTGGAATGATGGAAAAGCGGCGCATTGCCTACATCGACTTCATGAAGTGCCTGTGCATCATGCTCATCGTGATGTACCACATCGACCATGAGTTCTTCAATTATCTGGCTCCGCACTTGAACGACGCTCTGCAGGCGTTCAGGCTGCCGATGTACTACTTCATCTCGGGCATCTTCTTCAAACTCTATGACGGGTATGCCGATTTCACGCGGCGCAAGGTCAACAACATCCTTGTGCCGTTTGTTTTTTTCGTGCTCTTTGCCTTCGGGATGCGCCTGCTGGAACTGGTCGTGCGCATGGCACTTGGGGCCGAACCCATCGAGGTGCATCTTGCCGAACTGATTGAGCCGTTCACCCTGCGCTATTGGCCCAACACCACGCCGTTGTGGTTCCTGCTGAGCCTCTTTTGGGTAAATGTCATCTTCTATGCCATGCAGCGATGGATCAAACCGCTGTGGGGCATCCTGCTCACGACGGCGGCAATCTCGGTGGTCGGCTACGAACTGGGTGTGCACAAGATTGAGTTACCGCTCATGCTTGATACCTCGCTGGTGGCGTTGCCCTATTTTGTGCTGGGTTGGGGCATGAAACGCATCGGCGCCCTACAGTCTTCATCCTGGGACCGTATCGGCATCGTGGCACTGTTGCTTGTCGCCTTGCCCATCTACTGGTTGAGCGACTTCACGAATCTGCATTTCCAGATTCTGCCGGCTTACTGGAAATTGTACGTCTTGCCCTTTGTAGCCATCTTGGCGCTGTTCTGGGCTTGCAAGCCCTTGCCCCGCATCCCCGTTCTGTGTCACTACGGGCGTTATTCCTTGATTATCCTGGGAACCCATCCGCTCATTCTGCAACCCATCCGTTTCCTGCTCATTCGTCAGGGTATGGAGCCGGGCATCGGGTTGACATTGCTGGTGTTCGCGCTGACGATGTTGCTGGAGTGGCCCTTGATATGGCTCTTGAAAACCTATGCTCCCCGATTTACCGCTCAACAACCCTTCTTCCAGTCGGGTTGGAAACTGAAATGAACTTGATGATTATATAATGAAATACATTGCACGTTTACTGGCCATCATAGCGGCCTTTGTGTTGCTCATCTCAGCCTATGGCGGGCGAGTGGATCCCACTGTTTGGGTCATGCCCTCGATGGCTACGCTGGCCCTGCCGATTGTGACACTCGTGGTCCTGTTGCTGCTGGCCGTGCTGGCCTTGTGCAAGCAGTGGCGCGCCGCGGTCATCATCGTCGGTGCCCTCATGCTGTCGTGGCCCACATTGCGGCTCATCTCCCCGTTCAATCTGGGGCATCGAGAAGCCAAGGAGGGCAAGACGCCACTCAAGGTGTTGACGATGAACGTGACCCAGTTCAACTGGAACGACGGGGATCATCCCAGCAAGAATATGCGCTACATCCTCGATGAGGACGCCGATATCGTGGTCATCCAGGAGGGACTTGTCTATTTCTCTTACGAGCAACTCAAGACGGTCAAGCCTATGCTCCAGGAATTGTACAAGAAGTACCCTTATCGCAAGAAGCACTTTTTTGATGTCGGTATCCTCTCCAAATACCCGTTCGACGAGGTCGAGTCTCCTGTTCTTGCTCAGGATTCGTTGGGTTATTTCATCAAGGCTTGGGATGTGGATGCGCCCGGTGGCAATATCAGGGTGGTGAACATGCACTTGAGTTCACTGCGGTTTACGGGAAACGACAGCCAGGTGATAGAGTCCATGAACACGCCGTCGGGGCGCAAGAAGCGCATCAAGTCGGTGACCAAAAAACTGGATGTGGGATTCCGGTCCCATGCGCGGCAGGCCGGGGCCGTGCGTCAGGTGCTTGACGAGACGCCGGGCGACGTCCTGGTGATGGGCGACATGAATGACACGCCCGGCTCGTTCGCTTACCGCACCATCTGCGGCGATGACTTGCGTGACGCTTGGGCCGACACCGGTTTTGGCCCCATTTACACGTTCCACGCTCATCACTTGTACGTGAAAATCGACCATATCTTGTATCGTGGAGACATGCGGGTTTTGTCATGCCGTCGTGACAAGAAGGGCGAGAGTGACCATTATCCGATGGTCGCCGTTTTTGAACGTTAACACCAGGCACACACTAAATTCTCTTTTTTCACGTTCTTATTTCATAAGAGAATATTTGACAATGAATAAGATGAGAAAGTTACTGTGGACGATTTCGGCCGTGATCTCACTCATGGCCATGTTCTCCTCGTGTATCGAGGACGGTTTCACCACCTCGTCCAGCGACTATTTGGCATTCAACAAGGATACTATTGCGTTTGACACGGTCATCACGCTCCAGGGCACCGCCACCAAGCAGATGGTGGTCTATAACCGCAGCAAGAAACAGATCAATATCTCGTCCATCAAGGTTGCCGGCCTGGCATCCAAGGGGCATTTCCACCTAAATGTTGACGGCGTGCGCGGCGACGAGTTCCAGAATGTGGAAATCCGCGGTAACGACTCGATATTCATCTTCGTCGAGGCCTATCTCGACGAGATGGAGCAGAACGAGCCCACCTTGATCGAGGATCGCCTCGAGTTTGTCACCAACGGCGTGAACCAGAAAGTGCTGCTCAGCGCCTGGGGACAGGATGTCATCCGCATCAATGGCGATACGGTTCTGCGCAACACCCGTCTCACTGCCGAGAAGCCCTATTTGATCTATGACACGATGTTTGTTTCACAACGTGCAACGCTGACCCTCGATCCCGGTGTAACGCTCCTGTTCCACGACAAGGCGGCGATACGTTGTGCGGGCCGCATGCTGGCCAACGGCACTGCCGAGGAGCCGATCACTTTCCGCGGCGACCGTTTGGACCGCATCGTGGGAGAGACCAGTTTCGATGTCATGTCGGGACAGTGGGGTGGTATCATTTTCACTCCTCCCACGATGGGTAATGTCTTGAAGCACGTTGTGATGAAGGGTAGCACCATCGGCATGCATTGCAGTGTGGACAATGATGTGGTTAATGGCGACACGGTTAATTGTGCCCTGAAACTCATAAACTGTGTGCTCACTAACTCAGCCACCACTTGCTTGGTAACACAGACCTGCTTGGTGGAGGCCATCGGTACAGAGTTCAGCGACGCGGCCGAGGAGGTGGTCTATTTTGCCGGAGGTAAGGTGAAGATGAGCCAGTGCACGTTTGCCAACAACTATTTGTTTGTCGCTCCTAAGTACCCTATTCTCAACGTCTTTGACGTGAAGTACAGTAATGGTGCCATCGGCAAGCTCAAGGCTTATTTCGATAACTGCATCATCTATGGCATTGCCCCCGATATCAACGAAGGTGTACTGGATGATTTTGATGTCTATCTGCGTTATTGCCTGCTCAAGAGCGGTGGTAAAGACGATAGCCATTTCATCAATTGCATCTGGGAGGGTGACCCCATGTTCCTCACTGTGCGCGACGACCATTACTTCGACTACAGGTTGGGCAACGAGAGTGATGCCATCGGCAAGGGCAATCCTGCACTCTGCCCCGAGGAGGCGCGCTATGACCGCTATGGCTACGACCGCTTCTCTGGTGGCGCTGTGGACCTGGGTGCCTATGTTTGGAAATACATCCCTGACGAAGAATAACCGATAATTCAAGTAATAAAGATGAAACGATTTCTGCTGATGGCCTTGCTGGTTGTGACACTGGCAGGTTGCTTGACGGCCAACGATGGCCCTGCGATTAAACATGAATTCCGCGGTGCTTGGATGCACATCATCGGGCAGAAACAATATGCCCAGATGACACCTGAGCAAACGCGTGATTATCTTATCAAGCAACTGGACCTGTTGCAACGTGCCAACTGCAATGCCGTCATTTGGCAGATTCGTCCCCAGGCCGACGCTGCTTACCAGAGCGAGCTTGAGCCGTGGAGCCGATGGCTCACGGGCGAGCCGGGTAAGGCACCGCAGCCCGTGTGGGATCCCCTGCAGTTCATGATCGAGCAGACGCACAAACGCGGCATGGAACTGCACGCCTGGATCAACCCTTATCGTGTAACCAGCAGCGAGGAGGATAAGCCCGCACCGGGACACATCTATTATGAGCACCCCGAGTGGTTCCTCAAGTATGCCGACGGCAAGTTGTACTTTGACCCGGGATTGCCCGAGTGCCGCGACTTCATCGACACGGTGGTCAGGGACATCCTGGTGCGCTATGACATCGATGCCCTGCACATGGACGATTATTTCTATCCCTATCCGGTCACCGGAGTGGAATTCCCCGACACGGCATCTTACAATGCTTACGGCATCGGTTGGGACAAGAACGACTGGCGTCGTCACAACGTGGACTTGCTCATCGAGCAGCTGCATGGCACCATCCAGGAGGTGAAGCCCTGGGTGCGTTTCGGCATCAGCCCCTTCGGCATCTGGCGCAACAAGGCCAGTGACCCCGACGGCAGCGAGACCAATGGCCTGCAGTGCTATGATGCCCTCTATGCCGACTGTCCCAAGTGGACGGCCGAGGGGTGGGTGGACTATATGGTGCCGCAACTCTATTGGGAACTTGAGCACGAGAAGGCCAGTGACCTCGTCCTCATGCACTGGTGGAACGAGCATGCCAACGGCCGTCACATGTACTATGGACAGGCCGTCAACAACGTGATGACACATCAAGATATCGCCGACGAGGGCGGTGACACCGCCAATCCCACCCAGCTTGACCACAAGCTGCGCTTGCAGCGCGCGATGGACGATGTGCATGGCGTGACCTGGTGGCCCGCCTACAGCATTACCAGTAACTTCAAGGGTGTGCTGGACTCGCTGCAGAACAACCAGATGAGCCATCCGGCGCTCATTCCGGCCTACACGTGGCTGGACAGTGAGAAGCCTCACCATGTCCACGATGTCAAGGTCAAGAAAATCAACGGTAAGAAGTGCCTGACATGGAACGCCCACAATACCGACGATCCCTTGCAGCAGGCAGTGCGTTTTGTCGTTTACCGTTTCCCCAAGGGCAAGAAGGGTAAACTCAACGATGCCGCAAACATCTTGGCCATCACGGGCGAGACCTCATTCGTCCTGCCTGACGGAGGAAAGGGCAACTGGCAATATGCTGTCACTGCCCTCGACCGGTGCTGGAACGAGAGCGATCCCGAATGGAAATAATAGGGCCTGATTATTGGATTTTGGAATCAAAACTGTTTGCATTTGTGAATTTTTTATCTCACTGGAACACAAATAGTTAATGTGCTTTGTTTAGAGAATGAAACCAAACTTTACACTTTTTAGCAGAGTAAATGCCCTGTCTTACAAAATAAATGAGTAATTTTGGACGTTCTTAAAAACAAATGACTTAGAAAATCATCAGCAATGAGTATAAAACGATTATATCTCGCCTTGACGGCGATAACCTTTTTTGTGCTTAGCATATCGGCTCAGAATATGCAATCGGCTTCAAGTTTCAGCAAGAGACACAACGATCTGCTGGCAAAGCAGAACCGAGTGAAGGACCAGATCCGCGTCCAGGAAGCCCAGAAATATGCCGCTGACCTTTACGAGGAATGTGAGCCCGAGCCCGACATTTACACCGAGGGTTGGGACAGTGACCTCGTTAACTGCTATAAGGACGCCAACGTGCCTAACACCAAGGTGATTGACGTTCGCCACTATGTGATGCCCATCAAGGGTAACTATGTGACTTCACACTACGGCTATCGTCCCCAATTCGGTCGTTCCCACAAGGGTATTGACCTGCGTTCGGCTATCGGTGACACTGTTTACTCGGCTTTCTCGGGCCGCGTGCGCTTGACGCGCTTCGAACGTGGCGGTTACGGCTTCTATGTCATCGTGCGTCATGAGAACGGTCTTGAGACTGTTTACGGCCACCTGTCACGCTTCCTCGTGAAGCCCGACCAGTATGTCAAGGCAGGCCAGCCCATCGCATTGAGTGGCAACACCGGCCGCAGCACGGGTCCCCACCTGCATTTCGAGACTCGCTTCATGGGCTACGCCATCAACCCCGAGGCTATCTTTGATTTCGGTAACCGTTGCACCCACACCGACAGCTACACCTTCACCAAGAGCACTTACACCAAGGCTCGTGATTATGCGCCCAGCAAGCGTTACGCTGCCGCCAAGAAGTCGACCGAGAAGTCTTCCGAGCCCGCCACAACGAGCACTCGCAGCAGCAAGAAGGAGCAGCCTCAGGTAACGGCAAGCACCAAGAAATCCACCAAGGAAAGCCGTGAGAAGAGCCGTTCGACCTATCAGGTCCAGAAGGGTGATAACCTGGAAAAGATTGCAGCCCGCAACAACACCACCGTTGCCCAGCTCAAGAAATTGAACGGCATGACCAGCGACAAGGTCGTTGAAGGCAAGGTGCTGAAAGTGAAATAATCACCATTATAACGTTACAGCAAGGCGGCCAGGATTCAATCCTGGCCGCCTTGTTTGTTTTCACTGCTGCAATCTCCGTTATCTCCGTCAGTTACCCATCAAGTACCGGTACACCGCGGTGAATTGCCGCCTGAAACGGTCCTGGAACTTGTCGAGTTTCCTGTCAAAGGAGTGCTTCTCATTTTTGAAGGACAGCTTGGTGACCTTGTTGCGCGTGATGCGTTGGATATCATAGGAGCTGATCTGGTAATGGCAGGTCACATAGTAGTCGTTATAGGTGAGATAATGCCGCTTGACGATATCGCCGCGCCCGATGTCGCGGTCGGTGGTGAGCACGATGCGGTCTCCGCCTCGCAGTGTCAACGTCAGGCTGTCGCCGCGCGAGACGTGCAGCAGTCCCTCGTCGTAGGTCACCTCGAGCGAGAACGATACCAGGCCGCTGGCGTCGGCAGTGGCCGCCAAGGCAAAACGGGCCGCGTGGAAAAAGTTGTCATACAGTGTTTCTTGCTGTGAGCACACATACCGAGTGCCGTTGTCCCTGTAGTGGTCAACGGCTACCTGTGCCAATGCGGGCAGCACACATGCCGCCGTCAGCACGATTGCCCATATCAGACGCTTGGCAATCATGCCGCAAAAGTACCATAAAACCGCGAATTGGGCAAATCTTCCTCAGGCTGTAGGCCCGTTGAAGACCGAATCCTGCCTTGTCAACGTTGCTGGTTGAAAGGGGAGAAGATGCCGAACAGGTTGGCATCAATCAAGTCGCACACCTTCTGGAAGTCCTCCGGAGTGTCGCCGAACTTGATCTCATCACCGTTGATGATGATCAGGTTGCCCTTGTAGTCGGCAATCCAGTCCTCGTAGCGCTTGTTGAGGCCTTCAAGGTAATCCAGACGCATGGTCTGCTCGTATTCGCGACCGCGCTTCTGAATCTGCTGAACCAGGTTGGGGATGGTGGAACGGATGTAAATCATCAGGTCGGGCATCTTGACCAGTGACATCATCAACTCAAACAAGTCCTTGTAGTTGTTGAAATCGCGGTCACTCATGTGGCCCTGGCCGTGCAGATTGGGTGCAAAGATGCACGCGTCCTCATAGATGGTGCGGTCCTGAATGATGTTCGCGTCGCTCTGTGAGATTTCCACCACCTCCTTGAAACGCTTGTTCAGGAAGTAGATCTGCAGGTTGAAAGACCAGCGAGACATGTCGGCATAGAAATCTTCCAGATAGGGATTGTTGTCCACCGGTTCAAACCGTGGGCTCCATCCGTAGTGCTTGGCGAGCAGCTTGGTCAAGGTGGTCTTGCCGCTGCCGATGTTTCCTGCTACTGCTATATGCATATCTTTAGTTTTAAGTTGTTAGTTCTTTGGTTTTTAGTCCTTAGTCCTTAGTCCTTAGTTTCTAGTCCTTAGTCCTTAGTTTCTAGTCCTTAGTCCTTAGTTTCTAGTCCTTAGTCCTTAGTTTCTAGTTTGTTGTCGTTGGCTAACTGTTAACTGTTCTCTGTTAACTGTTAACTGTTAACGTCAATCCAGCGGCCCGAAGATGCCGAACATGGTCGCGTCGATTCTGTCCACGATGGCGGCAAAGTCCTCGGGATTGTTCTTGTAGTCGATATCGTCCACGTCGATGACGAGTTTGCGGCCCTGATAGGTGTTCATGACAAACTCCTCGTAGCGCTCGTTCAGGTTGGACAGGTACTTCAACGGCATCGTCTGCTCGTAGTCACGCCCGCGCTTGTGGATATTGTCCACCAGATGGGCCACACTGGAGCGCAGATAGATCATCAGGTCGGGTAACCTGACGATGGTCATCATCTGCTCGAACAGTTCCATATAGGTCTCGAAGTCACGGTCATCCATGTTGCCCATGTCATGGTTGTTGGCGGTGAAGATGTACACGCCTTCAAAGATGCTGCGGTCCTGGATGATGGTCTTGTCGCTGGCGTTGATGCCCAGGATGTCCTTGAAACGCTGTTTCAGGAAAAACACCTCGAGGGCAAAGGACCAGCGCTTGATGTCCTTGTAGTAGTCGCTCAGGTAGGGATTGTCTATCACGGGCTCCATAAAAGGCTCCCAGCCGTAATGCTTGGCAAGCATTTCGGCCAGTGTGGACTTACCGCTACCGATATTTCCTGCTATTACGATGTGCACGGTGGGTCAATAATGATAGGTTGTTTTACAATCCACAAAGATAAACTTTTTCGCCGTCCCGCCAAGCACCCGATAAGGGAAAGTTATTAACAACCGGGAAAGTGCCGAAAATTTTCACTAAAAGCGCCTGCGTTAAGGAAAAAATGCCTATTTTTGCACCTTGAATTGTGACTGTGATATGAAACAGAACTGGAGACCAGGCACCATGATATACCCGCTGCCCGCACTGCTGGTCAGTTGCGGGGCGTCGCCCGAGGAATATAACGTGTTCACGGCGGCGTGGACGGGTACCATCTGCAGTGACCCGGCTTTGTGTTATGTGTCTATCAGGCCCGAGCGCCACAGCCACGGCATCGTGGAGCGCAACATGGCGTTCACGCTCAACTTGACCAACCGCGACCTGGCCCGTGCCACCGACTGGTGCGGCGTGCGTTCGGGACGCGACTACGACAAGTGGCGCGAAATGGGGCTGACGCCCGTCAAGGGTGAAACGGTCGCTGCTCCCTACATCCAGGAGGCTCCCGTGAGCATCGAGTGCCGGGTGAGGGATATCATGCGACTGGGCACCCATGACATGTTCATCGCCGAGGTGATGAACGTCATCGCCGATGTCCGCTTCATCGACCCCGAGACCGGAGCCCTCGACCTCAAGGCCGCCGACCTGATTACCTATTGCCACGGCCATTACTATGCGATGGGCGAGGAACTGGGGCACTTTGGCTGGACAGTCCGCAAGAAACCGAAAACGACTAAATAACTTTAATACTAACAAACCGAGACGCAAGATTTTGCTTCTCAACAAAAAAACTAAAACTAAAAATCAATGGAACGAGACAAAGTGATTTTTGACATCATCGAGCGTGAACATCAGCGTCAGCAACACGGCATTGAGCTCATCGCCAGTGAGAACTTCGTGAGCGATCAGGTAATGCAGGCCATGGGCAGCTGCCTGACCAACAAGTATGCCGAGGGTTATCCCGGCCACCGCTACTATGGCGGTTGCCAGTGCGTTGACGAGAGCGAGAACGTAGCCATCGAGCGCCTGAAACAGATCTTTGATGCCGACTACGTCAACGTGCAGCCCCACTCGGGTGCACAGGCCAACATGGCAGTCTTCATGGCTTGCCTCAAGCCCGGCGACAAGTTCATGGGTCTGAACCTGGCTCATGGTGGTCACCTCTCACACGGTAGCCCCGTTAACTTCTCGGGTCTGATGTTCCAGGCTTGTGAATATAACGTTACCCCCGACACCAACCTGGTGGACTATGACCAGATGGAAGAGGTGGCACAGCGCGAGCGTCCCAAGCTGATCGTCGGTGGCGCCAGCGCCTACAGCCGCGAGTGGGACTACGAGCGCATGCGCAAGATCGCCGACAGCGTGGGCGCACTGCTCATGATCGACATGGCACACCCCGCCGGCCTCATCGCAGCAGGTCTGCTGAACAACCCCTTGAAGTATGCCCACATCGTTACCAGCACCACCCACAAGACCCTGCGTGGTCCCCGTGGCGGTATCATCCTGCTGGGTAAGGACTTCGACAACCCCTGGGGCAAGACCACCAAGAAGGGTGTCATCCGCAAGATGTCGTCGCTGCTCGACAGCGCCGTCTTCCCCGGTGTTCAAGGCGGTCCCCTCGAGCACGTGATTGCCGCTAAGGCTGTCGCCTTCGGTGAGATTCTGCAGCCTTCGTTCAAGGACTATGCCATCCAGGTTCGCACCAACGCCGCCGCTATGGCTCAGGCCCTCATCGACAAGGGGTACAAGATCTGCTCGGGCGGTACCGACAACCACTGCATGCTGGTTGACCTGCGCACCAAGTATCCCGAGTTGACCGGTAAGGTTGCCGAGGCTGCCCTCGTTGCTGCCGACATCACCGTCAACAAGAACATGGTTCCCTTCGACGACCGCAGTGCCTTCCAGACCAGCGGTCTGCGTCTGGGTACTCCCGCCATCACCACCCGTGGCCTCAAGGAGGACAAGATGGGCGACATCGTCGAGCTCATCGACACCGTGCTCCGCGCTCCCGAGGACGAGGCCGTTATCGCCGCCGTTCGTGGCAAGGTCAACGACATGATGAAGGACTATCCCATGTTCGCCTGGTAAAATGCTCACAGCGCTCGCAGTTTAGCGAGGTAGGGCCTCGCCTTGGCGTGGCCGCCCCTTTACGACGGGAAACCTCACGCTAAGCCGCTAAGGCGCAAAGATATTTTAGCTTAGTTGCATCCGCACTCCGTCTCTTGGCTGAGTGCGGATGCCTCTTTAACCTTTAATCTTTAACCTCTAACCTTTAACCTGTGAATTTGCTCGCATGATTATTGTCGTTTTTTCTCAATTTTCTTTCGTTTTTCAGTAATATTTTGTATTTTTGCGACAAACAAGAATTGATAACTCATTAAAATCTATGGATTATGAAGAGAGGATTACTTTTTAGGGCCATTGCTCTGCTGGCGTTTCTGACATGCGCATTGGCTGCTAGCGCGGCAACAGAAAAATTCTCGAAAGACGGCATTTACTATCAGTTGACGACTTACTCCGACGGTAGCGGTGTTCTCTCTGTACAGAACAACGGGTCGTTCAACACCTATTCGGGTGTTGTCAACATCCCCGACAGCGTTCAATACAATGGCGTTTATTACCCTGTAACGGGTATTGGCTACCAGGCGTTCAAGAATTGTACAGGGCTCACGGCGGTCACGATCCCTGAGGGTGTCACGATGATGTTGAACGAGAGTTTTGCCGGCTGCACCTCGTTGTCCAGCATCACCCTGCCCAGCACGATGGTATCCATTTATAACAATGTCTTTGTCGGCTGCACTAGCCTGACCAGCATCACATGCATGAATCCTAATCCTCATTCGTTCAATGCAAACAACTTTGATGCGAGCACCTATGCCAACGCCACGCTGAAGGTTCCTCTGGGCAGCAAAACCAGTTACCAGAGCACCTCTGCCTGGTCACAGTTCTCCAACATTCAGGAAATCAATAAGTTTGTTGTTGACGGCATCTATTACATGGTAACAAGCGGCAATAACGTTAGCGTGACCTACAGGGATTCGCCGACTTATTGCAGCTACTATGGCAATGTGGTTATTCCTGAAACCGTGACCTATCATGGCGTGACCTATACCGTGACCGGAATTGGCGAATCGGCATTCAGGGAATGTCACGATGCCGATAGGTATTTGTTCGTCACATTGCCCAATACAGTGACCTCCATCGGAACCTATGCTTTCTATATGTCCAATATCTTTTCCATTGAGTTGGGAAATAAGGTTTCCTCTATCGGCGGACTCGCTTTTGTGGGTACCGAGAACACGCTTAATATCATTAACTGTCACGCGATGATGCCTCCCTCAATCGCGTCAAACACTTTTGCCCAGGAAACGCTTGATAATGTCAACCTGTGGATACCGCGCATGGCCTATGGTAGATACACGTCTGCGAACTATTGGAAGAACTTCAGCCAGAATCATCTGTTTTATGGCTATGACTTCATCATTGACGGTGTATATTATGGAATCAACTCCTATGTAAATACCGTGGAGGTGTCGGCTTATGCCATGTCTGTCGATACTACAAGATTGTACAGCGCCTATTCCAAGCAGGAGGTTATAAACGTTCCGCGCACTGTTACCTACGATGGGGTAGAGTATACCGTCAATCGGGTTGGATGTTTTGCATTCTATGAGTGGGACATGAAGGAACTCTCGTTGCCCAGTAGCATCCAGAGCATCGAACCCCATGCTGCTGGCTTCTGTGACAAATTGGAAACCATCAATTTCTCGGAAGGTGTGACCAGTATCGGTAGACTGGCTTTCCGTGAATGCACAAGCCTGCAGTCGTTTTTGATACCCAATACAGTGAAATCCATCGGGTATGGTGCTTTCTATGGCTGTAGTAGTCTCCAGAATCTTTTCTTGGGAGCTGGTGTAGAGCAGATTGAAAAATATGGGTTTTACCGTTGTAACAATCTCAATAGAATAATCAGTTATCCGCTCATTCCGCCTGTGATCGATGTAGATGTATTCTCTAATGATACCTATAATCAGGCCACGTTATATGCCGCGGTTATGTCACTTCCTGCCTATCAGGCCGCTGTGGGATGGCGGAATTTCTACAATATTGTGGGTATGCACACGCTGGACGAAGCCTTGAATGTGCCTGGTGGTAACATCCACTTTATAGAAAGCGACTATTCCTGGATCGTGTGGAACGATGGCGAGAGACTCTTTGCCAAGTCAGGCAATGCAGGCGTGCATAATAGCTCATCTACACTGTCGACCACGGTCAAAGTCTCTGTACCGTCCATCTTGTCGTTTGATTTCAAGGCCTGGGGTGAAAGTGCACCGGACAATCCAAACACAACCTATGATGAATGCGTGTTTATGGTGAACGGCACTTCGGTATTCCGTTACGGCGCCCGTGACAACGATTGGGAGACCTTCACTTATGAACTGCAGCCCAATGTCACCTACCAAATACGCTGGTACTATCACAAGGATGTCAGCGACAATGGCGTGGGCGACTACTTCGCCTTGGACAATATCCAAATCAGGCCCAAGGTCCTGCCTGGTGACGTGAACTCTGATGGTGTGAGAAACATCAGCGACGTGACTGCCTTGATCAATTATGTGATGACCGAAAATCCGACAGGCATCAATATGTCGGGTGCTGACGTAAATAATGACGGCGTTGTCAATATCAGCGATGTGACTGCACTGATCAGCTTAGTGCTCAGTGCCACTAGATAAAAAAAGAAAGAATTCTTTTTGTTCTCCGCCCGACTTACACTATCTTTGCACGGCTTTTTTCGAGAAGCCGTGCATTTGTTTGAATGAAACAACATTAATAACCATTATAATTGAAAAGACAAATGAAAATGTTAGAAGGAAAAGTGGCGCTCATTACTGGAGCAGCCAGGGGTATTGGCAAGGCTATCGCGCTGAAGTTTGCTGCCGAGGGTGCCGACATCGCATTCACCGACCTCGTCATTGACGACAGCGGCAAGCAGACCGAGCAGGAAATCGCAGCCCTGGGCGTTAAGGCCAAGGGTTATGCCAGCAACGCTGCCAACTTCGAGGAGACCGAGGCTGTGGTGAAGCAGATTCACGAGGACTTCGGCCACATCGACATCCTGGTCAACAACGCCGGTATCACCAAGGACGGTATCATGCTGCGCATGACCGAGCAACAGTGGGACGCCGTTATCGCCGTTAACCTCAAGAGTGCGTTCAACTTCATCCATGCCCTGGTGCCCATCATGATGCGCCAGCGTGCCGGTTCCATCATCAACATGGCATCGGTGGTAGGTGTTCATGGAAACGCCGGTCAGGCCAACTACGCCGCCTCTAAGGCTGGCCTCATCGCTCTGGCCAAGAGCATCGCCCAGGAGATGGGTAGCCGCGGCATCCGTGCCAATGCCATCGCTCCCGGCTTCATCGACACGGCCATGACTCAGGCCCTCAGCGACGAGGTGCGCAAGGAATGGTGCCAGCGCATCCCCCTGCGCCGCGGCGGCACTGTCGAGGATATCGCCAACGTGGCCACCTTCCTCGCCAGCGATATGTCGAGCTACGTCACCGGCCAGGTCATCCAGGTCGACGGCGGCATGAACATGTAATCAAGGCAGACGCTGTCTTACACCAATAGATACCACAACCGATTCATGGATCCTTGTGATCATGAACCGGTTGCTGTCATTATGGTAGTTGTTGTCAATTGTAAGCGTTTGTGTGTGACGTCGATGTGTTGCAAGCCTGTGGCTTGCATTGCAGCACGCATCAATCCTCGCTGTCGGCGACCTCGCAGAGGCTCATTTCGCGGTATTCCTGCCAGTCGGGGTCTTCTTCGGCCTCAAATTGTAAGGGCAGGGCGGGGAAGGGCGCCATCACCTCGTTGAACTTGCGCTGGAAGATGTGCAGTGAGCGGGTATAGAACACCCAGTTGCGCTGCCCGTCACCGGTATAGATGCCCGTCATCACGGCCACCGGATCGCGGTCAAAACTCTCGTTCAGGGCATCGGTGACCTCTTCCATCACCTTGCTGTCGGCATACACGGGCAGGCCCTTGTCGTCACCCTCGTAGGGCCATGTCACCTCTACGCGGTAGCGGTAAAGCCCTGTCTCGATGACGTTGTTCATCGCACGCCTTCCGGTGACAAGGATGAGGTTGCCGTTCTCGCCCTCGGCGGGAGCGGTCCACCAGTCATCGCTGATTTTCAACTTTGCCATGATGTGGTGCTGTTGATGAGTTTACTCGGGATAGTTAAATGTGATCTGGTCATACCTCAGATGGCCTTCCTTGCCTTGGGTACGGGAAGCACTGACGTAGAAGATGGCCTTAATCGGTTGCTCCAGTTCTCCGTAGGTGCCGGCGGCCAGCTTGCCCTTTACTTCCTCGAGATGGGCCCTGAATTTAGGACTGAAGGAGTCGTATTGCGTGATGGCCTCGGCATCGGTCTTGGCGAATTCTGAAGCATCGCCGGTGGAGTAGTTTACCTGTTTATCATACACGATTTGATTGGCCTTGATCCATGCATTGATGTCAACAATGAGTTGCTCGGGGCCAACGTATTCGAGAGTCCCGGCCGAGATGGTATAGGTGACGTAAAGGGGATGATCATACTCGGGACTAGTGTCAAATTCACATGATGTGAATGCTCCCGAAGCAAGTATCATGAGAGTCATCAAAAGTGTAATTCTGAACACGCTTTTCATTGTCTGTGTATAAGTCTTTTAAAATCGTACAAAGTTAGTCATAATTTTGTGATTACGCGGAAAATAGTCCGAAATATTCCCTCCTTTATTGTTTTTTGACGAGCCGCAGGTGCACATTTCCCTCATTTGTGTTTTTTAGGTCATATGAAGTCTAATCCTCTGATGTATAATGATTTAATTCCTGAATGGGCCTTTAGGCGTTTTCTAAAAATTATTGTAAAAAAGCACAAAAAACTGCTAAAAACTCTTGTTAATAACTTTTTTTGATTACTTTTGCAGACCCTATTCAAATCGGCAAGGGTTGGAATGGGGTTGCCGAGAATCGGCGCGGGGGGCCTCATGTGACATGTCAGGCCAATAAACCCTCGTTATTGTAGAACAAAACATTGAATTAATGAACAAGACGTTATTGACGATTGCCGTTTCAGGGTTGCTGATGTTGCTCACATCGGCTTATTATTCCACGCCTGCCGATGGCCGCATCGGTTACAAGGCTCCTGCCCTGGTACTGGACAACAACAATGGTCTGTCACCGCTTCTCCAACACCGTGGCGAGAATGTGCTGCTCACCTTCTGGACCTCGGCCGATGCCCAGTCCCGATTGGACAATATGCGCTACGACCGCCTCTCGCGTCAGGACAATTCAGGCTATGTGCATGTTTCGGTTAACCTGGACCGCAGCATTGGTGTCTTCAACAGCATTGTCAAGCTTGATGACCTCAACCGCTCGGCTCAGTTCGGTACCTCGTTGGACGCTCAGGATGCCATCATCAAGAGTTGGCGCCTGAATGAGGGCTATCACTCGTTCCTGATCGACGGCCAGGGTCGCATCGTGGCAATTGACCCCGATGCCAAGACGTTGGCAAGTATCAAGTGAATCTGTAAGACAATGACGATAAAATAACCGGGGCTTCCTGAGCGGAGGTCCCGGTTTCTGTTTCATTGGTGTTGGTGCAGTCGCCTTGTGGGGTGGGTGAGCCACTTGAAGAACTTCACTTTGCTCATCAGGAACAGCGTCAACGTGACGGCTGCGGTATAAAGCACCATATAGGGGAAGGTGCTGGGTAAATCAAACACCTTGACGAGCTCATACAGGGGAATGCACACGAGGAAGATGTGGTACAGGTAATAAAACATGCTCTCCTTGCCGATGACACGAAGCCACTTGACGTCCCTGACGATGTTGACGAAGAACAGGCACATGGATATTGAGCAGGCAAGGATGGCGATTTTCTCGGGAACTCCGGCCAGGTCATAGTGATCGGCGCCATTCATCACTTTGCCGCATTCGGGAAATTGCCAGAAGATGAGTGCCAGCAGCACAACCGATACTGCAGCATGCAGCTTGGTATTGCTCCACCAACGCTTGTTGAGCAAACCCTGATGGTAGAAATAGCCCAGCAGGAAGAACGGATAGAAGTTGAGTGCGCGTTTTATCGACAGCGTGTTGCCCCACCAGGTGAAACCCACCAGAACCGAGACCAGCAGAGCGATGGCGAGATAGATGACTGGCCTGTTGCGTAGCCATCGGGGTGAGTAGTACAGCATGATTCTCCAGTAGATCAGGCTCAGCAAGTACCACAGGATGCCGAATGGGAATGCTATTGCGGCTCGCACGTAATCACCATGGTCAATCACGACCCACAGGACGCTGATGACATGGAAGGTGAGCAGTGTGACAAAGATGTCGAGTATCCTGCGCCACATGACACGTGGCGGCTCTTGCTCGGGCGGATGGGTCAGATATCCTGAGATGAGGATGAAAAGGGGCATGTGGAAGATGTAGATGAGCCCCATGACGCCATGATTGATGAAATCTCCGGGGTCAATCGTCTGGATGATGTGACCCAGGATGACCAGTATGATCAAGAATCCCTTGAGCGTATCTAACCTGTTGTCTCTGGCCATGGCGTGTCAGAATATCATTTGAAGTAACGCTACATCGCGATAGGTGTTACCGCGTTTTACCCACAACTTGAGAATGCCGCTGCGGCTGTATCCAAAGTCTTCAAACAGCTTGAGACACACCTCGTTGTCAAGCGCGATGAACACGTAGAGCTGGCGCAGGCCGATATGGTCACGGGCATAGGCTGTGAGCCTCTCCAATGCTTGACGGCCTAGTCCCTTGCCTCGCCATTCGTTAGCGATGAACAGCCCCAATTCGGCGCGATTGTTCAGCGGGTCAAAATTCAGGAAATCAACGGTGCCCACGGGGGTGCCGTCGTTGGTCAGGGTAATCATCAGGCGCAGCTGCCGCTGGGCATAGATGTCGCCTGTGTATTGTTGCAGATAGTGCCACAAGGCTTCGCGGGAATAAGGCGCCGCCGTGTCGCTCACGGACCACAGGGCCGTGTCGTTTTCCCAACGGTAAAGCGTGTCGAGGTCGGTGGGCTCGAGTGCGCGCAGGGTTACGGTGTCATTACTCAGCAACTGGCTCATGGTCAGGACATTTTAGGGGAGATGATGATGCCGTGACGGTCGGCGAAGATATGGAAAGCCAGGCGACTGCTGTCGCTGTGCTCACGAATGTAGTCCACCACTTGGGCATAGCTGTGGCAACCGTCGTCGATGAGCACGTTGCAGTTGCCCGTTGTGGGGATGCTGTCTTGGAACGTGCTGATGCCGGCGCGCTCGGCCACCGCTTGAGGATTGTCGCTGATGATGACCCAGGGCCACAATTCAGAGACTGGTTTACCCCCCTTGGGCAGCATGCGCTTGATCAGTCGCTTGGCCATCGCCATGCCGGCGCGCACCATCACGCCCAGTTTGACGATGGGGTAGAAAATGACGTTGAAGCGCGGGAAATGCTTGCGGTAGAAGATGAGCATCGCATCATAGAACACGCGCACATAGCGCATCGAGTCCTTGTGCGTGCTCTCGCCCTTGTAATGCACCATGGGCGTGGGCAGGAACCAGTTCTCGTAACCTGCCTTGACAATGCGGTAGCTCAGGTCGATGTCCTCACCGTACATGAAGAAGTCCTCGTCAAACCCGCCCAACTGCTGCAGCACGCTGGTGCGGCACAGCATATAGGCGCCCGACAGGATGTCGATGCATTGCGGCTCCAGGTCACTCAAGTACCGCAGGTGATACTTGGCGAACCATGGCGAGCGCGGGAACAGTTTGGAGAGGCCGAAAATCTTGCAGAACGACACCCACGGGGTGGGGAAGGAACGCTTGCTCTCAGGAAGGAACACACCGTTGCCGTCCATCATGCGGGCGCCGATGGCTCCGCACTTGGGGTGTGACCGCATCCACGCGATGCCGTCTTGCAGGCAGCGTGGCGTGATGATGGTGTCTGGGTTAAGGATGAGGGTGTACTCGCCGCGGGCCTGCATGATGGCCTGGTTGTTGGCGCGGGCAAAGCCCACATTCTCCTGGTTCTCGATGTAGGTGACCTCAGGATGACGCTCTCGCGAGAAGGCGATGCTGTCGTCGCCCGACAGGTTATCGACGACGATGACCTCGCCCGTGATGCCCTGCATGGCTTGCTCGACCGAGCGTAGTGTCTGCTCCAGCAGATACTTCACGCGGTAGTTGACGATGACGACAGTCAGTTCCATAGCAGCAATGATTCCACGCGGTTAATTATTCTCGTATCCATAACTCAAGGCTGCTCCCAATGCGGTGCAGTAGGGTGCATACTTGGGTATGTGGAAATTCACTTTATACAGGTTTTCCAACAATGTGAAAATGTATTTGCACGATGTCAGTTCGGTGAGTTTGCCGATGAGCACGAAGTCCTTGAATCCGCCGTTGATTTGGGACAGTACAGCGGCCGAACCGATGGTCTCCAGCACCATGTGGACGATGCCAGCGGCAATGTCGTCCTTGCTCGGTGTTATGTTAAGCACATTGGCGAACAGCGATGCGGTGGCCTCGCGGAGCAAAGTGTCATAACCGCCGTCACACACATCGCGGATTCTAAGGTTGATCAGTTCTGGGTAACCGTTATCGGCCATTGTCTTGATTTCCTCGATATTGCTGGTGCCGAGCAACAGTTTGGACAAGCCCAGCAAGGTGCCGCCACCCATCCCGATGCCGCCGATGTGGCTGATGTCGTCGCCATCGACACGCACCAGTGAGGTCCCCGAACCCATCGACACCACGATGATGTGATCCAGCCCGCTGTCAAAGCGTGCCCCCAATCCGTTGGCTTTGAATTCGTCAATAAAGGTTGTGGGGCAATCAAAGAGGGGGAATTTCACGTCCTGGGCTCCAATGCCGGTGAGCATGATATGCTCAATGTTGTCGAGGGTGATGTTGTTCGTCTGCAGGTAAGCGCCGAACGCACCATAAATGGCTGCGATATCGTCATGGCACGAAATGGACATGGGCGCCATGATGCGCTTGCCGTTCTCGATGCCGATGATTTTGGTGGAGCTGATGCCCTTGTCTATGCCGATGACTATACTCATTGTATCTCTTTAATTGTCAGTTCTTTATCTAAATAATGATTTTGGTGTCCAGTCTGCAAATCAATTGCACAAGGGGTCGTTGGGCAGATTCAACCACAGTCGATAGCGGTCGCCGAAGCGTTCCACCGCCTCGCGCCACTGGTCGTCGTCGCCTTCGCCCATGAGCAGGTCACGGCCACCGTCGTGTAGCACTGCCCAGTCGTGCCGCTTGAGCTCGCTGGCTATCTGGTCTTTCTCCCAACCGCTGTAGCCGACGATGAACTTGACGCGTCCATCGACAGGACCGCCCAGCTCAACATAGCGTCTGATGGCTTCAAAGTCGCCTCCAAACCACACGCCGTCGCCCACATCGATGGCTTCGGGAACGATTTCGGGCCCCAGCGTGTGCATGTAAAACAGCATCTGGGTCCCTACTGGGCCTCCCAAGAACAAGGGAATCTCCTCCACGGTCTCGATTTCGGGCATGATGTCCCGCAGGTTGTATCCCGTATAGTGGTTCACGACCACCCCCATGGCGCCTTCTCCTTCGTCGGGGTCCACAATGAGCACGAGCGATTTCTTGAAAAAGAAGTCGCCCACGGTGGGCTTGGCGACCAGCAGCGATCCTCTTTGGGGCTGAGGTTGCTCGTCGTTGAGGTGATAGATGTCCTGATCCCAGTCGTTCATGCTTGCAAAGGTAGTGTAAAATTCCGATAAAGCGAATACAATGCGTGTTTATTATCATTGTTGGCCATGCCCGACCATTCTGTTACGGGCAACAATACGGTTTTTATCCCGTTGCTAAGCGCTGAAAAACGCTCTTGGAGCCGGACATGAAACCTGCTGGCGGCAGGGGTGTTTTTTTCTTTGTTTTTCTCCAATAAATCGCCGTTTTTCACGTTATATAATAAAAAGAATACTACAACTGATAGCAATGAAAGTCATGAAATTTGGCGGGACTTCGGTCGGAAGCATCGAGAGCCTGCTCAACCTCAAGGATATAGTGAATGCCGAGACCAAACCGGTAGTGGTTGTCGTTTCGGCCATGGGTGGTTTCACCAATCAGCTGCTGGCGATGTGCGAGCAGGCGCAACAGCGCGATATCTCGTGCCTCGACACGCTCGAGGCAGCCCGCAAGCGCCACCACGATGCCATCGATGGCGTTGTCGTCGAGTCGATGCGCGACGAGGTGCATGCAACCATCGACCGCTTTGTTGACGAGAGTCTCAAGCCTTATTATCTGGCCCTGGCCACCAACCCCCACATGCCGGTCGAGGAGATTGAGCGCGTGTGCGACGCCATTGTCGCTCACGGCGAAATCCTGTCATCGGCCATCGTGGCGGGAATGTTCGAGGACGGTGTGCCTCATCTGTCGCTCAATTACATGCGCACCGTGCCCGATGCCGGTGGCCGTGTCCTTGATTGGGAGGAGACCGAGCGGCTGGTGAAAGAGGACTTCGCTTTGCTAGACGAGGGCGTGCATGTGGCTCAGGGATTCATCTCGCGCGACAAGACTTCGGGCGCCGTCACCAATCTGGGACGGGGCGGCAGTGACTACACGGCCGCTATCTTGGCCACTTTGCTGGATGCCGAGGCCCTGGAGATTTGGACCGATGTCGACGGCTTTATGACCGCCGACCCGCGCACCCATCCCGATGCCACCGTCATCCCTCAGATGACTTATGCCCAGGCCCAGGAGATGTGTGATGCCGGAGCAAAGGTCATCTATCCGCCCACTATAGCACCTGTAGCCATGAAAAAGATTCCCGTATGGGTCAAGAACACTTTCAATCCTTCGGCACCCGGTACTGTAATCGTTGACTAAATGAGGTATTATAGTACTTCGAACAGGCAGTTTACTGCAACGCTGGAGCAGGCGGTCACCAAGGGGCTTGCTCCTGACGGCGGATTGTATATGCCAGAAAGGTTGCCACGGTTGCCCAAGGCCGTTCTGCAAAACATGAGCGGCATGACCTTGCAGGAGGTGGCTTATGCCATCGCCTCGTTTGCCCTCAACGGTGATGTGCCCACCGATGTGTTGCACGATATCGTGTTCGACGCTTTCGATTTCGACATTCCGTTGGTCAAGACGGCCGGTGGTCATTATGTGCTTGAGCTCTTCCACGGGCCCACCATGGCTTTCAAGGATGTGGGCACGCGCTTCATGGCCCGTTTGCTCGACTATTACCGCAAGTTGCATCCCGAGTGGACCACGCTCAATGTACTGGTGCCTACCAGCGGTGACACGGGCAGTGCCGTTGCCAACAGTTTCTGGCGCATGCCGGGTGTCAATGTCTATGTGCTCTATCCTCGCGGCGCGGTGAATAAGATACAGAAGTCGCAGTTTGCGTCACTGGGGTTCAACGTGACAGCCCTTGAGGTGAACGGCTCGTTCGACGACTGCAAGTCACTGGTCGAGAAAGCCTTCATGGATCCCGAGCTCAATGACGCGATGCGTCTCACCAGTGCCATGTCCATCAACTATGCCCGCATCGTGCCCCAGATGGTGTATTATTTTTGGGCCTATGCTCAACTGGTCCGTAATCAGGTGGATACGAGCAACTTGGTGTTTGCGGTGCCGTGTTCCAATCTGGGCAATCTGGCCAGCGGACTGATGGCTCAGGCGATGGGCCTGCCGGTCAAGCGGTTTGTCAGCGTCGAGAATCAGAACAACATCTTCTACAACTATGTCAAAACTGGCGTTTTCACGCCTAAGCCCACCCAATACAGTATCGCTCCGGCTCTGGATGCCGGTTGCCCGAACAACTTCGGCCGTGTGGTAGAGATCATGGGGTCCTACGAGAACCTGTGCCGTCACATCCATGCCTACAGCTATGACGACAACCAGATCATCGATACCATCATGCGCACCTATGATGACGAAGGTTATCTGCTTGATCCCCACAGTGCAGTGGCATACCGTGCCCTGGCCGAGGACTTGCAGCCAGGCGAGACGGGAGTAACACTGGCAACGGCTCACCCTGCCAAGCTTCAGCACATGATGGAAAACATCATCGAGGAGCCTGTGATTCTTCCCTCCCAGTTGGCCAGCTTCGTCAGCAGTGACCTGAGTGTCAAGAAGATGCCCAACGGCTTCACCGCATTCAAGCGCCTCCTCCTCGACAACGCTTGATGAATCCGAAGTTGTTAGTGTGAAATATAAAAAGGAGCCTAGAGGGCTCCTTTTTCGTTTATTTCAGGACGGTTATTGCTTGGTGCAGTGGGATAATGTCAAAGCAGGAAGAACAGCGACACGCCGATGACCGAGATGAGGGCACCGAGGATGCTCTTCAATGTGATGGGCTGCTTGAACAACCACCAGGCGGGCAGGATGATGATGATGGGCGTCAGGGCCATCAGGGTGCTGGCGATGCCGGCTGCAGTGTATTGTACTGCAAGCAACGACGCGCCCACGCCGACAAACGGCCCGAAGATGGTCGTCGCAACAGCGGCCGTCATGCCCTTGCGGTCATGCAACCCCTTGCGCAACGGCCCGAATCCCTCGCGCACGGCCAACAGCAATGCGAAGCCGATGGTGCCGGCTATGCAGCGGAAGAAGTTGGCGTGGAAGGGCAACAACCATCCGGCCAAGTCGGTCGTGAGAGATGCCTCATAATGGTCCATGCCGATTTTGCTCAATACCAATCCCACACCTTGACAGATGGCGGCTCCGATGGCGAACAGCACGCCTGCCAACGGTAACTTCAGCGACAGCTTGTGGTCGTCACCACGGCCCAGCACACTGATGGCGATACCTTCCAGCGTGACCAGCATCGCCAGCATCGCCGTCGGACGAATTTGCTGACCCAGAGTGAACCACGCCATGATGGCAGCAGTGATTGGCGCCAGTGTCATGAACAACTGGCCGAACTTGGAACCGATGATAATGTAACACTGGAACAGACAGAAGTCGCCGATCACATATCCCACGAGGCCCGAAAGCATCATCCACAGGTAGGCCTCGGTGCTTGCTTGAGCAGGCAGGGGAGTGCCTCCCATAAACCAGAACAGGATGCCCGAGAAAATGAGTGTGATGACCATGCGCGTGAGGTTCAGCGTCAGGTTGCCCATGCGCTTGCTGCCAAACTCGCTTAACAACGCTGT
Source organism: Muribaculaceae bacterium (assembly GCA_017405965.1). Lineage (GTDB taxonomy): Bacteria > Bacteroidota > Bacteroidia > Bacteroidales > Muribaculaceae > Sodaliphilus. The sequence goes on along the minus strand of JAFQZK010000037.1, from coordinate 74,430 downwards.
GGCTGTCCACGAGAATGCCACCCCTATTGAAATCAGTTCACCGACGTATTGCATGGCTGCAAAGGTACGATTTAGTTGTCATTTTTCAGTCTTTGGCAATCAGTTTTTTATGGGATAATTATCTGGGCAAAACGACATCAACTGAAAACTTTTGTTTATATTTGCAGTTTGATAAGTGTCGTTTTGCCTGCTGATTTGTTTCAATGGGCTGAATGATAATGGATTAATTAAGTATATAACTATACCAAGATATGAGCGAAAAAACTACTGGAAAGAAGAAAAACAAGCGTCGCAGCATTGTCCGCAAAATGTGGACCTGGTTTGCCATCTTTGTGGGCCTGATTGTGCTGCTGTTTGTGTTGATCTACAATGGCGTGATCGGTTACATGCCGGCTATCGATCAGTTGAAGAATCCCACCGACAAGTTCGCCTCGACCATCTACAGTGCCGACGGAGTGGAGATGGGACGTTATTACCGCAGCCGCAGCAACCGCATCTATGTGGACTTCGACGAGATGTCCCCCCACTTGACCGACGCGCTGATTGCCACCGAGGATTCGCGTTTTGACGAGCACTCGGGCATTGACGTGCGCGCCATCATGCGTGCCGTTATCAAGCGCATCATCATGGGACAGAAGAGCGCCGGTGGTGGCAGTACCATCACGCAGCAGTTGGCCAAGCAGTTGTATTCGCCCGAGTCCCACAACATCTTTGACCGCGCCTTGAAGAAACCCGTGGAGTGGGTAATCGCCGTCAAGCTCGAGCGTTATTACACCAAGGACGAGATTATCAAGATGTACTTCAACCAGTTTGACTTCCTCAACAACGCTGTGGGCATCAAGATGGCCAGCGAGGTGTATTTTGATAAAGATCCCAAGGACTTGAACATCCAGGAGGCCGCTACGTTGGTGGGCATGTGCAAGAACCCGTCTTATTTCAACCCCGTGCGCCATGCCGAGCGTACGCGTCAGCGTCGCAATGTGGTGTTCGAGCAGATGGTCAAGGCTGGCTATCTGAGCCAGGCCGAGTGTGACCAGCTCAAGACGTTGCCCCTGGTCATCAAGTTTAAGAAACTGGACCACAACGATGGCCCGGCGCCTTACTTCCGTGAGGAGCTGCGTCGTGTGATGATGGCCAAGAAGCCCAACCGCAAGGATTATCCCTCGTGGAACCAGCAGGCCTTTGTCGACGACTCGGTGGCTTGGGCCGTGAATCCTCTCTTCGGCTGGTGTAACAAGAACACCAAGCCCGACGGCTCACATTATGATATCTATACCGATGGCTTGAAGATTTACACGACCATCGATTCCCGCATGCAGGATTATGCCGAGAAGGCTGTGCACAAGCACATGAGCAAGACGTTGCAGCCTGCCTTCCTGCGTGAGCGCGGTGGCACCAAGAATCCCTATACCAACAACAAGCAAGAGCTTTCCAGTGCTGGTAAGCAGGCGCTCATCAACGCTGCCATCCGTCACAGCGAGCGCTACCGTGTGCTCAAGGAACAGGGTATGAGCGATGCCCAGATCATGGACAACTTCAAGAAACCTGTGCAGATGCACTTGTTCAACTACGAGGGTGGCTTTGACGCTCAGATGTCGCCGCTCGACTCGTTGCTCTACACCAAGTCGTTCCTGCGTTGCGCCATGATGTCGATGGATCCCGTCACCGGCTTTGTCAAGGCCTATGTGGGCGGTCCTAATTTCCGTTTCTTCAAGTATGACATGGTATCGACAGGCCGTCGCCAGATCGGTTCGACAGTAAAACCGTTCGTTTATTCCCAGGCTATTGAGTTCGGTGGCTTGACACCGTGTTCGACCCGCCCCGGCGGTGCGCCCAACATCATCTGGAACAACGAGGTGTATAACCCTGCCAATGAGGGCAGCGGCGGCGGAATGACCTTGAAGCAGGCGTTGACCTACTCCAAGAACTGGATCTCGGCAGGCTTCATGCGAGGCACGCGCGAGAACTGGATCGAACGCAATGGCTATTACACGATGGCCCCCGATGAGCTGGCCAAGTGGATGCACAGCTTCGGTATCACGAGTTACCTCGATCCGGTGCCCTCGTTGAGCCTTGGTGCATGTGAGGTGTCGTTGCGTGAGATGGTTGCTGCTTATTCGGCATTTGCCAACGGTGGCATGCGCGTTGAGCCCGTCTATGTGTCACGCATCACCGACAATCGCGGTAATGTGCTGGCCGAGTTCACCGGTAACCAGACCGAGATCATGAGCGAGGACACTTACCTGAAGATGCTCTCGATGCTCCTCAATGTCGTGAACGAGGGTACTGGTGCCCGTCTGCGCTATGCTTACGGCATCACGGCCGACATGGGCGGCAAGACCGGTACCACCAACTTCCACAGCGACGGTTGGTTCATGGGCTTCACGCCCGAACTGGTGACCGGTGTGTGGGTAGGCGGTGAGGAACGCTACATCCACTTCAACAGCATGGCAATGGGTCAAGGTGCCGAGGCTGCACTTCCCATCCTGGGTTACTTCATGAAGTGGATCTATGACGACAAGAACCTTCCTTACAAGCAGAGCACCAAATTTGAATTCCCCAAGAACTTCAACGCTTGTGGCGACGAACTCGGCGCTTATGCCGGCAGTGGCGGCGGTAGCTGGCACGGCGGCGGAGGCGGCGGCGGTGAAGGCGACGGCGGTGGTGGCGGAGGCGACCACGACGACGCAGTCGAAGGCGTCTTTGACTAAACAAGAAAGTCGAGCCTGATGGCTCGACTTTCTTGTTTAATTAGTTAAATACTAATGTATTAATAAATCTCTTTTTTGGCGGCAGCGAGGGTGTTCTTCATCAGCGAGCAGATGGTCATGGGACCAACGCCACCGGGGACGGGAGTGATGTACTCGCACTTGGGAGCCACCTCGTCAAACTTCACGTCACCGTTCAGGCGGTAACCGGTCTTGCTGGTGGCATCGGGAACGCGGGTGGTGCCCACGTCGATGATGACGGCGCCATCCTTCACCATGTCGGCGGTGACGAAGTCGGGACGGCCGATGGCAGCGATGATGATGTCGGCCTGGCGGCACTCCTCTTTCAGGGTCGCCGAGTGGCTGTGGCATACGGTTACCGTGGCGTCACCGTGTTGCTTCTGGAGCATAAGCTGAGCCATGGGCTTGCCCACGATGTTGCTGCGGCCCAGCACCACGCATTTCTTGCCCGAAGTGGGGATGTTGTAGCGTTGCAGCAGGGTGACGATACCCAGCGGGGTGGCTGAAATGAAACTGGGCAGACCCAGGGCCATGCGGCCGGCGTTCATCGGGTGGATGCCGTCAACGTCCTTGCGGTAGTCGATGGCATTGATCACGTGTTGCTCGTCGATGTGCTTGGGCAGAGGCAGCTGCACGATGAATCCGTCAACATCAGGATCCTCGTTGAGCTGCTTGATGCAGTCAAGCAGTTGTTCCTCGCTGGCATCCTCGTCCATGCGGATGAGCGATGACTTGAAACCACATTTCTCACAGGCGATGACCTTGTTCTTCACATAGGCCTCCGAGCCGCCGTCGTGTCCCACGAGCACGGCTGCCAGGTGCGGGCGCTTCATGCCCGCGGCTATCATCTGGTCTACCTCGGCCTTGATCTCTTCCTTGATGGCCGCTGCAGTCGCTTTTCCGTCTATCAGTTTCATACTTATCTATATGTCTTTTTTGTTTGTTTTGTTCTTGTTCTCAAAATCGGGCACAAAATTACTCCAAAAAATCCAATTATCACCTAATCATCCCGTTTTTTTCAAGATGTGACTTTCTTTGACTTGCGATATGGGAACTGACGGGCGATCGCTGTCACGTTGTCGTCGGGTTACACGGGATCGACGTCGTAGTAGAGTTTGACGGCCTTCATGCGGGCGTCGGCGGCGATCATCTGCTCGTAGAGGTCGCGCAGGATTTTCTTGACCTTGGTCATCGAGGCGGCAGTCTCCATCTTGAGGGTAATTTGGCGGATGTAGAGGTTCTGGACCTTTGACACGAAGGGTGCCATGGGACCTAACACGCGCGTGCCGAAGACTTGCCTGAGCAGGCTGCTGTATCGCACGGCCAGTTCGCCCACAGTCGTGTCCTCGCGGTGCTTGAGGTAGATGTTGATGACCTTGGTGAACGGCGGGTAGCCAAACTTTTGGCGGTCAGCCAGTTCATGCTGGTAAAAGCCCTCGTAGTCATGGGCCTGGACATACTTGATGACGTCGTGGTCGGGCTGGCTGGTCTGGATGATGACTTGGCCTTGCTTGTGAGCCCTGCCGGCTCGTCCCGACACTTGCTCCAGCATGTCGAAGGCCCGTTCGTGGCTGCGGAAATCGGGGAAATTGATCATCGTGTCGGCATTGAGGATGCCCACAATGCTCACCGCATCAAAGTCCAGTCCCTTGGTCACCATCTGGGTGCCCACCAGGATGTTGGTGCGGTGCTGGGAGAACTCGTCGATGATGCGGTCATAGCTGTTCTTGCTGCGCGTGGTGTCCAGATCCATGCGGGAGATCTTTTCACCGGGGAACACGGCATCGATGTCGTCTTCGATGCGTTCGGTGCCGTAGCCAACAATCTCGATGCCAGGAAGTTGACATGCGGGGCAAAGGTCGGGCAACGAGATGGTGTAGCCGCAATAGTGGCACACCAGGCTGCGGTTGTGCTTGTGATAGGTGAGCGACACGTCGCAGTTCTCACATTTGGGCACCCAGCCACATTCTTTGCAACGCACCATGGGGGAGTAGCCGCGTCGGTTCTGGAACAGGATGACTTGCTCGCCGTTATTGAGCGCCTTGCGGCAATTGGCGATGAGTTCGTGGCTGAACAGACCGCTCATTTCGCGGCGCTTGCGGGCTTCGATGGTATCGATGACCTTGACATCGGGCATCTTGATGTCTCCGTAGCGGGTCATCAGCTTCACCAGGCCATAGCGGCCTTCCTGGGCCATGTGATAGACTTCGATGGCAGGCGTCGCCGAGCCCAGGACGGTCTTGGCGCCGTGCATCTGGGCCAGCACCAGCGCGGCGTTGCGGCCGTTGTAGCGTGGAGCGGGGTCTTGCTGCTTATAGCTGCTGTCGTGCTCTTCGTCGACGATGACCAGGCCCAGGTTGGAGTAGGGGAGAAATACCGACGAACGTACGCCGATGACCACGCAGGGCTCATTGGAGCCTAACAGCCGTTTCCAGATGTCAACGCGCTCGTTGTCGCTGAACTTGGAATGGTAGATGAGCAGACGGTCGCCGAACACGCGGCGCAACCGACGGGTGAGTTGGGTCGTCAACGCGATCTCGGGCACGAGGTAAAGCACTTGCTTGCCCAGTTGCAGGGCGTCGGTGATCAGGTGCATATAGACCGATGTCTTGCCGCTGCTGGTGACGCCGTGCAGCAGGGTGATGGGGTGCTGGCGCATCGATTGATGGATCTCGGTATAGGCTCGTTTTTGCTCCTCACTCAATGCGGGGGGTGCTTCCAGTATGCTGCCCAGTTCGGCAAAACGGTTGATTTCTTTCTTGTAAATCTCAAAAATGCCGCGTTTCACAGCTTCGTGGAGCACTGCACTGCTCACGCCGGCGCGTTTCAATAGGTTCTCCTTGCTCACCTCCTTGACTTCACCGCCCTGCAGCCAGTGCGACATGTCCAGGTAGGCCAGCAGCAGCGTCTCTTGTTTGGGCGCCCGCTTGAGTTGGTCAAAGTATTGATGCAGAGCCTGTTCGTTGTCACGGGCGACCGTCAGACGGACGCAAGGCTCGGTTTTAGGACGGTAGTTGTCGATGACGCGCTCGCTCACGTGTAACGCGTCCATGTCGAGCAAGCGGCTGACATTTCGTTCTACGGTCTTGAAGCCGGTTGCCTTGGCGATTTCGGCAATCTGAACGCGTCCGCGCTGCGCTGTGAAGTCCAGAATCACCCGTTCGTGATCGGTGAGTTGCCCGGGTTCGCTCTCCTCAAAGTCGGGATTGACGCTGATGGTCGTCTCGCTCTCCACTTTCAGTCCCGATGGAACAGCGGCCTTATACACCTCGCCCATCGAGCAGAGGTAATAATCGGCAATCCATTGCCAGAAGTCTAACTGCGGATGACGCACGATGGGTTTGTCGTCAAGGGTGCCCAAAATCTCCTTCACGTCATAGCCCTTGGGCTCCCTGTCGTGCAAACTCATCACGATGGCAGTGAAGATTTTCTTGCGGCCAAAAGGCACCAAAACACGCATCCCTATCGACAGCGTCATCCCCTCAGGAATACGATAGGTGTAGGTCCCCGGAAGGGCCAACGGAAGCAGTGTTTCGGCGAATTTGGGCATAAATATTGAGGAATTAAATTTTTACTTGAAGTTTACGATTTATTATCATTGATTATCAATGAATAGACAAAAGGAATATTTACATCGGTTGTCAAATTGTAACAATCTGATTCAGTATTAAACAATCACTTTAATACTTGATTATAAATTAACTGATAATCAATCATGTGTTTGTTGCTAATCAAGATATTGGTGGTAAATGCGGTTTTCTTTGTCGGCAGTGGCGGTCCAGCTCACCTCGGGAGGCAGTAGCTGATCGATATCGCCAGTGAGCAATTGCACGGCGCGGTCGGTGAAACGCTCCACAAAATTGTCGCCCAGATCGATGGCGTTTTCACGGCCAACGGCCTCGGCGGTGCCGATGACGTTGGTGGCCACGACATGGGCTCCGCACGACAGGGCCTCGATGACCACGAGGGGCAGGCCCTCGAGGCTGCTGGGCAGCACGAGCAGATCCACGCAGTTGAGCAAGTCAGGGATTTCTTCGGGCGGCACCTTGCCGGTGAAATGGCATTTCACGCCTTTTTCTTTCATCAGTCGGCGCGTCTCTTCAAGCTGAATGCCGTCGCCAATCGCCCAGAATGTCAGCTCGCTGCCATACTTTGTTTCGAGCATCTTGTAGATGTCGGGCAGCAGGGTGACATTCTTCACGGGTTCGAAGCGGCCCACAAAGGCGACAACCTTTTGGTCGTAGTTGACGTTGTATTTATCACGCAAGAGGGCGCGTTCCTCATCACTGTAGCGGCGGAATTGCTCGCTGGCGCCGTTGAGCAGGATATCGGCAGGGAAGCCTGTCGTGAGCTCGGCGTGCGCTTTGTCGAGCAGACCCTGACTGACGAAGAAATTACAGGTGGCGCTATGCAACAGCTTGATGGTCAGGTCTTTTATCATCGGGTCGCGGGGAGGGTCGGTGTAGATGCTGGCGCCGTGCCAGGTGATGAAGCTGGGAATGTGGAGCTTCTCGCCGGCGAAGACGGCGACATGGCCCATGATGCGGTCGTGAGCGCTCACCAAGTCGTGGCCGCGCATCTCCCAACCCAGGCGATGCAGGCGGCGCAGCAGCTGGCGCGGCGGCTTCTTGAAGAGCCGGTGCATGATGGCGTCGCTCCAGCGGCGCCTGAACCAGGTGACGTGCACGTTCACGCCGTCGGCCTCGATGTAATCGGGGCGGAAATCGACCTTGCGCGTGTGCCTCACACGCCTCATCAGCCAGCCGTCATAGACTTGCAACATGTGGACATCTATCTTGTAATCAGCGATTTGCTGCAGATGTTTCACGCGGCTGATCACCGCATTGAACACGCCGAGTCGCCGATTGATGTCACCTTCAAAGAGTACCGCAATCTGTTTCATAACTTGGTGTTTTTTGTTTTGCCGAAGGCAAATTTACACAACTTTTGACAACTGTGCAAGACGCGGCTCTCATTAAGTCACAAAACGGCACAAAAAAAAGAGGTCAAGCTTGCGCTCAACCTCCTCGTTAGTAGCGGGAGCCAGACTCGAACTGACGACCTTTGGGTTATGAGCCCAACGAGCTGCCACTGCTCCATCCCGCAATTTGCGACTGCAAAGGTACTGCTTTTTCCCAACCCGACAAGTGTTGAAGCCAAAAAAATGTGTTTTTTAACATATTTTTACCAGAAACCATAGTGTTTTGGCGACTAAAATGGCAAAAAAGGGGCTGCACCAACGCTGGTGCAGCCCCAAATGATGTCATGTTTCAAGCGTCGAAGATGGGATTAGAGACCGATTTTCTTGAAGAAATCGTTGCCCTTGTTGTCCACGAGGATGAAGGCCGGGAAGTCCACGACGCGGATTTTCCATACGGCTTCCATACCCAGCTCGGGATACTCGACGCACTCGATGCTCTTGATGCTCTCCTGAGACAGGATGGCAGCGGGACCGCCGATGCTGCCCAGGTAGAAACCACCGTGCTTCTTGCAGGCATCGGTGACCTCCTGGCTGCGATTGCCCTTGGCAATCATCACCATACTGCCGCCCAGGCTCTGGAACAGGTCAACATAGGGATCCATGCGGTTGGCTGTCGTCGGGCCCATCGAGCCACACGGCATGCCCTTCGGGGTCTTGGCCGGACCGGCATAGAGCACGGGGTGATCCTTGATGTACTGGGGGATGCCGTCACCGCGGTCATAGCGCTCTTTCCACTTGGCGTGGGCAATGTCTCGGCCCACAATGATGGTGCCGCTCAGCGACAGGCGGGTCGATACGGGATACTTGTCGAGGATGGCGAGCGTCTCGCTCATGGGCTTGTCCAGGTCAATCTTGATGCCGTCGCCTTCGCCAGCCTGGCGCAGTTCTTCGGGAATCAGCTCGGTGGGCTTGTCGTCGAGTTTCTCGATCCACACGCCGTCCTTGTTGATCTTCGCCTTGATGTTGCGGTCGGCACTGCAGCTCACGCCCAGGCCGATGGGGCAGGATGCACCATGGCGCGGCAGACGCACGATGCGCACGTCATGAGCCATGAATTTGCCGCCGAATTGGGCGCCCAAGCCAATTTTACAGGCCTCCTCGAACACTTGCTTCTCCAGCTCCACGTCGCGGAAGGCGCGGCCTGTCTCGTCGCCCGTGGTGGGCAAGTTGTCATAGTAATGGGTCGAAGCCAGCTTGACAGTCAGCAAGTTCTTCTCGGCACTGGTGCCGCCGATGACAAACGCGATATGGTAGGGCGGGCAGGCTGCAGTGCCCAGGCTGCGCATCTTTTCAACCAGGAAGGGCACCAGCGTGGCGGGGTTGAGCACGGCCTTGGTCATCTGGTACAGGTAAGTCTTGTTGGCGCTGCCGCCACCCTTGGTGACGCACAGGAAGTGGTATTCCATGCCCTCGGCGCACTCCAGGTCAATCTGAGCGGGCAGGTTGCAACGGGTGTTCACCTCCTCATACATGCTCAGGGGGGCATTCTGCGAGTAGCGCAGGTTCTCTTGGGTGTAGGTGTTGTAAACACCGCGGGCCAGGGCCTCCTCGTCACAGAAACCCGTCCACACCTGCTGGCCCTTCTCGCCGTGGATGATGGCGGTGCCGGTATCCTGGCACAAGGGCAACTGCCCCTTGGCGGCCACCTCGGCGTTGCGCAGGAAGGTCAGTGCCACGTACTTGTCGTTGTCGCTGGCCTCGGGGTCGCGCAGGATCTTGGCCACCTGCTCGTTGTGGGAGCGGCGTAACAGGAAGTTCACGTCGCGGAATGCCTGCTGGGCAAGCATCGTCAGAGCCTCGGGCTCGATTTTGAGGATGGGCTTGCCTTCAAACTCGCCCACCGACACGTAGTCGCTGGTGAGTTTGTAGTATTCAGTGTCGTCTTTGCCCAACTGGAACATGGGCGCATAGCGGAATTCGGGATTGTTTGCCATAATTTAGTTAACGTTATTTTGTTAATAGTTGATTTCGGTGCCGCAAAGATAACTTTTTTTCGTCACATGTCAAAGCCCAGGCGGCGGAAGTCGTCGGGCAGCGGGGCGGTGATGTCGATTTCATTGCCGCTGACGGGGTGGGTGAAGCGGATGCGGTGGGCCTGCAGCGAGATGCCGCCGTCGGGGTTGCTGCGCGGCGCGCCGTACTTGAGGTCGCCCTTGATGGGACAGCCGATGGCCGACAGCTGGGCGCGAATCTGGTGTTTGCGTCCGGTGATCAGGTCCACCTCAAGGAGCCAGTAACGCTGGCTGGCAGCGATGACGCGGTAGTGCAGCACTGCCTTCTGGTGACCTTCACGCGGCACGATGCTCACGTGGGTCTTGTTGTTGCTTTCCACGCTCTTGAGGTAGTGGGTGAGGGTGGCTTCCTGTTCGGGCGGTTGCTTGCCGACCACGGCCCAGTAGGTCTTGTGGACCTCGCCCTTGCGGAAGAGTTCGTTCATCCTCGACAGGCCCTTGCTGGTCTTGGCCATCACCACAAGGCCGCAGGTGGGACGGTCGATGCGGTGAGTCACGCCCAGGAACACATTGCCGGGCTTGTCATATTTCTCCTTGATCCAGGCTTTCACCGTGTCGATGAGCGTGGGGTCGCCGGTGCGGTCGCCCTGCACCAGTTCGCCAGCGCTCTTGTTGACGACGATGATGTGGTTGTCTTCATATACGATTTCCATGTCGTTGTGGGCGCGTCGTTGTGGGCGGCCGTGCAAAGTTACTGTCTTTCTTCCAATTTGCGGCCTGTCTGGGACCATAAATTCCGATAGTTTTCGTTTATTTTCGGGATATGTCAGTTAAAATCTTGTGAATCAATATTTTTGGGTATTTCCAGTAGCATTATGGCAAAAAAAATAGAAACTTTTTGACAAAATTACATTATTTATAAAAAAATAGTAGTAACTTTGCAAGCCTATCTTTTTAAAGATGTTGTTAAGAAACAGAGAAACTGTAGATAATCAATCTGTTGTATAGATTGGAGCCTGAATCTGAAGTAGAGCCTGGAATTAATGCCGCCCAGGTTTTACGCTAGTTTTATGTTTTAACGCCCTTTGCCGAAAGATGGGTAATACCACAAATGAAGTAAAAACTTTTAAAACATTAATAATTAATCAATTAAACTAAAATTTATGAGTCTTAAACATTTACTCTTGTTCCTTGTCATGGCACTTGCCGCGCTTGGTGTTTCGGCACAGGTGAGCGGAACGGTGTATGACGAGAACAACGAACCGGTAATCGGTGCTTCGGTCGTTCAGCAGAGCAATCCCAAGAACGGCGTGGCTACCGATTTTGACGGTCATTTCACATTGAATGTGCCGGCAGGCACAAAGATTAAAGTCACCTATGTGGGTTATGAGGATGCCATCGTGGCTGCTAAGTCCGGCATGACCATCATTCTTAAGCCCAAGGGTGAGATGCTTAACGAGGTCGTTGTCACCGGTTACCAGAAGGTGGACAAACGACTCTTTACCGGTGCTACCCAGAGCGTCGACGCCGAGAAGACCAAACTCTCGGGTGTTGCCGACGTCAGCCGTGGTCTTGAGGGCCGCGTGTCGGGTGTGCAGGTACAGAACGTGTCAGGTACCTTTGGTACTGCACCCAAAATCCGCGTGCGCGGTGCTACCTCTATCTACGGTAGCTCCAAGCCCCTGTGGGTTGTGGATGGTGTGATTCTGGAGGACAACGTGGACATCAGCGCCGACGATCTGTCGTCGGGTGACGCTACCACGCTGATCGCCTCGGCTGTTGCCGGTCTTAACGCCGACGATATCGAGAGCTTCCAGATCCTGAAGGATGGTTCAGCAACATCTATCTACGGTGCTAAGGCCAACGCCGGTGTGATCGTTATCACGACCAAGACCGGTCGCAAGGGTACTTCTTCAATCAACTACACTGGTGAGTTCACCTATCGCTTGAAGCCCAACTACCGCGACTTCAACATCTGTAACTCTCAGGAGCAGATGAGTATCTTGCGTGAGATGGAGCAGAAGGGTTGGCTCGAGTATGCCAGCCTGGTGAACAGCACCACCTCGGGTATCTATGGTCAGATGTACACCTTGATGGACACCTATGATCCGGTTACCGGCTACGGTCTGCCCAATACCCAGAACGCTCGCAACCAGTATCTGCGTGAGGCCGAGATGCGCAACACCGACTGGTTTGACCTGCTGTTCAACAACAACGTGATGCAGAACCATGCTGTCAGCATCTCGGGTGGTACCGAGAAGGGTTCGTTCTACACCTCAGCATCGGTGATGACCGATCCGGGTTGGTACAAGAGCAGCCGTGTTGAGCGTTATACCTTCAATGCTAATGCAATCTACAACCTGACCGACAAGATCAGGATCAAGATTCTGAACAGTAACAGTTTCCGTGACCAGAAGGCTCCCGGTACCTTGAGCCAGAATGTTGACGTTGTTTACGGTGAGGTAAAGCGTGACTTCGATATCAACCCCTACAGCTTCGCGTTGAATACCGCCCGCACCCTTGACCCCAACAGGCGTTATATCCGTAACTACACCAACTTCAACATCTTCGATGAGTTGGAGTCCAACTACATCGACGTTGAGGTGACCGACCTTAAGTTCCAGGGCGAATTGAACATCAAGCCCATCCTCAAGCAGGATCAGTCTCTTGAGTTCAACATCTTGGGTTCGATGCGTTCGGTGAACTCTGAGCAGAACCACTACGTGCTCGAGAACAGTAACCAGGCCAACGCCTACCGCGCCGGTATCATTCCCGAGAACGCTATCATCCGTTCGTCCAACACCTACCTCTACACCGATATCGACGTGCCCAACGCACTGCCCGAGAGTGTCATGAAGGAAGGTGGTATGTTGTTCTTCTCCAAGAACAGCCTTAAGACCTTTGACTTCCGTGCCACTGGTCAGTATATGAAGGACTTCAACAACGGCCAGCACCTCATCAACCTGTATGCAGGTATGGAGGCCAGCCGCGTTGACCGTTTCTATGAGAACTTCGAGGCTTGGGGCGTTGTTTACGACAACGGTAACCTGCCCGCCTTGAACTACAAGCTCTTCAAGCAGATGCAGGAAGAGAATGGTGCTTACTACAGCGTGGGTAACACCCATCGCCGCAATATGGCTTACTTTGCCAACGCCAACTACGCGCTCCTCGGCCGCTACGTCTTGAACGGAACCGTTCGTTACGAGGGTTCTAACCTGATGGGTAAGACCGACCAGAGCCGTTGGCTCCCCACCTGGAACATTTCGGCTGCATGGAACATCTATGACGAGCCCTTCTTCCAGAACATGCCCCTGTACCAGAAGGGTACACTTTCACACGCCAAGCTGCGCTTGAGCTACTCGCTGACCGGTGAGAGCGGCCCCTCGGGCTATGCCAATGCCGAGGCCCTCTATTATCCCACCCGTCCCTGGCGCCAGGAGACTTCGGCCTATGAGACCGGTCTGTATCTGGCAGGTCTGGGTAACAGCGAGCTGACCTACGAGAAGAAGCACGAGTTCGACCTCGGTGTTGACCTCGGTTTCATGTACAACCGCTTCAATATCGTATTCGACTGGTACTTCCGTAACAACTATGACCTGATTGGTCTTATCCGCACCCAGGGTGTCGGTGGTATCACCTCTAAGTATGGTAACGTGGCCGAGATGAAGTCGCATGGTGTCGAGTTCACCTTCTCGTCACGCAACATCGAGCCCTCACGTCCCGGTGGCTTCGGTTGGAGCACCGACTTGACGTTCTCCTATGCTGTGACCAAGATCACCAAGCTGCAGTCGCGTTCGCGCGTCATCGACCTGGTAACCGGTAGCGGTTTCCCCTTGCAGGATTATCCCCACCGTGCCATCTTCTCGATTCCCTTCGCTGGTCTTGACAGCCATGGTCTTCCCCTCGTTTATGACGAGACCGGTAGCATCTCTAACCAGGGTGTGAACTTCCAGGAGTATGAGAACCTCGGCTTCCTCAAGTATGAGGGTCCCGTTGATCCTCCCTACACTGGTGGTTTCGGTAACATGTTCGACTTCAAGGGATTCCACCTGAACGTCTTCATGACCTATTCGTTCGGCAACAAGTTGCGTCTTGATCCCGTCTTCTCGGCTGCCTACAGCGACCTGACTTCCTTCACCAAGGACTTCAAGAACCGTTGGGCTCTCCCCGGCGACGAGGCTCTTACCGACATTCCCGCCATCGCATCACGTCGTCAGGCTTATTCCAACGACTACCTGGGCATGGCCTACAATGCCTATAACTACAGTACTGCTCGTATTGCTAAGGGCGACTTTATCCGCCTGAAAGAGATCTCGCTGACCTATGACGTGCCCAAGTCTTTGATTTCGCACCTGCGTCTGAGCACGGCTTCGATCAAGTTTGCTGCCACCAACATCTGCCTGCTTTATGCCGACAAGAAGTTGAACGGTCAGGATCCTGAGTTCTTCAACAGTGGTGGTGTTGCTTCGCCCAACCCCAAACAGTTCACCTTGACTCTGCGTCTGGGTATGTAATCTATAGTTGTTACACCTTATTATATATATATAAAGATTATGAAATTACGATATAAAATCTTATTTATCGCCGTGGCGCTGATTGGCTTGAGCTCTTGCAAGGACTTCCTTGACAAGGTGCCTGACACTCGCGTCTATCTGGTGAACCTTGAACAGCTGAGGCAGTTGCTCGTGACCGGTTACACCGATTCTAACTATGCGCTCGTGGGTGAATTGTCAAGTGATAACGTGATTGACAACAACTCGCCCAGTGACGATGGCGTGCGCTATCACTTGGGCTTCTATAGCCAAGCCGATGAGCAGGTTTATGCCTGGGAAGACGTGGATCTGGATATTTCCAGCAGCGACACCCCGTCAGGTATCTGGAACGGTTGCTATGGCGCTATCGCCATTGCCAATGCCGTGCTTGAGAAGACCGATGAATTTGAGGCTACCGGCATGATCGAGGGTGAGCCCATCACTGCCGACCAGCAGGCCTTGATGGACGCCATCAAGGGTGAGGCTTACATGATTCGTGCCTATCACCACTTCATCCTGGCACAAATCTTCTGCATGCCTTATCGTGGCGAGACCATCAGCAAGACGCTGCCCGGTATTCCTTATACCACCGTTCCCGAGAAGGAACTGGATCCCAAGTATGACCGTGGCACTCTCCAGGAGACCTATGAGAAGATCGAGGCCGACCTGTTGAATGGTCTGAAGTATATCACCGATGAGTATTATGAGGTGCCCAAGAACCACTTCAATGTAGCTTCTTCCAACTCTTTCGCCGCTCGTTTCTACCTCATCAAGCGTGAGTATGACAAGGTGGTTGAGTATGTAAACGCTTCGTTCAAGGGTGGTGATCCCAGCACTATGCTCAACGACGGTTGGTGGCAGGACGATTTCTACTACATCAGTGACATCGGCCGCTACTTCACCAGCATCGAGCGTCCCTGCAACCTCCAGTTGTTCACCAACTACAGCACCTGGTGGCGTCGCTTCCTGGGTTACCGCTTCACTTGCAACCGTGACGCCAAGCGCGGTACCATCCAGGGTCCCGGCCCGTCGTGGGCACGTTGCCAGTACCAGAACACCAAGACCAAGGAGAAATTCGCGATGATGCCTTGCTTCAATGGTGTTTGCGGTAGTGCCGGTGGTCAGGAGTACGGTGCATATTTTGCCGGCAACTGCTTCGAGCAGTTCGAGTACACCGACAAGATTTCGGGTATCGGTTACTGCCATGAGATTCGCCCCGAGTTCACCGTCGAGGAGAACCTGCTGATGCGTGCCGAGGCCAACCTGTTCCTGGGCAACATCGATGCTGCCTTCGATGACCTGTACATCTGGAACCAGGAGCACATCTCCGAGGATGAGTCGCGCAACTACAACATGGTATCGCTCACCAAGGATCAGATCCTGAACTTCTACAGCTACTACAGCAACCCCGATCGCAAGGATCCCGGTTACAACATCGTGATGAAGTTCAACATCGACGAGGTTTGCCCGAGTGACAAGTACCACATGACCAACGAGATCGAGCCTTACATGCAGTGCGTTCAGCACTTCCGCCGCATCCAGTTGGTTCACATGGGTAACCGTTGGTTCGACATCAAGCGCTTCGGTTTCTCCATCAAGCACAAGATGGGTATTGAGAACGTTTATACCCTCGAGACTCTTGACCCGCGTTATGCCATCCAGATCCCCAACGAGGTTATCGGTGCCGGTCTGGAGCCCAACCCGCGTGTGACCAATACTGCCGAGAATAGCTATGTTGCTATCAGCAGCAGCGAGAATGTACGAGTTTCTGATTAATTCTCATCACTATTAATGACTATGAAAAAGATTCAATATTATATATCTGCTTTAATGCTCGTGGCAGTAGCGGCCATGTCGCTCTCCTCGTGCAGTGAGGATAAGCTGGGTCCTACCATCTTCCCCGATGTTGATGAGAGACTCGACCCCACTTCCTATACCTATCAGCTGGATAAGTTCCTTACTGAGAACTATCTGAAGAAGTACAACCTCACATTCTTGTACAAGATGCCGGATGTGAGCACCAACATGAACTACAACCTGGTGCCCGCCACCTACGAGAACTCGGTTGACCTTGCAGTGCTCTGCAAGTACTTGTGGTTCGACGTGTATGACAAGGTTGCCGGCGAGGACTTCCTGAAGTCTTACGGCCCCCGCATCATCCTCTTGATTGGTTCACCCGCCTATAACCCCACCTCGGGTACCGAGATCGTCGGTCTTGCCGAGGGTGGTATCAAGGTGTCGCTGTTCAAGGTTAACGCGATGCGCATCAGCGACTTCAACATGATGAATGAGTACTACTTCAAGACCATGCACCATGAGTTCGCTCACATCTTGCACCAGACCAAGACCTATCCCAACGAGTTCAACACCATCTCGATCGGTCACTACGACAGCAACAACTGGCAGGACCGCAGCGAGGGTCAGGTGGCTTCGCTCGGCTTCGTGACGACCTACGCCTCGAGTGAGTTCCGTGAGGACTTTGCCGAGACCATCGCCAACTATATCGTTAAGACTGAATCCCAGTGGAACCGCATCCTGGACATGGCAAGCCGTGGTTGGGCCTCGGGTGACGAGGACGACGTGACCAGCCAGTTCTACTGCTACTACTACTATCCCGATAATGATGCCACCCAGGATCTGGTTTACGTGGACGAGTACAACGTCTTCATCGAGACCGACGAGGAAGGTAATGTTCACAAGTACTGGCGCAACTTCAGGGATCCTGAGGGCAACCGCATCGTGGTCTATGACGTTGAGGACAATGACAAGATCGATGGTGCCGAGGCTATCCTGAAGAAGGTGCAGATCGCTCGCACTTGGCTCAAAGACTCGTGGGGCGTAGATCTGGATGAGCTCCGTAACGAGGTTCAGACCCGTCAAGCTACTTACGACATCAATGAATTGCGCAAGCTGGTTTATGACATTCAATAATGTGTTGTTTCACCATTAATAACGATGAAAAGAAAATGAAAAAGTTTTTAAATATTTCTCTTTTGTCGCTCGTTGCGATCTCATCGCTCATGCTGGGTTCCTGCAAAAACGAGGTTGACGAGATTTTTGACGAGGATGCCGTAGCTCGATTGGAGAAAGCCAAAACCGAATATATCGATATCCTCACCAGCAATGGCGGCAAGTGGCAGATGGAGTACTATGCCAATAGTGACGAGCCCGGTTACATCTACCTGATGACGTTCAACAAGAACGGTTCGGTGACCATCTCGGGCAAGAACCAGTGGATTGGCCTGATCCAGGGACAGAATTTCGGTACCATGGGTTATGGCAGCGAGACTTCGTTGTGGGATGTGATTACCGATAACGGTCCCGTGCTCTCGTTGAACAGCTTCAACAAGTTCTTCCACTTGTTTGCTGATCCCGAGGACATCCCCAGCACCGATACCGAGGCTCCCGATGAGACCGGTTACGGCCACGAGGGTGACTACGAGTTTGACCTGATGAAGTATTCTAACGATACGCTCTACATTACCGGTAAGAAGTATGGCATCGACATGATCATGACGCGCGTGGCCGCTGATGTCGAAGATGAGGTTTACATCAACGAGGTAGTGGCCATGGCCGACTCCTTCTTCAATGCCAAGATTCCTCAGGTTTACATCAACCTGCCGAATGGTGTGCGCTGGATCGTCAAGAACGGTGCAACCAGCATCCTGAAGATGTTCCGTGAGGGTGCCGATGAGATCTCGACTGCCGAGACTCACAACATCATTATCACCCACGATGGCTTGTCGTTCATGAATCCGATTTCAATCGACGGTTACTTGATCCAGAACTTCATCCGTCAGGCCGACGGCTCCTTGCTGTGCCGCGACGACAATCAGACCACGATGACCGCCGACCCGTTGGCAACCGTCTTCCAGGGTACCACCCTGACATGGCGACTTGACCTCGATAACTTGGGTGGTGTATTCGCCGAATTGCTGCCTCAGATCTCCAGCGAGTTGAAGTCTTATAACAATTCAACGCTCGTCTATGGTCAGATTTCTTATATTCCCGCCAATTCAACCTATGCCGTCACGTTCAACGTGAAGAGGGGTTCGACCAAGATCAATCCTACCTATTACTTCACGATGGATGCTCAAAGTGATACTCAGATGAAGTTCAATGTGGGCGAGGGTGACCGTGCAGGTCAACTCTATGCCGAGAAGGTGCCCTCGATGCGTGCATTTGTTGACGCGATGGGCTCTGGCACCTATCAGATGAGTGCTAACTCACTGTTGGCTCCTATCAGCATGAGGTTCACTCAGGGTTCCAACTACATGATTTGGAATATCCTGTAATGAGGTTTATCAACGATGGCCAGGGCGATGTTGCCCAAGGCACAGAATCCCTGGCCGTCGTTTTCATCGAGAACTTTAATATTAATCATATTTTATTAACCTAACTTTTATTTAACGTTTTATGAAAAAGGTTTTACTTTTAGCAGCTGTTGCACTTATGGCAACTACGGCCAGTGCCCAGCTCAAGGCTTCAGCACAAAAAGTTGCTGCTCCTGCCCGTCATGAGGTTCCTGCTCCCAAGATGGAGAGGATGGAGATGCGCACACCTGGCACCCCTGTTGTTGCCAAGGCTCCCAAGAAGATTGAGTATCACGATGCATACTACAATCGTCCCGCTGGTGCTTATCCTGGCAGTATGTTCATGACCTATGATGGTCTGTCTGATGGTATTGCATTTGCACCCTATTTCCACATCAAGCCCTATGTACCTTATGAGTTCACGGCTATCTATGATATGGGTGATGAGGAAACCATCTATGAATGGGATTTTGCTCATTATAATTCACAGACTGGTGAAGATGAGTGGACCACGCTTGAAGGCAAGACTGTTAACGAAAAGTGGTCATTTGATGTTACCGAAGCTCCCGTGCTTTGGGTGACCGATGGCAAAAAGTTGATCGACTATCAGCCTTCAGGTAACTATCAGGGTAACAAGTATGCTTCCCACATGATGGCTGCTCCCACTGCCGATGACATCTTCTCGGATATGGATGGCGGTTCCATCCTGGTTTCCAGCAAGAACTTCTGCTGGGGTGGTTTTGCCAACAACCACGATGTTCCCTTCACCTACTACAGCGGTATCGACCCCTATGGTAACAATGAGAACGGTTGGTGGTTCGGTAAGAACGGTGGTACTTCGACCAACCCCGAGACTGGCGAAGTGCGTAAGCTCCGCATCGACGGTATCGCTCAGGCCTTTGAGAAGCCCTCTTATCCCTATCTGCTCAAGCGTATCGTTCTGGATGTTACCGAACTCGAGGTGCTTGATCAGGTGGATATGACTTGCAAGATCTACAAGCTTGCTGATGGTATTCCTGGTTACATTACCGACGATGAGGTTGTTCTGCCCGATGAGCCCGGTGAGTTGATTGCTACCGGTCGTGCAACCCTTGTTCCCGAGAACGATGAGTTCATTATCTTCACCATCTATGATGAGGAAGACGGTCTTGAGGTTGAGTACACTCCCACCATCGAAGACGCTATCCTGGTTGTAATTGATGGTTACAACGATGAGGGTATGGAGAACCTGAAGAACTTCTCGGCTCTGGTAAGCAGTGATATGGATCACGACGAAGGTTTCGGTGAGTTGGCTTACCTCAAGTATGGTATCCACGACGAGGACGGCAACCTTGACCACTATCTGTGGGCTGGTCTGAACAACTTCTTCACCAGCGGTGCTATGATGACCGGTTTCTCGATCTTCATGGAGATTGAGAATCCCTTCCTGACCTTCGCTTGGAATCTTGAAGATGGTGAGTTCACCTTCCCCAACGAGGGTGGTCTGATGGAGAAGGTTCTCTATGACGACGGCCAGGAGCAGCTCATCACCCGCAGTATTGAGTTCTTCTCATGGGTAGAGAGCGCTGATGAGAACTGGACTCTGACCTGCGACGGTGAGGACGTTCCCGATTGGTTGAGCATCACGCTGACCGACGGTGAGGAGAACGGCGAGTTCGACAACAGCGTAAATGCTGAGGTTGTTGCTGAGCCCCTGCCCGACGGCGTACCTTATCGCGAGGCTGTTGTTCGCTTTGAGTTCCCCGGTGCTTACCTGGATTACACGTTCAAGCAGGGTAATCCTGTCGTTAACCCGTTCGATGTAAACGGTGACGGTGAGGTGAACATTGGTGATGTGAATGCTTGCATTGACATGATCCTGACCGGCAACGAGAGTTCTAACGGTGACGTGAACGGTGACGGTGAGGTGAATATCGCCGACGTTAACGCTCTGATCGACTACATCCTCTCGATGTAATCAAACGCCTTTTGTAATAGAGAATCAATAAACTGATAATTATTACAGTTTCTTAACATATCATCTATTACCTGTAGAGACGGGGCGCCTGTGGAAGGCTTCCCGTCTCGTTTTATATCTCACCTCTTGATGCCGCTATACCTGGTTGCCTCTGTCGAGGGCCTAATAGCTCTTTTTCCCCTGCTGTTTTCTCTTGAGTCGCATCATGTCAATGTTTTTTTTCATTGGTGTCCGGTAAAGCTATTCGATCTCGACATAATTCACTATATATTATTAATGTCCGGTAAAGCTTCGTTAGGAGCGGTCAAGGCATGGGCAGGGGTGTAACGAGACGAAGCCGAGTGCAACCCCTGTAAATTGACAAACAGTCTGTCGCCCCCAATGGGGCTATTTAAGCTGTATCATGGCCTTGGCTTTTGCCTCGAAGAGCTTGGTCGGGTCGAAGACTCGACTTTTATGGGAAGCACCATGCAAGCTCATCGAAGATGAGCGCAGCTTGGTGGTAGCCATATCAAGCGGAAAGTGCGTCGTAGACGAACTTCTATATCTGTCAAAAGCTTGTCAATCACAAAGTTCCTCTTCGAGGCACATTTGCGTTCTGCTTTGTGACCAAGCTGCGAACCTCTCCGAGGTTCTTGCATGGTCTTTCATATTGAAATCGGTTCTTCGAACCGCTAACATCATCGATGTTTACCGGACGCCAATAATATTTATTTTGTGTGTTTTTCGTTGTTTTTCTTTATAAAAATTGCTTTTTTATGAAAAAATCAGTACATTTGCGACTTAAGATATTAATGATTGTTTCTTAAAGCGTAGATTTATGGAAAAAGTATTATTATTTTTAGTGGCTGCTGCACTCATGGCGTCTTCGGCCGGTGCACAACCCAAGATTTCATCCTCTCATAAGGTTGCCGCTCCCGAGTCACGAGGGATGACTGCTCCCAAGCTGGAAACAGCGCAGATGCGCGCGCCCGGCACCCCTGCAGTTAAGGCTCCCAAAAAGGCCGAGATTCACAAGGTTTATTACAATCGTCCCGCCGGCATGTATCCCGGCTCGGTGGTTATTGCTCCCGACGGTTCATTCGACGGTTTGTTTTATGCTCCTTACTTTGCCGCCAAGCCTTTTGCGCCCTATACGTTCAAGGCCATCTATGATGGTGGAACTCAATTTGAATGGGATGTCCCGCACATGAACGATTCCTCCGAGATTGTTTGGGAAACAGGCTACGGTAAGTATTTTACTTGCAAGTTTGGCTACGGTATATATCCGTTTCCCGTTCTTTGGGTAAAAGACGGCGACAATATGTATGATTACCAGATTCATGGGGTTGCCCATGGCAATGAGTATCCGGCATATATCATGTCGGCTCCCAATGCAGCCGCTGTTTTCAGCGACATCGACGAGGGTGGTGCCATCTTGGTATCGTCAAAGACTCTAACCTGGGAAGATGTTGATGAAAACGTAGCTGTTCCCTTCAGCTACTACGGCGGTATGGACCCCTATGGTAACAATCCGAGTGGATATTGGTTTGGCAAGAACGGCGGCACCGTAACCAACGCCCAGACCGGCGTTGTCAGTTCTCTGTGTATCGACGGTATTGCCCAGGCCTTTGAGAAGCCCAGCCATCCCTATCTGCTCAAGCGTGTCGTTCTCAACGCTGCCAATCTCGCGGTGCTTGGCCCGGTTGACATGACCTGCAAGATTTACAAGATTGCCGATGGTATCCCCCCCTATGAAGATGAAATCGTGGCTATCCTGCCCGAAGAACCTGGTGAACTCATCGCCTACGGCCGTGCTACTGTGACTCCCGAGACCGAAGAATTAATCGTCTTCACCCTCTATTGCGTGGAAGATGGCCTTGAGATAGAGTACACCCCCACGATTGACAGTGACATACTTGTCGCCATCGATGGTTACAACGATCCCGGCATGGAGAACCTGAAGAATTTCACGGCCATGATTTTCGCCAATATTCATAAAGACGAAGGTTTCGGTGAACTGGCATACCTCAAGCACGGTCTGTACAACTACGACGGCACCTTCAGCGGTGACTATGAATGGGTTGGTCTGAACAATTTCTTCGCCAGTGGTGAGATGAAGACCGGTTTATCTATCTTCTTGGACATCGAGAACCCGTTCTTGTCCTTCTACTATAAACAGGAGGATGGCGAGTACACCTTCCCCCCTGAAGGTGGCGTGATGGGAAAGGTCTTCCAGGATGATTGTGTGGAACCATTCATCTACAGCGGCATCGAGTTCTACTCTTGGGTAGAGAGCGCCGATGATGGTTGGACAATGACCTGTGACGGTGGCGACGTCCCTGACTGGCTGAGCATCGAACTCACCGATGGCAAGGAAGAAGGCGAGTTCGACTATCACGTTAATGCCGCTGTCGTAGCCAAACCCCTGCCCCAAGGCGTGCATTATCGCGAGGCTGTAGTTCGCTTTGGCTTCCCCGGCGCATACTTGGATTACAAGTTCATGCAAGGTGAGCACGAGTTTGTTTTCCGGTATGACATGAATGGCGATGGCGAGGTGAACATCGCTGATATAGATGATCTTATCGATTACATTATTAGAGGCCAAGCTAATATCGGCCACCTCAACGCTCTGATTGACTACATCCTGAGTCATTGATCTCATCGCCTGATAAAACAGTCAAGTGAACTGAAGATGACTGCATTTTCTTAATGGTATCTATTTCCCCCGACTTTGCATTTTTTGCGATTTCGGGGGATTTGTTGTAACTTTGCACACATGAACGATAATCAACACAGTAGCAGCTTAAAGCCAGTGCGCATCACAGCGATGCGCCAGACCGTCTATCGCGACCTGATGGAGCGGTATGAGAACCCCATCGAGCACACGTGCGACATCAGTGTGGGGCAGACGTTTGTCTCGATCGACGGTAAGCGTCCCGATGGCTTGTGCGAGAGTGCATGGGAATCGATGCGCTCCTTTGTCGAGGCTCTGGCCCGCGGCGAGGGCAATTTCTATGACGGATGGATGCAGAATCCCCAGTCGGCGATGATTTCTTGCAACGACGGCTTTCGCCCCGTCTCGTTCTATCTTGAAACTATCTAGACGCTCTGGATTATCTAGATCTTCTAGAACAAATAAACTGATAATATTATGAATATCAAATCAGCAGAATTCACCATCAGCAACAGCGACTATCGCAAGTGCCCTGACACCAAGTTGCCCGAATATGCCTTCATCGGACGCAGCAACGTGGGCAAGTCGTCGCTCATCAACATGCTCACGGGACGCAAGGCCCTGGCCAAAACAAGTGCCACCCCGGGCAAGACGATGCTCATCAATCATTTCCTCATCAATGGCGACTGGTATATCGTGGACCTGCCCGGCTACGGTTTCGCCAAGCGCAGCAAGGAAGAACGCGACAAACTGTGGCGCATGATTCAAGGCTATGTCCTGGGCCGTGAGCAGATGACCAATCTGTTCGTTCTGGTGGACAGCCGCATCAAGCCCCAGAAGATTGACCTCGAGTTCATGGAGTGGCTGGGCGAGAATGGGGTGCCGTTCTCGATCGTCTTCACCAAGATGGATAAGCTCGGCAAGGTCGCCGGGCCCGCTGCTGTCGAGGAATACAAGAAAGTGCTGCTCAAGACCTGGGAGGAACTGCCTCCCGTCTTCATGACCTCGAGCGAGGATGCCCGTGGCCGCGACGAGGTGCTCGGTTACATCGATGCCATCAACAAGCAACTGAAATCCAACCAATAACAACTAATAACGATAGATGCTATAGTCACTATAGACACTATAGTCACTATAAAGAATTTTTACTGAAGTTATGAAAAAAGCGTTTATTCTCTTGGCAGCGGCTTTGCTTGCCATGACAGCGACAGCGCAGAGTCACCTCGAGGTGACATTAAGCGAAGACTGGCAGTTCTCGCGCGACAAGATCAATTGGCAGGAGGTTACCGTTCCCCACGATTGGGCCATCGACGGGCCGTTTGACAAAAAATGGGACCTCCAGGTCGTTGCCATCAAGGAGAACGGCGAGAATGTCGCCACCGAGAAGTCGGGCCGTTCCGGCGCTCTGCCCTGGATCGGCAAGGGTTACTACAGGACCACGTTTACCGTTCCTCAAGGCTACGGCAATGCGAAACTCATATTTGACGGCGCCATGGCCGATCCCTATGTCTATGTCAATGGCAAGCTTGCAGGACATTGGGCCTATGGCTACAATGCGTTCATCGTAGATGTGACCCCATACATGAACACCGACGGCTCTGCCAACACGCTGGAAGTGAGCCTCGAGAACAAGGAGGAGAGCAACCGCTGGTATCCTGGCGGCGGCATCTACCGTCCAGTCAAGCTGGTGATGACCCGTGAACAGAATGCCTTGGAGCCGTGGGGCTTGTATGTGAATACATTGAGCATTGATGGCGGTCAGGCAGACTTGCGGGTTGAACATCAACTTGATGTCATTCCCGACCGTATTGATGGATATGAACTAGATATAACCCTTGTTGACCCCGCAGGTCTCCAGGTGGCCCATAAGCGCACACATGCCGATGGCATGGGCCATTTTGCCACGCTCATGACCGTGAACAATCCTGCCCTGTGGTCACCCGAGTCACCCCAACTATATAATTTGACGGCTGTTTTGTTGCGTGATGGACAGGAGCTTGACCGCCAGAGCACCAAGTTCGGCATCCGCACCGTCTCGTTCAGCAAGGAGGGCGGTTTCCAGCTCAACGGTGTGCGCCGCAGCATCAAGGGTGTGTGCCTGCACCACGATTTGGGTCCGCTGGGAGCCGCCATCAACAAGACGGCCCTCATCCGCCAGATCGAGATGATGAAGGCCATGGGTGCCGATGCCATCCGCACCAGCCACAACATGCCCTCGACGATGCAGATGGAGATCTGCGACAGCCTGGGCATGATGGTGATGGCCGAGAGCTTTGACGGCTGGAAGGAGCCCAAGGTGCGCAACGGCTACGGCAACTATTGGGACGAGTGGTGGCAGCAGGACATCCGCAACCTGGTGCTCAACCATCGCAACCATCCCAGCATCATCCTGTGGAGCGTGGGCAACGAGATTCCCGAGCAGTGGAAGCCCGAGGGCGTGAAGCGCTACAAGGACTTGATTGCCCTGTGCCACCACTATGACCCCTCGCGCATGGTGACCTGCGGCATGGACCAGGCCGATGGCGCCATCTGGTGCGGTTTTGCCCAGATGGCCGACGTGCCCGGCTATAACTACCGCCTCCACAAGTATCAGGAGATGATCGAACGTCTGCCGCAGGGCTTTATCCTGGGCAGCGAGACGGCTTCGACCGTCAGTACACGCGGCCATTACTACTTCCCCGACACCGTCGCCACCAACAAGGCTTGGCCCGACGGTCAGTGCTCGGGCTATGACGTGGAGTATTGCTGGTGGAGCAACGTGCCCGACGATGACTGGAAGATGCAGGACGACTTCGACTGGACGGTAGGTGAGTTCGTGTGGACAGGCTACGACTACCTGGGCGAACCCACGCCCTACGACGAATACTGGCCCTCGCGCAGCAGCTACTTCGGCATCTGCGACCTCGCTGGCCTGCCCAAGGACCGCTATTACCTGTACCGCAGCCACTGGAATAAGAATGAGCATACCATCCATCTGCTGCCGCACTGGACGTGGCCCGACCGCAAGGGCAAAGTGACGCCCGTCTATTGCTACACCGACTATCCCAGCGCCGAGCTGTTTGTCAACGGCAAGAGCCAGGGCCGCATCACTAAGAACGATACCACTCGCTTGGACCGTTTCCGCCTGCGTTGGCGCGACGTCGTTTATCAGCCTGGTGAGCTGAAAGTGGTCGTCTATGACGAGAACGGCAACAAGGCAGGGCAGCAGGTAATCAAGACTGCAGGCAAGCCCAAAAAGCTTTTGCTGGAGCCCGAGCGCAAGACCATTAAGGCCGACGGCAACGACCTCGCCTACATCACTGTGAGCCTCGTTGACAAAAACGGAACCCTATGTCCCGATGCTGCCAACCGCCTGCAATTCAGCGTGACGGGAGCGGGCTCCTACAAGGCCGCCTGCAACGGTGATGCCACCTCGCTGGAACCGTTCACCCAGCCGCAGATGAGCCTCTTCCACGGCCAGCTGGTAGTCGTTTGCCAAGCCGGTAAAAAGCCAGGCGTGATGACGCTCACCGTCAAGGATCCCGCCACCGGCATGAAATCCAGCGTCAACATCACCGTCAAGTAGAATAGATGTCAATGGCCTTATAGAGACGCAAAATTTTGCGTCTCAAGGGAAGATTATAGGTGATCTCTGACGACGGAAGACGCAATATTTTGCGTCTCTACAGATTGGAAGCCTTGGGCATCAATACTTTATCCTTCGCACGCTAAAACAGAACGACTGAATCATCTGAAGAATCTGACTTTTTGCAGAAAAGGCTCAGACTTTTCAGATGATTCAGTCGTTTTTTATACTTAGTTGTCTGGGCCTACTTGTTGCCCTCGATGATGTCCAACAGATACATCGGGATGGTGTTCTCGTCAAAGTTGTAGCGCTTGAAATCCTCGTAGGTCGGCATCAGGTCGGGGTAGAAATCCTTGGCGCGAGGATCGTCGGCCGGCAAGAACATCTGCAACGAGTTGGAGATGTTGCCACTCAATCCAGTGCGCGGCAGTTCAAACGGTGTAGCCTCCATATAGGTGTTAGGCGCCTGTCTGCAGGTGACACCAACAATGGTTGCCCCCATCTTCTTCAGGTAGAATGCGTAGTGGAAAGCGGCGCTGAAGGTGCTTTCATTTGTCAACACATACACGTGTTCGGGTGTATAGACGGGTTTGCCCTTCTGTGCCATGAGCTTGTCCTTTACACTGCTCATCATCTGAGATATAACATTGTTGCGGATTTCATCAGTAACTTGGGTAACCACGGGTTCATTTCCTCCCTCGTATTGATAATCTCCATACTCGATCTTAATCGGACTTTGGGCACTCAACTGTTCGAGACTTGTGTTGTACTTCTTCATTAACAAGGGAGAAATCATGGTATAACCCTCGGTGCTGAACGTTGAACTCTTCTTGATGAATTCGTCGCCCCACATCTGATACAACGTCGGGATTACTATAGGTGTGAAACCGCCATCGTTCGAGCGCAGGTCGATGATGAGGTTTTTGCTTCCGTTTGCCTTCATCTGGAGCAGCATCTTTTCAAATTCACCACTGAAAGAGGGCAGCATGGCGATAGCTTCATTGAGGTCGCTGGGCATTTCCTGGTTGCGATACACTTGTCTGAATAGCCACTGGAGTTCACGTTCATAATCCCAACCATTATCACGCATATACTCAATGCAGTCACGAGCCATGATGCTTCTCGCGCAAAGGTACATCGTGTTCTTGCCTTTCCCCACAAAATCAAATTGAAGTTGCTTAGATGGGAAAATATCAGTGTAGGGGAGTCCACATTGTTCTTGCCATGAAATGGAATCAAATTTCATCTTGAAAGGCAGTGTCAGCGCCACTTGTTTGCCCTCGGGGGTCTCAAGATGATAGGTGATGGAATCTTCAGGGATGTTGGGTATCACTTTATCCAAGCTTACGCAATCCCAGCATAACAGTATCATACGACCCATTTCATTTTCAGCGGCTTCATGTTTGTTGAAACCAGCCAGAACGTCCTGAATGGGCATATTCTCTATCCCGACTAACTTGCTGCCTATCAGATCTTTGTATTGAGCAGGCAGGATCTGGGTGTAGATGATGCCTTGGTTCATAGGCAGAAAACGTGCTTGGGCATGTCTCCACCATTCCGACCGCCCTCTCTGAATGTTGGTGTGGCCATCTCCAAGGGGAGCGAGAAATTCTCTGATGCGATTGGCTAGCACGTCGGGGCTGGTCACCGAATCCATGACAAGTCCGTATCGGGTCTCCATCGCAGCGCGACGGAAGAAAGGCCTGCCGCCGTAGTTGGTGTAGGGGTCGGGGTGCGTTTCTTCCAGCAACCTGACGAACTCGTTGAAGTCAGCCACAATCGAGTCGGTGGGCATTTGTGCATTGGCACTGAAGGCCATCATTGCCGTTAACACGCTGAGCAGGGCTGCTCGTTGGAAAAATGTTGTAAGTTTCATAATTGTATTGTTTTAGTGGTTAGTGTTCTTGACTGGCACAAAGATAAAGAGGGGATTTGAGGTGCAGCAAATATTTTTGCTTCAAAAAACGCGATTGTCTAATTATTTTACAATATAATGTCAAATTATTTTACATTTGGGCCAAATGATTGTTACCTTTGCAGTGAGATGCAAAAGGTTTATCTTTTTAATCCCGAGCATGACTTGGCGCTGGCCCATGGGGCGCACAATTATACGGCACCTCCGTTTGCCCGCCAGCTGCGTCATGACTTGAGGCTGCTGCCCGCTTGGGTAGCGCCCGCCGGCTCTTGTATCGCTGTCCCCGATGATGCTCCCATTGAAGATGACCGCCGTTGGCTCAATGAGCATCATCTTGACATAACACCCATTCCGATCAGTGGAATTGCCGATTTGGGCGCTTGCCGCATTCATCCGTGGGGGTGGGATGCTGCGCTGCGTTATCAACTGCTTCAAGCAGGTGTTTTACCCGAATATCTGCCCGGCGATGAGCAACTGGATTGGATTCGTCGCTTGTCGCATCGCCGCACGAGCATCGCCGTGCATCAGGCCTTAGGCGAGGCTTTCTCGCCATGCCCTGTAGAACTGACCACTGTTGAGGAAGTCACCGCTTTTGCAACGCGCCATCCCGGTTGCTACCTCAAGATGCCGTGGTCGGGCAGCGGCAAGGGCATCTATCGTGTCATTGATCCACAGGGCGATAACCATGTGCCGCGGTGGATCGACGGTGCGCTGCGCCGTCAGGGGTCTCTCTTGTGCGAGGTGGGGTTGGACCGGGTGCAGGATTTTGCCATCGAGTGCATCTGCCGTGACGGCAGCACCATGTTCATGGGCTACTCGGTGTTCGACAGCGATTTCCACAGCCAGTTCGGGACGGGTAGGGTAGCCCCGATGGAAGAATTACATGAGATGTTGCTGGGTATGTATCCCGATCTCGACCCAGTGATCGGTCAAGTGTTGATGGTTATAGATAACCTTATCGCTCCGCACTACGACGGCCCGGTGGGCATCGATATGATGCTCTATTGGGATGAAAACGGCAGAATCGCCTTGAATCCGTGTGTCGAGGTTAACCTGCGCATGACCATGGGCATGGTCACTGCCGCCATGGGCAGTCGTCATGGCCTACGCGGCCAGTTCAAGATTGTGAATGATGCATCAGGCCACTACCAAGCCACTCTGCAATAATCTCTTATTTCTTATCTAAATAGAAAGCGTAGTACTCGTCGAAGGTAATATCCTCGTCGTGAATACGTTTGGCCACCTCCTTGCCCACGTAGCGCAGGTGCCATGGCTCGTAGGCGAACCCGAAGATGTGTGACTGCTTCTCGGGGTAGCGCAGGATGAAGCCGAATTCGTGGCAATGCTCACGCATCCACACGCCTTCCACTGATTTATCGAAAGGCCATCTCATGGGATGCTCCCGCGACGTGATGTCGAGGGCGAACCCCGTTTGATGCTCACTGCTTCCTGCGCGAGCAGCATATCCTTTTGGGTTGCGCTTGTGGGTCCCTATCTGTTCCTGATAGGAGCGGTAGGCCGAGTTGACCATCAACTGGGCATCGGTCTGTTCCTTGCAAGCCTTTTGCATCGCTAAGAAGGCATCAACCACGACAGGCCGAGCCTTCTGTTCCCAATAGCAATAGTCCATGCTGAACGTTACCAGAGTGTCGGGCTTGTAATTCTCATCCAGGTAATGGCGGCCGTTGACCAGCATCAGTTGGCCCTTGCTGGTGTCGCAAGGCACTGCACTCGATTCCCGGTCGCGGTCGTACCCCACGTTGACCAGCGCAATGATGTTGTCGAGTGGCGCGCCAGTCGTGTCCTTCTTGTGATAGGCGAGGTAGCGGTCAAAGTTGTCGGCGATATAATAGCGGGCATGAATGACAGGGATGGCGATCGTGTCATGTTCCTGACGGGCGATGAGCGAGTCGACCTGTGCATCACTCAGCTCGGCAGCCAGGATGCGGGCTTCCTCGATGGGGTAGCCCAGCTTGTAGATCCGGCATTCGTTGGTGAAGTTATAGGCGATGCCCTGGCAGCTCTTGACCATCACCAGCAGCACAAACAAGGCTGCGGCAGTGCATGGCAATGCCAGCCAGCGGTTGTCGCGGCTTGTCCAGCGCTTAATGTGCTGCAAGATAGGCTTCATGAACGCTTATCGGTTGGCGCGCTTGGCCATCTCGAACAATTCCAGCGGCAGGTGGCAATAACCGTCAGGATTCTTGTCGAGGTAGTCCTGATGGTATTCCTCGGCGTCATAGAAATTCTTGAGGGGCAGCAACTCAACGGCAAGGCGGAGTTTTACCTCGGCCTGCACGCGGTCATAGACGGCCTTGAGTGTCGGCACATCGGCCTCGTCGGTGTAGTAGATACCCGTGCGGTACTGGGTGCCCTTGTCGTGTCCCTGCTGATTGACGCTCGTCGGGTCGATGGCCTTGAAATACATCTCGGTCAGAAACTCCAGCGAGATGACCTCGGGGTCATAGGCTACACGAACCGTCTCGGCAAAGCCTGTCTTGTCGGTACACACATCTTGATAAGTCGGATTCTCGGTGTGCCCGTTGGCATAGCCCACCTGAGTCTCAATCACACCGTTAACCTGTTTGAAGTAATGTTCTGTTCCCCAGAAGCATCCTCCGGCAAAAAAAATCTCTTTCATGATTCTCCTTGTTTCTATGTCACAAAAGTAGTGCAAGCCGACAATAAAAACAAGTTTTAATTTGTTTTTTGGAATAAAAAAAGAGCAAATCTTTTGTTCTGCGCTGGACTTGCAGTATCTTTGCAGATTAAAATTCAAGATAATGGACGCTCGCGAGAAAAAACAGTTGTTGCTCGACTCAAGATACTTGCGCATGACGCAGATTTGGGCCGAAAATTCCTATTGCCGCCGTCGTCAAGTGGGTGCGTTGCTGGTCAAGGACAAGATGATCATCAGCGATGGTTATAACGGTACTCCTGCTGGCTTTGAGAATGTGTGCGAGGAAGACGCCGACCACTCGAAGCCCTATGTCCTGCATGCCGAGGCCAATGCCATCACCAAGGTCGCCCGCAGCAACAACAGCAGCGATGGGGCCACGCTCTATGTCACGACTTCGCCTTGCATGGAGTGCAGCAAGCTCATCATCCAGGCTGGCATCCGCCGCGTGGTGTTCGGTGAATATTACCGCATGCACGACGGTGTGGATCTGCTGTGCCGCGCCGGTATCGAGGTGGTCCACCTGTGGATGCGCAACGGTGAGTATGAGGTAGTGGAGATCACCGGCGACAACAGCGAGAGCCATTATCAGGAAGTGGAGAAGTGTATCGCAGCATCAAAGTAAACTCATCGGGATTCTTACGGCCGCAATGAAGGAAAAGTACACACGTCATCCAATTTGGATTCCCTTCGCCATATCGGTGGCGGTGGTTGTGGGCTTGTTGATAGGTAACCACATCTCGCCCAACACCTATATCGCCGACAATGACCGCAAGGTGAATGCCATCTTGAGCCTCATCAATCAGGATTATGTGGACTCCACCAACCTGAATGATCTGGTAGAGATGAGCATCCCCGAAATCTTGAGCAATCTTGATCCCCACACCACCTACATCACTGCCGAGGAACTTAAACTGCGCACGATGGCTGAGAACCAGACCGGCTCGATGTGTGACATCGGCATCCAGTTCGACTTGATGAAGGATACTGTCGTCATTGTCGAGGTGATTCCCGGTGGACCCGGTGCCAAGGTGGGTTTGATGGCCGGTGACCGCATCGTGTCGATCGACGACACGACAACCGTCGGTGAGCGAATCACCAAGGGGGGCGTCATGAAGCGTCTGCGCGGCCCCAAGGGCAGCACGGTGAAGCTCGGTGTCAAGCGCCATCACGGCAACAAGACATTTGCATTCACTGTCACGCGCGGTCCCATCCCCCAGAATACCGTCGCCGCCCACTATATGCTGGACAAGAACACGGGCTATATCAAGATCACCCAGTTCGGACGCAATACTTATGAGGAGTTCATGACGGCCATGGCGAGCCTCAGCGATGAGGGTGCCAAGCGCTATATGATCGACCTGCGCGGTAACAGCGGCGGATTTGTGGAGATGGCCTTGCGCATGGCCAACGAGTTCTTGCCCGCCGACGAGTTGATCGTCAGCATTCACGGCCGGTACAAGCGCGATGACAACGAGGCCTGGAGCGATGGCACGGGTAAGTACCAGGATGTAGAGGTGGCTGTGCTCATCGATGAGTTCAGCGCCAGCGCCAGCGAGATCTTCGCCGGTGCCTTGCAGGACAACGACCGTGGCCTGATCGTGGGCTGCCGTTCCTATGGCAAGGCACTGGTGCAGAAAGAGTTCATCCTGCCCGACAGCAGCGCCATACGCTTGACGACAGCGCGTTACTACACGCCCAGCGGACGTTGTATCCAGAAGGACTTCAGACGCGGCTTCAATGCCGAGTATGACAATGAACTGGTGGAGCGCTACAGGCATGGCGAGATGGACTACAGCGACAGCATCAGGGTCGATACCAACCAGATGTTCACCACGGCCCACGGTCGCATCGTCTATGGTGGCGGTGGCATCGTGCCCGACGTTTTTGTGCCGCGCGACACCAGCGGAGTGACCGGCTACTACATCGACGTTGACAACGCCGGCCTGTTGCAGCAGTTCGCATTCTCCTATATCAACGACAATCGTGAGTCGCTCAACAAGATGACCGATTACAAGCAGTTCTTGCGCATGGCTCCCAGCGATGAAGAACTGATCAATATGTTTGCCGATTTTGCTGAGGAGAACGGCGTCGTTCCGCGTTGGTACTATATCAACATCTCCCGCGATGTGATCGTGACCAAGCTCAAAGCGCTGATTGCAAGGGATGTCTTCGGGACCCAGGCCTATTATCCCATCCTTAATCGCAACGACAAGACTGTGCAGCAGGCCCTGAAAGCGCTGAACAAGCACAAGGCAGTCTTCCCGATAACCGAGAATCTGGAACTCAAATCAATAGCCCAACGACGTGGGTTATTGAGTGATATCAAGAAACACTGGCAACTGTAACACGAGAGATATGAACACACGGCCCAAACGTCAATTCATCTGGCTTCCCCTCGCCCTCGCGATAGCGTTGGTGACGGGTATCTTCTTTGGTAGCCGTTTCTCGAATAACAACAAGGTTGCCGAGAACGACCGCAAGCTCAACGCTATCCTCAACCTGATAGCGACCGACTATGTGGATACGACCAATCTGCACGACCTCATCGAGTTGAGCATCCCCGAGATTTTGAGCAATCTGGACCCGCACACGAGTTATTTCACTGCCGAGGACCTGAAGGCCGCTACCGATGACCTGAACGGCTCGTTCAGCGGCATCGGCATCTCGTTCATGATGGTCAATGACACCATCGGCGTGGTGGAGGTCATTCCCGGCGGTCCCAGCGAGAAGGTGGGACTCATGGCCGGTGACCAGATTGTCATGATCGATGATTCGGTAGCCACGGGTTCCAAGATGACCAACAGCGAGGTGATGAAACGCCTGCGTGGCGACAAGGGCACCAAGGTGAAACTGGGCATCAAGCGCCAGAACACCAGCAAGTTGCTCACCTTTACCGTGACGCGAGGTGATATCCCCGTGAATTCGGTCGATACCTATTACATGATTGACAATGCCACGGGCTATATCAAGATCAATCAGTTCGGTCGTCACACCTACGACGAGTTCATCACGGCCATGGCCAGCCTCGCCGACGAGGGCGCCGAGCGTTACTTGATCGACCTGCGCGGCAACGGTGGCGGTTTCATGGAAATGGCCGTACTGATGGTCAACGAGTTCTTGCCCGCCGATCAGCCCATTGTGTTCACCAAGGGGCGTTACAAGCACGATGACGGCGAGGTGTGGAGCGACGGCAACGGCTCGTTCCAGGATGCCGAAGTGGCCGTGCTTATCGATGAATTCAGCGCCAGCGCCAGCGAGATTTTTGCGGGCGCCTTGCAGGACAACGACCGTGGCTTGATCGTGGGCTGCCGTTCGTTTGGCAAGGGACTGGTTCAAAAGGAGTTCATGCTGCCCGATAACAGCGCTATCCGCTTGACCACAGCGCGTTACTACACGCCCAGTGGCCGTTGCATCCAGAAGGATTACAAGGAGGGAATGCTCAGTTACGAGAAAGAGGTGCTGGAGCGTTACCTGAACGGTGAACTCTACAGCCGCGACAGCATGAAGATCGACAAGAGCCAGGTGTTCAACACGCTGTATGGCCGCACGGTCTATGGCGGCGGTGGCATCGTGCCTGACATCTTCGTGGCTCGCGACACGACGGGATTGTCAAGCTACTATATCGAGGTGGCCAACGCTGGCTTATTGCAGCGCTATGCGTTCTATTACTGCAACAAAAACCGTGCAGTGCTCAACAAGCTTGAAGACTACAAGCAGTTCTTGAATACGGCGCCCGGCGACGACGTCCTCCTCAAGGATTTCGTCGATTATGCCGCCCGTAACGGTGTCGCCCCGCGCTGGTACTACATCAACCAGTCCCGTGATGTGATCGTGACCAATCTCAAGGCCTTGATCGCCCGAGACATCTTCGGCAACCAGGCCTTCTATCCCATCGTGAACAGGCAAGACAATACCGTTCTGGCAGCACTCAAGGCATTGAACGCCCACAAGGCCGCATTCCCGATCACCGACTGAGAAATAGACAAATGAAAAGGAGCACGCCCATCTGGTTAACAATAGCTATTGCCGTGGCTGCATTTGTGGCGGGCCTGCTCATCGACTTTCATCATGTAAATGTAGTTCCAAAAGCCACTCAAGAAGCCAGAAATCCTAAAGTCAAGGCCATTATTGACCTTATCTTGGGCGAGTATGTGGATTCCCTTAACCCTGATCAACTCATTGAGAGGAGCATACCCTTAATGTTGAAAGGTCTTGACCCTCATACCAGTTATTTTGATAGCCATAATTCAAAGATTCCCCGAGAGAGAACTGATGGCGTGATTCCCGATATCGGCATCGTCTTCATCATCTTCAACGACACTGTCCATGTTGAATGCATTGTTCCCGCTGGTCCAAGCGATATTGCCGGCATCCTGCCTGGTGACTGTATCGTGAAGATTGACGGGCAACCAACCGCCAACATCAATAAATCCTCAGGTGAGATATTCAAACTCTTGAGTGGGCCTAACGGTAGCACGGTCACGTTGAGTGTGCTGCGCCCTGGCTATCCCAAGATTCTTGACTTCACAGTGACTCGCAACAGGATTATAAAGAGAACTCTTGATTCCTACTACTTGCTTGACAAGAACACGGGCTATATTAAGGTCAACCAGTTTGAGCGTAACACTTATAACGAATTTGTTCAGGCATTAACCCAACTGCAAGCCCAAGGGGCCAAGCGCTTTATGATAGACTTGAGAGGCAATGGTGGAGGCTATATGGAAACTGCGGTGCTCATGGCCAACGAGTTCTTGCCGGCAAAACGAACTATCGTCACAACACGCGGTAGGCGCAAGCAATACAATCAGCCATTCAACAGTGATGGAAAAGGAAAATTCCAGAATGTAGAGCTTGCTGTCCTTATCGATGAGTATAGCGCCAGTGCCAGTGAGATTTTTGCAGGTGCCTTGCAGGACAACGACCGTGCCCTCATTGTGGGGCGTCGCTCCTTTGGTAAGGGATTGGTGCAGAATGACTTCATCCTACCCGACAGCAGCATCCTGCGTTTGGCTGTCGCCCGCTACTATACCCCAAGCGGCCGCTGCATCCAAAAGAATTACAATTATCATGAAACCCGCTTTTATGAAGACGAACTGCTGGAGCGCGTCAAGCACGGCGAATTCTTCAACAAAGATAGCATCAGGATAGACAAAAGCCGCCCATTTACTACACGACATGGCCGAACTGTTTATGGCGGGGGTGGCATTATCCCCGACGTCTTTGTTGCTCGAGACACGGCAGGGATCAACAAGTACTTCAAAGATGTTGATAATGCTGGCCTATTGCAGCGTTTTGCCTTCACCTATTGTGAGAAAAACCGCAAGACACTTAAGCAAATGAGCGATTACAAGCAATTCCTGCGCACAACCCCTATTGACAACGATCTGATTAAAGAATTTGCCAGTTTTGCCGCAGCCAATGGCATAGCTCCGCGATGGTACTATATCAACCATTCTCATGATTTGATTTTGACCAAGATTAAGTCAATTATCGCCCACGACATCTTCGGCCCAGAGGCCTATTCCGCCATCGTGAACCGTAACGACAAAACCGTCCAAGAGGCTCTCAAAGCCCTTAACCGTCACAAGGCCGCAATCCCGATCACCGATTAGCCGCTTTATCGCACGATATAAACGATCGGGACGAGGCAGAGGTGATCTGTCCCGTCCCAATCATGTTTCTTTTCTAGAACCTCAGGAGGTTTCTTTCAGAGTTCAATCTTTTTTCTTCTTGCGAATGGTGACCGCTCCGTTGCGGAAGTTGTACTTGTCACCTCGCGGAGTGAGGAAGTCGATGCGCTTGCTCAAGCGTGGACTCATCTTGTCCTTCACTATCCACTCACCATTGATCGAAGGAGTGGACTCACTCTCTACAATAATCACATCTCCCATCTTGAAGCCATGCTTGTGAAACATGTCCGGTGAGAGTGCGACCCATCGAATCTGATAGTTTTTCAACTTATCATAATTGATTCGGTCTCCACTTGCTGTTACCCAACCAGCACCGCCCTGTCCAGGGTGATATTTGGTGGCATGCAGTTTATAATCCTGCCCCATGGCAGACACAGCAATTACAACAGCAAGAGCTAATAAAAATCGTTTTAGCATAAGTTGTTAGTAATTGGTTCGTTGGTGCAAAGGTATGATAAACTTCTGAATTGACCAAATTTTCAGCCCGAAAAATGCCCCTCGGGTGTGCTCTGTGTTTATGCTAAAATGCTTTTATACAGACAGTTATGTTGCTCTTGGGCTAAATGAAGAGTTGACTACCGAAAACAATAGCAAATCCCGAAAACTTATGGTTTTCGGTTTATTGAAAAAGTAACACAAGAAGCATGAAAAATCCTACTAAAAGGAGTAGTCGAGGATGTCGTGGTTGAAGTGGATGGAGCGGTTGGTGAACAGGTGGTCCATGGCTCCGTCGGCAATCAGTTTCTTGGGGGTGCCGGTGAGCACCTGGCGGTCGGTGGTGATGAGCCACAGTTCGTCGGCTAGCATCAGTGACTGGGAGATGTCGTGACTGGAGAGGAGGACGGCCTTGCCGCGCTCGTGGGCGAGGGTCTGCAGCAGGCGCATCGTCTCGATGCGGCTGGCGACATCGAGGAAGGCCGTGGGCTCGTCGAGGATGATGATGGGCGTCTGTTGAGCCAGTGCACGGGCAATCATGGCCTTCTGCCGCTCGCCGTCGCTCAGCGAAGCCATGTACTCATTGGCTTTGCCGATGATGCCGGCATCGACCATTGACTGATGAACGATCTTGCGGTCTTCGTCGTCGAGTCTGCCCAGGAATCCCGTGTGGGGCTGACGGCCGAGGCCCACCAGTTCGGTAACGGTGAGGGCGCCTGCCTGGATGCGCTCGGTCGAGACCAGGCCGATGAGGCGCGAACGGTCCTTCTGGCTCATGTCATGCATGTTCCTGCCGCTGATTTCTATGGTGCCGTCCAGCGGGTGCTCGTCACAGGTGAGGGCGCGCAGCAGGGTGGACTTGCCGGCACCGTTCTGCCCTAAAAGGGCCACGAGTTTACCTTTCTCCAGGACGAGATTCAGTCCGCTGAGCAATGTCACTTGCTGGCTCCCGTTGCGGTAGCCCACCGAGAGGTCATGTGTTGTCAATATGGCGTTATCGTTGTTCATCAGTTGAAGTATTGTATGCGTCGACGGTTAAGGATGATATACAGGATGATGGGCACACCGATGATGGGTGTGATGGCGTTGATGGGAATGATGCCGTGCGGGTTGTTCACGCTCACCAGTGCACACAGCAAGGCGATGTCGGCCCCTGCCAGAATGGTGGCAGGCACGAGGCGGGCATGGTTGCTGGTTCCTAGCGACATGCGTGCGATGTGCGGCACGACCAGGCCGATAAAGCCGATAGGTCCGCAATAGGCCGTTACCACGGCAGTCAAGATGCCGGTGATGAGCAGCAGGCTGTTGCGCGTGCGTGACACGTTGATGCCCAGATTGCGGGCATAGCGTGTGCCCAGCAGCAAGGCGTTCAAGGGCTTGACCATGAGGGCCGAGCCGATGAGGGCCAAGATGATGACACCGGCATAGATGGGCATCTGAGCAGCGCTCACGCCCGAGAAGTTGCCGAAGCCCCATGCCACATAGTTGTGCACGCCTTCCTCGGTAGCCACTGAGTTGAGCAGCTGCACAACGCTCGAGGTCAAGTAGCTCACGAGAATACCGATGATGAGCAGCATCGTGTTGCTGCGCACGATGGCCGAGAAGGCGATGAGCGTGACCAGCACCATGCCGGCACCGAGCAACGCTCCCACCAGGATGGCCATGTAACTGCCGGCTCCCTCTCCCAGCAAGCCGCCCAGCGAACCGCCCATCGCCAGGATGACGATGGCGACGCCCAGTCCGGCTCCTGACGACACACCCAGTATCGACGGCCCGGCCAGCGGGTTGTTGAAAGTCGTCTGCAACAGCAAACCTGAGATGGACAACGCGGCACCTGCCAGTGCAGCGGTGATGATCATGGGGATGCGTGATTGCAGGATGATGATGTCCCAAGCCTTGTTGCCACTGCCCTTGCCGGTGACGATGTCGGCTATCTTATCGGCAGGGATGTCCACCGAGCCGAATAGCAGACAGGCTACTCCCAGCAACACCAGCAGCACCGTCATGGCGATGATGGTGATGGTGAAGCGGCGATATGTCATCGGTGAATCAGTCAATGTGGTGATACATCTGGTTTTGGTAATCGGGAAACAACTCGGGGTGCAGGATGGCCGAGAACTCACGCAGCAGCACCTCGGGGTGGAAGGGGATGCGGTCAAAGAAGCGGCTCTTGTCGGTGTCGCACACATACACGCGCTTGTTCTTGAAAGCCGCCATCTCCTTGTTCAGGTCGTAGGCCCCTTGCAGGTCCTTGAGTGAGTTGATGTTGGTCCACTTGATGAACCAGTAGTCGGCATCATGGGCTACGGCAAGAACTTGGTTGAAATCCAGCGCCAGCGACCCGGTATTTTTGTCATCGGCCCACAGGTACTTGCCGCCGGCATCGCTCAGGATGCTGGCCATGTAGCTCTGTCCGCCGGGCACGTTCCACACGCCGCTGATAACCATCTCGGTCACGACGGTGGGGTGGCTCTTGGCCCCTGCGGCTTTCTGCTTCATGTCGTTATAGGCGGTGACAACGACGTTGTACAGGCTGTCGGCTTCGGCACGCTTGCCCACCAGTTCGCCGTAGAATTTCACCCATTCGGCGCGTCCCAGCGGGTCATATTCCAGGTAGTCGGCGCACTCGATGATGGGGATGCCCAGGTTGGCGATCTGGCCGTAGCTGGCATCCTGGTAGGGTGACAGCAAGATGGCGTCAGGCTGTATGTCGATGACTTTCTCAACCGTGGGATTCATCGAGTTGCCGCAATCGGCGATGAATCCGCACTCTAGACCTTGAACGATGACAGTATCGATGAAATATTGACTGTCGACCACACCGCGCACGGCACCGATGGCACCCAACTCGTCGAGCAGACTAGTGTGCACCGACGAATAGACCAGCGCGCGTCCGATAGGGGTGCGCACCACGGTGCCCTCGGGCAGGTTCTTGGGCAGCTCGGCGTCACGGGGCACCAGCACATAGCGGTGCAGCACGCCGCCTTTCCACGGGTCGCCCACAGTGACCAGCGTGTAATCGGCCATGCGCTGCATCGACAGCAATTTGGCTGCCGTGATCACCGAGTCTCTGGTGTCAAGGGCCTTGCCCGCGCCGTTTCCGTTCCTGAAACAGGCGGTCAGCAGCAGGGTGGGGAGGAGTAGGGTTAACAGCAGGAATCTTCTCATTATGATAATTGAAATTATTCGACAGGGTAGCTCTCAACCAGGTCAAGGATGTAGGGACGCATGAAGTCTTGGCTGGCCCTGTCCACATATTTGTAGAAGTAGTCCTGGATGATGTGTTGTTTCTTGTAGTCCTTCATGCCCTCGTAGCGCATCTGCAAGTCGTGATAATCCTCAAGCAACTCGCTCAGACAGCTGGGGGTGACTCTTCTGACCTCACGATTGACAAAGTCGATATAGTAAAATTCGACAGTGTATTTTGTCTCTTCATCATTGAGGCTTTTCCCGAATAAGATATCTCTCAGCGACATGCTTTGAAAGGTGAGAAACGCTGTCTTCTCATTGAAATATACTGGGACAAAGCCTTCAAGACTCTTGGCATCGCCCTTGAAATTCTTCTTGAGGTATTGACTGCTCATGAGCATAATGCTGTCGCCCAACGACATGGCAAGGTGGTTTCTCAACATCATTTCGTCGAGATCGTAGTCACCCGTGTCAAAATAAACCTCGTAAGGCGTGAGGGCGAATAAGGGCGGGTTGACACTGAATCCCATGGGCTCCTTATCAAACAATTGTTGCCACGTGTCGTAGAAATAGACCGTGTCGTTGGGCGTGGTCTCCTCGGCATTGCAGTTCAGCGAGCACAATGCCACAACCACCATGATGAACAGATATCTTAAACTATATTTCATATCTTGAACTGTTTTGTTTCTTTATTGTCAGTTAATCAACTGGCCAAGCGGCAATGAGATCGGGTATCGAGGGACGCATGGTGTCCTCGGATGCACGATCAAGGTAGCGGAACAAGAAATCCTGGATGACATGGGGCTTCTTGTAGTCCTTCATGCCCTCATAACGCATTTGCAGGTCATGATAATCCGCAAGCAGTTTACTCAGGTACTTATGGTTGACTCGGTCAACCCTGCGGTTCTTGAAGTCGATGTAATAAAAGGCCACGGTCGACTGGTAAGAAGTATCATCGGTGTTACCATTGAGCAATTCAATCACGGTCAAGGGCGCATAAGCTATAAAAAATGCAGCCTTCTCGGTGAAAAACACCTGATTATAACGCTGGATGTTCTTGTACTCAACCTTGAAATGCTTTTTCAGGTAATCACAGTTCACCAGCCAGATGCTGTCGCTTACCGATAGAGCGATGTGTAAA
Source organism: Muribaculaceae bacterium (assembly GCA_017405965.1). Classification (GTDB taxonomy): domain Bacteria; phylum Bacteroidota; class Bacteroidia; order Bacteroidales; family Muribaculaceae; genus Sodaliphilus. The sequence goes on along the minus strand of JAFQZK010000037.1, from coordinate 32,695 downwards.
TTCTGGATGATGTCGTTAAGGCTGTCAACGTCCGAACGGATATAGATTTCGCTGATCGAATAGACCTCGGCGTCAGGGGTGGTGAACATAGCAGCAGGTTGCATGTTGAACATCTGTTGCCAGGTGTCGTAGAAATACACGGTGTCGGTGCGTGTCGCCACGGTGTCGGGGTCGAGAAGAGATGCCGCCTCTTGTCCAATCTCCTGGGCGGCAAGATGGCTCACCGGGCACATCATCAGTGCCAGCGCCATCAAAGTGAATAATATACTTTTTCCCATGATAATGATACTTTAGAATGTTTTCAACAATTGATAGAGTTTGCGTGTGGGCAGTCCCATCACGTTGTAGAAGTCGCCGTTGATACCGCTGATGCCGATGTTGCCGATCCATTCCTGAATGCCATAGGCACCGGCCTTGTCCAGCGGACGGTAATGCTCGATGTAATAGTCAATCTCGTCGTCGGTCAACTCGGCGAAGTGCACGATGCTGGTGTCGGCAAACGACTCGCAACGCTCTGCCGTGGTGACGCACACGCCGCTGATGACCCGGTGGGCACGTCCCGAGAGGGCGCGCAGCATGCGATGGGCATCGGCTTCGCCTGTGGGCTTGCCCAGCACGGCCTCGTCGAGCACGACGACGGTGTCGGCGGTGATGAGCAGTTCGTTGGACTTCAAGGGATGACCCTCGGCCTTAATGCGGGCGAGATAGACCGGGATTTCCTCCACGGGCAGGCTCGCAGGATAGCTCTCGTCAATGCCCTTGATGGCTTCGACACGGAATGTCACGCCCATGTCGTTGAGCAGTTCCCGGCGCCGCGGCGAATTGCTGCCCAGCACCACATCATATTTCTTGAGATTATTGAGCATGGTCGTCTTGTGGGTTGTGATTCATGATAGAGTCGGACAACAAGCGGTAAATGTCTCGCTTGTCGCCGTCAAGCATCGCCAGATGCCGGTCGATTACCTGGACGTCGTGGCGTATAGCGGGTCCCGTTTGGCTTTGGGCGGGCGTCAGGCGATCCAGTTTGTCGACAGTGGTGCGGATGAGCGGCATCATGGCTTCAAACGGCAGGCCGGCGTCGCTCAGCACCTCGTGGGCCAGGGTCCACATGTGGTTGGCAAAGTTGCACGAGAAGACCGAAGCGATGTGCAGTCGCAGCCGTTGTTGGCTGTCGGCCTCGGTGACATGGCGCGAGATCAGGTTGCCCAATGTGCGCATTTCGGCGAGGGCGTCGCTGTCGCTGGCCTCGATAAAGAAATGCACCTCGTCGAGTGGGGTCACCACTTGGCGCGAGAATGATTGCATCGGCCACATCACGCCGCAATGGGCACGGTGGCCGGTGAACAGGTCTATCGGCTTGCTGCCTGAGGTGTGTACCCACAGTGCTCCGTTGTCAGGAGTCGCTGCAACGACATCGGCAATGGCGTCGTCGCTCACCGCGATGATATAGGCATCGGCACCGGTGGCGAGGGTTTGCAGGTCGTCGGTGGCATCAGGGCAGCCCACGGCATCGGCCAGCATCCTGGCATGTTCCAGCCGACGGCTGTAGATTTGCACCACACGGCAATGTGCGGCCAACCCGTGTGCCAAGCTGGTGGCCACATTTCCTGAGCCTATGATAACAACACTTTTCATTCTCTCTGCAAAATTAGTGCAAGCCGAGTGAAATGCCAAATTTATTTGAACATTTCAGTGACCCTGCCAGATTTCGTGGGTAAGGGGCTTGACATGCACCTGAAATCCGACTGAGCCTGGGGTTTGCAGTTTTTTTATAAATGTACAGTTAAGACTCGATATAGTCGGGAAAGTTTAATGAAATCATGCTGCGTCATCAGGGTGGTGGATACTAAAAAAGCAGACCCTTGACTCAACGTCATGGGCCTGTTTTTAACTAATTAACCTTCTAATACCATTAACATAAACCTTAAACATGTTGAAAACCGACTTGTCTCCCGACAACTGGGCTTTCTGGAAACTTGGCTTTAACTCGGTCATTGAACAGAAATCATACACTGAGTCAGCGCAAGTTTTCTCAATCTTAAAAAACTAATACCATGAAAACCATTGCAAATATAAGGCCATTTATTTTTTTACACCTAATAAAATCACGAAAAAATGGCTGAAATTAACACAATTTAGCAAAAATTGGCCAAAAATCATTGAAATATCATAATAATACATTGATTAATATCATTTTGAAACCGCAAAAACGGGCTCTCGGGAATGGGGTAAAAAAAACTGCACAAGGATGAGTGTTTCATCGCTTGTGCAATCTTGATATCGGTTGGTGAGACGTCTGATCAGGCTTTCTCGCTATCGGGGGTGAAGGCGTTCCAGCCTTGTGCCTTGATGGCGACTTCCTGGTCATCGCGCGTGACCATGTAGGCACCCAAGTCGGGCTTGGTGATGCGGCCGATGAGACGGGCGGTCTTCATGCGCGCCACCTTTTCGTGATCGGCCAGGGGAACGGTGAACAGCAACTCGTAGTCCTCGCCGCCGTTCATGGCAGCGGTGACGAGATTCATGTTCAGCTCCTCGGCCATGAGGGCCGTCTGATAGTCGATGGGGATGCGGTCCTCATACACGCGGCAGCCCACACCCGAGTCCTTGCAGATGTGCAGCAGCTCGCTCGACAGGCCGTCGCTCACGTCCATCATCGCTGTGGGGCAGATGCCCAGCTCGCGCAGTTCGTCAATGACGTCGCGGCGTGCTTCGGGCTTGAGTTGGCGCTCGATGATGTATTCCTTGCCCGAGAAGTCGGGTTCAAACTCCTTGTCTTTCATCTGAGCGCTCACTTGGCGCTCACGTTCCAGCAGCTGGAGGCCCATGTAGGCTGCTCCCAAGTTGCCGCTCACGCAGATCAGGTCGGTGTCCTTGGCGCCGGTCCGGTACACGATATCGTCCTTGGCGGCCTCGCCCAGGCAGGTCACACTGATGATGAGTCCTGTGACCGAGGCACTGGTGTCGCCACCCACGAGGTCCACTCCGTAGTGCTCACACGCGATGCGCATGCCCTCGTACAGTTGCTCGATGTGCTCCAGTGTGAAACGCTTGCTGATGCCCAGCGAAACGGTCACCTGGCGCGGCGTGCCGTTCATGGCATACACGTCGCTCAGGTTCACCACGATGGCCTTGTAGCCCAGGTGCATCAGTGGTACGTAGGTCAGGTCGAAGTGGATGCCCTCGAGCAGCAGGTCGGTGGTGACGAGTGTCTCACGGTCCTTGCCGTAGTTGATGACGGCACAATCGTCGCCCACACCGCGTCGCGTGGACTCGTTGCGCACGGGGAATGACTTGGTGAGGTGTTCGATCAAGCCGAATTCACCCAAGGTCGATATTTCGGTTTCTTTCATTAATGATGTTTGATGTTGTCAGTTATCAGTTCAACGGGCAAAAGTTTCTCGAAACGCTAACCCCTAAACTCTAATCTGCGGGCGCAGACCGCATATTACAGCTCCTCGAAGCGGTTGATCATCTCCCTGACGAGCATGGCCATGATGGGCTGGGCGGCAGCGGCGGCCTTCTGCACCTCCTCGTGAGAGGCCTTCTCGACAGCGCCTTCAACTCCCAGATCGGTGATGATCGAGATGCCGAATACCTCCATGTCGCCGTGACGGGCCACGATGACCTCGGGAACGGTGCTCATGCCCACGGCGTCACCGCCGATGCGCCAGAAGTAGCGATACTCGGCCGGAGTCTCGAACGTGGGACCCTGGGTGCCCACATACACGCCCTCCATCAGACGGATGCCTTTTTCCTTGGCAATGTCGCGTGCCATCTGGATCAGGCGGGGACTGTAAGCATCGACCATGGCCGGGAAACGCGGGCCCAGTTCCTCGATGTTCTTGCCGTGCAGCGGGTGCTCGGGGAAGACGTTGATGTGGTCGGTGATGATCATCAGGTCACCCACCTTGAAGGCGGGATTCATGCCGCCCGATGCGTTGGAGACGAATACGGTCTTGATGCCGATGGCTTTCATCACCCTCAGGGGGAAGGTCACCTGCAGCATCGAGTACCCCTCGTAATAATGGAAGCGGCCTTGCATGGCCATGATATACTTGTTGCCCAGTGTGCCGAAGATGAGACGGCCCTTGTGGCCCTGTACCGTCGATACGGGGAAATTGGGTATTTCACCGTAGGGGATCTCGACCTCGATGTTGATATGCTCCACCACGGCGCCCAGGCCGGTGCCCAGGATGATGGCAGTCTTGGGTAACTTATTGTTTACGCGTTGCTTGATGAATTCGCTGGTCTCTTGAATCTTCTCCAGCAGGTTTTTCTCGTTAAGCATAAAAACAGTCCTTTCTTGTTTTAAGTTTTTTGGTAGGATACTAATTAATTGTTTGTCGTTAAGCTCGAGTCACCCTGCCTGTCGATCAGGCCGACAAGCCACTCGATGAAATTGGGACCCTCGCTCTCGAGGAAACCCACCCGCATGGGAATGTAGTAGATGCAATTGCGCTTGGTGGGCGGGAAATATGGGTTGTTCATGATGCGAACGGCGTCTTTCTCGGTGGTGATGATGAACTTGCGCTTGCCCTCGAGGCTCTTGAACACCTTGAAGATGTCGCTGAAGTCGCGACGGGTGAAGAAATGGTGGTCGTCGAAGTGCATCACCTTGACCGGTGCGGCAAACTGGCGCAGGTAGCGCACCAGCGGCTTGGGTGTGGCAATACCCGTCAGGCACAGCACGGCGTCGTCGGGATGCAGCCAGTTGAGCGAGGTCAACTGCGGTGACTGCACCGGGAAGACGGGGACGGGGTCGGCATAGCGGATGTTGCTGAAGAACAGCTGCTGCGAGGGCGGCGGGAACATGTACTGCTCCAGGTTCTTCTTCATCATCCTGATGTCAACGGGCGACAAACCGGTGGGGCACTTGGTTGCCACCACGATGTCGCAGCGTGTCAGGCTCGTGACGGGCTCGCGCAGGGAACCCAGAGGCATCAGTTTGTCGTCGTAGGATGGACGGTTGTAGTCCATCAGCACGATGTTGACCTTGGGTTTCACATAACGGTGCTGGAAACCGTCATCCAGCAGGATGAGGTTGATCTCGGGATCGATGCGCATGAGCTGACGGATGCCCTTGCGGCGGTTCTCGCACACGGCAAGGGTGATCAACCCGCCATACTTGCGGTAGATCTGATAAGGCTCGTCACCGATGTCGCGCGGCGACATGTTGTTGCTCGCCAGGATGAAGCCTTTGGTCATGCGCTTGTAACCACGGCTGAGCACAGCCATGTGGTAGCGGCGGTATAGCGCCTCGACGATATACTCTACGTGTGGTGTTTTGCCCGTGCCGCCCACGGTAATGTTGCCCACCGACACCACAGGGATGTCAAATTCCTCTTGAGGCAGCAGCCCGATGCTGAATGCGGTATTGCGCAACCACACGCCGGCACCATAGCCCCATGAGAATGGAGTGAGCAGCGCGTTCATGATAGATTTGCGCTGTTCCTTGTTCAGTATCTTGGACAGGTCAATGTTCATTTCTAGCCTTTAGCTTTTAGCCTTTAGCCATTTACAGTAATAGATTAAAGTTCCACTTCGCCATCGATCATCAGGCAGAGGATGCGGTCGCGACTCAGGATGCGCTGCAGCTGCTTGTGCCAGTCGTACAGCACGCCCATCTCGCCCTGCAGACGCGACTCGTAGCGGGTCACCATGTACTTGTCGAACATGGCCATGAACGGATCCTCCATAGCGGGGTAGTTCTGCGTCTTGTAGTCGTCGCCCAGTTTGGCCTTCTTGGCCACCCATGTCACAGCCTCGCGGATGCCGCCGAACTCGTCAACCAGACCAATCTGCTTGGCGGTGATGGCGTCCCACACGCGACCTTCGGCAATCTGCTTGATGGAGTCTTGGGTCACGTGGCGACCGTCGGCGCAACGCTTGGTGAACAGCTCATAGCCCTCGTTGACCATGTTCTGCAATGCTGCAAGCTGAGCAGGGGTCAGCTTCTTGCCCATGGTGGCCATGTCGCCGTTCTCGTTGGTCTTTACCGATGCCATGTGAACGCCCAGCTTGTTCTCGATGAGCTCATTGTAGCTGGGGATGACACCGAAGATACCGATCGAGCCGGTGATGGTCGTGCGCTCGGCAAAGATGCGGTCGGCGCCGCAGGAGATATAGTAACCGCCCGATGCGGCATAGTCACCCATCGACACAGCTACCGGCTTGCCGGTAGCCTTGAAGTCCTGGACAGCCTTCCAAATCTGCTCGCTGCCAAAGGCGCTGCCGCCCGGTGAGTTCACGCGCAGCACCATACCCTTGACATTATCGTCTTTCGTCAGATCATGGATGGTCTTGCTCAACTTCTCGCTGTTGATGCCCTCTTCGGTGGAGCCGAAGCTGCCGGCACCGTCAATCTCACCCACAGCATACACCACAGCGATGTGGTCGCCGAGCACGGGGTCCTCTAACGACGAGGCCAAGTCTTCGGGGCTGACGAACTTCAGGTCTTTATCCTTGTCCACTTTGGTGCGGGCGCGCAGGATGTCGTCCATCTGGTCACGATAAGCCAGCTTGTCCACCAGCTTGTCCTGGACGAGGACGTCGGCCTTGAAAGTCATGACAACACTGTCGCACAGCGAATTCAAGGCATCGTATGTCAACTTGCGGTCGGCGGCGATGCTGTCGAGCATCTCTTTCCAGATGGTGCCCAGGTAGTGCTCCTGCTGCAAGCGGTTGGCATCGCTCATGTCCTCAAGCATGTAAGGCTCGACGGCACTCTTGAACGTGCCCACGCGCACCACCTGCATCTCCACGCCGATTTTGTCAAGCATCTTCTTCATGTAGGGCGTTACCGATGCCATACCGTGCAGGTCAACAGAGCCCACGGGGTTAAGGTAGATGCTGTCGGCAACACTGGCCAGGTAATAGTCGGCCTGGTTGATGCCCTCGTAGCCGTAGGCCATAATCCACTTACCGCTTTTCTTGAACTCCTTCAAGGCGCGGCGCATGGTCTTGAGGGTGGCGGGAGCAGCGCTCACGCCGTTGCACTCGATATAGATGCCCTCAACCTTATCGTTCTCGGCAGCATTCTCGATGGCCGACAACACAGTGTTCAGGCCCAAGCTGCTGGGCATGCCTTGGTTCATCATCATCGCCATCATGTCAACCGGCTCATCACCGCCACGCTCACTGATTTCGGTACCCAAGTCGATTTTCAGAATCGAGTGCTTGGAAACTGCAGTTGAGCTCTTGCCGCCCATGCCCATGGCACCCATCACGGCAAAACTGATGATCATCGACAAGAACAAAAAGATAAGAGCCAAGAATGCGCCCACAAACGAGCCGCAAACGATAAGGATAAATTTCTTCATCATAACTGTTGAGTATTTATTTAGTTTGTATTCTTAAGTAACTTAATGCCAGCGAGTTGCTTGCAGCACTCGTGGCACTTGCCGCAGGTGGATTTTACTCTAACCTACAAAGGTAACGCATTTTCCCGACAATGCGTCAATTTTCTCCACATTTTCTGTTTTTTTTATTTTCAATTCATCGGATTCTCGGGGATTAATTTGGGCACGTGCAATTTATGGGGTTTGCCGTGGTGTCACACGGGGAGGGGTGGGGGTGACTGGCGGCGCTTGTAGTAGCGGGCGGTCCAGATGGCCAGGGCTAGGCTGGCGACGAGGCTGGCGATGGCGAGCCAGGGTATGCCGCCGTCGGCAGGCAGACCCAGGTTGTCACCGAAGCCCTCGGGGACGACGCCCTTGTTGGTGAGGTAGCTGAACATGACAACGGTGCTGTTGTTCAGGGTATGGGCGATGATAGGCACCCACAGGCTGCGGGTCCACAACAGCAGATAGCCCAGCCACACGCCCAGGATCATGCGGGGGAAGAAGCCGAAGAACTGCATGTGGAAGGCGCTGAAGATGATGGCGACGAACCACACCACGGTATGCTTGTTCAGACGGCTGTCCTGCATGGTGCGCTGCATGGCGCCGCGAAAGAGCATTTCCTCGCTCAAGCCGGCCATCAGGCCCACGACAAAGACACAGGGAATCAGTTGGCCCACAGTGTTGATGTCGAGCAGTTTCTCGGTGGCATCGGCGGCACTGTCCTCCAGGGTCCTCATCATCTGCTCAATGCCGCTCATCCACGAGGGCAGCGTCATGGCCTCGTTGGCGGTGACCAGCCAGTTCATGGCAGGCATCGACAGGATGTAGAAGGCCACCACCACGAGCAGGGCCTTCCACTCGGGAGCGCGGTCCATGCACATGGCGTGAAGCGGGCGACGATAGAATAGCGCCATGGCCGCCACTGCCGGCACGATGAACGCCAGCACATCCTGTACGGTGAGCATCGTGAGCATACCCATATTGACCACGAGAGCACATCCCACCGCGCCCACAATCAGCCCGGCGCCCATCAGGCACAACAGTATCAACAGTCGAGTTCCCAGTTTCCAGTTCGTCTTCCTTTCCATATATCTATGAATTTAATTTGCAGATCGAGTAAAAGCTAATTGCTAAAAATTTTACACTGCAAAATTAAACAAAATTCAAATTGTTGCGTCTAAATGACAAACAATAATCATTAAAACCTCTTTGTATATGAAAAAGATTTTTCTGGCACTAAGTGCGATAATAACAATGGGACTCTGCGCCACGGCACAGAATGTCCCTGACGAGGTTGAAATCGTGACCGACGAGAACGTGAAGCTCGAGATGATCACGCCCGCTCAACCGGTACAGGAAACCGAGGAAGAAGTCAAGGCACGTGAGAAGAAGCTGCGCGAACTCACGGATGATGTGGCCTATGCCAAGGCTGCAAACTCGTTGCGTCGCGGCTACTTTGTCCTCGTGGCCGACAATATCAGGTTGGGACAAACAGGATATCGCCGTTATGACATCAACGGCAATTCCAACTTTGTGCTCTTCCAGAACACCGACGGCATCATCCAGTATGCCCTCAACACGGGCGGCTCCGGCATCAACGGCTTGGGCGGATGGACAGGAAAAGGCCAGGTGCGCAACAAGCGCATCAAGGAGAAAGATAACGGTGACGTGTACCTCGAGTATGATCTCGTGGGCTCCAGTGTCGATGCACACGTCTGCATCACGTTATACCATAACAGCAAGCGAGCCGTGGCCGATATCGTGGGAGGACCTCATATTACGTTCTACGGCGAAATCCTCCCGTACCGCGACAAGGATCATAGATAAGAGACAATCATTGAATTTTATAAACGGTAATAGATGATCGCTCCCCGAAAGGGAGCAACAGGCCGGGCGCCCCGCATGAGTCGACAGCTGACCAGCGGGGCGCATGTTATTGTCGTGACCTGATGAGAACAGGGGCTGGGAGGCTCTGCATCGGCCTGCCCGCCGAAGGAACAGCTAACGGTTAACAATCAGCGTCTAACGCTTGTCCGACCCATGCCTGAAAGCCGAAAGCAGGTCGCTTAACTAAAACAAATTCAAAAAAGTGGCGGCAAATTTTGCGTATCGGGCGAAAAGTAGTACCTTTGCAGCCGCTTTTGAAGAAACAAACATTTATCATACAATACAAACCGAGTAATGAACGTAAGTTTAGAACAAATTGATGCGGTGAACGCTGTTGTCACCGTGGATATCAAGAGAGAAGATTTTGCAGCCGACGTGGCTAAGGAAGTGGCTCAAATGGGTGTGCGTCATCCGTTGAAGGGTTTCCGCCCCGGTAAGGCCCCCAAGTCGCTGTTGATGAAGTTTTACGGCCCCAGTGTGACCGCCGACGTGGTTGACCGCATGGTGGGCAAGGCCCTGTATGACCACATCCGTGAGAACAACCTGCACGTGCTGGGCGAGCCTCTTCCCAACGAGGACACCAAGGTGGACATCATGAACGACGAGGAGATGGCGTTCAAGTTCGACCTGGGTCTGGCTCCCGCCATCGAGCTCAAGCTCAACAAGCGCATCAACGTGCCCTATTACAATATCGAGGTGACCGACCAGATGGTCGATGATGCCATTGCCCATGACCGCAAGCGCCTGGGTACCCTCGTTGACGGCGAGGTGAGCGACAAGGAGTCGATGCTGCGCGGCTCGATGATCGAGCTCGACGAGCAGGGCAACGACAAGGAAGACGGCATCAAGGTGGAGCGCACCGTGATTTCGGCCCGCTATATGAATGACGAGGACGAGGCCGCCAAGTTTGTCGGCGTCAAGGTGGGTGACACCTTCGTGTTCAATCCCTACAAGGCCTATGACGGCAATGCCGCCGAGCTGCAGGGTCTGCTCAATATCGACCGCAACGAGGCCGCCGAGATGAAGAGCGACTTCCGCGTGACCATCGAGGAGATCAAGGTGAACCAGGAGGCCGAGATGAACGAGGAGTTCTTCAAGGGCGTTCTCGGCACCGAGACCGAGGTCAAGGACGAGGCTGCTTTCCGTGAGGCCGTGCGCGAGATGATTCAGCGTGCCAACGTCCCCGAGAGCAACTACCGCTTCACCGTTGACGCTCAGCGCATCCTCACCGATAAGGCTGGTGACCTGCAGTTGCCCGAGGAGTTCCTCAAGCGCTTCCTCAAGTTGCGCCGCGAGCAGGACGAGAAGGAGAACACCGAGGTCAGCGACGAGGAGGCTCAGAGCATGTTCAAGCAGCTGCGCTGGCAACTCGTGAAGGACCACCTGGCTCAGGAACTGGGCATCAAGGTCGAGAAGGAAGACATCGACACCGCCGCCTTCATCTTCGCTCAGCAGCAGTTGTCACAGTATGGCATCTACAACGCTCCCGAGGACCTCGTGCGTCAGCAGGCCGAGCGCTACATGCAGGATGACCGCGCCCGCGAGGCTATCCAGGAGCATGCCATCGACAACAAGTTCTATGCCGCTGTCAAGGAGGCTGTCAAGGTCAACGAGAAGACGATCAGCGTCGAGGACTTCCGCAAGCTCTACGAGAAAGACGAGAAGTAATCTCATCACTCATAGTGTGAACAACAGGGCAGGGTGGGCCGGATGGCCTGCCCTGTCTCGTTTTTTTGTCACCCCCGAGGCACCCGAGGTGACAAGATGTCGGTTGGCGCGGTTTTTGTGAAATGATGAAAAAATGTTTCTCAACTTGTCGTTGAATTGAGAAAAAAATTGTATCTTTGCCTAACAGCAAACAAGAATCAAGTATTAATACATTATATATAGTTCAATTTATGGAAAACGATTTCAGAAAATTCGCAGTGCATCACCTCGGCATGAACGGACTGGCCCTGGATCAGTTCGCTGCCGGTGTATCCAACAACTACATTTCCCCGACCATCATGGAAGAGCGCAAGTTGAACGTCACCCAGCTCGACGTGTTCTCGCGCTTGATGATGGACCGCATCATTTTCCTGGGCACCCAGGTCGATGACTACACGGCCAATGTCATCCAGGCTCAGCTGCTGTATCTCGACAGTGCCGACCCCGGCAAGGATATCTCATTGTACATCAACTCGCCCGGTGGCTCGGTATATGCCGGTCTGGGCATCTATGACACGATGCAGTTCATCCAGAGCGACGTCTCGACCATCTGCACCGGCATGGCCGCCTCGATGGCCGCCGTGTTGCTGGTTGCTGGACAAAAGGACAAGCGTTTCGCCCTCAAGCACAGCCGTGTGATGATTCATCAGCCCATGGGTGGCATCAGCGGTCAGGCCTCTGACATCGAGATCACCTCGCGCGAGATCCTCAAGCTCAAGCAGGAACTCTATACCATCATCAGCGACCACTCGGGCCAGCCCTATGACAAGGTGTATGCCGACAGTGACCGTGACTACTGGATGACCGCTGCCGAGGCCAAGGAATACGGTATGATCGACAAGGTGCTCATCCGTGAGCAGCCTAAGGCGTCCGCGACCGACCAGGAATAATCTATCATGGCTAAAAAGAAAGATACAAATTCACTGTATTGCAGTTTTTGCGGTCGCAGCGACCGTGAGGTGGAACTGATGTTGCCCGGCATGAACGGCTGCATCTGCAACGAGTGTGCCGAGCGGGCAGCCGAGCTGTCACACGAGTACCTCCAGAAGATGTCGGCCGCCAAGTTGCCCGATCTCGACATGGAGTCCCTGCCCAAGCCCGACGAGATCAAGGCCTATCTTGACCAGTATGTCATCGGCCAGGAGACCGCCAAGCGCTACTTGTCGGTGGCCGTTTATAACCATTATAAACGACTGAACCAGGTGAACGATGACATCGATATCGAGAAGAGCAACATCATCATCGTGGGCCCGACAGGTACCGGTAAGACCTTGTTGGCCAAAACGATAGCGCGGATGCTCAAAGTGCCGTTCGCTATCGTCGACGCCACCGTGCTCACCGAGGCCGGCTATGTGGGCGAGGACATCGAGAGCCTGCTCACCAGACTGCTGGCAGCCTGTGACTACAACGTCGCCGAGGCCGAGCGCGGCATCGTCTTCATCGACGAGATAGACAAGATCGCCCGTAAGGGTGACAACCCGTCCATCACGCGCGACGTGAGTGGCGAGGGCGTGCAACAGGGCTTGCTCAAGCTGCTCGAGGGTTCGGTGGTCAACGTGCCTCCCCAGGGCGGCCGCAAGCATCCCGAGCAGAAGATGATTGCTGTCGATACCAAGAACATCCTCTTCATTTGCGGCGGAGCTTTCGAGGGCATCGAGCGCAAAATCGCCCAGCGTCTCAACACCCACGTCGTGGGCTATGGCGCGGGTAGCCATGTGAGCAAGGCCGACAGGGACAAATTGCTGCATTTCGTGGCGCCCCAGGACTTGCGCAGCTATGGCCTCATCCCCGAGATCATCGGCCGTCTGCCCATTCTCACCAACCTGGAGCCCCTGGATCGTGACGCCCTGTTGCGCATCCTCACCGAGCCCAAGAATGCCATCGTGCGGCAATACAAGAAATTGCTCGAGATGGACGGTGTGGAACTGGTCATCGAGGACGACGTGCTGGGCTTTATCGTGGACAAGGCCATCGAGTTCAAACTCGGTGCCCGAGGATTGCGCAGCCTGTTCGAGACCATCATGATCGACGTGATGTATCAGGCACCCTCGTTGAACAAGAAACGCTATGTGCTCACGCGTGAGTTCGCCGAGCGGCAACTCTCAAAGTCTAATTTTGAGCTTCTGGCTTCCAGCAATTAGACCTTTCAGAACCGACGCCTTGAAGTCTTTGGCAGCCCGAGGACTTCAAGGCTTTTAATTATGAAATGCAAAAATTATTTTTGCAAAATCATTGTGCAGTTCACAAAACCGTTGTATATTTGTGAAATCATTGAAACCCTAAACCTAATTATATATGGCGAAGAACAGCAAATTGACCTCGGCTCTGAAGGAATACTTCGGATTCGAGACATTTAAAGGCAATCAAGAGGCGATCATCGAGAATCTGCTTGCCGAGCATGACACGTTTGTGCTCATGCCCACCGGCGGAGGCAAGTCGTTGTGCTACCAATTGCCGGCACGTCTCATGGAAGGCACCGCCATTGTTATTTCGCCGCTCATCGCATTGATGAAAAACCAAGTCGATGCCATGCGCAGCTACAGCGAGGAGGACGGCATTGCCCACTTCATGAATTCCTCGCTCACCAAGCAGGCCATCGAGGAAGTGAAAAACGATGTGCGCAGCGGGCGTACCAAGCTGTTGTATGTGGCCCCCGAGTCACTCACCAAGGAGGAGAACGTCGCTTTTCTCAAGGATGTGCCCATCTCTTTCTTCGCTGTAGATGAGGCCCATTGTATCTCGGAGTGGGGACATGACTTCAGGCCTGAGTACCGCAACATCAGGCCCATCATCAACCGCATCGGTGAGCGCCCCATCATTGCATTGACCGCAACTGCCACCCCCAAGGTGCAGCATGATATACAGAAGAACCTGGGCATGACCCAGGCCATGGTCTTCAAGTCCTCGTTCAACAGGCCCAACCTCTACTACGAGGTGCGCCCCAAGTCCAAGGACGTGGACCGCGAAATCATCAAGTTCATCAAGGCCAACGAGGGCAAGTCGGGCATCATCTATTGCCTGAGCCGCAAGAAGGTCGAGGAACTGGCCGAGGTCTTGCGACTGAACGACATCAAGGCCTTGCCCTACCATGCCGGTATGGAAAGCGCCGTGCGCAGCGCCAATCAGGACGCCTTCCTGAGCGAGGATGTGGATGTGATTGTGGCGACCATCGCCTTCGGTATGGGCATCGACAAGCCCGATGTGAGGTTTGTGATTCATTACGATATACCCAAGAGCCTCGAGGGCTACTATCAGGAAACTGGACGCGCCGGCCGTGACGGCGGCGAGGGCAAGTGCATCACCTTCTACTCGCGCAAGGACCTTGACAAGCTCGAGAAGTTCATGCAGGGCAAGCCCATCGCCGAGCAGGAAATCGGCAAGCAGCTGCTGCTCGAGACGCGCGATTATGCCGAGTCCTCGGTATGTCGCCGTCGCTCGCTGCTGCACTACTTCGGCGAGTCCTACGAGCAGGACAACTGCGGCAACTGTGACAACTGCCTCAAGCCTAAGAAGCGTGTCGAGGCCAGCGAAGACCTGCGTGCCGCCATCGAGACCATCCTCACCATGCGTGAGCGCTTCAAGCCCGAGTACATCGCCCACGTGATGATGGGTGATGCCACTCCCGAAATCCTGGGCTATAAGCACAACGAGCTTGACGTGTTCGGGTGCGCCAGCAAGCGCGACGAGAAATTCCTCATGGCTGTCATCCGCCAGGGTGTCTTTGCCGATTATCTGGCCAAGGATATTGAGAATTATGGTGTCATCAAGGTCACCAAGGAAGGCAAGGACTTCCTCAACAGCCGCGAGAAGTTCTGGATCGTAGAGGATAACGAGTACACCGAGATGCTCGACGAGGAGATGCATGGCGGCGGTAGTGGAGCCGTTGACTCACAGCTGTTCAGCATCCTCAAGGACTTGCGCCGCAAGATAGCCAAGCAGCACGGCCTGCCCACCTATGTCATCTTCCAGGAACCGTCGCTCGACGCCATGGCGACCACCTATCCCATCACCCTCGACGAGTTGCAGAACATTCCCGGCGTGGGCCCCGGCAAGGCCAAGCGTTATGGCCAGGAATTCATCGACCTGATCAAGAAATATGTCGAGGAGAACGAGATCGAGCGCCCCGAGGACATGCGTGTGCGCACCGTGGCGAACAAGAGCAAACTCAAGGTCGAAATCATCACCGCTATCGACCGTAAGGTGCCCCTCGATGCCTTGGCCGAGAGCAAGGACCTCGATTTCGATGAATTGCTCGACGAACTTGAGGCCATCGTTTACAGCGGTACCAAAATCAATGTGTCCTATTACATTGACGAGGCCATCGATGTGGATATCGAGGAAGATATCTTTGAATACTTCAAGGAGAGCGACACCGACGACATCGAGACAGCCATGAAGGAACTGGGCGATGACTACACCGAGGAGGAAATACGCCTCGTCCGCATCAAGTTCCTCAGCGAAATGGGCAACTGATACCACAATTTAAAGTTTAGAGTTTAGAGAGTAGAGACGCAAAATTTTGCGTCTCCCGAACGCTGATGCCTATTAATGATCATTCGCGGTAATTCACGTAAAAAACCGTGTGCGGATGCTGTTGTTATTATTGTATTTATTGTTTTCCTTTTCTTTGTGCGGATGCCCTCAGATGATTCAGAGATTTCGGTTGTTTTTGGGGAAGTAGTGGTCGCTTTGTCGCATGATGATGAAAAAAAACGGGATGAGATATAATTTTTCTTGTTGTTCTACGTTATACATTAGTAAATAGGAATGAAAAAACGTAAAATATAGATAACAAACCAACCAGAAGATGAAAGCAAAACTCTTGATTTCTTCATTGCTGTTGGGAACTGCGATCCTCGCCATAGCAAAGGGGGATCCTGTTCTTATGACCATCAACGGCAAAGACATCAAACTCTCGGAGTTTGAGTACCTCTATCACAAGAACAATCAACAACAGATCGAGAAAGAGACCCTTGAGCAGTATGTGGAGCGCTTCGTGCTTTACAAGCAGAAAGTCGCTGATGCCGAGGCCGCTGGCATCGACACCACCGAACTGTTCAGAAAGGAATTCGAGGGATATCAAAAGGATCTGGCTGCGCCCTATATGGTGGCTGATACGACCTATCAGTGGCAGATGATCACCGAGGCCTACGACCGCTACAAAAAAGAAGTCGATATCGATCACTTCATGTTGCCCCTGGGTGGGACTCCCGAGGAAACTCAAGTGAATTTGGCCCGCATGGACAGCATCCGCAACTGCGTTCTGGCTGGCGAAAGTTGGGAGGAACTGGTGGCCAAGTATTCCAGTGACCCCTCAAAGCCTCGCAACAAGGGCCACTATGGTTACGTGAGCTCAGGCATGTTCCCTTACTCGTTCGAGAACGTGCTGTATAACACCCCGATTGGTGGTGTGTCAGAGGCATTCAAGACGCCTTACGGTGTGCACATGCTGCGTGTGAACAACGTGCGTGACCGCAACGATGTACATGCCAAGCACATCCTGAAACTCTTCCCCAAGGATGCTACCGAGGAACAGAAGGCCGAGTGCAAGGTCAAGATCGATTCGATTTATGCCCTGCTCCAGGCCGGTGCCAACTTCGAGGAACTGGCTAAGACTGAGTCACAGGACGGCAGCGCCCGCAACGGTGGCGAACTGGGTTGGTTCGGCCGTGGCCGCATGGTGCAGCCCTTCGAGGACGTCGCCTTTGATCTTGCCGACGGTACCATCAGTGAACCCTTTGCTACGAAGTTCGGTTATCACATCATCAAGAAGGTGGCTCACGGTGTTGCCCCGTTGAGCGAAATGCGCGCCAATATCGAGAATGCCATCAGCCGTGACGAGCGTGCCGGCCTTATCCGTGACCGCCGCATCGCCGATATGAAGGACAAGTACAACTTCCGTCTGAATCCGTCGTTTGAGTCCTTCCTGACCAAGGCACTTGCCGACAACGGTAACAGCTATGACTCGACCTTTGTGGCCCAGAACCTCAAGAACTCGACCATGCCTCTGTTTACCTATGGTGACAAGCAGTCGGCCCTGGTTGGTACCCTGGCTACTATGCTTAACTCCAAGGCACACTTTGCTACGGTCGATGACGCCAAGCGTTATGTGATGTCGGGCGTGGATGCCCTGGCCGACAAGGTCTTGAGTGATTATCATTCCCGTGAATTGGTCAAGAGCAATCCTGAATATCGCAACCTCATCAACGAGTACCGCGACGGCATGATGCTGTTCGAGATCAGCAACCGCCGCGTCTGGAAGGCCGCCAACAAGGATACCGTCGGCCTGGAGCAGTACTTCGCTCAGCATCGCGACAAGTACACTTGGGACGAGCCCCACTTCAAGGGTATCATCCTGAGCGCCAAGAACGACAGCGTGCTTGACCTGGTCAAGGCCGATGTCATGAAGTTGGGCCGTGACACGCTCACCGATGCGCTCCACAACAAGTATGGCACTGACATCCGCATGGAGCGCATGGTAGTCAAGAAAGGCGAGAACGTGCTGGCCGACTACCTTGCCTTCAACATGGGTGACAAGCCCGAACGCAAGGGTTACAATTCGTTCATGATTCTTGAGGGCGGTGTGCTGGCCCAGCCCGAGGAGATGGCCGACGTGCGCGGCGCCGTCACCAGCGACTATCAGGATGTCCTCGAGCAGCGCTGGAAAGAGGAACTCGCCAAGAAGTATCCCGCCAAGATCAACAAGAAAGTACTCAAGCAAGTGAAATAAACGACTGCTGGTCTGTCCAAGAGTTTTAAGGTCCCTGCCGCAACCCTTAGTTGTGGCGGGGACTTCGGTTATTATTGGTGACTAAATAAGGTGGATATAGGATATTTTAGTATTTTTGCAGATTGAGAAAATAGCAATAACACAATAGTTGAATATGAAGAGATTATCATTCTTGGGTTTGTTGTGTTGCTTGGTCGTGATGCTGGCCGGGGCACAGGTGAACCCTGCCTTGCAGGTGCAAGAGCTGGAATTGAGTAACGGCATGAAGGTATGGCTCAATGTGGACCACAGCCAGCCCAAAGTGTTTGGAGCCGTCGTGGTGAATGCAGGATCGGTCGATTGCCCTGACACGGGTATAGCCCACTACTTTGAACACATCATGTTCAAGGGCACCGACGAGCTGGGAACGGTGGATTATGGTGCCGAGAAGGTTTATCTGGACTCCATCTCGATGAAGTACGACGAGCTGTCGCGCACCACCGACCCCAAGCAGCGCACCGCCATCCAGCACGACATCAACCAGCTGAACATCAAGGCGTCGCAGTATGCCATCCCCAACGAGTTCAACCGCTTGATTACCAAGTATGGAGGCTCGGACCTGAATGCGGGTACGTCCTACGATTTCACCTTTTACCACAACACGTTCTCGCCGCAGTTCATCGAGCAATGGTGCGAGCTGAACAGCCATCGCCTCATCCATCCGGTTTTCCGCCTGTTCCAGGGCGAGTTGGAGACGGTCTATGAGGAGAAGAACATGTACAGCGACGATCCTGCTGCAATGATGCTGGAACAGATCACCTCGAAATTCCTCGCCGGCACCCCCTATGCCTATCCCATCATCGGCAGCACCGCCAATCTGAAGAACCCGCGTCAGTCCGATATGGAGGCTTTCTACAAGAAATACTATGTGGCGTCGAATATGGGCCTGATTCTCTCGGGCGATATCAACCCCGCTACTCTGCTGCCCGTGCTTGAGCGCACCTTCGGCCAACTGGAGCGCGGCGTGAAACCCGTGCGAGAGAAGATCACGGCTCCTGCCATCGTGGGCCAACCTGTCGAGAAATTCCTCTTCCCGATGCCCATTATCGGCATGAGTGCCATGGTGTTCCGCGGCCCCACCAACTACGATGCCGATGCCCCCGCCATGAAGGTGGCTCTCGCTCTGCTCAATAACGATAACAGCACGGGTCTGCTCGATGAGCTGACCAACAAGAACCGCGTTTATCTGGCGATGGCTCAGACCATGGGCATGAACCAGACATCGGCGCTGGCGGTGATGGTAGTGCCCAAGTTGCTGTGCAAGGTCAAGACGGCCGAGAACCTGTGTCTGGAGCAGATCGAGAAACTCAAGAACGGAGACTTCACCGACGAGCAGCTGCAGGCCGTCAAGCGACAGTTGACGCGTGACCATGCGAAGGAACTGGAGACGATTTCGGGCCGCTCCGAGTTGATGGTTGAAGTCATGTCGGCCGGCGTGTCGTGGGAGGATTACATGAGGCTGTCGTTGAGCACCGGCGACATCACTCGCGATGACGTCACCCGTGTGGCCAAGAAATATTTCACCGACAATTTCTACCGCTTCCACAAGAAAAACGGCCGCTGCCCCGTCGAGCAGATCGCCAAGCCTGAATATACGCCCGTCAAGCCGCAACATTCCGGCGACAAATCGGCCTATGCGTGCCGCCTCGAGCAGCTTCCGGTGAACGATGTCGCTCCCAGGTTGCTGGACTTTGAGCGTGATGCAACCAAGGTGAAAATGCCCGGAGGTGGCACGTTGTATGCCGGCCCCAACCCCTTGAATGACTATTTCTCGTTAACCATCAATTTCCACAAGGGAACGCTCCAGGATAAATGGCTCGAAACGGCTGCCGATTACGTGAGCCAGCTGGGTACCGATTCGCTTGATGTCAAGGAGTTTGGCGCCGCGATGCAGCGTTTGGGCGCCGTCATGAAGATTACAGCCAGTGAGCAATCGACCGTCATTGGCCTCAGGGGTGAAGACCGCAATCTGGAGGCCACGTTGCAGGTGCTGAGTCACTTCCTCGACAAGATGAAGGCCGACGAGGAAAAGCTGGATGCGCTGAAGGATGCCGCAGGCCCCGAGGAGAAATCCTTCTGGAGCGACAATACCGAGGTGTTTTCCGCCCTTGCCAGCAAGGTGATGAGAGGACCGCGGTCCAGCTACCTCACCCGTGTCACCGGCAAGGAACTGAAGAAGGTGAAGGCAGCAGACCTCATTGCCTCGTTCAAGCAGCTGTATGACTGCCGCTGTGACATCAGTTATTGCGGCTCGATGACCGACTCGCAGGTGGCCGACATGCTGACCCGCCAGCTGCCGCAAATCGGTGGCACCCAGGAGAACCCGATGCAGGAGATTCCCATGATGACCCCTCAGGAGCCCACGGTCTATATCTTCGACATGCCCAAGTCTCGCCAGACGATTCTGGGCCTCTACCGTCCGCTCGCTGGCGTGACGAGTGACCGCGACAAGGCTTGCATGGAGATGTGGGGCGAGTACTTTGGCGGCGGCATGTCGTCGGTTCTGTTCCAGGAGGTGCGTGAGTTCCGCTCGATGGCCTATGCAGCCCAGGGTATGGCATTGTCGCCCTCGTTGGCCCATGTGGCCGGTCCCTGCGGCTATGTGTCAATTGTCGCCACTCAAGGCGATAAGTCGATGCAGGCCATTCAGGTGCTTGACACGCTCTTTAACGACATGCCCATGAATGTGGAGAATCTGATGGTGGCCCGTCAAAGTCTGCTCAGCGACATCAACAACAGCTATCCTACCTTCAGAGGCAAGCCTTTGATGGTTTTGCTGATGGAACGCAATGGCTACACCGCCGATGAGCGCCAGTCATTGGCCGAGCAACTGCCCTCGTTGACCCAGGCCGATATCGAGGCGTTCTATGACAAGCATATCAAGGGCCAACCCTGTCAACTGATGATTGTGGGCGATGTCAAGAAGCTGGACCTCAAGGCGCTGGCCCGCTTCGGCAACATCGTCAAGGTCAAGAAAGACGATATCTACAAGACCAAGGTGCCCAAGAAGTGATAATTGCCCTTTCAGGCAAGCAGCAGGAGCGATGACCGACGGCCACCGCTCCTGTTGTCATTATTTAACAAACATTTATTGTCGGGTGAGGGAATATGGGGGAAAATTGTACTATCTTTGCACTTTGCAATCAACAAAAAAGAGAATACAAGTGAAATCGAGAATTTTATCAGCATTGATGCTCGCTATGACGGCAATAGCCGCAATGGCGCAAAATAATGTGGCCGAGGAGGTTGCGTGGGTGATAGGCAATGAGCCCATTTTCAAGAGTGAGATCGAGGAACAGTACCAGCAGGCGCTCATCGAGCGTGTGCCCATCGACGGCAATCCCTACTGTGTCATCCCCGAGCAGATGGCTCTCGACAAACTCTTCCTGGACCAGGCCCGCATCGACACGGTTGAGGTGCAGCAGTCCACAATCAGTTCCGAGGTCGAGAACCGCATCAATTACATGATTGCCAACTTGGGCAGCAAGGAGAAGGTGGAGGAGTACTTCCGCATGCCCTTGCCCCGGTTGCGTGAAAAACTCAATGAGATGTACAGCGACCAGTTCTGCATCCAGCAGGTACAGAACGACTTGACCAAGAACGTCAAGGCCACGCCGGCCGATGTGCGCAAGTACTACAATGGCCTTTCCAAGGATTCGCTGCCTTACATCCCCATGCAGGTCGAGGCCCAGATCATCACCATCAACCCCGTGATTCCGCAGCAGGAGATCGACGAGGTGAAGGCGCGTCTGCGCGACTATGCCCAGCAGGTCAACAGTGGCGAACGCGAGTTCTCGACGCTTGCCATCCTCTACAGTCAGGATCAGTCCACAGCGGTCTATGGCGGTGAGACGGGTTTCCAGAGCCGTTCGGTGCTGCTGCCCGAGTATGCCACGGCGGCATTCAACCTCAACGACAGCAAGCGTGTGTCGAACATCGTCGAGACCGACGACGGTTACCATATCATCCAGCTTATCGAGAAGCGCGGCGATCGCATCAACACGCGCCACATCCTGCTCCGTCCCAAGGTGAGCGACAAGGACCTGACCGACGCGTTGACACGATTAGACTCGGTGCGCAACGACATCATGTCGGGCAAGAAGACCTTCGACGAGATGGCCCTGTTCATTTCTCAGGACAAGGAGTCGCGCAACAACAACGGTATGATGCTCAACGAGAAGAACCACAGCAGCCGCTTCGAGATGGCTGACCTTCCCGTCGAGGTGGGCCGCAAGGTGAATAACATGCAACCCGGTGATATCAGCGAACCGTTTGTCATGGTCAATCCCAAGACCCGCCGCGAGCAGGTCGCCATCGTCAAGCTCGTGAAGCGCATCGACGGTCACAAGGCTGACCTGGCCGAGGACTACATGATCATCAAGGATATGTGCGAGGCCGATGCCAAGGAGAAAATCATCCGTGACTGGGTGATCAAGAAGCAGAAGAGCGTCTATGTTTATATCGAGGAGGGCTGGCGCGACTGTGACTTCAAGTACGACTGGCTCAAGAAAGAGAAATAAGCATTTAGCAGTCAGCATTTGATATCTGTATCCCTATGTCTGCCTCACCCGACAAGCGACCATGGTCTGTCAATTCCCGCCTGCGGCACGTGATAGCTGCGTGCTGCGTAATGGCATTGATGATGTCGCCTGTGGTGTTGGCCCAGACTACCTCGTCGCGCGGCATTAAGCCTCGCGTGACGCAGCCCGTCAAGAAAAAACCGGCTCCTACCAACCCGCAGCCGGCTCAAGCTGCCCGCAAAGGGGCCAAGGGACCTACTGTCTCCCGTATCACTCCTCAGATTCCCAAAGCCAACCGCAACCAGACGAACAAAGTGTTCCTCGAGAATGCCGACGTGTTGAGTGCCAACGAGGCCATCAGCACCGATTATCAGGTGTTGAAGGGCAACGTGCGGTTCCGTCGCGGCGACATGTACATGTTCTGCGACAGCGCTTATTTCTATGCCGAGACCAGTTCGCTCGACGCCTTTGGCCATGTGCGCATGACCCAGGGCGATACCCTGTGGGTCTATAGCGATGTGCTCCACTACTATGGCAACCAGGGCGTGGCCGAGTTGCGCCACAACGTGCGCCTGGAGAACCGCAGCACAACCCTGCTGACCGATGCGCTGGACTATGAGATCAACTCCAATGTGGGTTACTACTTCGACGGCGGCACCATCGTGGACAACCGCAACAACACCGAGTTGTCGTCCCAGTATGGCCGCTACGAGTTGGACACCAAGCAAGCCGAATTCTCGCGCGACGTCCATCTGGTGAATGACCGCTACGAGATGTTTACCGAGCTGCTGGACTACAACACCCAGAGCCATATCGCCCACATCACCAGCGAGACGCTCATCGTGAGCGACAGCAACACCATCAACACGACCAATGGCTGGTACAACACCAGTGCCGACGACGCGACCCTGTATGAGCGCGCCTTGATCAAGGCCAAGGACGGTAAGACGCTACAGGGTGACACGGTGTATTACAACCGCAGCCACAACTACGGTGAGGCTCGCGGCAATGTCGTGATCACCGACCCCAGCAACAAGGTCATCCTTGACGGCGACTACGGCTATCACGACGATAATGCCCATTACAGCTATGTGACGCGCCGTGCCCGTGCCCGCGAGTTCTCGCAGAAGGATACGATCTACCTGCATGCCGACACCCTGTGCACGCTCATCAACCACGTTGTCAACGATTCGGTCAACGACTCGGTGAGGGTGCTGCGGGCGTTCAACCAGGTGAGGTTCTATCGCAGCGACGTGCAGGGCATCTGTGACTCGTTGCAGCTGAGCGAGGCCGATACCATCATCAACATGTATCGCCATGCCGTGGTGTGGAATCAGGAACGACAGATCTTCGGTGACGAAATCAATATTCACCTCAACGACAGCGCTGCCGATTGGGCCACGCTGCCCACGGGCGGCTTCATGGCCGAACACCTGGGCGAAATCTATTACGACCAGCTGAGCGGCAAGAAGATGAAGGCGTGGTTCGAGGAGAAGGAGCTGCGCCGCCTCGATGTTGACGGCAATGTCCAGGTCATCATGTTCCCGCAAGAGAAAGACTCGACCTATAACAAGATGGTCAATGCCGAGTCCAGCTATATGCGTTTGAACCTCAAACCCAAGCAGGAAGTGGACCGCATCACCATGTGGCCCGAGGTGTCGGGCAAGGTGACACCGCTCTACCTGGCCCGCAAGGCCGATATGTACCTGCCTCAGTTCCATTGGTATGATATGCTCAGGCCTCAGTCGCCCGATGATATTTTTGACCTGACCGAGGAACAGCGCAACTTGTGGAAATCGGTCGAGGGCGGCACCCGTCGCCGCTCGGGCAGCAATGCCGGAGTGGTCACTCTGCCCACCCAAGACAATGAAACAACCCTTCAACCCGTTGAAATGCCATGAGCGATGTGATTAAACTCCTGCCCGATTCGGTCGCCAACCAGATTGCTGCTGGCGAGGTGATTCAGCGTCCCGCCAGCGTTATCAAGGAACTGGTGGAGAATGCCATCGATGCCCAGGCGACTCATGTCCAGATCATCCTCAAGGATGCCGGCCGCACGCTCATCCAGATCATCGATGACGGGGTAGGGATGAGTGAGACCGATGCGCGTCTGGCCTTTGAGCGCCACAGTACGAGCAAGATTCGCACGGCCGACGATCTGTTCACGTTGCACACCATGGGATTCCGCGGCGAGGCCTTGGCCTCGATAGCCGCCATCTCGCAGGTGGAGTTGCGCACGCGTCGCCGTGGTGAACAACTGGGTACACGCTTGATCATCAATGCATCGCAGTGCGAGAGCCAGGAGCCCGACATGTGCCCCGAGGGCAGCAACTTCATGATCAAGAACATTTTCTTTAATGTTCCTGCCCGCCGCAAGTTCCTCAAGTCCAATCAGGTGGAGCTGAGCAACATCGTGAAGGAGTTCGAAAAACTTGCCCTTGTCAACAACGAGGTGGAATTCACGCTCATGCACAACGGCAATGTGATGTACAAGCTGATGAAGGGGACTTTCCGCCAACGCATCGTCTCCCTGATGGGAAACAGCATGGACCAGCAGTTGCTGCCCATCAGCATCGACACCTCGATTGTCAAGGTGCGGGGTTATGTCGGCAAGCCCGAGAACGCACGCAAGCGCAATGCCCTGCAATTCATGTTTGTCAACGAGCGCTATATGCGTCACCCCTATTTCCACAAAGCGGTGATGTCGGCCTACGAACAGCTGATTCCCGAGGGAGAGCAGCCCAACTATTTCCTGCGTTTCACCGTTGACCCGCAGGCGATCGATGTGAACATCCATCCCACCAAGACCGAAATCAAATTTGAGGACGAGATGCCCATCTGGCAGATTCTCGCCGCTGGAGTCAAGGAGGTGCTGGGACGTTTCAGCGAGGTGCCTGCCATCGACTTCGACACACAGGATGCCCCAACGATACCTGCCTATACCGGCCATGTCGAGGTGCATCACCCCGACATTGAGCTAGACAAGGCCTACAATCCCTTCAAGGCTACTTCCTCATCATCTGGCCAGCGGCACCATGCGCCTGAACGTCAGGTGACAAGCAATTGGGACGAGTTGTTCGCCAATTTCGAGCGCAAGAAGCGCGGGGAATTGGAGCAGAAGCCCGTCGAGCAGCCTGCCGAGAGTTTAGTCGAGACGCCTCAAGAGCCCGTCTTACCGCTTGGCGACCTGCAGTCGGTTTATCTGCAGCTCAAGGGACGCTACATCCTGTCGCCGGTCAAGTCAGGTCTGATGGTCATCGACCAGCACCGAGCCCACGTGCGCATCCTGTTTGACCGTTATGTGGGCCGCATACACACCGGTACCATGTCTTCACAGACCATCCTATTCCCCGAGGTGCTGCACCTGAGCGCTGCCCAGGGTGTGGCCTTGCAGGAACTCCTGCCCGATATGGAGAAGATGGGCTTTGCCTTGTCGCCGTTGAGTGGTAACGACTGGGCTGTCAACGCCATTCCCGCCGGGCTTGACGGTGTGGATGCCAATGCGATGGTGCATCAGATTCTCGAGTCGGTCGAGAGTGGTGGCGTGCCCGTCAAGAAACGCATTCTCGATCATCTGGCCCTCACGGTGGCCCGTTCGGCCGCCATCCCTGTCGGGCGCACTCTCATGCAAGAAGAAATGGATATTCTGGTGGCAGATTTGTTGCGGCTGCCCGAACCTAACTATACGCCTGACGGAAAGACGATTATCTCAGTCATTCCCATGGACCAGATCAATAAACTGTTTTAACCATGATAGACTTCCAGAAAATAACCCGCGAAACCGATTTATACAATCTGCACACCCACACCCAGTATTGTGACGGGCACGCTCCGATGGAGAAGTTCGTGACCGAGGCGATTGCCCTGGGCTTCACCCACTTGGGTTTCACGCCCCATTCGCCGGTCTCGGTCGAGAGCCCTTGCAATATGACGCGGGAGCAGGTGCCTGAATATTTCGACGAAATCAACCGCCTGCGCAGCGTGTATGGCGACCGCATCAACCTGTACACGTCGATGGAGATCGACTACCTGAGCGTGGGTGACGGTCCTGCCGACGAGTATTTCCGTCAGTTGCCGTTGGATTACCGCATCGGGTCGGTGCATTTCATCCCGGCCATCGACAATCCCAGCGAGATGGTGGATATCGACGGAAAGTTCCCCGCTTTCAAGGCCCGCATGACCAAGCATTTCGACGGTGATATCGTGTATGTGGTCAAGACGTTTTTCTCGCAGATGATGGCGATGGTCGAAGAGGGTGGTTTTGACATCGTGGGTCACATGGACAAGATCGGTTTCAACGCCAGTCAGTATCTGAACGGTATTGACGAGGAGCCGTGGTTTGACAAGCTGGTCATTGACCTGTTCGAGAACATCATGGATCACCACCTGGTCATCGAGATCAACACCAAGGCTTGGCTGCAGCGCAACCGCTTCTATCCCAACCTCAAGTACTTCGGGATGCTCAAGCGTTTCAATGCCCCTGTGGTGGTCAACAGCGACGCCCATTATCCCACGTTGCTCAACAGCGGCCGCATGGAGGCCCTCAAGCTGCTTAACGTGTTGTAAATAACCATTTTCAAGAGAAAAGACTATGAATACAGGAAAGAATATGAAGGCATGGGTGCTGGCGATGCTGTTCATCGCCCTGCTGCCCACGGTGGTCAAGGCCCAGGACTTTACCGACAAAGACACGTTGTGCTACGTTGACGCGATGCGTTACCGCATGATCAACTGGGCGTTTGACCGCACCTTGGCCTCGCGCATCCCGCTGAATTTCAAGGATTCGGTGCGCCCCACACTGTGGGACCGTGCCTATTGCACCAGTGGCAAGGCCTTCCGTTTTGCCACCAACTCGCGGGCCGTTGCCGTGCGTTATAACCTGCTGACCAACATGCACATGATGCACATGGCCGACACGGGCATCAAGGGCACCGACCTCTACATCTGGGACGAGGATACGCGTAGCTGGCAATTTGTGAACTGCAACCGCCCGGTGCGCATCGACAACGATATCCGTCCGCGTCAGGATTCCATCCAGAGCAAGGTGTATGTCGATCGCCTTGACGGCAAGATGCACGAGTATATGCTTTATCTGCCGCTGTATGACGGTGTGCGCTGGATTGAGATCGGCGTGGACAGCACTGCCGTTCTCAAGCAGCCGGTGCTGGATTCTCCCCGTCACGGCAAGAAGTTCATCTTCTACGGCACGAGCATCCTGCAGGGCGGCTGTGCCTGCCGTCCCGGTATGGTGGCCACCAGCATCATCCAGCGCGACCTGGATGTGGAGTGCGTGAACCTGGGCTTCAGTGGCGAGGGCAAGATGGATTCCTGCATGGCACGGGCCATGGCGTCGATTCCCGATGTCGCTGCTTACATTCTGGATCCCATCCCCAACTGCACCAAGGACATGTGTGACACGGTGACCTACGGTTTTGTCAACATCCTGCGCACGCTGCGTCCCGAGGTGCCCATCTTCATGGTCGAGGGCCAGATGTACAGCTACGCCAAGTACAGTGCCTTCTACAGCGAGTATCTGCCTGCCAAGAACAACGAGTACCACAAGAACTACCTTAAACTCAAGGCCGACAATCCCGATAACCTCTACTATATCACCTGCAAGGACCTTTACGGACCCAACAACGAGGGCACGGTCGATGGCATCCACCTGACCGACATCGGTTTCTGGTGGTATGCCCAGAAACTGGAGCCTTACCTGCGTGCGGTGCTCGATGGCACCCCCATCCCGCAGGAGCCCGGCGTGAACGCCCCCCGCTGACTTTTAACTACGAATTACGCGAATTGAACTAATTGTTAGTCAGTGAATTCGCCTAATTCGTAGTTTGTTAATAGCGGCAATTAGGGTAATTTGCAATAATGAGAAAGCGGATGCCAAATTTGTAAAATTCGCGTAATTCGTAGTTTTTTAAAGAAATGAAAACCAAGAAGAGCCATTACATACAAGACCTTATCCTCGAGGGCGAGCACGAGCATCAGGACTTCAAGTACCAGATTACCGATGCCCGCAAGATTGCCCGCTCCATCGCCGCCTTTGCCAACAACAGCGGCGGCCATCTGCTCATCGGCGTGAAGGATAACGGCAACATTGCCGGCGTGCGCAGCGAGGAGGAAATCTACATGATCGAGACGGCGGCTCAGATGTACTGCCGCCCCGAGCAGACGGTGTCTTTCAAGGTCTTCAACATCAATGGCAAGTCGGTCGTCAAGGCCGATATCCCCGAGGCCGTGGAGAAGCCAGTCGAGGCCCCCGACGACAACGGCAACTGGCACGTCTATTACCGCGTGGCCGACGAGAACATGCTGGCCAGCCGCCTGCACGAGCGCATCATGAGCAACGAAACGGCGATTGAGGAGACCCGCACCGCCGAGACCATCAGCTACAGCGAACGCGAACAGGTGCTACTCGAGTACCTGCGCAACCACGGCGGTATCACCCTCGAGGGTTACATGAAACTGGCCCATATCAGCGAGGAGAGCGCCACCAAGATTGTCGTTGCCCTCCACAGCATGGGAGTGCTCTCGCTCCAGTACCACGACGGCAAGTGCCTCATTGTGGGTAACTAGTCTCTATCTATTCTTCTATTCTTCTATTCTTCTATAGTATCTATAGTGACTATTGTCAATAAAGCATGATAAAGCCGCTGGAACAATCGTCCAGCGGCTTTAATCTTCAGTCTCGCTTATTCGGTTTAGAAGGGCAGGTCGTCGCCAGCGCCACCCTGGTCGAACGTGCTGTCGATGGGAGGAGCAGGAGCAGCCATGCCATCATCGGTGGGAGCAGGCGCGGGAGCGGGAGCTCCGGGAGCGGGCGGGTAGGGTGCAGGTGCTGCAGCCATGTTCGGGTCTTCCTTCATGGCCTTGAAACCGCGGATGTCGGTATACCAGCGTCCGTTGAACTCGCGGCTCTCGATGTCGAAGCTCAGCGTGATCACGTCACCCACCTCGAGCGGATACTGGTCGGCACGATCCCCGAAGAAGTCGAACTTCACCTTGCGGGGATAGCTGTCGAGCGTCTCAAGCACATATTCCTGCTTTTTCCAGGCGTTACCAGCCTTGGACGTGCCGCTCTGCAAGTCCATTTTCTGGATGATTTTACCTTTAATGTCCATATTCTATATTATAAAAGTTTAGGGTTTAGGGTTTAGAGTTTAGTGGTCTAGTGTCACAGAGATGGCGTATGCCTCTCTAAACTCTATCCTCTAAACTCTAAACTGCGAGCAACGCTCGTTTACTTGCTCTCCTCGGCGATGGCCTTGATGACGGCCTGTACTTGCTTCCACGCCTTCTCAACGGCGGGGATGTGGCAGCGCTCGGCGGGCGAGTGTACATCTTGCAACGTGGGACCGAAGCTGATCATCTCCATGTCGGGACGTACCTTCAGGAACAGGCCGCACTCCAGACCAGCATGGATAGCACGAACATTGGGGCGAACACCAAAGAGTTTCTCCCACTGCTCGGTAGCAACGGTCAGCAGATGGCTGTCACTGATGGGCTCCCAACCCTGA
Source organism: Muribaculaceae bacterium (assembly GCA_017405965.1). Classification (GTDB taxonomy): domain Bacteria; phylum Bacteroidota; class Bacteroidia; order Bacteroidales; family Muribaculaceae; genus Sodaliphilus. The sequence continues at coordinate 2,946 of JAFQZK010000037.1, read as the reverse complement.
TAGCCGCCCTCGCTGATGATTTCGTCGGCACCAGCCATGCGGAAGACAGTTTCGCACTTGTGGGTCAGGTCATACTTGCCACTCTCGAGTGAGGAGCGGTGGAACATCTCCACAACAATCTGGTTGCCCTCGCGCATCTTCACGCTGGCAAGGTTGGTCGAGGTCTCAACGAGGCCCGGCACCTCCATACTCATGGAGGCGATGCCGTGAGGTGCTACATAAACAGCGTTGACAACGCGGCGGGCGGTGTCAGTGTCGATGATGGTCTCGGGAGCGTCAACGCTCTTGCAGGTGATTTCCATCTTGGGCTCGGTGCGCTTGTACTCGTTCTTCACCTCGGCGATGAAGGTGTTGAGCACGACGCTCAGCTTCTCCTTGTCCTCGGGCTTGATACCGATAACCAGGGTAGCAGCATGGGCGATAGCGTTGTGCAGGTTACCGGCGTCGATCTTGGCCAGCACATAGTCCATCTCCTCGCCGATGTTCCACAACAGACGGCTGCTCAGCTTGGTTGTGGTGGCATAACCCAGGTGGATGTCGGCACCGCTGTGACCGCCGTGGAAATGCTCAAACTTGATCTCAAAGTAGGTGAGATCCTTGGGAGCGGCCTCGGGTTTGTAGTTGAACTTGAAGATGCTCACCAGACCACCGGCGCAGCCCATGGTGATGGTGGCGTCTTCCTCCTCGTCGAGGTTGAGCAGGTAGTCACCCACGAGCATGTCGGCCTCGATGTTGCTGGCACCGGTCAGACCGGTCTCCTCGTCAACGGTTGCAAGCACCTCCAGGGGACCGCACTCCAAGGTCGGCTCGGTGATGGCAGCAAGTGCCAGGGCAAGGCCCATACCGTCGTCGGCACCCAGCGTGGTGTTGTTGGCGCGCACCCAGTCACCATCGATGATGGTCTCGATGGGGTCGGTGTCAAAGTTGTGGGTCGAACCGGGACCTTTCTCGGCGACCATATCCATGTGACCTTGCAGCACGATGCCCTTGCACTTCTCGTAGCCGGGAGCAGCGGGCTTGAACATGGCCACGTTGCCGGTCTTGTCGATTTTGTACTCCAGATTGTGCTTCTTGGCGAAGTCCACGAGCCATGCGCGGATCTTGTCTAACTTGCCTTCTTCATTGCCACTGGGGCGGGGCACCTTGGTGATCTCGTCAAAGATCGACCATACTGCTTGCGGATTCAGATCTTTTACTTGCATTGTAAAAATTACGGTTAAATGTTAGTTAATATTATGGTTGATAAACTTGTGCTCATTAAAGCCTGTTTTGAACCGCTAAGTTACTACTTTTTCTTGAAACAGCACCCAATTGACAATAAAAAATCCATGGAATAAAAAAATTGGTTATCTTTGCAACAAGCAATTACTCAAAATCTGTATCCATTATAAATAGACATTATGAAACTTTACAAGGCTAACATAATTTTTACTCGCGAGAAGGATCGCTTCGAGGTCGTGGAACATGGCTATGTGGGCGTCGAGAACGGGCGTGTCGTGGACGTGGCTACTAGCGCCGACGCTTTTGGCCAGCAGCCCGAAGAAGTGATTGACTACGGTGACTGCCTGCTCATCCCGGCCATGAACGATATGCACGTGCATGCGGGGCAGTACCGCAACCAGGGCATCTCCATGGACATGGAACTGCTGGAGTGGCTCAACAGCTACACCTTCCCCGAGGAGGCTAAATTCAGTGACACGCGCTACGCAAGGCGCATATACAGCCGCTTTGTGCACGACCTGTGGCGCTATGGCACGATGCGCACCGCGACCTTCGCCACCACCCATCTGGAGAGCACGCGCCTGCTCATGGAACTGTTCCGTGAGGCAGGCATGGGGGCCTTGGTCGGCAAGGTGAATATGGACCGCAACTCCATCGACGCCCTGCTGGAGACCGTCGATGAGGCCGTGGCTAGTAACGAGGCGCTCATCGCCGAGTGGAACGACCCCGACGCTCTCGTCAGACCCATCATCACGCCACGTTTCATTCCCTCATGCTCGCCAGCCATGCTGCGGGCCTGCGGCGAACAGGCACAAAAGTACCAAGTACCCGTGCAGTCTCACCTGTCTGAGAACTTGGGTGAAATCGCTTTGGTGCAGGAGTTGGAGCCCGAGAGCCGCTTCTATGGTGACGCCTATGACCGCTATGGCCTGTTCGGGCAAACACCAACCATCATGGCGCACTGCGTCTTCAGTGCAGGCGAAGAACTGGAGCTGATGAGCCGTCGCAACGTGATGGTGGCGCATTGCCCCACCTCGAACATCAACCTGATAACCGGTATTGCTCCCATCCGCGCCTTCCTCGACAAGGGCATCAAGGTCGGCTTGGGCAGCGACATCAGCGGAGGCCATGACATGAGCATCATGCGCGTGATGGTCTATGCCATCCAGCAAAGCAAACTTTACTACCAAAAGTACAAGAGTGATCACTTCCTGTCGCTCTCCGAGGCCTTCTGGATCGCCACCAAGTCGGCAGGCCGCTTCTTTGGACGCGTGGGCAGCTTTGAGCCGGGCTACGAGTTTGATGCCCTCGTTATCGACGACAGCGACCTCAACCACAGCAACTACACACTGACCCAACGCCTCGAACGTTTCATCTACGTTGGCGACGACCGTCACATCGCCGTCCGCTTCTGCCGCGGCAAGGAAATCCCCGAACCCCGCATCCTGGACTGATACACACATCGCCGCGAAGCCAAGTTTTTTCAAACAACAGGAACAACATCATACAACTAAAACAACTTTTTTTATATATAATTCTGTTGTTTAGGTTGTTGACAGTTGTTCCTGTTGTCTAATAACCTTAGTGTATCGTCCTGAAATAGTTTGACAAAAATGTCAGATAAAATCAGGACTAAAATGAGAACAGTAAAACGAAGAACGGATTATGAGATTTTGGAGATACTCAAGGAGTATTGTGAGACCGAAATCAGTGGAAAAGAGCTGC